>NZ_JBFUEE010000002.1:0-1310297 GCF_056404355.1 Mesorhizobium sp. P2_D5
TGTTTCGTGGCGAGATCGCGCTCGCTAATTTCGATCCCGCTGTCGACACCCTCTCGATAGGCACAGCGCTCGGAGGAGCCGATATCGGTGACGGATTTACCCAGATCTGGTGGACGCATGTCGGTGCCGACACGATTCTCATCGGCGACATCAACAACAACTTCGTACTCGATGCCGATGATCTCTTCGTTGAACTCACCGGCACGTCAACCGACCTATCAGAAGCCGATTTCCTGCCCGACAATTTCATTGCGCTGGTTGGTCGCAACATCGATGAAGTCATCCCGGGCACCCCAAATGACGATATCATCTACGCGGTCGGTGGCGACGACACGGTGAACGGCCTCGACGGCAATGACGTCATCTACGGCGGTGACGGCGACGACACGTTGAATGGGGGACTCGGCAACGACCAACTCGACGGCCAAGCCGGCGACGACACCCTGAACGGCGACGAAGGCAGGGACATGCTTATCGGTGGACTCGGCGCCGATACGCTGCACGGCGGCGACGACGGCGACACGCTCATTGGCGGCCTTGCCAACCTAACTGGCGACACTGCGGTCAATAAGCTGTTTGGTGAGCTTGGCAATGACGCCCTCTACGGCGACGCCGGCGACGACGAACTCCACGGCGGCGGCGACAACGACACGATATATGGCAATGACGGCAACGACCAGATCTTCGGAGACCAGGGCGTCGACGCCATTTATGGCGGCAACGGCAATGACATCGTCGTCATCGAGCGCGCTACACATTATGCGCTGGGGGAGACAATTGACGGCGGCGTGGGCTTTGACACGATCCGTTTCGCCAGCACCATAGCCAACGATACGCTTACGCTACGTGCGGGGGTCGCCTCCATCGAGGAAGTTGTCATTTCTGACGTGATTGGCAGCACCACTGGGACAACTGCGCTCAATCTTGACGCGAGCAGCCTCACATATGGCCTCAGCCTGACGGGCAATGCCGGAGCGAACACAATCGTCGGCACGGCTTTCGACGACGTCATCAATGGTGGCCGCGGGGTCGACGTTCTGGACGGCGGAGGTGGCAACAATGTTGTCAGCTACAGCGATCGGGTTGACGCCGTAGTCATAACACTGAACGGCTCCTTGGACGCCGTCGCGATCGTGGGCGGCGTGTCGGAGGACACAATTCGCAATTTTGAGGGTGTGACGGGAGGTGGCGGCAACGACTCGCTTACCGGTGACGCACTGGCCAACGTCCTCTCTGGTTCGGCCGGCAATGACGCAATCGATGGTGGCGGGGGTGACGACACGGTTGTGTATGCGGGCCCCTGGAGGAACTACACGATCAGCGTTTCGTCTGGTGTTTACACGATCACTGATAACGTGGGTGCGGATGGCACTGACACCGTGTCGAACATCGAGAACTTCGCTTTCTCAAACGGCACCTTCTTGGCGGCTGAGATTATCAACGACGCACCCGCTGGCGTGAATGACGACAATTCTTCAGACAGCGTGGTCGAAGCGGGAGGTGTGGCCAACAGCACGACGGGCGATGCTACAGCCTCAGGAAACGTCCTCGGTAACGACACAGATGCCGACGTGAGTTTAGGCGACACGTTGGCCGTCAGTGGCGCGCGCGCAGGACCTGAAGCCTCAGGCGCTGCGTTCACGTCCGTTTCTGGCCCAACCACCCTCATCGGAACCTACGGCACACTGCTGATAGGTGTAGATGGCAGCTACGTTTATTCGCTCGACGACAGCGACCAAGACACCCAAGCCCTCGCGGGCGGAGCGGTGGTGACCGATTCATTCGCCTATCGGGTCATCGATGTCAAAGGTGGGACCGACACTTCCCAGATCGACATCGCCATCACTGGCAGCAACGATGCGCCAACCACCACGACGGTGACCTTGGTAGGGGTTGCGGAGGATTCCAGTGCTCGGCTCATCACTCAGAGCGAGCTGTTGGCAAACGCCGCCGATGCCGAGGGTGACAGCCTCGCGGCCACCAGCCTGGCCATCGTTTCCGGCACCGGCTCGTTGATCGACAATGGCGACGGCACCTGGAACTACACGCCGGCCGCCAATGACGACACGGATGTGTCCTTCTCCTACACGGTCAGCGACGGCAACGGCGGCAGTGTCGCCGGCTCCGCCAGCCTCGACATCACCCCGGTCAATGACGCGCCGGATCTAACGCCGAACACGCCGACTCCGGTTACCTATACCGGAGGCGCAGTTGGTTTGCTTCCGACAGCGCACATCACCGACCCGGACAGTCCGGCCAATTTCGTTGGCGGGGAGATTGCCGTCTCGCTGTCCGGTGGAGATCCGGGCGACCGCTTCAGCATCATGAACAACCTGCCTACGGGCAACGTGCAAGTTGGGTACGTCAACGGCATTCTGCATTTTACAGTCGATGGCGTCGACGTCGGAACAGTGTCCGGACTTGGCACCACAAATATGTACTTTACCCTTAACAGCAATGCGACGGCAGCTGCAGTTGACGGACTGCTAAAGTCGCTCGTTCTGTATAACTTCTATCAAATCATTACAGATGCGCCGCGTACGGCTACCATCACGTTTAGCGATGGAGGAAGCACTGGTTCTGGCGGAGCTTTGACTGACAGTGTTTTGATTGAAATCTCGCCTGTTGCTACAAATCATCCTCCTTCGATTGTCTCTAACGGCGGCGGAGACGATGCATCAATCAACGTTGCCGAGAACACGACCGCGGTGACCACTGTCACAGCAACAGATCCGGATGCTGGTGATACGCTTACCCACTCCATCGTCGGAGGGTTTGACGCCAACCTGTTTTCGATTGACGGTCAGTCGGGCGCATTGTCATTCGTGACGGCGCCAGATTTTGAGAACCCGAATCTCAACGGCGGGATCTTCGATCAGTTCTATCAGGTCGTCGTGCAGGCTGGAGATGGCCATGGCGGCCTGGACACCCAGACCATTACGGTCACGGTGACCAACGTCAATGACAATGCTCCGGTGTTCAGTTCGGGCACGACCGCCAGCTTTGCGGAGAACGGCACGGGCGTGGCCTATGACGCGAACGCCAACGATGCCGACAATCTCGGTGCGCTGACCTATTCGCTGGACGGCACGGACGCTGCGCTGTTTGACATCAACGCCTCCACCGGTGAGATCACCTTCAAGGTGGCGCCCGACTTCGAGACCCCGCTCGATCAAGATGCCAACAACGTCTACGACATCACCGTCACCGCCTCCGACGGCACGCTGAGCACGGGCCAGGGGGTCGCAATTACGGTGATCGATGCACCGAATACGATCATCGGTGACGAATTTGACAACGTGCTTGTTGGGACCAGCGAAGACGAAACTATTCTTGGACTCGGCGGAAACGACACGATCTCAGGCGGGGGTGGCGACGACAACTTGCGCGGCGGGTCAGGATCAGATGTCCTCGATGGCGGCGAAGGAAATGATATCATCCATTACGGCATCCTTGACAGTGCTTTGGGTGACACGATCGACGGTGGAGCAGGATTCGACACCATCTCGGTCGAAGGGAACAACAGCGACCTCTACCGGACAAGCATCACAGGCATAGAGCGCCTGACGTTCGATACCATTTCTGCCGCAACGGTATGGCTCAGCAGCGACAATGTCGGAGCGAGTCAGATAAATACCTTCGTGGGCAGCTCATTTTTCGACCAGGTATCCGTGCGCGTCACCTCCCTTTCGGGAGGAACGGCTGACCTTAGTACCGCTGTATTCCAGAACTGGGGCCCGAATGACAATATCGAGCTGATAGGCTCCAACGCCAACGACGTTTTGATTGGCTCCGCGGTTAATGATGTTATTTTCGGCAGCCTTGGCGCCGACATCATGCAGGGTGGGGCAGGCAACGACCGGTTCAGCTTCAATACCGGGGATGTTGCAAGCGGTGAATCGATTGACGGCGGGGGCGGCGCGGATGATCTGCTCATCTTCGGCAACAACGACTTCCGCCTGGCCACCCTCGGGTCGATTGAATCATTGAGCTTCGGCGGAGCAGCCATTCCTGCGACCGTCACTTTTTCCTCGACGCAGATCGGATCGGGATTGTCTCAGAATGCGTCCGTCGGGGGCAATGGCGGAGCCAACGCGATCGACATTTTGATGGATGCACCGGGAACTCTCGATATCGGAGCATGGACCTTTTCGAACTGGAGTTCCAACGACTCGATCTTCATGGGTGGGTCGTCATCGGCAGACACGCTCATTGGATCATCCCAGGCAGACGAGATTCAGGGCAACTTCGGCAATGACATACTAATCGGCGGTGATGGTGATGACCAACTCGCTGGGCAATATGACGTTGACACCCTTACCGGCGGCGCCGGCGTCGATACATTTGCCGGAAGTGTCACCGATTGGAATGGAGATCGGATAACGGACTACGAATACGGTGAGAAAATCATGGTCGCCTTCGGATCCGCCTCGCCGAGCGACTATCGTCTTCGCACGACAGCAACGGATACCTTCATCGACATCGATGGAAACGGGGACGGGACTTTCGACAGTACCGTCGTGCTCTCCGGCCAAATCAATGGCGTATTGACCGTGACACCTACGGCCGATCCTGTTTATGCCCAACTGGTGATCACGCAAAATACCGCTCCGGTCATCACCTCGAATGGCGGAGGTGATACCGCTCAGATCTCGATCGCGGAGAATACCACGGCGGTGACCAGCGTCACCGCGACCGATCCGGATGCGGGAGCCACGCTCACCTATTCGATCATCGGCGGCCCCGATGCCGCCCGGTTCCAGATTGATTCCGGCAATGGTGCGTTGACTTTCCAGACGGCACCTGACTTTGAGGCTCCCGGAGATGCTGGCGGCGACAACGTCTACGACGTGACGATCGCGGTTTCCGATGGCAATCTTGTCGACAGTCAGTCGCTTTCAATAACTATCACAGATGTTGCGGGACAGACGATAACGGGTACCAACGCGGGCCAGACCCACACCGGGACACCAGAGTCCGACACGATCTCGGGACTTGGCGGGAACGATATTCTCAATGGGCTTGGCGGCGACGACTTCCTCAATGGCGGCGCCGGCGCTGACCGCATGCTCGGCGGCGCGGGCAGCGATATTTACGTTGTCGACAACACTGGAGACATAGTCGACGAGACCGGCGGTGACGGGATCGATCTGGTTCGCTCATCGATTGCTTTCAACCTCTCCGATGCTGTGCACGTCATTGGAAGCGTCGAGAACCTGACGCTGACGGGGACGGCCAATGTGGCCGGCACCGGCAACGCGCTCGCCAACGTGATCACCGGCAACACCGGCAACAACACCCTGGTGGGACTGGGGGGCGCCGACACGCTCATCGGTGACGCCGGTACCGACACGGCCAGCTATGCGGCGTCGGCGGCTGGTGTGAACGTCAGCCTGATGACCGGTCTGGCTCAAGGCGGCGATGCCGAGGGCGACACCTTCTCCGGCATCGAGGGGCTTGTGGGCTCTGCACAGAGCGACACCCTCGAGGGCGATGGCGGCAACAACGTTCTGAACGGCGGCGCTGGCATCGATACGCTGAGCTACGAGCACGCGACCGCGGCCATCACGGCGAGCCTTGCGACAACGGTCGCCCAGAATACCATTGGCGCCGGCAGCGACACGCTCTCGGCCTTCGAGAACCTGATCGGCTCGGGCTTTGGTGACACGCTGACCGGCAACGGTTCTAACAACATCATATCCGGCCTTGCAGGAAACGATGCGGTCAACGGCGGAGCAGGCGCAGACATCCTCATCGGAGGTATTGGAAACGACCGTTTTGTCTTCAACGCAGTTGCAGATAGCAATCCATCGAGCTGGGATACACTAAACGACTTCCAGCATGGGGCCGACAGCATCGATGTGTCGGCAATTGACGCCAACAGCTCTGCGGGAGGCAATCAAGCTTTTGCGTTCGGAGGTCAAAACAATAGTATTATCGCCCACGCACTAACGTGGTTTGAGTCTGGAGGCAACACGGTCGTCCAGGCCGATGCAAACGGAGATACCACAGCAGATCTACTGTTTGTATTAGTGGGAAATAATTTGGGTATTAATGCGTCTGATTTTATTTTGTAGTGTCAAACTACGAAATAAAAACGTAGAACGTGGGGATATCAGCGCAGATTATCTGTGCTTTGACTACGCTCGGTTGCCGTCGATTGCCTCCATGCCCATTGAGAACGGTAGCCCTTTTGCGGCGAGCGAGATCGTCTGCCTCCGGATGACAGTCTGGCTGTCAGCGTCGCAGTCCTGCCGGATGATTCCTATAAGTCGTCCGACTGTATGGAGTACTGCGGACGCGGGGTTCTGACTTCGACCGAAGGCTCAACACTCGAAGGCGCTCGCCATCATGGCATCGAAGGCGTGGGCGATGAGGCTATTGGAATAGACAGGTGAGGCAGAGCTGTCGGTGCTGATCCGGGCAGGAATCGAAACTGTGGCATACAGATTAGGGGCCTGTCGTAGTATTTGACTGAGCTACGGGACCGCGCGGTCCGACAAATAGCCGCTTCGGAAGGCGGGATCATTCGAGACCCTGGCGGAACTTACGGAACGATACGGGAAGACTTCTGATTCTTATCCCACGAAAAACTCAATAAAATCAACGATCTAAATACATCCTCCCGGACCCACCAATTTCGTATAGGGTGAAGTGCGTTCAGCCCAGCAGGGGAATGGTGGCAGGACGCCGAGGTGTCGATATCGTGCGAGGATGGTGTCCTGGCTTCGACTCTCGTCTGCGGTCTATTAGTTCGCCGAGAATGTGCTACATATTGCGATACCTATTGTGATACAAATTTGGTTTTTGAGCGAAAAAAAGGTAATTAAAACAATAGCTTATAGGGCGGATCGATCCCAGCCAACATGAATCACTAGAAGGTCTTCATGTCTATTGCGTTGGTGAACATAGACGATCCGCGGGATCGTGGCGATGTGGTGAGAAGAACCTATGAAGTGCGTGCTTTAGCCCGCAATCGTTTGACACGCTCGCGCACTTCGGCGAGGCGTTCCTCCTTCGCCTGAAGATCCCGCATCGCCCGTTCCAGGTAATCATAGAGCGGAAGCCATGCC
Source organism: Mesorhizobium sp. P2_D5 (assembly GCF_056404355.1). NCBI lineage: Bacteria > Pseudomonadati > Pseudomonadota > Alphaproteobacteria > Hyphomicrobiales > Phyllobacteriaceae > Mesorhizobium > Mesorhizobium sp. P2_D5. Next base: position 7,074 of record NZ_JBFUEE010000002.1, read on the forward strand.
TCGCCTTGGTCACCGCGCGCAACGATGATCTCTGCAACACGGTCAAGTGCCCGCCCGATCCGGTCCACCGTGACCGGACGAGTGGTGGCCGAGTGCCCCCTCATGACATCGCTCTCTTGTAGACTTGCGGACTTGAATTTCCCCATTGCAAATTGCATCATGAGGAAAGCGTGAAGCCTAAAATCCCTCGAGGGCATTGTCTGTAATGTTGTGTTGTCGGCGGCCAAGTGAGGCAATCGACGGATTCTCCAACAAAGGCGTGACGGTACTTTTCAGTTTCTGGCGGCGAGGACATATCGGCACCTGAAGTCGACCGAAAAGCGCGATTGACTCCGATTGATGCTGAAACCTCAAAATATTTTTGGCGGCGAATTTCCCTTTAAAATCAAAAGCGTGACTTTTTGACGGACCATGCGTCGGTTTTCGGCGCGGCAAAAAAGAAAAAGCCCAGCTAGATCAATGACCTAGCTGGGTCAAAAACAATTGAGTGGGAGTAGGGGATACAAACGGCGGCGTTAGCGTAGTTTCGGTGGCGACTTTCGCTGCCGAAAATTGTTTTCGTGTCCGTATCTCACTTCAGCTGAACTGGCATTCTCCATCTCCGATCTGGCAAGTCCGATCTGCGCCCATATGCCCTATGAAGTAAAGAGTTTTCAAAAAGGGAGAGGCTACAGCGTAGAACGGCGTGCGCAAAGGCGGGTCTGCTTCGCGCCTCAGGCCGGTTGCGACGGCCGACTTGCGCGCTAACTTAAAGTAGACATTACGTGTGCCGAGATCGAGACGCATTGCCGGACGTTCGGTTGCGGCAGCGTTCGGTTTTTGACTCCGCCGCTTCACCCGATGTCGGCAACGACGGTTCCCGAGACGGGATCGGTCACGCCGAGGTCACCGCCGAGATCCTCCAGCATGCCGCGCATCGTATCCAGCAAACCGATCATCTGCGGTCGTGCCGCCGCTAGCTGTCCATGTCGTTCCATTCACCGACGACGCAGAAGGTCCGGTCTCCGGTCTTGACGAGTGCGCCCTTGCAAAAGCCCTTGACGTCGAGGGTCGCCTTCTTGTGCGCATCACCTTAACGGCGTGCCTCGAGGACCATATTGAACGGTGTCTCGGTGGCGCGGCGGAACCGCTTGAACCCGCCGCCGGATACGACCTTGCGCAGCCTTGCCTCGCCGGCCTGTGCGCCGAGCCCCAGCCCAACCTCCTGCGACAGCGAGGCAGGCGTGCAGATGAAGGTCGAGGCGGCGTAGTAGATGCGGCCGACCGGATTGAGGTTCGCCGAAAGCTGGTCGTTGGCGAAGGGCTCGACGATCATCCAGGTGCCGTCCGGCTTCAGTGCCTTGTGCACATGTTTGGCCGCGCCTTCCGGATCGCCCATGTCGTGCAGGCAGTCGAAGAAGGCGACAAGATCATAGGTGCCGGGGAAATCCTTGGCCGGCGCCACCTCGAAGCTGGTGTTGCCGGCAACACCGGCCTCCTTCGCCGCGGCCCGGGCGCGCTCGATCGACGGGGCGTGATAGTCGAAGCCGGTGAAGCGCGAGTTCGGGAAGGCCTTGGCCATCAGCACGGTCGAGGCGCCGTGGCCGCATCCGACATCGGCGACGTCAATGCCGCGCTCCAGCTTCTCGACGACACCGTCGAGCGCCGGCAGCCAGGAGCCGATCAGATTGGCGTTGTAGCCCGGCCGGAAGAAACGTTCGGTGCCGCGGAACAGGCAAGCGCTGTGATCGTGCCAGCCGAGCCCCTTGCCGGAGCGGAAGGCCTGCCTGACCTTCTCCTCATCCAGCCACAGCGTCGAGACCACCTCGAACGCGCCGGCCATGAAGGCCGGGCTGTCCTCGTTGACGAAGACCTGCTCCTGCTCGGGGCTGAGGTAGAAGCTGTCGCCGGCTTCGTCATATTCGACATAGCCGGCTGCCGCCTGCGCCGAGAGCCATTCGCGGACCAGCCGTTCCTGCGTGCCGGTCCTTTTGGCGAGCTGGCCGGCTGTCATCGTGCCGCCCTCGCTCATGGCCGAGAACAGGCCAAGCCTGTCTCCCAGCAGTACCGCCGCTCCTGTGGTGATGGCGCCGAGATCGCCGACCATCTTTCCCAGCAGCGCTTCCAGTTTTTCCTGATTGGGCTGATTGTCCTTGTTGCGCTCCAGCATCGGCTTTCTCCTCCAGCTCGATCCCAAACACTCGCCACGGGCGACAAGCCTGCTCCCGTCACCAGGATGGCCTCGCCGTAGCAGTCCATTGTTCGCCCCGTGGCGACCGACTGTTACAGCTTCACAGCAACGTGACCGCTGCCTGAAAATTCTCAGCGAGAGCAGGACCTCAAATCGCCGGTGCATCAGAGCAAACCTGCTAGCTCAGGAACCGCGGTCGGCGTGTGGCGTCCGGACCAGTAAGCTGAACAGTGCTTCTCTCACGCCGATTTCAAGACATGGGCGTCGTCGAAGTCCGCGAGCTTCGGATACGCGATGGTAGGGGCATACGCGAGGCAGAGGACGCGTTCGCGGTAACGAACGAGGTGCTCCTGACGTTGGCTACCGCTGATGCGCACTGGTGCATGCACGAGGAATGGTTCGATCACCGTGAAGCCGACAAAATAGAGTATCCCGTGGTTGATTGGGAACAGGATCTCAGTGATTGGCCCGTTTAGTCCGCGGGCGGAATAGATCGGCGAGGGTCCGCCGATTGTGACGGAACACATCGCGCGCTTTCCTGCAAAGACGCCGCGATCATACCATTTGCCGCCGCCATAGATGCGGCCGCCTGACGCGAACACTCGGTCAACCCAGCCCTTCAGGATTGCCGGCAGTCCGAACCACCAGAGCGGAAACTGCAGGATCAGTGCGTCGCACCAGAAAAGCTTGTCCATCTCCGCCTGGATGTCTGCAGCAAATCCGTCAAAGGCAACCGCATTCGCCTCCTCAGCCTGCTGGCGGTAGTAGGTCGCGTCGCGCACGCTCGTGAAGTTGCGGCGATCTGATACTGGATTGAAGCCCATGGCGTAGAGATCGGAAACAACGACCTCGTGTCCCGCCGCAGACAACGCCCCCTGCGCCGCGCTGGTCAGGGCGCCATTGAAGCTCTTGGGCTCGGGGTGGGCGTGAACGATGAAGATGCGCACCGTGCTGTTCCCACTCGATCGAAATGTTCATTTTCTCGATGCCGAAAAGGTCCGCTCGGCGATATGGTCAAGCGAGAAGACGCCAGCCCCGCGCGTCAGCACAAGCAGCAGCAGCGACGCCCACAGCAGGTGCTCTGCCCAGTTTTCCGGATAAACGAAGATCTGGATGACAGACACGACGCCGAGCAGCATCAGCGCTGCAAGGCGCGAAAACAGCCCGAGGAAAATCAACACCGAGCCCGTGAGTTCTGCGGCCGTCGCGAGCGGCGCCGCGATCGACGGATCGATGAACGGCAGATTGTATTCATTGGCAAACAGTTGCAGCGTGACCGGCCAGGATGCCAGTTTCGATTGCGCGGATTGCCAGAAGACATGTCCGACCGCGACACGGGCCGCAAGCTGGATCAGCGAAAATGGAATGCGTTCGGGCAGCTTGATGATGCGCCGGCAGAGGCCGACCAAGCCGCTCGGGCTGGTCGAGGGATGATCTGAAATTGCGGTCATGACTGTCTCCATCAGTTTGAGAGGGAATGCACGGTGATGCGCACGTTTGTGACAAGCCCGTCAGCGAACAGACGAACGAGCGCGGACACGAGTTCGAAGTTCGGTTCGAGCGCAAGCGCGCGGCTTGCACCATGTTCGAGGCCGAGGCCGTGCTTGAGAGAATGCCGGAAGGCGAAGTCTGCTCGGTCGAGGAGAATTAGGCGGACGCTATTCCCGGTCCGCCACAACGCCACGCGTTCGGGACGTCTCGCCCAGGTGCAATGCCGATCGACTGTTGTGCCCTGCTGGTGCGCCGTCCACACCGACAGAATCGACCAGTGTGAAACGATCAGCCTGAGCGATGGCTGCAGCAGGATATCGGGTGAAGGTCCCAGGTCGATTTTGTCATAGTCCGCAAGGCTGCGGGCTGGCAGCGAAGCCGTATCGAGTGCCTCGGCGATGGCCCATTCGAGCCGCGCCGTTTCGGCGACGATCGGCATGTCGGACAGCGTGTCGATCGTCTTCAGGAAGCGCGGGAAGCCGACGCCGTAGCGCGACAGCCGCGTATCCTTCGGCGGATGGCGTCGGATGAATTCGCTCGCCACGAAACGGAAGAAGCGTTCGTCGACCAGGCGCACGGTGACGGGAAAGACCGCCATCAACACCGCAGTGAGCGAACTGCGCGTGTTGTTCTGGTAGATGCGCAGGCGGGCCAATGGATCGGCCTTGCCGGCGGTCAGCATTTTCGCGGAGACCATTGGTTCGATGGCAAGCACCGAGCGTGCCATGGTGGTCTGCAGGTTTTCAAGCGGCAACATCGTATCCTCCTTCCATTGGCGTCAACGCTACCGGTATGGTTGCTCCGGCTTTTGCGGCAGCGAATGCTGCCAGCACTGGCATGCTGGTCCCCCCGGTTTCGAAGCGCGTGAGGGACATCGGTCGGGGTTTGGCTGTTTCAGCGTGTCTCGCAGCCTGCTTGCGGTTGAACATGATCGAAGCGGTGAGCATGTCGGCCCACATGGCTTCGCCAAGCAACACGTCGAGAACCGGGACATCGGTATCCCATTCGATCAGGGTGGGGCGGGGTCCGAGCCAGCTAATGGCGTGCTGATAGAGAGACCAGACGACCGGCGGGACCCGCGAGCCGTGATCGTCGATGAGCACTGTGTCGGCTCCGACCTGATTGGTCGCATGGCCGGCAAGATGGATTTCGCCGATCGCTTCAGCCGGCAGCGCATCGATGAAGGCTTTGGCGTCATATTGCAAATTGTGTGCCGAGACCTGGACGTTGTTGATGTCCAGCAGCAGACCGCAACCGGTCCGCGCCACGAGTTCGGCCAGGAATTCAGCCTCGTTCATCGAAGAGTCGGCAAAGGCGACATAGGCGGACAGATTTTCGATCAGCACCTGACGCTTCAGCGTATCCTGGACGGTCGCGACATTGCGCGCCACGATCGCCAGCGCCTCTTCATCATAGCGCAGCGGCAGCAGATCGTTGAGATAGGCGCCGTCGGCGACGCTCCAGGCGAGGTGCTCGGAAACAAGATCGGGCTGGAAGCGCTCGCACACCTTGCGCAACCGCTCGAGATGATCCGGGTCCACTCCTCGCGCGCTACCCAGCGACAGGCCGACGCCGTGCACCGACAGCGGATAGGTCTGGCGCAGTCGTTCCAGCTCCTCGACGCCGGCGCCGTCTCCCATGTAATTCTCGGCATGAACCTCGAGCCAGCCTGCGGAAGGCCTTCGGGTCAGCATCTCGCCGATATGAGGGGAACGAAGACCGATGCCCGCGGTTGCGGGGATCGCGAGAGCTTGAAACACACGTGACATCGGTCTGCTCCTTTCAAGAGGTTGGCTTGGAGTCTGGATGGTTCAGGCTTTCGGCTTGTCGCTGCCGCCGGCAATCTTGGCGCAGCTGCCGGCGGGCACGTAGAGCCATGAATCCGGCTGGTTGTCGGCGGTGGCCGTGCCGGCGCAGGAATGCGTCGCGGTCTGACAGTCGTTCTGGCCGGCCTTGACGACGCCGTAGCATTTCTCAAAGGCGAAGCCGGGCTTGGCAGCGGGGCCGCTATAGGCCGCCGTCGCGGCGAGCGAAGTGGCGGCAGCGAGGGCCGATCCGATGAGGGTCTTGGTGTTGATCACAGTCGTGTCTCCTGGTTGCGTTTCGAGGGAAAGACTGGCCTTGCGGCCTGTCTGCAAGCAGTGTCCCCGATCAGGCCGCTGAGCTGAAATGCTGTCTCGGCATGGATTTGATACGCGGCCACTATGTTGAGGGGCCGCACGCAAAAAGCCCTCCGGCGGGGGCACCGGAGGGCTTGGCACCTGCATTCGGGAGCGGCCGAAACAGGCGCGGCCAGGCGGGAGGGAGGCGCCTAGATCTATTAGGTTCCGCGGTCGAAGGCCGGGTGGTCCTCCGCCACGGAAAGATCGGCCAAAAGCCAGTCCCCGGCACGTTCGCGTCCTCGGTCACGCATGTCGGTCAGTTCACCCCAGTCGGTCCAGGGCCTTGTGAACAGTGCTGCGCCGGCGCGGTATTGGCTGTCGAAGATGACGTGGGTTGCGGCGGGCTTCATCGCACAATGGCTGGCGGCGAGGCGGCGACCCGCGCACGGCGTCATGAACAGTGCCGGCCTGCCGGTGACCACCAGCAGATGGTCGGTATCTAACGGCAGGGCCGGCGAAGCCGAAAGGCCACCGTCGCTCCAATAGGTGTCGCCGTCGATCTCGACGGCCGGGAAGAGGAACGGGATCGTGGCGGCCGCCAGGATCGCGTCGATCGACAACTGATCGCCGGCGAAAATCTTCACCGTATCAGTGCGGGCATTGGAGGCCAGGATGCTCAACTGCAGCGGGCGGTCCTTGTTGCGGATTACCGCAATATCGATCGATTGTTCCAAGATCGATCTCAGGGGGCTTGCGGCATCGGCGGCAAAAATCGATGCGTGGCTGACGCGTCGCCAGAAGTTGGTGAGCGCCGTCCGCGCGCCGCGCCGGCCGCCCAAGGCCAGGCCATAGGCCAAAACGGCGGCCTCCATTGCACCGAAGCCGGACGCGGTGATGTTGCCGATGGAAAGGCTGGGGTCGTCAAGCAAGCGGTCGAGGACGCCCCAAACGAAGGCGCCGTGCGCGTCGCTCTCCAGGACAATGTCCACGACCCCCCGGTCATCCACTGCAGGTCTTGCAATGACGGCTTGGTCGGTTTCGGTTCCGATCTGGATATGCATGTTTCAGTCTCCATCCCCAAAACGCCAGACTGGGCGTTTGATGGAAGACTGCCGCAACTCCTTCCACTTGCGAAATGCCAAGGTGGCATGAACTCCATAGGCATATTGCATTGGTTGCCATCACGCGCGCGTCGCAACATTTAGTCGGCAAGCGAAGATTCCGGGATTTTGCCCTGGACCAGCATCGAGACGGCCGCCGGAGAGCGTTCAGCACACAAGGAGCAAGTCATGAGAATACGAATCGCGTGCCTGGGGCGATTGCCCTCGCTCCTATTGCCGGAGCGACTTCGGCTGACGCCTTCAGCGACCTGTCGGCCGCCTTCTACACAGACGCCGCGATGAAGATGGTGAAATCGGATGCCGACTTCAAAGCAGCCTGGGCCGCTATGTCGACGGACAAGCAGAGCGCCATGAAGAAGGAATGCCACGACGCAGCGCCCAGCAAGCCTCATGCAGAATTCTGCGTGAAGATGCATCTGCTCGACGGCAACAGCTGAACGTTACGCCGCTTCCAGATCAGACCCGAGCGTGATGGCGTTCAAGCTGTTCGCCATCGTCTCCTATGTCCCAGCAAAGCTACAAAGGCGCCAACCTGCGCCACCCCATGACGATATGCTATGAACTTCATAGCGGCGGTGCATTGGAACGAGGATGTCGTTTGCGGCAAGGTTCGGTTTAGCAAAAAAGGACCATACGCAACGGGGACAATCGGCATGGACATTCATCACATCCGCTATTTCCTCGCCGTGTGCGAGACACGAAATTTCACGCGGGCCGGCGAAAAGTGCAACGTCACCCAGCCGGCGTTGTCGCGCGCCATTCAGCAGCTGGAAGAGGAGGTCGGCGGCCTTCTGTTCCGCCGCGAGCGAAACCTCACTCACCTGACCGACCTGGGCGCGCTGCTGCGCCCCCGGTTTCAACAGATCCTCGACGAACTGACCGGAGTGCGACAGGAGGCGTCGAGATTCTTGTGCCTGGAAAATGCCAACCTCAAGGTCGGCGTCATGTGCACCATCGGTCCGCGCCGCTTCACCGGCCTGCTGGCCGATTTCAACAGGCGCCAGCAGGGCATTCAGCTGCAGCTGGTGGAAGGTGTGCCGACCTCACTTTCGCAACTGCTCGAGTCCGGAGAAATCGACGTCGCCATCATGGCGTCCAGCAACAGTTTTCCGGAACGGTTCGATGTCACGCCGCTCTATCGCGAGCGCTTCGTCCTGGCCTTTCCAAACGGCCATCGGTTGGCCCGCAACGACAATGTCGCCATCTCCGAACTCGACGGCGAGAATTATCTGCGGCGACTGAACTGCGAGTATCGCGATCACCTCGCCGGCCTGTGCAACGACCGTGGCGTGAAGCTCAGGATCTCCTATGCGAGCGAACGCGAGGACTGGATCCAGAACATGGTTTCAGGCGGCCTCGGGATCTGCTTCATCCCGGAGTTCAGCGCGGTGATCCCTGGCTTGCAGGTCAGGCCGGTCATCGACCCCGAGGTCTGGCGGGAAGTGTCTTTGGTGGTCGTGGCGGGGCGCAGGTTTTCACCGGCGGCATCGGCCTTCGTCAACAGCGTCAAGGCGCATGGCTGGCCTGAGAGCGCCCTCGTTCAAACGATCCGCACCGCTGCCTGAAGCAAATCAAATAAATTCCAGCACCGCACGACAGGACCTGTCGTGCGCCTTTCGTTCGTCGTGATGTCCGACCATAGTTTTCGGGTATCGAATTGAGAGCCAGTCAGCATTTCTCTTTGTTCGCCGCACCCATCACTCTCCATTCCATGCCCCGCCTCCCGCGTTTGGGCACCGACAAAGGAGAAATACTAGATGGCTACCAAGAAACTCAACTTTGCGTTGGCAATCGGCTTGCTGTTCGCAGCCGCTGCATTTTCCGCTGCGCCGGCCTTCGCCGGGGACTGCCCTGCCGGCCAGGCCGCCACGACCGACATTCAGGAACACCCCAGCAAGCCGGTCGGCGTGACCGACACGGTTCTCTCGGCGATCGATCTCAGCAGCAAGGGCGAAGCGTGGAAAGGCAATATGCTGCGCCTGCGCAAGCTCGTCGTTCAGCCGGGCGGTGTCGTGCCGTGGCATGAGCACAATGTCCGCCCCGCCAACATTCTGATCGTCGAAGGCTCGATCACCGAATATCGCAGCACCTGCAAGGTCGGCATCGAACATCCGGCTGGCGACGTGACAGCCGAATTCGGCCAGCTCGCCCATTGGTGGAAGAACAACGGCAAGGTTCCCGCAGTGCTCTATTCCGCCGACGTCCTGCCTCCTGCGATGCACGACGACCACATGATGTGAGCCGCCCATCGCGGTGAACAGATCCCGGAATCAGCGACGGAAGCGCGTCCTCAGGCGGTCCGCCCGGGGACGTGCGGCTACGGAGTCCTGTCATGACTACCACTGAACACACCGAACCGACGCGGCTCCGCATGGTTGCCGCAGACAGCTGGCGCTTCGGCCTGATTGCTCTGATCGCGTTTCTCACGCTTGTCGATCTGTTCGCCACTCAGGCCATCCTGCCTTCGCTGGTGATAAAATTCGGCGTCAGCCGCGCGACAATGGGTTTTGCCGTCAACGCCAGCACGTTCGGCATGGCTGTGGCCGGGATCGCCGTGGCGCTTTTCGGCAGAAACCTCGATCGGCGCAACGGCATCTGGATCAGCCTTGCGGTGCTGGCAATCCCGACGACGTTGCTTTCGCAGACCGACAGTATCGTGGTCTTCGCCACGCTGCGTGTCGTCCAGGGATTGTGCATGTCGACCGCGTTCACGCTGACGATGGCCTACCTCGCCGAACACTTTTCATCGAGGCAGACGACCAGTGCTCTTGCTGCCTATGTAACCGGCAATGTCGCCAGCAATTTTTTCGGACGGCTGATGTCGGCCGCGGTGGCCGACACGTTTGGCATCTCCACCAACTTCCTCACGTTCGCCGCGCTCAATCTGATTGGCGCGGCCCTTGTCTGGCTCACCCTGCAAAAGAGATCGGCAATGATGCGCCCTGACGCCAAGAACGAGCCTGCCTGCACCGCATGGAAGGGCCCGTTGATGAACGTCGAGTTGCGTGCCTGCTTCACCATCGGCTTCCTGATCCTCTTCGTCTTCATAGGCACCTTCACCTATGTGAACTTCCAGCTCGTCGCCGCGCCGCTGTCGCTGTCGCCCATGGCGCTGGGGCTGGTTTATTTCGTCTTCCTGCCCGCGATGCTGACGACACCACTCGCAGGGCGGGTTGCTGCCGGGCTCGGGCCAAGGATCGGGATCGGCGCAACGCTTGCATTGGCCATCTTGGGATTGCTTCTGCTTCTGGTGAGCAGCCTGCCGGTGGTCCTTTCAGGAATGGCGCTGGTCGCCATCGGCACCTTCCTGGCGCAGGCAATCGCCACCGGGCATGTCAGCCGGACCGCGTCGCGCGACCGCGCCGCCGCGAGCGGCATCTACCTCGCCTCCTACTATGCGGGCGGGCTCTTCGGCAGCTTCGTCATCGGACAGGTCTACGACCGGATTGGCTGGACCGCCTGTGTGGCCGTGCTTGCCGCGGTCCTCGCCTGGGCAATTGCGGTCGCGCGAGCATTGAAGACGCCAACCGGCTGACGATCGCAAGTCGTCGATCGCGAAGCGCTCTCAGATATTGGACAAAGATATCAACGTAGTAGCCAAGATTCATGCAACCTGGAAAACAAAGGAGACTGACATGACCAACTACCTGAAAACCATGATTGCCGGGGGCGCCATGCTGATGGCGCTCATTCTCCCGGTCGCCGCCTCGGACGGTGTCGTCACCGTGAAGAGCGACTATTCCGTCGCCGAAACCGTCGCCCGCATCAAGAAGGATGTTCTCAAGAAGGGCATCAAGTTCTTCGGCGTCATCGACCAGGCAAGGCTTGGCAAGAATGCCGGCAACGACGTCAAGCCGTCGCGGCTGGTGATGTTCGGCAATCCGGCTCTCGGCACGACCTTCATCACCTCCAATCCCGAGGCCGGTCTCGACTGGCCCGTTCGCGTCCTGGTCTACCAGACCGCGGACGGAACGGTTTACGCCGCCTACAGCGATTTCGACTGGATCGCCAAGCGGCATGGCATCACCGACCGCGAGGCGCAGTTCAAGATGGCGACCGAAGTCATCCAGTCCGTGACCTCGACGATCAAGAAGAACTGAGTACGGATGATGTGCCGTAGATCCGCTGCCGGTGCATGCGACGCAGCCTGCTGCTCGCGACGAGGTTATTCAGCGGCGGACAACGCCTTTGCCCGCTCGCCGAACCACCGCTTCTGCGTGGCCTCGCGCACCAGCGCGCCAACTGCCGGCGAATGCCTGCGGCCGCGCACGGTGACGAGATTGACCTCGCGCCAGAATTCCGGCTCGGTGATCGGCAAGGGCACCACGCCCGGGTGCTTGGCGGTGTGTTCGGGCATGAAACCGAAGCCAAGCCCGGCAGCGATCATTGCCAGTGTCCAATCGTCACGATCGCTCCAGTAGACAGGGCTGACGGTGACGCCCTGTTCGGAGAGAATGGCATCGGCATAGCCGGCAAACTCGCAATTGCTGCGGTGGATATAGCTTTCATTGCTCATATCCTTCACCCGCACGCTGCGCTGGTTGGCGAGGCGATGGTTCAGATGGACGGCCATCACCATCTGCTCCTGAAAGAGTGGTAGCGAGTGCACGTCCTCGTCGGGCACGTTCGAAGGCAAGGCGTAGATGGCGGCCTCGAGATCGCCTTCGAGCAGCCGTCGCCGGAGGCTCGCGGCATCTGCGTCGCAAAGGTGAAGCTCGACGCCGGGGTGATGCGACCGGACGGCAGCGATGAGCTCAATGATTTCGTCTGGCGCAATCGTGCTCATGATGCCGACCTTGAGCGGCGTCTTCTTCAGATGCACATATTGCTCGGCAATCTGCTTTGCCTGGCGGGAGTTCTCGAAGACACCCTCGAGATAGGTCTCCACCATGCGACCGAGCTCGGTGAGATGGGTGAAGCGGCGCTCGCGGTGGAAAAGCGCCCCGCCGAATTCATCCTCGAGCAGCTTGATTGCGCGCGACAGCGCCGGCTGCGTGACGTTGCACTGCTCGGCAGCCCTGGTGAAATTCAGCTCCTTGGCAACGGCCAAGAAATATCTGACCTGGCTGATCTCCACGGCAACTCCCCTCAGCGGGCGGGCATATACCGCACGACCCGTGTTGCGGCGCGATCTTACTAGCTGCCCCTACGTCAAACAACCCGGCCTGGAGATCTACATCGTCGCGGCAGCGATCAGACCGTCGGCTATCGAATCCATGTCTCAACGGCATTTCCGTCGCCTTCGGCTGCTGGCCATACTTGATCCAGAATTTCAAAACGGGGCGCGTGCAGGCCCGTTGCCCGCAGCCATTGCTCGATGGTTTTGCTGCGGCTCCAACAGAAGGAAACGACGATGCTCAAAGGAAAGACGGCGCTGATAACAGGCTCGACCAGCGGCATCGGCCAAGGCATTGCCGAAGCCTTCGCGGCAAAGGGCTGCAACATCGTTCTCAATGGCTTCGGCGATGCGGATGAGATCGAACGCTTGCGGGCGAAGCTGGCCGCCGACTCCGAGGTCACCGTTCGTTACGACAATGCGGACATGAGCAAGGGGGGCGCAATCACCGCCATGATGGACAAGGCCATCGCGGAGTTCGGGGCGATCGACATCCTGGTCAACAATGCCGGCATCCAGCATGTGGCGCCGATCGACGACTTCCCGATCGAGAAATGGGAGGCGGTCGTGGCGATCGATCTGATGTCGTCATTCTACACAATCCGGCGCGCCCTGCAGGCGATGAAGGAGCGCAAATGGGGTCGCATCATCAACGTTGCGTCCGCCCACGCGCTTGTCGCTTCGCCATACAAATCCGCCTATGTCGCCGCCAAACACGGCGTCGCCGGCCTGACCAAGACGGTAGCGCTGGAAGTGGCCGAGCAGGGCATCACGGTCAATGCGGTTTGCCCCGGCTACGTGCTCACGCCGCTGGTCGAAAAGCAGATACCGGACACGGCCAAGGCGCGCGGGATCACCGAACAGCAAGTGATCAAGGATGTGCTTTTGGCCGCACAGCCGACCAAGCAGTTCGTAACGGTTGAGCAGGTTGCGTCGCTCTGTCTGTTCTTGGCCTCCGACGATGCGGCCTCGATCACCGGTGCGATCCTGCCGATCGAAGGCGGCTGGACCGCCCACTGAAACCGGCAACGAGGAGCGCAAAGGCCATGAACAAGATCACCTGGAACCCCTCAACGTCGGAACCCGTGCCGGAGGCCGTTCGTATGGCTGACGGTTCGGTCAAACGACAGACCGTATTGGTGCTGCAGGGCGGCGGCGCTCTCGGCGCCTATCAGGCCGGCGTCTACCAGGCGCTCGTCGAGGGCGGGGTCGAACCCGATTGGGTCATAGGCACCTCGATCGGCGCTATCAACGCGGCGCTGATCGCCGGAAACGAACCGCAAGACCGCCTGCCGAGGCTGCGCGAGTTCTGGGACGGCGTCAGCCGCAGCAGTCCGCTCGACGAGTTTTTCCGGATGATGGCTCCAAGCAACATCTTTGCCAACATGGGCACGGTGATGCGCGGCATACCGGGGTTTTTCGAACCGAACCCAAGCGCCATGTTCGGGGTCAATCGCGAAGTGGGGGTGGAGAATGCCTCCTACTACACCACCGATCCTCTCAAGCGGACGCTGGACAATCTGATCGACTTCGATTGTCTCAACCGTCGCCGCACGCGGCTGACGGTCGGCGCGGTCAACGTCAACACCAGCGAGCTCAAGTATTTTGACAGCAGCCAGATGCCGTTGTCGGTGGCGCACATCATGGCGTCGGGCGCCCTGCCGCCGGCCTTTCCGGCAGTCTGCATCGATGGCGAGCCCTATTGGGATGGCGGCATCTATTCAAACACGCCCATCGAGGTCGTGCTCGACGAGCGTCCGCGGCGCGACGCGCTGATCTTTGCCGTCAACATGTGGCAGCCGCGCGCGACGGAGCCGAAATCGATCTGGCAGGTCATGGGACGACAGAAGGATCTTCAATACGCCAGCCGCGGCCGAAGCCACGTTGCCCGCCAGGAGCAGCTGCATCGCCTACGCCACGTCGTGCGCGAAATGGGAAAGCTGGTCCCCGAGGAGCGGCGCGACGATCCGATGTTCAAGGAACTGGCCTCCTATGGCTGCCCCTCGGTCATGCACCTCGTCCGGCTGCTTTCGCCGCGCCTGGACGGCGAAGACCACACCAAGGACATCGACTTCACGCGCTCAGGCATCCGCACGCGCTGGCAGGCCGGATACGAACATGGCCAGCGCGTCCTCTCGGAAAAGCCGTGGCAGTGCGAGGTCGACATGCTGCAGGGCATCGTGATCCACGAATCGCAGGAATAACGAACCAGCGCCTCGGAAACGATGGAGAATACCGATGCAGATCATCACCCCCGGCATGCGGCTGATCCCCGAGGCGGTGCTTGCCAACAATGCCGCTCTTTTCCGCACACTTCCGGAGACGCCTTCCCACGCGGATACGTCGCTGCATCGCGTGGTCATCGTCGGCGGCGGTGCGGGCGGACTGGAGCTGGCCACGCGCCTTGGCCGCAAGTTCGGCAAGCGACGGCTTTCCATCACGCTGGTCGACCGCAACCGCACCCATATCTGGAAGCCCCTGCTGCATGAAGTGGCATCCGGCGCGCTGAACGCGTCGCACGATGCTGTCGAATACATCGCCCATGCCAGCCGGCACGGCTACCGATACCGCCTCGGCGAGGTCGTTGGCATCGACCGTGCCAAACGCCAGGTCTTTGTCGCTCCCAGCTTTGATGACGATGGCAGGCAGATCATCCCGCCGCGTCTGCTGGGCTATGACACGCTGGTGATGGCCGTGGGCAGCGTCAGCAACGACTTCGGCACGCCTGGGGCGGCTTGCCACGCAATCGCGCTCGATACGGCCGAACAGGCCGCCCGTTTCAACAAGCGCATGATAGACGCGTGCCTGCGCGCCAACGCGCAATACGAGCAGCTTTCGCCCGGTCAGCTTCATTGTGTCATCGTCGGCGCCGGAGCCACCGGCGTGGAACTTGCCGCGGAACTGCACAAGTCGATGCGGGAGATTGCATCGCACAATCTCGACAACATCGATTTCGAGAGATTGATCCGCATCACCATCGTCGAAGCCGGGCCGCGGATCTTGCCAGCTTTGCCCGAACACCTAGCACGCGCTTCAGCACGTCTGCTTGTTAATCTGGGCGTCCAGATACGGTGCGGGATCAAAGTTACCGAAGTGACGGAGGACGGCATCAAGCTTGGCGAGAAATTGTTTGTGCCGGCCGAACTCGTCGTCTGGTCCGCTGGGATCAAGGCTCCGTATTTCCTGAGCGAGCTTGATGGCCTCGAAACGGACAGCATCAACCGGCTGGTCGTGGATGAGACACTGCGAGCCAGAGGGGACGAGAACGTTTTCGCACTCGGAGATTGCGCGAACTGCGTCCTGCCAGGCGAAGGCAATGCCCTGCCGCCACGAGCCCAGACAGCGCACCAGCAGGCAGATCATTTGGTGAAAGTCGTTTCAGCGCGCCTCGCGGGGCAGGTTGCGCCGGCGTTCCGCTACAGGGACTACGGTTCCCTCGTCTCACTGGCCGATTACGGTTCGTTCGGCAGCCTGATTGACGGGCTGAAGATCGAAGGTCTACTCGCCCGGCTGATGTATCGCTCTCTCCACAAGCTGCATCTCAAAGCGGTGCATGGCCTTGTGAAGACCGCCCTCGACTCGATTAGCGAGATGTTTGCGAGGCGCACCCGGCCACGCATCAAGCTCCATTGAACACGTGCAGGTGGCGACTTGGAAAAGTATGGTGTCGTGATCCCGGCCTTCTCGTCGGATACCAGGAAAACGATGTCATACTGTAACGAATTGAGGACGAGCCACGAACAGAATGCGAACCCAACATGCCTCGATGCATCTTGGGCATCGAAACGATGCAAGGAAAGCATGACCCCGCCCGAGGAGCTCCAATGATAGGGTGCACGCAATCCATGAAAGTGCAGAAATGGCCGCCGACGACCAGGCAATGACATTTGAACAGTCCGTCCAGGCTGCCATTGAACTTGATGCGTCCCTGAACGAACGGCTGGCGGTGATTGCTGGGGCGGTGCGCCGCCTAGACGCGAATTTCGCCGACGCAGTGGACCGCTTGGTGGGACGATTGGAGAAACAAGGGGCGGCCGCGATGGCGCCGGTGCCGGGTGATGTCATGCCGGCGTTCCTGCTGCCTGACGACGATGGCAAGCTGGTCAGTCTGGCCGACGTGCTGCAAAGGGGGCCAGCGGTGATCACCTTTCAGCGCGGGCATTGGTGCCCCTATTGCCGTTTGAACGCGATTGGCATCGTCGAAGCCCAGCCCGAGATTGCCACCCTGGGCGGCCAGATCGTGGTGATCATGCCCGAGCGGCGCAAATTCGCGAAGGCGATGAAGACTGCCGTCGGCGCGACGTTTCCCTTCCTGACCGACATGGACAATGGCTACGCCCTGTCTCTCAATCTTGCGATCTGGGTCGGGGCGGAGATGGAGCGGCTGATGGGGCTAGGCCTCGATCTTCCCAACTATCAGGGCAACAGCAGCTGGTTCCTGCCAATCCCTGCAACCTTCATCATTGGAACCGACGGGATCATCACCGATCGCTTCGTCGATCCCGACTACCGTCGGCGGATGGACATCGACGATCTGATCGCGGCGCTCAGGCGGGCTCGCTGACGCCAAAAGATGACCAGTCGGTCGACCGCAACAGGTTGAGCAGCGTCGTGGCCACGGGTGAGCGATGTCGGCCGGCAACCGCGTAAACGGCGACGACCCGGGAGATATCGACGTCTCGCAGCTTGAGCCTGCGGATATTTGGCGTCCGTGGTGCCGTCACGGAGACGAAGCCCACCCCGGCGTTGGCCTCCAGCAATGCCAGCAGGTCGTGGTCGGTCTCGACTTCATGCGCGGTGCGAGGCGTCAGGCCTTTCGCGGAAAGGCAGCGGGACAGTTCCTCGCTGGTTTCCCAATCGATCCGGCTGAGCACGGGTTCCGCCGCCAGTTGGCTCAGCGCGACATCGGCCTCGTTGCGGCGGGCAAGTGGGTGATCGGAGTTCACGACGAGCTCTATGCCCTCCTGGAAGAGCGGCCAGGTGTCGAGCCGATCCCAGGCCTGCCCCAACGGACCGGCAACGGCTAGCTCAACCTCACCGTTCTTGAGAGCCTCAACGACAGCGCTCGGCGAGCCCCGGTTGATCTTGAGATGGACTCCGGGATAGGCGCGAAAAAGCTCCGTAAACGGCGATACCAGCAGCGCAATGTTGACGCTGTTGGAAATGGTGACGTTCAGAGGCGCCACGTCGCTGCTTTGCACAGCCTTGGCGAGTGATTTTGCGGAAGTGGCAGCGTCGTAGCACTGTTGCAACAGAGGCAGCATACGCCTGCCGAGTTCAGTCAGGTGAGAGTGCTGGCGCTCGCGCCGAAGGAGTTCACCCCCCAACTCCTCCTCGAGCGTCTTGATCGCTCGTGTCAGCGCAGGTTGGGTAACGTTGCACTCTTCGGCTGCTCTGGTGAAATTAAGCGTGCTGGACAGGGCTAGGAAATAGCGGACTTGCTGCATCTCCATGAATCTTCGCCCCCTCAGCGAAATGATCTATCAGCGACTGCGCATGTTTGCAGGCTAGCGCATTGCAGCCGTTCCGGCAAAGTGTGGCAACGTCGCTAGGCGGGACGCTATGCAGCATGGCTAGTCAATGTTTGCTGTGGGCCGGATCAAGTCGATGATCGCGATGGGTTGAAAGTAGCGCTCCCGGCTCGATGTCATGCGTCAGCGCAGGAACAATTTCGTTTCGACATCATGCGTCGTCAGCGCCTTCGTGAACTCCGCGAGCATCGGATCGGTGCGACACAAGTCCGATCTGCGCCATGGAAGAGGGCTACAGCGTAGAACGGCGTGCACAGAAGCAGGTCTGCTTTGCGCCTGATCTCGGCCGCTAGATCGGCTTTGGCGTTTCATGAAAGCCGACGTCGCAGTTAACCTTCCGCCTGCGCAATCAATGGACCGACGTTTTGGCCGTCATTCCGGGTTCTCGTCCGGGTGACCGAGCTCGCAGAACCAGGAGAGCGCCTGTCGGCGGCGGACCGCGAGCGCATCGTTCGAGGGGCGGGACTCGGATGTCCTTGCCCGACGTCATCGTCCTCGTCTCCCACATCCAGCCTTTGGCCTAACAGATCCGATTGGGCAAAAGCGCAGTTCCCTGAAAAAGGATCACTTCAAGCGGCGCCTCGGATTTTTTCGGCACCAATGCCTTGACCTCGCAGGCATGGATGCCTGCACGTCCGTCAGTGCGTTTCGTGGTAGGGGCTCAATTTCACATAGCGATACATGGACGGCGCGGCTTCGCCATTCATCTTTTGGAACGCAGATTTCGACGGCAACCCGCCGATCCTTAGTGCGGATAGGCAAACAGAAATCGCTTCATCTAGTATGCGTTCCCCTTCCTAATTATAGAAATGGAGAGTACGGTTTGAGAAGCCATCCGGGGGGGTGAAATGCGCTTCAGGCAACTGATTGCAGCTCTTGTTCTAGTACTTTCCCAACCTTTTGGCGCACTGGCCGATGAGTTTGCCGCCGTAACGCACCCGAGCTTCTCAGCCGTAGAGCCGCGGCTGGTTTATGGGCTGATCACCTACGATTTTGCGTTTACTGGAAAGGACGGCGCTGCAAGAAGCCAATCGGCTTCCGCGTTCCTGCAATCGTTGATAAAATCGAGATTCAAGAACAAGTCGGGAAACTACATCGTAAGTCTCGATGTGGCGATTGGCGACAAGATCATTGCCACCGAGCCATTCATGTCGGCAACGTGGGAAGAGAGCAAATTCCTCTTCGTCACGACATCCGAGAAGTCGAACATCGTCATCAACAGGAACGGTATCCTCATCGACGACATCGTCGTGGATTCTGAGACAAATACAATCTCGTTCTCGATGAAGGTCAGATATAGTTCCAATACGTCGGTGGACATGTCGTTGCTGACCGAGCTGTCGCAACTGTCTAGAACCGCCTCTCTGGCCGGTTTGTCGCCGGGTGTTCAGGCGGTTTCGGATGCCTATGCTCCGTTCGCGACCATCCTCAGCAAGCTCCTGAGCAAATATACCGACGTCTCGATCGTCGACAACACAACGGGCGCGTTCACGTTGCTGGATGACGGATTTCCCAATCAGCTGCGGTATAACGGGACCAACTTCAAGGTTAACATCTACCTGAAGACGCTGAACTCGCAACTGCCGACGAACTTTTCGTCTGAAGGGTTCAAGATCTCCAATTTCGGCCTGCCGCTGACCGAGGTGAAGAGCGGTGTTGGGGCAGCACGGGCACCGGTGATCGATCTGATATCGGCAGGAACCGACAGGGTTGCCGGATTTGTAAAGGCGATCACGGACGGCGCGCCGCTTGGATCCCCCAAGCCCGCATCCGAGACGGAAATCCACGACAGTTGCGTCGCCCTCAAGAACAAACTCAACAAATTCGTCACCTCAAGGGATGCGGCATTGGTTTACTGGTCCTTCCTTCGAAGCTTCCATGCGGCGCTGGTGCAATACAAGGATGGCGTAAGCTGCGGCAGGGGCGATTTGGTTGAAGACCTGAGCGCACTGAATTTGCCGCTCAGCGCAAGCGACTGGCCTGCACAATAGGCTTCGAATAACGGGCTGCCTTGCCCAGGTCTTTGTGGATTTCTCTGGAGCGAAACGATGTTCACAGTAGGCAAGCGGCATTGCCGGGCGCTTTTGGTGGCTTTGCTTCTCTTGCTGTGTCCTCGCGTCGTATTAGCCGAGGAACCGGGCGTGTTCGCACTCCTTGTTGGCATAAACAGCTACGCAAAGACGCCCGGCTCCGCCTACAACGCATCGGACCTTCATGGAACCGCAAACGACGTTGCCCTGGTTAAGGACCTGCTGACCGGCACCTACGGCGTTCCCGACGACGGCGATCACTACCGGGTTTTGCTGGACGCCCAGGCGACCCACGCCGGCATTCGAGAGGCATTTGCGGAGCAACTGATCGAGAAGGCAAAAGCGCATCCGGATGCGACGTTCCTGTTTTACTTCAGCGGTCACGGCTCCCTGGCCATCGATGACAATGGCGACGAGGGCGATGGCTATGATGAGACCATCGTTGCACAGGACAGCCGTGGTCCGGGTGGCACCGACATACGCGACGATGAAATCGAGGCCTGGCTGACCCAGCTCAAGCAATACTCCCATAACATCGTGCTGATCTTTGACAGCTGCCACTCAGGCACGATTTCAAAAGAGCCCACGCTTGCTGCCCGAATGGCGCCGCTGGACGGTAGGCTGCTGAAGGATGCGCCTGTTGAGCGTCACGGCAAGGATGCGTCGATCGCGGATTCAGGCCGCTCATACTCGATCGTCGAAGGGTCCCGGGCCGATGAAGTGTCCAATGAGGATCTTGTCTCTACCGCATCGGGTTCGCAGTATCATGGGCTGCTGACCTACTATCTGGTCCAGACGCTCAAGCGATCTCCACAGCTGACCTATCGCGAAGCAGTGATGCAAGCCGAGAGGTATGTCCAAAAACGTGCGCCATCCCAGCATCCACAGGCGGAAGGAGACTTCGACAGGGTGGTTTTGGGCGGAATAGGAACCCGCCAGCCCCCCTTCATTTCGATTACAAGTGTGACGCAGGACCAGATTTCGGTCCCAGTTGGCCAGGCGCAGGGGATTCAACCAGGAGCAATCCTGGCCGTGTATTCCAGCAAGGCAACCAAGCTGGTCGGTGAGGACGGCAAGATCGCGAACGCGGTCGTGATTTCGTCCGACGTCGCGACTTCGGTTGCCAAACTGGTCAAAGCCCCGAACGAGCCTGTGACCACTGCGTCGAAAGTTCGAATCGTCTCGCCCTATTCCGTTGAGCAAAAGGTTGCGGTGGCTATTGCCGATCCACCTCCAGAGTTGGGCATCGCTGCGGCTGTCCTGCCGATAAAGGCAGCGCTCGCTGATCGACTACGCGACAATGCGCTGGTGCGGCCGGTGCAGGATCTAGGCCAGGCGACGATGGTGATCGCCATGGGGTGCCTGAACGGTGGCAAGCTTGTTCCGATGGAGGAACGCAAAACGCTCAGCCCCGACTGCGACAAGGTCTACTACATCACGCCGCGAGACCAGGTTGGGGCCATGCATGGCTACACGGTTTCGGCAAACGACGACGGTGCCGCTGTCGATGGCATTACGGGTGCGCTCGAGAAGATCGCCCGACAGGAAAACCTGCGCGCGCTGACGAACAGCGTTTCCCCGCTGGCAGGTGCGGTCACGGTTTCTCTTGTCCGTGTGACAGTTAAGACCGAGAACGGCAAGACAAGCGTGGAGGGCGAGGCTCCGGTGGTGTCATCGGGCATAGAGCCGATGAAGCAGGGAGAATATTTTCGCTTCAGCCTCACAAATACAGGATCACAAGATCTCTACTATTCAATTATCGGATTGGGGAGCAGCGGATCTGTGTATGTCTTGGGAGATGGTGGATCAGGGGACAAATTGCAGGCTGGCGTCACGATCAGCACAAAACCGCCACTGAAGGTCGGGCCGCCCGCCGGCCTTGAATCCTACCTGGTGCTTGCGACGACTTCGCCGGTCAACGTCCATTTCCTCGAGCAGCAGGGCATAGATCCCAGAGATGCCGGCCCGCTTGGCTGGCTTCTCGCTGGGCTCTCTAATCCTGGTTTCAGAGACTCCGCCCAGGTTCCGGATTTTGATCTGAATTCCTGGGCAACCATGCGGACGGATATTGAAATTCAACCTTAACTCGGCAAGTCGGAGAAGGACAGACAATGACAGTTTTCAAGAAAGCACAAACGGACGGGCAATGGTTCAAGCGTACGCCTTGGTCGCGGGCTGTCCTTCTGGCGTTATGCGTGACAACAGTCTCGATCGCGCACGTCCAAGCCGGTCAGGCGGTGAAAACCCTCAAGGACAAGCATGCGCCGGGCATCCTCCTGGAAGACACCAAGGATGTACTGCCGCAGGGTGTGGAATTGCGCAAGGTATACCGGCCCGGCATTGAATTGACCAAGAAATGGGAAGGGTGGGTCCCCAAGCGCTATAATGATGCCGTTGGTTACTGCACCGTCGGCTACGGCCATCTCCTGAAGAAGAAGAACTGCGACGGTACGGGCAACGAAGTGGAGTTCCTGAAAGGCATCTCGAAAAAGCGCGGTGAAGAGCTGCTTATCGAGGACATGTCGAAGGCCCAGATCACTGTGCAGCTGGCCGTGCCAAAAGATATCGACGACGGCGCCTATGCCGCGCTTGTCGATTTTACGTTCAATGTTGGCGGCAACAACTTCAAGACCTCGACCCTTCTCGCGGTCGTCAAGAAAAAGCAGTTTGATCGTGTCCCCGAACAGCTCCTCAGATGGACACGTGCGGCAGGCGTCGAACTGGTAGGATTGAAGAACCGCCGCAAAGACGAGATTAAGGTGTTCTTTGATGGAAAGCCGGTTCCGAAGCCGGCGCCCCCACCGGGTGAGGATCTGTCGCCTCTCAATATCGATGTTGTTGCCGAAAAGACGGCAAACTAGGATGCATCGTTCCACATCCGTGCCGACTCTGGAGGCAGTAGCGCGCAACGGGTTATAGCGAGAGCATCGTCGGCGCCCCTACGCTGCGACGCGTCGCGCGGCGTAGGGCGTGTCGATCTTCGAAGGCAAGCGACGACTGCCCCGACCCAGTTGCAAAGAGAGTTCGCGGCAAGCCGCGAGAGCTTTCAATGAGGGCTGCGCATGAGACCACACCGGGTAATTTTCGAGGTCCTGTACTTTTTCCTGATTTGTTCGGTGTTGTGCGGCGCCGCCTTTGCACAGGACATTGGTAGTCGCGGCCCAGACAATTTCGCTGCCCTGGTGCCCAACCTGCGGCCGCAGGAGGCTTCGTTCGTGACGTTCTCACCCAATGGCAAGCTGCTGGCCACAGGTGGCGGGTATGGTGAGCCGGCAGCAAGGCTCTGGGACGCGGATACCGGACGTTTTTTGCGCGTTATTGACGGCAGCAAAAGTAGCGCTTCGATCGGAGTGCACGTCAGTGCTTTTGGCTTCTCCGACGACGGGCTGACCGCTGTGACAGGAGACGATGAGGGGCGGCTTCTGTTGTGGGACCTGAAGGGTGGTCGAGTGCTGCAGGAATACGCGACGCAACACCAGGCGATCTATTCGATTGCGATCTCGACTGATGGAAAAGAGGTGGCCCTCGTCGAGGAGGGCGGCATTGAGATATTTGACATTGCGGTCGCAAAGCCGATCTTTTACCGCAAGACGCCCGACATAAGTTACGGCAAGATCGAACGCCATGGATCTGGATGGGCGGCCATATCATGGAGCCCCGGCAGGGTCCTGTTCCTTGACTCCAGGCGCGGCAACGACACAGAGGTTGATCTGGGGGATGACACCACCAGCGTGTCGTTCTCGGACAGTGTCGGCAAGATATTGGTAACCACGTCCCAGGACGTGTCGATCAGGGACCAGAGCAACCACGTCCTGGCCAGAGTTCCGGTTCGAAAGAACGTGCCGACGGAATCCGCAATGTCTTCCGATGGGCACTACGTGGCCCTCGGATACCGCATGGGCCTTGTTGAATTCCTGGACGCGAGCACGCTTAGGCTTCTGCGCACCGTTCCCGTCGACGGCGACCTCGATTCACTCAATTTCTCGCCTGCGCAACCATCGCTTCTGGCGGTCGGGCTGCGATCGAACGGCTCTCCGATTTTTTTGCTGAGCGCCGGTTCCGACAAGGGCGACGAGATCGTCGGCGCATCGATCGATCCAATTGGGTCTGCGGCGTTCCGGCCCTCCAGAAACCACCTGATACTCGCTCCCGTGGCAGGCCCGGTTGCGCTATGGCGCGACGACGATGGCCGAGGCGTGTTCGAGAACCTGGGCAATGGGCCGATATATTCGGGATCCATCGCCTTGTCCTCGGACGGTCAACTCCTGGTTGTCGATTCAAAAAGCGATACGCGTCTCTGGAGCGTCGACTCAAAAATTGGTTCACGCCTTCAAAAAGGTAATCTGGACCATCACGGTGGATGCAACGGGGCTCAAGTGTTCCTTCCCAAGACCCATCAACTGGTGACGACCGACAGCGCGGGGCGCGTGTTGATATGGGATCTGGACTCTCGTGCTCGGCTTATGCTGGACGAGAGTGCCGCCGACAGACGCCGTTGTATCGCCGTCTCCACCGACGGTGCCATGATCGCAGTCTCGGACGAAACCAAGGCAACGATCTCGCTCTGGGATGCAGGAAACCGAAAGCGGATCAGAAATCTCGCTGGCTTGTCGACCAACATCGGAGGCGTGGCGTTTTCACCGGATGGTTCGAAGATTGCGGTGGTCAGTCCTGCAGAAGGTTTCAGCCTGTTGGACATACGCACGGGGGAGAAGCTCAAGAGCGTGGATATCCCGTTGCTGGGATTGACGTTTCTGCCGGACGGCAGGCGACTTGCATTCGGCAAGGATGACGGCGAGATCGCAATTTTCGACTATGTCGCCGGCAAGGTCGAGCGATCCTTCTTTGGCCACGTCGCGAGGATTTCTTCACTGAACGTGTCCGGCGACGGAACGCTGCTGGTTTCGGCAAGTGACGATGGCTCCGCGAAAGTATGGGACATTCCAAGCGGCAAGCTGATGCAGACGATCGTCTTTGGCCGTGAGGGTACCTGCCGGAGCGACGTGGAGGGCAGCCACGCTGGCAATGGGCAGGCGGATCGTTCGGCTCCTACGTCTTGTTGGATGAGCTTTGACGCTGACGGGCGATTTGATTCTTCGGCGCTGGAGTCCATGCCGCTGGTCAGCTGGGTCGTCGGCGATGATCCTTTCAGGGCGCTTCTCCCCGAGATATTCATGCGGGATTATTACGAGCCGAACCTGCTTGGGCGATTGCTGGCGTGCCATGAGGCGGAGGCAAGCGGGAAGAATGCCGATGCCTGCGCGCAGGCATTCAAGCCGGTTCGGCCGCTGGCCTCGCTGAACCGGATCCAGCCCGATGTGCGGATTGTGAGTGTGAAAGCGGGGCCGACACCCGATGTTGCCCTGGTGGAGGTTGAGGCATCGGGCAAGGAAGATGCCGCGCAGCCGAACGGCAAGACGACCACCGGGATTTACGACGTACGGCTGTTCCGTGAAGGGCAACTGGTGGGCCAGTGGCCCGAGCCGAAGGACAATGCGGCGGTGGTCGGCGACGATCTTGATGCGTGGCGCAGCGCTTCGCGCGTGGTGATGACGCCGGGAAAGATCCTGGCGAGGCACGTCTTCCCAGTCCGGCTTGCAGGCGGTGACAAGGGCAAGAAGGTGATGTTCACGGCCTACGGGTTCAACGAGGATCGGGTGAAGAGCGCGACAGCCACCGACGACAGCTACACGGTGCCGCAGGACATAGCCGTTCCAGCGAAGCCGCGGGCCTATGTGGTGACGGTCGGAGTGAACGAGTACGAGAACGAAGCATTGCGGCTGAACTTCGCGGTGGCCGACGCCAGGGCGATCGAGACGGCGCTGCGGGGAATCAAGGGCTACGACGTGGTGCCGGTGCTGCTGACCACCGACTACGCGCGCAAGGAAGGGGATAAACAGATCCCGGCGGTCGACCACGCCAGCAAGGCCGACATCCAGGCGGTGCTGGATATTCTGGCGGGCAAGGGGGAGGTGGAACGGTTGAGGCTGCGGCAGGAGATCGGCCCGGTCATCGATCAGCTGGCGAAGGCGACGCCGGACGATGTTGTGATCCTTGCCTTCTCCGGCCACGGCCACAACGAGCAGGGCCGCTTCTACATCCTGCCGTCGGATTCGGGCAACGACCTGACGAAGCTGGACAGAATGATCTCAAGCGAGGAACTGACGGCGTGGCTGCGCGATGTCGATGCCGGCGAGATGGTGATGATCGTGGACGCCTGTCACTCCGCGGCGGGGGTGCCGGAAGGCTTCAAGCCAGGTCCGATGGGCGATCGCGGGCTTGGTCAACTGGCCTATGACAAGGGCATGCGCATCCTTGTGGCCACGCAGGCCGACGACGTTGCCCTGGAGAGCGGCTCTCTCGGCCAAGGGCTGCTGACCTACGCGCTCAAGGAGGGGTTGACGGCCGGCACCGGCGCGCACACGCTTGCCGACGCAGACGGTGACGGCGCCGTCACCGTGAAGGAATGGCTGACCTATGCCGAGACCCGGGTCCCCGGCCTGTATCAGGATGTGCTCGCCGGCAAGATCGAGAAGACCAAGGACTCCAGCCCCGATGCCAATCTTCTCGAAGACACCACCCGACACGCCCAGACGCCGGCACTGTTCGATTTTGTGAGAAGACAGGCACAAAACCCCGTGATTGCAGCCCGCTGAGGATGGTGCGGGAAAGAGCCCCTTCGCTCCATCGAAAGACATTTGACGGCCGAGCGCAGATTCCTTTTCGACCTCGCCATTTCAAAACGAATGCACGACCCAACGACGCAGGCTATATTGCTCCTCGGGCCGACGTCATCGAAGGGAGGGCATGACATGCAGGCAATGCCGATAGCGCATCAGGCCGAGCAACCCGTGGTCGGGCCCGTATCCTCCTTGACCGGCTATCCGACCGCCGTCCTGTGCTGGCTGCTTTCGGCCGGGGTCTATATCGCGGCCAAATGGGTGGCGCCTGAAATGCCGCCCTGGGGCCTCTGCTTCTGGCGGCTGACGCTCGCTTGCGCAATCCTGCTGCCGATTGTGCACCATCATCACGACGCGATGATCGGGCTTTTGCGAACTCGCGCCGTGGAGGTCGTCGCCGTGGGGGCGATCGGCCTCACGCTGTGCCAGGGCATGATCTACCATGGCCTCAACGACACCAACGCCACCACGGCCGGCATCATCATGGCGCTGTCGCCTGTCATGACGATGGTGCTCGCCCGTTTCGTGCTTGGCGAGCCGCTCGGCCTGTGGAAGTCGCTTGGCGCGCTGGTTGCGCTCGCTGGGATGATTTTCATCGTTGCCCACGGGAACCTGACGGCGCTGCTGCAACTCAAGTTCAACGCAGGCGAGCTGTGGATCGTCGGCAGCGCGTTCTGCTGGGGCCTGTACACCGTGCTTTTGCGCCGTGCCAAATTCGGCATCGAACTCCTGCCGATGGTCGTGCTGCTGCTCGGCGCTGGTGCGCTGGTCGCATTGCCTTTCCATTTGTGGGAATTGTTCAACGACGAACGCTCCGCCATGGACGTCCACAGCATTCTCGCGCTCGCCTATCTGGCAGGTCCCGGCGGCGCCTTGATGTACTATCTCTACAACAAAAGCGTGGAAACGCTCGGCGCGAGCCGGGCGAGCATGTTGCTCTATCTGCAGACGGTGTTCGTCGCCATACTCGCCTATCTGCTGCTCGGCGAGGACTTGCACGATTACGATCTGGTCGGTGCGGCCTTCATCGTCGCCGGCATCGTACTCGCCACCGTGGTCAAACCCCGGCCGGCTCAACCACGCGTGGCGTAGAAATCTTGCGAGTGACGGCGAGGAACTGGCCTGGAGCTTGTGGAAGGGGAAGAGTCGCGACTGTTTGAGTCTTTCGGCATAGATTTAATTGCCAGATCCTTGAGAAACGGCCCCTTTCCATGCCGCCTAATCTGGCAAGCCCGCCAGACGCCAGCCATCAACAATCGGCTGCGCAGTATCCATGCTCGCAAAAAGGGCGAGTTCGCCGCCGTCTCACCGATCCTCCAATTTGGATTACCCGCAAGATAAAGCGGGCTTCCTCCCGCACGGCGCACGGTGCGGCGCTATGCAGTTGGTGAGTATAGTTGCTAAACCCAGCGATAGAACGAGGGGACGGTGTCGGTGCGACCGCGACGTTTCTGCGCAGTGCGGTCCCACGGGCAAATCGACAACGCATTCCCGCACACGTCTCGCAGTAAAGTTGGTATGCATACGCGAGGGAGAGGGTAACAGATGAAACACAATCTTGGCTTGCCGTCCGACTCGACGCCGACGCTCCTGTTCCCGAAGACGTGATGCAAAAGCAATGTCAGATCTCATGTCTTCTCAAGATGTGACCCGCTCATCCCGCCCCGCGGGCTGGGGCTTGGCCGCAAAGCTGTTTACAACCCTCGTCCTTCTTGGCGCGACCGCGGTCCTGGTGACCGGGGTGCTCGGTTACATCCGCGCCCGCGACGCCCTCGAAAAAGCAGTCTTCGACCAACTCACGGCCGCCCGTCAGACCAAGGCGCGCCAGGTTGAAACCTACTTCCGCACAATCCAGGCGGAGCTGCGCCTGCTTGCCACTTCCAAGATGGTGGTCGATGCGACACGCGAGTTCCGGATCGCGGTCGACCAACTCGACCGGGCAGGCGCGCCGCCTGACCTGCGGCAGAAGGTCGGCGTTTGGTACGCTGAGAACTTCATCCCCGGAATGACGCGCACCCTAGGCAGGGAACCAGCCCTGTCGGACTACCTGCCGGTCGGTGGTGCCCCCTACTATCTGCAGTATCACTACATTGTGGAGAATCCCAACCCGCCGGAGCGGCGCAAGCTTCTCGACGACGCCGGCGACGGAAGCGAATACACCAGGCTGCATGCCATATATCATCCGTTGATGCGCGCTGCGGCGACCACGGTCGGCTTTTTCGATCTCATGATTGCCGATCCCAAATCAGGTCGCCTGATCTATACGGTCGAGAAGGAGGTGGATTTCACCACGTCCCTTCAATTGGGTCCGTACCGTCGCACCAACGTCGCGGCCGCCGTCGCCCGCTGCTCGCAGATCGCAGATCCGTCAGCCATCTGCCTCGAAGATTTCTCCTCTTATGCGCCATCTGGCGGCGCACCGATCGCCTTTATGGCAGCACCGGTGATTGCCCAGGGCGTCGTCATCGGCGCGCTGGTCGCGCAACTGTCGAATGATGAGATCGACAACGTTGTCACTGGTAACCGCCGCTGGCGGCAGGAAGGGTTCGGCGACACGGGTGAGGCCTATCTCGTCGGACCCGATTATCTGGCGCGCTCAGGCTCGCGGGCGTTCTACGAGAACCGGGAAAACTACTTCGCCGACCTCAAATTCGCCGGCGCTTCGGACGAGGAGATCGCCGCCATTCAGCGCTACGGGACACCAGTGCTGCATCAGCGCGCCGACACCAAGGCCACCCGTGCCGCGCTCGCTGGTGTCGAGGGCACGGGCGAGATCATCGGATACCGTGGCGTCCCGACGCTCGCTTCATGGGGACCGCTCGCGATTTCCGGTGTCAAGTGGGCTCTCGTCGCCAAGATCGACAGCGCCGAGGCCTTCGCACCGATCGCGGAACTCCGCCGGGATCTGCTGCTTGTCGGGGGACTGGCGCTGCTCGTGGTGGCCGCCATCGCCGCCTGGCTTTCGCGCGCGCTGCTCGGACCGCTCCGCGATCTCACTGCCGGGGTGAAACGCTTCTCTGCTGGCGACTATGCGACCAGCGTGCCGGTCCGCACGCGCGACGAGATTGGCGAACTCTGCTCGGCCTTCAATGGCATGGTTGAGGATCTGCACCAGAAGAATCTCGTGATAGAGAACAAGAACCGCGAGAACGAGCAGCTGCTGCTCAACGTCCTGCCGGCACCGATCGCCAATCGGCTGCGCGCTGGGGAGGAGAGGATCGCCGACGGCTTCGCCGAGGTCACGGTCGCCTTCGCAGACCTGGTCGGGTTCACGGCACTGACATCGGAAATGCCGCCGCACGATGTCGTGATGTTTCTCAACGGACTCTTCACGCGCTTCGACGTTGCCGCCAATGATCTCGGCATCGAAAAGATCAAGACGGTGGGCGACTCCTATATGGCGGTGTGCGGCCTACCCGTACCGGTAGCCAACCACGCCGAGCGCATGGTCCGCATGGCCATCCGCATGGTCCACATTACCCGCGAGCACGCGATGGAACACAACGTCTCGATGAAGCTCAGGGTTGGCGTCAACAGCGGGCCAGTGGTCGCCGGCGTCATTGGGAAGAGTAAGTACATCTATGATTTATGGGGTGACACAGTGAACTTGGCGAGCCGCATGGAGTCTGCCGGAGTTCCCGACTCTGTTCAGGTGACGCGCCCCGTCTACGAACAGCTCAAGGACCAATTCGTCTTCGAGCCGCGCGGCGCTATCGAAGTCAAAGGCAAGGGAAAAGTGGAAGCCTGGGTATTGAGATTTTAGGCGCTGGGGGCACCTCCGATGCCGGCTTGCCCTCCACCTATACGCCGTCAATGGATTTCGCCGCGGGCGCGACTGGCCGCCTTCATGCGGTTCGAAGGTCTCGACGAAGCGCATCGGGCCGAAAAGATCGACGCCCTCTATATGCTCTTCTGATGCCCTGCATGCGGATATCGCACCGCCTTCGCGGATCGTTCAGAACAGATACGACGCCGGGGACGGACCAGGTCCCGTCTCCGCGGGCCTTGTATTGCTCGACGAGACAAACGGAGCGCTGGCCACGAAACACGACATATGAAGTGATGAGTCCAAATTATCGGGTTCCGGCCCAAATGAGGCGTCAACCGCACGTGCGAAGGACCCAGCGCGTACCGTCCGAATAGAGACCAATCAAGGAAATTGGCGGGGTATCGATTCGCCAGTATGAAGTTAGCGGTGCCGCCAATATGTGGATCATGGCTGTTCGCACCACCGCCGGATGAGTAACCGCTATCAGTTGTCCGCCTGCCGACCGCATTGAATCGAGGAACCCTGCAGTTCGGGTGGCCACTTCCGTCAGCGCTTCACCGCCTCCGGGACTATAGGCGGGATCGGCTCGCCATGCGGCAAGCGAACCGGGCTGCGCGGCTTCAATCTCATCTGGCGTCTTGCCCTCCCAGACGCCGTAGTTCTGGTCTCGCAAGCCGTCGTGAACCGTTGCGCGGAGACCCATGAGATGGGCTGTTTGCTGGGCGCGTAGCGATGGAGCCACCAACGCGCGGTTCGTGTTCGAAAGCTGCCGACCAAAAGCGCGAGCGAGCTCAACCGAGCGCTTTTCCAGTGTCTCGTCAAACAGCGGGAACCCCGCTTTGCGCATTCTCTGCGTGATGCCGCTGCAAACCAGCGTCAGGCGTGTCGCTCTCATACCGCGCGTCCGCATTTCGGTTCGATGATAGCTGTCTTCGCGGCCAAAGCCTGCAGCAGCCAACCTAACAGGTAATAATCGTTTTCCTTACAGCCGCCGCGACGGAATATTTCGGGTCGACAAAATTGCCCAGCCGCACGATGCCGCATTGGCTCAGCAGCATGTAGGCGTCCCATTTGTCGAAGCCGAACTCAGCGACCATCCAGCGGATCAGTTCGCGGTAAGCGATGCGTGTTGCATCCTCAAGGGGTCTGGCGCTGCCGATCGCCATAATGAGATCGGCGGTCTCGAGCCGAGGCCAATCGATTGTCCAGCCCTTGATCAGGTCGACACGGATGGTGACGGTCGCCGAATACTCGACCGCCACACCGCAAACCTCGCCGTCGCCTTGGCAGGCATGCGCATCACCTATGAACACGCGAGCGCCGGGCGAGCGAACGGGCAGGTACGTCACGCTGCCAGGCCCCATGTCCGGCAGGTCCATGTTGCCGCCGTGGTTGTCGGGCGTCAGCGAGTTGATGGAATCGATCTCTGGTGAGCAGCTCAGCGTCCCGATATGAGGCTTGTAAGGGAGCGTGACCCGATCGCTCCAGTAAACATGCTCCTCGTCGAGGTTGATCTTGCGGACCACCTCGGGCAGCGGCTCGTTGAGCATGGCCGTATACGTCGTACCGGTCAGGGCACCGAACTCCTCGATCATGCAGCACGTGCCGCGTGGGTTCTGGCCGCGTGGCACCATCGACTCTATGTAGACCGCAACGGTGTCGCCTTTTTCCGCCCCTTCGACCATGATCGGTCCGTTCTGAGGATTGAGAAACGGCATTCGCAAGAGTTGCGAAGGCTTGTCGGTTTCGTGCCGGATGGCACCCTCGAAGGCGTCACGGGTTTCGACGACGATCCTGTCGCCGGGAGAAATTTTGAGGACCGGCTCGGAATATGGTCCCATCGTATAGTGAAATTTCCCCTGCTTTTCCTCGGTCAGGTGGTGCGTGTTTCGTGCCTCGCCGCGCCCGACCCCGCGCGTGGCCATGATCGATCCCTCGACCCATGGATGCGTGAATGGCAAGGCTGGCTTTGCGGTCTGCGTATTCATCTTTTTCTCCTCTAAAAGACAAAGCCGCGCGAGCGCCGCTTTCGCTGGCGTTCGCACGGCGCTGTGCGTATTCAATTTCGATATCGAGGCTCAGCCCTGCCGCCTATTTGCGGGCGGCGGATCTGCTGATTTCGGGAATTGTCGACAGAAAGCTGTCTGCTTGTGCTTCGAGTTCGTGGCAGCATGCTTCGACGGAGATGCGCCGGCGCATACTCTCGTCCCGAATTACGTGAAATGCCGCGTCGTCATCGATGCCCAACACACTCATGATGCGCAGGATCGTGTGAACCACCAGCGGGCGGCATCGCAGCCGTTCGCGCAGGTCGGCGACCTCGCGCTGAAGGTCGGTACGGTCATTATGGTTGTGGAACGCCGTGACCAGTGCCTGAAACACACCTTTCGAACCTATGGGCGTAATGAGGTAGGCGCTTGGATTCTGGCTAATGGCCCACGCAAGCCGGCCCGGCGTTTCCGAGCCGATGATGGCGATCAGCGGGATCGGCGCCTGCGACCACGGGAACATGCCGTCGAACCCGTTGTCGACGTCGAAGAACACGATATCGACAGGGCCAAAATCCTTGGCTCGCGGCGGCCATCGGCATATGGCTTCGATGTTGAACCTGCGGAGCTGGCTCAACAGGGCGTCCACGTTGCTATCTGCCCTGTGGATGATCAGCGCCGTTTTGTTGCTGAAGTTTGGGATCACTTGCTTGGTCACGACACGACCCTCAGCTTCAGTTGCTGCCGGTCACCTGGCGGCTGATCCTGGTCGCGAGAATCCAGCATGAAAGCCGCCCCTTTCAGCGAAGCCAGAAACGGATCGGGCTTGATAGGCTTTTGCGCGGCCGCGACGATAGTGAATTCCGCGCCGGCGCTCGACACGCCGATGCGCGGCGTCAGGTAACAATGGTTGTTTTCCGTGTCGATGCGGATCCGTCCTTGCGGTGCATCGTAAACACACTCGCCGAGTACGGCGAGTATGTCGGATGCTTTCGTCGAGGCTGCAGACCGAAGCGCGAGTGCAAGCATGTGAACGGAATTGTACGAAGCTTCGGCGTCGGCCGAGGTCACCTTCTGCTGGCCGAAACGCGTTCTGTAATTTTCGACAAAGGCATGATTTTGCGGGTTGTCCAGCGACTGGAAGTAGACACTGGAGGTAATGTGGCCGAGCGCTGCGGGATCGCCGATCGTGCGAAGTTCCGGTTCGGAGAGCGTGCAACTGGCGATGGGAATGGAAACGTCGCCTTGGGTTCCTAGTCCAGCATCACGAAAAGCACGCAAGAATGCGTAGCTGGATTCGCCGATAAGCGTGTTGAACACGAAATCGGGCCGTAGGAGACGGATTTCCTCAACGAGCCCGGTAACCTCGGTCGATCCGACAGCCAGATAGCGCTCAGCGAGCACCTCGCCGCCAAAATTCTCGGCGATTTCGCGCATGACGCGATTGCTTTCCCAAGGCCAAATATAGTCCGAGCCGCAACAATAGACGCGAGCGCCGAACCTTGAGGCCATATATTGCGCCAGGGGCACTATGTGCTGGTTCGGCGACGCACCAAGATAGACGACATTGTCGCTGCTTTCGAAGCCTTCGTAGTGCGAGGGATACCAAAGCAGCGCATCGTATTTCTCAACGACAGGCACGATCGCCTTGCGGCTGGAAGAGGTGTAGCAGCCGACGATGTGCGCAACATCGGAGTTGATGATGAGATCCCGGCAGATCGAAGCGTATTCAGCCGTTTCGCCTCCAGGATTTCGAACAAGCGGTGCCAGCTCGAAATCGAAGTCCGGCGATCTGTTGACTTCCTCGACGGCGAGCAGCGTTCCATTGAGCATCGCCTCGCCGACCGTGGCGTATGGCCCGGTCGTGGAAAACAGCACGCCGACCGGGATTTTCGCTTTTTCGCCCAAAATAGCTCAGCCCCAAAAAATAAGCCCTGAGGCCTCGGAAGGCGTCAGGGCTTCGTTGCCGCGAAGGATCGTCCTGATCCCTCAATTTTTAGTTCAAACCGGCTAGCCGGCAAATCCAATCAAATCGTCCGTCAGATCGGCAAAAATGTCAAATTCTATTTCCGACGGCTTGTCACGGCGCTACGGACATCACTTAAGCATCTGTTTTGTTTTACAAAACTCAGGTGATTTGTTGATTTTGCAAAATTCGCATGAATAACGGTTGACAAAGAAAAATTCCTCAGCGACGCTAAATAGGAACAAAAAGCGAGCGCCCAAAAGAGGCGCAGCAGGAACAGATAAAGCTCGTGAAAATGCGAGCTTATGGCGATGAGGCCCGCTCACCGGTGACGGTGGCGGGCCTTTTTAGTTCTGAAAAAAGACAATGGGGAACCCGGCAATGAAACCTGTCATAGCAACGGCTCTGAGCGTTGGCGTCCTCGGCGCGATCTGCACCTGGGCGTTTCTTTCCATCGGCACAATTCTGGTCTGGGCGGCTTTTGTCGCCTGGGCCTGCTTCTTCCAGTCGGGCGGCGACGAAGCCGCGCTCAAGAGCACGATCGTCTCGAATATCTTCGGCTGTTTCATGGGCTGGCTAGGCGCTGTCATGATCCTCGGCCTGCCTTTCGGCAACTTTGTTGGGCCCCAAATCTGGCCTGCCATCGTGGTGTTCATCACGGTTGTGATCTACATCCTGGCATCGCAGGTTCCGGCCCTGGCTTCCGTGCCGGGCACGACGTTCGGCTATGCCTGCACATTCGCGTTCCTGCTGCAGACGCCTGACCGGCTCGCTTTGGCGAAACTGCTCTCGGCGTCTTTCGAGAACTCGCTGGTGGTGGTTCCGGTATCGATGATCGGCGGCGCCCTGTTCGGTTTCGCATCGGCCAAGCTCGCCGCCGCCTTGACCAAGCCGGCGCTGGCCGTCGCCTGACCGCAAGCTGCCATCCCAGACGGAAATCTTCGAACAATATCAGTGAGGTAAGTCATGAAGAACAACAGTCACACTCATGCTAACGTGCTGATCCCCGAGGTCGGCCTGCGCGTCAAAGCGCTGGAATCTCTGCTCGCCGAGAAGAAGGCGATAGATCCTGCGACCCTCGATCTGATCCTCGAAACCTTCGAGACGCAGATGGGACCCAAGAACGGTGCGAAGGTCGTCGCCAAGGCATGGACCGATCCGCAATACAGGAACTGGCTGCTGGAGGACGGCACCGCCGCCATCAAGAGTCTTGGTTATATCGGCGTGCAGGGCGAGAACATGGTTGTCCTTGAGAACACGCCAAAGGTGCACAACGTCGTCGTCTGCACGCTCTGCTCCTGCTATCCCTGGCCGACGCTCGGCTTGCCTCCCATCTGGTTCAAGTCGGCGCCCTACCGGGCACGGGTGGTGATCGAACCGCGAAGCGTCCTCAAGGAATTCGGGCTCGATATCGCCGATGATGTCGAGGTGCGGGTCTGGGACAGCACGGCCGAGCTCCGCTACCTGGTGCTGCCGATGCGTCCAGCAGGCACTGAAAGCCTGACCGAACAGGAATTGGCCGCTCTCGTTACCCGCGATTCCATGATCGGAACCGGCGTAGCGCAATCACCTTCGCATTAGGCTCTGGCAAAAGGATCAGACCATGAATGGAATTCATGACGTTGGCGGCAAGCACGGCTTCGGTCCGGTGCTGGTTGAACAGAACGAACCCTATTTCCACGAGGAATGGGAGGGGCGGATGCTATCGATGATGATCGCATGCTTCGCAGCCGGCATCTACAACGTGGACCAGTTCCGGCATCCGATCGAGAAGATGGATCCGCGCCATTATCTGATGTCGAGCTACTACGAGAAGTGGCTCTGCACCGTCGAACAGAACTGCATCGATGCCGGCATCGTTACCCGCGAGGAAGTCGATGCCCGCCATGCCCAGCTCATGAAAGGAAAAGCAGCATGAACATGCTCACCCCCGATATGGTGCCAACGGTTCTGGCCACAGGCGATCCGGCCCGCGTCGATGCAAACATCCCGCCGAAGTTCAAGGCCGGCGACCGGGTAACGGTCGTCAATTTGAACCAGGTCGCGCACAACCGGCTGCCTGCCTATATCAGGGGCAAGGCCGGAACCGTTACATTCGATCACGGCGTGTTCGTGTTCCCGGACACCAGCGCCCACCGGAATGGCCCCAAGCCACAGCACGTCTACACGGTGGTCTTCACGGCTCGCGAGTTGTGGGGCGACGCCGGCCATCCGCAGGACCGGATGTATGTCGACGCCTGGGACGATTACCTCGAGAGCGCGGACTAGCGCGCTTTCCAGCTTCTCATCCACTCCGGCTTGAAGAGGATCTTTCCATGGACCAGAATAGCAGTTTCGATCAGCTTCCCGGCCTTCCACGCAATGAAGGCGGACCGCTCTTTGCCGAGCCTTGGCAACTCACCGCGTTCGGGATCGTTCTCGCGCTTCACCGCAACGGCTATTTCCAGTGGCGGGAATGGGTGAACTACATCAGCGCCGAAATCGAACTCGGCAAGACCTATGGCCTCGACCCGGAAAACCACAACGGGATCTACTATCATCAATGGCTTGCCGCGCTCGAGAAACTGGTGACCGACAAGAAGCTGTCAAGCTTCGATGAGCTGATGGCGCGCAAGGAACAATGGCGTCACGCTGACGAACACCGCAGCTTTGGCGAACCGCTCAGCCTTGACGGACATGATCATGGTCATTCTCACCACCACCATCATCATCACGATCATTCTCATGACCACGATCACAGTTGCCGCGCGCCAGCGACCCGGCTGGCGTGAACCACAAGCCGGCAGCAGCGCCGCAATCGCAGAGTGGGGGCGGACGAACATCTCGTTGCCAAGTCATTCCAACAAACACTGTTCAGGAGAACTTCCATGTCCGAAATCGCTCTTAAACCCGTTGCCCTTCCGGCACCCATTCCGGTTCGCGAGCTTCTGCCCTGGGCCATCTTTGGCGGGCTGATGCTGATGCTGGCGATCTATTTCATCGGTGCCGAAGAGGGCGCGACGTCGCTGATCCGCAGCATGTACGTCCACGAATTCGTCCACGACGGCCGCCATCTGCTCGGCTTTCCCTGCCACTAGCCAAGGAACAATGACATGGTTGGGAGTCTTTTGGTGCGGGGCATGCTGGTTGGCATCATAGCTGGCCTGCTTGCATTCGGTTTCGCCCGTGCGTTCGGCGAGCCGCAGGTCGATCACGCGATCGCTTTCGAGGAACAGCAGGCGCAGGCCGCGGGCGAGGCGCCGGAGCCCGAACTCGTCAGTCGCTCTACCCAGGCCGGTATCGGCCTGCTCACTGGCATTCTCGTCTATGGCGCATCCATAGGCGGGCTTTTCGCGCTGGTCTTCTCCTATGTTCAGGGACGGGTCAGTGGCTTTGGACCGCGCGGCACGGCAGCACTAATCGCGCTGGCCGGATTCGTCGCGATCATCCTGGTGCCGCAGTTCAAATATCCGGCCAACCCACCTTCCGTGGGCGATCCCGAAACGATCCAGGCGCGCACACAGCTCTTCTTTGTACTGCTGACCGTGTCGATCCTGGAGGCAGTGGCCTCGATAGGCCTCGCCAGACGCTTGGCATCACAATACGGAATCTGGAATGCCTGGATAGCGGCGGGGGGTGCCTATTTTCTCGTGATGTCTCTTGCCGAATATGCGCTGCCGCCGATCAATGAAGTTCCGGAGCAGTTTTCTGCCGCTGTCCTGTGGAATTTCCGCCTTGCCTCACTCGGTATCCAGACGGTTCTTTGGACTGCGATCGGCGTGCTTTTCGGAGTGGTCGCCAAGCGCAGGCTGGTCGAGCGTCGCGACGGTCGACCGGTGGCAAGCGTGGCGGTCCGCTAGGCCATTCCGGGATGCCGCGGAGCATCCGGGTGTCCACGCGCGCCGCGGCATAGTGTTTCTGTCTTTTGCTGCTCTCGATGATTGCGGAATCGGCGCAGGCGCATCGCCAGGAGTCAGACCTGGACAGATCAGGTCTTCAAATCCCAGCTTTAACTCACGGCCAAATGGCCGTGATCGCCAACTATCGCAGCGAAATTCTTGATCTGGCGGCCAACCAAGATCGTACGGATCAAAAGTTTCGCAGGCTGCTGAATTTCGCCAATCTGCAGTATGCCGCCTGTCTTTGGGGACTGATGCCCGGCAGCATTGGAGATGAAACAAGCCCCTTCAATGAATGCAGCCATGCCTATCTGTCCGCGATGCAGGCAGCGCTGACGCATCTGCGCGAGATGTCGGCAGATAAACCGGCCGTCGAGGCGCTGATATCACGGATCGACGCAGAAATGGTGCAGAACCGCGCGTCGTTCGTCATGTGTCAGTTCAGCGGCGAGACCTTCAATACGGCGTCGCTGGTCATCCCGAACTGGGGGAACATCCTCTGGCACCTGCCCAGCCTGATTGCGGTAGGCATCATCTTTTTGGCGGCGATGGCAGGTGTCCTGTTTCCAATTCGCACGTTGCGGCAATGGGTTGGGAAAACCGAGCGGCACCCCATTTCCCGACGTCTGAACACCGAAACCTGAAGAGTGAATAACGCGGCAGCCAGTCGAGCGCTCGCTGCCGGTCAACGCGAGGTGTTGTCCGCTTCGCACTCGCCATGACCCAAATGCCTTTGTCCTATCCACCATTCATGATCAGTCGGTTCGCGCTGTCGGTGGCTCGCTAGATTCCGACTACCAGTGCACCGCCGCTGAGACCCGCACCCGCTGCCGCCAGGAGAATTTTCTCGCCCGGCCGGAACGGCTCGGTCAGATGAGCGAGCGACAGTGAGAGCGGGATCGTCGCGGCGGAAGAGTTGCCGTAGTCGGCGATTGTCTTGACGATTGCGTGATCTGCAATGCCGAGGCTCCTCCCGACCGCATCGAAAATGCGGGCATTGGCCTGGTGCGGCACGAACCGATCGATGTCCTGCGGCTGCGTTCGGGCTGCGGCGAGCGCGTCCTTTGAACATGCAGTCATCATGTCCACGGCCCTGGCGAACACTTCGCGGCCGTCGGTCATCGTCATTCGGGTTTGCCCGAGATCCAGGCCACTTTGGAACGGGACGTTGCTTCCGCCCGCCGGGATCTGGATCAGCCCGTAGCGCGAGCCGTCGGAATCCACCGAGGCACCGAGAATGCCCCGATCAGGATCCTCGCAGGGACCGATCACCACGGCGCCGGCGGCATCGGCAAACAGCACGGCACTGGCGCGCTCGGCCGGATTGATGCGACGGCTGAGGATGTTGGCGGCGATGACCAA
This sequence comes from Mesorhizobium sp. P2_D5, assembly GCF_056404355.1. NCBI lineage: Bacteria > Pseudomonadati > Pseudomonadota > Alphaproteobacteria > Hyphomicrobiales > Phyllobacteriaceae > Mesorhizobium > Mesorhizobium sp. P2_D5. The sequence goes on from NZ_JBFUEE010000002.1 coordinate 46,278, forward strand.
AGCTGATTTACCATGCAGGCGGGTGAAGCCGTCCGCGAACATCAACGCATAGATGAAGCCGGCGCAGGCGCCGGTCAGATCGATCGCACCTGCTCGTCCAAGTCCCAGCTTGTGCGCGACGAGGGGTGCGCTGGGCGGCAGAAGGTGGTCGGGCGTCGAGGTGGCAAGCAACAGGAGACCGATGTCGCTGCGATCAATAGCGGCGTTCGCCAGCGCCATCTCGCCTGCACGCACAGCAAGGCCGGACAGCGTGTCTTCATCTGTCGCCCAGAAGCGTGAACGAATTCCGGTGCGCCGCTCGATCCAGCCTGGCTCGAGCCCGAGACGATCTTCGATCTCCGGATTCTCGACCTTGCGCGCCGGCGCATAATGGCCGAACCCGAGAATGCGCGACGATCGACTCATGGCCCCGAACCGAAGCGTTCGCTGGCCTCCTCGATGGCGTCATAGAGAACGTCCAGTTCCTCGCTGGTGATGCAATAGGGCGGCAGAAGATAGAGGACATTGCCGAGCGGACGCACGAGCAGGCCGCGCTCGAGGAAGAAAGCGCGCAGTTTTGGCCCGATCTCGGCCAGATAGCCGGCGGAGCCGGTGCGCAGATCGAGAGCCGTGATCGTCCCGGTCGCCCGGCTGTCGGTGAAGCGAGGGTTATCGCGAAAGCGTTGAAGCCCGGCGGCCTGCTTTGCACTCAGGGCCGCGACCCGCTCGGCTACCGGCTCGTCGCGCCAGATCTCGACATTGGCGAGTGCGGCCGCGCAGGCAATCGGATTGGCGGTGTAGGAACTCGAGTGGAAGAAGGTCTTCTTGCGGTCGTCCGAAAAATGGGCCCGGAAGATGGCCTCGGTGGCAAGCGTCGCCGCCAGCGGGATGGCGCCTCCGGTCAAGCCCTTCGAGGTGCACAGGATGTCCGGAGAGATGGATGCCTGCTCGCAGGCGAACATGGTTCCGGTGCGGCCCCAGCCGGTCATCACCTCGTCGGCGATCAGCAGCGTGCCCGAAGCTTCGGCGATCTTCTTCAGTTCGGTCAGAACCGAGGCCGGATACATCAGCATACCGCCGGCGCCAAGCACCAGCGGCTCGACGATCAGGGCGGCGGCGTGCCGGTCGCGGCTGACGGCCTCGAACCGATCCAGCGTCTCCTGCTCTCGCCCGGCGGCCGGGAAGGGGATGGTATCGACCTCGAACAGCAACGGCTCGTAGGCAGCGTTGAACACACCGCGGGCGCCGACGCTCATCGTGCCGATGGTGTCGCCATGATAGCTGTGCTCCATGACGACGATGCGCGAGCGCGGTGCGCCGATGTTGCGAAAATAGCCGAGCGCCATCTTCAGCGCGACCTCGACGCAGGTCGAGCCGCTGTCGGAGTAGAACACCCGGTCAAGGCCGGCCGGAGCGAGGCCGACAAGCGCCCTGGCCAGACGTTCGGCCGGCTCGTGGGTGAAGCCGGCGAAGATGATCTGGTCCAGGCTCGCCACGGTCGTTTCGATGGCCTTCATGATATGGGGATGGCGGTGGCCGTGGGTGACGACCCACCAGGAGGAAATGGCATCCAGGATGCGCGCGCCGTCGGCCTTGTGGAGATAGGCGCCGTCCGTCCGAACGATTTCAGGGATCGTCGGTTCGAGCGCGTGCTGAGTGAACGGATGCCACACACGGGACTGCGACATCATTCGCCCCTTGCGATCGCTGTGAGGTCGAAGCCGGCAACCATGGCATCTCTCAGCGTTTCACTCGTCAGAGGATCGATTTGCGGCAGTCTGCCAAGCTGGCGCACACCGCTGAACTCCACGATTGTTCTTTGCGTATCGGCCACCTCATCACCGATGAAGGCAATGCCGATGAGCGGGATGGAACGGGCCCTGAGCGCCTCGATCGACAGCAGGGTGTGGTTGATCGTGCCGAGCGTGGTACGGGCGCACAGGATAACCGGCATCCGCCATTGCGCGAATATGTCAATGAACCTTGTCTGTCGGTTGAGTGGCACCATCAGCCCGCCAGCGCCTTCGATGACAAGCGGACCCGGCAAGGCTGGAAGCGAGAGTTTTGCCGCCTCGATCGCAACGCCGTCGATTTCCGCTGAACGATGCGGCGACAGCGGCGTTCTCAGACGGTAAACTTCCGGCAGGACGCGCCCGGCCGGCAAACCGGAAAGCCGGGCAACGACCTCACTGTCAGTCTCGTCGTCGAGTCCCGATTGCACCGGCTTCCAGTAGAAGCCGTCGAGCTGGCCGGCGAGCCCGGCCGAAAACACCGTCTTGCCGATGCCGGTATCCGTTCCGGTGATGACGATGCGCTTGGTCATGCCGAGGCCAACACCTCGACGAGCGCCTCGACCATGGCCGCAATGTCGGCTTCGTCGACGTTGAGCGTCAGCGAAATGCGCAGACGCGACGTGCCCTCGGGCACGGTCGGCGGACGAATGCCGCGTATGTCGAAGCCCCGTGCCTGGAGCGCTGTCGCCACCGCCATGGTGCGCCTGACGTCGCCGATGACAAATGGCTGGATCTGCGAGCCGCTCGGTATCACGCCGCAGCGCTCGGCCAATTGGCGACCCGCGAAGGCAACACGCTCCTGCAACTGGAGACGGCGCATCGGCTCATCGGACAGCATGGCGAGCGCTTCGCGCGCCGCGACCGCCATCAGCGGTGATGGCGCGGTGGCGTAGATGAATGGCCGGCACCGGTTGACGAGATAGTCGCACAGCGTTCGTGGAGCTGTGACAAGCGCGCCCGACGCTCCGAGGGCCTTGCCGCAAGTGTGGAGTGCGATGATGTTGTCGCGGCCCTCGAAACCGGCGGCAAGGCCGCGGCCCTCCGGTCCCCAAACGCCGGTGGCATGCGCCTCGTCGACGACGATGAATGACTCGTGCCGATCGGCAAGCGCGACCAGGCTCTCCATCGGCGCACGGTCGCCATCCATGCTGTAAAGGCTTTCGACCGCGATCCAGACGCGCCCGGTGCCGCTTTCGGAGCGCCAGCGCGTGATCGCATCCTCGATAGCATCCACGTCGTTGTGTGCGGCGAGCTTGAACTCAGCGCGGCCAGCGCGAGCCCCCTCATGCATGCTGGCATGGGCGAGTTCGTCGAGGACCAAAAGGTCACCCTTCTGCGGCAGCGCGGTCAGAAGAGCGAAATTGGCGATGTAGCCGCTACCGAAGAACAGCGCGCGTTCAGCTCCGAAAAACGCCGCCGCGTCCGCCTCCAGAGCCTCGTGTTCCGGCGCGTTGCCGCGCAGCAGCCGCGACCCGGTGGCGCCGACCGGCGTGCCCTGCGCGATCGCCGCCGCAACCGCGTCGCCTAGCCTTTTCGAAGCGGCAAGCCCGAGATAGTCGTTCGACGAGAAGTCGAGGCCGGCGCGCGGCGACAGCGTCCGCAGCCGGTCCTTGCGCGCCAGCCCCTGCAGGGTCGCGTCATAGCGGGCAAGCGGTATCCCGCTCATTGCGTCTCGAGGTCCATCGGCTCGATGCCGAGACGCCGGAACAGCAGACTATCCTTGTCCTCGCCGGGATTGTCCGCCGTCAGCAGCGTGTCGCCGACGAAGATCGAGTTGGCGCCGGCAAAGAAGCACAGCGCCTGCATCTCGTCGGTCATGGCGGTGCGGCCGGCCGAAAGCCGGACATGCGATTTCGGCATCATGATGCGCGCCAGTGCGATCACGCGCACGAATTCGATCGGCTCGATCGGCCTGGCGTCGGCAAGCGGGGTACCGGCGATCGGGATCAGCATGTTGATCGGAACGCTTTGCGGATGTTCCCGTAGATTGGCCAGTGTCACCAGCATGTCGATCCGGTCCACCGGCTCTTCGCCCATGCCGACAATACCGCCGCAGCAGACCTTGATGCCGGATTGGCGAACCTGTTCGAGCGTATCGAGCCGGTCGGCAAAGCTGCGCGTGCTGATGATCTCGCTGTAGTAGCGTTCCGACGTATCGATGTTGTGGTTGTAGTAGTCGAGACCAGCCTGTTTCAGACGAGTTGTCTGCTCGAGATCGAGCATGCCGAGTGTCATGCAGGTTTCCATGCCCAGCGCCTTGACCCCTTCGATCATAGCCACCACCGCATCCATGTCGCGCGCCTTGGGGTTTCGCCACGCGGCACCCATGCAATAGCGGGTGGCGCCGGCATCGCGCGCCTTGGTTGCCTCGGCGATGACGCGCCTGACTTCCATCAGCTTCGATGCCTTCAGGCCAGTTTCGTGATGCGCCGACTGACTGCAATAGCCGCAATCCTCCGGGCATCCGCCTGTCTTGATGCTGAGAAGCCGGCTGAGCTGGACCTTGTTCGGATCGAAATTCTGACGGTGAACGGTCTGCGCCTGAAACAGCAGATCATTGAAAGGGGCATCATGCAGCGCCCGAGCCTCTTCAAGGGTCCACGTCCGGTCGCCGTTGAAGGATCGAGCCTCAGGCATGGTCTTTTCCGAAATCGCTGTATGCATTTCCATGCTGTTCCTTGCGTTGTGCGACACAGGCGCCTTTGAAAGGGCGGACACGGTCGAAAGAAGCTGGGTAGGCTGGATGGTCAGCCCCGACGGCTAAGGCTCACGATAGTCGAGACCGATATCGAGGATCGGCGCGCTGTGAGTCAACCAGCCGATGGAAATCAAATCGATACCGGTTGCGGCAACGGCTGGCGCAATCGCGGCGGTGATCCTGCCCGACGCCTCGGTTGTGGCCCGGCCGGCAACCATGGCTACCGCCTGGCGAAGCTCGTCGACCGACATATTGTCGAGCAGCACGGCGTCGGGGGCCAGAGTAAGCACCTCTTCCAGCTGGGCCAGCGTATCGACCTCGACTTCGATCTTGACGAGATGGCCGGCGCTGCTTCGCGCCCGCTCGAGTGCCGTACGAATTCCACCGGCCATGGCAATGTGATTGTCCTTGATCAGGATCGCGTCGTCGAGGCCGAAGCGGTGATTGGAGCCGCCACCGGCGCGCACGGCATGTTTTTCGATAGCCCGCAAGCCGGGGGTCGTCTTGCGCGTGCAGACGATCTTTGCGCCGTGGCCGCGAACCGCGGCGACGACCGACGCGGTCGCCGTGGCGATGCCACTCAAATGGCACAGGAAATTGAGCGCCGTCCGCTCCGCCGTGAGTATGGCCCGGGCCGGGCCCCTAACCGATGCAATGGTCTCTCCCGGCGATACTTTGCTACCGTCAGCCTGATGCAAGGTCATTTCGACGTTCTGGTCGATAAGCCGGAAGGCGAGCATCGCCAGATCGAGCCCGGCGACAGTTCCAGCCTGGCGTGCCGAAAGGACGGTCGTTGCCCAAAGGTCCTTCGGCACGATGGCATCGGTCGTCACGTCGCCGGCCCTGCCGAGGTCTTCGAGCAGAGCTGCACGCACAAGGGGTTCGAGCATGATTGCGGGAAGTGGTGAGAGGTTCATCACGCGACGCTTTCCAGCATTGGGGAGGATTCGAATTCCCGCGCTGCGGCAATGGCTGCGTCGAGCGTAATCTGGGAGCGGCGGGCGACGGCGGCATCGTGGGGGAAGTCCGTCCGGAAATGAGCGCCGCGGCTTTCCCGGCGCAGCAAGGCGGCAACTGTGATCATCAGCCCGACGGCGGCGGGATCCGACGCCGTTTCGTGTCGCTGCGACAGCGCCAGCAGGGTCCGGGCAGCCTGCTTCAACCCTTTGCCGTCCCGCATGACGCCGAGGGCATGTGACAGGAGGGGGCGCACAGGCCCTGGATCTGGCGCGGGCAGGTCAGAGGCCATCGCTGGCTTTTCGCGATGCTCAGGCGAAGCGGCTACACTCTCGGCAACCCAGCGCGCGCAAACGACGGCTTCGGTCAGCGAGTTGCTGGCAAGCCGGTTGGCGCCGTGCAGGCCGGTCGAGGCAACCTCTCCGCAAGCCCAAAGTCCGGGAATCGATGTGCGCCCGGCCAGATCCACGGCGACACCACCCATGTGATAGTGCTGGGCCGGCCGGATAGGGATGAGATCCCGCGCCGCATCGATACCGGCCTTGCCGCAGGCCGAAGCGATCGTTGGAAATTGCCGCGCGAATGTCGCGCCCGGCTTTTCGCGCGCATCGAGGAAGACGCGATGGCCGTCGGCAAGATGCCGCCAGACAGCGCGCGCAACGATGTCGCGCGGTGCGAGTTCTGCCCCGGGTACGCCATCGAGGAAACGCTGGCCTGTCTCGTCAACGATTGTCGCGCCTTCGCCGCGAACCGCCTCACTGATCAGCGGCATCGGACGGCAGGGCCCGTCAAGCGCGGTCGGGTGGAACTGGATGAATTCGAGGTCGGCAAAAATTGCACCGGCGCGTGCGGCGAGTGCCAGGCCTTGTCCGCAACTGCCGAGCGGGTTTGTCGTGTCGTGGAACAGGCCGCCGATTCCGCCTGTGGCGAGAACGACCCGTCCTGTGGCGACGAACACCGGACCCGTAGAACAACCCGCGAGCACCCCGGCGATCCTGCCATCCTCCACCACCAGCCGGCGCGCTTCGATGCCCTCGACGACCACAATCGAGGGCGTGGAGCGCACGGCGGCGACAAGGGCGCGCATAATCTCGCGACCGCTGCCGTCACCCCCGGCATGAACGATGCGCCGCCGGCCATGCGCGGCCTCCAGCCCGAGACGTAGCGCGCCTTCGGGTGTCCGATCGAAGCGAACTCCAAGGCGCGACAGATCCTCGATTGCGGCCGGCGCCGCGTACACGATGCGCCTTGCTGCTTCCGCATCGCAAAGGCCGTCGCCTGCGGCGAGCGTGTCGGCAAAATGAAGCGCCGGTTCATCGTCGTCGCCTAGGCTCGCGGCCAACCCGCCCTGCGCCCACGCACTCGACGCATCCGCGCCAAGCGGCGATCTCGACAGCAGAAGCAACGGCTCCGGTGCCAGATGCAGCGCAGTCATCAGCCCGGCTATGCCGCCGCCAATGATGACCGGCCGGTTGGCGAGATTGCGGACGTCCATGCTCATACCGCCAGCATCCGCTCGACGGCCAGACGCGCGCGCCCGGCGATCTCGGGCTCGATGGTTACCACATGGCGGTTCTGCTCGAGCGCCGTACGGATGTTGGCGAGCGTTATCCGCTTCATGTGCGGGCACAGATTGCAGGGCCGGATGAACTCGACCTCGGGATGGTCGACCGCGACATTGTCGCTCATCGAACATTCCGTCATCAGCACGACGCGGGGCGGTTTATGCAGCCCGACATAGTCGGACATGGCAGCGGTCGAGCCGGAGAAATCTGCCTCTGCCACCACGTCGGGCGGACATTCGGGATGGGCAAGTACCGTCACACCGGGATGGTCCTCGCGTAGCTGGCGGATATCGGCTGGCGTGAAGCGCTCATGCACCTCGCAATGCCCTTTCCAGGCGATGATCTGCACGTCGGTCTGGGTGGCGATGTTCTGGGCCAGATACTCGTCCGGCAGCATGATCACCTGGGGAACGCCAAGCGACTCGACGACAGCCTTCGCATTGCCTGAGGTACAGCATATATCGGACTCTGCTTTCACCGCGGCCGACGTGTTGACATAGGTGACGACCGGCACGCCGGGATAGCGCTGCCGAAGCAGGCGGACATCCTCGGCGGTAATCGAGTCGGCCAGCGAACAGCCCGCCCGCAGGTCGGGAATGAGCACGGTCTTTTGCGGATTGAGCAGCTTCGCCGTCTCGGCCATGAAATGCACGCCTGCCAGCACGATGACATCGGCTTCGGCCGTCATCGCCTTGCGCGCAAGCGCCAGACTGTCGCCGACGATGTCGGCCACACAGTGGAAGATCTCCGGCGTCTGGTAGTTGTGCGCCAGGATGACGGCATTTCGCTGCCGCTTCAGATCGAGAATAGCGTCGATATCATCCGCAAATGCCGGCCATTCAATGGGCGGAATGACTCGCCGTACCCGGTCGTAGAGTGCGGAGCTCAGCGTCATTCTTGTCCCTCACATATGCTCGTTTTGAGTATATATGGAGCATATGCTTATATGGAGCATAAGGATTGTCAAGCACGCGAAAGTGGCAATTTCGTCCCTACGACCGCCCGCTCGGCCAGAACGCCGTGCCGGAAGCGAAACAGCTTGGCCGGTCGGCCGCCTGTGTCGGTTGTTGATGATCCGGTCTCTTCGACAAGTTCCTGCTGCTCTACCAGCCGCCTGAAATTCTGCTTGTGGACGAGCCGACCGGCGAGCGCCTCGACGCTGCGCTGGAGTTGCAGGAGCGTGAAGACCGACGGCATGAGTTCGAAGACGACGGGACGATATTTGATCTTGGCGCGCAACCTGGCGATGCCGGTTGCCAGGATACGGCGGTGATCGGCCGCCATTGCAAGGCCGAAGGCCGATAGAGTGCCGTTTTCGCCTTGGCGGCGATGCGCTTCCCCGACAAGGGCCGCTTCGTAGAGCAACTCGTAGCGTTGCAGCACCAGTTCCTCATTCCAGCCATTACCATCAAGACCGAAGGCGATCGCTGCTCGCTGCCAGCGGTCATCGTGCGTAGGGCGATCGTCGGCGCCATCCGCCCAGGCCTTCAGGTGCGGAACGATCACGTCCGGCAATGCAGAGGGAACACCTGCACGGTGATCTTCCCAGGGGAAATAGTCGTACCAGTTGCGCCAGGCGGCTTTGTCGGCGGGTGCCGCCTGCTCCTCCCGGGTCAAGGCCAGGTAGCTGATGGAAACCACGCGTTGCGCGCTCCCGTTTGCTGTCCTGTCGCGATCGGCGAAAGTGTAGAGCTGCTCGATATAGCCCAAAGGGTGGCGTGTCTGGTGTTCGACCCAATCCCTTAGACCGGACTGTAGCGAACGATGTCCAAGTTCGAACGGGCCGGAAGGCAGGGATTGACCTCGCTCGATGGTCATGACGCGCGGCTGGCCAATCGTCACCGCGACCAGCACTGCAATCAGTTCCGCCGCAATAGAATGCCGTTCGCCGCTTTTTGCGGGCTGCCTCACAATATCTCCCGCCTCATTTTTGCGTAGTCCTCGATCAGGGTGCGCTGGCAATTGTCTGCCCTACGGCCAAGGGTTGATTCTGAGCGTGAACCGGGCCGTGGCGGCAGTCAACGTTTCAACCCAGGCACCAGGCGGGGTTGGATAGGCATCGGTCCAGGCACCCAGCGAAGGACAGTACACTGCCGCCGACTGGATATGGTTCACGAGCTACTGGCCAAGCATGCCAAACGCGAAATCCACACGTGACCCAGCCGCTCATCGAGCTACTTAGCGAGTCAGCCAGATTCGCACGAGAAACATCGGGATGGGTTTCGGCAAGCATCCACAAAAGTCTCGATGGAACGCGAGTCGTCAACTATGCGCAAAGCGCAAGCGCGCAAGCCGTCCAGAGGGTGACTGATCGCTTGAGGGAGGCTGGCTTTTTGGACCGAAACAGGGGAATCGGTGAGGCACATCCATGCCTCTATGAGGTCGTATTCACGCTCGATAGGGCTTGGTCGAGTCCGACAACCCTCCACCACAGCTCGGCTGCGATGCCCTTGGATTTGTGTCGGAGAGGGTCGAGCGTCTTAAGCATGAGGTCGAAGCATGGAAGTCCGTTAGCATCTCGACCGATGGTTGACAGCGTTGGCGAAGGCAGTCGCGAAGGTCATCGAGGAAGACATCCGCACCCTGGGGGCCTACAATTCCCGAGTGCCGATGGGGGCCCCCGCAGTCCGATCCGGAACCATCGAAGAGAAGGAACCACCAGATGAAGAGCGTCAAGATCTTGGATCAGGTCACACCAAGCCGCCGTGATTTCTTTGCAGTCGCCACGACGGGCTTCGTTGCCGCTCAACTCGGCACGCTCGGATCGGCGGCAGCGGCACAGCAGACGGAGTCGGGTTCCACAGTTAAGCCTGGAGCACATACTTCCTTCGCAGCGCTAAAGCAGATCGACGCCGGCGTGCTGAATGTTGGATACGCGCAAGATGGCCCTGAAAATGGCCCTGTTGTCATCTTGCTGCATGGCTGGCCCTACGACATTCACAGCTATGTCGACGTGGCTCCGATCCTGGCCAAGGCCGGCTATCGGGTGATCGTTCCCTATCTGCGCGGCTACGGTCCCACCCGCTTTCTGTCCGCCGAAACGCCGCGCAAAGGCCAGCCGGCGGCGTTCGCCATCGACATCATCGCGCTGATGGACGCGCTGAAAATCGATAGCGCCGTCTTCGGCGCTTTTGACTGGGGCGCGCGGACCGCCAACATTATCGCCGCACTCTGGCCGGAGCGCTGCAAGGCGCAGGTGTCTGTGAGCGGCTATCTGATCGGCAACCAGCAAGCCGGCAAGGTGCCACTGCCCCCGAAGGCCGAGTTGCAGTGGTGGTATCAGTACTATTTCGCGACCGAGCGAGGCGCGGCCGGCTACGCCAAATACACGCGCGACTTCGTGCGCCTGATCTGGGAACTCGCCTCGCCGCAATGGAAGTTCGACGACGCCACTTTCGCACGGTCGGCAACTGCTTTCGACAATCCCGATCATGTCGCGATCACGATCCACAATTACCGTTGGCGGCTTGGGCTGGCAGAGGGCGAAGCACAGTACGACGACCTGGAGAAGCGGCTCGCCGCGGCTCCCGTGATCGGTGTCCCCACGATTACGCTCGAGGGTGACGCCAATGGGGCGCCTCATGCGGACCCAAGCGCGTACGCCAAGATGTTTTCGGGCAAATACGAGCACCGATTAATCAAGGGAGGCATCGGCCACAACCTGCCCCAGGAAGCACCGCAGGCTTTTGTCGACGCTGTTGTCGCTGTCGCCGCATAAGTGATTTGCACCCTGCGTGACGACGTCCGAGGCCGACTCAAACCTGGCACAATTGTCGCCCCCGGCTCTCGCGGAACGCCGATATGCGCATTCGAGCGCCTGACAGCAAGTGTCTGTGAGAAATCCGAGTATCAATGGAAGGCAAAGAAGCTCGACCGAATTTCAGGTCGATGTCTCGAGATGCCCAAAGCCGGCGCCTTCCCGTTCTGCCAGTTTGATGATTTCGGCGAATCTGGCGTCGTCGATCTGGCCGGCCATGCACACGCCGTCCGTATGCCATCCGGGCCGTGACATTTCCTCAAATTCAGGATCCCGCAGCCGGTCGGCCAGCCTGCGATTGCAAACGAGATAGGCGTCTTCAAACTGCTTTACGACATACGCCGGCAACCCGAACGGCGGCCCTGGCAGGTGTCGTTGAAGAGCCAAAAGCGCTTCTGACATCGGTGGCAGACCCCGCTCGTTGAGCATTCGCGCAACCTCGGTCATTTCGGCGTTAAGGCTCCGGTTGGCATGAATTTCCTGCACCTGATCGATCGTTTCGATGCCAATACCCAGCCGCGCCTTGAACGCGCTCAGCAGCGAACGCGGGCTATAGTTGATCATCCGCATGGCGGCATCGGGAAATGCGCCGGTCCAGCTCTCGTAGAGGCAATTCCAGTCGAGATGGGGATGATATTCGGCGCCGTCTACAATATCGCTGCGCCCGAGCGACTTGATGTCCTGCGCGTAGCCGCTAGCTGACAGGATGTCCTGCCGCCTCAGGACACAGACGATCATGACGACGTCCACATTCTCCTGCCTGAAATATTCCGCCACATGCAGCGGCTCGCAGATATGAAAGTATTCTGACGATATGATCGACACCAGATCGGGGTCGGACGAGAACAGCGTCTCCTTCTCGTCAGGAAGGTTGGCGAGACCCCTGATGTCGTCCAAGGCGCGCCGCGACACGTCCTGGACCAAGCTTGCGGCGACTTGATGCGAGGCCATGTCAGGAGCGACGTAGAAGCCGGCCGGTTGCAGGACAACACTGTTGTATCGGAGCCAGTTCTGCAGGAACGTGGTTCCAGTCTTGGCGAGGCCGATATGAAGGATTGCCCTGGGCATGAGTGCCAGCTCTATGGAGGACTTGTTCACTCTTCCTACGCCTAGTCGGCCCGTTTGAGCAACGGTCGATGCTGCCTGTCCGTTCTCGCGCTCCGTTTTGACTGACAAGCGATTTCCGCAGCGCTCGGATGCCCCGAACTCGCCGCCACGCAAATTCGTGTCGGAGCTCCTCCACGCCAGGCATGCGGCACAAACGCGACCTAAAGGGCAGGCTGCAGATTGTTTAATTGTCTCCAGATTGTAAGTTGGTGGCAGGCGGCTTGTGAGTTGGCGGCGGACGACTCAGAGAGAATCGATGTCAGATATCGATATTGCCGGCATACTGGCAGAGCATGAACCACTCGCCCGGTCGATCGCCGAAGCGAAAAAGGTCGCCTATGAGATCAGCAAGGATGACATGCTGCTCGATTTCTTCGTCCGGGCCGTGTTTCCGACAGATCACCGAAAAGCGATCGAAGCCTATTTCACAGGGGGAGAAGATTGCGCCAAACGCTTCGCCAACCTGTGCCGCGAGCACCTTTCATCTGGCCCAGCCAGCGTCCTTGAGTTCGCGTCGGGTTATGGCCGCGTCGCACGTTATGCGATGCACGTTCTGCCGGACGCAGCATGGGTTTCCAGCGACGTTCACCCAAATGCCGTCGAATTCCTATCAAACAAGATCGGCGTCAGGGCACACCTCTCGTCGACAAAACCGGAGGACTGGAGCATCGACGACGAGTTTGATGTTGTCTTCGCCCTATCGTTTTTTTCGCACATGCCAGATGCCACCTTCGCGCCGTGGCTTTCTCGCGTTCTCACGGCGGTGAAGCCGGGGGGTATCTTGATTTTCACAACGCACGGAGCCGTCACTCTCCGAAATATGAGAGCCGGGGGTTTGCCAGCGCAATTTGATGGCACCGGATTCTATTGGAACTCGAAAAGCGATCAGCGCGATCTGGACGCTCGCGACTATGGAACAAGCGCCGTTTCCCTTGGTTATGTTCAAAAAGCAGTGTCCGACGTCGAAGGGGTCGAGTTGATCCGCTTCCAGCAGGCGTTTTGGTGGGGGCACCAAGACCTTTATGTGGTCCGCAAGCTCGATCAATAAGCTTGCTGTACGAACGATATGTCGCATGAAGAAAGCGACTATACGAACTTAGAAGTAATACTACGCAGTAAATAGTTTTTTGCGAGCAGTTATTGCCGTGGCGTCTGGGTATGAAACCGTATTTATGTTGACCGACGCGAAGCCGGCTCGAATTGGAAATGTCCAAGCGTCGGCCCCAAACTCGGTGTGCACCATGAAGTCATACCCGCCTTGGTTCGAATCCCCATGGTAACTTGGCGGGAGCCCCTCTCTGTCGCGGGTCAAACGACCGACAATCGTTGGGACAGTATAACATAAGCATCCATCATCTGAGAGAACGCGCCCGCATTCCCTCAGAGCTTCAATCGGAAATGGCACGTGTTCCAGCGTATCGGAATGAACGACGAGATCAAACTGATCGTCCTCATAGGGCATGGACTGCATGTCGACCGAGGGATAGTCGGCACGGAGATACAGTGGGAGAACCGAAAGCGTCTGAGACAATGACGAGCCGTTGATATCGAGAATGCGGAGACGGCGCGCTTCACTAGTATTGACAAAATCGGCCAAAGTGTTGGGGGTGGAGACGGCTTCGCGAATTGCGTTGGCTAAAGCAATCCCCCTTAGATTTGAGCCGCAATGCGTGCATTGCGTGCCTTGCTGCCGGTCGATATAGGAAACCTCGGCGGACGATAAATTCCACTCGGCGATCAGCCGAGGCCAAAGAACTTTGCTGTCCCGAAACTCATCATTCCCGCAAACTGTGCACGCCAACAAAGGGATCCTCCATAAGGCACAAACTCAGGGCATTCGCGCAGAGGGCCAGACGAATAATAGTAGCAGTTCGCCGCTGGACCAGGCTATCGCCATCATGCACAGCGTGGTTTCGAAACTCTCCAATTGTCTGAGGTGTGGTTCATGCCGCGGGGATAGGTGTAGGTGGTAACGGCATCCGATCTGTCGAATCCAATGGTGCTTCGGTACGAAATCGCCATGCACTGCGCCAGCAGATCAATTATTTTCTTGCTGCGGTGGACCTGATTCCGCCCAGCTCGGGTTATCGCGAGGCAACTCCCAAGCGGCGCCGGCCAACTTGCCGAACTCAATTCGCAGATAGCCCGTCGTCACAGGGGAGCGCGGCGCTGGTTCGGGAAGGAATTCAGGCCAAGTCCTGCGTATTGACTTCAATCCATCCATTTGCGATCCGGAAGGACAAATGGGCGAAACCGATCGGCGCGCAATGGTATTTTCCGACCAGGCATTTCTCTTCCTTTACCTGCCGATCACGCTCTTGCTAGGTTCGATCCTTAATCGAACGAGATTATTCTCGCCGTTTATCTTTCTATCAAGCCTGATCTTCTTCTACTGGTCTTCTGGCCTTTACGTTCTGCTGCTGCTCTTCAGCATTGTGCTGAATTTCGCGGGCGCGATCGCGGTGGAGCGCTACCATCATAAACTAGTGGTCACCGCCGTCGTCACACTGAACGTGTTGGTCCTCTGTTATTACAAGTATACGGCCTTCCTTCTTGGCTCTGTCGGATTTTTCGGGTCCGAGAGTCTGCAACACTTCGCGCAAACCATCATTCTCCCGATAGGGATCTCGTTTTTCACGTTCCAGGGCATCTCCTATGTGATCGACGTGTGGCGTGGCGAGGTAAAGGCTGAGCGCAACGTGGTGTTGTTTGGCGCCTACAAGGCCTTCTTCCCGCAGCTGATTGCCGGCCCGATCGTACGGTATCGGGACGTCGAGAAGGACTTCCACCATCCTGATCTTAACGCGGATATCTTTGCCGCCGGGGCCGGTCGGTTCATGGTCGGCCTTTGCAAAAAGGTCATTATCGCGGACAGTGTCGCGGGCGTCGCGGACGCATCCTTTGCCCTTGCCGGCGCGGAGCAAACCTTTGCCGCTGCCTGGCTCGGGGCAATCGCCTATTCGATCCAGATCTATTTCGACTTTTCGGGCTATTCGGACATGGCGATCGGCCTCGCCATGATGTTCGGAATCCGGTTCAAGGAGAACTTCAACCATCCCTACGCCGCGTCTACGATCACCGAGTTTTGGCGTCGCTGGCACATCTCGCTGTCGAGCTGGTTCCGCGACTACCTCTATATCCCTCTGGGCGGAAACAGGGCGGGCCTGGTGCGAACTTACGCAAACCTGATGATCGTGTTCCTTGCGACCGGAATATGGCATGGGGCGGCATGGACGTTCGTCCTGTGGGGCGCATACCATGGAATTTTTCTTATTGCGGAACGCCTGATCCTTGGAGGAAGGGCGTTTTCATCACAGGTCGTTCGGATGATCTACTTCTTTCCCGTCGTGATTTTCGGATGGGTCCTGTTCCGCGCAAACGACCTGTCGGTCTTCGCCAGCCATGCACGCGCCATGCTGTTGCCGCTGGCAGACGGGGCGTTCGGCCTGCCCGGATCGATGGACCTCGCGCTTTCGCCTCAGGGCAAAGTTGCTATGCTGTTGGCCTGCCTCCTCATAGTCATCCAGGGGCAGGTAAGGCCCTTGGGTGTGGTCGTAGCCGGAGCGACGGGCAGTGCCGCGTGCTTCGCCCGGCTTGTCTTCGTCAGCGTCGCAGCAGTCATCTGCGCGATATACATCGTACCTCAGGCCTTCTCACCGTTCCTCTATTTCAGGTTCTGAGTATGAAATTGGCGAATCTCGCAACCATCGGAGCCTTCGCAGTCTTTCTCGCAGCGCCCGTCGGCAGCCTCGTAACGATGGGACTCGACCCGGCCGCCGAAAGAGCGATCACCTTGACCGAACTCACGTCGGCAAAACTGCTGACGCCAAATGACGAGAAGTACCGGAACGACGTAGCCAGGAGGCTTGTCAGCAATTCTCCAGTCGGAATGGACGCCATCCGCGCGAAGAATGCCCTGGATGTCAAAGTGTTCGGCTTCGTCAATACATCCCAAGTCATCTCCGGCGCGGATGGATGGCTGTTTTACAAGCCTGGGTTCCAGAACGGCGCATGTATGTCAGAGCACGATATTGGCGTCATGCTGGGGCATGTTGAAGCGTTGCGAATGATAGCGAAGGGGATCGGCATAGACTTTCGTATGTCGGTCTCGCCCGACAAGGAGGTTGTGTATCCCGAGAAACTTGGGCCTGCCGCTGCGGCCGCCACCGGGTGTAAGATACTTTCATCGCGTTTGTGGCGCCGCATCGCAAAGACCAGCAAATCGAGCATAATAGACCATTTCGATGTGATGGGTCATGACGTAACCGATGACCTGCTCTACTTCAGAACGGATACCCATTGGAACGAGCTGGGGAAACTCAAAGCCGTCAGGCAACTCGTCTTCGAGTTGACCGGCAGAAAAGTGGACGGCCCGATCCTCGCAAGCGGTCAAGTCATGCACGCCACCGACATGCCAAACAGGCTGCTGAGAATCGACCACGAGGAAGCCGAAGAAACTTATGACGACTACGTATCTCGAACATTTCCTGATGATAGCAATCAAAGGATCGCAGATACGTTTATCCTTCACGACTCATTTTATGGCGTAAGCTATGATTTGTTGAAGCATGTCTTCCTGAATCCCCTTTTTGTATCCTACGGGAACGAGAATATCGAACTGGAAGTCAGCAATGCATTGGCGAAATCGCCCAAGCATGTCCTGGTGAACACCGTCGAGCGGAACATGCTGTCCAAAATTCTCCACGGTGAGATGTCCTGGACAGGGGTGCTCGGCAAGGCGTTCCTGGACGCCAACGCAAAGACCGCTGGCGGGTGCAAAATGTCGGACGCTGCGAAAGATGGGCTGAAATTCGAGAACCTGAGCAAACAGCCGTCGGGCGATTTCACCGCGGGAGTCGATCCCCAGATCCTCGTGCGATTGGCAGAGCATGGCAGGCCTTGCGTGCGGATCTCGTTCGAAACCGCTGTAAGACAGAACACCTATGTCTATTTACCGATCAAAGACCAGGTCAATCAGAACGGGCCATACTTCGAAGGGTTCTCGTTGATGCTCACTGACGCGCCGGGAGCGCGCGACTTCTGGCTTGTGTTGCCGGAGGATTTTGCCGGCATGACGTTGAGGGTTGATCCGATCTACTCCACCGGAACGCTATCCCACCTCAGAATACAAACCGGGGCACTCCCCTCATTCTCGCCTGTATCGAACATGTGAGCACGCCTCGCCTGTTACCAACTCGTGCCTGGCGCGCGCAAACCAGCGGTATCGAATCCGGCCTTGCGCGCAACAAACGGCATCAAGCGCTCGATCGCGTGGAGGACGGTGCCGTCATAAGGAACGGGCTCCGATGGGTAGTCGTTCCAATCGAGACCCAGTTCGCGTAGCGGAAGCAACACGCTTGGACGGCACCAGAACATGGTTCCCAGCGGAAAATCGAAAAAGTCCGCCAGCGGCATGGCGATGCCCATCCGTCTGGCCAAATCTTCAGCGATCTCCCTGTTGTCGTTCCAGCCGACGAGGTGTGGATCCTCCGCCATGAAAAGACCTATCGCCGGTTTCGATGCGAAGACCTCTGCAGCCAGATCGAGCATCGCGTGTTCGCCACCAACCAAGTTCTCCCAAAGGAAGTGGCGCCATGCCTCACCCATAGCCGCGTCCGTGCCCACGCTCCTCTTGGCGTGCACATGGCCGATCAGGTCGTAGCGGCCATCAAGCAGCCGTGGCAGGAATTCAGTAAGAAGCGGTCCGACATCGCGCCCCCTGTTGGGAACGATTGCCATTTCAACGGACCCGTGGTGGTCGTCAAACACGGCTCGAAGATGTCTGGCTTTGGCGTCGGTGTCCGTGGACAGGAACAGATCGCAGCGCGTGCGGTTACGCTTGAGCCGGAAGGCCAGATCATCAGCCAGATCTTCATAGTAAAAATGGGCATGAAGGGCCACACGCTGCTCCGACGGCCGGTAAGTGCTGTTGACGGGATTGAAAACGTCCCGCGACCAGGGGCCGGGGGGGCGCCCGGCGCGGAGCCAGTGGGCTAGGGGATGGGTTTTTCCCGGTCCGCACTCGTCTGGATTGGCTTGTGCATAGCTTTGCGGATTGAAGCCTGCACAAGGACGGCGGAACTGTGGATTGGCTGTCGAATCGCCCGAGAGGCCCATGATGCTCCATTGCTGGAGCGTGCGCCGCCCGGCTTCCAACTCGGCAATTGGCGCGGTACCTGGAGGAAGAACCATTTCGAGATCGACAGCAGCGGCCGCCATCAGGGTGGCAAGGTCCTCGTCATGAAGTGCTGCCGCAGATGTTTTGCCCCACTCATCGATTTGTTGAACATAGGCACTCATGTTGTAGGCCGCACGTCCTACTCGCGCCACTTCCGCTCCCAAGGCCTTTGCCTTGTCGCGGTCGTCTGCCAGTCCGCACAAGATGGCGGCTGCGGCATGGGTATCGAGGTGAGGTGCAATGAGAGGACGTGTTGCAGCGTCAGCCCCTAAGATTTCCGCCGTTCCACAGGCTCCCTGGAAGCACACGGTCGGTATCCCACGCACAACCGTATCGATGGCCACGTTTGGCTGCGGATCAAGGCGGGAACTGAGAAAGAAGGCGTCTGCAACGGCATATGCGGGCTCCAAATCCGATACCGGATCAAGCATCACCAGGCTATCTTCCAGATCCGACTGGGCTATCTGGTAGGCGAGATACGCGGAGTAGCCACTGTCATTCTCCGGATCGTAACCATCACCGATCCAGACAAATCGAAAGCGAACATCCGGTCGCAGCCGTTTCGCTGTGGCAGCTGCGCTTATGAAAAGATCAACGCCTTTGCGAATGTGCACCATGCCGGCGCCGAGTACGAGAAAGGAGGCCTCCTCACCCTCGGGCCGCAAACGGAGGAGGAACTCGTCTTCTTTTTTTTCAGCCGGCTCATCGGCGGAGGACACTGGCGGCGGATCGCTGCGCCCCTGAGCCATGATATGAATTCCGGGGCGCCTTTCGAGGCCAGGAAAGGCATCGTACGAAGACTGCGCAACGATCTCGGCTGGAAATACGACATGCTGCGCCCAGTCATAAACGTTACGCATCTTGGCTACAGGGCGCGTGTAGGCAGCAAACTCATGCACCAAAGCAACGCTCGGCACTCCACAAGACGCCAAGGCAGGCACCATGATCTGCGTTTCTATGCTGTTGGCGATGGCATAAAGTGGCCTGAATTCCTCTGTGATCCGCTTGGCCAGCCGGGCCGCATCCACAGGGTTCCAGTCCTCCCATGTCAACGGACCGACCGACGAGGCGGCAACGGCGATGAAGTCGCTTTCCAGTTCTCCACCGCGCATCATCAGGGAAACCACCGTTGCCCGTTTCGCGAGTTCCCGGGCAAGGTTCCAGCCCAACATCGGCGCGCCGGTTCTCGAAACCTCATGCGAAATCAGAAGCACAACCGGCTTTTCGGACTGCGGCAAGGGCGAAAACTCTAGCCTGTCGACGACGGAAACTCCTCGCCGACCTTCGCGCCTGCCATCGTGCTGGTAATGCAGTAAAGGCGAAACCCCGACGCTCGTGACGTCTGGATAACGCTCCCGATAATAAGCCGAATCAAAAAGAGGCGATGCGCGCCAGCCCATTGGCTCGCCGACCACTGCATAGTGTAATGCTGGGTCCATACCGGCGGGCAAACGCTCGGCGTAAAATTCAGCATCGAAACACGGCGACCGTCGGAAGGCTGCGGCAAGTTCTTCGGCTTCATATTTGTTCGCGGGCAGCGGTTCCCCCAGAGCCGAAAGTTCCAGCCAGACATAAGCAGGCGGCTTGAACATCCCTGCCGTCTCGTAGAAGGGACGCAAGAAATCGCCGTTGAATCGCGCATTTGGCTCCAATCCAATCCGCCAGCCGATTTCGGCATAGTGCCCCACCGGATCCCGCAGTTCCGGCCGGTTAAGGGAGGAACGGTAATAGTCGGCATCTACGAACCCCGTCATTTCCAGCATAGCGACGAATTCACGGCGAATTTCATCAGCCATTACGCTCTCGCGACTATTCATGGTGTGCGTCCCGGTCCAAGGACACGATTACGGACAAAGGCGCGGAGGGGGCGAGGAAAGAGCCGCGACGCGCCAAGTATCCCAAAGCGTCTCAGAATGGCCTCGAGGCGGTTGCGCAGGCCCAAGTAGCGTTGCTCCCATTCGGCAGCCTTGCGCTCCAACTCTGCAATCCGGCCTTCGCATTCGGCATTTCGCTGTCGCAGTTCTTTGGCCTCGGCATCTTGTCTAAGACGCGATTCAGTGAGGAGGTTGGCGTGGCCCCGGAACGACGTTCTCAGCACGTCCCGCTGCACGCCTGCAACGGCCAACTCGGAGCTTACTTGCGTCAACTCGGATCGCAGTTCGTCAATGACAGTACGGTTTCCCGACTGAACCAAGGCCAAAGCGGCTTCCGCATTTTGGGCCCGTTCGAGTTGAGCTTTGATGGTTTCACTAGCCGTTTCAATTTCGCGGCGGAAACCGGAAGCCAGCAATTCCGTCTGCTCCATGTGACTGCGAAGCTCAGCCTGGGCGGCATGGCTTCCAGACTGGGCCAATGCCAAAGCGGCTTCCGCTTTTTCGGCCCGTTCGATTTGAGCTTTGATGGTTTCACCAGCCGTTTCAATTTCCCCGCGGAGACCGGAAGCCAGCAATTCCGTCTGCTCCACGTGATTGCGAAGCGCCGCGTGAGCGGCAGCGGCACTTTCTGCTCGCGCCAGGATTTCACCGATCTCGCTTGTTTCGATGAACAACGAATTGGGAATAGCTGGAAGTTCTGATTGGGACGCAATCGCAATATTGTAAGGCGGTCGAGGCAAGCCATGACTGACCTCGTAGTGCGTCTCTCCTCGTCGCTCGAACGTTAGCGTTCTCGATATTCCGGCCTCGTCGTCCGCAATAAGCGTTGATCCGAGCAGCGGTCTTTGAAGGAGTATCAAGACATTGCGGAATGCCCTCTTCAGCAGGGCTCCGAACTCCACACGCGAGAGCTCGTGCACATGATAGGGATTGGCAGGGCTTCCGAGTGGGGAATAGACGTCTCGTTCAGGAGACGAAAGGACGAGAAAACCGGTTGGCCGCAAAACGCGCTGAACCTCTGCGATAAACAGATCATGTTCAAAAAAATGCTCGAGCGTTTCGAACGATACGACCACGTCGACACTCGCATCTCCCAACGGCAACTTGCGAGCGTCTCCTTGCTGATAGCGAAGGTTGGGAGCGACATAGCTCCCCTGGGCGTGCGCTACCGCCTCCTCGGACAACTCGATGCCAACAACCGATCGCGCGACCTGGGCCAGAAGAGCGGAGCCGTAGCCCTCGCCTGAGGCGACATCGACAACATCAAGGTCGCGGCAAAGAGCCCGGGCAAGAAAATAGCGATGAAGATGCTCGATCTCCACCTGACCCGCCGTAGCGGTTGTCAGCCGTTCACCGGTCCACTCAAGTGCTTGCCGCGGCAGGACCCGTTCGAATATCTCTCCCATTTGATTGTCGCCAATTCCTCTCACTGGTCCAATCTGCCGCGCCCTACCGCTGACCTGTCACGATGAATTACGCTACCACCTAGATCAGCGAGTGTTTGGCTCAAGCCTTCAGAAAAAGAGAGAGTAGGTCGCCACCCCAGCGCCTCCCGAATGAGCGAAATATCGAGCACGCTCACTGGAACATCGAATTTCCGACCGCGCTCATAGCGAACGTCCAGTCTTTGGGAGAGTTTTGATTCAAGTTCGGCAATGACACCGTTAAGGCTGATTCCCTCGCCGCTGCCGATATTGAAAACCTGATGGCCGTCGAGCGGTGCTGCGCGTGCCAGTGTAACCAGGCCTGCTGCGGCATCGGAGATGTGAATGAAATCACGCACGACTTCGCCATCGCCCCAGACGATTATTGGCCGTTGCGACAACGCGCGGTGCAGGAACGTCGTTACCACACCCTGGCCTTTTGCCAAATTCTGCCCTGCTCCAAAAGGATTGGCTAGACGCGCCACACGACAATCGAGCCCGTAGAGAGCACGATAGGTTCCCAGATACAGTTCAACTGCGGCTTTACCAGCGCCGTAGGCGGTAATCGGGTTCAAACGGTGATCTTCATGCACCGGAACGCGCAGCAATTTGCCATAAACCGTACCGCCGGACGAAGCGAAGATCAGCCTTGGCGCCTGCGCCCCTTTTTTGCGAAGCGCATCCAGCAAACCCAGCGTCGGCGCGACATTGGTCGACAGATCAAGGGTGGGATCGTTGTTGGCGCTGGCAGGGACGGATGACCATGCATAATGGTGAATGACGGTGAACCCGTCGATCAAGCTATCCCATTGCGCGTTGGCAAGGTCGAAACTGCGCCATGCGACTCGCTCGTCAAGTGCAGGAGCAAATGTCGGCTTCGAAAGCGAGCGCCCGGCTAGAACGACCTCACACCCGCATTGCACCAGGATTGCAGCAACATGTCGGCCAATGAAACCGCTTCCACCAAGGATCAGATGTCGTTCGGCGATCTCGGATTTTTCTGCCTTAGATGACATCCGGATGTGCTCAGCCGCTCCCGAATATGGTTAACTGCGGTTGTGGGAATCAGAATGGCGAACCGCAATTCCCAAGTAGGTCCGTACTCTGACTTCGCGAGTGCGTCAAAGCTTATCGGGTCGACGGAAGGATGTGTTGCTATTGCACTCAGCATTTGTTCGGCTGGGTCGTAGATGACAACTTTTGCCGCCTACCAGCCAGAGCATGCGCCGGGGCGGAAGCGCCGGATTAAGTGCATCGCCTGTACCGCCCTCGCGGGAAAGTTGTTGATAGTTTACTTGTTCATAATTAACAAATGTAGATGCTCGATGTTTCGCGTGCTATGCCGTCAGCGGTTATGGAGAGCGGCGATTTCGCGCCAAAATGAAAAACCTGGACCGACAGGACCATGCTGCTTTCAGCGGCTTCGCTGCGACACTGCATGAAATGGTGTCGCTGAACCTCCATGAGAACGATGGGATGTTTCATGGGAACGGCCGGCACTACCTAACCTGCGGGGGATCAGCGCTAAACGTTATCGCCGCGGCGGTCGGCCTGGCTGGAATAGAGCCAAAAAAAATCCTCGATTTCGGGGCTGGTGCTGGACGCGTCACCCGTTGGCTGCGGGCTGCGTACGCCAGCGCCGAGATTTCGGCGACAGACACGCGCGCTGAGGATCTCGAATTCTGTGCACGCGAGTTTGGTGCGCGGACGTGGCTGTCTGGCACCGATGTGGACGGCCTCGACGCTCCCTCGCGGTACGACCTGATCTGGGTCGGTTCGGTTTTGACGCACCTGCCCGCGAACATATCCGAGCGTCTGGTCAGGAAGCTGCTTTCATGGCTGCGATCAGACGGCGTCCTTATCGTCAGCCTGCATGGACGTTTCGTTCATTTCCGAGGCCCCCAGTTCAACTACTATGGCGTCGCCTCTGGGTGGGAGGAAATCGAGAGGCAGTATTTTGCAGAAGGCTATGGCTATGCCGACTATCCTAGTCAGGACAGATATGGAATCTCGCTCTCGAAGCCAAGTTGGGCCACTTCGCTGGCGGAACGGCTAGAGGGCACTCGCCTGGTCCTGATGAGTGAACGAGCGTGGGATAACCATCATGATATTCTCGCACTGCAAAATCGACCGGTGACCGCGCCGCTGTCCGTTCGAACCAGCCAGGCAAGTTGATGCGAGCGAGTATGGGCGGACGAATACATCCGAAGGCGTTGATCTTTCCGCTCACTGGACTGCGGTTCTTCGCCGCTTTTGCCATTGTACTCCATCACATCCAGGGGAGTTTCGGTGTACCGCACACTGCGTTTCAAGGCTGGAACCTCGCCAATGGCGTCACCGTTTTTTTTGTTTTGTCAGGGTTCGTACTGACCTATTCCTATCCTGCTCTCGATAAGCCGGGCGAAACACGTCAGTTCTATATCGGCAGAATTGCCAGGATTTTTCCGGCTCATCTGGTGACGTTGCTGGCGGCAGTCGCGTTGGGCGTGCCATTTGCGGCTCCGTATTTCCTCGCAAATGCCTTGTTGCTGCAAAGCTGGTTTCCAACCGGCGACTATTTTTTCAGCTACAATGCGGTCAGCTGGAGCATCTCTACCGAGATGTCTTTTTATCTCGCCTTCCCGTTTCTGATCCGCAATTTCGAATCGACATGGCCTTGGAAACTCGCCGCATGCTTTGTCGCCTCTTCGGCGATGGGTCTCCTTGCCTGGCAACTCGGACTGCCCTTTTACAGTGACGGAAAAGATGCTGTCATCCAGGGCATCGTGATGGTCAACCCGGTCGCAAGGGTCTTCGAATTCTGCCTCGGCATGACGGCGGCGTTGCTGTGGACGCGCTTCCGCGACCGTCTTGCCCATCTTCGCTTTGGCACATGGGCGGCGGTCGAGTTGATCGGCGTCCTGCTGCTAATTTGGGGATCTGGCTGGATCAACGCGATCCTGCAGCCCTTCATGCGCTCTGGTGCTATGCAGTATTGGACGGCCCAGACACTTTCCCCTGTCGTTCCGGCGGCCTTGCTGCTCATTATTCTCGCATCGAGCACCGGGCCGTTGGCGAAGGTGCTCGCCTGCCGCCCCGTGAGGTTCCTTGGCGAGATTTCGTTCGCCATTTACCTGACACACCAACTCGTCATCAGGTTTTTTGTCATGCACCCACAGATCTTGGAAGGGGTGTCGCAGCGGACGGCGATTGGGGTCTTTCTGATTACGGTTCTCGCCGCATCAACCGCACTGCATCTGGCCGAGGTTCCAGCCAGAAGGATGATTGTGGGATTGTTCGGTCGCACCCTAAGGACGAACGCCGTGACCGTCGACGACCATTCTTTGATCAACCAGAGCCAAACTTAGAGTAAGTTTGTCTTGTCATCGTGACCATGACGCCGACGAGATCTTCGTCACTCTGCCCTGGCGCTTCACGTTGAAGGGCGGATGGATTATCGGCAGAGAAGTCGAGCCGGTCAGATTCTTGATTTTTCGTAAATGGTTTGGGGTAGTGGCTGCGCCGTTGTTCGTTGTGATTTAATTTAAATTAGTAGCCCGCGGGCGGAAATCTACCTGAAAAGTTGGCGCATTGGGAAGTGATAGGACTTTCCATTGTTCGTCGCTTCAAGTATACTTATCCGGTTGCCATATCGAACGCCCGTCATGATGCCAAACCAGCGAGGAGGAAGGCATGTTTCGGATCGCGTCTCTTGCGACTTTCAACGCCACGCTTGCCCTTTTCGCCATGGTGTCAGTGCCGCCATCCCAGGCCGAACCATGTGGCACCGTCCACAAACTGACCCGCCAGCCGTTGAATGACCAGACTTTCTGGCTGCTCGCTGAACATGAGGGCAAGGCCTTCGTCGACCAGCGCACATGCCTTGTCGCCAGGCTGGACAGGGTTGATCAGCCGCTCACGCTGAGCGATGCGATGGGGCACTGTGCTACCCTCGGACAAGGCGGTCCGAACGGTGACATGGGCTGGCAGCTTCCGACGATGGCGGAACTGACGAGTCTCGATTCGGCGGACTGGCCAAGGCAGCACGACGCGTTCGCGGAATACAAGCTGCCGCCGCTCGCGCGCAGCGAAACTGATTATTGGACCCGCACTGAATGGCCGGGGGCGGCAGGCTCCTTCGCGGTCGTCACGTTCAGCGCACGCACGACTGTGGTGCATCCGCTTGAAGCGACCAAGAAGGCCGGGGTATGGTGCGTCTTCGGGGTGCCGGCCACAGGCGTGGAGTAGACGCTCTTACGCCAAGTCTCCCTCGGGCAACCAAGTCTCTTCAGGCATCAGACAATCGCCGCTGCGGCGCACGGAACGGGCAACTGGCGCTCGACACCTCGTCAAGTCATGACGGGGCCCCAGCTTTCGCGATGCGATGCCTGG
Source organism: Mesorhizobium sp. P2_D5 (assembly GCF_056404355.1). Taxonomy (NCBI): domain Bacteria; kingdom Pseudomonadati; phylum Pseudomonadota; class Alphaproteobacteria; order Hyphomicrobiales; family Phyllobacteriaceae; genus Mesorhizobium; species Mesorhizobium sp. P2_D5. Next base: position 71,981 of record NZ_JBFUEE010000002.1, read on the forward strand.
CTGCTCAGCAGCCAGGCCGCGGGACAGAGCGGCCGTCCGGCTTGCCTTCGCCGGCGCGGCCATTGTGCCTGCTACGTCCAAGCCGCCTACCGCAGATCCAGCTGCAGCAGGCCGCTATAGTCCTCCGTCGTCAGGAAGAAGCCCTCGTCGATCGCCTTGGCCTTGAAAGCAGAATCGTCGCGCAAGTCCCGGAATTCCGATTTCAATGTGCCTGACGCGTTGAAGTAGCGATCGCGAAAGGCCGCCCGGTTAAGCTCGGCATAGTCTCCGCCCTTGCCTGCCACCGTGCAGGATTTCAGTTCGGTTTGGTCGGCGGCCTCCGCCGGAAACGACGCCCTCGCGAAGTCCATCGGCCCGATGTCGGGGGCAATGCTAGTCGGATACTTTGTAATGCACCGGACCGTTCTATCCGCGGCCGCCACCGGCAGATCGAAATAGGGGGGCCGCAGCCCCTTGGCCGCGAGGTAGGCGAAGGTCCGTATGCGGTTGGCCGCCTTCAGCGCGTCAAGGTCCGTGGTCTCAAGCGCGGTAGCGCCGATCTTGATACTGCTGGAGCCGCTGATCGCGAGAATCTGCTGCTCCAGCCAGGCCCGATCGCGATCGATCCAGGCCAGGAAGTCCAATGGCACAGCAGCCGGCGGTCGAACTTCCTCGCCCATGGATTGCGTCGAAAATGTCGCTGCGGTCATGAGTGTGACCCCGGCGAGAATGGCCGGAAGCCATCGGTTCTTGAGCATGTCATGCCTCCATTCCTCTATGGCGACCAGCCACTACTAGTAGTTGTTGCGCGGCTTGATACCGAGCATGTCCCGCAACTGGTTCTCTGTTATGTCGTCCGTCCGCATCGTACCGCCGACTCCGACGGTGCGAGCTTCGGCGTCAGGGGCTTTGTATGGCTTGCCGTCGACACCGGTATAGCGGACTTCTGCCATGCCGGTGTCCTTACCGGCCATCATGTGCGTGGCGTGAATCTGTTCGTGCGCCAGCACGATACCCGGATCTGCCGGCGCATCGAGCACAACTTTGCCCGTCGACTTGTCGAATTCATCCGAGGTTCGAGTTCTCGCTGTCGCCGGGTCATACCTGATGACGACGTCCCCGGCGGTCGTCTCCGGGTTGGTTTTCGGATCCTTCACGTCGGCTTCAGTGTGGCCAGCGACATTCGTAATCGTGGTCGTCTGCGGGTCGTCGATCACCCGGCGCGTGAGCTCGCGGCCCGCGTCGAACGAATTCGACCCGGTAACGAAGCCCTTCACGTCCAGCCAAACGCCATGCAGGAAGCTTTGCGACACTTCGCCGGTCTTGCTGTCGACACGAGCAGTTGGGTCGGTTCGCTGTAGATCTTGCTCCACCTGGCGTTTGTAGGCGGCATCGTCGGCCACGATCTCCTTGAGACCTGTTGGGTCGACGAAGGCCATCGGGTTGTTGTTGGCGTAGGCGAATAGATTGCACGACGTTGGGTTGCTCGTGCATCGCTCTGGATCACCGACATACAGCGGATCGGGCGAGATGAAGCGTCCGAGCGCCGGATCGTAGTATCGGGCACCATAGTAGTAGAGGCCTGTGTCGTCATCGAGATACTTGCCGGTGAAACGATGATGGGTCTTTTCACGCGGCAGGTCGGCCGCGACATCCGTCAGATGCGTCGCCCAGGCGGGAGACAGCATCTCGGGCTTATGTTCCGTGCCGTAGGCTTTGTAGAGCATCTGCTCGACCGGGACGCCGTCTGAAGCAATGACGTAGTCGCTGCTCTCAATGTGATCCTTCAGGTAGTAGAACCACTTGCCTGTGCCATGTTCCAGCCGCACAAGCTTGGAGTCGGCGATGTTGACGTAGCTCTCCTCGCCCTTGGGGCCGATTTCGAACGTCTCGACCGGGTAGAGATAGAGCTGTTCCGGCCCATTCGTCGGCGTCACCTTCTTGTAGAGGCGACGACCGGTCTGGTCGTAGCCGTAGAGCACTTCGTTCGTTGCCGTCTGCGCGCGGATCAGCCGTCCGTTGATGTCGAACACCGTCCCGGTCAATGTCGGCGATTTTGCCAACTGCGCGAAACCGTCGAAAGCATAGGGCTTTGCCGCGGTTCCAGTCGGTATGAGCCCTGTTGCCGAACCGGTCGCTGGCGCGATTGGCGCGCCAGGTTCCAACTCGTCATTGCGCGCGAACGTTCCGGCGGGTGAATAGGCGAATTCGGCCGGCTGGCCGTAGCGATCGATGCGGACGAGCTCGTTCTTGAAATTGTAGTGGAACGTTCCAGACCGGTCGACATGCCCCTGATCGCCCGCGCCTTGCGGCAGTCCATCGACGATCTGGGTGATCGATCCATTGCCGTTGAAGGTCATGGTCAGATCCTGCAACGGCTTGTCTCCGGCCTGCGTTACGATGTGGGTGAGGAACAGGGTCGCCGGGTCGTACGACATCTGCGTGAATGCGCCGAGGCGGTAATCGACCCGCTCGATGCGCGACTCGGCATTGTAGGTGATATTCTCGATGATTTTTTGGGACTCCGAAAAATCGGGATGCGTGACCGTCACCGACCGCAGGTTCTTGTCGGGCCCCAGTGCGAATTTCGACGCCAGGCCGCGCGGCCCCTCGGACGAATCGATGCGTCCGTCGAGCGTATGGTGGAAATGGTCGGCGTATTTCGCGCCGTTAATCTCCACTTCGTGCGTCACCATCCTGCCGTTCCGGTCATACGCGTAACGCTGGATCGCATCGAACGCGCCGTTGGGATCGTGAATGGTAATCTGCGTCGTGTCTCCGAGCGGAAGATCGATCGGCGTGTCGAAACCGGCCGCGGATGCGACCTGGACACCTCTGTCGTACTGATATTCGAGGTGAAGGACGCCGTCGTTCACTTCGGTGAGTTTTCGGTTGAGGAAGTCGTAGGTGTAAGTCTGGATCGAGCTTTCGCCATTGGTTCCCACGCGAGCGATCACCGACTGCCTGCCGCGCCCGTCGTAGAAGGCGTATCGGTCGCCCATCCCGGGGATCGCCTGGAATTCGAGATCGCCGACCGAGTTGTAGATAAGCTTCCGAGGCGTTGCTTCGCCTGGTAGCCAGATCTCGCTCAAATAGCCAAATGTATCGCGCACAAAACGGGAGATATGTGTCGTACCATTGCCGTCGGTGGCGACGAAGGCAGTCACACCATTCTCGTTGCGCAAGGAGTACTCACCGCTGTGAACGGTGCCGTCGAACTGATCATTGTAGGTTGTGACGGTGTGCGTGCCCCACGGACCGAAATCCATGTCGGATGTCTTTCCCGAAGGGTGGGTTTCACGGACCATCCGATCGGCTGCGTCGTAGGTGTATGCGTTGCCGACTTCGTGATCCGGGCGCGGAATTTCGCCAAGATCGAAAACTTTCTGCAGGTTCAAGTCGTCGACCCCGCCGAAGCTCTTTACCACGAAGGGCGTCCAGCGGAAGACCTGCTTCGCGTTGCGGTTGTAGAGTGAGAAATGGAACACCCGCACACCGCCTTCCGCAACGTTCTCGAGGTCGGCGATCTTCTGGCTGCGCGCATCATAGGCGGCGAGATCGGCTATGAACTCGCTCTCACCCTCCGGTGTCTCGGCAGCGCTCGCGTAGCGCCGGCGGGCAGTCAGGATCAGCGACGGTCGTCCATTCTCGCCGATCTTGTAGGTATAGAACTTCTCGGCGCCGTCTGCGGCCGCTTCCCGGGTCTTGCGTCCGAGCGCGTCGTAGCTGGTCGTGACGACCATTCCCAGCGGGCTGGTAGTTGTCGCGACCGCACCCTGCCGCGGGCCGTCGTAGGTCATCTTCGTCGTCTGGTCGAGTTCTGCTGCAACACCGGACGGCTTGGTGTGGCTGAGCAGCAGCGTGCCGGTGGCGTCGTAGACCGCAAGCTCGGTCGTTCCGATTTCGTCGGCAACCGAAATGCTGTTGCCGAAAACATCATAGCCCATCGTCTTCGCCAGCTTGCGGCTGGCGCTGCGGAACTGCTCCAGTGCGGGCGGCAGCGCGCCCAGGCCTGAAAGGACCTCAAGCGAGCGCGATCCCATCCTGCCGCCGGAATTCGGCAGGTAGGTGAAGCTCTCGCGGCTGAGCAGCCGCGTCCCGGCGAGGATACGCCGTTCGGACGCGGCATTGACGATGCCGAGCGCCGCGAGATCGGTGCGCGACTGAGCGTAGTCTGTCTGGGTCGTGCGGCTGAAACCGGGAACCGTAAGGTTCTCCGGGCCAGGGACGTCTCGCACCCGGACCGTCTCCGAAGCTGCCATGTTGAACGCGTCGAAGTCGGCATAGGACTGGGTCTTGACCGGATCCTTGCATTCGGGATCGGCCGGATCCTGCTGCTCGGCCTGACCTGCGGATTCGGTCAGCGTGTCCTTGACCTTCCTGAGATAGGACGAACCGTCGCCACGCGAAAATGCCTCCCATACCGACGATTCGCATTTCAGCATCATGCCGGTCGTCGGCAGCTTCTGGCTGCGCGTAGCGGTCGACAGAGAGTGCAGCGCCGCCGCTGACGGATCGAGCGTCTCGGTTGCCTCAGCGCTCGCGACGAGCGTCGCCTCGGGCTTTACTTCGTATGTCTTGCGGATCTTCAGCTTGCCGGCAAGGTTCAGGTCGGCCGCCCTCTCCGCGAAGGTGTAATACTGTTCGCGATCGAGGCGGGAACGCTGCGTGACGCGCTGGCCGGCCGCGTTCTCATCGCCGTAAGCGACCTTCTCGACCTCCGAGAAGCCGATGAAGCGGCGATTGATCACGTCATAGAAGGGATTGTGGTAGAAATATTCGTCCGTCTGCACCTGGGCGCGAACCTGGCCGGGTATGCCCTGCGACGTGACGAGCTGCTTGGCGACGACAACGGGGAAATGCAGGTTGCGCGTCGGCTGGCCGTTGGCGCGGTCGCGCAGCATCTCGTCGATCGAGGTCGCATAGCGAATGTCGTGCCGACGTCCGGAATCGAAGTCGACGACCGTCAACAGGTTCGCCTTGACGAGTTGCATGGTTGCGGTTCGGTTGAAGTCGATGATGACGACGGGCTTCACCTCGTCACCGGACGGTTTCTGGAACACGATGATTTCGGTCTGGCCGTCGCCGTCGATGTCGGCGACGCGCGAGGCGAAGGTCTGTGTCGACGTGCCGAGTTGAACCCGCAGATTGAGCGCGATGCTGAGCGGATCCTTCAGGTAGGTCCCGTCGCCGAAGCCGAGCCAGATGCGCATCTGGTCGGTGCGCTCGCCCATCGACGCGAAATCGATGATGCCGTCGCCATTGGCGTCGATGTACCACATCGTGGCGAGGTTCTCGCCGGGCTGCATGCCGCCAATCTTCGAGAAGGTGCCGTGACCGCAGACGGGGTCGTTGATCGTGGCGTCGCCAAACAGCAGGGCATTCGGGTCCGTCGAGAAGATGTTGCCCTGGTTCTCGTAGAGGCAAAAGCCCTGGTCGGCTGGACGGATGACGACAAGATCGGGCAGCCGGTCGCCATTGATGTCGACCATCCGCACATTGTTGCGGCCGAGTATCTGGCCGTCCTGGCTGTTGAATGGGAACGCCTTGGTCAGCGCGCCGAAATTGACGCTGTAACCGCCATCGGCCTGGCGCCGGGTGAGATTGAGAAATATCCGCCATTCGGTGCGGCCATCAGCGTTGAGGCGCGTCGTGACGATGTCGGACATGCTGTCCATATTGACGTCGGCGAAGCGGCCGTTGCCGCCCGCGAATGTCGTCGGCGAGACGCCGGGCAGCGGGATCGAGCGGCCGAGATAAGGGAAGGTCCCATCGGCCTTGCCGTCATAGACGTGCATCAGCCCATCTTCGATTTCGACGATATCGACGAAGCTGTCGCCGAGGATGTCGGCAAAAGCGAAGCGATTGTCGGTGAGCCGGGGCGCGATCTGGCGCATCAGTCCAGCCTCGGTCGGACGCGACAGCACGAGTTGGGTGGTGTCGCCGAAGGCGCTGTTCAGGTCGCCGCTGCCGAGATGCACGGTCGCGCCGTCATCCTTGGTCTGCACGATATCGACCAGTGCATCCATGTTGAGGTCGGCCAATTCGAAATTCTGAGGGGGGATGTCGCCGGCGAACGCCATCTTCGGCGCTTCGAACACGACGGGGCGTGACGCCAGTTCGGCGCTTGTCCACGACGAATAGCCGAAATTGATGTCCGGGAACTTCAGCGTCGATTGCGCCAGCGCCCCGCCGCCGGTGTCGCCATACCGGTAGAGCACCCGCAACTGGTCGAGCACATTGACCGACTGCGTGTCGATGAGCGGCGTCAGGTCGGCCTGAGCCTTCGCCAGGCAGTCCGGATGCGCCCTGACGACGAACTTCGAGGTGTCATTGGTGTCACGGCCGACATATCCCATGCACCATTGGGCGTAGACGGTGTCCTTGAATTTCGCCGTCACCTTGCCGTAAAGCCGGGCGTTCTCCTGTTTGCTGCCATTGGTGTGGCTGACGAGGGTCGATTGTGTCTCGATCAAGTCGAACTGATAGCTGCTCTGACCGCCGGCGAAGCTGGCCTTTGTCAGGTAGCTGCGTCCGCCGAAACGCTGGTAGTCGTAGCGGACGGCTTCGCGGTTGGCGCTGAGCTGCAGCACCAGCGGCCATTTCGTCACGTAGGGCTTGGCTATGTCGAAATTGCCCTCCGCTACGGAGGGGTCGCCGCTGAAGATCAGCCGCGTTCCGTCGGCGTTGGTCACATCGAAGCCGGAGGGGATGGTGTCGGTGTGCAGGCCGCCTGACAGGTCGAGCGAAACGACGTCGAACGCCCCGGTGTGATAGAGAATCTTGACGAAGTCCTCGGCGTATTCGGGCTTGTATTCCCAGACGCCGTTCTCGTTTCCGAGAAACACGAGCCGCGTGCCCATGTAGGACAGGCGGGAGAAGAAATCGCCGCCCGGCTTGGTGCCGGGCACGGCCGTGCCGAGATCGTCGTTGACGGCGATCTCCTGGGTATTGAACCGCCAGCCGATGCCGAGCCCGTTGCCGGCATCGCCCGCGAACTGGCTGTAGGTGAGGCTCATCTGCGGCCCGAACTGGCCACGAGTCGGCAGGGTCGGCAGTGGCAGGGTGAAGTTCGCCGATCCTGTATTGTTGTTCAGCGAGAAGTTGCCTTCCTCCTGCGTGACGGTGCCGCCCGCGGCGGGCAACTGCACGATCGAGGTCGCTGATTTGTCTTCGGCGCGAGCCGGGGAGCCGAGTACTGCGGCGCCAGCGGTCAGGGCTGCGAGGGCGGTAAGGGTCTTGGCGAACATGGGACTACCTCCGGGTGCAGGCATTACTGGTGAATGAGCGGGCCCACGATGACGTGGGGCTGGAGCTGCAGGCAGCTGGGACGCGGACAGACGACCAAAGGCTGGACGGCAATTTCATCGAACACGTGAATATTGACGTCCAGGATGCGCGACGGCTCGCGCTTGCAGGCTTCGGCGACTTGTGGGGTGAGCGGCTGCGGGAACGAGCAGATCGGATTGTTGCCGAGATAGGATTTTCCGATCACCGGATGAACGTGAACGAAGTTCTCGATCCGGTTGCCTCGCAGATCGACGATCGACAGCGCCGGAAGCGAGCCGAGCGGCAGCGCATTGAAGACCCGGTTGTTGCGCAGATCGACATTCGACAACGCCGGCATGTTCGACAGATTGCCGACGTCGGTGATCTGATTGTCGTTCAGGTAGATGTATTTGAGCCCGCTCGAGCTGAAGCGCGGGATCGCCGACAGCCGGTTGGTGGCGAGGTTCAGTTTCTGGAGTCCCGTCAGCGAAGCGATCGGGGACGCGTCGGTGATCACATTGTCGAACAGGTTAAGTTCTCCCAGCGCCCGAAAATGGACCACGGGGTTGACGGCGATGATCGACTTCTTGTTCAGCGTCAGGCTGGTCAGTGACTGCGCCCAGTTCTGCGCAGCACTGCAATCGGCGCTATCGACGTGGTCGGCCTGCATGCGGCTGTCGAGCGCCGCCATGAAGCCTCGCGCGTCGCCGAGCGCGATCGAATCGAACCGGTAGACGATGCAGTATTCGGCGAAGCTGGCGTATTGCAGCGGCAGGTTGCGCATACCGGCGTCGTCGAGCAGCGGCAGGTCCGCCAACGGCGTCACGGATTGCACGTGTGTATTCGAGAAATAGAGCTTGGTCAGCTTGTTGAGCATCCCGATGCCGATCAGGTTCGACACGGGATTGCCGTCGATGCTCAGTTGTTCGAGGCGGCGCAGTTGCAGGACGCCCTGGATCGAGGGGATCTGGTTGTTGCGGATCCAAAGCTTCGTCAGCCCCGGTATCGCCGACAGCGCCGAGACGTCGGACAACTGGTTGTCGGACAGGTCGATGGAGGTGAGATTGGCCATCACCGGGAAGAGCGACACGCTGGTCAACCCGCGGTTCTTCGCGTCGGCGAACTGGCGTGAATTGAGATCGTCGTAGGCTTTGCCGCAGGCAGCCTTGCCCGAGATCGACAGCAGCGCATTCACTTCCGTGGCTTGCGCGGGAGTCAGAAAGTCAGTCTGGTTCCGCATCAAGCATGCCGACAGGAAGTCGGTCGCTTGCACGGGATTGTCGGAAAGATCGAGATTGATCAGGCCCGACAGCGCTGCCAGCGGCCTGACATTGACGATCGAATTCTTTGACAGGTTGAGTATGCCGAGGTTGGTCAGGCCGGCAAGCGGCGCGACGTCGGTGATAGCATTGCTCGACAGGTTGAGCGAGGTGAGTTGCGGCAAGGTCGCGAGCGGACGTAGGTCGCTGACGATCTTCGACGAAAGGTCGAGCGCCGTGGTCGCCAGCAGGTTGTTGCCGACCGCGGCGCACGTGCCGCCGCCCTCCAATTCGACCATGGCGCGGATGGTCTGCCCAAGCGGGGTCGCCGCGTCGCGATGCAGCACGCACAGGTCAACAAAGCTCTGCCCGCCGTCCGAGACGATTGGATTGCCGCTGAGGTTGATGGCCAGCGTCGAGGGGAAGCTGCCGAGATTGGCGAAGGTCTCGATCTTGTTGTTGGCGAGGTTGAGGCTGGTCAGGCCGCCGAGGGCGCTGAGCGGATCGAGCATGTCGCCTGTCAGTCCATTGTTGGCGATGGACAGTGTCGAGAGCGCCTGCAGGAATTGCAGCGGCTCGAGGCTGGCGATCTTGTTGTTGTCGAGCGTAAGGTTGGTGAGCAGCGCCAGCGCCGACAGGGCGCGGATGTCGATGATGTCGTTGTCGGAGACGTCGGCCCGCGTCAGCGCGATGAGCGGCGCCAGCGCGTTGATGTTGCCGACGTGATTGCCGGAAATGTCGAGGAAGGTCAGCGTTTTGAGCTTGGTCAGCGGCCCGAGGTCGGTGATCGAATTGTCGGCGATCGACAGGCTCGTGAGGTTCTTCAGCACCGCAATCGGCTCGATCGACTGCACGCCCTTGCCGTTCAGGTTGAGCGTTGTGATCGATTCCAGAAAGGCCTGTGCCGCGGCGCAGGCGGCCGGGTCGCCGAGCGCCGAGACCCCGCCGGGCGTTGAATCGAGAACCGCCATCACGGTCGCCGTCTCAGCCGGCGTGCGGTCACCCTTGACGCACCACTTTGCGAAGGTCGTCGGCTTGTCGACCAGCGGCGCGCCGGAGAGGCACGTGATGGTGTGGATCTTGCCGGCGAAGAACGGCGTTGGGTCGGCGTTCAGAGCCTGGTCGAGATTGAGCTTCAGCTCGGTGACCAGCGGCGCGCAGCTCGGAATGTAGAGCCGGTCGGAAAACGTCGTCGCGCCGAAGTCGGAGGGGAATTGCAGGTAGTAGACGAGGCCGCTGCCATTATCGTGCGCGAAAACCTTGATCGGATATGTGTCGCCCGACGGGCACAGCAGTGGATTGGCGGCGGGATCCGCGGCGACGATTGCGCTGTCGACGGCGGTCAGCACCTCCGAAGGAACCGTCGCGAACCCAAGGCCGCGGATCACCGCTTCCTCGTCCGCCTGATCCTTGCAGCGGATGCGGTAGCCGCGCCCGTCCGAGATAAGCAGCGGATAGTGCAGCCGGTTCGCCTCCAGCCCCGGATCCTCGAACAGCACAACCTTCGGCTCGTCCGCGCGGGCCGGCCCGGCGGCCACGAGCACGACCACAACAAGGAGCAATTGGGCGATGCGGTTCATCGGATCTCTCCTTTCGAGCTCAGGCTGATCGTTGCGGCTCAATCAGCCCGGGCGACTGGCAGCACTACCTCTCGTCCGCCGCCTTGATGGTCCAGTAGCCTGACGGATCGCGGTCGCAGGTGAACTGAAGGGCCGGGATGTTGTTCAAGTTGCTCACTCCGCCGGCAATGGTCAGGCACTTGCCCGTCTGGACGTTTTCCGCCTGAACACCGTCGCGCGTCTCGACCAGGTTCCAGCGGCGCGAAGGGTCGCTGTCACAGTTGAACTGCAAGGCCGGGATGTTGTTTTCGGTGCTGATCCCGCCGGCAATCGTCAGGCACTTGCCCGTCTGGGCGTTCGCCACCTGGAAGCCGTCGCCTGTCTCAACCAGCCTCCAGCGCTGCCATTGACTGCCGTTGCAGTCGAATTGCACCGTCGGTGCGTTGTTGTCGGTTCTTCCTTCCGCGACCGACAGGCACCTTTCGGTTTGCCTGTTCACCAGCATCACCTCGGGGTCAGCCGCCCGGATGCTCCAGAACCGCGACGGATGTCGGTCGCAGTTGAACTGGAGGGCAGGGACGTCGTCGTCGGTGCTCTCCCCGCCGGCAATTGTCAGGCATTTCCCGGTCTGCACGTTTTCAGCCTGGAAGCCGTCGCCGGTTGCGGTCAGCTTCCAATGTCGCGATGCGTCCCGGTCGCAGTCGAATTGGAGGGCAGGGACGTTGTTATCGGTGCTGACCCCGCCGGCAATCGTCAGGCATTTTCCGGTCCGTACGTTCTGCAGCTGAAAACCATCATCCGTCTCGACCAGTTTCCAGCGACGCCACTGGTCGCCGTCGCAATTGAACTGGACGGCCGGGGCGTTGTTGTCGAGGCGCCCCTCGGCCACAGCCAGGCACTTGCCGGTCTGCATGTTTGCCAGCACCACGTCGCCTTCCTTCACTGCCGTGATGCAGGCTTCAAAAATCTTGCCGGAGGCCACGGTCGATTGCTCCGGTCGACTGATGCAGACCGGATTGCCGTCCAGCGACGGATTGAATGGCAGGATGGCGCTGACGGATTGCGCCGTGGCCAAGCGGTTTGCGCGCAGGTTCGGAGCGGCGAGTTTGGTCAGGCTCATCAAGGGACGCGCATCCGTGATCCGGTTCTTCGACAGGTCAAGCGCGGTGAGCTCTTGCAGAAACCGTAGTGGCGACACGTCGACGATCTTGTTGCTGGCCAGAACCAGCCGGGTCAGCGCCCGTGCCGAGGCGAGCGGCCGTAGATCGGCGATCTGGTTGGAGCTGAGGTCGGCCTCGGCCAGATCCTTCATCGCCGCCGCCACGCTGATGTTGCTGATCCGATTGCGCGACAGATCGAGGAACGTAAGCTTGGTCAGCTTTTCCAGCTCGCGTATGTCGGTAATTTCATTGCCGGACAAGGTCAGGCTCGTCAGATGGGTAAGTGTCGCCAGCGGCTCGAGGTTTGTCAGCCGTCGCCCGGCCAGGTCGAGTGTCGTGCTCGACGCGAGAAAATCCTGTGCGCTTGCGCACGCCACCGGATTGCCAAGGGCCGCGGCGCCGCCGGGTGTCAGGTCGAGCAGTTCCTCGACCGTCGTCTGCTGGGCCGGATCAAGGTCATCCTTGATGCACCAACTGGCGAAGGTCGTCGTCCTTCCGACAACCGGCGGCCCCGCAACGCATGCGATGGTATGGACCTTTCCGGCGAAGAATGGGGTCGGGTCGGCGTTGATCGCCTGATTGAGGTCGAGCTTCAGTCCCTCGACCAAAGGCCCGCAGCCGGGAATGTAGAGTTGGTCGGAAAGGGATGGCGAACCGAAATCGGTCGGGAACTGCAGATAGTAGACGATGCCGCTGCCGCCATCATGCGCAAAGACCTTGATCGGGTAGTTCTCGCCGGATGGACACAACAGCGGATTGGCGGCTGGGTCGGCCGCGATGACTGCGTTGTCGACGACGGTCAGCACTTGCGAGGGGACGGTGGCGAAGCCCAGTCCGCGGATCACCGCTTCCTCGTCTGCCTGGTCGTTGCAGCGGATGCGGTAGCCGCGACCTTCGGAGATGAGCAGCGGATAGTGCAAGCGCGTGGCGTTCAGCGTCGGGTCTTCCAACAGGACGACCTTTGGTTCCTCGGCCCGGGCCGGACCGGCATGGATCACCGCGAGCAGCGCCAGCAGGTGGAGCAGCGATCGGGCGATACGGTTCATCTGCCAATCCTCCTTCCGCTCTATTCGACGAGGCTGAAGCGGCCCGGCCCGCAGGCCCGGCTGGTATTGTCGTGTGCGATGTCGTTGCCCGGCAGCAGGAAACTGGCGCTGGAGGCGCTGTCGGCGAAACTGACCGCGCAGCGGAAGCCGGACACCGTCGAGGTGGTGAAATTCGCCGACGAACCGCGCTCGAGCTGGATAGCGGAGCCGACCGCAAGGCCGGCTGCCGTCGGCGCCAGCCCGTCCGAGCGACCCGCCACGACCGCCCCGCGCAACACCAGCGGATTGGCTGCGGCGATGTCGGTGAAGTCCATCCGCATCAGGCTGTCGGAAGTGAGCACCGCGCCGAAACGCGCGCGCACGAGGGTGGAGCGGACCGGCGCCTGGGCCGAGATCAGCAGCCGGGCCCGAACGCCCTGGATCGCCAGCATGTCTGCTTCAACTCTGAGCCCTCGCGCATAAAGGTCGGCCAGGCACAGCGACGCGCCGCGCGCCATCGGTGACAGTCCGTCCGCCACGGTGCCGATGGTCACATCGTCGAGCGCGACCGCGCCGTTTTGGGCGATCACGGCGACGACCTCATCGGTCGTTTGATCGGCCGCCCGCGCCAGATCGATCCGCTCGAGTTCGAGCCGAGGCAACCCGTCCGCGACGATGATCACCCCGGTCGCGGACAGGATGCATGAGGACGTGCCGGCCGGCACCCGGTTGGCGGTGCCGACGAGCCGCGTGCGGGCGACGCCGGGGGCCGGCGCCATGTGCACCGTCTTGAACGGCAATCCCTTCAGGATCAGCGTCTGCGGCGTCTTGAGCGATGCGGGCAGTTCGAGCCTGAGATTCGTCCGCCCGGCGCAATCGCCCTCGGATGAGAATTGCGCCATCGTCAGCGTACCGCCATCATTGACGCGGCGAACGCAGGTATCGCTGGCCGACCCCCGACAGTCGAAGCCGGTACCCGGCGGCGGAGTGGCGGTCAGCGCGCGATCTGTCTCGCCCATCCAGTCGCCAATGCCGGGTGCGGACAGGCCGAGCGCCGATGTCAGAAGCGGGCAGCCCGTGAAGGACAGCGTGCGCCCTTCCGCGAAGGTCCAGTCCAGCCGCGTATTGCCGAGGGGGTCGAGCGAGGTGATGGACAGGCCAGCGGACAGCGGCGACAGGCCGAGGTCGATGCCGGGCTGCGCGAAGGCCGCGTGCTCGCGCTGATAGCCATCGCAATTCGACAGACACAGGTCAACGAAGGGCGCCGAACGAAGCGCCGCCACAGCGTCGGCGCCGAGCAGGGTTACCCCCTCGGCCTCGGCGATGCCGAAGAATGCCCGCAGCTTCGTCTCCGCCGCTTCCGCTGCGGCCACATCGGCGATGACGTCGCGCGTCGCCTTGCCGTCCAGGCGCGCAATCGGCAGGTAGGAGGGCTGCGCGCCTTCGCCTGGCGGCGTGTAGCGCACGACATAGACCGTGTCTCCGATGCTTTCGGCGCTGAGGAAGGTTTCGAACCGGTGCAGGCTCCAACGGGCCACGCTCGCCGCCGCTATGTCCGATGGACCGCCGAGATCGCCGCGCCCGCAATCGAGTACGAACGGTGTCCCGACGTCGGGCGGTGCGGCGAAACCCTGGAGCACGCCCGGCAGTTGCAGCCGCTCGCGGATGGCAAGTGCCGCCTTGATCTCGGCGCAGGCAGTGGGCACGGCGAAATAGCCGGTGCCCGAGGGGGAAGGCAGATAGTAGTTGCCGGATGCTTCGACATCGGCCCAGATCGCGGTCGTCGCCGGCCAGTCGATATTGAATGCCGTCCCGGGGCATGGCAGCCGCGGCTGCGTCCCAAAACTGTTTTCAGTTTGAAGCTTGGCGAGCGTCGCCTCCGAGACTAGCGCGGTGTCAGCCAGGTGCAGCAACCTTTTCGCCTGGCCCGGGCTGGAGCAGCCGGCAAGTTCCACCGCCTTGCCGTCGAAAAGCGCGACATAGACGTCGTTGTTCTGGTCGGTGACGAAAGCGGCAAGCTGCGGCTCGGCGCGGGCCACTGACGTGCCCGCGAGAACCAGGGTGAGCAACACGACCGCCTGTCTCATCTCAATTCGCTCAAGCAGCTTGCGGCGCGGGCGGGGTCCATATTGACCTCGGTCATCAAAGGATCGAGGCCGGCTGACTGGCACAGCGCCTTGACCGTGATCGAATGCGGCCCTTGGAAATCGACCGTAAGAGTTCCATTGGTGATCTGCCCGTTCTGGCCGACACACAGCGGGTTGTTGGCAAGCGCCGGCCGACGGCAGGTCCGGATGACGTCGGCCATCGCGCGGCGGTTGGTCAGTTCGCAGAAATAGATGCGGCAGAAGGCGGCGACCGCGGCGCGGTTCTCGGTGTCGGCATTGATGATGCGCTTGATGTCACCGACCAGCGCGCTCGCCTTGGCCTCGAAGGCGAGGCCGTCGACGCGCGTCTTCTCGCCCGCGATCTCGCCCGATCGTTCGGTGATCTTCGGCATCAGGTTGATGTTTTCCGAGGTTATGAACAGCCCGCCCTTCCACCGGTCGAACTCGTCGAGGATCGAGGTCGCCCTCAGGATCGCCTCGCGGTAGGCGTTGTAGATCGGCCCCATCTTTGTGTCGCGCGCCGCTTCGTAGACCTGGTTCAATGCGGCGTATTCCTTGTTCACTGTGTCGGCGCCCGCCTTGATGTCATCGATGCCGGCGCGCGAACTCTGCACCAGGCCCTCGGCTCGTTTCAGCTTGCGCGAAAACATCGCGGTGATCGGGCTCTCGACGCTGGCGAAGTAGCTCTCGATGACTTTGCCGGCGGCCCCGTCGGCGAAGGCATCGATCTCGGTGTCGGACAGATTGGAGATCAGGCCGCACTGGGCGTCGAAATCGGCGCTCAAGGGCCCGGCCTGGCAGGCGCTCATCTCGGCCAGCCTCTGGTCGAGCGTTCGGTTCGAAGCGAGCCCGTCGGCATATTCGAACAGCGCATGGTTCCATTCGATCGCGTTCAGGTCGGCCTGGCTGTGCCGCCGGTCGCGGCAGAACAGCGTCTGCTCCATCCGGTTCTGGTTGCCGGAAGCCCGGTAGGCGTCGAGGTGACGCGTAGCCTCGGCGCAGGTCGCCAAGCCTGAAATCAGCCCGGCGAGTTGCTGGTGGACGGGCGGCAGTCCGCGTGTCTGCGCCTCCCGCATCAGGTTCGCCGCACGTTCGCTGTCGCTCGGACTGCGGGCCGGGCGGTGGAAGACGCAGAGGCCTTGCTCGAAGGTCTTCAGCGTGCCGTCCGGAATGGCCGGCCCCTCGCAGTTGGGAGCGTCGAGAACGCGCGATTCGATCGTATAGCCGGCGAGATTGTCGACGAAGAGGTCGCGCGCGGCCGCTCCCGTCGCGCTGAGCGCCAGACCGAGCGCTGCTGTGGCGACGACGGCTCTCATGGCGCGCTCGCGAAGATGAAATAGAGGGTGAACACGGCGCCGTCGAACGGGCAGTCGCTCGGCTGCAGCGACAGCCGGTAGGAGCCGATCAGCGGCGCGCCGAGATAAGGCAGGATCAGGCTGGTGTCGTTCGATGGTCCGGGCGCGCGCGGGAATTTGCGCGCCTGGTAGCGATCCTGCACCCAGTAGCGGATGATCCGGCTGATCTCGTCGCCACTGTCGGCCTGGTTGAAGAAGGTCTGCAACGCGACGCGCTCCGGCCCGACCGAAATGTCTGCGCGGACCTCGCTCGACCCCTTGGTCAGCGGCTTGAAGATGAAGCCGCTGCCGCGGTGTTGCAGGGCGAAGCGGTTCCACTGCGCCCCCGTGCACTGGTAGTCGGTGCCGGCGAAGACATCGATCAGGGTCAGGTTCTTGCGCTCGCGGAATTTGTTGGGCGCCCACAGCGCGAAATAGCCGTTTGCCTTCATCAGCGCGTCGGTCGACGCGAAAGGGGAAACCTCGAACTCGACATTCTCGTCGAGCGCCAGCTTGCGGGCGAAACCTGAATTGGCGGGCACGACGATCTGGGCGACATCGATGTTGATCTGCCGCTCGTCGAAGAAGCGCTTGGCAACGATGTCGTCGATCATCGCCTGGAGCTGGGTTGCGTTGCGCACATAGACCGCGGGCACTGTCGCCGCGTCGCCGGTGAAGGCCTGCACCACTTCAAAGCGGCGCCGCATCAGGTGCATCAGCCGGTTGGCGGTCTCGAGCACGCGCCGCTTGGTCACCAGATATTCGGGAATGCCCTTCATCAGGTCGGCGATGGTGTCCTGGGTCGCGATGAACAGATTCTTGCGCGTCGCCGGATCGTCGATCTGGGTGACGAGCTTGGTCATGTCCTCCTGCTGCTTTGTCACCTCGGCCTGAACGTTGCTCTGGAACTTCAGGATGCTGTCCTGCAGCGCGCGGCTCTTCAGACCAAGATCCTTGGCCTGGTTCAGTCCCGCGACGAGTCCCTCGGTGTTGCCACGCGACTGCGTGATGCGCTGCTCGACGAAGGCGAGTTCGGCATCGTTCAGCGCCAGCATCTTGTCCTTCTGCCGGTCGCGCAGTTCGTTGATCAGGTTGGTCGAGGCATTTGATTCCTCGGCGAGGCCTGTCACTGTCGTCTGCGCGGCGCGGACGCGGTCGATGCGGCCGTTGGTTGCCGCGACCAGTTCGGCGACACGTGCATTGTCCTGGTTGAGCTGGGCTTCCGACAGGGACAGCTTGTCGAGTTCGAGATTGAGGATCGCGATCTCGTTGGTCAGCCGGTCGATCGTGCGCTGCTGGTCCGTAATCTGGAAACTCAGCATGTCGTTCTCGCGCGCCTGAAGGTCGAGCCCGGCGAGGATGCGTTCGTGGTCGGACTTGAGCCGCGCCACCTGCTCGTCGATGCTGAGATCCTGGCTCTGGCAGTCAACCGCCGCCATCGAGCCCTGTAGCGCCAATTCCTTGATCTCCTGCGCCCCTTGCGCCAACCGGCCGGCCAATTGGAAATGCGTGTCGACCAGCGCCCTTGCTTTGAGCGCCTTGTCGAGATCGAGTTGGCCAATCGCCTGGCGGAGCTGCGTGAGGCGCTGTTTCAGCGCGTTGATTTCATTAATATTCGCCTGAGTGATCTGGCCGGTGGTGATGATCGTCGACAGAATGGATTGGGCCGCTTCCAAGGCCGCCCTGATCGGTTTGGCGACGTCCACGACAGTCGCGACGCCGCTGCCCAAACCGCAGGCGCAGGTGATGATTTCGGGCACCGCGGCGCCGATCGAGTATGCACCTTGCACCGAAGTCAGGATGACCTGCGCGGCCTGTGTGGTGCCGTTGAACGCGACGAACCAGGCGATCACTTCCGACAACTGGCCGTCGACCTGGTCACGCGCCTCCTCGAGGTCCGCCTTCCTCTTCGCATAGAGGTCCCTCTCGGCTTCGTAGAGTTTCTTGGCGAAGTCCGTTTCCGTCTGGGAAAAAGAACCGCAATCGACGTTCGCAAGTTCCTGCGGCAGCGGGATGTTCGATGTGATCATCTGCTGGTCGGCGATCAGCGGCTCGACATCGGCGAAGTCGGCGCTGCCGATGACGCACTTCATCAGGAACGCTTTCGCTTGTGTCTGCGAGTTCAAGAGCTGGGCCCTGAGGCCCGACTGACCGTCCGGCCCGCACATCTGGGCAACGTATTGGTTGCGCGTGAAGGCCGGCGTCACGGTCTGGCATGCCTGTTCGCCCGCGAGCAGCGGCGTGAACGGATGGTCGGCCGTATCTCCGATCAGGGCGAGTTGATTCTCGATGCCGCAAAGCTGCTCGCGGTCGACGGCCCGGCGGCGCTGATAGAGGTCGGTCTGGCGCAGTTGCAGTTCGGTGATTGTGTCGTTGGCGCGGGCGATCGCGCCCTGGTTGTTGGCGATCTGGGTTTGAAGGATCTGCCGCTGGCGAACCGCCTGTTCGAGCTGGTTGGCGTTGCGCTCGGTCTGGCGGGCATACTCGGTGATCTGGCTCTCGAGCGAGGAAATCTGCAGATCGAGGTTCATCTGCGTCATTTCCCAGTTCAGCAGCCAGCGCAGTTCGTTGCGCCGCTCGACCTCTGCCTCCTTGGAGAGGACGATGAGGTCGAGTTCCTGCCTGTCATTGATCTGGCGGCGCTGGTTTTCGAACTCGGCTATCTTGGTACCGAGCTCGATCTCCAGCGATCTGATCTGCTGGCGATAGCCGAACGTGTCCTTCTCGGCGTCGACCGCGTTGATCTCTTGCTGGACAGTGGTGGCGAAGGTCTGCGCCTCGTGCTCCAGCTTGCCGATCTTGTGGGCGATAAGGTTGACTTCCTGGCTGCGGATCGTCCGCTCCTCGTCGAGCGCGCGCGTCGCTTCGCCTTCCTTGTTGGCGTACCACCGCTCGACCAGCGCCTCGACATTGCGCTCGACCTCGGTCAACCGCTGCTCGCTCTCGGCCAGGGCCTCCTGCAGGTCCTCGAACGGGATCGTCGTGAACTGCATCGGGTCGATGTTGAGGAAGAGGAAGCCCTTGCGCACGCTGTCCATGCGCGCATCGAGGTCGCTCTGCTGCAGCAGCAGGTCGGCGCGCAGGTCGTCGTAGGTGGACTCGCCCGGAATATCCATCTGCGTCTCGACCAGCACCCACATCGCGGCCTCGTAATTGGTGTAGGCCTTGGAGAGGTTGGGTTGGCTGTCGAGGCCAGCGCCTCCGACGGCGCCCAGCGTATCGTTGACAAGGAAGTCGAGCGCCTTGACGCGTGCCTCCGAGACGGTCTGGTACCAAACGTCGCCGGTGTTCATCAGCAGCTGGATCTTCAGCGAGGACAGCGCCGTCAGCTGCCGCACGAAGGTGCGGTAACTCGCATCTGCTCCCGCCGCGGTGCCCTGGTCACCGCCTTGTTGTCGGGCCAGAATGCGAAGACCCCGGTCGACGATCTCGATGCCTTGCCGGCCGAATTCCTGCGCCGCTTGCGGCGAGACGGGCGTATCGTTGCGGCTGACGCCGCTCGCCGACGACAGGAAGGGCATGTCGGCGGCGAGGAACAGGCGATAGCGTCCAAGTTGCAGGTGGCAGTCGAAATCGCACACGATCGCCAGTCGTCCGGTCGTCTCGTCGCCGCAGGTCGTCAGGAACTGTTCGAGTTCGGTGGCGACTTCACCCATGTATTTCACGTCGGCGCGGAAATTGGCGATCTTGAGCAGCGTCGTCAGTTGGCCGGCATGGCCGGCCGCCGCGTCGACGTCGAGCGCCATGCAGTCCTGCCCGCGCGCCATTCCCGCAGCGCCGAAAACGATGCTGGCGACCAGTCCGCAAAGCAGGAAGAACCGTCTCATGGTTGCCCCGTCGACAGAAAGACCTCGGAAATCTGGCGCACGTGCCGGGCGAGTTCGGCCATCTGCGCCTTGGAAAGCGATGGATTCTGGAACCGCCCGACCACCGCCCGGGCATGGTTGATGCAGTCCTCGTAAGGGCCGTTGATCGTCGCGGTCAGCGCGCCAGTGTCGAGCGTGAGGTCGAGCCTCGAATACGCTCCGGCCAATCCTGCGCAGGAAGAAAGCTCGGCGGTGATCGCCGGATCGTCGACGACGTGCGCGAGGCCGGAGAGAGCCGTCATGACGCCTTCGATCTGCCCGACGATCTGCGTCATCCTTGCCTTGCCGTCTTCGAACTCCTTCAGCGATTCCGGCTGGTTGAGGCTGGAGAGGTCGACGGCCTGCAGCGTGGCGATCGTCTCTGCTGCCTTCAGCTGATCCTCCTTGACGAGCACCATGTTGGCCTGTGCGTTGCCGAGCACACGCTCCAGCTCCATCACCTCGGCCGACTTGATCGACACGTCCATCTCGTTGACCAGCGACTGGTATTCGGTCGAAGCGGCGTTCATCAGGTTGAGCGTGTCGTCGACCTTCGTTCTGACCGCCTTGACGATCTGCGCGCGCACCCGCGTCTCGATCAGGCCGGTCGTCTCGGCGCGCCCGCGTACCGGCTTGACCGAACAGACCAGTTTCGCCAGCGCGTCCGAACCAAGCCGTGCACGCACCGCCTCGACGATCGGGAACAGCGGACGCCAGGCCGCTGGCAACGAATCCAGACTGGCGCCCGACAAAGGCCCGGCATTGATCTCGTTCATCCGCGTCAGGTGCCGGCATTTCTCCGGCAAGTCGGCCCCGGAGAAGTAAAGCCGCCCGGTAATCAGATAGGCCTCGACGGCGGCGGCGTATTGTCGGCCGACGAGCGCGGCGAGCTCTTCGGCGCTATCGGTCGAGATTGGGGCGAAGAAGCGGTAGCGGCTGAGGTAGATCTCTGACCATGCGAGCCTTCGCATCAGCACCGAGGCGTCATCGGCCGAAAGCGGGATGATCGGGAAACCGACGCTGCGGCTGCCGCCAGAGGAACCCGACGCCTCGCCGACCACCTCGCCGGTGAAGGGCAAGCCGAAATCTGGCTGCGTCGCCTCGTGGCTTGGTTCGACGGCGGCAGGACCGGGCGCAAGTAGGCTGAACCGGGTGGCCTCGGGCGTTGCGTTGGAGAGCGTCGCGTTCCAGAAACCGTCGAGTTTCTCCGATGTGTAAGCCCGCTCCAGGATCGATCCGGCGCTGGCCGCGCCGGCCAGGACGCAACTGACAATCACGGACAACGCGATGGCTCGGAGGGTTGTCATCGGCAGTACCACACCCTGTCGGCAGCGCCTGCCTGGGCGCAGATGCCGGTGGCCGCGCCGTGCGCCTTCCAGTCCGCCTTTACCTTGGCGAGATCGTTGAATGCGCCTTGGGCGGCGTTGTCGGCATGAACCTCGGCGTCCAGCCGCCAGAAGGGCTTTGCCGGATCGGTCGGCAGCAGCACCCCGATCATGTTGATGTGGAAGGCGGAGACCTTGAGAAAATCCTCGGCGCTGGCGACCGTGTTGCGATTGAGATTGGCGTATTGCTCTGGCGTGACGTTGCCCAGTGCCCGCTTGAATTCTCCCTCCGACACTTCGACCGAGCGCAACATCTGCGTCGTCTTCGCAGCCAGGCCGTCGAGGATCGAGGTGTTGGCGACCAGCGTCGCGCCCGCCCCGGTCACCGGTCCGAAGATATCAGCGAAAATGACGCGGATCGCCTTCAGGTGCGTTTCGGCCGACTTGATCTCGACGCGGCGCAGGGCGATGCCCGTCTCGAGATCGGACGCCCGACTGACGAAGCTTCTCAGCGCCAATTGCAGCGTGTCGAACGAGGAACGAGCTTCCGGCGGCGGCTGCAGGAACACCGAGCGTGCATAGCGCACGGCCTCGCTACGGGCGATGTCCTCGACGGTGGCGCGTGTCAGCGCCGATTCCGGGCAGCCGGTGACGTCGCCGAGGTCGGTCAGCATCTGCGCGGCATGATAGATTTGATCCATCTGTCGCATCGTGCCGAACGAGCCGCTGGTGGTGAACTCGGCCTCGACGCCGGACAGGTAGTCGGTCAGGTATTCGCGCGCGAACTTCACCATCTCGCACTGCACGCCGGCGGCGCGCTCGCGGATGTGGCGGCCGTAAAACGATGCGCCGACGAAGTATTTCTGGTCGGGCGTCGGTTCGAACCGCTCGACGAAGAGCGACTGGATAACGGTATCATATTCGCCGCACGCATATGTGCGCTCGAGGCATGCGGAGTCGGTCTGCAGGTCGCACTGTGACAGCGCCTGGCCGCACATTTGCTGAGCTGCGGCAAGGTTAATTCCTTCGCCGTAGACAAGGAGGGCTGCCAAGACGATCGCTGGATTGAAGACGTATCTCTTCAGCAAGGCGAGCAGAAGAAAATGCACGAAAGCCCCCCGGCCACCGAAGGGGCAGCCTCATCGCTCTTTACAGGCAATATCTTTGCAAGATCAATTTTGTATTGGATCGTTACAGCGAGGATCGGCCACAAAAAGTGTAGCTAACTCAAAGTCAACTTCGCCGAATAACGCATTTATAGAATGTAAACTAAAACGGATTGGCGACCAATGCACCTGGTTTTTGGCTTCCGTAACGGAAATTTGCGCCAAAGTATCGACGCGGTTAACGGATCGTAAAGAATTGTCTTTCGTGCCTTCGATCCAGTTCCCTGAACGTCTAAACTTATGTTCAAACGTAAGAGGAAATCTGGCTCGGCTGGTAAGGCAAAGACCGGCTGTTCTCGGGACGAGCCCCGTTATGCTGCCGGCTGCATGGCGGCCCGCAGCAGCATGCCGAACAGATCTCGCGGTTCGTCCGGATCGGCCAGCAGGTCGAGCTCCTCATAGAGGCCAGTCGCTTGCAGCTGGTCACGCACATAGCGCAGCGCCGAAAAATCTTCGATTGCGAAGCCGACGGAATCGAACAGCGTGATCTGCTTGGCGTCTCGGCGGCCTTGGGTCTTGGCGGCAATCACTTGCCAGAGCTCGGTCACCGGATGGTCGGGATTCAGCTGCTGGATCTCGCCCTCGATGCGTGTCTGGGGCGGGAACTCGACGAAGATGTCCGAGCGCAGCAGGATGTCCCTG
Source organism: Mesorhizobium sp. P2_D5 (assembly GCF_056404355.1). Classification (NCBI taxonomy): domain Bacteria; kingdom Pseudomonadati; phylum Pseudomonadota; class Alphaproteobacteria; order Hyphomicrobiales; family Phyllobacteriaceae; genus Mesorhizobium; species Mesorhizobium sp. P2_D5. The sequence continues at coordinate 94,652 of NZ_JBFUEE010000002.1, forward strand.
TGCAGTTCGGTCTTGCCGGGGCAGTCGCCGCCGACGGCGTTGATGTGGACGCCGGAGCCGACCATGTTGTCGGTGAGAATGGTGGCGCACTGCTTGTCTGCGGTAACGGTCGTGATGATCCCGGCACCTTCGACCGCCTCCTGTCCGGTTTCGCAGATGGTGATGTCAAATCCCATCCCAGCCAGGTTCTTGGCGCATTTGCGCGAGGCGGACCGGTCGATGTCGTACAGCCTCAGCCGGTCGACGCCGGTCAGCGCCTTGAAGGCGATCGCCTGGAATTCCGACTGCGCGCCATTGCCGATGATGGCCATGGTGCGCGCGCCGCTCGGTGCCAGATACTTGGCCGCGACAGCGGACGTGGCGGCGGTGCGCAGGGCAGTCAGGATGGTCATTTCCGTGAGCAGCATCGGATAGCCGCTGCCGACATCGGCGAGTACGCCGAAGGCCGTGACCGTCTGCAGACCCTGGCGCATGTTCTTCGGATGGCCGTTGACATATTTGAAGCCATAGAGGCGACCATCGCTTGTCGGCATCAACTCGATGACGCCGTCATGGCTGTGCGAGGCGATGCGCGGCGTCTTGTCGAACAGGTCCCAGCGACGGAAGTCTTCCTCGATGTAGCCAGCGAGTTCGGTCAGGAAGCGCTCGACACCGATGACATTCACCAGCTTCATCATGCGGTCGACGCTGACGAAGGGGACGATGTTCAGCTTTGCCGTGGTCATGATCAAAAGCTCCCGGAATGGCTGCGGGTCGGCCGGTCCATGATGCGGCGGCCCATCAGGCTCGCGGTCAGGTCGACCATCAGCGTCGCGGTGCGGCCACGCTCGTCCAGAAAAGGATTCAACTCGACCAGGTCCAGGCTGGAGACGAGGCCGCTGTCGGACAGCATCTCCATCACCAGATGCGCCTCACGGAACGTCGCGCCTCCCGGAACCGTGGTGCCGACTGCGGGCGCGATCGACGGGTCGAGGAAATCAACGTCGAGACTGACATGCAGCAGCCCGTTTTCATCAGACACCCGCGCCAGGAAGGCGCGCAGCAGCGGCGCGATGCCATGCTCGTCGATGGCGCGCATGTCGTGCACGGTCACGCCCGCCTGGTTGAGCGCGCTGCGCTCGGCCGGGTCGACACTGCGCAGGCCCATTGTGCAGATACGCATGGGATCGACCGCTGCTGGTAGATCCGGAAAATAGCCGTGGAAACCCGGCTGGCCGCTGGCGTAAGCGAGCGGAACGCCGTGCAGATTACCGCTGGCGGTGGTGTCGAGCGTGTGGAAGTCCGGGTGCGCGTCGAGCCACAGCACGAACAGCGGCCGCCCGGTCTCAGCGGCGCGGCGGGCGAGACCCGACACGGTCCCGGCCGAGATCGAGTGGTCGCCGCCGAGAAAGATCGGCATGGCGTCCTCGCTCGCCGCGTAGGCGGCCGCGGCAATGGCGGATGTCCACGCCGATATTTCGGGCAGGGCCTTCAGCGCCAGATTGCCATGCGAAATGCGTCTCGCCGGCATCGCCTGTACGGCGCCCATATCCTCGACAGCGTGGCCGAGGCCGGACAGCACTTCAACAAGTCCGGCGGTCCTCAGGGCGCTCGGCCCCATTTCGCAGCCCATTCTGCCAGCGCCGTCCTGCACCGGTGCCCCGACGATTTTGCAACGCATTGTTTTTCCCACGGCCAAGTTCGAATGCCGCGAGAGAACCATGGCGAGCCGGCGATATGAACAGGTAGAATTGGCAATTCGAAATGCATTGTTTATCGTATTGGCAGCAGAACTGGTCAAAATGGTAAGCTGGTGGATTCACTGGACGAACGGCTCGTAACCTTGCTGCGGCATGACGCGCGGCGCAGCGTGTCGGATCTCGCCGTCGATCTCGGCGTCTCGCGCGCCACGGTCAGGGCGCGTATGGAGCGCCTGGAACGGTCCGGCGACATCATCGGGTACACGGTGGTGCTGCGCGCCGACGCCGTCGATCAGCGCATCCGCGGTATCATGCTCATCGAGATCGAGGGCCATGCCGCCGACCGCGTGGTCCGGGCGCTGGGCGGCTTCCCGGAAGTCTCGACCATCCACACCACCAATGGCCGGTGGGATCTGGTGGTCGAACTCGGGACGGCATCACTGACAGATTTCGATGCTGTGCTACGGCGCATCCGATTGATTGCCGGCATAACGGGCAGCGAAACAAGCCTGCTCCTGGCCACGCCGCGCACCACGCGAGCACGACTAACGTAAGCAATTTGTCCATTATCCGGCATCAGGCTGACGGTGTTTATTCCGGCGTAGGCGGCGCTGGTGCCGTAGCTGCCCGCGGGCCACGGTCAAGCGCGTCCTGACGCTTGCTCAGCCTCCGTCCTCGTACAGACAATTTTTCCTCAAAATCGTGCATCCGTAGATCGTCGCTTCGTGAACCGGAACCCGATTTCGTCTAGCTTGCTTCATGAGCGAATGGCGCGAAGCTGATGCCGCTTCCCCAACAGTGCAGGCAGGACGCAGCATGATCGATCTCTATTACTGGCCGACGCCCAACGGCAAAAAAATCTCGATCTTCCTGGAAGAGACAGGCACGCCTTACGCACTGAAGCCTGTGGACATCTCACATGGTGACCAGTTCACGCCTGAATACCTAAAGCTCAACCCCAACCACCGCATGCCGGCCATCGTCGATACCGAACCGAAAGACGGCGGCGCGCCCGTCGGCGTGTTCGAGTCCGGCGCGATCCTGTTCTATCTTGCGGAGAAGACCGGCAAGCTCTGGCCGCAGGACCTGCGCACCAAGTACGATGTCGCGCAGTGGGTGATATGGCAGATGGCCAACCAGGGGCCGAAGCTGGGCGAAGCGGGTCATTTCCGCAGGCTGGGCGACAGGGAAGGCGACCAGTCCTATGCGCTACGCCGCTTCACCGACGAAGCAAACCGGCTCTACGGCGTCCTCAATATGCGACTTCGCGATCGCCGCTACCTTGCAGGTGAAGACTTCACCATCGCCGATATCATCAGCTATCCCTGGACCGTCAACTGGCAGGCACAGGGCCAGGACATCAATGAGTTCAGGCATTTCAAACGCTGGTTCGAGGAGGTCGGCGCGCGCCCGGGCGTGCAGCGTGGCCTGGCGGTGGGCGCGGACCTGTCAACCGACCAGAGCAAGCTTACCCCGGAGGAACAGTCCCACATCCGAAAGATCCTTTACAACCAGCGAGCTATTCATCTGCCTGACTGAGGGCTTATCCCCATCACAAAGGCGCAACGTCGGAGAGAACCATGACAAGCAAAGTTGCCGTTATCGCAGGCGTGGGGTCCGGCCTTGGCGCCTCGTTGGCGAGGGTATTCAGCAGCCAAGGATTCAAGCTGGTGCTGGCGGCGCGCAATGTTGCGAAGCTCGACGCGCTTGCCACCGAGACCGGGGCCGAGGTGATCTCAACCGACGTGTCGGACCCGGCATCGGTGGAAAACCTGTTCCGTGCGGTGGATGGCGTCGGCCCGCTCTCGCTGGCGATCTTCAATGCGGCCGGCCGCGTGCGCGGCGGCATTGCCGATCTCGATCCGGAGGAGGTGAAAAGAGCACTGCTCGTGGGTGCCTATGGCGGCTTTCTGTTCGGTCAGCAAGCAGCACGTCGGTTGCAGGCCGCGGGCGCCGGATCGATCCTGTTCACGGGAGCCACGGCCAGCGTCAAGGGCTTTGCCAATTCCGCCGGTTTCGCAATGCCGAAGTTTGGTCTGCGTGGGCTGGCGCAGTCGATGGCGCGCGAGCTTGCGCCAAAGAACATCCATGTGGCGCATTTCGTCATCGATGGCGGCATAGCATCCAGCGACCCGGGGCGGTCGCCAGACTCGACCCCGCCCGACCGTTGGCTTTCGCCGGGCGCGATCGCCGAAGCCTATCTCGCGATCCATCAGCAGCATCGAAGCGCCTGGACGTGGGAGATTGAATTGCGGCCTTGGGTGGAGAATTTTTGATGCACAATTAGCCGACTGCAACAGCCGCCGGCCGTTGCCGGCTAATAGTGTATCGGCCCCTTGACCCCGCCGCCGCATGCGATCGCGTCGCCGTTGATGGCAACGCTTCGCGGCGAAGCGAGGAATGCAACGACGTCGGCGATCTCGGCCATATCGACGAGGCGACCGATGGTGACATTGGCGGCAAGACGCTGTTCGATCTCCTCGGGCGAAACGCCTGCCGAAGCCGCGCGGGCGGCGACCAGGGGAGCGGTCTTTTCGGTGCGGGTCAGGCCAGGATGGACCACCGTCACGTTGATCCCCTTGGGGCCCAATTCGTCGGCAAGGTTCTTGGTCAGGGCAGAGACGGCAACATTGCGGATCGAGCCGATGATCGAGCCGGTCTGGCGCGCTGCGAGGCCGCTTATGTTGATAATTCGGCCCCAGCCCGCGGCAGCCATGTGAGGAGCAGCCTCGCGCGCCATGCGAAGATAGCCCATCACCTTGACATTCACGTCATCCCAGAACAGGTCGTCGGTGATCTCGGCCAGTTTCGGCGGCGGCGCCTGCCCGCCCGGTTTGGCCGCGGCGTTGACCAGAATGTCGAGGCCGCCGAGCGCCGCGACCGTTGCGGCCACCAGCGCTCTGACCGAGCTGTCGTCCTGCGTGTCGACGGTCAGTCCGACGATCTTGCGTCCGGTCTCGGCAGCCAGTTCGCGCGCGGCAATGTCCACATCGGCAACGTTGCGTGCGGCGATGACGAGATCGACGCCTTCCAGGGCCAATTGCCGGGCGATGGCACGACCAATTCCCTTGCTGCCGCCGGTGACCAGGGCGCGTTTTCCGTCCAGTTGCAGATCCATGGCCTACTCTCCTCGGGTTAGATGGCTGGCTTTACCACTGAAGCTGCAACGCAGCGGTGCCAAGAACCTTGCAGCACGCAGCCATGGAAGGGCCGCACCAGCAGGCTGTATCTTGCGTCACACCGCCAGGAGCTTGCGGAGAGGGCCGACGATCGCCTCGTCCTGCGGCTCGGTTTCGGAGCCAAAGCGGGCGACAACGATCCCCTTGCGGTCGACCAGAAACTTCTCGAAGTTCCAACTCACCTCGTCGGGTCCGGGCGCGGCACCTTTCCCCGCCATCCGGGCCGCCAGCGTGCTACCCGGTTGGAAGACAGCCTTCGGCAGCGCCTCGATCAACGCTCGATAGAGCGGATGCTTCTGTGGTCCCTTGACTACGATCTTGGCGAACACAGGGAATTCGACACCATAGGTCAGCCGGCAGAATTCCTGGATTTCGGCGTCGGTGCCCGGTTCCTGGCCGGCGAAGTCATTGGCCGGAAAGCCGAGCACCACCAGGCCACGCTCGCGATACGATGCGTAAAGCGCCTCCAGGCCATCATACTGCTTGGTGTAGCCGCATTTGGAGGCGACGTTGACGATCAGCAGGACGCTGTCGGCATATGCACGAAGGCTTGTGGTAGAGCCGTCGGCGCGGCTGAACGGAATATCGTAGATCGAGGCGGTCATATGCAAAAGTTCCTGCAGACAAGAGGGCCCCCTCGTACATTGGTGGCTTAGCCGCTCCCGTCAAGGAAAGCTGTTCTCCAGAACCAAATTGCTTGGCATCTTTCGAGACAGCCGGGTCGGTCTTACGCACGCTGGACCATGAACGAGGCCGTACAAGGTGCCCCGCCTTCGACTGCGAGCGCCGCAGTCCAGGAACTGCCTACCGGCACATCGAGAACTCGGCAGTTGGGACGGTGCAAGGCCGCACCGACGACGATATGTTCCCCGGCCCTCGCACTCATGGGTACGTCAAGCTCTTGAGGCGCCACGGAAAATCCGCAACCCCACGCCTTGAGTATCGCCTCCTTGCGCACCCAGCCGCGGTAGAGGGCGGCCAGGCGGTCGCCGGGGGAGGAGGCTCTCCAGGCGGCATAGTCGCGTGGCGATGCCCATGTCGTCAGGATTTCGGCGGCATCGATGGTCTCGATGCGTTCCAGATCGACGCCGACCTCGCACTCAGATGCAAATGCGAGAAGCGCCGCCCCACCCGCATGCGAAACATTGAAGCGCAACCGTTCGCATGGCAACCGAGGCTTGCCGTGAGCGCCATACGCAAAGGGGACGGACTGTGGCTGCACCGCCAGGTAACTCGCCAGGATGCGACGCAATCCCGCTCGCGTGCGCACGAATTGTGCCCGCGCCCGGGGGCAACGCAGCCGCACCGCGCGCCCGCGTTCTTCATCGTCGAGCAGCTCCAGCGCATCGGCTTCTGCCGCAATGCACGGCCGCACGTCGAGCAGCCACAAGTCGACCTTGCCGACGTCCGGCGGCTCAGGCATTTTCGATGTCGACCGCCACATTGGCGATCCAGCTCATGCTTTGCGCGATCGCCACAAGATCCGCAGCCGCCAAATTGTCAGGCGGGACCGCAGCCCAAGCCTTGATGAGGTCGGCCACGTATTCGTGCAGTGCCTCCCGCACCATCCTTCGCGCTTCCGGCGTCAGTGTCGCCGCACGCAGCGCCTCGTGATAGGTGGCAAATGACTGAGCTATGCGTTCCGCCGCCTCGGGGGCCTGGAGCGGCTCCTGCATCGCCTCGGCGCAGCGGGCGAAGGTCTCGGCAACGGCCGCGCCATCCTCTGGCGATGTCCAGGCGGATTCGAGGACGCCGCGAAAGCGTGCGAAAGCGCGGGCGAAGTCGAGTTGGGGACCGTCATGGGTCCATTGCCAAGGCGATTGTTGCTCCGGGTTCATGATACAGCTCCAGAGTTGGTCCGTTTGCGCGCTTCATCCAGTAACGCGCCATAGCCATGACGTCGCGCAGACGTCTCAAGCAACGCCTCGATACCGGTGCTGTCCTGCCAGGCGCCACCTTGCATCTCGACCACCTTCTCCTTGACCCGCAGTAAGATCGGTTCAGAACCGGGCAGGCCGTCGCCCAGGACGACGAACCCGCGCCAGCCCGCCTGAGGCCCGGGCGGCGCGACGCTTGGAACCGACAACGCCCGCGCCCGGGCGGCCAGTTCCGCGGCCTCATTGGGTGCCAGCCCGAACGTAGGATTCGGCCTTCCAGAGAACATGTCCAACACCACGCGCACTACAAGACCTCCACTCCCGGCGGTACGAATAGATAGCTGCAAAATTGTGTGTAGGGGCCGCGGTCGCACGTCGCCGGCGTCAGTGCGCCGGCAATGACGCGGCCCTGGTTGTCGACATTGCGGGCACTGTAGATGCCCAGCTTGTGGGCCCAGAAGGCGCCATGCGAGCGGTACCAATGGAAATCGTGTCCCGGCCAAACAGCCAGCGCCGCCAGCCGCGCCGGGCCGTCGCAGTTGGCCCTGAACCCATCGGCGATTGCAGCTCGCGCAACCGCCTCGCAGCTGAACTCGTCATACTGGCGGCCAACCCTGCGTCCGGGCTGCGCCACGAAATTGGAAACATAGTTGCTGGCATAATTGTAGCAATTGTTGCGAAGGCGCACGGAAGCTGTGTTCCAGAACCAGGGGCTATAAGCGGCGAGGATCGGCTCACAGGGCGGGCCGACCTCCGGCTGTTCGGCAGCTGTGGCCGCGTCCGCGTGGCTGGCGCGTAGCGCGGCGCTGCGGCCAGCACGTGGTGCCACCCCGTCGCCCCGCCATTCGACGCAGCGCGCTGCTTCATCGATCACTGTACGCGCAACGATCGGTCGGGCGCTTTCCAACAGCGCCAAAACGGCCTCGCGCTCGTCATCCGGCAGCGGCGCCCGTCGTGCGGAGACGAGCTCCTCCCTGGTCTCCACTGTCGCAGGCGGTGGCACGCCGACATAAAAGGCTGCGGGCGCGTCGGCGTCTTCCGGACCACTCCCGACAAGCAGGCCGCGATAGCCAAGCGCCGGCATCGGGGTGGCAGAAGCCGGCCCTCCCTGGCGCGACATCAGCTGCCTGAAATGTTGGGCCAAAGCCGGCGGCACCTGCCATGTCGGGTTGGGACGACCGGAGAACACATCTAGCATCACACGCATGCGCCATCTCCTTGCTCATGCAATTGTTGGCGTACATCGGCATCGCTCATTTCAAGCACCTGGAGCACGATGGCTGCGGCCGCTTCCAACCGCTGCCGCGCCGAATCGTCAGGGGCAATCGCGCGTGCAAGCTCGCGTGCGCATCGGGCCTCGAACACTCGACGCAGCGGAATCTCGATCTGCAGCAGCTCTCGCAGTTGCGAAACCAGTCGCGTAGCCAATAGCGAGTGGCCTCCGAGATCGGCAAAGAAATCGTCGGTCGCGCCGGCTTCCGGGACCTTCAACACGTCGCAGAAGCACCTGACGAGCAATGTTTCAAGGGCGGTTTGCGGAGTCGCGTGCCGCCGCTGCCTCGGGGCGGCGCCGGCAAGCATCCCGGCGATACGATCGCGGTCTGCCTTGCCATTGGCGGTGAGCGGGATCTCTTCGACGACCTTGAAGGCGCTCGGGATCATGAACGGCGGCAGTTTATCCTGGAGATGGTTGCGAAAAGTCCCGGTCAAGTCGGCCTGATCGAGGTCGCACCCCGGCGCAAGCAGCAATGCCGCATGCAGCCGGTCATCACCCGGCCCGGCGTGATGCAGCACCACGGCCGCTTCGGCCACCGCCGGGTGTGTGCGCAATGCAGCCTCCACCTCATCTGGCTCGACACGGTGGCCACGCAACTTGATCTGATTGTCGGCGCGGCCGAGGTATTCGAGCGTGCCATCACGACGGTGCCGCACTCGGTCTCCTGAACGGTAGACCAGGGCTCCGTCCGGTCCGCGTACGAAACGCTCCGCGGTGAGACCGGCCTGACCGACATAGCCCAGCGCAACGCCGGCGCCGCCAATTCGCAGTTCGCCAACCACCCCGACCGGGACCGGCGCACCGGACCCGTTACACACATTCAACCGCGTGAGGGCGATTGGACGGCCAATCGGCACCGGGCCCGGTCGAATGTCGCCGGCGCGCAGAAAATGCGCGCAGCAACCAACCGTGGTTTCTGTTGGCCCGTACTCATTGACGATCAGCAATCCCGGCATGTGCGTGCGCCAGGGCTCCAGCGTCTCGCCGTGCAAGGCTTCGCCCCCAACGATGAAACAGCCGGTTGCGCAGGCGGGCGCCCGCCCTGCCGCAAGCTGGCGCAAACCTTCGAGGTGGCTTGGGGTCAATTTGACAAAGCTGTAGCGCCGGCCCGAGTGAAGCGCTTCCTCGAGCGCTTCGAGGCCGCCCCCGGCTGGCAGCAAGAACACGGTCTTGCCGCACAAGAGCGGCACGAAAAGCGTGGTGACCGACATGTCGGCGGTGATCGAAGTGCACAGCGGTGCCCCTTCGCCATCGTTCACCGGATAGACGCTCATGCACCAGCGGAGGTAGTTGAGCAATGCACGATGCGGCACCGAGACGCCCTTGGGCCGTCCGGTGGAACCGGAAGTGAACAATATGTAGGCCGGGCTCTCGGCGTCGCGCCGCACCTTCGGGGGCGTTACGCCGGATTGCGGTGGTTCGCGATCCACCGCGATCGAGGTGAGCCCCGTTTGCAAGTCGGATTCCGTGCCCTTGGAGACAAGAAGCACCGTCGCCCCTGCATCGACGAGCATATCGCGGGCGCGCTGAACTGGCAATTCAGACCCCAGAGGCACATAGGCAGCGCCGGCCTTGAGCACGGCGAGCAGTGCCATCGGCAGGTACGTGCACGGCTCGATCGCGACCCCGACGCAATCGCCGGGCTCCACGCCGTGTGCGATGAGTTGATGAGCGAGACTGTTGGCGCCGCCGTCGAGCTCCGCATAACTGAGGCGTCCGTCGGGTGCCTGGCAGGCGACTGCGTCCGGGCTCAGACGCGCTTGTGCTTCGAACAGCCCGCACAGGTCGGTTTCGGCCGACGGCATCACAGGGCCTCGCGACCAGGCTTCCAACTGACGCAGTTCGGCGGCATCCATCAGCGGCAGATCCGCCACCGACGCTTCGGGATCGGCCAGTGCCGCGCAAAGTAGTCGCAGGAAGCGCTCCACCAGTCGTTCGGCGCTCGCCTGCTGAAAGAGATCGGTAGCGTATTCCAGTTCGCCGATCAGGCACGATGCCGTTTCGGTAAGCTGCAGGGTAAGGTCGAAGGCAGAAGTGCCACGCGCGAAGTTGAACGCCGGCGCGGCATCCGTGATCGTCCTGCGCACCTGGCTGGAAGAGAGCACCTGGAACGAAACTTGAAACAGCGGGTTGCGCGACAGATCCTGTTCGGGCGCAAGGGCCGCCACCACCATGGAGAAGGGCAGGTCCTGGTGGTTCTGCGCCTCACGCAGCCGCGCATGCGTACGCTCCACCGCTTCCTCGAAGCTGCAGCTGCCGCTGAAATCCAGCCGCAAAACCACGGTGTTGGCAAAAAAGCCGACGACGTCTTCGAGCTCGGAATAGGGACGCGCCGCCATCGGAGTGCCGATGGTCACCTCGTCCTGTCCCGCGAGCCGGTGCAGCAGCGCGGCAAAAGCGGCAAACAGCACGGTGAAGCGTGTGGTGTGCAGGCGGCGCGCCAGTGCTTCGGCGGCCGCGGTTGCGGCTGCGTCGATGGTGATCGGTGCGCGCGCCCCGCGATAACTTGGCCGGGCGGGACGAGGATGGTCCGTGGGCAGCTCGAGTTGCTGCATGCCCTCCAGCCGCTGCACCCAGTATTTGCGGTGCTGAGCCATCCGTTCACCGGACATTGCCTCGCGTTGCCAGACGGCAAAGTCGGCATACTGCACCGGCAATGGTGGCAGGGACGGAAGCCGGCCGGTCAACAGCTCGGAATAGACCTGGCCGATTTCGGCCAGCAATTTCTCCAGCGACCATCCGTCGGCGACGATGTGATGGATCACGAGCAGCAGCAGTGATTCACCGGCAGAAAGCTCCAACAGCCGACAATGCAGAAGCGGGCCTTCGGCAAGGTCGAAAGGCTGCTGGCTGGCAGCCGAGGCAATCTGCGCGGCGCGCGCCTCCGGATCCGGCTCGCAGCTGAGGTCGTCGATCTCGCATCGCATGGTCGTTGCAGGCAGAATGCGCTGCACCGGCTGCCCTCGGACGAGCGGGAACACGGTGCGCAGCGCCTCATGGCGGGCGACTACCGTCGACAGTGCCTTTTCCAGGTAACGCTGGAGCGGGACAAACGGCAGCCTCTGCGCAATCGAGATATTGTAGAATGGATTGCCCGGAACGAGTTGGTCGAGGAACCACAGGCGATCTTGCGAGTGTGAAAGCGGGAAGTCGCGCCCGTCGCGCGGCTGGACGGGAATTTCCTGCGCCGGCCGAACCCGAATGAGGTGCTCGCGCAGCGAGCGCTTCTGCTCCGGGGTCATTGCGGTGATACGGTTTTGCAGACTGTTCAAGGCGCCCCTCTCGATTCAGCTGGTTCTCGCGAGGCGAGCAGCGCCTCGCGCTCGGCCGCCGGCAGCGACGTCAACAGCTCCAACAGCTCGTCGTCGCTGGCTTCCGGTGTCGCGGCCTGGCGCTCCGCGATCCAACCGGCAAGCTGGCGGACAGATGGGTGGTCAAACACGGCTCCCGCCGGCACATCGGTTCCGAGTTGGCGTGACAGTCGTGAACTGACGCGCAAGGCCGCCAGCGAATGCCCGCCGAGATCGAGGAAGAAGTCTGCGTCAAGCGTCACCAGATGCAGCTGCAGCACCTGCGCGAAACACGCCTGGACCTCCTTTTCAAATGGCAGCACTGGATTGGCATCGCCAGTATCCGGCAGCTCTCCCGGCGGCGGCAGCGCCAGTCTGTCGCGCTTGCCGTTGGGCGTCAGCGGCAGCGCGTCGAAACGCACGATGACTGCCGGCAGGAACGCGTGCGGAAGCCGTTCCCGCAACCCGGCCAACAATCGCCGGGCATCGAAGCTTGATGCGGGCGCAGCGACATAGGCAACCAGGCGATCCTCCCGCAGCACAACCATGGCATCGCTGACTTCGGGGGCTTGGCGAAGAACCGCCTCGACTTCAGCCGGTTCGATCCGGAAGCCACGCAACTTGATCTGCTGGTCGCGCCGGCCGAGGCAGACAATCAAGCCGTCGCGCTGCACCCGGGCCAGGTCCCCGGTGCGATACATTCGTGCCGCCTTGCTGCCTGCAAAAGGGTCGCCCACAAAGCGCTCGCGCGTCAGTTCGGTGGGCCCGAGATATCCAAGCGCGACACCTGCGCCGCCAATGTACAGCTCGCCCGCCACATCAAGCGGAACGGGGCGCAGCTTGCTGTCGAGCACATAGGCACGCACGCCGGTGATCGGTCGACCGATCGGGACGACGCCCAGCACGGGAGGCTCTTGATCGGGATCGAACCAAGTGGCGTCCCAGATTTCCGAAGTCCCGTAAAGATTGTAGAGCGTCGCCTCCGCATGGTGTCGTCGGAACTGGTGGTAGAGGTCTGCCGGGAGCGGCTCGCCGGTGCAAACCCAGAACAGCAGGTGCGGCAAGTGCCGCCCGAGGTCCGGTTGCGCCTCGAGCATCATCTTAAGCAGCGACGGCACCAGCCACAGCCTTGTGACGCCGCGCGATGCCAGCAGGCGGATCAACGCGGAAGCATCCGTTGCGATCTGCTCGGAAACGATCGTGGTCGGCACACCTTGCAGCGTGGCGCCCAACAGCTCCCACAGCGAATCGACAAAGTTGATCGCGGTACGCTGACAGGCCATTTCGTTGGCGGCGAAGGGATAGGCCTGCCACATCCATGCGAGCCGGTTCGACACCTGGCCCCATTGAACCAGCACTCCTTTCGGCCGGCCCGTCGAGCCTGATGTGAAGACGATATAGGCGGGGTCGTCGCGCCGCCAACAGACCGGTCCGTCGTTTGCCGCATCGTCGCTGCAGGGTTCGAGGACGTCGCCGATGTCGATCACGGTTGCCGGTCCGTCCGGCGGCGTTGGGCCGGTTGCCAGCAGCACGGCCGGCTTGGCGTCCGCCAGCATCTGTTCCAGGCGGTGCCTGGGATAGCCCGGATCGAGCGGCAGATAGACGCCGTGCGCCTTCAGCACGGCGTAGAAGGCCACAACTTGCTCCAACGATCGGGGTGCAGACACGGCGACCGGCACGCCGCGATCCACACCCAGGTCGCGTAACCGTCGTGCGAGCCGCGACGACGCGCGCTCCAACGTGTCGAAGTCGAGCACACGATCGTCGGCGATGAAGGCCGGAGCCGTGCCTTTGTCGCGCGCCAGACCCCGCAACAATTCGAGCGGGTCCAGATCCACGCATGCATCGGCATCGCCGACGTTTGGTTCTTCGATCAGCCGCCGGCGTTCAGCATCGGAGAGCGGCGAAAAGGTCGCCAGAGTTGCAAAGGGCGCAGCGCATATGCCCCGCAGCAGGTTGAGCAGATGCTTGATAAGAGCTCCCATGTCATCGCCATGGAAACGGCTACGGTCGAACCGCAGTTTGAGCTGCAGCCGATCACCCGGAACAGCGAGCAAGCTGAGCGGCACATTGGCACGCGCCAAGTCGACGCCGCCGGTCGTGGATTCGAGCTTGGCCGCCGCTTGCGGGAAATTCTCGAACACCACCAGCGTGTCGAACAGAGGTCGATCAGGGGCGATCTCGCAGCAGCGTTGCAGTTCGGCGCTGTCGAGGTGGTGGAAAGCCGAGCCGCGTGCCTGCGCACTCTGCAAATCCTTGAGCCATGGCACCAGTGCTGCCTGCGGATCCACGCGCACCCGCACCGGGACCGCGTTGATGAAGAGACCGATCATCTGCTCGATGCCAGGAACCTCAGGCGGTCGCCCGGAAACGACGGCACCGAAAACCACATCGTCGCGGTCCGTATAGTGGCCGAGCAGCAAAGCCCACGCACCCTGCAGTACGGTGTTCAACGTCAGGCCGTGCTGGCGTGCGAACGCCCTGAGCCGCTCCGATTCCCCTGCATCGAGGTTGCCGCTGACCTCGTTGTCTGCATCTGCAAGAGCCGCTCGGCCAGGGGGCCGCGGCAGGCCGATCTCCACCGGCTCGTCGTAGCCACGAAGCACGTCGGCCCAATATTCGCGCGCTGCTTCGAGGTCGCGCGTGGCCAGCCAGTCGATGTAGTGGCGTAGCGAGCGTCGCACCGGAGGCTGGTAGGGCGCGTTGCGGACCAGCGCGCGATAATGTTCGATCATCTCCGCTGCCAGCAGTTGCGCACTCCATCCGTCGAGCAGGATGTGATGAAACTGCCAGACAAATCTCACTTGTCCGGCACGGCCGCGGATCAGCGCCAGCCGCATCAACGGTGGACGATCGAGCACGAAGCCCGCCCGGCGGCTGTCCCCCAGGTACCCTGCCAGCTGAGCTTCGAAGGCGGCCGCGTCGAGATGTCGCCAGTCGAGCTGTTCGAAAGCCAGCGCGACGTGACGGTGAACAACTTGCACCGGCTGCTCAAGGTCTTGCCAGTGGAAGGATGTGCGCAGTGCAGGCGTGCGCCGAAGCAGTTCGTGCCACGCCGCCTGGAACGCGTGCGCATCGACGGGCTCCGGCAGCGACATCACCTCCTGCTGGATGAAGACGCCGCTTTCCGGCGCACGCAGACTGGCGACCAGCATCGCCGCCTGGAGCGGCGCCAGTGGCCAGAAGTCTTCAACGTCAACGCTGTTCGTATTCAATCTTGGCCCCCCTGCCCACGGTTGAGGCGCGACATCAACGTGACCAGGTCCTCCGCCTTGATATGACGGGCGAACCCCCCAACGTCCTCTTCTTCATCAACGTCCTCTTCAACGGATTCGGTCGGCTTCGCGGCGCGAGCGAGCAGGGCCAGTGTCTTGTGGACGAAGATGTCGTTCGGCTCGATCGACAGCCCCGCCTCACGCGCGCGGCTGACGACCTGGATGCCGAGGATGGAGTCACCGCCGAGCTCAAAGAAATTGTCGTTGATGCCTACCTGCTCAAGCCGCAATATTTCGCCCCAGATGGCGGCGAGCCGCAATTCGGCAGCCGTCGATGGGGCAACGTACTCAGCTCCGAGTTCAGGCCGCATGCCGTCTATCTTCGGCAGGCGGTGGCGGTCGATCTTGCCGCTAACCGTCATGGGCAGCGCGTCAAGCAGCAGGAAGCGCGCCGGGATCATGTAGGCCGGCAAACGCTGGGCAAGGAAGGCGCGGACCTGCGGTACCATCTTTCGCGCGAAGGCGGATTGCAGCGGGTTGTTGGTCCAGCGCCGGCGATGCGCGGCGCCGCCTCCAAGAGTGCGCCTCGGGATTGGCCCGCGGCCCGTCCGATTCATTGCGAGCGGACTGAACACGGCGTCGATGTGACCGGTCGCGTGGCGTCCCGCAACATGAAGCTCGACCTTGCAGCCGGCTTCGGTCGCGCACGCGAGCAACTGGTCCGCGTCAAGCCCCTGCACGGTCAACTGTCCTGCGTTCGAGCGCAGATCACCGACGCAGCGCGATCCATCGCTGCCCATGACCTCCGCGGCGGCGTGCATCTCCGCCGCGACGGTTCGGCCTGGAATGTCGGCGACCAGCAGGGTTTTCCCGTCAAGTGCCCGCAACGTCCGCAGCAGCGCTTCGGCGCTGCCCACGCTCGCCCAGTCACAGGTGTCCCCCGCCTCCACAACCTCGGGCGACCAGCCGACATGGAGCATGACGTCATATCGGAAAAGCGTCAGCTCATTATCGGCACGGCACGGTTTGGCCAGGATTTCAACGGCCCGGATGCCGGGGAAATCCGCTGCCAGCGCGAGGAAAAATTCGGAATCGACCGCCAGCTCTTGTTCCAACCCCAGGCGGCGCGCCACACGTTCCTGCAAGGTGGCCAGCGGCAGGTCGGACTCGGCCCGGTACAACTCCACAGAGGCTGCGAAACACTCCAGCAGCGCCAGGCTCCGCACATCACCGATGAATACGGTGCCGCGGGTACCCAGCGTTGACAACGCGGCGCCTATCACGTCGATCAGGTAGCGTTCGCTCGGGAAGTACTGCACGACCGAATTGAGGATCACCAGGTCCACCGCATCCATCGATTGGGCCGCGACCTCGTGCGCAGCGCAACGACGGAACTCGATACCCTTGATCCCGGTGCCGGCCGCATGCTTGGCCATATGGTCAAGCGCGCCTTGCGAGATGTCGGTTGCCACGTAGCGCCGGGCCTTGGGTGCCAGGCGAAAAGCCAGCAAACCGGTGCCGCAGCCAATTTCGAGGGCTTGCTCGGCTGCGAGCGAATTCAATCGTTCAACCGTGCTTGCCAACCACTCTCGCATCGTCCGCTCGTCTAGCGGCAGGCCCGTGTAGCTGCTGTTCCAGCCATCGATGACGAATGCCGGGTCGGTAGCTTCCGCGATCGTACCGTAGGTTTCATCGTAGATGCGGTGCCAGTGTTCCACCTGCTCGCCGGAAGCTGCGCTCTCGAACTGCGCGTCAGGTACGCATGGGTCGTCGCGCTGCACCACATATGCGACAAGACGCGCATCTCCAGTGCCGACCTCGCGCACTGCGACCGCCGCCTCGGCGATCTCGGGATGCGATTGCAATGCCGCCTCGACTTCGCCGAGTTCGATCCGGTGACCGCGAAGCTTGATCTGGCGATCGATGCGGCCGATGAAGTCGATGCGCCCGTCGGCAAGCAATCGCACCCGGTCGCCAGTACGATAGATTCGTTCGACAGGGCCATTGCCCAGTCGCAGCTCGACGAACCGCTCGGCCGTCAGTTGCGGCCTGCCAAGATATTGCCGAGCCAGTCCGATCCCTTCCAGGCAGAGCTCACCTGGGACGCCGATCGGCACCGGCTCTCCGTGCGCATCGAGGACGAAGGCCAGCATATTGTCGATCGGCACGCCGATGGTCGGCGCGCGCGAAAAATCCTCGCATCGCTCCCATGTCGCCCAGATGGTCGTTTCCGTGGGACCGTACAGGTTGAAGAAGTGCCTGCCGGGCGCCCATTGTGCCACTATCGAGGCCGGACAAGCTTCGCCTGCCACCATCAGCGTGGTGAGAGTTCGCAACCCCGATGCATCGAACGCAAACAGCGCGGAAGGCGGCAACACCGCGTGGGTGACGCGCGCCTCGTCGATCAGCCGGGCGAGCCCGGGACCGGGCATGCGTTGCTCTGGTCCCGGGATCACCAGCGTGGCGCCGACGCCGAGGGCGAGGCCGAGTTCGAATACGGCGGCATCGAAGCTGAGCGAGGCGAACTGCAGCACACGGCTTTCCGCCGTCGTATCGAGCAGTCGTCGTTGGGCCGCCAGAACATTGGCCAGTCCACGCTGCCCGATGACCACGCCCTTCGGCTGGCCCGTCGAGCCTGATGTGTAGATGATGTAGGCCACATCACCTGATGCGCGCTCAGTTGAACGCGGGGCCGTGGTGCCGTCGCGCGCCATCGCGCTGACGAAGAGTGGCCGGCATTCGAGCAACGACAGCGCGCCCTCGACACGGCCCCACGCCGCAGGCTCGGTGAGGACGTGGCGCGCCCCGGTGTCCTCGGCAATATAGCGCAAGCGCTCGATCGGGAGATCGATATCGAGAGGCACGAACGCCGCGCCTGCCTTCAGCGCGGCGAGTATCGCGACCACGGCCGCAGGGGAGCGATCGAGCAGCAGCAATACCAGTTCGCCTGGCCGAACGCCGGCCTCCTCAAGTCCGGCGGCGAGTTCTTCAGCCTGCTGGTCAAGCGCCCCATATGTGAAGGTGCCCGCGGGGCCGGCAAGTGCGATACGCTCAGGTGCGTTCGCTGCGAAGCGCTCGAATTGCTTGCAGAGCGGCGTCTCGTCGAAGGCGACCGCTTTGCCCTCGGACGCGTGCCGGAACCGGTTCCGCTCGTCCCCGTCGAGCATCGCGATCGTATCGATCGGCTGGTCGGGGTCTGCCGCCGCCGAGTTCAGCAAGAAGCAGAAATGCCCGACCATGCGCGCGGCCGTCTCGGGATCGAATAACGCGGTGCTGTATTCCATGCCTCCGGAAATCCCGCCGGCATGCTCATGCAGGTGGAATGCGATATCGAAAATGGAGGTTCCGCGTTCGATGGAGACCACCGAATCCTGAGCCGGCAGTGCACTGCCGCTATCGATGTTCCATGCGTTCTGAAGCACCAGCCCGATTTGAAACAACGGATTGCGATTAGGCTGGCGCTCGGGCTGAAGCGCTTCGACCAATTTCTCGAAGGGCATGTCCTGATGTGTGTAGGCATCGAGCGCGGTCTGCCGCACACGGCGCACCAGTTCGCGGAAGGTCGGTCTGCCGCTGACGTCGATGCGAAACACGAGTGTATTGACGAAAAAACCGATCAGCGCCTCGACCTCGGGCCGCGTACGATTGGCGATCGGGGCGCCGATCGCGATGTCCTCGTCGCCGGTGTAGCGTTGCAGCAACGCGGCAAGACCTGCCAACAGCACCATGAACAGGGTAGCGCCTTCTTCGCTTGCCACCCGTTTCAACAAAACGAGCACAGGAGCCCCGATGCTCAGCTCCTCGAAATCACCTTCGAAGCTCGGCTCGTCCGGACGCGGTCGGTCCGGCACCAGCGC
This sequence comes from Mesorhizobium sp. P2_D5, assembly GCF_056404355.1. Taxonomy (NCBI): domain Bacteria; kingdom Pseudomonadati; phylum Pseudomonadota; class Alphaproteobacteria; order Hyphomicrobiales; family Phyllobacteriaceae; genus Mesorhizobium; species Mesorhizobium sp. P2_D5. The sequence goes on from NZ_JBFUEE010000002.1 coordinate 113,025, forward strand.
CAATTGCGGCAGATCGGCGAGCTGCCGGCGCCAATAGGACAGCTCCGTCTCCAGCCGTTCGCCGCTGAAGTACTGGCGCTGCCATTCGGCGAAATCGGCATACTGGATCGCCAGGGGTTGCAGCGGGGAGGGCCGGTTGGCGACGAAGGCCCCATAGGCGGCAGCCAGTTCGCGCAGCAGGATCTGCATGGACCAGCCGTCACAGGCGATGTGATGCAGGGTCAGCAGGAGCCAGTGTTCGTGCATCGACAGTCGCAGCAAACGCGCGTGCACCATGGGCCCATGCCGCAGATCAAACGTCAGCCGCGCCTGTTCGCCGGCCTCGCGGCGCGCAGCCTTCTCGCGCTCCTTCGGCTCAAGATGCATAAGGTCGAGCAGCGGCATCGGCACCGGGCCGGGTGGCATCACCTGCTGCATCGGCTCGCCTGCAATGTCAGTGAACACAGTGCGCAGGGCGGCATGGCGTGAAACCACGTGATCAAGGGCGCGCTTGAGCGCCGCCACGTTGAGAGGGCCGCGCAAGGGCAAGTTCAGAGGCACATTGTAGAAAGGGCTTGCCGGCGCGAGGCGCTGCATGAACCACAGGCGCTGCTGGGCCCAGGAAAGCGCTGCCGGGCCAGGGTGACTGCGGGGCGACAGTAGCGGATCATCTGACGCGGGGGGCTGCAGTCCGGCCGAGCCAAGCAATTTGCCGAGCAGCGAACGACGTTCGGCACTTATGTTGCCGGATATGGGGATTGCCGTCATATGCCGACCCCAAACAGAGCAATGTCATTCGTCGGATTTGCCGCTCGCCAGTGTCTGCAGGTCGGCCAGGTAGTCCGAAAAATTCGCGCGTGCCTTTTGCTGAGCTTCGTCGTATGCGGACGCCAACTGCTCGCCCAAGTCCTTCATGGTCTGCCCGACGCTGTTCTGATGCTTGCTCATCACTTGCCCGTACTGGCGCGCGTGATCGAGCCAAGCAGACGCGGCGCGCTGTTGCGCGTCGTCCCCGTTGCCTGCCTCGCTCAACGCCCGCTGCCACGAGGCCATGATTTGTTGGAGTTGATCACGGGCCGGGACTTCGGCCTCTTCCAGCTGCTGGCGGCTGCGGCCGTAGAGTTCCTGCGCGCGCGCTGCATATTGCTGCGCCACCTCAAACCCTTTCAGGCAGTAGTTCGAATAGGCATTTTCAGCACTCATGGCGAGCTCCCGCGATCGTGGGCCCTCTGACGGCTCAGGCGCAGAACGTCGCTTGGAAGCGACTTCGTCGGACGCGCGACTTCTACGTCGGACCATGCCGGCCCTCCCGAAAAAACTAGTCGGAGGTAGCGTTGCCGAACGGTCTCGTCTGTCGCTTCCAAGACAAACAGACTCCTGATCGGCCTCCAAATCGGACGGCTTCACTACGCTCTAGCGGCTCGCATCTGCGCCGCACAAGCAACTTAAAGTTTGCAACGCCCATCGTCAACAGATTTATTTTAATCTGTATTATTAAAATAAAATTGTTATAGAAAGAAATACTGCAAAAAGTTTTCTATAAGCGCCATGACCGAGGTCAGGTGCCGATAATTGCTATATATCGTCGAACGCATCGCCAGAATGTATTTGGCAAAGCGTGACGCAATCGGCGTCAACGTCGCGGTTTGGGTGCACTGGCAGCAAGTCCGGCAATCCACCCAGCAACGGCTGCGAGATACTCCGGGTTCGGTGGCAGATCCTGGCGGTAACGCTCCGGCGTCGACATTTCGGGCTCGAGCCGGAATAGATGGTCGGCGTTGTGGATTTCCTTGTATGTGGAGCGGACATTGTGGCTGCGGGCGGCGCGGTGCAGCGCTTTGGCATCACGGTCTGCCGATGTCTGAATGTCTTTGTCGCCGTGCAAGATCAGCATCGGACAGCGGACGGCTCCAACCGCTGCGCGTGGATCGGTTTCGAGAACGGCCGGATCGGTGAGCGGTCTCAGGCCCCCGAGCCGCAGTTCCGCGCCATCTGTCCTTGCTTCCCGGTCGAGCCACTGCCGTAGTGCCGCGTCTCGCTTGCCGGCCTCTTCTTCCGACACGTGCAGGCGTGCGCTCTCGCGTGCATTCTGTTCCATCAGGATATCGCGCAACGGCCTGCCCGGGGGGGCAAGCAGGATCAGGCCGGCCGGCGCCAGGGCCGGGTCGGTCGACAACAGCTGCAGGATCACAAGGGCGCCCAGGCTATGACCGGCTGCGAAAAGATGCAGGGCATCGATGTCGGCGCGCGCGGCGAGCCAGCGCCAGGCGGCGGCGGCATCGGCCAGCCGCGTCGCGCCCAAGGGGCGGTCGGCCTTGCCGAATCCGGTTTTGCCTGCTCCGCGCGCATCTATCGCCAGGCTGGCTACGCCGACTTGCGCGAGCGCATCCATCGTCTCGAGTGTCTTCAGGCGCATGCCGGGCGCACCGCCCCAGCGGGTGATGGAGCCCGATCCATTCAGGAACAGGCAGGCCGGACTAGGCCCGGCGGGTTTGCGTCCGTGCACGAACAGGCTGTGCAGCGTGATATCCTCGCTTTCGATCGTAACTTCTTCGCGGTCGATGCCAGGGGGAGGCGGTGGTGGTTCGATGCTTTCCTCGGCGCCGCGAAGGGTCTCAATCGGCGCCGCGTGGAACACCGGCGTGCCCGCCCGCCCGATAAGCGTTCCCTTCTCGTCCATTCCCACGGCGGAGACCAGGGCGCCACTGGCGCTCATGTTGAGCCGTATGCCGATCGACGTCTCCCAGTCCAGCGCTCCGGCGGGCGCGACGTCGAAGTCGCGCACTGCCAGCGCTTCGGGTGAAAAGTAGTGAAGTTTGCGCGGACCTTCATCGCGATCGAGCGCGGCAAGACAGCGCGAAAGCTGAAGAAGTAAATTCTGTTGAAGCACGAGGTCGGGTGCGACAGTCAGCGCCAACTCATGCTCGTTGCCGTCGCGCAAGGTCAGGAGCGCACGGTTCTGACCGAAAACGGCGCGGTGAAGCACGGCGCCGGATGAAAACAGCGAATAGGTCGCAACCTTGCCGTCGTCACCGATTTCAATGACTGCCGCTTCTTGAACAGGCTTGGGTCCGCCAACCTTCTCGGCGTGCGTGGTCCAGTGATATTCGTCGACGGTCGACGCTACCCGCCGCCGCGCCTGTTCGACGAAGAGTTCGCCGCGAAGCAAAATTTGGAAACCCTCCATGAGAGGCAAATCGATTGGCTTCATTGCACCGGCTCAGGTCACCGCCGCTTCGTCTTGTCGGGCAAAGCGCATCGATGGCGCCGCCATATCCACGTGCTCGGCATCCTGGCTCGTGTCGGCGGCAACTTGGATCGCCAGCGCAAGGTAGAGATCGTCCTCCTGGAGAACGAGGTCGTTTTGGATGAAGCCTTGCACCGTTTTGGCCACGGTTTCCTCGTCCCATGCGCGATCGGGCGCAACGCCGCGCAAATTGGCGGTGAGAGAAGCAATGGATTGAATGCTGTCGAGGCCGAGATAGACGAGCCGATCGTCCCCGACCAATATGTAAGGGCGAACCGGGTGATCCGGCCGCAGGTCGATGATGGTAACCAGATCGGTGCCGACGATAGCGCTCAGCGCGGCGTGCCGGTGCTCCTGCTTCCAGTCCTGCGCCTCGCGCCAGGCGCGATTGATCCCCTCCAGCGTCTGCGCGTCGGTGGTCCCGCGGTAGGTGAAGAAATAGGCGATGCGCGCCCGTGCACCTGGTGAAACGCCCGGGTAGCAAAGGTCATAGGATGGGTATGGCTTGATGTCGGAAAGCCCGAAATCGTCCGGCCGGTCGAACATCGGCGAGAATCGGTCCAGCCGAAACGCAGCGAAGGACGACGGCGGGGTCAGGTGACGTATCGACCGCATGAAACGGATGGCTTCCTCATAGTCCTCCGGCCGTTCCCCAGGAAAGCCGCAGAGAACGTTCCAGGTGACCAGCATCTTGTGCTGGCGGACCCATTTCAAGGTCTGCACATTCTGGATGCCGCGAATGCCCTTGTCCATGAGCTTGAGCACATGCGTGTTCAGGTGCTCGATTCCGGGCTGCATCCAGGTCGTTCCCAGGCGTCTGAGAACCCCGATCTGGTCCTTCTTGAGGTTTGCCTTGGTCTCGTAGAACAGCTGCAGCTTGGTGCCGTCCTCCACCAGGGACGGAAACACCGTCGCGAAGTAGCGCATGTCGACAATGTTGTCGGTTGCGAAAAAGGTATGAATCCCCGTGCTGTCCCGCAGATGGCGGAACTCGGCCAGCGCGCGGTCCGCCGACTTTGCTCGGTAGCCGATACCGAGGCCGTTGAGGCCGCAAAAGGTGCAGTGGTGCTTTTCGCCCCACCAGCATCCGCGCGAGGTTTCGATGGTTAGCTCCGGTTCGATGAATTGCGGCGCCGTGGACCGCTCGAACGCGGCGAGGAAATCGCTGTGATCGGGGAAGGGGAGGCTGTCCATGTAGCGGACCGCAGCTTGTGGCACGAGGCTCTCGACGGTTTCGCCTCCCGCGCCACGATAGACGAGGCCGCCAATGGTTGACATGTCCGAACCTTTGCGAACGGCCTCGATCAACTGCGGAAAACTCGTATCGGACTCGCCGCGGCAGACCGCATCGATGAAGCTGAAGCTGCGATGCAGTTCAAGCCCCATCTCACCCTCGCAATTGGCGCCGCCGAACACGACATGCAGGTTTGGCGCGCGCGCCTTGAGCGCCTTGGCCATGGCAAGGCTCGCGAGGTTCTGCTGAAAGGTGCTCGAGAAACCGACAATGTCGACGTCTTGAAGGTCGATCGTTTCCGCCAGAGCGTCGATGTACTGGGGAGCCTGCTCCCGTGCATAGCGGATCTGGCCCAGGAAGGCGTTGGGGTAGTAATCGCCCGGCGTGGTCCTGGCATATCTATCGAAGGCCTCGTCGGGTAGCGCGTCGTGTCTCCAAAGTGCGCGGCTGAACACCCATTCCCCCGGCAGGTCGTGCGTCGGAGCGCTTTGCGCGATCCGCTGATAGAGCGGAAAGCCGATGCGGTCGGCAAAGCGGTGATTGGCGTAGAATACGTCGCATGCAATGCCTTGCTGTCGCAGACGCGCGGCAAACAGGCTTACGCCCAGCGCCGGCCTTTCGATCGGCAGGAACGGCATCACGCACAGCAGCACTTTCGAATTAGCGGCCTTTCGCATTGGCGGCCTCCGAGGCTTGCTGTGTTCGCCGATCCAGTTCGGCGAGGCGGACTTCCAGCCGCGACAGGCTCGCCAACCGGCTCTCCAGAACCGAAATGCGCGCGGCGAGAGGCTCGATCGCCTTGCCAACCGTGCTTCCAGACTTGAAGGAACCGGTGACGGCGATCGCCGTCACCGCAACCGCCACTGCCACGGCTTCGGCAATGATCGCCACGTCGACGTCGACATAGGCAAACGCCCCGGCGAGATCGGTCGGGTTGGCGATGCCGACTTCAGGATGATGCGCAAGGATGTACTCGCGCAGCCGGTCGAGTTCCCCGCGGCTATGCAGCTCGACCACCTGAGGGTCGAAGAACAGCCGGATGATCGCCTTCTCGCGGTCGCCAAGCGCAATCGTCTGGTCGGCGTCCACGCCATAGGTCCGCAACAATGTTCCGGGATGATCGCAGAAACTGTCGAGCACTCTGCGATCGGCAGCGATGTCGTCGCGCAGCCGGGCCAGCCCGACCGGTGGAGGTGCCGTCACAAATTCCCGCAACAGTTCCCTTTGCCGCATACCAGCCCTCCGGTGTCCACACGGACGAAGACACGGGGGTGAACGCTATGGGCGTTCACCCGGTGATGCCGCGTCAGCGAATGCGCTGCTCGAGACGGGTGACCTTCGCATCGAGCTTGTCGACAAGATTGACCCGAGCCTCGAGCGCCGCCACCTTGGCGCTGAGAATTCCCGCCTCGGCCTCGATCGTTGCCAGCTTGGAAAACCTGTCGGCTGCGCCCGCCACAACGATCGCCGCGACGGCCACCGCAACGGCGACGACCTCGACCTCGATAGCCACGTCGAAGTCCGCGACCGCCACTGCGTGGGTGTCGCCGGGATTGGTGATCACGATTTCCCTGTACTTGTCCGTGATGTGGGCGCGCAGGTCGTCGATCTTGCCGCTGTTGTACAATTCGATGACGCGAGGATCGGAGAACATCCGGATCATCGCCTTTTCACGGTCGCCGAGCTTGATATCGCCACTCACCGCAAGGCCGTGATCCTTCAGCACCGCTGACGGTTTGTCGACGAATTTCTCGAGCAGGCTCGGGTCGGACGCAAGTCTTTCTGACAGGTTCCTGACTTTTTCCGGAGGGTTATCGCTGACGAGTTTTCTGATGAGATCGCTATCATGCATGGTCTATGGCCTCCTGCCGGGATGAGGCGATTGGCGTATGCCGGGTGGACTGGTCCGGCCATTCTGCCTCGGGTTTTTGATGAGCCAGCCGATAACGGTAAAGGACGTCGTCGCGCCGCTCGCGCCAATGGTGGGCAAGCACGTCGCGCACCAATGCATCGTCATAGAGCGCGCGGCATGCGTCACAGTGATGATTGAAACGGTTCTCCCAGTCGATGCGTGGATCGATCGTGGAAGCCCAGGCGAGTATGTGCTCCGGCCCCTCTACCGCGAGCCATATCTTCAGGAAATCATTGCCGGCGGCCTCGGCGAGTTCCACGAGCGTAGCCTCTTCAAGCGATCCGATCTGCATTTCGGGAATCTGTTCGCGCGTCAAACCGCAGCAGGCGCCGACCTCGCCGCGCGGATTGACCACCATCGTGTCCAGCACGCTTTCACACGGGGCGCGGCGGTGAATGTTCAGGTGGTTGGTCAGGCTGGCGGGGCCATGCCGCACGGAATCGCGATCCTCCATCGCCATCCAGGGACTGTCGAACACAATGAGGTTGGGATGGTCGCGGATCGCTGCCATCTCCGGGTGAGAGAGCAGTCCCTGGGCATGAAAAGTCCGGTCCATTTCGCGTTCCACCACGACGACGGCATTCATGCCGAGCCTGATCGCTGCGGCTGCGCCATAGGCGATGCGCTCGACCGGTACGAACTGCTGATGGTGGTCGCCGGTGCTCAAGTTGATTTCACGCAGGCCAGCCCTGTAGAGCGGCTCGAGGCGTGCGTGCGCGGCTTGCACCGACTTCGCCCAATAGCCGTTGGTGACACACCGGCTGGCGAGCCCTCGCTCGGTGCAGCGCGCAACCGCCACGACAAGCTCATCTTCCAGCATGAAGCATTCCCCGCCGGAGAAGACCACAAGCCTCATCGACGGCATCTCAGCCGCCTGCTCAATGGCATCGAGCATGCGCCACAACGGCAGTTTCTCCGCGATCCCGGGATGCGACGCGAAGCAGCAGTTCTCGCAGGCCGCCGTGCATTGGTAGGACGTCAGCAAGGTCAGCGTGGTTGGTTTCCTGCCGGCGTTCATGCGTTGCCCTCCCGCATTTGTCTGATGACCGGGTCGAACATTGCGAAATAGGCCGGCTGTGCCTCGGACGCGCCAGCTATCACCAGGGCGATGCGCGCTATCAGCGGACCTGCCTCGAGCACGGTCTGGTCGGACGGCTCGCCGGCCCAGCGCCCGCGCGCGCTCGGCCGCGTCGGAATTGCCGGGTTTGCATCGGGCTGCAGCATGTGGGCAAGGCCGGCCGGAATCAGCACGTCGCGAATTCCGGCCTGGGTGCGGCAAACCTCGGACATCACCGCCTTCCATGGCGCGCTGTAGAGCGCCAGCATCATCAACGCGTCGGCGATATCCAGGCGGTCCAGTCCGTCGACTGCCGTCCGCGCTTCATCCGCCACCTGAGCTGGTTCACAATTCAGCATTTCGGTGACCGCCTCATTGGCGAACACCGTGGCGAGCAATGCCTCAAGACGGCAGCGCCGGTCGACAATGCTCCAGAACAGCCGCTGGGCAAGCGGTCGGCGCGGGGTGGGAAATCCTATGCAAAGCAGCCGCCGGACATGGTGCCGCTCGCTTTTTTCGATCGCATCCAACGCATCGAGCGGCGCCTCGACCGCATTGAGGACGGCGCGATCGCTAAGGAGACAGGATACGAGCCGAGAGACCGAATGGCGGGCAGGGATTAGCGTATCCTCGTCGGCCCCGATATCGATGATCAGCGGTTGGCGCCCCGGCTTTCTTTTCAGTTGCAGATTGATCCGCTCGCGCCCACCCGCGGCAAGCATGATCTCCATCTCCACCGTTTCGTGCCACGGGCTCGCAACATGCAGTCTGAACTTGCCGGGCGGCAAAGCCCTGAACAGCAAACCGTCGAAGGCGCGGGCGTAGCGAAGGATGCGCCATGTGCGTCCGCTGTCGAGATGGGTCAGTACCGGGAACATGTTTCCTTGCGGAAGCCGTCCGTCTTCGTCGCGTATTTCCAGCTCAAGACAGCACGCGACGGTCGACGACGTCGCTTGGTCAACTGGAGAAAGCATACTCATGGGACGCCGCTCCTGCCGCATCGATATAACCACCGATGCTCCGAAAATCCGTCGTGGCCACAGAATTACACCCGCACTAAGAAATACCGACTAAGAGATTCGAGATATATCTGTTGTGTATACAAATATAAATGCCGCACCGACTAAATATCAGCACAGGTTTCAGCACTTTTCAAGATTTTTTTATTATATGTTACTCATATTACATTTTCAAGCGATCCAGTTGAAATTTTCATATCTTCCGGCGCGCCAGGCAGTCGCCGGCCGGTGTCGAAAAAGCCGGCCGCGATCACGCCTTCCTCGTCACGCTCCGCCAGCTCCGACCGCTTCGGTTCGCTCGCGGCCGAGATTTCATCCTTCTCGAGAAATCGCTTGAGCAGCCAATGATCGAGGCGCGCGTCGACTTCCTTCGCGCACAAGCCTTTCGTGGCCGCGACGCAGACGTCGCAAATCGAGGCGTAGCCGTCAGGGTCGGAGGAGCGATCTGGGCTCATTTCCGCAATCGCCTCATGCAGTGCGCGCGGACCGAACTGATTTATGAACCGGAAATGCGTCCGCGTTTGCATCTCGTCAAACAGGTCCGCGAGCGAACGCTCACGCACGTTGCCGACCGTGAAGCTCGCGATCTTGCCGCCGGCGCAGCAGCACGCCTGAAAACTGCCGTCGGGGTAGATGACCGGTCGGTTCACCACTTCTTGGCAAGGCGTGTACGTGTAGGTGGCGAGATCCGAGCGGTAGTGCTCTTCGGGGTATTCGGCGGCGCGTCCGAGGCCGACAAGCCTGCCAAACGAGAGGTTCACCATCTGGCTCAATTCGGGTGGCACTGTATCCGTAGCCACCTGCCTGATGAACTCGTCCTCGTCGAAGAGGCGGATCTTCCCGGTGGGGATGCCGTAAAGTTGCGAGAACAGGGCGACAGGATCGCCCGGCATATTGAGGACCGTGTTGACGATGACTGGAAAGCCTGCTTCCCAGGCGATCTCGATTGCGCGACGGAATACCTCGGCCGGAAGGAATTCCAGGTGAAATTTGTCGGCACTGAAATTGAGGGAATCAAGCCCGGCGAGCTGCAGCCGGTAGAGAAGGCGCCGGCCGGTGGCTTGATTGCGGCCCCAAAAACCGTTGGTGATCACCCGTGTCGCAAATCCCAGCTGGTTGGCCACGCCAAGCAGGCGCTCCAGGTGGTGCGGGTACATCATCGGCTCGCCGCCGGTGAAGACGATCGTCGACGGCCTGGGATCGAGTGAGGCTGCCTCGGTGATGCAGCGCTCCGCCAATTCCATGGCCATGCTGTCGAAATTGTCCGGGCCGGAAAGGATGCCGCAATGGCGGCAGGCGATCGGGCAACGGTGCGTGAACATGATTCCCAGTTCGAGCGGACGTTGAACGTCTGTGCCGATCGCATTCATGGCGCGGCCTCCCGGTGACGGGGCTGCGCCGTCTTTGCCGTCGCCGCCCGCAGCCCGGCGTTCGACCAGACACCGCTGCCGGCCGCGCCCAAGAGCGTCGCGAGCGCGGCAAGCTCCTCGAGCCCGCCTTGATCGCCTTCCTCGCCATCCAGCGGCTCCTCGATGATCTCGAAGCGGCCGTAGTCGAACGGCACGCCGGGGGCACGCTCGACCAGACGGATCCGCTCGCGCAGGCCCTGGCCCGCGAGCGTCAGTGCCCGGTGGTGGCAGAACGGGTTGTTCCCGGGGCGCCCGAACAGCGCATGTGCCGTCCATGTGCAGCCGGCCTTGCAGCGATCGGCGTGTTCGCAGGTGGCGCAGAAACCCCACAGATCGGAGCGCGTCCTGGCGCCGAGGCCGCGTATACGCTCACTCGACCGCCACATGTCCTCGATAGAGCTGGTGCGCACCGAGCCCGCACCATAGTCGGCGCTCGGCAAGGAGGGACAGCCCTTCAATGTGCCATCGGCTTCAAGGCCCAGCGCAGCCTGACCCGCGAGGCAACCGCTCCATGTATGCCCGTCGGCGCCGCCGTAGCGCAGATAGGGCTCGTGCGGACCGAAATAGCCGATGTTGTTGCCAGGGAAGAGCTGGACGCCGCCCGGCTCCAGCACCGTCCGCTTGAGCCTTGCCAGCAGCGGCATCACGTTGAGCATATCGTAGGGCTGCAGCAGAAGGTCCGGGCGGTCTGCCGCGCGGCCGAGCGCGACCGTCAGTTGCACTTGCCAGGCGCTCGCGCCGATCTCGACCAACAGGTCGGCAAGCGCCGGCAATTCCGGCAGGCTAAGCCGGTTGATCTGGGTGTTGACGCTGAGGCCGATCCGGCCAGTGGCCATGATCCGTCTCGCTGCGTCGAGTGCTGCTTCGTAGCTGCCGATGCGGCCGCGAAGGTGGTCGTGCGTCGCGCCGATGCCGTCTATCGACACGCCGATCCGCCTGATGCCGGCCGCGAGCGCTTCCTGGATTCGGAAATCATCAAAGCGATAGCCGCCCGTCACCATGGTGCAGGCCATTCCGGCCTTGGTGACTGCGCTGGCGATATCGACCCAGTCATCCCGCAAATAGGCCTCGCCGCCGATGAGCGTGACCTCGCGAACGCCAAGCGCCGCAAGCTGCTTCACGGTGTCGAGGGCCTCCTCGAGCGTCAGCTCACCAGGGCGTTCAGCGCCAGCCCGCGAACCGCAATGCCGGCATCCGAGATCGCACTTCAGCGTGATTTCCCAGACGCAGACGCGTGGTGGCTCGGACGGGCCGGACCACCAGCGCACCGTCTTCGTCGGATCACCATCGTAGACGTCAAGCATTGGGGCGCACCATCACTTCACACGTGCGAGAAAGGCGGCGAGCATGTCGGCGTTCACGCCCTCGATGGCAACGCCATCCGGCCCGACGATGGAGAAGCTGAGCTTCTCCTTGGGAAAGCGAGCCAGTTCGCGCAGTGACCTCAACTGCTCGACCGATGTCATGGCCAATGATCCGGCTGCCGCCACCTGCGTAGATGAGGACGTCACCACGGAGACGCCGTAGATGACTACCGCCGAGGCAACCGACACGTCGATCCCGGGTTTGCCACCCCCGGCTGCCGAACCCTTCCAGCCGATCACGCCGAACCGCTCCCACAACTCCCCTACCGTCAACGTCTCCGGCTTGGCCCGTGCGAACTCGTCTTGCCACTCTCGCCCCGAAAACACGTGTTCGAGTTTCTTCAGCAGATCCCGCTCGTCGATGCGGTCGGGAAGCGCCAGCACGTCGGGGTTCAGCCCCTCTTCGGACAAAACGTCCTTGGGCGATTGGACAAAGCGGTGGCGAAAGTCCTTGTCCTTGCGCAACCGGTTGATGAAACTCGCCGCTTCGGTTCCCATGACAAGCTCCTTGTATTTCGCATGCTTGCGGGCGTGGGGCCGCTCAGCGCAGGCGGTCGACCAGCGCCTTGATCGCTTCGATGCCGAGGCCGTGCAGTGATCTCCCGTCCGGTCCGCTCACCGCAAAACTGAGGGCACTTGCTGGCAGCCGGGTCAATTTGCGCAACCGGCCGAGACGCGCCAACTCCACATCCGTGCGGGCTGCGCTGCCCTGCGCCGTAACAAGGGATATGACGGAGGTGGTTGCCGTCGTACCGTAGATGATGCTCGTCGCTGGGATCGACGGCGACGCAAGATCATAGTTGACGCGGATGAAATTGAACCTGTCCCACAGTTCCTGTGCCGACGCATGCCTCAGTGTGGCCGCATCCGGCGGAGCGGAGGAAATTTGCGCGTCGATACGCCGTTCCAGCGCGTCGAAATCGATCTTGGAAGGCAGGTCAAGGAGGTCTGGATCGAGCCCGCTCGCGCGAAGAATGCCGCGCGGATCATCGGCGAATGCCTGCCGGAACGCTTTGTCCCTGTGGAGCTTCTTTATGAAATCTGCATAAGGCGACACCATAGGTTCCCCCTACGCTGAGCGCGTTGGCCATGCCTCTAGAATGTGACAATCGTCAGTTTGTCAGCGTAATATTGTTTCCAAATTCGCGGCGGAAACTTAAAGATTACTACCCTATCGCCAGTTTTCAGGCAAGAAAAGTACGTTATTTAACCGTTGCTAATGTGAGTTAAGAAAGGGTTTACATTGGGCTCACATCGAATGCGAGGCCGTGTTTGGCCATGCCGTTGATCCTGGCGCCGATTCGGGGCAGCATTCCTTCGCGGTAACGCGAGCGGACGCGGCGCTGCGAACCGGCCGCCTGAACTGGCAAATGGTCGAACAGGGAGACCTCTCATTCACCGAAGGCTGATTGCGCTCATTGTGATGGTATTGAGCGGCATCGTCGCGGCACTCTTCACGTCGCCGGATGCACGCATTGCGGTTCACTGGTCGGCGTCGGGCGAAGCGGACGTCTTTGCGGGCCGCTGGGTCGCATTGCTTGGTGCGCCGGTGCTGCTCGCCGTGCTGTGGATGGTTCTGCGCCTGTGGCCGGGGCGGCAGGTCGAGAACAGGCAGGCACCCGGCGAACCCGCAAGAAGTCTTGCGCCGGACCATGCGTGGCTCATCGGCCTTTTGCTGCTCATCCTACTGCAGGCCTTCTCGATTGCTTCGGCGCTTGGATTCCAGACGAACCGCCTTCGGCTGATGCCGATCATCCTCGGCGTGATCATGATCGTCGTCGGTGCTCGAATGCCGCTCCTGCAGCCCAACCGATGGTTCGGTATCAGAACACCCTGGACTCTTGCGGATCGGGACGTCTGGACGAGAACTCACCGTTTCGGCGGCCTCGTCTTTCGGGCGGCCGGGCTGCTCACCGTGTCGCTGCCTCTTTTCGGCTTGCCGGACGATCGCGTCGGCCCGGCGGTGCTGGCTATCCTGCTGACCGCAGCACTCGCATGTGTGGCCTATTCGTGGTGGACATCCCGGCGCCAGAACGGCTCAGGGTGATACGCAGTCCAGGCTGGCCCCGATTCAGCAGTCGAAGCCACGCTTGGCTGAGGACGTCTCGCACGGGGTGTCATTCAGACGGATGGTGGCAGCGCGATTATTTCGCGCTGCCACGGTCGTCCGAACGGAATTCGATTCCGTCCATCGTTTCCTAAATCTGGTTTACTCCCATATTGGCGAAGCGGACTGGATCGGCCTTCTCCAACCGCATCGCCAACAAGTATCCCACCACGGCGGCGGCCGGGATCAATGCCGGCAGGATTATCCCGAGCACGCCACCGGTGGTGCCGGTGAGGTCGCCGAAATGCAGGAAGATGTAGACGAACAGTGCGGCCATGATGAGCCCTGACAAGGCGGGCAGGATCACGGTCGACAGCGCCGGCGCGCCGATGTGTTTCTTGCGGAAGAAGACGATGACCGCGAGCGAGGTCACGGTCATCATGCCGAGGACGCCGAGCGTGCCGACCTGGCTGATCCAGGTGAACATGTTGAGCACCGGGTCGAGTCCGAGCCCGGCGAAGATCGCCAGCACGACCAGGGCGCCGATCGTCTGAGCGACCGAGCCGATGTGCGGGCTCTGGTGATCCGCGTGGGTGCGGCCGAAGGCTGCGGGCAGCAGGCCTTCGCGTCCCGCCACGTAGCTGTATCGGGCGATGTAGTTGTGGAAGGCCGACAGCGCGGCAAATAGGCTCGACACCAGCAGAATGCCGGCGATGGTCGGCACTGGACCGCCGACATAGCGCCCCGCGAGATCGAAGAAGAGTGCCGAGGGATCGCCGTAGCCCTGGATGGTCGGCACCAGTTTCTCGGCGCCTATGCCAACGATCATCAGCCAGGTGGTGAAAACGAAGAAGATGCCGATCATCAGCACCGAAAGATAGGTGGCGCGCGGAATGGTCTTCTCCGGGTCGCGGGCTTCCTCGGCGTAGATCGTCGTCGCTTCGAAGCCGATGAAGGATCCCAGGCAAAACAGGATCGCGGCAGTCAGCGAACCTGAAAACATCGCGTTCGGATCGAACAGGTTCAGCGCCAGCCCGTGCGCGCCGCCCTTGCCGAGAATTGCAAAATCCACGATCAGGACGATCAGGTATTCGAGCGCAACGGCCACGACCAGAACCTTTGCCGACAGGTCGACTTGACGGTAGCCGAGTATGCCGACCAGCAGGACGGCGATCAGGCTCCATCCCCACCAGGGCAGGGTCAGCCCGAGTTCGCCGAAGACACCAGCGGCGATGCCCCCCAGGAGGCCGATCAGTCCAAACTGCATGGCGTTGTAGGCAACCACCGCCACGAGCGCCACGGCGCCGGCGACCCGCCCGCCGAGACCGCGCGCGGCATAGGCGTAGAAGGCGCCGGCATTGGTGACATGCCGCGACATCGCCACGTAGCCGACCGAAAAGGCAAGCATCACCAGCGTCACGAAGATGAAGGTCGCCGGAATGCCGGCGCCGTTGCCCAGCATGAACGCGAGCGGCATCGCGCCGGCAACGCCGGTAAGCGGGGCCGCTGCCGAGATGACCATAAAGGTCACTGCGATCAGGCCCAGTGAATTTCTGCGAAGTTGGTTGGTTCCTGCGGTACTCATTTTGGCAGTTCTCCCTCTGTGTTCCCCATGGCCGATTGACCGGTCCATTGTTGGTTGACGTCTGTTTTGTTCAGGCGGCCGTCCGGCCCCGGTCGTCATCGCTCTCCGTTGGCGAGATGCCCGAAGGACCCCCGGCACTTGGCGAGAAAGTGCTCGACCGACTCGCTCCTTTGATTGCCGCGCGGCGTGATCGCGATGACTGCTCCCTCGGGAAAGTCCTCATCCAGAGGTATGGCCAGGATCTCCTTGCCGTCGGGGGCGGTCCTGGTCTGCGGCGCCTGCGGGACGATGGAATATCCAAGCCCCTGGGCGACCAGACCTCGCACCATGGCGAAAGATGGCGACTGGAAGCGGATGAGCGGCTGAAGCTGGGTGCGCTTGAACAAGGCATCCGTGGCCGCGCGGACGGAAGGATAGTCCAGCAGGATCATGGGCAGGTCAGCCAGGTCGGCGAGCCGCAGACGAGACCTTGCTGCTAGCGCGTGACCGGCGCTCAACAACACATGCGGAGCCGGCGGGCAGATGAGTTCGGCGTCGAGATCAGGCTCGTTCACCTGTCCGAAGGTGATGGCAGCCTCTATCCTGCCGGCGCGCATCTGTTCGATAAGATCGTCGTGGTCTGCTTCCAGAAGGCGGATGTCGACATCCGGCTGCTGGCTTGCGAAGCGGGCGACGAGGGCTGGCACGAATTGCGGCCCAAGCGTGATGAAGAAACCGATGCTGAGGTGGTTGGCCGGGTGCGGTGGCCGATGATCGTCCGGAGCGATCGGGATGGCGCGCCGGTAGCCGCGATTGCCGTAAACCAGCGGCGAACGCTGCGCCGAAAGGTCGATGGTCTCGGCCTCCCCGATGAACAGGAAATGGGTCCCCCACAGCAAGGCTGTCTTGAGCTCGCAATCGAGCGAAACGACGGCACCATCGATGACCGGCGCGCCGGTTGCGCCGGGGTGCCAGGCGATCGCGCCGAACCTGTCGTCGTTCAGATTTTTGAGGCGGCCGGAAAAGAGATCCGAGACGAAGCTCTGATTGCCGCTGAGCACATTGGCGCAGAACCGCCTGTTCCTCTTGATCGCCTCGCATGCAGGGCTGAGGTGATGGACGCTGATGAGCAGGGAGGGCCGGCTGGTGTCGGCCGACACCGAGGTCATCGATGAAACGGTCACTCCGAAACGACCTGCCTCGCCGTCCGTGGTCACCACGGTGACGGCGGCGGCAACGCGGCTCATGCCTTCGATGAAACGGGCGCGCAGGTCAGTATCCATGGTCGTTCACCCCAGGTCGAAGAAACGTTCCAGTTCCACGTCCGGAACCTTGCGGCGGAATTCGTCGTGCTGGCACTCTCGGGTCGCCGTGAACGCCTCGACAAAGCGCGGCCCCAGCCAGTCCTTGGCGAAGCTCGATCCGCGCAGCCGTTCGATCGCCTCTGGCATCGAGCGGGCGAAGTCGCGGGCGGGTTTCTGCGCGTAGCCTGACCCGATGGTCTCGGGGTCGGGCTCGATCTCGCCTATGACACCGGCGATCCCGGCGGCGATTGTGGCCGCGGCCGAGAGATAAGGGTTGGAATCGGCGCCCGGCAGGCGATTTTCCACCCGCAGCGTCCCTGCGTCATGGCCGACCAGGCGAAAGCATGTGGTGCGGTTTTCAAAACCCCAGGTCAGGCCGGGCGGCGCGAAGGTGCCCGGTGCGAAGCGGCGGTAGCTGTTCACCGTCGGCTGGAAGACCAGCGTCATGTCGCCGATATAGGCTTGGAGACCGCCAAGGAAGTGGCGGAAGGTGCGGCTGACGCCGTTCTTTTCGTTTGGATCCCAAAACAGCGTCTTGCCGTCCCTGTCCTTCAGGCTGATGTGCAAATGGATCGACTGGCTGTCCGCCTTTTCGTTCCAGCGCGGCATGAAGGTGACGGACCGGCCTTGCCGCAACGCCAGCGCGCGGATGAAGTTCTTCAAGAGGACGAGTTGGTCGGCCGGTTCCGTACCTACGCCTGCTCCGATGCAGGCTTCCATGAAACCTGCGCCGATCTCCTCGTGCATCTTGGCGAGATCGATCTTCAGCGGCTCGCAGATTGCGGCCAGCGCCTCGTACCATTCGGTCTGGACAACCTGATAGAGGATCAGGTCGTGGCTGGCGTGAGCCGTCGCTGTCTTGAGGTTGCGGTAGCCCTTCGCCTTCGCGCTTTCCGGTGTCTCGTCGAAAAGTGTGTATTCCAGCTCCATTCCGTATTTCGGCACCAGCCCCGCTTCGCTGGCGCGGGCCAGAACCGATTTCAGGATCGCCCGCGGACATATCTGTGCCGAGGCGCCGGTGTAGTTGGAGAGGACCAGCAGGTCATGCCCCGGTTTCGACCATGGCAGGCGGCGGCCAGAATTCGGGTCGACCTGCAAGGGGTCATCGTGAAAATCACCCTTGTCGTCGTTGACGCCCGGGATGATGAGCATCACATCGGTCGGGTCCAGCGCCAGTTGCGCGGGAGCCATGCCCATGCCGTTTTTAGCAATGCCTTTCAGGCTGCTGGTCGAGACCATCTGTCCGCGCAGCAGTCCGTTGGTGTCGGTCATCGCGACGGTGGCAAAGCGGCTGGCCGGATCGGCCAGGTAATCGTCAACTGTCATGTTGCACCTGATTGAGGGAATGGGCGCCGATAAGTCGCGCGAGTTCGGTGAGATCGGTCTCGGGCTGTGTAGAATAAGCTTTGAGGAATACGCGCAGGCCGTTGTGCAGATAGCGGGCGACCTCGGCGCGCGACGGGAAACGGTCCGGCATGTAGAGGGCCTGGGTGCGCGGTGCCGAAAGGATCAGGCCCCACAGATCCTGTGCCGCCAGTTCGGCGTCGTCGAAAGCCAGTCGGCCTGCGCGCCGCTGGCTTTCCAGATAGTCCATGATGCCGCGCAGCAGGCGATCCGGGCCCACCTCCTGATAGGCGCGGCCGATCTCCGGAAAGCGCTGCACTTCGCCGATGATGAGCCTAGCCAGGGACAGGAGGTCCGGACGCAGCACCGTGTCAGCATAGTCCCAGGAAAATTCGAGGAGGTCGGCCACCATCCCGCGCGCGGAAGGATGTTCGAAGACGTCCAGCATCTGGTCGCGCTCGCCCAGCATCATGGCCGAGAACAGCGCCTCCTTTGACTGGAAGTACTGGTAAAGTGTCGGCTTCGACAGTCCCGCCTCGACGGCTACGGCATCCATGTTGGCGCCGGAATAACCGGTTTCGGAAAAGACCTTCAGCGCAGCTTCCAGGATGCGCCGCTCGCGCTCGATCTTGTTTTGCTGTCGGCGGGACAAGGCGGTCATCTCGGTAGCTTCCCCAGAAAGTCCAGCAGCATGCGGCTGTAGGCCTCGGGCTGCTCGACATTGCAGACATGGCCGGCATCCGCGATGGTCTCGTAGCGGATATCGGGCCGGGAGACCTGACCCAATATTCGCTCGGCGACACCGCGGATCTCCGATGGCGGAGCCAGCCGGTCATGTTCGCCCGTCATCATCAGCACCGGCATGATCAGGCGCGAGAAATCGAAACGCTCGGACGGATTGGTGAAACAGACGAGCGCATCGCGGTAGGTCGCCGACGGGATCGCCGCCATCGACTGAAGGAGCTGCGTCTTCATCTCATCCGAAGCGTTCGGTCCTGCCAGCACTTTCACCACCGCCGGCGCGAAGTCGGCCGGCGTCTGGCCGGCATCGAGCGGCACCTTGCGGCTGACGCGGAAGGCCTCGCGTTCCTCTGAACTGGCTTCCGACATGCCGGTGCAACCGCCCGACAGGACCAGCCCGGCCAGCATCTGTGGATAACGCATGGCGAAAGAGGTGGCGATCCACGAGCCATAGGAAAGGCCGACCAGAACCAGCCGGTCGGCGCCGAAGTTTTCCTTCACCCGCAAAATATCGGCGCAGTAGTCGTCCACCGTCGACTGGTTTCGCCCGAGCGCGCTGCCGCCATAGCCGCGCAGGTCGAGTGCGGCCGCACGCATCACGCTGCCGGCGGCCGCGAGTTGCTGCAGCCAGTTGCCACGCGATCCGCCTATGCCGTGCAGGAACAGGCAGAGCGGCCCATCGCTGTCCGGCGTCGTTGTCAGCCCGAGGCGGGGATCGCCATCGATGACGATGTCGCGCGTGGCAACAGGGGCGGGTAGAGGCGGCGGCTCCGCGCTGCGGATCTTAAGCGCTTTCTCGGAAAGCTCGGCGATGCCCATCTCGAAGATCGCTTTCGTGCCCTTGCAGATTTCCTGCAATCGCGGGGCGGCGGCGTTTACATCTGCGCTCCAGCGCACGATGCAGCCGCCCCGACCGTCGGCGGCGATGGCGATGCGGCCGTCATAGGCCTCGGCGCCGGCGATGCCTTGGAGATGCGTATAGGCGAGCGTGCGCTCGCTGTCGCTCAGCCAAGTGAGCTGCTCGCGATAGACGGTGTCCTCGCCGTTAACGGTGAAGCTGCGGACCAGCGCACCGCGCTCGTCGCGCTCCGCGCGAATGGTCGCGATGATCGGGTGCCATCGACCGCAGAAATCCGCGACGATGGACCACACCGCCTCCGGTGAGGCGGCGCAGGCGCCGATGACCTCCACCGTTTCGCGCGCCATCGGCGTCTACCGGACCGACCGCAAGGCGCCGTGATCGCCGCGCCACAGCGACATGCGGGCACCGCCTTCGTCGCCCGGAGCGGAATCGATCTCGTCCATGTCATAGAGTGCGAGGACCGAAAGGTAGTCTTCCATGATC
This sequence comes from Mesorhizobium sp. P2_D5, assembly GCF_056404355.1. Taxonomy (NCBI): domain Bacteria; kingdom Pseudomonadati; phylum Pseudomonadota; class Alphaproteobacteria; order Hyphomicrobiales; family Phyllobacteriaceae; genus Mesorhizobium; species Mesorhizobium sp. P2_D5. The sequence goes on from NZ_JBFUEE010000002.1 coordinate 132,591, forward strand.
TCGGAAGTGTAAGGCAGCATCAGCGCGCCGCAGCGGCTGTCGCGGTACATCCGCTCCAGCGGCAAGGACTTCAGCATCGACTGGCCGCCGCAGGTTCGGATCGCCATCGAGGTCATCTCTGCCGCACCCTCCATGACGTTGTATTGGGCGGCGTACATGCGCAGCACCTCGCCCTTGGTCGGGAAGCCCTTGGCTTCGCTGAAAGCCTGCCACCAGAGCGCGCGCATGTTGGCGAGCCGCGCATACATCTTGCCGACGGCGACGCGCTTGGTCGCATACATGCGCCGGTCGATGGGCGGCTGACCGGGGATCTTGCCCTTCAGGTAATCGACCATGAAGTCGAAGGCGCCTTGCGCCACGCCCATGTAGGTTGGCGACAGCGTGATCATCATATGCGGCCAGTTCGGCAGGGTCTTGCCGAAGATGCCGCGCGGCATCAGCATGTCCTGCTCGGTAACGAAGACATCCTTCAGGATGAGGTCGCGGCTGTTGGTGCCGCGCATGCCGAGCGGATCCCAGTCACCCTTGACGCTGAGGCCCGGCGCGTCCTTGTGGACGACAAACAGCATCGTGTCCTCGTGACGCGGCTCCTGGCCTTCGAACACCTCCGTGCAGACGATGGTGTAATAGTCGCAATAGCCGGCGAGCGAGGCGAACTTCTTGAAGCCGTTGATCTTCCAGCCGCCGTCCACCTTGCGGCACTGCGTCTGGTTCGGCTTCGAAGTCCAGTTCTGTCCGCCCTCGGAGATCGGCTGCGAATAGATCGCCTTTTCGGCTATGGCGCGGCGGAACTGGCGCTCGCGCAACGGCGCGAATGCAGCCTTCTCCTCCGGTGTCAGGTTCGGCATGTCGACCATGAAGCGCGACCAGGCCATGGACGAGTTGTGCATGTTGAAGGTCAGCGCGGTGGCGCCGCAATATTTGCCGATCTCGGCGCCGACCATGGCATATTCGAACATCGAATAGCCCCAGCCGCCGAATTCCTCAGGGATGCAGAGGCCGAGAAAGCCTTCGGCGGCCAGATCCTTGTAGTTCTCGACCGGGAAGGAGGCGTCATCGTCGATCCCCTTGGCGCGTCCCGCGAACTTGTCGCGGCCAAGCTCGTTCACCAGCCGCAGCTTGGCCTGCACCTCGGGACGGATGCGTGAGAGGTCGTAGTAATCAACAATATCGCTCATGGTTTTCTCCGAGGGCGTCAGGACGCCAATTCGCCTTGCAGGACGCCGTCACTGACGACGACTTTCCCGTCCAATGTGATCGTGCAGTTGCGCATCGGCAGATCGAAATGACCGAGCGTGTAGCGGCCGGCATACTGGTTCGCCCCCGTGGACCACAGGAACGATCCCGCCAGGGCGCGGAACTCCACCGCCTGCATGTCACGCTTGTCGTACATGGCGGCCGAGACCCACCTGGCGCGCGGGTGCATGCCCCAGCCGACGTGGCTCATGCCGTAGGCGTTGCGGTCGTTCCAGGCCTCCATGTATTCGCGGAAATGGATGGCATCGACGCCGTCGCCCTTGATGGCGGTGACGAAGTCGTCCTCGACGGTGAAGTCGATGCGGCTCGCAAGCGTCGTCTTGAACGTCAGGTTCATGTCGCCCACGTCCATGACGATCCGGCCGTTGACGCAGTTCTTTCCGGGAAAGGCGAGGCAGAGCCCGCCCGGCCAGTGCGCCACGGCGCCCGGCGTGGTGCCGAAGCCCGGTGTGCCGCCACAGGGCGCGTTGCGCAAATCGATGACGAGATCGGTGCCGGCCGGCGAGGTGACGCGCATCTCGCTTGCCTCGCGCAGCATACGCACGCCCAGCGCCACCTTCGGGCCAAGGTCGGCCGTCGGCTCGGTGCGCTCCAGGATCTCGGGATGCTCGTTGCAGATCACAAGCAGGCGCGTGCCGCCGGCCGCCTCGATCTCGGGCCATTCCGGAGCATGGATAAGCCCTTCGACCGTGCAGTCGACGATGACTTCGACGCGCTTCAGCGCCTCGATAACAGCGCGGTTGCCCTGGATGGCCCAGGAGGTGCCGGTGGATTTCACCGGCACAGGCGCCGTCTGGCGCGGCGTCGGCATCTGGATCATACAGAACTCGGCGCCTTGGTCGTGCAGGGCGAGTTCCGAAAGATGGATCAGCACAGGACGCGACTGCGTCTCGGACAGGATCGCGACCCTCGTCCCCTTGCCGATCGCATTCAGCGCGAAGACGCGCCGGAAGCAGTCCAGCCACCGTCCTTCGATGCGCTCTTGCAACATCGCTAAACTCCCATTGACGATCCGGCTTGTATCGGATTTCTTAACTTGTGAGTTAAGTTTTCAGTTTTGCGACGACTTGTCAACGAAATTTTCGAAGATTTTTGTATTTTCGAGAATCGGATTGAATCCTGGTCTCGGATCCAGTTGGGATCGTCGCTCGCAAATGACAGCTGAGCCGACTGCGGCGCGGCTGGCTGTCAGAGTCGTCTCTGCCAAACTCCGAATTGGTCTAGTAGCGACCGGAGAGCAGTTCGCCGGCACCGGGCGACGCGGCTTTCAAGCCAAGTCTCGACATCAGTTGAAAACCCGTACAGACGGAGGCGCTGACAACTGGAATGCCCAATGCTTGCTGAAGCTTGTCAATGATCGGCAAAGAGGGCATCTGCACACAGGCCGATGCGACAAACGCGTCGATGCCCGTCGTGTCGACTTTCCTGTAGATATCGAGCAGTTTGTCCGGATCGTGCCTGCCGACCTCGATGTTGTCGGGGATTTCAAGCGCGATAAAGTCCCTCACCGCTATTCCCTCATGCTCGATGTAGTCGACCACCAGTTGCGTGAGCGGCTTCATGTAGGGGCATATGAGGGAAATCTTCTTGGCTCCCAGGACCTTGAGGCCGTCGACCAGAGCGCCGGCACTGGTCACAACGGGAGCGGGCGCACCATTGTCCGCGGTACGCTGATGCAGCCGGGCTTCCGAGGTGCGGTGATAACCCTTGCCCATGCTCATGATGGCGACCAGACAGGCGTAGCCGAGGACGTCGACGCGAGCATCCGAAAGTTCGGTCGCGCAGCGGTCGCTGTCGCGATCCATGGCCTCGAGCTCCTCCTTGACCACCTTTTTCATTCGCATTCGGCTGGAATGGAAAGTGAAGCGTTCTGATAGGATTGTCTCGCGGCTACGGAAAATCGCCGGGATTTCCGTCTCCATGGTGGTATTGGAGGAGGGCACGATCTGTCCGATCCGATAGGTCTTCGGCATCCTTATCCGTCCTCTGGCGTGTCGCTGCTGGTGACTGTTCGGCCTATTCCTGATGACCGCGCTGCGATGCTGTTTCGGGCACGCTGGCATCATCACCGTCGAACATCTGCGCCCTTTCGATCAGCGATATCGGCTCCAATCTGCGCCGGTTTACCTTCAGGTCGAAAACGTCGAACCGGTTGTAGTGGCCGGCAATGTCATGCATCTGCTTCGGCTGGATGCAGCGTCCGAGATCAATCTCGGCATAGACGATGCCCTCTTCGTCGATCAGCGGCTTGCCAACCACGCGCCCGTCCGGACCGATCACGCCTGAGAAGGCGCTGGATTTGCGTTGCAAGCGTGCCCGTGCATCCGAAACGACACTCTCCATCGCCGTTATGATTTCCTCCGAGACGGTCGAACAGGAGACGATCGTAAAGAGCTTGCCTTCGAACGAGTGGGCCATGGCGCGCAGCTTTATGGCCTCAGCCATGTCGTAGTCGGGCGGCGCAACGGGCAGCGAAATGTAACTGGCGACATGAACCAGTTCGCCTTGTGCGAGGAGGGTGAAGCGCGCAAGGGTGTTTGTGTTCTCGCCGCAGGCAAGCGCGCCAAGAGGCCCGATTGCAGTGTCGTAAACTCTCAGCCCGGCCCCGTCACCGGGCGCCCAAGTCAGCTTCTCGGCCCAGGTTGGCATCAATTTGCGGTGCTTGCCGAGCAGGGATCCGTCGGGTCCTATGGTCAGAAGCGTGTTGTAGAGAGTGCCAACAGACCTCAGGCTGCGCTCGTTGATGCCGATCACGACATGGATCCCGGCATCGCGTGCAGCGCTGCGCAGGATGTCGACCTCCGGTCCCGGCTCGGTGATGGCGGCGCGCGCCAGTTTGTCGAACCAGGCTCCGCCCGTCACCGGATCGGTGATCCAGCTCCAGTACGGATAGCCCGGGATGAACACTTCCGGGAAGGCGATGATATCCGCCCCGTTGGCCCTTGCCTCGCGGATCAGCTCGACCGCCTTCTCCACCGTCGCTGGCGTATCGAGAAAGACGGGTGCCGCCTGCACCGCCGCGGCAACGAATTTCGGAAGCTTCAGCATGGCAACCTCCTGCTTGTGATCGACCGTCTGGGCGGGCGGTGGTGGGCTCGGCGGTGGCCATCGGATCGCCAGGAACCGAGGCCATCTGGATGACCGCCTTGAATTGCGCATTCGCGTGTCTAGTCCGGTGTCGCATCCACCACGGGGTGCCGCAGAGTGCCGATCCCTTCGACGCACGCTGTGACAACATCGCCGGGCCACATCCATTCCTGCGGGTCGCGCCCGGCGCCAACGCCTTCCGGGGTGCCGCTGGCGATGATATCGCCGGGCTCCAGCGTGATCCCCGACGAGATGTCGGCGATCAGGTGGTCGATTTTGAACAGCATGTGACGCGTGTTGGACCGCTGCTTCTCGACCCCGTTCAGCGTCAGCCACAGGTCGAGCACATGCGGATCGGGGATCTCGTCGGCCGTGACGATGCATGGCCCGAACGGCGCGTAGGTGTCCTGTCCCTTGGAGAAGATCCATTGCCCGGCGCGCCGATTGTCGCGCGCCGAGACGTCGATCATCACTGAATAGCCGAAGACATGGCTCAGCGCATCTTGCTTGCGGACACGACGGGCGGTGGTGCCGATAATGACGGCGAGTTCCACCTCCCAGTCGAGCTGCTGCGTGATCTTCTTGTTGTGCTCGATGCCGTCACCGGGTCCGATCACCGTGGTTGGCGGCTTGGAGAAGACGACCGGCTGCTTCGGCAGGTCTTTCGACGTGTCGAGCGACTTGGCGCTCTCGGCGACATGCTCGACATAGTTGAGGCCGATGCCGAAGATGTTCTTGCGTGGCCGGGGAATAGGGGCCAGCAGCTTCACATTGCCCATCGCGGTGGCGCAGCCGGCGGGGAAGCGTCCGGCGCACGTGTCGAGGCAGTCGCGCAGCGTCTCCAATCCGGCGCGTCCAGCGTCGATCAGGCCGAGCATGGTGTCGGGCAGGAGCTTTCCTTGAGCCGCGGCGAGCGCCCCGACGTCCACCACCAAACCCTCGACCAGCACGCCGAGCCTTGCCGCCCCCTCGACCGAGGCGCGATAGGTTACAAGTTTCATGATCGTTCCTTCAGAGAAGCGGCTGCAGGCCGCCATTGTCGCCGAATGCCTGCTCCCGGTAGAGCCCGAGTGCCCGCATCACCGGCAGGTCGGACAGGCAGAAGAGACAGGCGTCCTCACGATCCGAGCCGTTGACGTGCTCGTGCCAGGCCCAGGAGGGCACGCAAAAGATGTCATGCTCCTGCCAGTCGAAGCGCTGGCCGTTGATGATCGAGTGGCCGCCGCCCTTCGCCACATGGTAGAGGCCGCTGCCGGTGTGCCGGTGTGCCTTGGTGTGCTCGCCGGGCCGCAGCATCTGCATCGACGCCCCGAGCGTCTGCATGACCGGGCCGTTCGTCACCGGGTTCACATACTCCATCAGCACCCCATCGAAGGGCGAGCCGTCGGTGCAACCGGCATATTTCAGCAGCGACTCGTAGGTTGGCGCCCACTCGTATCTGAACATCGGGCTGTAACCCTTGGTCCATGCCTCGCCTGTCGGCTTCAGGCCGGGATTTCCCCAGGTCTTGGTCATGTCGTCGACCGCGTAGCCGACTGCCTGGCTCTGATCCGGATGCACCTCGTAGAAATTGGCTTCCATCGCGTTGACGAAGGGGATGTCCAGTCCGTCCTGCCAGATGCAGGGCGAACCGCTGGCCTCCACGCCGTGCTCGTGCCAGGTGCCGTTGGGTGTCAGCACGAAGTCGTTCGCGCCGAGCGTCATCTTGTGTCCGTCCACCACCGTATAGGCGCCTGAACCCTCGATGATGAAGCGGATCGCCGAGGCCGAATGGCGATGCGCCGATGCGACCTCGCCAGGGTTCATCACCTGAAGCCCGCCATAGATCCAGCCGACCGCTGCAGCCACGTCGGTGCGTCCCGGATTGTTCAGGTAGACCACACGCCGCCCGGCCTTTTCCGGTGTCACCAGTTCGACCGAGCGAAGGACATGCGCGCGCAGGTCGCGATAGCGCCAGACCACAGGCACCGACTGTGACTTCGGTTCCCACGGCTCGATCTTGTTGGCGACGGTCCACAGCGCGCCTGCCTTATGGCGCTCGAGCTCCTCGTAATAGGCAAGCAACTCCGGCGTGTCCTCGACGTTTGCCCGCCCGACGACGTCTTCGCGATGGTTTTCGCGCTCCCGTGCCATGGGATCCTCCTGGTTGGGGCTGTTGGGCTAAGCATGACGCGACATATTTTCGATTGCAATACAAATTTTCGAAAATAATTGAAATTGCCGACAAGTCCATCTATGAGGTAAGGCTGTGCGGTGAGGAACACTGATGACGCTTGCCGAAAAAGCCTACGATGCGCTGCGCCACGACATCATTCGCGGCGAACTCCCGCCTGGCAGGCCGTTGCGCCTTGCCGATCTCGGCGAGCGTTATGGCATGGGCTTCTCGCCGCTGCGCGAGGCACTGAACCGCCTGCAGGCGGAGCGGCTGGTGACGGCAGAGTCGCTGCGCGGTTTCCGCGTGGCGCCGCTGTCGCTCGATGAACTGCACGATGCCGTGTCGCTTCGCATCGTCATCGAAACGGAGGCACTCAAGGCCTCGATCAGCAAGGGCGACGACAGCTGGGCATCAGACATCGTCTCCGCCCTCTATGCCCTGAACGTCCAGGCCGCGCGCACCGGCGCCGAGGCCGATATCTGGACGCTCGAAAAGCGGCATCACGCGTTCCATCGCGCCCTGCTGGCCGCCTGCAACTCGCCCTGGACGCTGGAATTCTTCGAACGGCTCTATGCTGCAACCGAGCGCTACCGCATTCCGGTTCTGCTCGCATCGGCATTGCCGGTGGGTCGTGATGTCCAGGCCGAGCACAGTGCGCTTGCGCAGGCTGCGCTCGACAGGGACGCCGAGAAGGCCTCGGCGCTGCTCAGCCAGCATTACCTTAGAACGGTGGAAGATCTGGCGGCGGTTATGAGCCCTGAGGAAGTCAAGCTGCGCGCCTCGTGATATGGAATACGCCGCGCCAGGCCATCTGCGACAAAGCCCTCAAGGCGGATCGGCTCGCAGGTGCAAAATCCTATTGCCAATGATCCTACTAGAAGGTAGGTAAGGGCGATGAGCAATCTTGTCATGACCTCCGATCAGATCCTCTCGTCCGCGCGGAACTTCATTGTTTCGGGCGGCTACAACGGCTTCAGCTATGCTGATATCGCGGAGGTGGTGGGGATTCGCAAGGCGAGTATCCACCATCATTTCCCCAGCAAAGTCGACCTTGTTCGCACTCTTGTGGCGCGTCATCGCGAGCGTACCGAGGTCAGCATGGCAGATCTAGAAAGTAAACTCCCTGATCCGCTTGCACTGCTTCAAACCTATGCTGGCTACTGGGCAAAATGCATTGAAGACGCGAGCATCCCGTTTTGCGTCTGCGCGCTGCTTGCCAGCGAACTCCCGGCACTCCCGCCTGAGGTTGCCGTCGAGGTGCGGGCCTACTTTCGATTTCTGTCGTCCTGGTTGACCAAGGTCATGGAGCGGGGCGCTGAACAAGGGGTTCTCAAATTCGCCGGCTCTGCGGAACTGGAGGCAGAGACTTTCATGGCGACCGTCCATGGCGCGATGCTGTCTGCGCGTGCCTATGGCAGCCCTGCCATCTTTGGCGCGATCCTGACGTCGACCTTGCAGCGCTTATCGGCGAAGGTTCACTGACAAGTTATTTGCGCGGCATGGCGGCGAGCCGCCGCAACCAAATTCGCATCTCACAGGGACCGTTGAGACCTCCAGTGCATCGGTGCTGATAGTAGCAACTTAGGGTCGGCCATTTCGTATGGCCAATACGGTTCACGATCTCCGCCACCGCTTGGTTGATCGGTCGTGCCGAGCTCCGGTCGCCCAGCCCCTGCCGTCCGGGACGGCGTCGGACCGCCAAGAAAGTGGTTGACGTCACAATATCTACCTACTAGTAGGTAGATATTAATATCAAGTGCGAAGGAGAAATCGAAATGCTTGCTAAGATGACTGAAGCCAACCTGGTCCAATCCTCAACCGCGTGGCTCAAAAGCTACTATTTCACACGCTTTGCCGTTTCGACCGCCTGGGTCCTCCTGGCCTTCACGGTAGCCAAGGCAATGCCTCCCCTGGCAGCCATCATGCTGGTCGCCTATCCGGCTTGGGATGCGCTGGCCAACTTCATCGACGCCCAGCGCACCGGCGGCTTGAACCGCAACAAGACGCAGTTGCTCAACTTCGTCATCAGCATCATCACCACCGTGGCAGTCGCCATTGCTCTCGGCAAAGATATGAATACGGTGCTCGCCGTCTTCGGCGTCTGGGCGGTCCTGTCGGGCCTTTTTCAGCTTGCAACCGCGGTCAGGCGCTGGAAGTCCGGCGCGCAGTGGGCAATGGTGTTGAGCGGCGCTCAGTCGGCACTGGCAGGCATTTTCTTTGTGAAGATGGCGGGCAGTGCGGCGACGATCGACATCACCAACATCGCTCCCTATGCGGCCTTCGGCGCCTTCTACTTCCTCGTTTCCGCTGGCTGGTTGACAGTAAGTGATGCGCGGCGCAAGTCGGCTCAAGCGGCTGGCTGAAGAGCGTCAAACGCTCCTATCCTCCAAGCCCCTCAATCGAAGCGCTGCCCTGCAAGGTCGGCGCTCGCATAATGCGGCGGCGTGTAATGCCTTGTTTTGATGGAAACCGCGATCACTCGCTCATATTCTGAAGCGCATCATGTTTGATTATTTCGACGCAGCGCAGGCTGATCAAGCGGATGATGCCCTTTTCCTTCAGCCTGGTGAATATTCTTGAGACCGTCTCGATGGTGAGGCCGAGATAGTCGCCAATGTCGACGCGCGACATCGGCAGTTCGACCTGCCGAAGCCCGCCTTGGCGCTCTGCCATATCGACCAGGAACGCCGCGACGCGCTCGATGGCGTTCTGGCGACCGAGGACCAGCAGATGCTCCTGCGCCCTGGTCAGCCCCTTGAGCGCCAACGGCAGCAACTGATGAGACATGTCAGCCCCGGCGGCAATGCGGAAGACGCGGACCCCGGTCACGTTGATTGCTTCGGCGAAGAAATGATGCGTCGTGTCTGCTTCGAAGCCAAATGTCTCTCCCGCAAGATGGAAGGCGCTTATCTGCCGGCGACCATCGGCGAGCAGGCGGTAGACACGAACGGCGCCAAACTCGATTTGGTAGAAAGCTCCCGCCTTCTCGCCCTGGGCATAGATTTCCGCACCAGCGGGAAAGAAGCTAAGCGGCTGCACTGGGGCCGGGTCGAATGCCGCCGGCAGGCTCGGCTGGGCAAAATGCGACGGCAGCGAAATTTTGGAGGTCGTGTAGGCGTGCATGGCTGTTTCCCCGGTTGATCCGCGTCACAGCAGTCGCTCGAATCCGCGCCGCGCGAAATTCGGTTATGTCCCTACGGGATACTACCTAGACTCCCCTTGTCGTGACGATTTCGACAGCGTTGTCAGCTGGGAATTTTCGGCAGGGTCGGCCATAGCCAGCGAACGCATTGTGGTCCAGGCGTTCGGCCTTCGGCACCTGATACAAACGCGTTTGCGGTGGATCAAAGCTCGCACTGTTCGTCGCCACTATGAATGGCGCAAACGACCGCTCGCCATACGCCCGGTTGACGGCCACCTCGCTGCAAACTGGTCCGGCGGTCATGAACCGAATGGCGCGCGAATGCGTTGGTCGTCCGTTCACGGCGATTTCGATGAATAGCGGCGCATGTCGCGATCGAGCGGCATTCGCAAATGGGGACTATAGGAGCCAGACATGACCGAGCACACGACGACAGCAACCCCCGGCAGGCGGCTGTCCGAACGCCAGTTGCACGACATCAATGCATACTGGCGCGCCGCCAACTATCTGACGATCGGGCAGATCTACCTGCTCGACAATCCGCTGCTCCGGGAGCCTTTGCGGCTGGAACACGTCAAGCCGCGTCTGCTTGGCCACTGGGGAACATCGCCGGGCCTGAGTTTCATCTATGCCCATCTCAACCGCGCCATCCGGCTGAGGGATGCAAACATGATCTACGTCTGCGGGCCGGGCCACGGCGGTCCGGCGATGGTTGCCAATGCCTATCTCGAAGGCACTTACAGCGAGCTTAGTCCGGACATATCCCTGGACGAACAAGGCATGCGCAAACTGTTCCGGCAGTTCTCCTTTCCGGGCGGAATTCCAAGCCATGCCGCACCCGATGTGCCGGGCTCGATCCACGAGGGTGGCGAACTGGGCTACGCGCTTTCTCATGCCTTTGGCGCAGCCTTCGACAATCCAGACCTTGTCGTTGCCTGCGTTGTCGGCGACGGTGAAGCGGAGACCGGGCCATTGGCTGCCGCGTGGCATTCAAACAAGTTTCTCAACCCGGCGCATGACGGGGCAGTGCTGCCGATCCTGCATCTGAACGGCTACAAGATCGCCAATCCCACTATCCTTGCCCGCATTCCCGAAGAGGAACTGCGCGCGCTGTTCACCGGCTATGGCTACGACCCGCTTTTCGTCGAGGGCGATGACCCGACGTTGATGCACGAGCGGATGGCAACAGTGCTCGACGATGCGCTGGACCGCATCGAAGTGATCCAGAAAGGTGCGCGCGGCGGGTCTGCCGACGCGGGGTTGCGGCCGAAGTGGCCCATGATCGTGCTGCGAAGTCCGAAGGGCTGGACCGGTCCGAAGGAAGTCGACGGGCTGAAGACCGAAGGCTTCTGGCGCGCGCACCAGGTCCCGTTGTCTGGCCTTGCGGAAAATCCGGCGCATCTGACGATGCTCGAGGAGTGGCTGAAAAGCTACCGGCCGGATGAGTTGTTCGATGCCGCTGGTGCCCCTGTCGAGGCGATCCGTGCCACCACGCCGCAAGCCGCGCGGCGCATGAGCGCCAATCCGCATGCCAATGGCGGCCTGCTGCGCCGGACCCTCGATTTGCCCGGGCTGCGGGACCATGCCGTGGCCGTCGCTCGGCCCGGCGCCGTGAAGGCCGAGTCAACACGTGTAATGGGCGGTTTCCTTCGGGCTGTGATGGAGTTGAACGAGGCCGCGAAGAACTTCCGCATCGTCGGCCCTGACGAGACGGCCTCGAACCGCCTTCAGGACGTGTTCGAAGCCACCGAGCGCGCCTGGATGGAAAAGATCCTGCCCGAAGACGTTCATCTCGGCCGCGACGGCAGGGTCATGGAAATCCTCTCCGAGCACACCTGCCAGGGCTGGCTCGAAGGCTATCTTTTGACCGGGCGGCATGGCCTGTTTTCCTGCTACGAGGCGTTTATCCACATCGTCGATTCCATGTTCAACCAGCATGCGAAATGGCTTGATGCCTGCCGTGACATCCCGTGGCGGCGGCCGGTCGCCTCGCTGAACTATCTGCTGTCGAGCCATGTCTGGCACCAGGAACACAATGGCTTCAGCCATCAGGATCCCGGCTTCATCGATGTCGCCCTCAACAAGAAGGCCGACATCGTGCGCGTCTATCTGCCGCCGGATGCCAACACCTTGGTTTGCGTGACCGATCACGTGCTGCAGACATGGAACCGGATCAACGTCATCGTCGCCGGCAAGCCGCCGTCGTGGCAATGGCTGCCGATGGACAAGGCCATCGTCCATTGCCGGGCAGGGATCGGCATATGGGACTGGGCATCGACCGAGAACGGCGACGAGCCAGACGTCGTGATGGCGTGTGCCGGCGACGTTCCGACCCTCGAAACGCTGGCGGCGGTGCAGATCCTGCGGCATCACGTTCCTGAGCTCAGGATCAGGGTGGTCAACGTCGTGGACCTGATGACCCTGCAGCCCAAGGAATATCATCCACACGGCCTGTCGGACCGCGATTTCGATGCATTGTTCACCACCGGCAAGCCTGTCATCTTCGCCTATCACGGCTACCCATGGACCATCCACCGGCTTACCTATCGGCGCACCAATCACGACAACATCCATGTCCGCGGTTACAATGAGGAAGGCACGACCACCACGCCCTTCGACATGACGGTCCTGAACGGCCTCGACCGGTTTCACCTCGTGCAAAGCGTGCTTGACTGGGTTCCGCAGCTCAGGAGCGTGCAGGTTGGCCTGAAGCAGGCAATGGAGAGCAAGTTGCTCGAGCATCGAGCCTATATCCGGGCTCATGGCCAGGACATGCCGGAAATACTCGGCTGGAAGTGGGATCAGGATCCCGGTGCGGCGTCGACCGGTCGCCGCTGAGGACGAACGCATGACAGACGCTATCCTGGTCCTCAATGGCGGCTCCTCCAGCCTGAAGTTCGCCGTCTTCGAGGAACGCGACGCGCTTCCCCTGCTGTTGCGCGGCAACGTCTCGTCGCTGGCGGGGCACGCGCGGCTGCTTGTCGAGGCCACTGCGGGTGAGCCGGCGACAGACAAAAGCCTGGACGACGGACCGATCGACATCGGCAAGGCATTCGCGGCCGTCGCCTCTGTGCTTGCCGATCACGACCTCCTGCGCCGCATAGGCAGGATCGGGCACAGGATCGTCCATGGTGGCCGCAATTTCACCGGAGCGACGCTGCTCGACGGGCCCACACTCGACGCACTGCGCCTGCTCGAGCCGCTCGCGCCAATCCATCAAAGGATCAATCTCGAGCTTGTCGCCCTGGCCGCTGAGTTCCTGCCGCAAGCCCTCCAGGTCGGATGCTTCGACACGGCATTCCATTCGGCCCGGCCGGAGGTCGCCAAAATCTACGGCCTGCCGCGCGCGATGACCGAGACGGGCATCGTTTCCTATGGCTTTCACGGCCTGTCCTACAGCCATATCGCTTCGAAGCTGCGCGACCGCTACGGCGCGCGGGCTGGAGGCCGAGCGATCGTTGCCCATCTGGGCAGTGGTGCCAGCCTCTGCGCCATGGACTCCGGACGAAGTATCGCAACGACGATGGGGTTTTCGACGCTGGACGGCCTGGTGATGAGCACGCGTTGCGGTGCCCTGGACCCAGGGATAATCCTCCATTTGCTGGAGGACGGTAAGCTGTCGCCCGACGAACTGGTCACGCTTCTCTATGAGCAATCCGGCCTGCTCGGAGTGTCGGGGATATCCGGAGACATGCGCACGCTCATCGGTTCCCAGGATCCTGCCGCCGCCGAGGCGATCGATCTCTTCGTCTATCGAATCGGGCGCGAGATCGGGTCGCTGGCGGCTGCCCTCGGAGGTCTGGATACGCTGGTGTTCACGGCCGGCATCGGCGAGAACGCGCCGTTGGTCCGGGAGAAGATCGGTGCCGCGGCCGGTTGGCTCGGCGTCGGCATCGACCATGAGTTGAACCGGAGAGGCGAGGGCGTGATCAGCCTTGCCGATTCCAGCGTCAACGTGCTTGTCATTCCCACTGATGAAGAGAGGGCAGTCGCCGGTGATGTACAGGCTGCATCCCAGGCGGCATCGCTGCGCGGGACCTGACGGCTGGACCTCCCTTGCCGGACAGATGACTTGGCCCGCTCGCCCAGCTTGCGCATTTTGTTCGAGCCGCTCGCCTCGTGCTTCCAGGCGTCATATCTCTAAGGCCGTTCGACCCTTGCCACCTGATAGGTGTGCATGGTGCCGTTGCGTTCGATGGACACGTATTCGCCGGTGACGAAACGTTCGTCGCCGAGGTGGAAGCCGATCTCGTTATCGCGGTCGCCTTCTGCATAGTCGAAGTACCACTGCCCACCGGGCTTGCGCCGCAGAAGGCCGACCAAGTCTTCTTCGTCAGCGCGAAAACGGCGAACGCGGCAGGAACCCTGGTGCGACTTCCACTCGTCGGCGTCGATCCGACCGTCGCTCTTCAACGGGGCGAGCACATCATAGCCCTCTTCGCGATCGCCGCCCGGATGGCCCTTCTCGCGGGCAAGCAGCAGCCGCACATGCCGGAACTTCGGGGTAAGATCTTTCAGATCGGTCATGGCGAACTCCTTGACGAAGTTCATAGCGCGATGACCAGATCTCGCCTTGATCCGGATCAAGAGGGCCTAGTCGTTTCTGCGCGGTCAGAAGGTCGCTAGCAGCACCATGGCGCAATAACCGGCACCTGCAGCGATCAGGGTCGCCGCGGCCAATGGCAACCAGAACCTGACCGGGCCGGCAACGACCGCCAGCGAGACGCGACCGGTCGCGTTCGCCGCCAGCGCCGCCAGCACTGCCTGCCCCACGGTCTCGACAGGGACCGAATGCCTGACCAGGCGCAGCGCGCTGAGCACCGAGACATCGACATCGAACGTTCCGGCAAGCGCCGAGCTCGCCAGCAAGCCGCGCCCGCCGAATTGACCCGCCAGTGCGGCGCTGGCGGTCGAGACCACCGCAAAGAGCAGGGCAAAGAGCAGCAATGGACCAAGTTCGAATGGATTGCGCGTCAGCCCACCACCTTTTTGATCCCCGCCGACGCGCACCAACAGAAATGCGCCGCAGGCCGCGAAAGCGAATGCCGCCGCAATCGCTGGAATGCCGGCTGGGACGAATACGCTTGGCTGGATAATCAAAACCACCACGCAAACGCGCAGCGATGAGACCATCGCTGCCAGCGAAGCTGCCCCTGCCAGCGGTAGCGGATTGCTCGACGACGTCGCGTTGCGGGCAAGCGCCACGGTCACGGCTGTGGAGGAGACGATTGCACCGACGAGCGAGCTGACGAGCAGACCCCGCGTGGTTCCAAGAACGCGAACGGCGACATAGCCAGCGAACGATATCGACGCCATCAGCACCGTAAGGAACCAGACCTCCCAAGGATTGAAACCGCCCCATGGGTCCATGGTCCGGTTCGGCAGCAAGGGCAGGACAATCGCGGTCATTACCGCCAGGATCAACGCCGAACGAAGCTCGATCCAGGTCAGTCGTCGCAACAGGCCGTGCAGGACCTCGCGACTGGCAAGTACCGCCGCGAGCGCGGCCCCTCCAGCGCAAGCAACCCGATAGTCGCCGGCTACACAAAGGGCGCCGAGCGCGAACACGCCCAGGCCGGCCATGACCGAGGTGACGCTGAAATCCTGGTCATGAGCAGCTTCTCGTGCCTTGTACCATGCGAAGATCGCGGCAAAGGCGATAAACCCCCCGACCAGCACCGAAACCGCGTCAACGGCTTCGGCCAGCGCTGCCAGAATGCCACCAAGCAGGCCGGATATGCCGAAGGTTCGAATACCGGCCGTACGGCTGCGATCGGGTGCGTCCCGCTCCCGCCAGCCACGCTCCAGTCCAACGAGCAGGCCGATTGCCAAGGCGAGTCCGAGCCGGGCGATGAGCGGATCCATGGGAGGCAGTTTACTCGCCCGCTTCCCTGCCTGACACCTGCTGAATCAGAATTCGGAAGAACACAGGTGACGCGCTGTCTGAAACGGGAGGTATTGCCGGCTTGAGGGCACCGGGCTCCCACCAGTCCGCGTGCTTGCTGAGCACCGACCATGCATGGTCGCGCTCGACCTTCTGGCCGATCTGATCCGGCAATTCCTCATAGCGGCCGTCGACCACCACGCTTCTCCATCCTCGCCCTTTGCCGCGTTCATCGACCTCAACGCACACCAGCGGGTTGCCGCGCATCCACTCGACCTTCTTGCCTGGCATCGAAAACGCGTAGAGGTGATTGTCTGAATGGGCATAGTGTATCGGCACGACGTAAGGCTGGCCGTCCTTCGCGCATGCCAAACGACCGATCCGGTTGGCGGTCAGCAATTTCGTGCATTCCAAGGCAGAAAGGCTACGGATCAGCATCGGTGCGATCTCCTACTTTTTCGGGGTGGCCCCGTGACGCTGCCGCCCAGTCTCGTCTGTACGGCGGCCGGCGGGCTTCTTGAGATTCTCGCGTTGGCGGGTCGCTTGCCGCAGGGCAGCTTCGTCCATTGCGGCGACAACAGAGCTGTCGGAAAGCTGAGGGAACGACAAGTAGTGGTAGCCCAGTGCACCGAACCGCGCTGGTTGACTAAGGCAAACCACCCGGTCGGCTTCGCCAGCCAATTCCGATATCGTATCGCGCGGTGAAACAGGAACTGCTACGACGACCTCCTTGGGGGCTCGTTTTCTCAGGGCACGAATGGCAACCTTGATCGTCGTTCCTGTTGCCGCGCCGTCATCGACGATGATCGCCGTCTTCCCCGCGATCGATAAGGGTGGATGCTTTGCTCGATAGGCGAGCCGGCGACGTTCAAGCTCGGGTCGTTCCTGCGCGATCAAGGCGCGAAGTGCGTCATCATCGAGCGAGTAGGCTTCGACAATCTCCCGGTTCAGCACGATGTCCGGAGGATCGCCGTCTACGATTGCGGCAATGGCCAGTTCGGGATTTCCCGGCGCGCCTACCTTGCGCACGATAATCAGATCAAGCGGTGCCTTCAGAGCTTTGGCCACTTCGGCGGCGACCGGAACGCCGCCACGCGGCAGCGCGAGCACGACGGGCTGGCGCAATCGAAGCTTGCCCAGTTCGATGCCGAGCTTCTCTCCAGCCTCTTTGCGGTCTCGGAACATCGTCAGTCCGCCGGCCAGAGTTGATGAAGTGACTTCCTCATCGAATTCCTCACCTGGGTGATCTCGCCATGCGATATATGGCGATCGAGGAGCTTGAAAACTGCACCGATCGCAGTGTCGAAATCGACTTCGTCATCGTAGCCGAAACCGCTTCTGACATCGATGATGAAGTCTCGCTTCGTTCGCTTGCAGGCAGGTGCTTTCGTTGGCTGCCAGCCCTCGAAATAGATGCCGCGAACCAAGGCAGGGAGCTGCGCTGCAAGGTCGGCAGTTTCCGCAGGCGACAACCAGTCGCGCAGCGTATGCAGAACGGATTTCAGCAGCCGGTACGCGCTCGGCTCGCTCCAGCAGAGGTCCCTGGCGAGTTCGTTGACCCACTGCTGAGCCTGCTGCGCGGCGTGGGAAAAGCCAGAAAATGATGTGTGAGACATTTGGGTCATGTCAATTGCTCGCTTCCAATCCCGGGAGTGCGTGAGCATCGCGCCGGATCAATTTCCTGCATCCGACCCACTGCCGGCGATGCCCGATCGGTGGTCGGCATGCGCCGTCAGTCGGCCCGGATCGTATCGTCCAATGTTGCCAGAACCGATCCGGGTTCGATCACGGCATTCACGGGGGCCATGATCGTCGCGCGACCGCTTGCCGGCGACACGATCTCATGCAGCGCGTCTTCAATTCGAACCTCGGCTATTCTATCGCCAGCCTTGATCGTGGTGCCGCTGGCAACGAACCATCGTTCCACAATGCCCTCGGGAAGCATGCTGGACGCCCACAGCGCTTCATCGACCTTGATTTCGTGCATCGCGTTTCTCCTTATGAGCGAGGAAAGTAGCCCAACCGCCAAGATGGACATTGATCGCGATCAAAAGGTGCGGTTCGGCAGACGCAGGGCAGCCAGCTCGAGGCTGCATTCGGGTGTCGAAAACTGATTCAAATCAAGGCGAGGCATGCCATCTCGCGCATCCTAGGGGGATGTGGAAGCCGATCCTAAGCGCTCCGTTCGACAGCGATCTCGAACTGGCCGTCCTCGACGAGGATGGCGAGCATGCGCTTGTATTTCCCTGCATGAAGACGCGGAAAGGATGGAGGAACGCCGCGACCGGCGCCTATCTCGACATCCACCCGACCCATTGGCGCGACTGGGTGCCGGACAAGACACCGGCAGATATCGGCAACTCTATCTCTCGGTCGCCCTAGTGCTTGGGATCCACGATGAGTGCCATGCGAACCAGATGCGACAGGCTGCTCGCGGCCATCTTGCTCATGACATTGGCGCGATGGATTTCGACAGTGCGCGGGCTGATCCCCAGATCATAGGCGATTGTCTTGTTCGGCAGACCCGACACAAGTCCATCCAGCACCTGCCGCTCCCGATCCGATAGTGTAGACAGACGCCCGCGGATTTCCGCGGATTGCGGGTGCGTTGCATCTATCCTATTGCGATTGGCCAAGGCGGAGCGGATCGCGTCGATCAGCATCTCGTCGTCGAACGGCTTTTCGATGAAATCAGCAGCGCCTTCCTTCATCGCCTGGACGGCGAGTGCCACATCGGCATGGCCAGTCATGACAATAACCGGAAGCCTATGTCCGCGAGTCCGAAGCTGTCGCAGGAACTCGATGCCGTCGATACCCGGCATGCGCACATCGGTCACGATACAGCCATCAATATTGTCTGTCGTCGCGGCCAGAAAGGCTGTCGCTGATTCATGCAGGCGCACGGCAAAGTCGGCTGTGGCGAGAAGAAACCCAAGCGACTTGCGGACGTCGACGTCGTCGTCCACGACATGCACAAGATCATTGCCGGCCATTGGCGACCTCTTCCTTCTCAACGATGCGCAATGTGAACCGGAATGCTGTTCCTCCGGTGGGCATTGGCTCGGCCCAGATGTGGCCGCCATGCGACTCGACGATGGTACGGCAAATGGAGAGTCCGACCCCCATCCCTTGCTTCTTGGTTGTGACGAAGGGCTGGAAAAGTTGGGCCGAGACTTCTGGCGCAAGGCCGGTGCCTGTATCCGTCACGCTTACCTCGGCCATCCCATCCTCCCGTGCGACGGTCCTCACGTGTAACTCGCGGCGCGGTACACCTTGCATGGCTTCCACCGCGTTGCGCATGAGGTTGAGCAAAACCTGCTGAATCTGGATGCGGTCGGTCAACACCAGCTCGGCGGCGGGATCAAGCTCGTAGCTGACGCGGACATCGATCTCCCTTGCGCCGACCAGGGCGAGCGACGAAGCTTCCTCGATCAGCGCCGGCAGTCGTTCGACCCGACGCTCGCTTTCGCCCCGCGCAACAAAGTCCCTCAGGTGACGAATGACGTTTCCTGCCCGCAGGGCCTGCTCAGCCGCCTTTTCCACGGCATCGCGCAGCATAGGGGCGTTCTCTTCCGTACTCTTCTCGAGCAACCGGCGGCTGCCCTTGAGGTAGTTCGTGATGGCCGTCAGTGGCTGATTGATCTCATGTGCAAGCGTCGAGGCCATTTCGCCGAGCGCGGTAAATCGCGCCATGTGGAGCAATTCCTGCTGCTGCTCCTGTATTCTCGCTTCCGCCCGATGGCGCTCGGTCAGGTCGCGGCAAAAGCCGGTGAAGAAGCGTCCCGTTCCCGGGTGCATCTCGCCGACGGAAAGCTCCATGGGGAAGGTCGAACCGTCCTTGCGCATCCCGGTGACGGTGCGACCAAGCCCGATGATCCGGCGCTCCCCCGTCGTCAGATAGCGGTGCAGGTAGGCATCATGTTCGCCACGATACGGCGCCGGCATCAGCAGGCTGACATTCTGGCCTATGACTTCGCTGGACTTGTAACCGAACAGCGTTTCCGCGGCCGTGCTGAAGGATTGGATGTGGCCTTGTTCGTCGATGACGACCATTGCGTCTGGCACCGTTGCCAGGATCGAGCGCAGATGATCCTCACGCAACCGAAGTGCGGCATTCGCAAAGGACAGTTCGCTGACATCGGTGCCTTCGACGAAGATGGCCGTGATGCGACCATCGTCGGCCTTGATCGGCTGGTAGACGAAATCCAGGATGCGCTCTTCTGCCGGTTCGTCG
The DNA here is from genome assembly GCF_056404355.1 of Mesorhizobium sp. P2_D5. Lineage (NCBI taxonomy): Bacteria > Pseudomonadati > Pseudomonadota > Alphaproteobacteria > Hyphomicrobiales > Phyllobacteriaceae > Mesorhizobium > Mesorhizobium sp. P2_D5. The sequence goes on from NZ_JBFUEE010000002.1 coordinate 152,350, forward strand.
TTGTTGTTGCGAAGGGCAATCTTCATGCCCTGGCCTCTGTACGGTTCGCCGGTCTTGTACACTTGGTCCAGCTGTTCGAAGAAGCCTTGACCTTCCAACTCTGGAAGGGCCTCGCGCACCGACTTTCCGATCACCCGCCTGTGGCCGATCAGCCGTTGGTAGGCAGCATTGGTCAGTTCGAAGACATGGTCCGGCTCGCGCATCAGAGCCATGAAGCCCGGAGCCTGCTCGAACATTTGCGACAAGACTGATTTCAGCATCGCGCCGCCGGCCGACAAAATAGGCGCTTCGTATTGGCTCACCTGAGATCCCTGGGCTCGATACGCCTGCAAGAGAGGCTAACTATCACTTCTCTCCGTACAGGCAAAACGGATCGAGGCCGACTTTTTTCGCACGGATGCAATTGGCGGGTTCTTTGACACGCATCAAGGCGTCGAGCGCCGATGGATGCCATTTCACCATCGTATTTCACCGGTCCAGCGAAAGGCCTCCATCATGTCCTACAAGTCAATCATCGTGAATCTTGCCGTGGATGCACCTCCGGCGGCCATGGTGAAATTGGGGATCGAGCTTGCGGAACGGTTTGGAGCCCGTCTTATCGGCCTGGCGGCAGCAGATGTCCCGCCACTGGTCGCGACAGGCGACGGCATGGTCTACGAAGGCGAGATCATGCAGATCCAGCGCACGGAGATCGAAAAACGGCTTGCCGAACTGCGTGCCGAATTCGAGGAACTGGTTCCCGCTTCGATCTTTAGCGAATGGGGCCAAGCCGTTTGCAGCCCAACCCGCTTCCTCAGCGCTTCGGCCAGAGCCGCCGATCTTGTCGTTACCGGCAGCGGGAAAGGCGAAAATGTGTTTCGCGCCGTGGATGTCGGCAGCCTCGCACTTGGAATTGGACGGCCGGTCCTGGTCGCCGCGAGCAATGTCGAGCATGTCATGGCGAAAACCGTGCTTGTTGCCTGGAAGGACACCCGGGAAGCGCGACGGGCGATGGTGGATGCATTGCCCTTCCTGGCCAAGGCCAACGAAGTTGTCGTTGCCACCATCGACACCGACCGCGACGAAAGCATTCGCGACAGTCTCGCCGACGTGGCGGTTTTTCTTGAGCATCACGGCATCATGGCACGGACCGAACTGATCGCCGGCGAGGCCGACGGCGACCGGCTGCTGGCATTCGCGCGCTCGATCCATGCGGACCTGATCGTCTCCGGCGCCTATGGTCATAGCCGTTTGCGGGAATGGGCATTCGGCGGCGTCACCCGCTCGCTGATCGAGGACAACGGCATCAATCGCTTGATGTCCTATTGAACGCGTGTCGCGTCAGCTTCTTCAAGTCGCCACACGCAGTCACAAGCTGGAACGATGGCCGAGCGTGCGTCGCGCTGTTGACCGAGATCAATGTAGTGGTCGCCAACATGGCGATGATGGCTGGGAAAGATGGCTGAGAAATAGGAGTGACCGACGTGACCTTTCTCGACTACCTGATTTCAGTGGACGCAAGGACAGCCCTGATGGGCCGTATGATGCGGAAGCTCGGCGTCGACAGACAATTGAAGATCGTCGCGGACCACGCAGCCGTTACAAATCGGGCGGTGGACCGCTGCCGCTCCTGCGGACACCAGGATGAATGCTCGAACTGGCTCGACGAACACCGGCAAGCGGATGATCCGCCGGATTACTGCCGTAACCGCGACCTGATCGCACGGCTGCAGCATGCGGCCGGCCGCCGATAGTGCTTTCAGCGCCAGACACGGGCTGGTGCGTATTTAGTGTCCTATAGCTTGCTTGCAGCAAAGAGGTCTGCGAATGCCGTTCGACGTTTGGGGCTGACGAGAGTCAACGCGTCAAACCGAGTTCTTCTGTGATACATTTGCATCCACGGGACCAGGCAGTTTTGGACACTCTATTTTTCCTGGAAGCATTTCTGCTCTTTATCGCGCCCGGGCCAACCAACGCTCTTCTGATGGCGGGGGCGGTCAAGCGCGAGAAGGCAAATACACTCCTGGTCGCACAGGCCTGCGGCTACGGGATCGCAGCGGCCTGCTGGCTTTTGCTGCGACCCTTGCTGCCGTCCGGCGCCATCCAGGTGCTCAAGCTGGCCGCAGCTGTATGGCTCGTAATTCTTGGCCTGCGTCTGATAGGCACCGACCGGGTCAACGCGTCCGACGGCGGCGATAGCCTTTCGGTTCTCGCAACCACTTCACTCAACCCGAAAGCCTTTATCTATTGTCTGGCAATCGTGCCGGTAGAAGCGGGACCGTACGAACTGGGCCTCTTCTGGATCGCGCTCCTGGTGACCACGGCTGCCACCGGGTCGATGTGGATCTTGCTCGGCAGGCGGCTGAACGGAGGCAAAAAAGTAGCAGACAGAGTCGCGGGCGCGGCGCTTGTTCTATTCGCCCTGTTGCTGCTTCGACCGTTGATAGCGGTAGCCTTGATCTAGGGTCAACGCGGACATTTCGCCTCGAATGTCGGGTCGTGCAATGCGGAGTCCGCGAATTCTTTGGTGCTAACTAAGAGACGAGCACCACCGACAGGGGCCCCGGGCAGAAAAGCCTATCCTTCACTGCCTTTACGCCGGCGACGTTTTCGGCGGCGACAATGGCCGCCTGGCGCTCGCGTTCGTCGAAGATGGCGCCGCTCAGCTCCACCACCCCTTTGTCCACGGTCACGTCGATCATGTCCTTGCCGGCCCATTTCTGCCTCGCAAGCTCGGCGATGATGTCCTGGCGGATCCGTTCGTCGTCCCTGGCTGCCGAAGGGGCCGACAGGACGGTGAGCAGCGCACGCAGGATGTCGGAACGGGTGATGATGCCAACGACTTTCCCGTCGTCGACAACCGGAATGCGTTTCACGCGATGGCACGTCATGAGCTCGACGATCTCGGGCAGCGATACGCCCGGCGATGCCGTTACGACATCCGTCGTCATCACCTCCTCGATACGGCGTCCGTTGGCTTGAACATATTCGTCAGCGGCTCTTCCGGGGCTCACAAGAAACTCCAGCCAGCGTGAGCGTTTGCGGTTGGTGCCCAGTTCTCCCCGGCGGAGGAAATCGCCCTCGCTGACAATGCCCACCAGCGTGCCATCGCTGCGAATGACGGGAAGGCCACTGAACTTCTTGGAGAGCATCAACCCTGCCGCATCGGAGATCGATGCTGTTGGTTCTATTCCGATGACCGGAGCGGTCATTATGGCTGCGGCTTGCATGTCTGCCTCCTCCAACATCTATCGGATCATTATCGGGGCCTTGTGTGAGGCATGCCTTGATCTGCGTCATCTCCGGCGTCGACGGACGTCAATTTGACTTGTCGTCCCTGTCGATGAGTATCCGTTCCGCCGCCCCGTCGAGGTCCTCGTATTGACCGCTCCTCAAGGCCCACAGGAAGCCGGCCAGCCCGAGCGCGCCGAGGAACAGCGCCACAGGTATGAGGTAGACGAGCGTCGTCATGAGGATCGTGCCAGTGCACCAAAGCCGGCGCGCCTGTCGGCCGCGGTGCTTTTTGCTGGAGTGTGCGGCCCAAAGCCCTGCAGCCGTAGCGCGTTTCCAATAACCAGCAGCGAGGAGGCGGACATGGCGATCGCCGCAATCAATGGCGTGACCTGTCCCAGGATTGCGATCGGCACGGCGACGGCATTGTAGACGATCGCGATCGCGATGTTCTGGCGTATCAGCCGCCCGGCTTTCCGCGAGACGTTCAGTGCGAGAGGCACGGCCAGAAGGCTTTCGCGCAGGAATACGAAGTCCGCCGCGTTGCGGCCAATGTCGGCTGCGGTCGCCGGTGCGATCGAGACATGCGCCGCGCTCAGCGCAGGCGTGTCGTTGAGGCCGTCGCCAACCATCAGGACTTTGTGTCCGTCTTTCGCCAGGGTCTCGATGCATTCGACCTTGCCGGACGGCAGCAGGCACGCAACGAAGTCGCCGACACCCAGAATTTTCGAGACTTCGGCGCAGGCCCCTGCGGTATCGCCAGACAGCATTTGCACCGACATCCCGACATCGTTCAATCGCTCGACTGCCGCCCTGGCGTCGGCACGCAGCGCATCCTCGAAATCGAAGGTGGCGACGATGATGCCGTCTTTCGTCAGGACCGTTCCGCCATAGCCATGCTTGCCTTCGCCGCCGGTCCGGGCCTTCCATCCGGCCCATCCGCGTCGGCCCAGCCGCCAGATAGCTCCGGAGTCGGCAGCTTCGATCCCAAACCCGGGATGCTCGGTGACGGCATCGAATTTTTGTTGCCTGCCAGGAGAGGCAAATCCGGCGATGGCCTTCGAAAACGGATGACGCGAATGCGCGGCCATGTCTGCGGCGATTGCCAGCATGGCTGGGTCGATCGACGACGCATTGACGAGCCGGGGCTGTCCAAGCGTGAGCGTTCCGGTCTTGTCGAACACCGCTGTATCGATCATCGCCAGGCGCTCCAGGGCCGAACCGTCCTTGACCATGATGCCGTTCTCGAACAGGCGCCGCGCGGCGACCACCTGAACGATCGGCACGGCGAGGCCGAGCGCGCACGGGCATGTGATGATTAGAACAGCAATGGCGATGGTGCTCGCCCTATGCCAGTCGCCGGTTGCCGCCATCCAGCCAAGGAACGTCACGAAGGCGGTCAGGTGAACCACAGGGGCATAGAGCGCCGAAACGCGATCGGCGATCCGGCGATAATGCGCCCGGCCGCCCTCGGCGGCCTCCATCAGCCGAACCATTTCCGCCAGGAACGAATCCTTCGCGGCGGCTGTCGCTTCGATCGTCAGCGAGCCGGTGAGATTGAGCGTACCGGCCTGAACCCGTTCCCCCGACGCCACCGTTTTCGGCGTGCTCTCGCCGGAAACCAGCGAGCAGTCGAGATCCGACGCCCCCTGAACGATCTTGCCGTCGACGGGTATCCTTTCGCCGGCTGCGATCAGCAGCAGCATGCCTGGTTCGATGTCGCCAACCGGCAGGTAATCGCGTGCACCATCGCTGCGCAGGACCATTGCACCACGCGCCGCCAGCTGCGAGAGGCCTTTCACGGCGGTCCGAGCACGTTCCCGCATGACATGATCCAGCGTGCGGCCGATCAACAGGAAGAACAGCAGCGACACCGACGCATCGAAATAGGCGTGATCGCCATGGTTGATCGTCTCATAGAGGCTCATGGCGTAGGCGAGCGACACCCCGACCGCGATGGGCACGTCCATGTTCATGCGGCCGTGGCGCAACGCATTCCAGGCCGAGCGGAAGAAGATGCCGCCGGCGAAGGCGAGGGCAGGGATGGCGATAAGCGCCGAGACCCAGTGGAACAGGTCGCGGGTCGCGCCTTCGGCACCAGACCAGACAGAGACCGAAAGCAGCATGATGTTGCCCGCCGCGAACCCGGCAACCGCGACGGCGCGGATCAACTCCGAAAGCATCCTGTCCTTCGCGTCGGCCTCGGGAGCGAAGAGATGCGCCTGGTAGCCGAGCCGCCCAATCGCGGCGACGAACGGTGGAACCTCGTCCCCACGCCACCGGACCGAGACCCGTTTCGTCGACAGGTTGACACGAGCGCCCTCGACGCGCTCAAGTTTTCCCAACGCCGTCTCGATCGTCTGGATGCAGGCTGCGCAATGAACCGTCGGCACGGAAAGATCGGTCAGACGAAGGTCATCGCCAAGCGATCGGCTCGCCAGCCGGATCTCCTCGCTAGATGGCAGGACCGATGTGGTGCTCGAGACATCCAGCGCCATTTCAGCGCCCGGCGCACAACAGCTCATTGCAGCGCTCCATGGGAAATCATGATCCTGCGGACGTCGCGATAGGGTTTCGCCAGACCGGCATCGGCGTCGATCTCGACGATCCAGACGCCGTCCTTCGGCATGTGCTGCGCGGCAAACTCCTGGCCGGAGGCGAGCGCGAGCGTGACGGCCTTGTCCTCTTTCTCGTAGGCGGGATGGCGAAACAGCACCTTGACGCCGTGCAAGGGAACAGGCTTGCCTGTGGAGTCGGTGAGCCCGTAGCGAACTTCGCCCCACGCGATGGCAAGCTTGCCGGTCCAGCCGAGCGCTGCCTGCGCGCGACCCTCCTCGGCCTGCTTGTTGAATTGCTGGCTCGCCACATAGGTGTTTTCGACGACAAGGCCGGTCCAGCTCGTGTTGGCGAGCGTCGCCATGGTCAGATTGACCGCGATCACCACCCCGAAAAAGGCAAGGATGATGGCCAACATGTGCCTGCCGGTGAATTCGCGGGATTTCTGCGTATTCGCGCTCATCTGGCGGTCTCCGGCGCGTTGAAAGTGGCCGTGTATTCGTCTGTCTCGAAACTCGCCTTGTCCTCGACACGGAACTTGAAGGTCTGCGCTATGCCGCGGATCTGATCGACCGGCTGGCGCACGAAGACCTTCAGCATCTTCAGGCGGTCGGGCTCGACCGGAATGGCGAAGGAACGACCTGCCGGGATGTCGTCGCCGACCACGCTCATTTCAGCCCCTGGCAAGCCTTGCATGGTGACGACGATCGTCCGTGGCTCGGGGATCATGTTGAGCAGCTTGACGGTGTAGCCGTTGCGGATCGAACCGTCGGACAGCGTGACGAATTGCGGATTGCGGTCATGCAGCACGTTGACTTCGAGCCTGTCGCGCGTCAGCAGCGAATAGAGCAGGCCCAGTCCGATCAGTGACCACAAGCCCATGTAGACATACGTGCGCGGGCGAAAGATCTTGCGAATATGGAAATGGGCCACCTTGTCGGAGAACAGGCCATCAGCGGTCCTGACCAGCGACGGATTGACTGAACCGGAGCCGCCCGCGGTCGCCAGCATCATATTGGCGTTGTAGTCGGAGAGCGTTGCGTAAGAGATCAGCCCGCGCTCCTTGCCAAGCTTGTCCATGACGCCGTCGCAGGCGTCGATGCAAAGCGCGCAGGTGATGCATTCGAGCTGCTGGCCGTCGCGAATGTCGATCCCCATCGGGCAGACAGCGACGCACGCATTGCAGTCGACGCAGTCGCCTACGGGCTGCCCTGCTGCTTGCACCTTCTTGGCGTGACGCGAGCGCGGTTCGCCGCGCCAGTCATTGTAGGTGACGGTGAGCGAACTTTCGTCCAGCATGGCTGCCTGGATGCGCGGCCATGGGCACATATAGGTGCAGACCTGCTCGCGCATCAGCCCGCCGAACGTATAGGTCGTCGCCGTCAGCACGGCGACGGTGATGTAGGCGACGGGTGCCGCAGTGCCGGTGAAAAGCTCGCCGACCAGCGTCGGCGCATCGGCGAAATAGAAGATCCAGGCGCCGCCGGTCGCCGCACCGATGACCAGCCAGATGGCGTGCTTCGATACCCGCAGCACGAGTTTGCGGGCGGTCCACGGCCCGGCATCGAGCTTCATGCGCGCGTTGCGGTCGCCCTCGATGGCCCGCTCGACGACCAGAAACAGATCGACCCATACGGTCTGCGGGCATGTATATCCGCACCAGGCACGGCCAACCGTGGATGTGACCAGGAAAAGACCGACGCCGGCCATGACCAGCAGGCCGGCCACATAGTAGAATTCCTGCGGCCAGATCTCGATGAAGAAGAAGTAGAAGCGGCGGTTGGCGAGATCGAGCAGCACGGCCTGGTCCGGAGCAAACGGACCACGATCCCATCGCAACCACGGGGTCAAATAGTAGATGCCGAGCGTGATCGCCATCACCAGCCATTTGAACTGGCGAAAGCTGCCCGAGGCTCGCTTGGGGAAGATCTTCTTGCGCGCGGCATACATCGGCTGGCGCACTTTGGCGGAGTTGACCGCCTCGGCTTCGAGCCGTTCTACCTGCGTATTGTCCAGCACATGCACCTCCACTCGCGCGGGCGGCAATCTGCCCATGCCTGGGCCGCCAGCGTAGGGAAGTCTTGCCGCAGGGCAGCGCCACGCGCGTTGATGCAAGTCAAACCGGGTTGCCGAAACAAACCGAGGCCCGGACATGCCGGGCCTCGTCGCTCGGGCGGTGAAGGGATGAGAATAGCCCCCCGCTTCCTATTCTCCGCCGCCAAGCGAATGAACGTAGACCGCCAGTTCCTTGACCTTGGTTTCGCCCAGGCGTGCGCCCCAGGCTGGCATTACCCCCTGCTTCGGCGCGCGAACCTGAGCGGCGATGGCTGTTTCGCCGGAGCCATAGAGCCATATTGCGTCGGTCAGATCTGGAGCCCCGAGTTCCTTGTTGCCTTTTGCGTTGTCGCCGTGACAGGAGACGCAGTTTTCGGCAAAGACCTTGGCGCCGGGCGCGATCAGGCTTGCGTCCTGGACCTTGCCGGAAAGGCTGGCCACGTAGGCGCTCACCTGAGCGATCTGGTCAGCGGTTATGATGTCGCCAAAGGCAGGCATTTCCGACAGGCGCGTATCCGGATCGGACGCGAAGCGGATGCCGTGCGTGATCGTCTGCTGGATCTGCTCGGCCTTGCCGCCCCAGAGCCAATCGTCGTCGTTGAGATTGGGAAAGCCCCTGGAGCCCTGGGCGCCGGAGCCATGGCATTGCACGCAATTGACCTTGAATGCGGCGCCACCGGCAGCGACCGCGAACTCGCGCAAGGTGTCGTCCGCGGCAATCTCCGAAACGCTCTTGGACTCCACCGCCGCGACATACTTGCCCTTGGCGGCTTCAGCAGCGGTCAGTTCGTTCTTGACCTCGTTGCGGCTGGAATAGCCAAGCACGCCCTTGGTTGCCGAGTGCAGCAGAGGCCATGCCGGATAGGCGATGGTGTAGCCGATCGCCCAGACGATGGTGACGTAAAATGTGACGACCCACCAGCGCGGAAGCGGGTTGTTCAGCTCCCGGATGCCATCCCATTCGTGGCCGGTGGTCGAGACGCCAGAGATTTCGTCGATGTGCTCGTCGCTCATGATCACTCGTCCTCAAGGGGAATCCGGGCGGCTTCGTCGGCCAGCTTGCGGCTGCCGGGGCGGAGCGCGAAGCCGATAGCGCCGACAAAGAACAGCGCCATCGCGACCAGACCCCAGCTGTCGGCAAACTCTCGCATCAAATTGTAATCCATGGATAAGACTCCTCAGCGGTAGCCGGCGGCTTCGTCGTAGTTCTTGAAATCGACCAGCGTGCCGAGCATCTGCAGATAGGCAACCAGGGCATCCATTTCGGTCACCTGTTGCGGGTTGCCGTCGAAGTCGCCGATCTTGGCTTTGGGATAGCGGGCTTCGAGGCCGGATGTGTCGGCGTTGGGATCGGCCTGCGCCATCAGATCGGCATTGGCGTGAGTGATCATGTCATCGCTGTAGGGGACGCCGACCCGCCTGTTGGCGACCAGATGCGTCGAGAAGTCCTTCACGTCGATCGGCGCGTCTTTGAGGAACGCGTAGCTCGGCATGATCGATTCCGGGACGACCGAACGTGGATCGGCAAGGTGCTCGACGTGCCATAAATTCGAGTAACGGTCGCCAACCCGGGCGAGGTCCGGTCCGGTGCGCTTCGATCCCCATTGGAAAGGGTGATCGTACATCGACTCTGCCGCCAGGCTGTAGTGGCCGTAGCGCTCGACCTCGTCACGGAAAGGCCTGATCATCTGGCTATGGCAGAGGTAGCAGCCCTCGCGCACATAGATGTTGCGTCCCGCAAGTTCGAGCGGCGAGTAAGGCCGCATGCCCTCCACCTTCTCGATCGTGTTGTCGAGATAGAAGAGCGGCGCGATCTCGACGATGCCGCCTACGGTCACCACAAGAAGAGAGCCAACGAGAAGAAGCGTGGCGTTCTTCTCGATGAGTGCATGTCTGTCCATCAGGCTCATTCTCTGGCTTCCTTATTCGGCAGGCTGCAGGGAGGGTGCGGAGCCCGGCATCGGCTCTTCCGCGCGCTGGTATCCGAGGATGGTCATGGTGATGTTCCAGGCCATGATCAGGGCACCGGAGAGGTACATGGCCCCGCCGATGGCGCGCATGACATAATAGGGATGCATGGCGGCGACGGTTTCGGCGAAGGAGTAGACCAGGAAGCCCTGCTCGTCGTATTCGCGCCACATCAGGCCCTGCATGATGCCGGACACCCACATCACCGCCGCGTAGACGACGATGCCGAGCGTCGCCAGCCAGAAGTGCCATGTGACCAGCCGCAGCGAGTAGAGGCGTTCACGGTTCCAGAGCTTCGGCACCATGTAGTAGATCGCGCCGAACGAGATCATGCCGACCCAGCCGAGCGCACCGGAATGGACGTGGCCGATGGTCCAGTCGGTATAGTGCGACAGCGAGTTGACCGTCTTGATCGACATCATCGGCCCCTCGAAGGTCGACATGCCGTAGAAGGCGATGGCCATCACCATCATGCGGATGATCGGATCGGTACGGAGCTTGTCCCAGGCGCCCGACAGCGTCATCAGGCCGTTGATCATGCCGCCCCATGACGGCATCCACAGCATGATCGAGAACACCATGCCGAGCGTCTGCGCCCAGTCGGGCAGGGCGGTATAGTGCAGATGATGCGGACCGGCCCAGATGTAGAGGAAGATGATCGCCCAGAAATGGATGATCGACAGCCGGTAGGAGTAGACCGGCCGGTTCGCCTGCTTGGGCACGAAGTAATACATCATGCCGAGGAACCCAGCGGTGAGGAAGAAGCCGACGGCGTTGTGGCCGTACCACCACTGCGTCAGCGCGTCCTGCACCCCGGAAAAGGCGGAATAGCTCTTGGAGCCCAGGAAGGAGGCCGGCATCGACAGGTTGTTGACCACATGCAGCATCGCGATGGTCACGATGAAGGACAGGTAAAACCAGTTGGCGACGTAGATATGCGGTTCCTTGCGCTTCAGGATCGTGCCGAGGAACAGGACGAGATAGGCGACCCAGACGATGGTCAGCCAGATATCCACGTACCATTCGGGTTCGGCGTATTCGCGGCTCTCGGTGATGCCGAGCAGATAGCCGGTCGCGGCCATGACGATGAAGAGCTGGTAACCCCAGAACACGAACCAGGCGAGATCGCCGCCGAAAAGCCGCGCGCGGCAGGTGCGCTGCACGACATAAAGAGACGTGCAAAGCAGCGCGTTGCCGCCGAAAGCAAAGACCACGCCCGACGTATGCAGCGGCCGCAAACGGCCGAAATTGAACCAGGGCTGGATGTTGAGATCGGGGTAGGCGAGCTGCAGCGCGATGACCACGCCGACCAGCATGCCGACGACGCCCCAGAACATGGTGGCTATGGCGCCGTAACGGACTGGCCCATCCATGTAAGCGGATGCGTCGATGGGAGCGGCAGCTTCAAAACTCGTGTTGCGGATGAGGACGGCGACAAAACCGAGCAGCACAAAAAACAGCACCCACATGTGCTGCCGGAAGGGCTCGTCCACACCGAAGCCAGCGGCCACCAGAGCCGCAAATGTAAAAAGGGCCAAAGCGAAGATTTGTGTGCCGAATTTCATGACATGTCCCCGACCTCGGATTCCGATGCGCGGACGCCAATCCGCCTGGACACCAATTCCTCAGCCGTAGTGTCACCGCCTTGATCCATGTCAAAGCTCAGCGCTTTCGGATTGGGCAGCGTGGTCTTGCAAACCAACCGGGGGCCGCCGTTGAGCCAGACGAAAGGACCGGGAACGTCGCTGTTCGGAGCAGGCGATGAAAATCCCTCACCAGCCGATCGATCCTGCAGAGAAGCGGTCCCGGCCGCGGTGATGAAGCGCGCGCACAGGGAAAAGCTGCAGCTCTGCGATGCCCTGGAGAGAATTGCAGACGCCTTGCCCAGGGTCGATCGTCTGAAATGTCTCGGCACGGCCAACGCGATCGTTCCGCTGCTGCGCAACATTCATCAATACGAAGAGACGGTCATCTTTCCCGCCTACGATGCCGCTTTGACCGGCAGCGGTACGAACCTTGCCACAACCCGGCGATTGCGGGCCGAACATGTGGAAGACGAATGCTTTGCCAGTGAGGTGACCGAAATATTATTGGCCATCGGTCATGGTGAGACAGGCGAGAATCCCGAAACCATCGGCTTCATGTTGCGCGGCCTGTTCGAGAACTTGCGCCGGCACATCGCGTTTGAACGTGAGCACGTCCTGCCGATGATCGGGATCGTCGACCGGGACTAGAGCGTGATGCCGAAAAGTGTGAGGCGGTTTTCGGTCGAAATCCTCTATCGCTTTCATTTAGGGCCGGATGATTTCAGGTCGATTCGACCTGAAATCATCCGGCTCTAGGCGCCAGAGCGGCTCGCCAACCGGGTGAGGCTGTCCACCGTCACATGGCGGTTGTTGTCGATCCGGATCACGCCGTCTGTCCGCAGCCGGGTCAATTGGCGGCTCACGGTTTCGATCGTCAGGCCGAGGAAGTCGGCGATGTCGGCGCGCGTGAGCGGCAGGTCGAAGCTCGTCGCGTTGGTGGCTGGATCGAGCGTGGGATCGATGTTTCTGGCAATCATCAGCAGAAAGCTCGCCACTTTTTCCGCAGCGGTCTTGCGTCCCAGCGTCACCATCCAGTCGCGCGCCTCGTCGAGTTCGTTCAGCGTTTGCTTGAGCAGGCGATGCTCGAGCTCCGGCGATTGCTTCATCATCCGTTCGATCGCCGTCTTCGGAAACGAGCAAAGGGAGACAGCGGTCGCCGCTTCCGCGTTGATCTCGCTTTCCACCTTGAAAGGTCGTCCCAGAAAGTCCGGCGCGAACTGGAGGCCGACGATCTGCTGGCGTCCGTCCGAAAGGCTCTTCGTCAGCTTCACCACCCCGGAAAGCACGTTCGAGTAGCTGTCGACGGTTTCGGCGTCGCCGATCAGTTCGCTGCCCGGCTCGACACTGTGCCTTGACGAGGTCTTGGCGAGCCCAACCAATTGGTCGGGGTCGAGGGCACCGCAAACGCCGCGATGCCTTGCCTCGCATGATTGGCAAAGCACAGGAATGCCGGCGCTATGAATATCCTCACGCACTGTCATCACGATCGTCCGAGGATCCAGAGTATCGGCAAGATAGCATCGGCCAATTGAAAACGCCTTGTGGCAGTTTGTCCGGTGCAAGGGCTTTGACCGAAATCAAGGCATTGGCGTCCCGTCGCGGCCATTTTCCTGGCCATGCAAACACAAGGGATGGCGACATGCGACCGGAACTAGCTGCCAGGCTTGGCGAGAACGTGCCGCGCTACACGAGCTATCCGACCGCGCCGCATTTCCATCCGGGGGTCGATGCCACTGTCTGTCGAGGCTGGCTGGAGGCGCTCGGGAATGGCGATGAGATTTCCCTTTATCTGCATATTCCCTACTGCGACAGGCTCTGCTGGTTCTGCGCCTGCCACACAAAGCAGACACGTCACTATGACCCCGTAGCGGCCTATCTTCGCTCTTTGCATGCCGAGATCGCCACTATCGCCCGCATTGTCGGTGGCAAGGCCGGCGTGCGCGCCGTCCACTTCGGTGGCGGCTCTCCGACGATGCTGAAGCCCGAGGACATGGTGGAGGTAGGGAAAGCATTGCGGGCCAGCTTCGATTTTCTTCCGGACGCCAAGATCAGCGTCGAAATCGATCCCAATGATATGGATGACGCCCGCCTCGATGCGCTTGCCGAGATCGGCATGACTAGGGCGAGCCTCGGGGTCCAGGATTTTGACCCGAAGGTGCAAAAGGCAATTAATCGCGAGCAGAGCTTTTTGCAGACCAAAGCGGTCGTCGACGGCGTTCGCACGCGCGGTGTCGAATCGGTCAATCTGGACCTGCTCTACGGCCTGCCGCACCAGACCAGGGAGAGCGTGTCCTCCACCGTCGCGCAGGCGTTGACCCTGGAACCGGACAGGATGGCATTGTTCGGCTACGCACATGTGCCCTGGTTCAAGAAGCACCAGACGATGATCGACGAGGCATGGTTGCCGGGTCCGGCGGAGCGGTTTGCTCAATCACAACTGGCCGCTTGTCTTATGCTGAACGCGGGATATGAAGCCGTCGGCTTCGACCACTTCGCCAAGCCCAACGATGCGTTGGCCGTAGCGGCCAGAACCGGCTGCTTGCGCCGCAATTTCCAAGGCTACACGGAGGATCGCTGCGAAACACTGATCGGCCTCGGCCCGTCGTCCATCAGTCAATTTCGCCAAGGCTATGCGCAGAACATGCCGTCGACCGCCGAGTATGGGCGCATGGTCTCCGACGGTGGGCTGGCGGCCGTCCGCGGTATCGCACTTTCCGACGACGACCGCGTTCGCGGCTGGATCATCGAGAGGCTGATGTGCGATTTCGCCTTCTCGGCGATCGAACTGGTAGAGCGCTTTGGCGATGCTGGTCAAAGGCTTCTGCTCAAGGCAAGTTCCACTGCTCTTGATGGTCCTGGGCGATTGCTTGAACTCGATGGCGACAGCTTCGTCGTGCCGGCCGAAAGTCGCCCCTTTGTGAGAAGCATTGCGGCGAAGTTCGACAAATATCTTGAAGCCGGCAAGGCCAGGCATTCGGTAGCGGTCTGAGTGTCCACCCGGTCAAAAGTGCTCGCCAGCCCTGAACGGGCCGATGCGCGTTCCGGCCGCGATCAGATAGGCGGTCGACCAGCCGAGCAGAAGAAAGCCGTTCACGCCTTCCAGCGCCGCTAGCACGCGCCAATCATGGGCCGGCACCACGTCGCCATAGCCGACGGTCGAAAAGGTGATGGTTGAAAAATACAGCGCGGTCTCGAAGTCGGGCAGGACGCCGAGCAGGCGGTACACGCCCGCCCACAACCAGACCTCGGCTGTCATGACGGCAAAAAGGCCCATCACCACGCTGATCATTGCAACGACCCGGCTTCGCCGACCATGCATGCGAAATCGCGCCACCAGATGTCCCATCGCACGGGTGACGGCAATGAGGCCGAAGGTGTGAATGACGACCGTCAGGCTTATGACGATCGTGCCGACGAAGAGGTTGAGAGCCATGCGAGGAAACTAGAAGCCGCGAGGGACGCTTTCCTTGCGTAAAATCAAACCTGGCGCTGGCCTTTCGAGCCTTGAAGCAATCGGTCGGGTTTCGCCAAGTTCGCCTATTGGCGTGCGCCTGGCGCGGCGGGACCAATGCGAAAGAACATCGCCAGCTTCAGACTTGCCGCGATCCGCTCGGCTCTGTCGACAAACACCGCCGCCGTTTCCGGGGCGAAGAGTTCGGCCGCCGTCTGGCCGAAGAGGGCCTGCCAGATATCGAAATCGGCCTCGGTGACATCCTTGAGCTTGAGGTGCGCCGGCACCGGGCGTCCGTGATAGTCGCCGCTCTTGAGGACGACAGAACACCAGAAGTCCGTCATTTTCTCGAGATGAGGCTCCCAATCCCCGGTGATTTCGCGCGCGAAAATCGGACCGAGACGCTCGTTCTGTCTGACCTTTGCATAGAATTCGCGGACCAGTTTTCCGATCGAAATTCGATCAACGCCGTTATGGTTCAGAGCCTGTTCCGCGACAGGACGTGCCCGGTCAACCGGAGCGGATTTTGAAGTCATTCGTGCACTCTTGATTCTGCTGCAGTCAGGTCAATCCCAAGCTGCGAATGGTGGTTTGAAAGAAACCTGTCCGGTCGCGTACAAGCCGGAAACCCAGATTGTCGGGTGGCGTTCCTACGGCGCAGCCGCCGCTCTTACCGTCCCGAATGAAGTTCGACATATAGGTGCGGTGGAAGCCCTCCACGGCGTGCACTCCACAATTGTCGATCGAACTCGCGGTGCGCTTGTCATCGCTGCCTATCGTGGCGTGCGAATAGCATGTCGAGGTCCATTCCCAGACATTGCCTGCAATGTCCGACAGGCCCTTTGAATTGGTGCCGAAGGCGCCTTGAGCTCGCGGCTCGGGATCAGGTTTGCGTCCGAGCGCGGCCTCCTGGCGATACTGTGTCAGCCACCGTCGCGCCGGGTTGTTCGGGTCGCTTTCGCCACCGTCGATGTCACCTTTGAACCGTTCGCCGGCGGCGTAAGCCCACTCCACATCCGTGGGCAGCCGCCATGCCTCGCCTGTGCGGGCTGACAGCCAGGTCGCATAGGCCTCGGCATCGATGTGGCTGATGCCGGTGACCGGCACGTTGCCGATCTCGCGCGAGTCGGCGGGCTTGCAGGCACCGTCCGCCACGCAGCGTCCATAGTCCGAAACGCTTACCTGGTATTTCATGATTTCCAACGGCGCATCGATGGTTTCCCGCACGACGGGGGCTGCGACGGAATGGTTCTGCTTGAGGAATTCCCCAGGCTGTGGGTGATCGAACGAGCCGGGTCCCAGGACCACAAGTTCGCTCACGGCGACCGGTGTCGGCAAATCCAAAGGAGCCCTGTCGAGCGCATTGGTTATGCCCAAGCCGATCAGTGCGGCAGCCGCAGTTGTTCCGAATGCGAAGACAGGATCGAAGGGCATGGCACCAAGTCCGGCCGCACGTGCAACCTTTTGGCTCCGCCGCAAGGTTGCACTGAAGATCGGATCTCCCGTTTACGAGGCGATCGGCTTGGGTGCTTCGACCTGCATCATCAGATCGTCGTCCCAGGTTCCGTCGACGACAAAGTGCGCGGTTGCACCAAGTTCCACCGCCTCGATCAAATTGTGGTTCACATACGCGTAGATGCCTGGCTGCCGGAACGTGTAGAGCGCCGACCCAGCCGACCCGCCGCGGATAAACCAGGTTTCCAGGTCCTTGGCCGGAGGGTTGGCGAACTTGCCCTGTTCCCAGACAAAGTCGCCATGGCCGCCGATCAGGTGCGGGCGTGTGTCACGATTGGCCTGCGAATGAACGATCAATATCGTTTCGCCGACCTTCGCCTTCATCGCGTTGTCGCCAGTCAGCGATCCCGCCTTGCCGTTGAACACGACATGGGTGGGGATCAACCCGCGCATGACCTTGACCGTATCATCGTAATTGTCGCCGGCTGTTTCGTATTTCTTGAATTTCCCCCGCTCGTCGCGGGGGACGTAGAAATCGTTCTCGCCGATGTAGAAGATGCGGTCATAGCGAACGGGCTTGCCCTTGTCGTCCTTGAGGCCGTCGCGCGGCAGTATCATCACTGCTCCGCTCATCCCCGACACGACATGCCACGGGATCATCGCGCCGCCAGGCGCACAGTGGTAGACGAACGTCCCCGTGCGCGTCGCCTTGAAGCGCAGCGTGACCTGTTCGCCAGGATTGACCAGGGTCAGGCCGCCGCCGCCAAGCGCGCCGGTGGCGGCGTGGAAATCGATATTATGGGCAAGCGTATTGGTCTCGGGATTGATCAGCGTCAGTTCGATATAGTCGTCTTGATGCACGACCATCAGAGGGCCCGGAATCGATCCGTTGTAAGTCATCGCATTGAGCTGCGTGCCGTCGGCATCGATGATCGTCGGCTTCTCCTCGATCGTCATGGTGAATTGGACGACCTTTGGACCGCCCTTGGCCACTTGGTCATGAGCGTGGACGAACGGCGGCGCGACGAGGGTGACCTTTTCGCGCGGTAAACTTGCAACTTCGGCTGCACTTGCCACAACCGGCATTGCAACAACGGCCGCGGCTGCGGCCGCGGTAAGGACAGAACCTAACAAAGCTTCTCGTCTCGTAAGCATTTCCATCTCCTTTGTTCACCCATCTGATGCCCCAAGAATAGTCTGCTCGCGGGCCACGTCTTTGCGCTGGCGCAAATCCGATTTCATTTGTTGCGTTGCTCGATTGACGGGGCGAGTAGCCGAGCCCGGCCGGCCGAGGTTCACTGACTGCCAGCTCCAGATCAGCAACCTTGGATAAGGCAACCGCTGGGGACGGGAGGATCGTGTCGCGGACTGCCAATCGTGACCCATATGAAATAGGCCGGACCAGACCGCTCCCCTCGGTCTGTCCGGCCTCTGCCTCCGGAAGATCGCCAACCGGAGGGCATCCTGGAAAAGGCTCAGTTCGAAGCAGTCTTGGTCGCTTCGGCAAACAGTCCGGCAAACACGGTTTTGGCTTTGCCGACCTGCTTGACGGCCTGCGCCGCTTCCAGGTTGGCGGGCTTGCCGACCACGATCAGCGCAACCATGCCCATGCCGTAATGTGGAGCACACTTGACGCCATAGACGCCCTCCTTGGTGAGGGTCACGATTACTTCTTCGCTGGGCTTCCCTTTGAAAGCTTCAGCACCGTCCGGGATCATTCCTTTGATGCTCTCGGCATTGTGCGATTTGTCGGTCGGCACAAATTTGATCGTGTCTCCGGGCACTGCCCGAACAAAGGCGGGCTGGAAGACCATCGAACCTTTCTCGCCCTTGTTCAGCATCTGCACGACGTGTTCTTCGGCATTCGCGGCACCGGCGACGGAGAGCAGGGCGATGGCCGCGGCGATCAGTGGCAGTTTCATTTGGAAATCCTTTTCTTGAGTTCGTCACGGCTTCAACCGTTGCCTTCTTCTAGGCCGCCAGGCGGCTTGGCGATTTGCGCTGGCGCAAACTCATGAGCAAAAACATCCTTGGAGCTTCTCGTTTGGCGTGGCGCATGGACGAGAGCCAAAGCATGCGCCCCTTGCCCCGCATCAGGCGTCGTGAGAACACTCTTCGGCAGACCGGCTTGGATGCATTGGCCGCGGTCGAATTCGGGAGGGGACAGAGTTGGTTAGCCTCGATCGCTCGCTGATTGCAGGGCTTTCTGTCTTTGAGGGCGTCGCCGCCACGGATCTCGACCGCATCGTTGGCCAGGCCAGGTCGCTCCGGATCGCCAAGGACCAGCCGGTGTTCGAGCAGGAGCAGGATGCACATTCCTTTTTCCTGCTGCTCGACGGACATGTGCGCGTCGTGAAATCAACCCCGGACGGTCACGAGGTGACTGTGCGGTACATAAGTCCGGGCGAGTTGATGGGCATCGCCCACGCGCTTGGCCGCACCACCTATCCGGCAAATGCAATCGCAGCCGTCGATTGCGTGGTTCTTGCCTGGGCAAGCCATCTATGGCCGACCTTCGCAGCAAATTTCCCGAGCTTCAGTGCCAACACCTACAAAGCCGTGGGCACCAGGCTGCAGGACGCTCATACGCGCGTCATCGAGATGGCCACAGAACAGGTGGAACAGCGCGTCGCCCATGCGATGCTCAAGCTGGTCAAGCAGGCTGGCAGGAAGACAGAGGAAGGAATCCTGATCGACTTCCCGATCTCTCGTCAGGACATTGCTGAGATGACGGGAACAACGCTCCATACGGTGAGCCGGTTGCTCTCGGCCTGGGAAGACCAGGGATTGGTCAAAAGTGGACGCCAGAGGGTGACCGTAGTCGAACCTCACCGGCTCCTTCTGATCGCGGAAGGCCGCGCCGAGAAAAGTTAGTCAGGGTTGGTGCTTTCGATCGCGGCCCGCAAATCGGAGCCGAGTTGTTCCTCGTTCAGATCGTGCTCGCGTGCCGCGTCGGAAACTGTATGGAACGAAGCAATCGGGCAGCCGACGCAAAGCATGCCGTGCTGGAGCACCACCCGGATGGCCGCCGGCGACCGGTGCATGATTTCGTCCATCGTCGCATCGTCGCTGAATTTGCGTTTCATGCCGCTTGCCCACGCTTGGAAGCGGACATGCTGCATCTGATTTCCGGGATGCTCGTTGCGCTGGGACAAAGAGGAAGCAGCCCGATGCACCCTCATCACCTATGAACGGCGCAGATCGTCGACCGCGTCAGGAACCGCTTCTCCCGTCCGTTGTCGAGCGAGAACATGCCGCCGCGACCAGGCACTACGTCGATAATGAGATCGGTATGCTTCCAGGCCTCGAATTGCGAAGCTCCGATGTAGAAGGGCGCGTCTTCGATGTGGCCGAGCAGCACATCATGGTCGCCGACGATGAAACCGGCACGCGGATAACACATAGGCGAAGAACCGTCGCAGCAGCCGCCGGATTGGTGGAACACCACCGGTCCATGCTCGGCAACGATCTCCGCGATCAGTTCAAGGGCTGCCGGCGTCGCCGTGACCTTCGCATGCATGGTCTTTTCCGGATTCAGGATGGGGCGCGGCCCCTCGCGGAGCCGCGCTGTGAGCCAAACAAGGGATCAGAAGAAGCCGAGCTTCTTCGGGCTATAGCTGACCAGCATGTTCTTGGTCTGCTGGTAGTGGTCGAGCATCATCTTGTGGGTCTCTCGGCCGATGCCGGACTGCTTGTAGCCGCCGAAGGCCGCATGCGCGGGATAGGCGTGGTAGCAGTTGGTCCAGACGCGGCCGGCCTGGATCGCACGGCCGAAGCGATAGGCGCGGTTGCCGTCACGCGTCCAGACGCCGGCGCCAAGGCCATAGAGCGTATCGTTGGCTATAGCCAGCGCGTCGTCGTCGTCCTTGAAGGTCGTGACCGAAACCACCGGTCCGAAAATCTCCTCCTGGAAAATGCGCATCTTGTTGTGGCCCTTGAACACCGTCGGTTTGACGTAATAGCCACCCGCCAGATCGCCGGGCAGGACGTTACGTGACCCGCCGGTCAACACCTCGGCGCCTTCCTGGCGGCCTATGTCGATATAGGACAGGATTTTTTCCAGCTGCTCGGACGAGGCCTGGGCACCGATCATCGTCGCCGGGTCAAGCGGATCGCCCTGCACGATCGCCTCGACGCGCTTGAGGGCGCGTTCCATGAAGGTGTCGTAGATCGATTCATGGATGAGCGCACGGCTTGGGCAGGTGCAGACTTCGCCCTGGTTCAGCGCGAACATGACGAAGCCTTCGATCGCCTTGTCGAAGAAGTCATCGTCCTCGGCGACAACATCCTTGAAGAAGATGTTGGGCGACTTGCCGCCCAGTTCCAGCGTGACGGGGATCAGGTTCTGGCTGGCATATTGCATGATCAGCCGGCCCGTCGTGGTCTCGCCGGTAAAGGCTATCTTGGCAATGCGCGGCGAGGACGCGAGCGGCTTGCCGGCCTCGAGGCCGAAACCGTTGACGATGTTGAGCACGCCTGGCGGCAGCAGATCGCCGACAAGATCGGCCCAGAGCAGGATGGCCGCCGGTGTCTGCTCGGCAGGCTTCAGCACGACGCAGTTTCCGGCTGCAAGCGCGGGAGCAAGTTTCCAGCAGGCCATCAGCAGCGGGAAGTTCCACGGGATGATCTGGCCGACCACGCCAAGCGGCTCGTGGAAATGATAGGCGACGGTATCGTCGTCGATCTGGGAAAGGCTGCCTTCCTGGCCGCGCACGGCGCCGGCGAAATAGCGGAAATGGTCGATGGCGAGCGGCAGGTCGGCGGCGGTCGTTTCACGGATCGGCTTGCCGTTGTCCCAGGTTTCGGCGCATGCGAGGAGATCGAGGTTTTCCTCCATGCGATCAGCGATGCGGTTGAGGATAAGCGAGCGCTCGGCGACGCTGGTGCGCCCCCAGGCGTCCTTGGCGGCGTGCGCGGCGTCCAGCGCTGCCTCGATGTCGTGCGCATCCGAACGCGCCACCTCGCACAGCAGCTGGCCGTTCACCGGCGAGTGGTTTTCGAAGTAGCGGCCGGAGCGCGGCTCGGCCCATTTGCCGCCGATGAAATTGCCGTAACGCTTGTCGAAGGGCGCCTTGACCGAGCGTGAGAATTCTACCTTGTTCATGTGTCTTCCTCCCAGAGCTGACGCCGCGGAATGCGACGCTTGGGAAGGGAGACTTGCGATTTCCGTCGCTATTGTCACCGTGCCGAGGACAGCGGGCGGGCGGCATGTGTCGCAGAATTGCGACAGTCATGCGAGGATTTCGGAAGGTCAGTGAGGCCTGTGGACATCCAGGCGGTTGAGCTTGCGGTGCAGCGTCGCCCGGCTGATGCCCAGCGCCTGGGCCGCAGCCGAGACATTTCCGTCTGCTCGCGCTAGCGCCCGCTGCAGCACGCCGCGTTCAGCCTCGGCGAGGACTTTGGGACCGCTCTCGCCCCAACCAAGCAGATCTGCGGCGGGCATCGGCCTGTCGAGACACTGTTGCGTAATTCCAAGCGCCAGGCGGGCCGAACGGGTCGCGCCGACCACAAGGTCGTCCGCATCAACCGCGATCAGCGCGCCCGAACCTCTGTCGGTCACCGGCGCCAGCAGAATTCGCGCCTTCGGGAATGCCATCCTGAAGTTCTCCGCCTCGATCCGACGCACCGCGTCGACCACGGCCACCGAGATAAGATTGGCGAAGGCTTCAGTCAGATCGGCCCGGCAGGAAGACACGTCAAGCGCGGCCACAAGATCCCCCTGGTGATCGTAGATGGGAGCGGTGGTACAACTGAGCCCCGTGTTGCGCGTATGAAAATGCTGGTCGCGATGGATTGTCAGTGCGCGCTGTTCGACCAGGCAGGTGCCGATCCCGTTGGTGCCCTGGCTCTGTTCGTTCCAGACGGAGCCGGTCCACAAGCCCCAGGAATGAAAAGTCTCGTCATCCACCGGGGCGCCGCGCCGTTCGACCGGCACGCCGTCACGATCGGCGAGAAGGACGCAGCACCCGACGCCACCCACGGCAAGATAGAGCCGGTCCAGACTCGATTGGGCAGCACGGACGAGCGGCTCGCTGCGTTGCCGGGCCTCTCCGAATTCCGCCTCTGTAAGATAGCGTGGGGGGCTGCAGTCGGTCGGATCGAGCCGATGCAAATTGGAAGACCGTCGCCAGGAGGCAACCAGAGCGGACTTCGCCGCGGCGTCCGAAGCGATCGCGGCCTGAATGCGGTCGGCATGATGACCGGATAGATCCTCGCCCATGCTTATCCTCCCAAACCTCCCTTTCAGGCCCTGGATCAGGTCAACTGCGAGACAGGGCTAAGCTGTCATTGCGTCCGCTTTTCCGCTTTCGATCGTCACACTGTCAATTCGTCGGAAGAACTAGAAGGGCAAACCACTCCCCACCATGCTTGGCCGAACCGGTGGTCATTCTCGCCCCGAACGTTCGAACAACCTTGTTGAAGCGAACCGTTCAATCGACGTCCTGACAGCGTACTCAAACCAGATTGGGCATTCATTGATCGAGAGCAAAGTCTCACACGGCACGCCGCCTGGCGACATGGGATGGATTTTCTCGATGCTCCGGATCATCTCGATGCTCGGGATCACAAGCCGGACTGGCGAAGATTGGGACGTGGAACCGCGTGGGGGAGAAGCTGCCTTCAGAAGGGCGTCAGAGCAGAAGCTCTGACGCAAGAAGGCCAAGGTGCCGTATCAGGAGCGATATGGGGTCGGCTCAACGCCGTTGAAGAAGGTCCAGAAACTCTCATAGACCAGATCAGGCCGGTGCTCGGCTGGATAGTGACCTGTCGGAATGGCCCAGCCCCTGAGGTCCGGCGCCCAGGGCGTCCAAGCTTCAATAGGCGTCAGGTGACGGCCAACATGGCTGTTGCTGCCCCAGATCACCATGACCGGGCACTGGATCGTCTTCTTGCCGAAATCGGCTGTGTCCATGGCGAGGTCGAGCGTCACGGTCGCGCGGTAGTCCTCGCACACGGCGTGGATCTGCTCAGGCGTGGTGCAGCGGGCATACTCCTTGAAGGCTTCCGGCGTGAATATCTCCAGGCCCACGCCTTTCTTGTTGAGCTTATAGTTGATGTAGTAGTCGAGGTCGGCACAGATCAGCTTCTCGGGGAAGGGCGCCTTCTGCGCCATGAAGAACCAATGATAGCTCTCCAACCCCCATCCAAGGGTGACGTTGGTCAGGAGATGGTAGGTCGGGATGATATCCAGTGCGCAGAAACGGGTGATCCTGGCGGGCTGATCGAGCACCATCCGAAACCCGACGCGGGCACCGCGGTCATGGCCAGCAAGCGCGAACTTTTCAAAGCCAAGCGCGCTCATCACATCGAAGGCGTCTTCGCCCATGGCGCGGAAGCTGTAGGCGGCATGGTCCGCACCGCCGTCGGGTTTCGAGCTGTCGCCATAGCCGCGCAGGTCGATGGCGACCACCGTGAAGGATTTTGCCAGGGAAGGCGCGATGCGATGCCAGCTGACATGCGTCAACGGGTTGCCATGAACAAGCAGCAATGGTGGGCCTGATCCCGCGACGGCGACATTGATCTCGGCGCCCCTGGTCTTGATCCTCCTGTAGGAGAATCCCTCCATCAGGCTTCCATGCTTGCTTTCCAAGGGCGGCATAGAGGATGCGGCGGCGACTTCCGAGGCGTGTTGGCTGTCCATGGTGCTCTCCAGATAAGGTCACCCTTAGCCTCGCCTTCAAATTGAATACTGTCAACAATTTTCAGTTGACTTTTCTTGGATGCGGCGCAACATGGCTTCAAAGCGGTCACGAAGCCAGCCTTGCGCGGCCGATTTCGGGTGGCCTCACCACCGTTGAGCCGAAGGGGGCATGTCCATGGAAAATCCAGATAAATCCTCGCGCAAAACCGCTTCACCCCTGCCTCGTCTGGCCTTGCTGCTTGGTGATATGACCGGTATCGGCCCGGAGCTCGTTGCTCGCGTGCTGTCGGACGGCAGGCTCTCCGACGTGGCGCGCATTGTCGTTCTTGGCGACCGGCGTGTCCTGGAGATGGGCGCGCGCGACGCTGGCGTAGCGCTTTCGCTCAAGACCGTCCCGGATGTTGCATCCATCGACTGGGGTGCAGCCGAAATACCTCTTATCGACCTCGGCAACATCGACCCCGCGGCCTTGCCGCGCGGCGTGGTTTCACCGGAGTCGGGCAAGCTGACAGGGGACACCTTGGCCGAGGCGGTGCGGCTGGCGATGAAAGGCGACGTCGATGGCATCACCTTCGCGCCGCTGAACAAGGCAGCGCTTCATGCCGGCGGCTGGAAATTTCCCGATGAGCACAAGATGTTTGCTCATCTGTTGGGACACAAAGGCTATTTCTCCGAGATGAACGTGCTCGACGGTCAATGGATGTCGCGGGTCACCTCGCACGTGTCGCTGCGCACGGCTCTCGATCAGATCACCCATGACAGCATCATCGAGGCGATCGAACTGGTTAACCGCACCATGCAGCGCGCCGGTATGGACAAACCGCGCATCGCCGTTGCGGCCCTTAACCCTCATGCCGGCGAGAACGGGCTGTTTGGCCGTGAGGAAATCGACCTGATCGGACCGGCGGTCAAGGTCGCCGCGGCAACCGGCATCGACTGCAAGGGGCCTTTCCCGGCCGACACCATCTACATCAAGGCCTTCGCGGGCGAGTATGACAGCGTCGTCGCCATGTACCACGACCAGGGGCAGATCGCGACCAAGCTGCGCGGCTTCAACCGCGGCGTGACCGTCACGGCCGGGCTGGAGACCGTGTTCACCACGCCGGCGCACGGAACCGCCTTCGACATCGTTGGCAAGGGAAGTGCATCGACAGGTGCACTGGAAAACGCAGTCCGCCTCGCGGCCCAGCTTGCGCGCCGCAAGGACACGCAGCGCGAAGAGGCCGCAGCCTGAGCAATTCCCGTCGATCAGCCTGGAAAGCAAAATGACACAATCCAACAGTTTCCGCATCGCGGTCATCCCAGGCGACGGGATCGGCAAGGAGGTCGTACCCGAAGGCGTACGCGTTCTGGAAAAGGTCGCGTCACGCTTCGGCATCGGGCTGTCGTTCGACTGGTTCGATTTCGCCTCTTACGACTACTATGCCCGTCACGGCCGGATGCTGCCGGAAGACTGGAAGGACAAGATCGGATCGCATGACGCGATCTTCTTTGGCGCCGTCGGTTGGCCGGCCGGCGTGCCCGATCACGTGTCGCTGTGGGGGTCGCTTCTCCAGTTCAGGCGCGAGTTCGATCAGTACGTCAATCTGCGGCCGGTGCGCCTGATGCCCGGCGTTCCGAGCCCGCTCGTCGGCCGTGGTCCCGGCGATATCGATTTCTGGGTCGTGCGCGAGAACACCGAAGGCGAGTATTCATCGATCGGCGGTCGTATCTTCCCGGGCACCGAGCGAGAAGTGGTTGTGCAGGAAACGGTCATGACGCGCATCGGTGTCGATCGCGTGCTGAAGTTCGCATTCGAGCTTGCCGCCAAAGGCAAGCGCAAACACCTCACCTCGGCGACCAAGTCGAACGGCATCTCGATCAGCATGCCCTATTGGGACGAACGCGTAGAGGAAATGGCGAAGGCCTTCCCCGACGTGCGCTGGGACAAATATCACATCGACATCCTGACGGCGCAGTTCGTGCTTCACCCCGATTGGTTCGATGTGGTCGTCGCATCGAACCTTTTCGGCGACATTCTTTCCGATCTCGGTCCGGCCTGCACGGGAACGATCGGCATCGCGCCGAGCGCCAACATCAATCCGGACCGCAATTTTCCATCTCTGTTCGAACCGGTCCATGGCTCGGCACCGGATATTGCCGGGCAGGGGATCGCAAATCCGGTGGGGCAGATCTGGTCGGCGGCGATGATGCTTGACCACCTCGGACATGCTGAAGCGGCTGCCGGGATCGTATCGGCCATCGAGACCGTTTTGGCCGAGCCTTCGCTGCGCACGCGCGATCTCGGCGGCGCTGCAAACACCGTCGAGTGCGGCAAGGCGATCGTCGCCGCGCTCTGACTTCCAGATCAATTCTCTCAAGGCCGAGGACGACAGGTCGCCTGCATTGGCCAGGCTGGCCGCTGACGTCGGCGAAACCCGCCTTCTAGGTAACCGGGGTTGCGGCGTGGGCGATCGCAGCGGTGTCTTCGAGGCTCTCGATATCCCAGCACAGGCCGCGCAGACGCGCCGTTGCCTTTGCACCCAGAACCGGTTCGGCCAGTCCGCCGAACTTTGCGTTGAGGTCGTCGTCGGTCATCGGCCGCGCCAGGCTGCCGATCGCATGCTCGACATGCCTCTTGAGCACGCGACCGTCCCTGAGCTTGATCGTGACGTGACATTCGTCTTCAGCGAGGCTTTGCGACGCCACCGCGCTGACGCGATCGCGCAGCGCAATGACCTGCTTATCGCGCACGTTTGCATCGCTGTATTCTGCCTCGCCGGCGCGGCCTTCGATAATGGCGACCGCTGCCGAATGGTAGACGCTGAATTTGCCTTCGAGGCCGACCTGCGGGGTCTTCTTGCCGGTCAATTCCAACACCAACGGGTCGACTTCCAGCGCAATGCTTTCGATCTCATCGGGCTTCAGCCCGAATTCATTGCGCAATTGCACACAGCCGTCGATGATCGGGTGGATGACGATGCCGCAAGCGAACGGCTTGTAGGTGTTGAGAGCGATCTCGAAACTCTCGCCCAGGCCTTTTGTGATCTCATCGAAATTCCGCTCGGTGGACATGACATGGGCAAAACCGCGCGGCGCCTCAAGCACGCGGTTTGACGAGGTGAAATCGCGTTGCGCCAGCACGGCGGAGAGCAGTCCATTTTGCGCGGCGCGGCCGGGATGGAAGCTTTTGCACATGGTTCCGAACATCTCACGAAAACCCGAAGACTGTGTGCCGGCGATGCCGAGCGCCCAGATCATCTGCTGTTCGTTGAGACCGAGCAGGCGGCCTGCCGCGGCGGCGGCTCCGAAAACGCCGGCGGTTCCGGTGATGTGCCAGCCGATGTCGTAGTGCGCGGGATAGACGGCGTTGCCGATGCGGCATTCGACCTCGACGCCGAGGATGAAGGCGTGCAGGAGATCACGCCCGCTCACCGTCTGCATCTGAGCCAGGCTGAGGATCGCGGAGGCGACCGGTCCGGCCGGATGGATGATGGTCCTCAGATGTGTGTCGTCGAAATCGAAGACATGGCTGGCGATGCCGTTGATGAGCGCGGCGTTCAGGGCGTCCAGCCGTTCGCTGCGGCCGAGGATCGCAGCCTGATCGTTGCCGGCGAACGGTGACACCGCCGACAAGGCAATGTCGACGCTTGGATGTTGCGAGCCGCCCACCGCGCAGCCGGTCCAGTTGAGGAAGGAGCGCACCGCTTCGCGCCGGACGTTTGCCGGGACGCTGTCCGCGGATGCCGACACGACATAGCGCGCCAGAATGGCTGTAACGTCCATCATTTGATCTCCCTGGATCGCCGTCGGGCACCGCCCGGTGCATCGGCGTGCTTGCTGATTGGCGTGCATCACGCCATGAAGGCACCGCCATTGACGTGGACGGTCTGGCCGGTGATGTAGCGAGCCGCCGGTCCGCAGAGATAGCGCACGAGCAGTGCAACTTCCTCGGGTGTTCCACGCCGCCCGACAGGCGGCAGTTTCCCGGCATGATGAGAGGGTTCTCCGCCGGCACGTTGAGTGTCGATCATGCCGGGTGAAACGCAATTGACCGTGATGCCTTCACCGGCAAGGTCATGGGCGAGCGCCCGGGTGAATCCGGCCAGGCCCGCCTTGGCCGCGATGACATGGGCGCGACCGCTGGCGCCGGTATGAGCCGACAGACCGCCGATGTTGATTACCACACCTTGTCCTGATTTCTTGAGATGCGGGAGCGCCGCATGGGCGGTGAGGAACGCACCATCGAGGATGATCGAAAGCACTTCGCGCCATTCGGTGAAACTCAGATCCTCGAACGCGGTTTCGCGTCGCACGGCGGCGCTGTTGACGAGAATGTCTATGCCGCCGAACTGCCGGACAGCCGCGCCGACCAGCGCGTCGACGGCATTCGGGTCGACGACGTCGGCCAGGACGGCCGTAGCCCTGCCTCCGGCGGCGGTGATCTCGTTGACGACAGCTTCGGCTTCGGCACGAGATGTGCGTGCGTTCACGACCACCGCGGCTCCGGCTCGAGCCAGTTCCAGCGCCATCACGCGCCCGATGTTGCGTCCTGCACCGGTCACGATGGCGACGCGCCCCTCAAGTTCCCGCGCGCCGTTCATGCGATGTCCGTGGTTTTGGCGGCACCGCCGGTCGAATGCTCCGTGTCGGCTGCAGCCGGCAGGGTCATGCGGCTCTTGCCGCTCAGCACATGCGCAAACGCTGCATCCATGGCTGCTGTGGCGTCGCCCGCTCCCAGCGCTGCCACGATGCGGCGATGCTCGATATTGGATACGGTCAGGCCGCCGCCTTGCAGCAGCGCGCGCTCGCGAAACAGGTGCAGTTCCTTGACGAGCTCGGAATAGGCTTTGTGCAGCCGGCTGTTCCCGGCAAAGCGCAGGATGGAATCGTGGAATTCCAGATTGAGCGGATAGTAGTTGTCGAGCGAATTCGCGAGAACCGCTTCTTCCATGCGATCGAGTAAACTCTGGAGTTCCGAAATCTGCTCCGGCGTGACCTTGGTCGCCAGCAGCCGCGCCGCCGATGCAAACAGGCCTGCTCGCACGTCGTAGAGTTCGGCCGCCTGTTCCTCGCCAATCCTGCGCATGAACACGCCTCGATTGGGCACGAGCTCGAGCAAGCCTTTTTCGGCGAGCGCGCGGCAGACTTCGCGGATCGGACCCCGGCTCACCGAGAAGCGGATTGCCAGCGAATTCTCGTTCAATCGCTCACCAGGGGCAAATTCTCCCGACAGGATGAGGGTTTCCAACTCACGTCGAAGGACGCTCGTCAGGGAGTGGTTCTGGAGAAATTCAAGCTCGGCCCTCATGGGGTAGTGATCGACTATTTACTGCAAACTGTCAACAGAATACAGTGCCACCGACGCAGCGATCGAGCGCATCCCTGGTTTGAAAGCAGGAAGAATCGGAGGTTTCATGGATCAAATGGATGTCCCGCTGGCGCCTGACACGTCGCCCCCACCGAGCCTCCTTGATCTCTTCCTGGCGTTCACCAAGCTCGGCATTACCA
This sequence comes from Mesorhizobium sp. P2_D5, assembly GCF_056404355.1. Lineage (NCBI taxonomy): Bacteria > Pseudomonadati > Pseudomonadota > Alphaproteobacteria > Hyphomicrobiales > Phyllobacteriaceae > Mesorhizobium > Mesorhizobium sp. P2_D5. The sequence continues at coordinate 181,763 of NZ_JBFUEE010000002.1, forward strand.
GCATTGGCGGTGGTGTGAACGGCATGATGCACACGGAATTCGTAGTGAATCGGCGTTGGTTCAGCGACAAGCAGTTTCTGTCAGGGCTGGCGCTTAGCCAGTCCCTTCCTGGTGTCAATGTTGCAAACCTGGCGCTCTGGCTCGGGTTTCAATGTCGCGGTGTCGTCGGAGCCGTGGTGGCACTGGCGGCGGTGGTGCTGCCCCCCGCGGTCGCAATAGTTCTGATAGGAAATATCGTGCTGAAGCTGAGCGCCGATCCCGTGATCGGCGCTATGCTCGTGGGTCTCGCGGTTGCGGCAGCCGGCTTGTCACTGTCAGTCGGCTACCTTGCCATGCGCTATGCCTGTGTCGACGCGGTTTCAATTGCCCTCTTCACGTGCACGCTGATCGGCGCGACTGTCTTTCATTTCTCGGCTCTCGTCGTTGTGGCGGTGCTTGCACCCATCGGCATCGGCGTCGGCTTTGCAAGAAGCCGCCATGAAAGACGATAATCTGCTTGTCAGCCTGTTTCTGGTGTTCGCGCCTCTGTCCTTGATGGCCATCGGCGGGGGGGCCTCCATTCTGGGCGAACTGCAGCACAGCGTTGTCGACAACCAGCATTGGTTGACCAACAAGACCTTCCTCGACATGTTTGCCATCTCCCGCGTTGCGCCCGGACCGGGAACCCTGATCGTCACGCTGATGGGTTGGCATCTTGCCGGATGGGCGGGCGCGATCGTTGCGACGATTGCGATTTTTGCGCCGTCGTCGTTGCTGGTGATCGTGATCGCGCATTTCTGGCACAGCCGCCCCAATGCGGCATGGCAAGGGGCTTTGGTTTATGGCCTGGCCCCGCTCGCCGCCGGGCTGGTGCTGTCAAGCGTGTTCACTCTCTTGAGCAACGCGAAAGGGGGATGGATTGCCTGGTGCGTGGCAATCGTGGTCGCCGTTGCCGCGCGAACAATTCGTTTGGGTCCACTGACGCTGATGGCCGCAGGATCGTTGGTCTTTTGCGGGCTGTTGTGGGCCGCCGGATAGCGCGCCGCAAAGCCATTTCGATTCAACGCAGATGGCAGCGCTTTGTGATTCGTGCAGATAGTCGTCAGTTAATTGTTGACAATTGACAAAAATAGACCGACCTTTGGTATGAGGCACAGGCGCATCGCGTTTGTGAGGAAATGTTTCGGGAGGACCGATGGCCTTTGTGGAACTCGATAAGCTGACCAAGCGCTACGGCAAGCTGACGGTGGTCAACGCGGTCGATCTCGCTATCGAGAAGGGAAAACTGGTGTGCCTGCTCGGACCTTCGGGCTGCGGCAAGACCACGACCCTGCGCCTGGTTGCCGGCTTCGTTCAGCCGTCGGACGGTCAGATCCGCGTCGGCGGCCGGGTTGTGTCGTCGCCCCACGCCAGCGAACCGCCGGAAGCGCGCAACATGTCGATGATCTTCCAGAGTTATGCGCTCTGGCCGCATATGACGGTGTTCGAGAACATCGCCTACGGCTTGCGGCTTCGTCGCATGGGCAAGGCCGACATTCAGGCAAAGACAGGCCGCATCCTCCAGGCGACCAAGCTCGAAAGTCTGGCCGAGCGCTATCCGGGCGAGTTGTCGGGCGGTCAGCAGCAGCGTGTTTCCTTGGCGAGGGCGCTTGTCATCGAGCCGGAGACGCTGCTGCTCGACGAGCCGCTTTCCAATCTCGATGCCAATCTTCGCGAGGAGATGCGGTTTGAGATCCGCCGCCTCCATGATGAGTTCCGCTACACGACCGTCTATGTCACGCACGATCAGACGGAGGCCATGACCGCTGCCGATGTCATCGTGGTGATGAACCAGGGCAATGTCGAGCAGGCCGGCTCTCCCGAAGACATTTACGAGCGGCCGCGTTCTGAGTTCGTTGCACAGTTCATCGGCGGCACCAACATCTTCAAGGGCAAGCGGGTCGGAACGGACACCGTCGAATGCGGCAACGGTCTGCTGCTGCGCTGTGGCAGCGGCGACTATGCCGCCAACGGCCAGACCGCCGTATCCGTGCGGCATCACGATCTGCATCTCACCAACGAGAAACCGAAGGGCGATCCGAGCAACTGGGCCACCGGACAGGTCGTGCGCCAAGTCTATCTCGGGTCGCATCGCGATTATCTTGTCAATCTATCAGGTGGCGAAACCGTGCGGGCGATCGCGCCTGTCGATGTCGCGGTCCCGGAAAACCAGCAAATTTGGCTTCATTGCCCACCTGATCGTTGCCGGGCGCTCGCACACTAGGGAGAGAGAGAATGTCCAATAAGAAAGTCGCAGCAGGCGCGCTTTTAGCAGCCTTGGCATGGGGTCAATTGGCCTGGGCCGGTCCGCCCGAACCCTACAAAGTTACGGACGACCTGGTTGCCGCGGCAACCAAGGAAGCATCGGTCGTCTACTACACCTCAACCGATGTCCAGGTCGCCGAGAAACTGGGCGCCGCATTCGAGGCGCACTATCCAGGCATCAAGGTCCAGGTGGAAAGGGCCGGTTCGGAGCGCGTCTTTCAGCGCATAGGTCAGGAATATTCGAGCGGCATCCACAACGCCGACATCATCGAAACCTCCGACGCATCCCATTTCCTGACGTTCAAGGAGCAGAACTGGCTGACGCCGGCCGTTCCGGAGGATGTCGCCAAGATGTGGCCGGAAAAGGATCGTGATCCCGATGGCTTCTACGCGGCTTTCCGCGCCACGCTGACGGTGATTGCCTACAGGACAGACCTGGTCAAGGAAGGCGACGCGCCGAAGACCTGGACCGACCTGCTCGATCCCAAATACAAAGGCAAGCTGGTGAAGTCGCATCCCGGCTACAGTGGCAACGTGATGACCGCCACCTACGCACTCAGCCAGCTTCTCGGATGGGACTATTTCGAGAAATTGGGCAAGCAGGGTGTGATGCAGGTTCAGTCCTCGACGGAGCCGCCGAAGGTCCTCGCCCAGGGCGAACGCCCGATCCAGGCGGACGGTAATGAATACAACGTCTTCATCCTCCAGGACAAAGGCGTGCCGATCAAGGCGGTCTATCCGGCGGAGGGAACCTCGATCGCCTACGGCAACGCCGCAATCCTGGCTTATGCTCCCCATCCGAACGCGGCCAAGCTGTTCTATTCCTTCATGTTCTCGCAGGAAGCGCAGCAGTTGAACGACGATTTCGGCGGTTTGCGCTCGGTTCGCCCGGACGTGAAGGAGAAATCCAACCGCACGCCGCTCTCCCAGATCAAGCTTCTCGACTCCGATCCGTCGAACGTTCGGGATGCCGTCGAAGAGATCAAGCAGAAGTACGAAGAGTATTTCGGCACGTAAGCAATGGCTCGGCACCGGCCACGGATCGGTGCCAGAATGAGGATCTTGCGATGTCGTCACCGGCGACATCGCCACGTCCCTGGGCAGATCGGCGGTTGACCCGCCGACGTCGGATCAAACTCAGAGGTGACTAGGTGACCATCGCTGCATTGTCCCCCGATACCGCCAACAGGCGACACCTCGGCAGGTTCGATTTGTCGACACCGCTCTTCGTGCTGCTTGCAGTGGTTCTGTGTGTGCTGGTCCTGCTGCCTTTGTTCTGGCTGGGATACTACGCCCTCACCAACAAGGCCGGTTCACCGACCCTGGCGAACCTGGCCCGTCTCTTTACCGATGCCACAATTCGCCGGGCCTTCCTTATTTCGCTGGGCATGGCTGGTTGCGTGGGCGTGTTCTCTTGCCTTGTGGCCACACCACTCGCCTGGCTCGTCGCGCGCACCGACATGCCGGGGCAGCGCCTGGTCCGCAGCCTGGTGACTGCATCCTTCGTGACGCCGCCATTCCTGGGTGCCATTGCCTGGGCGATGCTGGCCGCGCCCAACAGCGGCATCCTCAACAACATCTACCGCTGGGCATTTGGCCTCGATCAATCGCAGGCGCTGTTCAACATCTACACCTTCACGGGACTGGTGTTCGCGGTCACCTGCTACTCGTTCCCCTTCGTCTTCACGCTCGTTGCCAACGCCTTCGACAAGGTGCCATCGGATCTCGAGGAAGCGTCGGCGATCCTCGGCGGCAAGCCAGGCACCACATTGCGGCGGGTGACCCTGCCGATGGTGCTGCCGGCGATGCTCGCCGGGTCTCTGGTCGCCATCGTCCAGGCCTTCACCATGTTCGGTTCGCCGGCTATCCTGGCGCTGCCTGCCGGGTTCCACGTTCTCACCACCAAGATCTGGAGCTTCTTCCAGTTTCCTCCACGGCTTGATCTCGCGGCAGCAAGCGCGGTGCCTTTGCTTGTGGTCACAATGCTCTTGCTGTGGGGGCAGAGATGGCTGCTTGGGCGCCGTGGCTACACCGTGCTCGGCGGCAAGAGCGGCACCCCCCGGCGTGTGAAGCTGGGCAACTGGAAATGGCTGGCGGGCGCATACGTGCTGTTCATCCTGTGCGTGACGATCCTGTTCCCCTACCTGGCCTTGCTCAAGGTGGCGCTGACCCACAACATTTCCGAACCGCTCAGCTGGAGTTCCTTGACGCTCCATAACTTCAATTTCGTGCTGTTCGAATTCTCCAGCACGCGGCTCGCCATCTGGAACACCCTGATCCTCGGTCTGGCTACGGCAACGATCGCGACCGGCATAGCCCTTGTCGTGTCCTATCTGGTTGCGCGCCGCGCGGTGCCGGGCGCCTCGCTGCTCGGCATGCTGGCGACCGCGCCGATTGCGATTCCGGGCATTGTGCTGGGCGTTGGTCTTTTCCTGGCCTACGCCAATCCGACTTTCGGCCTCTACGGCACGCTGTGGATCCTGCTGATCGCATTCCTGACGATTGAGCTTCCGGCTGGTTACCAGCAACTGTCATCGGCCTTCCATGGCGTGCATCCGGAACTAGAGGAAGCCAGTCGGATTCTCGGCGCCACCCGCCTGAAGACCCTTTGGCAGATCACCGCGCCATTGTTGCGCACCAGCCTGATCGCGGCCTGGTGTTTCGTCTTCATCGGCACCATCCGGGAATTGTCGGCGACGGTCCTGCTGACGACGGCGCAGACCAAGCTGGTCTCGGTCATCATCTACGACCTCAACGAAAGCGGCGACTACGGCGCGATTTCGGTGCTTGGTATTCTGCTGCTGGTGGTTTCGTTCACTGTCGTCTTCATAGCCAACAAGGTTCCGGTTCTCGGCGGCGCGGCGCCCAGGAGTGGCAGTTGATAGGATACAGCTTGGTTCCACAGCAATTATCGGCGTTTCGCTTGACAAGAGGAAGTATCGTCTCAGTCATGGGCCCGATTGGACGCGTCGGCATCAATTCGATGAGGGAGACCAAACCATGGATGATGCGCAGGCAACGCGTTGGCGCCCATCAGGGCCGGACCAGGCAAGCGGCATATCCCGTGACGCATTGAACGGAATTCAGGCCCATGGCTAACGAAACCGAGAACATGCAGGGATTTTCGCCAATCGACTTTTTGCGCACGCGCTCGCTTGCCAATGTCGTGCAGCACGAAATCGAGCGAATGATTGTCGAGGGGGAATTCACACCCAACGAGAGGATCAACGAAAACGCCCTGGCCCAGCAACTCAAGGTCAGCCGTGGACCGATCCGCGAGGCGTGCAGCGCGCTGGCCGCTCTTGGGCTGATCCAGGTTATTCCCAATCGCGGGTTTTTCGTGCGAGAACTCAGCGAAGACGAAGCCCGTGATGTCTCGGAGGCCCGTGCCTACATCTTCGCCTGCATGACCATGAGCGTTGCCGAGAGGATCACCGACCCCGAGGTCGCCAGGCTGCGCGCGCTCGTCGACCGCATGGACGCGCTGGCCAAGACCGGTGAGGTGAGCCAGTACTACCCGGTCAATCTGGAATTCCATTCCGAACTGGCCAGGATGTGTGGCAACGCACGCCTGGCGCAGATCTATCTCGGCCTCGCTCGAGAGCTTCATATCCAGCGCTATCGAGCATTGGCGAGTGGCGACGTGCTCGACATATCCAACCGCGAGCATCGGGCAATAGTTGAGGCTGTTGCCGCCCGCGACCCGCAACGGGCTTTCACGGCCGGGCGGGAGCATATCGTCAATGGCACCTCGCGCACGCGCAGGGCCAGCGTCGCTTTGCGCCACGGCTCCGACTGACGCTCACCCATTCCTGTAGTCGAGGTCCGAGGACAGATACCGCGGCAGCATTTGCGTGCCTGCGGTAGCGGCTGTCCGACGAACTGAAAACTTGGTTGCCCTGTCGACAAAAAATTGTTGACAGTTTACCAAAACTGCCTTCCTACTCCTCTGCATCAGGCGGCCATGACATGGAGTCGAGCTTGAACTCGATGCCTGGTTGGCCCGCTACAATTTCGACAGAGAGGACTATCAATGCACGACACCGCACCTGCAGGTCTCACGAATTATGTGGCGGAATTCGTCGCGTCGGCCACTCCGGAAGATCTGCCGGACGACGTCGTGGCCCTTGGCAAGAAGTCGATACTGGACGGCATTGGGCTGGCTCTTTCAGGCTCGGTCGCGCAAAGCGGCGACCTCGTCCGCCGCCATCTCGATGAGCTTGGACTGATGCCGGGCGCCGCGACCGTAATCGGAGCGGGCCGCAAGGTTGCACCGCGCTTTGCGGCATTCGCGAATGGTGTCGGCATCCATGCCGATGACTATGACGACACCCAGCTGGCCGTCGCCACGGATCGCGTCTACGGCTTGCTGACCCATCCCACGGCGCCGGCATTGCCCGCGGCTCTGGCCATTGGCGAACAGGTGGGCGCCTCGGGCAAGCAGGTCATGCTGGCGTATCATCTCGGCGTCGAGGTCGAGTGCAAGATCGCCGAAGCCATCGCCCCCCGCCACTATCAGACGGGATTTCACGCGACGGCCACTTGCGGAACGTTTGCCGCGGCCGCGGCTGCGGCCTGGCTTCTGCGTTTCGACGCGAAAACCACGGCTCGCGCGCTTTCGATCGCAGGCAGCCAGTCGGCTGGCTTGCGTGAGAATTTCGGCACGATGACCAAGCCGTTCCATGCCGGGCGCGCATCGGAAAGCGGTGTCGCCGCCGCACAGTTCGCCGCCCATGGATGGACTGCCACCGACAAGATACTGGAGGCCCCGCGCGGGTTCTTCCAGGCGGCCGGCGGCGGCTACGATGAGAACGCAATTCGCGGACGCCTCGGCGCTCCCTGGACGTTCGCCAACCCAGGCATCTCGATCAAGCCGCATCCCTCGGGGTCGTTGACCCATCCCGGCATGACTGAGATGGCGCGCCTCATCCGTGAGAATGACATCAAGGCCGGGGATGTGAAGCACGTGCGCATCGGCACCAATTCCAACATGCCGAACGCCCTGATCCATCACCATCCGCATGATGAGTTGCAGGCCAAGTTCTCCATGGAATTCTGCATGGCCATCCTGCTGCTCGACGGCAAGGCCGGGCTTGGCGAGTTTACGGATGCAGCAACCCAACGCGACGACGTCAAGGCCATGATCGACAAGGTGGATTTCGTCATCGACGAAAAGGCCGAGAAGGCAGGCTATCACAAGATGACGACGATCATCGACGTCACGCTCAATGATGGCCGCGTCATCCATGGCGAAGCCGATTTCGGCAAAGGCAGCCCCGCCAATCCGATGAGTTATGAAGAGGTTGCCGACAAGTTCCGGGACAACGCGGCTCATGCCCGCCTTGCCCGTTCGGCGGCTGACGAGGTCGTCGCGCTGGTGCGCGACCTCGAAGAACAGCCCTCGCTCGAGCGGTTGATGGCCCTGGTCGCCAAGGCCGGCTGACGGTCTTCGTGGCGCTGCGCCGCAGCCGGCATTCAGAAAGGTTGGTTCGATGGCCCATCTCACGATCGGCATCCTCAATGGCGATGATATCGGACACGAAATCGTGCCTGCTGCCGTGCGCATCGCCCGGGCCGCCGCGGCGCGAACGGGTCTCGACATCGACTGGCGACCGATGCCGATTGGCCGCTCGGCGCTCGACACACACGGCTCGACGATGCCCGAAGGCACGCTCGAGACGCTTTCGACACTCGATGGCTTCATACTCGGTCCGATCGGACATCGCGCCTATCCAAAGGTGATTGGCGCGATCAACCCGCATCCCATCTTGCGCAAGCACTTCGGCCTTTTCGCCAACGTCCGTCCGACGCGCTCGTTTCCCGGACTTGGCGCGCTGTTCGACGATGTCGATCTCGTCATCGTTCGGGAAAACAATGAGGGCTTCCAGCCGGATCGCAATGTGGTTGCCGGTTCGGGAGAATTTCGTCCAACGCACGATACGACCATTTCGGTCCGCGTCATCACCCGTGCTGGCAGCTATCGCGTGGCCAAGGCCGCACTCGAACTTGCCAGAACCCGGCGCAGGAAGCTGACGATCGTTCACAAGGACACCGTGTTCAAGCTCGGCTGCGGTATGTTCGTGGAGGAGTGCTACCGGGCCGCCGAGCAGTTCCCTGACGTCGCTGTCGACGAGGTGATCGTCGACACCTTTGCCATGCGGTTGCTTCGCGATCCCCAGACATTCGATGTCGTCGTCACCACAAACATGTTCGGCGACATACTGAGCGACGAGGCAGCAGGCCTCGTCGGCGGGCTCGGCATGGCGCCCGGCCTGTGTATCGGCGAAGGCAACATAGCCATGGCGCAGGCGGCGCACGGGTCTGCTCCCGATATTGCCGGAAAGGGCATCGTCAATCCCTATGCGATGGTCGAATCCACCCGCATGCTGCTGGAGTGGCTTGGCCACAACCGCGAGATTGCAGAGGCGCTCGCCGCGGCGTCGATCATCGCGCAAGCCACCATTGCCGCGCTCTCGCGGCCCGAAACGCGCACGGGCGACATACGCGGAACCACCAACACCGAAGGAATGACCAGCGCCATCGTCGCTGCCATCGAGAAGGAATCTGAAAATGTCCTTGCATAAGATCGCTGTCATCGGCGGCGATGGTATCGGCCCGGAGGTGGTTGAGGCCGGCGTCAAGGTGCTGGAAACGCTAGCCGACGTCGAGCCAGGCCTTGCCTTCGATTTCAAGCGCTTTGACTGGGGCTCGGACTATTATCGCCGCAACGGCCGCATGATGCCGCAAGATGGTCTGGCTCAGATCGAGGGCTTCGATGCCATCTATTTCGGTTCGGTCGGCGATCCGAACCTTCCCGACGACATCACGCTCTGGGGTCTGCGCCTGGCGATCTGCCAGGGGTTCGACCAATACGCCAATGTGCGGCCGACGCGTCTGCTGCCCGGTCTGACCGGTCCGCTGCGCCCCGAACTCGGCAAGCAGATAGACTGGGTTATCGTCCGCGAAAACAGCGAGGGCGAATATGCCGGCGTCGGCGGTCGCGCACATCGCGGCCTGCCGATCGAGGTCGGCATGGATGTCGCCGTCTTTACCCGCACCGGCATCGAACGGATCGCCCGCTTTGCCTGCGACCTTGCCATGTCGCGCCCCCGCAAGCTGCTGACAGTGGTGACAAAGTCGAATGCACAGCGCCATGGCATGGTGCTCTGGGACGAAGTCGTGCGCGAAGTGGTTCGCGACCACCCTGGTCTGACTGTCGACTGGATGCTGGTCGACGCGATGACGCAGCGCATGGTCAACAAGCCTGGCAGCATCGACACGGTTCTGGCGACCAACCTCCACGCGGACATCCTTTCCGACCTGGCTGCGGCACTTGGCGGGTCGCTCGGCATCGGCTCGACATCGAACATCGATCCGGCGCGCAATCGTCCGTCCATGTTCGAACCCATCCATGGTTCGGCCTTCGACATTACCGGGAAGGGTGTTGCCAATCCGCTTGGATCGTTCTGGACGGCGAGCTTGATGCTGGACCATCTGGGTGAGCAGGCTGCATCGCGACGTCTCATGGTTGCGATCGAAACCGTTACCGGTAGAGGAGAATATCTTAGCCCGGATCTTGGTGGCGCAGCCAACACCGCCGAAGTAACGGCCGCTGTGATTGCCGCGCTTTCGGGCGTGAACAGTCCAGGATCCTGAGGCTTACCCGCACAGATGTGTTGTGGGCGCGGCGACTGTCCCGTCAACCACCGAGGCCGTCGCGGATCGCGCTGAAATAGCGGTCGGTTCCGACCTGTCCGCCCTTAAGCGCAACCTCCAGTCCGTCGATCACCGCAAAGCGCGAATGGGCGACGCATAGCGGGGAGCCTGGCGAGGCAGGCAGCGGCATCCGCACCGTCAGCGCGTCGATGCCCATCTGGCCGAGCGCATGGCTCGAGGTATCGCCGCCGGCGATGACCACGCGCCGCAGTTTCTGTTCGATCGTCAGCGCGCGAAGCAGTTCGCCCAGACCGCGGCCGAGCTTGTGGCGGGCGCCTTCCTGCCGGTCGATTTCGCCGCCCCTGTCGGCGGCGGGGCCAAGCGCGGTGTAGAGGATGACGCTGCGCCCGGCTTGCAAGCTGGCGCGGCCGCTTGCCGCCGCACGCGCGATCACCTGCTCGGAAGCCTCCGAAACCAGTTCGACAGGATCGACCTCGATGCCGTCGAAACCGTCGCTCAGGGCATACCGGATCTGTCGTTCGGTGGTCGGCGAGCAACTGCCCGATACGACGGCGATCCGGTCGGCAGCACCCGGCGGTGTGAAGCCTGGTCCAGTGCTGACGATGTCATTCGAAGCCCATTCGGCCAGCAACGCGTATTCGATGCCGGACGAGCCAACGACAAAGGAGCCGCCTGGCTTGCGGATGCGCCAGATCTCTTTGCCGGCCAGTGCCTGGGTCCCGTGGCTATCGACGTCGACAAGCACGATAGCCGCGCCATTCGCCACGAGGCGATCGAATGCCTGCGACCGTGACGCAGATTGCAGGGTCGCCAGATCCAGTAATCCCGAGGCAAGCCCGGTCTGCCGCGACAGGTGGATCAGCAGGTCGGATTCATCCATTGGCGTCGTTGGGTGGCGGCTCATCACCGGATGGCGGTCGACGCGGAAATATTGGTCTCGATAGGCGGCGAACAGATGTCCAAAGGCGGTGTAGCGCTTGAGCTGCGGCGCGCCGACCAGCAGCGGCACGCTGTCCTGACTGAACACCGAGCGGCCGATCTCGATCGCCCGGCCGATGCTGCCGGTCGTCGGGCTGGAATCGAAGGTCGAGCAGACCTTGTAGTGACAGATCGCGGCGTTCAGCGTCTTCAGCCAGGTGAAAGCGTCCTTGAGATGCGTGTCCATCCAGTGCGGCGTCTCGCTGCGGCTGGTGCCGGCCAATCCGATGGCCTGGCAATGTGAGAAACGCGAAAGTTGGGCCTTGTCGGGCTGGCGCATGAACAGCACCGTCTGCACGCCGCCGAGCTCGAGCGCTTCCATGACGTCGGTCGAGCCGGTGAGATCGTCGCCATAGTAGCTGAGCAGCAGGTTCTGCATGGCGTCAGGCCGCCCTGCCATCGCCGAATTTTTCGATCGACCGTGCCAATTCGGGATGAGTCAGGGCGAAGTCTGCCAGCGGAATGCCGTCTACCGCCGCTTGCCAGGCTTGCTGCACTGCGCGGACGCCGGCGCCCGGCCCGTCCGGATGGCTGACGATGCCGCCGCCGCAGAGATAGAGCAGATCGACCGTGCGGCCGGTTCGCTGGTAGGTCTCCGGCGCCTGCCCACCCCATTGGCCCGAGCCCGCCACGGGCAGAGCGCAATCATCGGGCGAGAAGATCGGCGTGGTCACCGCCTTGAAGGATTCGACGAAGGATGCATCCGGCTCCCAGTATTTCGAGGCGATGCCGTTGATCTGGAACTGGTCGACGCCGAGCAGCCGCCAGAATTGCTGCCAGACCTTGAAGTCCATCCCGAGGCCGGGGTGGCGGGTGAGGATGTCCCAGCCATTGCGGTGGGCGTGCAGCACCAGGCTGGAGCGTTTTCTCAGGAACGCCATGCCGCCGAAGCCGATCGAATTGATGTTGACCACCGCGCAATTGCCGCCGGCCATCGCCACCAGATCGTGGTTGCGCATCATCTCGTCCGGGTCGGCATGCGAAATGCCGAAGGCATACATCACCTTCTTGCCGGACTTCTGCTCGTGGTCGAGGATCAGCGGCATGATCGCCTTCACCCGCTCGGCCAGTGGCGAATAGGCCGGGCTCATCAGCTTCTCGTCGTCCTTGATGAAATCGACGTCAGCTTCGATCAGCTCGCCCACCATCGCCGCCGTCTCGTGCGGCCGCAGCCCCAGCGCCGGCTTGACGATGGTGCCGATGATCGGGCGCTCCTCGACACCAGTCAACCGGCGGCTGCCGGCGACGCCGAACTGCGGGCCTGGGTGCGCGCCGCGGAATTGCTCCGGCAGCTTCATGTCGACGATGCGAATGCCGGACAGCCCTTTGATCGAATAGGTACCGCCGATGGCGATGGTCATCAGCGCCGCAAGGTCTGTGCCGATCGCGTCGAGCGGAAATGCGATGTCGACATCGGCGCGCTTGAACGGCCCATCGCCGGCTTCCGGAATGGAGGGCTGCATGGCGTCGGGCAGATGCCGGATCGCCAGGACGCGCGCAGCCACCCTGGCCTTCAGCTCCTCGGTCTCGCCGGGCAGCGCAACGAAGGTGCCGGTCGATTGGTCGCTGGCGATCTTGGCCGCCAGCACCTCGATGCTGTCTGATGTTTCGATGCGATAGGTGAGGGTGATCATGGTCCGCCGTCTCAAGCCCGGGCGTTCGAAAAAGGTTCACCGATGCTCGAAATCTGGTATAATGAGTACATAAGTATTGCAAGAGATATCCGAGTGGAAGTTTGGTCGGGTCGACCCGACCGCAATTTCCGGGAATTGTGGCGGCAGTGTTAGATAGGCCGGATCAAGGGAGTGATTCGTGACGATGAACCGTTCCGAACCGATTGTCCGGCGCAAGCTTTCCGACGAGGTCTTCTTGCGGCTGAAGCGCCTGATCACCAGCGGCGAACTGATGCCGGGCGATGACATGCCCTCGGAGCGCGAACTGATGGAACGCTTCGAGGTCGGCCGTCCGGCGATCCGCGAGGCGATGCAGGCGCTGAGCAATATGGGGCTGGTGGCGATCTCGCATGGCGAGCGCGCCAAGGTGCTGCAGCTTACCGCCAAGTCGATCATCAGGCAGGTCGACGGCGCAGCCAAGATCATCCTGTCGTCGTCGAAAGACACGCTAGAGCACCTCAAGAACGCCCGCATCTTCTTCGAGCGAGGCATGGTCAGGGAAGCAGCCGAAAAAGCCACCGCCGAGGATGTGCAGCGGTTGCGCGCAACCGTCGCCGAGCAGCGCAGCTTTCGCGGTGATTCCGAAGCCTTCATATCCGCCGACATGAAGTTTCATACCCAGATCGCGGCGATTTCGGGCAACCCGATCTACGTCGCCGTCAGCGAGGCGATGCTGGGCTGGCTGAAGGAATATCACACCGAAATGCTAATCTGGACCGGCAAGGAAAAGTTCACGCTGACTGAGCATGAAGAGATCATTGGCCGCATCGAGAAGAAGGATGCCGACGGCGCCGAGAAGGCGATGATCAAGCACCTCGAGCGCTCGCGTGCGCTCTATGTGATGAACGCCGAAAAGTGAATCCGCAGTGTCAGCCGAACCGGGTGATCGCGTAGGGCGTCATGACCAGGTGGCCTCTGCCCAGCGCTGAAATGTCGACCGGTACGTCCTCCGCTGTCAGGTTCGCCAGCCACACGATGGTCTGACCGGAAGCGGAGCGCCCGGCCAGCGCCAGCACCTTGGTCTCATCGCTCGTCGTTGCCGCAACATGTGCGAGGCCGGCCAGTTCGCAAAGCCCCTTGATAGCCCTGAAGATCGGCCGAGGTGATCCTTCCGCGGCTGGCTCGCCCGGTCCCGCCAGCACGCCGAACGGTCCTGTGAAGCCGGAGAGCGTCAGCATCTCAAGCCCCGCCGGTGCGACGCGTGCCGCATAGCCGATCGTCCATGCGGCCCCGAACAGGCCGGCATGGCGCGGATCGCGGTCGGCCATGGCAATGCGCTGTCCCCCGGGATTGGCCTTGGTCGCGCCACCATAGGGGTTCTGGCGCATGGCGATCGTCGACGGGCCGATCCGGTAGGGTGTTTCTCCGAAGATCGCCCGCACCGATTGGGTGATGAAGGGCAGCGCCCCCAGAGATTGCATGACGCTGAGATCGTCGGCCGCGTGCACGATCGGGCAGGTGCAATGAGTGACGAAGTCGAGCAGGTCCGCCGGCACGCGTTTGCGGTTGAGTTCGGTGAAATAGCTGAACATGCCGCCGCCGAGACGGATGTCGGGGAAGGCGCGGCGGGCGGCGGCATAGACGGTTTCCAGCGGCGGACACTCCGGCCATGCGCTCCCCGGCGGCGTCGACTGCCGGTCGACCGAAGGCGAGACGGCGATGGCCGAAAGTTCTAGCCCTGCCTCGTGCACCAAGCTGGCGACAGCTGAAAATTCAGCCTCGAGATCGCCCACGCCGGCAACAACGCATTCGAGCGTCGTCCGGGCCGGGTAGGCTGCCGCGACCCGGGCAAAGGATCGCAAGGCGTCGAGCCCATGGCCGCGCGTTGGATCGTAGTGGAGGACCAGCTGTTGCGGGCCAAGCGCCGACAGCAGCGGCAGGTTCGCCAGTGCCGTCTCGACATCCTCGGGATAGATGATCACGCCGACATCGGGCAGCTTCCTCGGTCCGGCCTCGCCGAGCTTAACGCGGACCGGTCCGTTGGCCACGGAGGCAGCCGGTGCTCTGCCCTCACCAGTGATCAGCAGGCTGATTGTCTGGCGCAGGGGCTGGCCGGCCGGCAGCATATAGGGCCACGGCAAAGCGAGCGGCCGCACATAGGTCTTGTAAGAGGCATCCGACCAGTTGCGCTGGTCCTCCATTTCGAACACATCGCCTTCCATCCGGCATTCGGCTCTGACGCCAGGCCGCACCTCATGCGTGATCGCACGCAAATCCCTGAAAGGCTGCCACGGGTCGATCAGCAGCGGAAGCTTGGTCGCGACCGTGCTGCCGTCGGTGTGCTCCACCGTCACCGGGCTGCCGGCGAGGCCGGCGATCGGATGCAGGACGCAGAAGCCGCAGCGGTTGGTTTCGAAATCGCTTTCGGGAAGGGCGCTGACGTCGAAGACCAGTTGGCCATCGGAGGAGCCCTTGATGGTGGCGCGGAATCCGAGCCGGCTTGCGTCCGGCCCGGTGCAGCTTGCCGAATAGCGGATCGAGAAAGTGTCATCGCCCTGGTCAATGACAAGGTCGGTCAGTTCGGGCTCGTAAGTGCCCCAGTCGCGATCCCTGACGATGTAGGCGATGGCCCGCAGCACTTCGGTACCGCCATGGCGGATGGTGCGCAGATTGCCGTTGACGAAGTCGGCACTGAGCGCACCGGCGCTCAGCCTGAACGGCTCGACCTCGGTCGCATCCGTGCCGTAGAGGTGAAAGGTGTCGGCGGTCATCTGAGCAAAGTGTCGAGCTGCACCGGCTCGCGGCTTGCAGCACCGGCATAGGCAGCCTCGACCAGTGCGAAGGTCTTGAGGTTGTCGGCGCCCGAGGTAGCGGGCTCCGTTCCCTTCGCCAGGCAGTCGACCCAGTGCCGCTGGATGGCAACGACGCTTTCCTGGATGTTGTGCCAGGGACGCGATGCCCAGGGCAGCAGCGGCGGCGAGACGTCGCTGACCGCCGTGCCGCTTTTGCCGGTGACGGTGAGCCGATACCCCTGTGCCAGTCGGATCGTGCCGTCGCTTCCGTCGATCTCGATCAGCGTTTCGGGAAACGGTTCTACGGCAAGCGTCGTGGCGTAGCTGCAGTCGACCACCGAGGTTGCGCCACTGGCGTGGTCCATCAGCATGGTCGCCACGTCCTCGCCTGCGATAGCAGGGTTGATGCGCGCCGTTCGCGTCGTGATCGTCGAGACGTCGCCCAGCAGGAAGCGGGCTATGTCGAGGATGTGGATGCCGAGATCCTCGACGATGAAGCGCTTTCCCGTTGCCAGATAGGGCTGGCCGGAAAACACGTCATAGGCGGAGCGGAACGAGATGCGGCCGAAGAACGGCGTGCCGATCTCGTTGCTGTCGAGTACGGCGCGCACCGCCTGGATTGGCGACTGCCAGCGAAAATTCTCATGCACCATCAGCGGCACGCCGGCATCGGTGCATGCCTTCACCATCGCCTTGGCATCGGCAAGCGTTGGCGCGAACGGTTTTTGACAGATCGTCGGCACGCGGTGTTGCGCCGCCATCTCGACCAGCGCACGATGGCTGGGCGCCGTGGTGGCGATATCGACGAAATCCAGGTTCTCGCCATCAAACAGGGCCATCGCGTCGGTGTAGCGCCTGGTAATGCCGAACTGGTCGCCGACGATCCGCAGCCGGTCGGGATCGCGGTCGCAAATGGCGACGATCGTGGCGCCAGCGATGTCGCGCCAGGCATGCATCTGATTGACGGCGAAGAAGCCACAGCCGATCAGCGCTCCGCGCAATTCCACCATGCTCAGCCTGCCTTTGCCATCTGCATCAATGTCACGCGACTCTGCAGCCGGCGCTGCGCCTGGTCGACGACGACGGCGACAATGATGACCAGGCCCTTGATCACCATTTGCCAGAAAGAACTCACCCCCATCATCACCAACCCGTCCGAAAGAATGCCGATGACGAAGGCACCGACTATGGTCCCGCCGATCGTGCCGCGACCGCCCGACATCGAGGTGCCGCCGAGCACCGCCGCCGCGATGGCATTGAGCTCGAAACTTTCGCCCGTCGCCGGATGCGAGGCCATCAGCTCGGACGAGATGATCAGGCCGACGATTGCCGCGCAGAAACCGGAGAACATATAGACGAACATCTTCACAGTGTTGACACGGACGCCCGAAATTCGCGACGCCCGTTCGTTGCCGCCAACTGCGAAGATATGGCGGCCAAGCGGCGTGTATTTGGCGAGATAGGCCGCCGCAAGCGCAACGATGATCAGGATCCAGATCGCCACCGGCAGGCCGAGCAGCCGGCCGGCGCCGAGGAAGCCGAACCCGGTGGTGCCCAGTTCCGGCTTGCCGACAAGGTTGGGGAAGGTGCGTCCATCCGACGACAGCAGCGCCAGGCCGCGCGCGACATAGAGCACGCCGAGCGTGGCGATGAATGGCGCGACGTTGAGTCTCGTGATCAGCAATCCGTTGACGGCGCCGATCAGGATGCCGACCGCCAGCGTGATCAGCGCGATCTCGACGACATTGAAATAGATGGTGTAGCCGATCTGCAGGTCGATACCGTTGAGCACGAGATAGCCGGCCACCATGCCGCACAGGCCGACGATCGAGCCGACCGACAGGTCGATGCCGCCGGTGATGATCACGAAGGTCATGCCCATGGCCAGGAACGCATTCAGCGCTACGTGCTTCGACATCAGGATCAGGTTGGCGGTCGACAGGAAATTCGGTGCCGCGATCGAGAAGAAGACCAGCACGGCGATCAGTGCGATGAAGGTCCTCGCCTTCATCAGTGTCAGCAGCAGCGAGCCGCTCGATGCCGAGGGAATAGCCGCCTTGGCCGGGATGTCAGTCATGAGCGGTGTACTCCTTGTGCGGGACCGGGCCGTGGCCAAGCGCCGAGGCGGCGACAAGGGCGGCCTCCGTCGCCTCGGCGCGATCGAACATGCCGGTCAGTTTTCCATTGCTCATCACCGCGATCCGGTCGGACAGCGCCATCACCTCGTCGAGGTCCGAGGTGGCGAACAGGATGCCCAATCCGTCGCGCGACAGTCTGCGCATCGTGCGGAAGACGTCGGCCTTGGCGCCCACATCGATGCCACGGCTGGGCTCGTCCATCAGCAGCACCTTCGGGCCGGTGAGCAGTGCCTTGCCGATCACCACCTTTTGCTGGTTGCCGCCGGACAGCGACGAGACCTCCTGTGCCGGATCGGCAACCTTGATCGCCAGTTCCCGCACCATCTGCACCACCGCCTGCCTTTCGGGGCCGCCGCGGATATGAAACAGGCGGACAAACCGCGACAGGCTGGCCAGCGTCAGATTGCTGGCAACGGAGAGGATCGACACCAGCCCTTCGCGCTGGCGGTCTTCGGGGATCAGCGCCAGCCCGCGCCGGATGCGCCGCGTCGTGTCGCGCTCCTTGACCTGTTTGCCGGAAATGAAGATCGCTCCTGTGGCCTGGCCATGGCGGCCCATGATGCAGTCGAACAGCTCGCTGCGTCCTGCGCCCATCAGGCCGTAGATGCCGAGGATCTCGCCGGCGCGCAGCGAGAGCGAGACGTGGTCGACCGCAAGACCGCCGGTCGCACGCGGCAGGCAGATGTCCTCGGTGCGGAATATTTCTTCGCCTGGAACATGGCCATCGGCCTTGGCGAAATCCTTGGCGTCGGACCCAATCATCTGCCGTACGATCCAACGGGTGTCGACGTTTCTCATTTCCTCCTGGCCGGTGATGTGCCCGTCGCGCAGCACGGTGATGTAGTCGCCGATGCGGATCAGCTCCTCGAGCCGGTGCGAGATGTAGACGATGGCCACACCGCGCGCCTTGAGGTCGGCAATCACCTTGAACAGGATCTCGACTTCCGCGGAACTCAATGCCGAAGTGGGTTCGTCCATGATCAGGATGCGCGCATCGAGCGAAACCGCCTTGGCGATCTCGACCAACTGCTGCTGGCCGATGCGCAGATCCTCGACCAGCATGTCGGGCCGGATTCCGGCCTGCAGGCGTTCGAGAAATTGCGCGGCGCGGCGCTCCTGTTGCTTGCGGTCGATCTTGCGGAACCGGTTGGTGATCTCGCGGGTGGCGAAAATGTTTTCGGCGACGGTCAAATTGCCGAACAGGTTCAACTCCTGGAACACCATGCCGATGCCGCGGTTCACGGCGTCGGCGGACGACGAGAAGGAAACTTCTTCCCCTTCCAGGAGGATCCGGCCGGCAGTAGGTCGTTCTACACCGGCGATGATCTTCATCAGCGTCGATTTGCCTGCGCCGTTTTCGCCGACCAGCACATTGACCGCGCCCTTGCGCACCTCGAAATTCGCTCGCTTGACCGCAACCGTGCCGGAATAGACCTTGGAGACGTCTTCCAGCTTCAGAATAACATCGTGATCGCTCATGGCCGCGGCCCGATTTCTGCCTCCGCCGGCGTCACCAGCGGCAGGTCTTGGCTGCCTTCGAGCGTATAGGCGCCGAGAACCTTGGCGGTGCGGCCTTCCAGTGCTTCACGCGGCAGCTTCGAAAGCACGGTCTTGTCGGCATACGCGTTGAACGCCTTGCCGAACTGGGCGAAGTCGATCTGGTTGGTGAAGTCGTTGAACTGGACGAAGTCGAGGCTGTCGCGCAGCGCCGTACCGCGCATGGCGGGACCGATCTGCACGCGTGCATCCGCCTTGCCGTCGCCGTCGACATCGATATCCATCGTCGCCGCGCGCGAGCCCGTGTTTGCGGCAACGATCTTGCCGTCAACACGAACCGCGAAGGTCCACGGCGAATTCGCCTGCTTGTTCGGATTGCCGTATTTGGCGCCGGCAGCCGCCGGGTCGGCTTTCGCCAGGGCATGAACCTCGGGAAACGGTCCGGCTTTTTGCTTGAGATAGGGCACCACCTTCGCCGCCCACAACGCCTCGACCATCTTGTCCGGATTGAAGGCGGCAGCGCCGCCGCTATCACCCGAGGGGGTCGGCAGAACCTTGCAGCTGGCAAGGCTGATGCCGAGTGTCACGGCAAGGATCGGCCAGGTCGGCTTGTTCAGCATGGCGGTTTGTTGTTCAGCATGGCGGCCTCGGCATGATGGTCGGCATCCGCAGAAAATGGCGGCGAGGGACGAACCGAGATTCGCCCCTCGCTATTCATGTCACGCCGGCTCAGTTGGTCAGCGCGAAGGTTTCCAGCTTGGGGGCGTTGTCGCCATTGACCAGGAGGCAGTCCATCAGCTGCTTTTCCTTGGCCGGCGACTTCTTGTTCTTGATGAAGTCGTTGGCCTGCTCGACCGCCATCTGCGCCTGCGCAAAGGCCGGCTGCAGGACTGTGGCCTTGATGCCGCCCGCGGTGATCGAATCGCGCACGTCGTTCGATCCGTCGAAGCCGACGACAATGACGTCCTTGCGGTTTGCCGCGACCAGCGCCGCATAGGCGCCCATCGCCATCGTGTCGTTGCCGGAGATGACGCCCTTGATGTCCGGATTGGCCTGCAGGATCGATTCCATCTTGGCGTAGGCTTCGGTCTGGCTCCAGTTGGCCGACTGCTGGGCAACCATCTTCAGATCTGGATAGTCGTCGATGACGTCGTGATAACCCTTGGAGCGAATGCCGGCATTGGTGTCGGATTCCTTGCCGACGAGTTCGACGAAATTGCCCTTCTCTCCCATCAGCTTGACGAATTCCTGCGCGCCGAGCTGGGCGCCCTGGTAATTGTTGGAAACGATCTGCGCGACGGCAACGCCGGTGGCATTGATCTCACGATCTATCAGGAACGAAGGCACGCCCGCGTCCTTGGCCTTCTGCACGGCGGCAACGGTGGCGTCGGCACCGGCATTGTCGAGGATGATCGCCTTGGCACCGCGGCCGATCGCCGTGTCGATCAGCTCGGACTGCTTGTTGGCGTCGTCATCATGGACGAGCACCAGCGCCTCATAGCCTAGTTCCTTGGCCTTGGCCTCCGCGCCGACAGCTTCCGCCTTGAAGAACGGGTTGTCGTGCGAGGGTGTGATGATGGCAATGAGATCGGCCGCATAGGCGGGGGCGGCCGTGCCAAGCGCCAGCATGCCGGCAAAAGCCGCCAGTGTCATTCTGCGTGTCAGTTTCATGAAGTCCTCCCGTTTGAAAAACAATTCAGGCCGCTGTCTGCATTTCAGACCGCGGATCGTCTCAGTTTCAAAAACCGTTTGTTTGCCGGCATCACCCGGCCGTCGTGCCCCGTCCTCCGCTCGTCCAGGCCACGAATTCCCTGCGAAGCCTTGGCCTGAGCTTAAGAAATAGCTAAGCCAACTGGTATGATGAGTCAATCACAAATTCAGATGATATGTACCTGATGAGCGCGTTTTCATGAGGGCGTCGACGGCCCAAACTCTCGCAAGCGCGGGTTTCATCTAAGGGTCTCGGTCCTTCCGGCCGTTCCGCCTGAACTTCGCTTCAGGTGATGCGCTGAATGCTGGCGGCAATCTCCTCCGGCTCGAAGACCCGCTTCCAGTCGTCGCGCATCAGCACCGGCTTACCGAATTCAATCGCCTTGTTGCAGGCGTCGGAAAAGACGCCCTTGGTTTCGCCGAAGATGACAGCGCCGAGGACGTTCATATGGCCGAGCAGGAAATCGAGAGCCGCCTGTTTGTCGACGCCGCGCGCAACGACTTCATCCACGGCTTCCTTCATGACGACGAGCAGCGAGGCGCAGACGGTCTCCGAAAGACCCGGCTCGAGCAGCGCCATCTGATCGACAGTGACGCGGTGCGAGCGCATCACCGGCGCCCAGATGATCTTGGCGATCGCCTCACCCTTGGCATAGTCCTCTTCCGGGCCCTGCATCAGCGCACTAACCATGTGCTGCTTGGCTTTGACGCCGCCGAAATAGTCCTTCTTGGCCGCCATGTCGGTTTCGTCGTTGAAGATCGGCGGATGACAGGGATGGGTGACGAAATAGGTCAGGTCCGGCCGCTTGGGCAGATGGCCGGCGAAAGGTGCCGCGGCGTCGAGCACCACCACCATCGTACCTGGCACGAGTTTGCTCTCGATGCTCGCCGCGACCTTGCCGATATGTGTATCCGGAACGGCCAGGATCACAACATCGGCGCCTTTGAGCGCGTCATCGGCACTGACGGCATCGAAACCCAGCCCCGACTTCAGTCGCTCGCGGCCGGCCTCGCTGACCTCGACATGGCGTATCGTGTAAGGCGAGCCGCGAAAATTGGTCGACAGGCGGTAACCCATTTTCCCGCCGGCACCGAACAGTGCAATCGTCGTCATGTATCACTACTCCCGATGTCCAACGATCGACCAACCAATCGTCATGTTATCAACTGGTATAATCACTCTACCAAAATTTGGCAATCTGGATCGGGATGGAATGCCGATGATTCATGCCGGACCATCCTTGGCCTGCATGTCTGGCGCTGGTCGAAGCTCGCTAGTCAGCGAGACAAGACATCGAGATGCTATTCACTTGGTCCATTGCGGAACGTGCAGCAGCTCACGCAGGCGGATTGGCAATCCGGGCGAAGCGCGCAATTCGGCACAGCTGGCCTCCCATCGCCCGAGGTATTCCGCGATCGGTAGACCGGTGCGGCCGGGCCAGCGGTTGAGTGCACCCAGTGCCTCGACGCAGTCCGGCGCTCGGTCGTATTCGGCGAGGATGGTCACGGACATCGCCTGGGCGAATAGATTGAGGCCGGGTATTTCGATCTCGCTGCGATGGCCGGCGAACCACGCCGCGGCGTCGCTGGTGAGCCCCTGGCTGTCGGCAAGCGCGGTATAGCCTCGGATGATGTTTTCGCGATACTTGGCAATGGCATCGCCGAAGGCGTTGTCGCCGGCGAAGGGCGGGGCCTCCTTCCAGCTTTTCGCCAGACGCCCGAGCCCGCGCAGCGAATGGGCCTCCACCATTGCTTCCTCGAGCCACTGGCAGGGCGCCGCCGGCTTGGCGTCCGCCTGCCAGCTGTTGCAGAGTACATGGCCGAGCTCGTGGCCGAACTGGTAGGCGAGCTTCGACCAGTCACGCTCGCCGATATCGACGATGATCCAGGCCATGCTGGTGCCGTCCGGATGCAGCCAGATCGCCGGCGTGCCGGAAGTGTGCTCGTCGACACGCAGCCGCGTCGGCTGGCGGTCGGAGAGCAGCCGGACGCCGTCAAGGCATGCATGCCGCATGCGCTCGACGACCTGATCTGCCGCGCCTTCCAGCATGCGGCCCCAGTCGCCGGCAAGCTCGATGGGTGCGGTGAGGAGGGTGGAGGGAGCGGCCATTGCAGGAGTAACGCCCCAGCAGGTCAACTTGGGCTGAGCAAATAGCATTGGTGCGCTTCCTGCGCCAAGGATGAAATCACGCCGTTTCATATTCGCTCTGCCCTCCAAGCCCTTCTGATATCGCCTTTCAGCATGACGCTCGTCTTTGGCAAAATTCGGAAAGTCGCTTACCTTGCGATGGAACCAAGAGAGGCTATCGTCATGAATGCGGATCCTGATCGTATCGGCTCAGCCAGCCGCCTTTTCACCTCACATGGTACGACGTTGTTCGTCGATCCGAGCTCAAACGAACTCCGACATGGACCCTTTGAGGTCACTCCTTTCAATACTGTATTGATGCCAGAGGGCGGAGAATCAGATCCAAAAATCTCCGACGCATACTTCAATCAAGATATATTTATACTTTCTTCATACTCAAATGGGTTTTCCTTCAAAAAGAATGATGGCAGTAACTATGACGATAGTATCAACTCATTTGCCCTCGTAAATTTTAACAAGAAGGAATTCGGGCTGAAGAAAAGTGGATTGTTCCTCAGCGCTGAACCGGATGGCCGCGTTTCGCTCTCGAGAACGGAGTGCAAAAGCTGGGAGCTGTTCCATTTTCGGCATGATGCTTCCGAGGTAAGCGGATCGATAGTTAGGCATCGGATTGACGGTCAGATAGTGAATTTCTTTATATCGAACCGAGCCGATTACATTCAATCGTTGCTGCTACGTGGAGATTTTTATGATCGTGAGGCGCTCAATCTCATCAGGCGTCAATGTCTACCGGAAAAAACATTCGTCGACATAGGTGCCAATATTGGCAATCACTGCATTTTCCTCTCAAAATTTTGTAATCCATCCGAGGTGATCGCGTTCGAGCCCAATCCAGCTGCGATAGCCATACTTAGGATAAACATGTCACTCAACGGATGTTCGAAAGTCAATTTGGACCATCTTGGTTTGGCGCTGTCGTCAAAATCTGGGACAATGCGCGTACATTATCCATCAATCGGAAATATTGGTGGCGCTCAAATGTTGCCAGACGACCTTGGGGACGTGAAATGCATTCCGGGCGACGATCTTCTGTATCAGAAGCCGATTGGATTCATCAAAATTGACGTCGAAGGTGCTGAATTTGAAGTGCTCAAGGGATTGAAGAATACAATCGAGCTCCGGCGGCCAAATCTGCTTGTCGAGGTTTGGCCTCAGGCTCGCAAGGAGCTCGAGGCCTGGTGCAGCGCTTTTCACTATATGATCCAGGAATCCCTGCCTATGGATGACAACTACTTCTTGGTGCCCAAGGAAAGGACTTGACCGCGGGAGTCGCATGGCAACGACCGCCGCCCGAATTGCATTTTTTGTTCCACTTCAGACCGACGACTGATCTGCCGGGCGCGGAAACCGCGTGTCATTCACCTGTCCGGCGGATTGTGCGTTGTTGAAGACCGTAGATCTCCACCTCGGAAAGATGGAGATACTCCTTGCGAGGGATCGAAATCCGAACGTAGCGTGCTTCCACAGGTGAGGCAGAGGACCACACCAGTGGCATTCCTGCGCTATATCCGCCGAAGATTTGACCGGGCTCAGTGCTGAATATCAGCTTCCAGAGCTCGCCGTCATTCGAGCCTTCGACTACAATGGGCGACGTTCGGCGCTGCATCCATTCGGGAATGCGGTCTCGGTTGAATATGCGAATGGCGAACACTTGAGAGGGTTCTTCAAGGTCTACCATCCACCACGGGGTTTCGATATTTTCAGTATGAAATCCAAGCGCTTTTGCTGGATTGCCATTTACTGCATTCCCGGCGTCTTCCTCCAGGGTCGATCCAACGGACCACTGGCTCAACGAACTTTGTGTCGCTCGCTTTTTGAGCGCCAGGTTGGGCATCGAAAGATCTATGGGAGGATGTCCATCGAATTGGCGAACCGGCTGGTAGCCCCGCAGCCTACCAACTTCGAGATAGTGGTGCAGTGGATCCTCGAACCACCCTTCGCTTATCTCCATTGCAGCGTCGATGTATCGATGTGCGTACCAGATGGAATCGAAGGTGATGGCAGACCCCTGCGCGGTTCTCGACGGCAAGCCGCTGTCGTAATTTTCTCTCGGCACACGCAGGAATGGAGCGGAAGTCTTCAGTAGAGCAACCTGATTGCGCGATATCTCTTTCCATCTACCTGATATCCGGCGATGGTATTCCAGGCTCTGTTCCTCCGGAATTCCATAGTTCAACGGAAATAGAAAGTATCTATAACGAGGATCATCGATCGGCAGCAGATCGACCTCGCGATGATGCGCCGGGTTGTAGAAACCACTGAGCGGAAGGAAGATCGTTTGCGCTTGGGAAAGCCATGCCGCTAACCAGGAGAACGTGCTGACCGCAACGACAATGTTCTTTGCTGAACGAATCAAATCAAAGTCGGCCCTGGCTCCTTGGCTGTCGTAGAAGACAGCTTTTGGGAAACGAGATCTAAGTTGTCGTACATACTCTGAATCACCGAGCTGTCCGACAAACACCGGATTCAGTCCCGTCGAAGCGACCACATCCTCATAGAAGTCTATCGGAAGAAGCGGATAGTGAGCTATGCCTTGTAGGATTTCGGCAGTTCGAATATTGATTAGTAGATCACCCTCGCCAATTTTCCGTTCTGGAGAACTGTATGGGAAAAGTGATTGATAAGCTTGAGGTGGGTCAAGGAATTCCATCCTTTGCAGATGGTCAGCCATCATTATTCGTACCGACTCGCTTCTGTTCGCAAGACGGCAAATCTCACCAACGTGAGGCCGAAAGGCATCCCAAGTCCACAAATCTATGTTGTCAAGAAAAATTTGACTTTGCGTATCGTCTGGAATTTCAATGCCCCATTCCGGGATCGAAACGCCAACAACTCTGCATTGTTCAATGCGCTTAGACATTGCCAAAGCGCCAATATACTGAATCATCTTGTTCGCTACATTACCTCGATGCCTTAAGGCGATAACGCGCCTACGCGCAAAGTGGTGTTCTGGCGGAATCTGACTCATCTCGTTACACTTTCTGCGAAAATAGTAGTTTCTCTTCTCCACTTCAGTAAAAAATTGGGAAAATTTCGCATAGATTATCTTGGTTGATCAACAGTTCCGGCACCAAGCAGATAATAATTGACCAAATTGTCGATCTGAAGCGCGCGATGCCGCGTCATATGCCTTGCTTTAACAAGGCGCATTCCGGCGGATCTGATCTCGTCCACAGCGGGCCGGTTGCGGTCGTCCAGAATCCAATCCACCTTTTCCAGAAGATCCTCTCTCGCAGCAAAAATGCATGTTTCGTGATCCACGAAACCGAGTTCGTTCATTTCCTTTTCGATCAAGCGATCGGTCAAAAGCAATGAACCTGCCGATGCGATTTCAAAATTCTTGAGATGAATGTAGCGATAAGAATGGCCATCGCAAAAGCAGCAAAGGTATTTTGAGAGTTCCTCGTAGTATCGTACTCTAACAATGGCCGGGCTGTCGTCGTTGTATTTTCCTGCGTAGCCAGGATGATCCAATACGGCCACCTTGCTGGAGTCGAGACCGGCCGCATATTTCCTCAGAGGTCGATCCGCCGCGATGCTCCCCGAGACGAGAACCCTGGAAATCGGGGTTTCATTGAACACGATACGCTCGAAGCCTTTGCAACCTTCCATCGCCGACGAATATGGAACCCAGTTCACTGCACGATGGGTGAAGTGGTTCTGAAACTCGTACGCATATGGGCTTATGACGACATCGGATGAAGCGACAAGGGAGCGCAGCAAAGTGTCATAGCTTGGATTGTAACTTACAAGGTCGTCTATTTTCAAAAACTTAAGTGCTGAAAAAGCATCGAGAGGTATGGATGTGCCACCCTGGTAGGCTATCAAGAGAGCCGAATATGAGTTCAGGCGCTCTATTGTGCTTTCGGCGGCAAAGTCCGTCGATCTGCAATCTATGATGTCGAAGTCATAGTCTTCATTCAATAGCCGAACCAAATAGAAGTGCTCGTCTGCAAGATAGGACGATAGCCAGCCGATGTCGCAGATGACGGCCTTACGGGGAGCGCGGGACAGCGTGTCTGCGGCAGCTCGAATGGTGGGATGGACGACGTGGCTTTGAATCCGGCTCTTGTCGAAATCGGCGTGGTCGGTTCGCCATCGGATGGTCTCCCCGCTGCTTTCCGTGCACCAGTTTTCCGAAGCGATGAACAATTCCCAAGTGCTGCAAACAGGAGCCCTGAGTTCCACGTGGCCGTTAGGTATGGCCGACAGAAACAGGCCACCGGATCTCAGCGCCAGCAAACCACGTTCGAGGGGGATCAATTCGAGTGCGTCCGCATCTGCCGGCCGATTCTGCCGTTTCGCCTGTGAGGCGGTCAAACAGGCGTCATGAAAGCAAAGGACCGGTTCGGGCAAACCGATGCCGGCATTGAGCAACCGACCCTGCCGGTATGCGCCTGCCAAACTCATCTCCGGTTCAAAGAAAACGTTTGCCGGGACGCTTTCGACGGGGCCGTGTCGCAGCTCGCCTGTAGGTTGGTCGACATACAGCACAGTGCCGAACGCTGTGAACAACCGCGCGGGTTTGAAAGACGGACCGCTCGTGTGGCTGCGCGCAAGCCGCAGTCGGTGTTTGATGAAGAAATCCACATTGTTCTTGAGCCGCTGATTGCCGGCATCCAGTTCGACCGCCTTTTGCCCCCATTCCACAGCTTGATCCATCGAATTGAGTTTCCATGCTGCCGTGGCGCCAAGCTCGTACAGCCGAGCCCCCCAGCAATGCGCTTCGTCCAGATAACTGCCGGTGCGGCGCGTCTTCTCGATCCCATTGCTGCAGGCCCAGAGCAGGTTCAGCCAGTCGGCCTTGCCATGGAACTCTTCGGCCATGTCCAGCCAGATTTCGCGCCGATGGGGGGCCTCCATCCGTGCTTTGTCCAGCCAGGACAATTTCTGCTCCGGTTGCATGCGCGCGATGTAGCGCATTGCCTCGGAGCGTTCTTCGCCCCATGTGCTTGTCGGCAATGCAAGGTAGTGCTCGAGCAGTTGGACGGCCCGCTCTGGCTGGTTGGCCCACATCAAGTCCCGTCCGAGCCAGAAGCATATTTGAGCGTCGCCGGGGTCCTCCTTATGTGCCACTTCCATCAGCGGCAGGTAGTTGCTCCTTGTTGGCTTGGCGAGGTCCTGCACCTCGAACATGACGATCTCACTGCTGTTCGTGGTGACTTCCCTGTCTCCGGTGAAGACCAGAGCCTCGTGGACGGGCCGCTTGAAGCGATATCCCCAGCGATGGTGAAAGTTCTTCGCCGGCCAGCTTCGCAGCGGTGTCGGGTCCTCGACACTCGATCTGTAGATCGTCTGGCAGTAAAGGGCTGTCGTCTCGGGGGTCCAGGCAGCCTCAAGCTTCGCCCGCCAGCCAGGCGCAAGAAACCGGTCCATGTCCATCGTACAGCATACATCAACGTCAGGCGGGATCAGGGCCATGGCGGCGTTGCGGGCGTCGTCGAAGCGCCAAGGGCGGACTGCTATCCTGTATACTGTCACCCCCGCCTCGGTTAGTCGCTCCACTGTGCCGTCCGTGCTGCCGGTGTCGACCACAATGCGATAGTCGGCGTCGACGGCCGAATTGGCCCAGCGCTCCGCGTTTGCGGCTTCGTTCAAGGCGATGGTGTAGACCGCAACTTTCAAATCAAGCCCCTTCACTCAACGTGCGATGATACACCTCGCCTGGTGGACAGGCCCGACGCGCCCTTGCGGATAGCCACCAGGCCACCGAGCAGCCTTGCCCGATTCAGCTCATAGTGACTGTCGAAGAACAGGATCTCGGCGAACTGATCGGCAAGCGCGTTCACACCCAGCGGATCGAGCGAGCGCGCGCTGCCATGCTGCTGGATCTCCCGCAGCAGGTTCTTGGTAAGCGTGATCTTGCCGGCGTCCTCGCCCGGCGGCTGCCAATCGAGGTCCTCGATGAAGTACCAGCCACCCTCGGCGAGCAGCGGGAAGAACTCGCGGAGCGTCAACTGCTCGTCGAACGAGGCGTGGCTGCCGTCGTCGATGATCACGTCGAGCGATCCCGGTTCGAGCTTCGCAGCGACGCCGCGCAGATCGTCCAGCTTGGACTGGTTGCAGACGAATGATTTGAATCTTTCGTCGTTGAGCTGCGAAAAATTCGTCAAGTCGACGCCGATCACCTGACAGAACGGAAAATAGCTCTGCCACAGGCTGACTGAAGGCATCTCGGTCTGGCTGCCTTCCCTGAAAACATTGTATAGGCCGATTTCCATCAGCCGCCGCATGGACAGCCGTCGGGCCGACAGCAGGCGATCGTAAATCCTTGCGTAGCAATGGCGGTTGCCGGTGTGCCGGTTCTTGTCGGTGTTGAAGCGGTCGGCGAGACTTGTGAATGTGGGGAAACTGTCGAGCGGGCTGATCAGCTGAGAGATCAGCGGCGCCCCTTCGCCGCCCGGTTGAGCGTCGTTTCGCGCCGTCCAAAGATGGAGGCCGACTACGCGATCATCGTTCAGATAGTCAGCCAGTTCCGCTATTGGCTTCTCGAACCGGTCGATCTCAGTCCAATCGATCGTGTTGAAGAACATCGGGCTGAACACCCATTCTTGCAGTTCGGATCCCCTATCGGAGGCAACATAGTCAGACAGCAGCTTGGGGCCGATATCTCCAAACTCCTTGCCGTCGGCATGATGGAAACGTTCGATCGAAATCTCGTAGAGCGCCCTCAGGTGGCGGCTGTAGGGCTGGGCATACATGACGTTGCCGCAGATGAAGTGGCCCTTGTGCGCTCCCCGCCATTGCAGATTGAAGAAATGATCGCCGCGGAAGGGGAAGGGCCGCAGCATGACGACATCGCAATCCATCCATAGCCCGCCATGCTCGTACAGCACGGCGTAGCGGAAGACGTCGCTGAAATACCTGATCTCGGAGCCGGCGACGATCCGCTCGAACATGGCGCGCGGCATGACGTCGTCGGCATTGCGGATTTCGATCCCATGCGGGATGAGGAATTCGAGCTTCTCCGGTGCATAGCTCCACACCCGCACCGGATGACCCGCCGCTCGCATCGACGCTGTGGCGGCAATCAGGGTACGATGCTCGCCCTTGTCGGACATCACCTGATAGAAGCAGTTGATCTGGGGAAGTGCGGTGTCGTCGCTGCCAAGGAAGGGATTGATCCGCGCGTCGAACTGGCGCGATCGTTCCCGCCGTTCCCGCGGAGAATCGACGTCGCGCAGAAACGGCGCAAGCTCATAGAAGAACTCCTCCGTTGACTTCACGCGGCCGAAGGCGATGGCTTCGACCTGCACCCCGCTTCTGTCCCCCGCCGCGCCATCTCGAGCAGGCTTCATCCGCGTTTCCGTTGGAGGAGCGGTATGCGCTGAATAATTTGGCTGGAGCCGCGAGGCCGGCGACGACAGCGTCAGCCTGGACGCTGTGTCAGCCACACCTGATGGCAGGCTATCCACATCCTCCAGCAAGGCCTGGACCTCACCCGCATCGACGGTCGCGATCCAGGACTCGCTGTCGGCCACGCTGTAAGAAATCAGCAAACGCGCGTCATCCGGATGCCAGGCTAGACCCGCAGCGAGTTCAGGGCCCTTTTTGTTGAAGAAGAACGGACGGCTCACTTTTCGCAGAACGCTTGTTTCGTCGAACCAGACGAACCGATGCATGCACCAATGGAGCTTCTCCGCAAACCTCCATTGCACTTCTTGAATCAATGTCAGCCAACCGCCGGCGAAAGCGATCAGTTGGGTTCCTCCCCCGAACTTATGGGTCGCGATCGCGGGAGACGTCTCAAGGACGGTCGCAGCATGCTCGTCCACTATCCTGACGGAGTCACCGAAACAGATGAATTGCAGCTTCTCGCCGCCTGCGGCAGGCTTGACTTGCGGCATCCAGTTCTTCTCGTGCACCCGCGGTCCTGCCGGATGGAGCACGCGCCAGTCGGTCAGCCGGCTGGCACCACCCTCGTCGATGCGCGCGATGACCTGTTCGCACTGACCGTCCGGTTTCAGTTCGCGCACGCACGAGACGCCCCACAGCGCATCGCGCCAGGCGAACAGGCGCATATCCTCAAGAACCCGGTCGCGCGCGAGTTCCGGCATGTCGGCCGGCGGCAAAATCTCGCTCGCGGACTGGATGGCGAGTTCATCGCTCAATCGGAGCAGGAAATTGCGCGTGTGAACCGGCACTCCGTCCGGCGTGTCGTATCGAAGGTTGTTTTCGGTCCGGGTGAAATTCACCGTCCGCTGCAACAGCACGATCTGGCCGCCCCACAGGGTCACCGACGGGTTTGACAGCCGATAGCCGTCGGGCGCCATGAAACCGACCGGACGCGCGCTGAAGGACGGCATCACCGTCTTGGCGGGCTGCACATAGAAGAACAGGTTCGACCACGCCAGTTCCCTGGGGCCATCGGCGATGGTCCGGTTCAGCGCCAGCCAGTTGCACGCCGCGAAGCCGCGGTCCTTGCGCACGGGATCGCGCGCGTAGTTTGCCGCGATCGCGTACTCCTCCAGCAGGCCTGTCGTGTAGGCGTAATCCTCGATAAACAGGATGTCCTGGTCGGGTCGCCTAATCGCCAGCCCGGCTTCCGAAAACAGCACGCTGGCGTCATTCATCCCCTTCTCGCGGTAGAACCGCGCCAGGTCATAGAGCGGCTCGGCACGTTGCGGCCGCTGATTGAAGGCGGCAAGCGCCTGGCCGATGAAGCCAGCCTCGTCGCCGAGCGTGCGCAGACAGCGCGCCTCTTGCAGCCGGGCGTTCCACGCCTCCTCGTCCCAGCCGCCCATCGCGGCGCGCTTGGCGTATGCCACCGCGGCCTCCGCCGTCCGCCCGGCGTCGCGGTAGGATTGCGCCAGGTAGAACCAGTAGCGCTGATTATCCGGATCCTTTTCAAGCGCCTCCAGCAAAAGCCTGGCATCGCGCTCGAATTTGTCCACCCGGTTCGAGCCGCTGGCGTGGTCCTTGTACCAGGCGCTGCGTAGTTCCTGCACGCCGCCGGGCACGTCGAGATATTCGTGGGTTACACCACGGTAGCGTGCGCCCGCGTCGCGCCTGACAATGCGCGTGTTCCAGTAGGCGAGGCCGGAATCCGAGCGTTGCAGCAGCCGGTAGCCTGGACCGTCGAGCCCCTCGCGGAAGCCCGTATCCTCGACCATCAGTTCCATGTCGGCGTCGTCGAACAGCAGATAGTCATAAGCGAGCGGCGAGGCATAGGCGTGATCGAGCGCGGCGTTGCGCGCCTGCTCGAAATTGTGGAATGGAAATTCGTGCAGCTCGCCCGGCAGGTTGCGGGCGGCGAAGAACGATTTGACGAAATCCTGTGTCCCGTCGGTCGAGCCGGTATCGCCGATGATCCAGCAGTCGATGTGGCTGGCAACTGCGCCGAGACAGCGCTCGAGATTTGCCATCTCGTTCTTGACGATCATGTTGAGACAGAGGCGCTTGCCGCTTGTCATATGCTGACTGTCTGCTCCCCGGATAACTGCGGGCCGAGGCGGTCACTTTTATGCCGTCGTGTTGTCTGGGGCAGCGATCCGCTCCGATGCGGATTTGTCCGACCTTCATGCCCCATGTGCAATACCCCCCTGCCTCGGCCATTCGCATGACCCGTGTGCAAAGGGTAGCTCGTCCCTTCCTTTGCAAACGCGACCCCCACGCTATCCATTGTTAGCTAGCGCTGTCCGCCGCTGCAAGGGTCTCGCCGTCCCGCTGAACCAGCCTTCGGCGAACCACCGCTCCCTTCGGCTCGATTGCTCGCGCCAACCCCACCGTGATATCGAGGGCACGACGCGAACCAGGGGGGCACTACCCTTAAGCCTCGGATTTTTCGACGCGTTTGGCCCATGCGCGCCATCTCGATGTCGATCGAAAAGTAGTTACTTGTGATCAACAATTAACAAATTGTTAACTGGGTTATTTACAACTTGCTAATTTTAGATTTTACTAATGTCTTGTGCATGGGAGGGTAGCCGTGGACCGGGCAGGAGGCCTGTCGGTCTGCGCAGTCTGTCAGCCTGGAGAGTGTCTGGAGCAAGTCACTTCGTGCGTGAGAGCGCACAGAGTGTGCGGTGGCGTGCAAGTGAAGACGTCGTGACGCCTTGAACTCAAGGCCAGCGTTTTCCCAACCTGATGTTCCCTCGCTAGCAGTCGGATCCCTCGCAAGTCGTCGTCGAGAAATCGAGACACGCGTTACGGGAGTTGGCTGTGGTAGGTGTGATACCGCGTATGAAACGATGCGGCCGCGACGCGGGCGCCCGCTTCGATCAACCCCTCAATCATCCGCAGCTGGCCGCCGGCAGGGAACGCCCAAGTGCCTGCGGGCTCCTCAATCACCTCAGCGAAGACAAGTGGCGCGCCGTTCGATCGAGCGTGACGAAGAGGCAGTCAAGCCTTGCCCGCCCGCCTCGTAGACCTGCTGCCCGTCATACGCGGATGCGCACGGGGCCGATAGCAGCGGCGAACGGCTTCGGCGAGCGCGTGCGCTGGGCGGCGATTGAAACCAGCGATTGAACCTAAGGGTACGAACAAGAGAAGCAGGTGGCCCAGCCGCCGCCGACCGAGGAGAACAACGATGAGCTACATAGCAGGGTTTGCGGTCATGGAAGTCGCCGTTAGAGGCGTCTTGCCTATCGGCGATACGACCGAAAACGTGCCTTATTTTATTCTGGACACGGCCAAGAACGCCATCGTCGGTCAGGTCGTTCTTCCCAAAGCCGTCAAGCGAAGCCTCGCCGTCGCTCTCACTGTCAAGGTTCCGGCCGCAGCCGGCTCATTTGCGATTGGCACGTTTGAAGATGGCGGAAACTTCCAGGCCTGCAGCTTCCTCCGCGTAGAGAGCCCCGCTGTCAAACATCCCGACGGCGCCGTCGGCCCGTCCGGAAGATGACGGCGCCCGTGCTCCTTCTCCCTACGACCGCTCGCCGGCCAAGCCGGTGGGCGGTTTCCCCTTGAATCGAATTCGAAGCCAACAGGAGCCAGTCATGGCCCGTGCCTCTGAAATTCTCTTCGTGGATCCTTCAGTCTCCGACCTCGAGACGGTTCTCGGCAACGTGCGACCGCAAGTCCAGGCTGTCGTGCTCGATGGCCGCCGGCCGGCCGCACAACAGATCGCTGCCGCGCTCGCAGGGCACGAAAGCCTCGATGCGATCCATATCATGGCACATGGCGCACCTGGCCGGGTTGGCTTCACTTCAGGAGAGTGGTCGGCCGGGACGTTGAAGGAAGCGGCTGACGATTTTGCCGCGATCGGCAGGGCGCTTGCCGCGGACGGCGAGCTGCGGCTGTGGAGCTGCGAGACGGCGTCGGGGGATGCGGGCGAGACCTTCGTGGCGGCGCTGGAAGAGGCCGTCGGCGCGGATGTCCGTGCATCAAGATCGCTGGTTGGTGCAGCCGCCCTGGGCGGCTCCTGGGAACTGTCCGCACGTGCAAGCGCGCCCACGCCGCCGCCGCTGACCCCGGATGGAATGGCAAGTTACGCCGGGGTGCTGGCGGTTGATCTGACACTCACTGGCAACTTGACTGTTCAGAATGGCTCCGCAACCATTAACACCTACTATTTAATAGATACAACAGCAAATCCTGATGTGTTGGTTGGYAGCTTTCCACTGCCTCAATCGGGTAATGGGGTTGTCAGCGAATTTGCGGTAACTATTTCAATACCAAATGAAACTCATACTTATGTGATTTACGACGCCGGCTTCAATTTATACGGCACACTTACTCCAGGCGCCGGTAATACTTACAATTTCGCAGCGGGTCCCTCCAATGGATCCGGGGGCAATCTATTTGATGTTGGGAGCTTCAGCACCAGTACAGTTGGCGCGACGGGCCCGGCGGGCCCGACCGGCGCTACGGGAGCGACCGGCGCGGGTGCGACCGGAGCCACGGGTGCAACCGGAGCGACAGGCGCCACGGGTGCTACCGGCACAGGTGTGACCGGAGCCACAGGTGCGACTGGCGCAAGCGGCCCGACGGGTGCGACTGGCGCAAGCGGTCCGACCGGTGCGACAGGCGCAAGCGGCCCGACCGGTGCAACAGGCGCGAGCGGCCCGACCGGTGCGACTGGCGCGAGCGGCCCAACCGGTGCCACTGGCGCGAGCGGCCCGACCGGTGCGACTGGCGCAAGCGGCCCGACGGGTGCGACTGGCGCAAGCGGCCCGACGGGTGCGACTGGCGCAGGCGGACCCACAGGTGATACCGGCGCTACGGGTGCAACAGGTTCGACTGGCGCAGGCGGCTCGACCGGAGCCACGGGCGCGAGTGGCTCGACGGGAGCGACTGGCGCAGGCGGAGCCACAGGTGATACCGGCGCCGCAGGTTCCACTGGCGCCACGGGCTCTACAGGTGCGACCGGCTCGACTGGCGCGACGGGCGACACCGGAGCCGCGGGCTCCACTGGAGCAACCGGAGCCACAGGTGCGACCGGCGCCACGGGTGATACCGGAGCGACTGGCTCGACCGGCGCGTCCGGTTCGACCGGAGCGACGGGTTCAACAGGTGCGACTGGCGACACTGGTGCAACAGGAACCACGGGTGCTACGGGCTCTACCGGAGCGACCGGCTCGACTGGTGCCACCGGTGATACCGGAGCCGCGGGCTCCACCGGCGCAACCGGAGCCACAGGTGCGACCGGCGCCACGGGTGATACCGGAACGACTGGCTCGACCGGCGCCTCCGGTTCGACAGGTGCGACTGGCGGCACTGGTGCAACTGGAACCACGGGTGCAACGGGCTCTACCGGAGCGACCGGCTCAACTGGTGCCTCCGGTTCGACCGGAGCAACTGGTTCGACAGGTGCGACTGGCGACACTGGTGCAACAGGAACCACGGGTGCAACGGGCTCTACCGGAGCGACTGGCTCAACTGGTGCCACGGGTGATACCGGAGCGACTGGCTCGACCGGCGCCTCCGGTTCGACCGGAGCGACTGGTTCGACAGGTGCGACTGGCGACACCGGTGCAACAGGAACCACGGGTGCAACGGGCTCGACCGGAGCGACTGGCTCGACCGGCGCAACCGGTGATACCGGAGCGACTGGCTCGACCGGCGCCACCGGTTCGACCGGAGCGACAGGCTCGACCGGCTCGACCGGAGCAACTGGCTCGACAGGTGCGACTGGTGATACCGGCTCGACCGGAGCGACGGGCTCGACTGGTGCGACTGGCGACACTGGTGCAACGGGTTCGACTGGCTCGACTGGCGCCACCGGTTCGACCGGAGCGACAGGCTCGACCGGCTCGACCGGCGCAACTGGCTCGACAGGTGCGACTGGCTCGACAGGTGCAACTGGTGATACCGGCTCGACCGGCGCCACCGGTTCGACCGGAGCGACAGGCTCGACCGGCTCGACTGGAGCAACCGGCTCGACCGGAGCGACAGGCTCGACGGGTGCGACTGGCTCGACCGGCTCGACTGGAGCAACCGGCTCGACCGGGGCCACCGGCTCGACGGGTGCGACTGGCTCGACTGGTTCGACCGGCGCAACTGGCTCGACAGGTGCCACTGGCGACACTGGTGCAACGGGTTCGACCGGCTCGACTGGAGCAACTGGCTCGACTGGTGCCACCGGCTCGACTGGTGCAACGGGTTCGACTGGCTCGACTGGCGACACTGGTTCGACCGGAGCGACTGGCTCGACTGGTTCGACCGGCGCAACTGGCTCGACGGGTGCCACTGGCGACACTGGTGCAACGGGTTCGACCGGTTCGACTGGAGCAACTGGCTCGACTGGAGCCACCGGCTCGACTGGCGCGACTGGCTCGACTGGTGCGACGGGTGCCACTGGCTCGACCGGCGCAACTGGCTCGACGGGTGCGACTGGCTCGACAGGTGCAACTGGCGATACCGGCTCGACCGGAGCCACTGGCTCGACTGGTGCGACTGGCTCGACTGGGTCGACTGGAGCAACCGGCTCGACCGGGGCCACCGGCTCGACTGGTTCGACCGGAGCGACAGGCTCGACCGGTGCCACTGGCTCGACCGGCGCAACTGGCTCGACAGGTGCAACTGGTGATACCGGCTCGACCGGGGCCACAGGCTCGACAGGTGCGACGGGCTCGACCGGCTCGACTGGAGCAACCGGCTCGACCGGGGCCACCGGCTCGACGGGTGCGACGGGTTCGACTGGTTCGACCGGCGCAACTGGCTCGACGGGTGCCACTGGCGACACTGGTGCAACGGGCTCGACCGGCTCGACTGGAGCAACCGGCTCGACTGGAGCCACCGGCTCGACAGGTGCAACTGGTGATACTGGTTCGACCGGCGCAACCGGCTCGACTGGTGCCACCGGCTCGACTGGTGCAACGGGTTCGACTGGCTCGACTGGCGACACCGGTTCGACCGGAGCGACAGGCTCAACCGGCTCGACTGGAGCGACAGGCTCGACGGGTGCCACTGGCTCGACCGGCGCAACTGGCTCGACAGGTGCAACTGGTGACACCGGCTCGACCGGGGCAACCGGCTCGACTGGAGCCACCGGCTCGACTGGTGCGACGGGTTCGACTGGTTCGACCGGCGCAACTGGCTCGACGGGTGCCACTGGCGACACTGGTGCAACCGGTTCGACCGGCTCGACTGGAGCAGCTGGCTCGACTGGTGCCACCGGCTCGACTGGTGCAACGGGTTCGACCGGCTCGACTGGCGATACCGGCTCGACCGGAGCCACCGGCTCGACTGGTGCGACGGGCTCGACCGGCTCGACTGGAGCAACCGGCTCGACGGGTGCCACTGGCTCGACTGGTGCAACGGGTTCGACTGGCTCGACTGGCGACACCGGTTCGACCGGAGCGACAGGCTCAACCGGCTCGACCGGAGCGACAGGCTCGACGGGTGCCACTGGCTCGACAGGCGCAACTGGCTCGACAGGTGCAACTGGCTCAACCGGCTCGACCGGGGCCACCGGCTCGACTGGTGCGACGGGCTCGACAGGTGCAACTGGTGATACCGGCCCGACCGGGGCCACCGGCTCGACGGGTGCGACGGGCTCGACAGGTGCAACTGGCGATACCGGCTCGACCGGAGCCACCGGCTCGACGGGTGCGACGGGCGATACCGGAGCGACTGGAGCGACCGGAGCGACTGGCGACACTGGAGCCACAGGTGCAACGGGCTCGACCGGTGCAACCGGCGCCACAGGTGATACCGGAGCGACTGGAGCAACCGGAGCCACGGGTGCGACTGGCGATACCGGAGCGACGGGCTCGACTGGCGCCACCGGTGATACCGGAGCGACTGGCGCCACCGGTGATACCGGAGCGACTGGAGCAACCGGAGCCACGGGTGCGACCGGCGATACCGGAGCGACGGGCTCGACTGGCGCCACCGGTGATACCGGAGCGACTGGAGCAACCGGAGCCACGGGTGCGACCGGCGATACCGGAGCGACGGGCTCGACTGGCGCCACCGGTGATACCGGAGCAACTGGAGCCACGGGTGCAACGGGCGATACCGGAGCGACTGGCTCGACTGGAGCCACGGGTGCGACCGGCGATACCGGAGCGACGGGTTCGACCGGCGCCACCGGCGACACCGGAGCGACTGGAGCAACCGGAGCCACGGGTGCGACCGGCGATACCGGAGCGACAGGCTCGACTGGCGCCACCGGCGACACCGGAGCGACTGGAGCAACCGGAGCCACGGGTGCGACCGGCGATACCGGAGCGACGGGTTCGACCGGCGCCACGGGTGATACCGGAGCAACTGGAGCCACGGGTGCGACCGGCGATACCGGAGCGACCGGTTCGACCGGAGCGACTGGCGACACTGGTGCAACGGGCTCGACAGGAGCCACCGGTTCGACCGGTGCTACTGGTTCAACAGGTGCGACTGGCTCGACCGGGGCAACAGGTACGGCTGGTTCGACAGGTGCTACCGGAGCCACGGGCTCGGGCGGTGGAACAGGTGATCATGACCACAATGGCAATAACGGCTTTGGCAATGGAGATCAGGATGCACCTGGTGGTTCCGGGAACCACAACAATGCCGAAAACGGCCCTGGTCACAAAGCCAGCGTCACCTCCACCTCGCTCGGCCTCAAGGACACTGCAAAATTCCTGCAGTCGGGCTCGACACATGGCAACAGTGATCACGACAGCCATGCGTCGTTCCGCAACCTGATCGGCCTGGCGTCCACATCGGTGTCGACAGACCTGCTCAATGTCCTCAAGACGATGAGCGGATTTGGTCAGAACCACAACAAGCCGTCGGGGGCGAGCTCGGATCTCACCTCGGACCAGACCAAGCATGGCGCCGGCTACGCCAGCGACGATCATTCCATCAAGACGACCCTGAAGGATCTCTTGAAGCCGCATGAGTAAGTAAGGAAAGTTAAATGGACCACGTCCGGAGACTGGTCCAGGTTTGAAAAAGGGGCGCGCGGACTTCGCTGGAAGTTCGCGCGTTTCCACTTCTTGTCGGTGCGGCATCGTCTTGCGGAAAACCCTCCGCCGGCCATCTCTGGCTTCCAGCGAGGGCTGCGGATCGGCCTGGCGAGTCGATTATTTTTAGTAAGTCGGCGCAAACGGAAATGAAGCCGCCAAGCCTGCGATTTTCAAAAAGAATCTGCGCGGCTTCGGCTCTTCGATACTGACCAAGTTCGGCCATCTTGTTCCTGGCCATTCACCAAATCTCCACTTTATAGTTTACAAATCCCTAATTTTCGATTTTACTAATGTGTGACACGGGGTGTGTCCGCAGGTCGCGCGGTAGGGTTGCCGACGTCCTGCGAAGTTTTGGGGAAGGATCTGGGGGTCGTTAAGCCACATCGCGGGCGATGATGGAGGCGCGTTCTTTGAGCGCGCCTTGAAAGCCGCGTCAACGTTGCCCGCCCACGGAGGCGGACAGGTTTCCCGTTCCAGAGTTCCCTCGCGTTTGGACGCCGATCCGTCGGCGTGACCAGTGGCGGGAGTGTGTCGTGGGTGGGGTGAGATTGCGTGCGAGTTGGGCCCGGCGCGGAGCGATTTCCGGCGTCGATAGGCCCGCAATCCGACAGCGGCGACGGACCGCCGCAGCCGGCGGCTGGCAGCTTGGCCGCCGCTGTTCCGCCCTCCATGAAAGCCTCAGCACCGCGCGGCCTGCCCGCGCGCCCGACCCCGTCGTGCCGGGCGTCGCCGGCGGATGCTCTCAGCTTGAACCCAGTTGGAACCAACGGGATCTCGCCATGGCCAGCGCCACCGAACTCGTTTTCGTCGATCCCTCGGTATCCGATCTAGGCACGATCCTCGGCAATTTGAGGCCAAGGGTCGAGGCGATCGTGCTTGATGCCAAATCCCCGGCCGCGCGCCAGATGGCACGGGCGCTCGAAGCTCGTGACGGCCTCGACGCCGTGCACGTGATCGCGCACGGCGCGCCCGGGCGGGTGTGCTTTGCGGCCGGCGACTGGTCGGCGCGCACGCTGCAGCACGATGAGGCCGATCTCGCCACGATCGGCCAGGCATTGGGTGGCTCCGGCGAGCTGCTTCTGTGGAGCTGTGACGCGGGCGCCGGCGCTGCCGGAGCCGATTTTGTCGATGCGCTGGCGCGCGCGGCGGGGGCGCCGGTTGCGGCCGCCACCGACCTGGTTGGGTCGCCGACGCTCGGCGCACGATGGAAACTGACAAGGAACACCGCGGCGCGGGCGCCGCTGACGGAGGAGGGTATCATGGGCTACGCAGCAGTGCTTGCCGCGATCGAGATCACGATCTCCGGCTTGATCCCAACCGGCATGACCGGCGGCTCGACGACCTACTTCGTGGTCGACAGGGACCACGGCACGATTGTTGGCAACCTCAATCTGCCGAACATAGCGAACAACGCCTTCCGGATCGCCGTCAGGGTGCCGGGTGGAGCGACGAGCCTCGACGTCGGCGTCTTTGACGAAAGCGGCAAGTTCACCTCGGCTGGCTTCACTG
The DNA here is from genome assembly GCF_056404355.1 of Mesorhizobium sp. P2_D5. Taxonomy (NCBI): domain Bacteria; kingdom Pseudomonadati; phylum Pseudomonadota; class Alphaproteobacteria; order Hyphomicrobiales; family Phyllobacteriaceae; genus Mesorhizobium; species Mesorhizobium sp. P2_D5. Next base: position 222,443 of record NZ_JBFUEE010000002.1, read on the forward strand.
TGGATGTGCCCGCGCGTCCATCCGGCGCCGTCGGGCCGAAGGGGTGAGCCATGCTGAAGGACCTCACCTCGGATCCCTTCCATAGCCCGGCCGCCGCGCTGGGCCTTTACGCATCGACACACAAGGTTTCGCCCGCATACCCTCAGAGCGGGCGAGCCATGACGTTCGAGCCCGAAGTCCTGTTCATCGATCCCGCCGTCGCCGACATACCCGCCATCCTTGCCGGGCTGCGGGCCGGCGTGCAGCCGGTGCTCCTCGACGCGGCGCGGCCGGCGGCCGCACAGATGGCGGCGGCGCTGGCCGGCCGCCAAGGCCTTGCGGCAGTGCACATCATCGCCCACGGCGCGCCTGGGCGCGTCGCCTTCGCGGCCGGCGAATGGTCGCGCGAAACGCTGGCGCGCGACGCCGGCGACCTGGCCGCGATCGGCCGGGCCCTGGCCGAAGACGGCGACCTGCGGCTGTGGAGCTGCGAGACGGGTCGCGGCGCGGCGGGTGAGGCGTTTGTCGAGGGCCTCGAGGATGCTACCGGGGTGTATGTCGGCGCCGCCAACGCTTTGGTCGGCGCGGCGTCCCTGGGTGGACAATGGGAGCTGGCGGGCGGGCAAACGGCGCCGCTGACGACGGCGGGGGTCGCGAGCTATTCGGGCATCTTGAGCGTGGAAGTTACCCTTAATGGGACGCTTGATACAACCGGTGCAGTCTTTGCTGTTGAATACTATGTCACCACTTCTACCGGCGTTATTGTTGGCAGCTTCTCGCTTCCGTCTAGGGCGGTCGGTGGCTCTCCTCCTGTCTTCTCGTCAGTTGCGATTTTAATAAACGTTCCTTCGACTGGAGTGGCGACAACATATACAATTACTGCGCTCGTCCCACAGTCGGGTAACAACTCCAATCAGGATTTTACCCAAGTTGCGGCAGGAACCTTTACGGTTCCGGCTTCTGGCGTTGGTGCGGTTACGGTTGCCGGTGCGGACGCCATTGCCGGCAACGGTGTCTTTGCGGTAACCCCTTCATCTGCCGGAACAAACATTGGCCCGACCGGCGCCACAGGTGCGACGGGTGCGGGCGCGACAGGTGCGACCGGCGCCACGGGCGCTACAGGATCGACCGGCGCCACAGGTGCGACTGGTGCCACGGGTTCGACTGGCGCCACCGGAGCCACAGGTGCGACCGGCAATACGGGCGCCACTGGTTCCACGGGCGCCACTGGTTCCACAGGCGCGACTGGTGATACGGGCGCCACAGGTTCGACCGGAGCAACCGGAGCCACAGGTGCGACCGGCGATACGGGCGCCACGGGTTCCACAGGCGCGACTGGTGATACGGGCGCCACAGGTTCGACTGGAGCAACCGGAGCCACAGGTGCAACCGGCGATACCGGTGCCACAGGTTCGACTGGCGCCACGGGCGATACTGGCGCTACGGGTGCGACCGGCGCAACCGGAGCCACAGGTGCGACCGGCGATACCGGAGCGACGGGCTCAACAGGTTCGACCGGCGCGACCGGCGATACGGGCGCCACGGGTTCTACTGGCGCGACTGGCGATACCGGCGCTACGGGTTCGACTGGAGCAACCGGAGCCACAGGTGCGACCGGCGATACGGGCGCCACAGGTTCGACTGGAGCTACTGGCTCGACTGGCGCCACGGGCGATACTGGCGCCACGGGTGCGACCGGCGCAACCGGACCCACAGGTGCGACTGGCGATACGGGCGCAACGGGTTCGACAGGCGCCGCTGGCAATACTGGCGATACCGGCGCAACTGGCTCGACCGGTGATACCGGCGCCACAGGTTCAACTGGAGCCACGGGCGCAACCGGTGATACGGGCGCGACTGGTGATACGGGCGCCACAGGTTCGACTGGAGCAACCGGAGCCACAGGCGCGACCGGCGATACCGGCGCCACGGGTTCAACCGGCGCCACAGGCGATACGGGCTCGACTGGTGCAACCGGCGATACCGGAGCCACGGGCTCTACCGGTGCCACAGGTTCGACTGGGGCAACTGGAGCCACAGGTGCGACCGGCGATACCGGCGCCACGGGTTCAACCGGCGCCACTGGCGATACGGGCGCCACGGGTTCGACTGGAGCAACCGGAGCCACAGGTGCGACCGGCGATACCGGCGCCACGGGTTCGACAGGCGCCACTGGCGATACGGGAGCTACAGGTTCGACTGGAGCAACCGGAGCCACAGGTGCGACCGGCGATACCGGCGCCACGGGTTCGACCGGCGCAACCGGCGATACGGGAGCTACGGGTTCGACGGGAGCAACCGGAGCCACAGGTGCGACCGGCGATACGGGCGCCACGGGTTCGACTGGCGCCGCTGGTGATACGGGCGCCACGGGTTCGACTGGCGCAACCGGGGATACAGGCGCCACGGGTGCAACCGGAGCCACAGGCGCAACCGGCGATACCGGAGCGACGGGCTCAACAGGTTCGACCGGCGCAACCGGCGATACCGGTGCCACGGGTTCGACTGGCGCAACTGGCGATACCGGAGCTACTGGCTCGACCGGTTCAACCGGAGCCACAGGTTCGACCGGCGATACGGGCGCCACCGGCTCGACCGGAGCCACAGGTGCGACCGGCGATACCGGCGCCACGGGTTCGACAGGCGCCACTGGCGATACGGGAGCCACAGGTTCGACTGGAGCAACCGGAGCCACAGGTGCGACCGGCGATACCGGCGCCACGGGTTCGACAGGCGCCACTGGCGATACGGGAGCCACAGGTTCGACTGGAGCAACCGGAGCCACAGGTGCGACCGGCGATACCGGCGCAACGGGTTCGACTGGTACCACCGGCGCGACCGGCGATACTGGCGCCACTGGTTCAACCGGCGCAACCGGCGATACTGGAGCGACGGGCTCTACCGGTGCAACAGGTTCGACTGGAGCAACCGGAGCCACAGGCGCGACCGGCGATACCGGCGCAACGGGTTCGACCGGTGCAACCGGAGCGACAGGCTCGACGGGTGCCACTGGCTCGACCGGAGCCACCGGCTCGACTGGTGCGACGGGCTCGACCGGCGCAACTGGCACGACAGGTGCGACTGGCGATACCGGTGCAACTGGCTCGACCGGCGCAACTGGCACGACAGGTGCGACTGGCGATACCGGTGCAACTGGCTCGACGGGAGCAACTGGCTCGACAGGCGCCACTGGCGATACTGGAGCCACAGGTTCGACTGGAGCAACCGGCGCCACCGGTGCGACCGGCGATACCGGCGCCACGGGTTCCACAGGCGATACCGGCGCGACTGGCTCGACCGGAGCCACTGGCTCTACAGGTGCCACGGGTTCGACTGGGGCAACTGGAGCCACAGGTGCGACTGGCGATACCGGAGCTACTGGCTCGACCGGTGCAACCGGAGCCACAGGTGCTACGGGTTCCACCGGCGCGACTGGTGATACCGGCGCGACGGGCTCTACGGGTTCAACCGGAGCGACGGGCGATACCGGAGCGACGGGCTCTACCGGCGCCACTGGCGATACCGGAGCGACGGGCTCTACCGGAGCAACCGGCGACACGGGTTCGACTGGAGCAACCGGAGCCACAGGCGCGACTGGCGATACGGGCGCAACTGGCGCAACCGGCGATACCGGAGCTACAGGGTCTACAGGTGCAACCGGAGCCACAGGTGCGACTGGCGATACGGGTGCCACAGGTGCGACGGGCGATACGGGTTCCACTGGCGATACCGGCTCGACAGGCGCAACTGGCGACACTGGTGCGACGGGTTCGACCGGCTCGACCGGAGCAACTGGCTCGACGGGTGCGACTGGCTCGACAGGTGCAACTGGCGACACTGGTGCAACGGGTTCGACCGGAGCGACAGGCTCGACCGGAGCGACAGGCTCGACGGGTGCGACCGGCTCTACAGGCGCCACGGGTTCGACCGGTGCAACCGGCGCGACGGGAGCAACTGGCTCGACAGGTGCCACTGGCGATACTGGAGCCACAGGTTCGACTGGAGCAACCGGTGCCACAGGTGCGACCGGCGATACCGGCTCGACTGGAGCCACCGGCTCGACGGGTGCGACTGGCTCGACTGGTTCGACCGGCGCAACCGGCTCGACCGGGGCCACCGGCTCGACAGGCGCCACTGGCGATACTGGAGCCACAGGTTCGACTGGAGCTACTGGCTCGACCGGTGCAACCGGCGAGACCGGAGCTACTGGCTCGACTGGAGCAACTGGCGCTACGGGTTCGACTGGGGCAACTGGAGCCACAGGTGCGACTGGCGACACTGGTACAACGGGTTCGACTGGCTCGACTGGCGCCACCGGTTCGACAGGCTCGACCGGCTCGACGGGGGCCACTGGCTCGACCGGAGCCACTGGCTCTACAGGCGCCACGGGTTCAACCGGCGCTACGGGAGCAACGGGTGATACCGGAGCCACTGGAGCCACCGGCGCGACGGGAGATCCAGGCGCTACGGGTTCGACTGGTGCGACCGGCTCTACCGGCGCTGCGGGCTCGACCGGTGCAACTGGCTCTACAGGTGCCACGGGTGCAACGGGTCATACTGGCGCTACGGGTTCGACGGGCGCGACCGGCCATACCGGCGCGACGGGCTCGACTGGAGCAACGGGTCATACCGGTGCGACGGGCGCCACGGGTTCGACGGGCGCCACCGGCCATACCGGCGCGACGGGTTCGACTGGTCATACCGGCTCTACCGGCTCAACCGGCTCGACTGGAGCAACGGGTCATACCGGTTCGACGGGCGCTACGGGTTCGACGGGCGCGACCGGAGCAACTGGTGCGACTGGCTCGACAGGTGCAACTGGCGATACCGGCTCGACTGGCGCCACCGGTTCGACCGGAGCGACTGGCTCGACCGGCTCGACTGGAGCAACCGGCGCGACTGGTTCGACCGGCGCAACTGGCTCGACGGGTGCGACTGGCGACACTGGTGCAACGGGTTCGACCGGCTCGACCGGCGACACCGGTTCGACCGGAGCGACAGGCTCAACCGGCTCGACTGGTGCGACTGGCTCGACCGGAGCAACTGGCTCGACCGGAGCAACTGGCTCGACAGGTGCAACTGGTGATACCGGCTCGACCGGAGCGACGGGCTCGACGGGAGCGACTGGCTCGACTGGTGCGACTGGCGATACCGGCTCGACCGGAGCCACCGGCTCGACTGGTTCGACCGGCGCAACTGGCTCGACGGGTGCGACTGGCGACACTGGTGCAACGGGTTCGACCGGCTCGACTGGCGACACCGGTTCGACCGGAGCGACAGGCTCAACCGGCTCGACTGGAGCAACCGGCTCGACTGGTGCCACGGGCGATACCGGAGCGACCGGTTCGACCGGGGCGACTGGCGACACTGGAGCAACAGGTGCGACCGGCGATACGGGTGCCACGGGTTCGACCGGGGCAACTGGAGCCACAGGTGCCACAGGCGCAACTGGCGATACCGGAGCAACCGGCTCGACTGGAGCGACTGGCTCTACAGGCGCCACGGGTTCAACCGGCGATACCGGCGCAACGGGAGCTACAGGTGCGACCGGCGATACCGGCGCCACAGGTGCGACTGGCGCAACCGGCGATACCGGAGCTACTGGCTCGACCGGTGCAACCGGAGCCACAGGTGCTACGGGTTCCACCGGCGCAACTGGTGATACAGGAGCAACCGGCTCGACTGGAGCTACTGGCTCCACAGGCGCCACGGGTTCGACTGGTGCCACAGGTGCGACTGGCGATACCGGAGCGACGGGCTCGACTGGAGCAACTGGCTCTACCGGTGCCACGGGTTCGACTGGCGCAACAGGTTCGACCGGGGCAACTGGAGCCACAGGTGCTACGGGTTCGACCGGAGCAACCGGCTCGACCGGCGCCACTGGTTCGACGGGCTCGACCGGCGCCACTGGTTCGACCGGAGCAACCGGCTCGACCGGAGCAACGGGTTCGACCGGCGCCACGGGTTCGACGGGTGCGACCGGCCATACCGGCTCGACCGGCTCTACCGGTGCGACTGGCTCTACCGGGGCAACCGGAGCAACGGGTCATACTGGTTCGACCGGCGCCACTGGTTCGACGGGTGCGACTGGTCATACCGGAGCAACCGGCTCGACCGGAGCAACGGGTTCGACGGGTGCGACCGGCCATACCGGCTCGACAGGCTCTACCGGTGCGACTGGCTCTACCGGGGCAACCGGAGCAACGGGTCATACTGGTTCGACCGGCGCCACGGGTTCGACGGGTGCGACCGGCCATACCGGCTCGACAGGCTCTACCGGTGCGACTGGCTCTACCGGGGCAACCGGAGCAACGGGTCATACTGGTTCGACCGGAGCAACGGGTTCGACGGGCGCGACCGGCCATACCGGCTCGACAGGATCTACCGGTGCGACTGGCTCTACCGGGGCAACCGGAGCAACGGGTCATACTGGTTCGACCGGCGCCACGGGTTCGACGGGTGCGACTGGTCATACCGGCTCTACCGGTGCAACCGGCTCGACCGGCGCCACTGGTTCGACGGGTGCGACTGGCCATACCGGCTCTACCGGTGCAACCGGCTCGACCGGAGCAACGGGTTCGACGGGTGCGACCGGCCATACCGGCTCGACCGGTGCAACCGGCTCGACCGGAGCAACGGGTTCGACTGGTGCGACGGGTCATACCGGCTCGACCGGAGCAACCGGCTCGACCGGCGCCACTGGTTCGACTGGTGCGACTGGTCATACCGGCTCTACCGGAGCAACCGGCTCTACCGGAGCAACGGGTTCGACGGGTGCGACCGGCCATACCGGCTCGACAGGCTCTACCGGTGCGACGGGCTCTACCGGGGCAACCGGAGCAACGGGTCATACTGGTTCCACTGGCGCCACTGGTTCGACTGGTGCGACTGGTCATACCGGCTCTACCGGAGCAACCGGCTCTACCGGAGCAACGGGTTCGACGGGTGCGACCGGCCATACCGGCTCGACAGGCTCTACCGGTGCGACGGGCTCTACCGGGGCAACCGGAGCAACGGGTCATACTGGTTCCACTGGCGCCACTGGTTCGACGGGTGCGACTGGTCATACCGGCTCTACCGGTGCAACCGGCTCGACCGGCGCCACTGGTTCGACGGGTGCGACTGGCCATACCGGCTCTACCGGTGCAACCGGCTCGACCGGAGCAACGGGTTCGACGGGTGCGACTGGTCATACCGGCTCTACCGGTGCAACCGGCTCGACCGGAGCAACGGGTTCGACGGGCTCGACCGGCCATACAGGCTCGACAGGCTCTACCGGTGCGACTGGCTCTACCGGGGCAACCGGCTCGACCGGGGCAACCGGCGCAACTGGAGCAACGGGAGATCCAGGCGCCACGGGTTCGACGGGTGCGACCGGCCATACCGGGGCAACCGGCTCGACCGGAGCGGCGGGCTCGACCGGTTCCACAGGTGCGCCTGGTCCGACTGGTGCGACCGGTTGGGGCGGTGATCATGACAAGTACGACCAGCATGGTCACCATGGCCATCATGGCAACAACGGCAACGGCAACAACGGCAATGGCAACGGCCACGGCCACGACAACGACCACAAGAACAGCAGCAATTCAGGGAAGGGACACAAGCATGACCACGATGGCAAGCCGGGTAACGGTCACGCCGGCAAGGTCACGTTCGAGTCGCTCGGGCTCAAGGACGCTGCGAAATTCCTGCAGTCGGGCTCGACACATGGCAACAGTGATCACGGCAGCCATGCGTCGTTCCGCAACCTGATCGGCCTGGCGTCCACATCTGTGACGACAGACCTGCTCAATGTCCTCAAGACGATTAGCGGATTTGGCCAGAACCAGAACAAGTCGTCGGGGGCGAGCACGGATCTCAGCTCGGACCAGACAAAGCATGGCGCCGGCTTCGCCAGCAACGACCACACCGCCAAGACCCTGAAGGATCTCTTGAAGCCGCACGAGTGAGCAAGAACCTTGAAGAGAGACGACCGACAGAAAAACGTGCGCGCGGATCTCGCGGGAGAGCGGATTCGCGCGTTCATCATCTCAAGACAAGGAGTGGCATGAGAGTCGCGCGGCCGATCAGTTCGGAGTACAGTGGGGCATTGCGGGAAACCGAGGCTGAAACGCCTCGGCCCGGGCATTGTTGAACCTCGCCCTGCGTACCGGATGAGAAGTCTATGGTGAACGTCCCTGTGAATGCCGAAAACCAGCCGGTCCCGATCCGTGCCGGCACCGAAGCCGAAGTCGCGACGGGCAGGGCGGACGGCGAAAACGCGGCCAGGATTCCCGGCGGACCCGCCGAGTTTGACCGGATCCAGCCGCGCCTCAAGGCGATGCTGCGGGTCGCGCGCTATCATGGCGTCGAACTCGACCCCAACGAGTTCAGGGCGGCCATCCCAAGCCCGGTCCCGAACGCGGCTGACCTCTCGCAATGGGCCCAGAACGGCGGCATGTGGTCGCGCGCGCTTCGTATCCGCTGGTCGCATCTCCTGCGCTTCGAGCACACGGGGCCGGTCGTCCTGCTGTTCAATGACGGTGGCGCGGGTCTGCTCACCGGGGCCAGCCCGGAGCGGAAGGTCGTCTTCCTCAAGAGCGCGGGCGCGCCAGATGATGACGAAGCCATCGCCATCGACGAGTTGCGGCTGTCGCAGGTGTGGACGGGTGAGGCGGTGTTGTTGCGTCCGGCGCGATCCTACATCGCGGCCGATGCGCCTTTCACCCTTCGCTGGTTGATCGACCTGGTACGGCAAGAAAGCCGTTCCATGCGTGACATCGGTATCGCCTCGTTCACGCTCAGCGTCCTTACCGTTCTGCCGCCGATCATCGTCATGACGTTGGTCAACAAGGTGCTGCAGTTCAACAGCGTTTCGACCCTCGTGCTGCTGTCGGCCATAATCGCCGTCCTGTTCGTTTACGAGACGCTCCTCGGTCACGCCCGAAGGCTGATCATCAACGTCGTCGGCGCCAGGCTGGACACCAAACTGAACTTGCATGTCTTCAGCAGGCTCCTGCGTCTGCCACTTGACTATTTCGAGCGTCATCCGGCCGGCCAGACGATGTATCACCTCGCGCAGATCTATCGCATCCGCGAGTTCCTGACCGGAAAACTCCTCAGCACGTTCCTCGATCTGATCACGCTCTGCGTGCTGATCCCGGTGATGTTCTACATCAACGCCACCCTTGGCTGGATCGTGCTTGCCTGCGCGGGCGTGATCATGCTGATCATCTTCGCCTTTCTCGCACCCCTGCGCCGCAGCTACCAGCAGGTGGTCGAAGCGGAGACCTGGAAGTCGGCGGCGCTCGGCGAAACCGTCGTCGGCATCAAGACGGTAAAGGCGCTCGGTCTGGAACCGCAACGCAAGGCGCTTTGGGACGAGCGGGTGGCGGACGCGGGCAGGGCCCGCCTTGCCTTCGGTCAGCTTGCCAACTGGCCGCAGACGCTTGTCACGCCAATCGAGCGTGTGATGGTCCTCGGAACCATGTTGATCGGCGCTTATCTCGCGATGAGCGACACCTCTGGCTACATGATCGGCAGCCTGTTCGCATTCATGATGATCGCCCAACGCGTCGCGCAGCCTCTCGTTGGTCTTGCTCGACTGGTCGAGGACTTCGAGGAGGTAGGGGCGGCAATCGGCGAAGCAGGATCCGTCCTCAACCGACCCCTGGAAAGCAGTTCGAATTCCACCGGCCTAAGGCCGAAGCTCGTTGGCGAGATCAGTTTCCGTGACCTGACCTTCTCCTACCTCGGCACCAAGACGCCGGCGCTCGACCGGGTCAGCTTCGACATTCCGGCAGGGACGATGTTCGGCATCGTCGGGCGTAGCGGTTCGGGAAAATCGACGGTTGCGCGGCTGCTGCAGGGGATCAATCGCGATTACAGCGGTTTTCTCAAGCTGGATGGCGTCGACCTCAAGGAAATCAACCTGCGTCACCTTCGCCAGGGGCTCGGCGTGGTCCTCCAGGACAATTTCCTGTTCCGCGGGTCGATTCGCGACAACATCATCGCCGGGCGCCCCGGCCTGACCCTTTCGGATGCCATGCGAGCCGCCCACCTTGCCGGCGCCGAAGAATTCATCGAACGCATGCCGAACGGCTATGACACCTATATCGAGGAAGGGTCGCCCAACCTGTCGGGCGGTCAAAAGCAGCGGCTGGCGATCGCGCGCGCGCTCATCCACAATCCGACCGTCCTGATCCTCGACGAGGCGACCAGCGCGCTTGACCCGGAGAGCGAGGCGGTGGTCAGCGCCAATCTCATGCGCATCGCCAAGGGCCGCACGATGATTATTGTCTCGCACCGGCTTGCCTCGCTGACCGAGTGCGACCAGATCCTGGTCATGGATCAGGGCAAGGTCCTCGATGTCGCGCCGCACGCGACCCTGCTCGAACGATGCGCGCTCTACCGCCAGCTTTGGTTGCAGCAGAACCGACATCTCGACAGCCGTCACGGTCGTCTGGCCGCCGTGCCGCCGCGACTTGTTTGAGCATCGGCTTCGGGGCGCCCCATGAGCAGCATCAGCATCACCCAATCCAGCCTTCCCGCCCGCCGGCGCCGGACAGAACCAAGCGATCCGACGATGCCCGCCATCCTGGAATTCCAGTGGCCGTCGACGGCTATCGCCAATGCGCCTGTTCCGCGAATGGCGCGCAGCATCGTCTACATCATCTTGAGCATGGTCATCGCCCTGATAACACTTGCAGGGATCATACCGGTCGATCAGGTCGTCACCACCAGAGGGCTTGTGGTCTCGCAATCGCCAAACATCGTGGTGCAGCCGCTCGAGACAGCCATCGTGCGCTCGATCGAGGTACGCGAAGGACAGCGCGTGCGAGCCGGTCAAACGCTTGCGCGCCTCGATGCGACCTTCGCCTCGGCTGACCTCACCGCGCTGGCGACACAGGTTTCGACGCTTGAGGCCGAAGTGGCGCGGTTGAAGGCGGAGGCCGACGGCAAGCCCTTCAACTATGACGGCCTGGACCCGAGCTGGACCTTGCAGGCGTCGATCTATGATCGCCGCAAAGCCGTCTACGACGCCAAGCTGTCGAGTTTCGACCGGCAGAGCGATGAACTCAGTTCCGTGATCTCGCGTTCCCAGTCCGATGCTGATGGCTACCGCCAGCGGCTGGCCGTCGCGGCCTCGATCGAACAGATGCGCAAGCAACTGGAAGAAAGACAGGTGGGGAGCCGCCTCAACACGCTTCTGGCCGAGGACAACTCGGCGGAAATGTCCCGGGCGCTCGGCAACGCCTTGCAGACATCGGAAGCCGCCAAGCGACAGCAGGCGACGGTGTCCGCGGACCGCGATGGCTACATCCAGAGCTGGCGCGCGGAAGTCTCGCAGGGCCTGTCTGAGGCGGGATCGCGCATGTCGGACGCCCGCGAGCTTCTCAACAAGGCAAAGCTGCGCAAGCAACTGGTCGAGCTGAAGAGCGAGGCGGACGCCATCGTCCAGTCGGTAGCCAAGGTCTCCGTCGGCTCGATCCTGCAGTCCGGCGACCGATTGATCACGCTGGTGCCGGACGACGCGGTGCTGGAGATCGAGACGAACATTGTCGGTCGCACCAGTGGGTTCGTCCACGTCGGCGACCCCGTGGCCATCAAGTTCGACACCTTTCCTTATTCGCAATATGGCCTGGCTCATGGCACTGTGCGCGCGGTCAGCCCGGATTCCTTCTCGGCTCGCGAACAAGCGCGCGACCCGAACAGCTCGTTGGCCATGCTGCCATCGGACACTGACCTGTTCTATCGCACGCAGATTTCCATCGACCAGGTCGCCCTCCATGGCGTGCCCGCCAGTTTCACGATCAGCCCCGGCATGCCGGTGACCGCCGACGTCAAGGTCGGCCGCCGCACCGTGCTCAAGTACATTCTCGGCGCCATGCTCCCCGTAGGCCAGGAAGCGATGCGGGAGCCATAGGCTTGGGTGCCGTGCCGCGACAAACGGAGGTATGAGTTCTCGCATCGATGGCAATCCTTGACCGGCTGACTGCCCTTGCCCCGCCGGCGCTGGTGTTGCGCCGGGCGATAAAGCTTTCCGACAGCGGCAAGCCTTCAGAAGCCTTTCCGCTGATGGCAATTGCCGCGCGCGCCGGCATCACCGAGGCCGAATACCGGGTCGCTCGTTGCTATCTCGAAGGTTTGGGTGTGCCGCCGAGCCGGTCGGAAGGCGCGCGCTGGCTGCGGCGGGCGGCCGATCACGGCAGCCCCGATGCGCAGTCGCTTCTCGCCGCGCTTTACGTGGCTGGACTGGCGACACAGGAGCCCGACGGCAATCGCATCGGATCGGAAAGCCTGTTCGAGCGGGATTCCTCGCGGCAGCCGGAATTCGCGCCGGCGCTCGGTCTCGCGAAAAAAGCAGCCGAAGCCGGCTCCGCGACCGGGCAGGCAATCCTCGGCTATATCCTCAGCAGAGGCCCCGAAGCGATGCGCGACCTCGATGCGGCGCATGGCTGGTATGAGAAGTCCGCGGCCGCCGGCTGCCCCGAGGGATGCCTGGGCCTTGCTCTTTCGCTCGCCCGGCGCAGGCAACCTGGGCAGGCGGACAAGATTGCCGCCGAGGTTCGACGCGCTGCCGACGCGGGCCTGCCCACCGCAATCTACCTCCTTGGGGTGCTGACCGAGCATGGGCGTGGCGTGCCGGTCGATCGAGCGGCAGCGGCGCGACTGTATCAGCTCGCTGCCGAGAAAGGCCTTCCCTCGGCCCAGTTCCGGTTGGGATTGGGGCTCATCGACGGTGGCCTTGCGGGTCAGGATATCGCGGCCGGCGAGGCGTGGCTGCGGCGCGCCGCATTGGCGGGAAATATCGAGGCAGCCTACCGTCTCGGCGATCGGTATGTGAAGAGTTCGCAGCCGGACTATGCGGAGGCCGCGACGTGGTATCGACGCGCGGCCGATGCAGGCCATCAGGCCGCCGCCCGCGCCTTGGCATCGCTCTATCTCTCGGGAAACGGTGTCGCCCAGGACGTCGAGGAGGGAGCGCGCTGGCTGCGCACGTCCGCAAATGCGGGAAATCAGGAAGCGCAGGTCGACTTTGCCAATCTGGTCCTCGAAGGGGCAGGCGAGCCTGACGACCGCGACCGCGCCAGTATTGCCGGATGGTTCGAGGCGACCGCCTCGTCGGGCGATCTGGTTGCAGCCTTCAACCTCGGGCTCTGCTTTGCCCAGGGCGTCGGCGTGCGAAAGGACGAGGAGCAGGCGGCGCTATGGGTGAGGCGCGCGGCCGAAGGCGTGGCCGAGGCGCAATATGCGTATGCGCGCATGCTACAGGATGGGCGCGGCGTGGCCGCCGACCAGAAACAGGCCCGCCTCTGGTTTGAGCGGGCGGCCAACGCCGGCATGGTCGACGCGCAGGTGGCGCTTGCCGAAATGCTCCTCAATGGGCGCGGCGGCGCATCCTTGCCCGTGGCTGCGGCGCAGTTGTTCAAGCGGGCAGCCGCCGCCGACCACGTCGGGGCGATGTTTGCGATCGGCGCCCTGTACGGGAGCGGCCAGGGCCTGTCACTCGACCCGGCGGCAGCGCAGAAATGGTTCACGGCCGCCGCCGAGCGGGGACATGGCCAGGCCCAACTCATGCTCGGGCGCTATCTTTCCAATGGCCTTGCCGGGGACCACGACCCGGCAGCCGGTCGCCTGTGGTTCGAGCGAGCGGCTGCACAAGGTGTTCAGGAAGCCGTCGACGAACTCGCCGAGTTCGCCTCGATTTGAGGCTGGTGTGGCGGTCGCTACAGGTTTGCTACACGACGCGCTTACCGGATCGGCGTCTCGCCGCGAAACAGTGGCTGGTGCGCCCGCATCAAGGTGGCGATCCGGTCGGCGACTTTTCGCACCGGCGGGGCGTGACGCTCCTCGTGATGGGTGACGATCCACTGGTCTGTTTCGAGTTCGGGGATAGGGTGGGCGACGCGAACCAGCCGCGGATCGCTGTCACCGACGAAGCACGGGAAGACCGAAAGGCCGGCGCCGGCGGCCACCAGTTCGCGCACCGAATGGGTGTTGTTGCCGCGCACCGCGATGCGGTCGCCATGATGGGCTTGCAGCCAGCGCGCCGAAGCAATGTTTGCCCCTTCGCCCGTGACGCCGACGAACAGCCCGGCGGCGATGCCGTTGATCAGGTGGCGTCCGGAATAGATGGCATGGGCGACCTTGCCGCTTAGACGGCCGGCCAGCCACTGTTCGGTCGGGCGCTCGCTTCGGATGCCGATGTCGGCGGCACGGCGTCCGATATCGACCCTGTCGGTGGTGGTGACGAGTTCCACCCTGATGCCGTCATCGACCGTCCAGATCTCGCCGATATGGGCGGAAACGAAGGCCGAGGTCCACGGTCCGGCTGAGACGCGGACGATGCGGTCGGGCAGGCTTCCCTCCCGCCAGCGGGTCAGCGACTGCATTGCCGCCTCAACCTCCTCGGCGCGCCGCAGCAGTTCTTCGCCGACCGGGGTCAGCCGGTAGCCGGTCTGCTGACGCACGAACAGCGGTTCGCCGATCTGCTTCTCAAGCGCGGTGACGCGTCGTCCGAGGGTGGCCGCGCTGAGCCGCGTGGTTCTTGTCGCCGCGCTCAGGCCACCCAGCCGCGCAACGTCGAGAAACAACCTTAGATCGTCCCAGCCGATATCCATTTTGCAGAAATGAAAAACTCCTTGCGACCCTGGCTGTAGCGCGAAGCGGGCATCATACGCAAGCATGCAGGCCTTGGAGGCGTTGGACAATCCTGCCTGGCGGACCGTGCCCAAGCACCTCGGCTGGCCAGCAAGCCAGTGCAATCCCTTCGATCGCGCATGCGCCTGGCACGGATGCTTTGCGCTTTCGACCAACCATGCGCGTTGGCCATCCGCGCGCCAAAAGGAGACGATCATGCTGGATGAACTTCGACGCCGTTTCGCCCGTTGGCGCGCCTATCGCCAGACGCTTGCGCGCTTGAGGCATATGTCGGACAGCACGCTGGCGGACGCCGGCATTTCTCGCCAGGAGATCCGCAAGCGCGCCCGCCAAGCCAGCCAGCGTCTTTGAGATCGTGGAGGCGGGCATTCGTCGAGACCGCCTGGTGCGGTTCCGCCGTTTCAGGCAAGACGCAGAACATAGGCTGCCGAGCGGGGCGCTCAAGGTACCGGTGCGCCGGCTTCGATCAGCCGGGCCTGCTTGAGATCGACCCACAAAGCCGGCGGAATGTCCTCGCGCAGATAGGCCAGATTCTGTTTCAGCTCGTCGGCTGATCGCGCGCCCGGAATGACGCTTGATACGAGGGGATGGCCGAGCGGGAACTGAAGCGCGGCCGCCGGGAGCGACACCTTGTGACTGATGCAGATCGCCTCGATGCGGCGGACGCGCTCAAGCACCGGCTCAGGCGCCGGCCTGGTGTTGAAGGTTGCGCCCTTCACGGCGCCGGTGGCCAGGATGCCGGAATTGTAGGGCCCGCCGATGATGATCCTGGTGCCGCGCTGCTCGCACAGCGGCAGCAAGGTCGCCAGCGGCTCCTGCTCGAGCAAGGTGTAGCGGCCGGCGAGCAGGAAATAGTCGAACGCACCCGCCACGACGAAGTCGGACAGCATCTGCCATTGGTTGATGCCGACGCCGACCGCCTTGATGACGCCTTGCGAACGCAATTCGTCGAGCGCCGGATAGGCGCCGTCCATCGCTTCCCTGAAACGGCTCCTGGCATAGGGATCCTCGCCTGGGCCGAAATGAATGGCTTCGTCCGGATCATGGATCGAGACCATGTCGACATAGTCGGTGTCGAGGCGCTTCAGCGTTCCTTCGAGCGAACGCATCACGGCGTCGCGCGAATAGTCGAACTCGGCGCGGAATGAACCGGGCTGGTCCCACAGCGCCGGCTGAAGCTCCTCGGGCGGGATCGGCACGAGGTCGTAGCCGATCTTCGACGAGATGACGATGTCCGCGCGGGGTAAGGATCTGACCGCCAGCCCAAGCCGGGTCTCGCTCACGCCAAAGCCATAGACAGGTGCTGTGTCGAAATAGCGGATGCCATTGTCATAGGCCGCGTGCACCGTCTGGACTGCGGCATCGGTGTCGACGGCGCGATACATATTGCCCAGCCCGGTGCCGCCGAGTCCGATCGTCGTCACCTTCAGGCCGTTCTTCGCGACAGCCCTGAATTCGATTTCAGCCATTTTCTCTTCCTGTGATCGCTGCTGTTCTTCGTGCCGGCCAAGCGGCTTCCTGCACCACGCTCGTGCAGCGAAAAGCCCGTCATGAATCCGGTGTCGAAAAAGCATTGACACAAAAGTTGTCATATAACAATGTAACCAGATGACAAATGTGGGCTAGCCCGCAAAACGAAGAGGGAGGAACCAAGTGGACGACGAAACGAAAAATCAGATGGAGACGGTCAAGGCCGCCATCAGCCGGCGCAGTGCCTTTGCGCTGGCCGGCAAACTCGGCCTCGGTGCCGCCGGCCTGGCCAGCGGATTGGCGGGTGCCGGACTTGCCGGCGGCGTCAGCGCCGCGAAAGCTGCGGATTCATCGGCAGGCCTGCCGAAGAAGCCCTACAAGTTCCACTTCGTCTGCCATGTGACGCTCGACCAGTTCTTCACCCCGACCGTCTATGGCATCCAGGACGCCTGCGCGGCCTTTGGCTGCAGCTACCAGTGGACGGGTTCGCAGAAGAACGTCGTCTCCGAGATGGTCAGCGCCATGCAGACCGCGATTGCGCAGAAATCGGACGGCATTGCCGTCTGCCTGGTCGATCCGACCGCCTTCGATGCCGCAACCGACATGGCCGCCCAGGCCGGCATCCCGGTCGTCGCCTTCAACGCCGACGTGCCGGTCGGCAGCCCCAACAAGCGGCTGTCCTATGTCGGCCAGCCGCTCTACCAGTCGGGCTACAACTCGGCGCTGAAGTGGCTGAAGCTGATCCCCAAGGGCGGCCACGTCATGCTGTCGATCGGCGTGCCCGGCTCGCTCAACACACAGCCGCGCCTCGATGGCTACATCCAGGCGATCAAGGACAGCGGCAGCGGCGTCACTTACGATGTCGTCAACACTGGTCCGGATCCGGCAACCGAAATCTCGCGCGTCGAGAGCTACTATCTCAGCCACAAGGACGTGAAGGGCATGTTCGGCACCGGTGGTTCCGACACCTATGCCTGCGGTTTCATCTCCAACAAATATGGCCTGGTGAAAGCCGGCGGCGCCGTGGCCGGCTTCGACCTCTTCCCGCAGACGCTGGACTTCATCAAATCCGGCGACGTCAACTTCACCACCGACCAGCAGGCCTATCTGCAGGGCTTCCTGCCGGTCCAGCAGATGTATCTCTACAAGCTGTCGGGCGGTCTCGTCGGTCCGGCCAACAGCGACACCAGCCAGGCCTATGTGACCAAGGACAATGTCGACGCCTATGTCGGCAAGTCTCGCTTCGAGGGCCGCAGCGACGTCGAGCCGACCTGACGCAGTTCAGCCAAGCGAAAACTCCTGCCCTCGCCACGTCATTGTCCGATGACGTGGCGAGGGCGCCGCTGACTGCCGCCGGCTTGCCCGTCGCCGATCCCCGCCCAGAATTCGAAATCAGGAAGACAAGAGTGCCGCCAATCGCAATCGCAAAAGCCGGGAAAGGCGCCGTTGGCGTCAAGGTTCCGCAGACGATGACGGAGAGGCTGCTCATCCTGCTTTCCCGTTATCGCGAGGCCAGCATCGCCGTCGTCGCCATCGTTCTGGTGGTCTATTTCCAGGTCGGCAGCGATGGCGGGTTCCTGTCGCCGCAATTCATGAGTGTCGTGCTGCGCGACACCGGCCGGCTCGGCCTGATCGCGGCTGCCGAAGTCATGCTGATGATCACTGGCGAGATCGACCTTTCGCTGAGCGCCATCTTCTCGATCGCGCCCTATGTCATGGCGCTGATGTCGGTCACCTGGGGCGTGCCGCTGGCCGTCGGCGCCGTTGTCGGCGTCTTGATCGGTGTGCTGGTCGGCGCCATCAACGGCATCATCACGGTGCGTTTCCGCGTGCCCTCGCTGATCACCACGGTCGGCATGCTGTTCTTCCTGCAAGGCATCGTCGTCTCGATCTACAACAGCCAGCCGATCGTGGCGCCGGTCGAGCAGCCCTTCAACGCGATCTTCGGGCAGAGCCTCTACCAGCCGTCGGATGCGCTCCTGTCCTGGCACGGCGTGACGGCCTTCACGCCATTCCTGTGGGCGGTGCTGATCGTGCTGGCGCTGGCACTGGCGCTGAACCGCACCACCTTTGGCCTGCACACGATTGCCACCGGCAGCAACATCATCGGCGCGCGTGAAATCGGTGTGCGCACCGACCGCATGAAGATCTACAATTTCATGATAGCCGGCGGCTGCGCGGCCTTCGCCGGCATCATCAACACCGCCCAGTTTACCTCAGCAGACCCGCAGGCCGGCAGCCCGTTCCTCACCTTGCAGGCGATCGCGGCCGCGGTCATCGGCGGCACCTCGCTGCTGGGTGGCTCCGGCACCGTCATCGGCGCGCTGATCGGCGCGTTCGTGGTCGCTTCGCTCAACAACGGCCTGGTGATGATCGGTGCCCAGGCCACCGTTTCCGACATCTATCTGGGCGCGGCCATCATCGCGGCGATGATCCTGAGCATCCAGGTCGACCGGCTGCGCACACGGAGGCGCCTATGAACACGCAGACCATTCCGCCGCTCGCGCCCGATGCGCCCGTCGTCCTGGAAATGTCCAACATCTCCAAGAGTTTCGGCGCGGTCACAGCACTTGTCGACGTCTCGATCAAGCTGCGCCGGGGCGAGGTCCTGGCCCTGGTCGGCGACAATGGCGCGGGCAAGTCGACGCTGATCAAGATCCTGTCAGGATTTCACCAGCCCGACACCGGCACGATCGTCTCGCAAGGCAAGGAGGTGCGTTTCGCCTCGCCGCGCGACGCGCGCGCCCAGGGCATCGAAACCGTCTACCAGGACCTTGCGCTGATCGGCGATCTCAGCGTCTTCCACAACATGTTCCTCGGCCGCGAATACCACAAGCGCATCCTGGGGCTGAACCTACTCGACAACAGGAAGATGCGCGAACAGGCACAACTCTACCTGGACACGCTGGGCATCTCGATCCCCAGCGTCAACAGCACGGTCGACCTTCTGTCCGGCGGACAGCGCCAGTGCATAGCCGTTGCCCGCTCGATCTATTCGTCGCCCAGGATCCTGGTCCTCGACGAGCCGCTGGCGGCACTCGGCGTGCGCGAGAGCGCGCATGTCCTGGGCCTGATCCAGAACCTGCGCCAGCAGCGCCAGGTATCGGTGATCCTGATCGTCCACAACTACAACCAGATCTTCGAAGTCTGCGACCGCATCAACTTCCTGCATTCGGGCGAGGTCGCGCTGGACGCCTCCACCGCCGACACCAGCGAGGAGGAATTGATCCGCATCGTTAAGTCGGGCCTCGGCCGCAAGGCGATCGACGCCGCCGCGGCCGAAGTCCGGCCCGGCATCGTATGAACCCACCCAACGCCACGGCTGCCAAAATTCCTGCCGGCCAAACCGTCCAAGCCGATTTGTCGACCCCACACACGGAGTACTCGTTTTGACGTTCTCACCGACCGAGCTGACCAAATCCCTTGGCCGCGGGCTGCTGTCCTTTCCGCTGACCTTTTTCGACGATGCCGGCGCCTTCAACGAAGCGGGCTATCGCGCCCATGTCGCGCAGCAGGGCGCTGCCGGAGCGAGCGGGCTTTTCGCCGCCGGCGGCACGGGCGAGTTCTTCTCGCTGACGCTCGAGGAATACAAGCGTGTCGTGCGGGCGGCATCGGATGAAGTTCCCGATCACCTGCCGCTGCTGGCGGGCGTCGGCTACGGCACGCATATGGCGGTCGAGTTCGCCAAGGCCGCGGAGGCCAACGGCGCCGACGGCCTGCTGGTGTTGCCGCCCTATCTGGTCAAGTCCGAGCAGGAAGGTCTGCGCCGGCATCTGACCGCCATCTGCCGCTCGGTCGGCATCGGCGTCATCGCCTACAACAGGGACAATGCGGTGCTGACGCCCGAGACCCTCGACCGGTTGGCGCAGGATTGCCCGAACCTGATCGGGCTCAAGGACGGCGTTGGCGATATCGAGCTTCTCACCGCCTTGCGCTACCGCATGGACGACCGCCTGATCTTCATCGGCGGCATGCCGACGGCCGAAGTCCATGCCAGTGCCGCCGCGGCAATAGGCATGACCACCTATTCGTCGGCGATCTATAATTTTGCCCCCGAGATGGCGCTGCGTTTCTTCAACGCCTTGCGCGCCGGCCGCATGGCCGAGGTCGGCGACCTCATCCGCAGCTTCTTCCTGCCCTATCTCGCCATCCGAAACCGGCGTGCCGGCTATGCCGTCTCGATCGTCAAGGCTGGCGCGCGCATTGCCGGGATCGACTGTGGACCGGTCCGGTTGCCGCTGCTTGACCTCACAGTGGATGAAGAACGGCAGCTCGCGGCGCTCATGCAGTCCTGCCGCATGCCGGTTGGAGAGCTGGCGTGAGATCAGGGAATGAAGGTCAGGCGCGACGCCGTGCTACGAGCTGACCGAACCGTCGACCATGCGGCGATAGCGCTCGCGGCCCGCCTCCAGATGCTCGCGCAAGGTGAAGCGGGCGGCCTCGACATTGTGCCGCTCGATGGCTTGGTAGATGCGTCGATGCTCCGTCTGGACCTGTTCGAGATAAAGCCGCCGCTGCTCCGGCGTCTCAGTCCGCGGGCGGATCGACTGGCGCGGAATGATGACGGGTCCCAGAAAATGCATGAAGCGCTCGAAATAGGGATTGCCGGTGGCCGAGGCGATCGCCCGGTGGAAGGCAAAATCCGGTTCGATGGCGCTGTCGCCGGCAGCGATCGACGCGTCGATGGCGACAAGGCAATCGCGCATGCGGGCAAGGTCGTCGTCGCTGCGCTTCTCGGCGGCGATGCCGGCGGCTTCGAGTTCCACGGCGAGCCGCAGCTGCAACACGTTCTGGACTTCCGTCAGCGAACGAAGCTCGTCGGAGACGATGCGAAATGTGGTGTTGGCCTCGTGGTCGGCGACGAACACGCCCGAACCCTGGCGGCTGACGACCAGCCCTTCCGAGCGCAGCGAGGCCATCGCCTCGCGTATCACAGTGCGGCTCACTCCGAATTGCGCGATCAGTTCCTGCTCGGTCGGCAGTTTCTCGCCACTGGTCAGATGACCGGCGCGTATTTCGCGCGCAAACCAGTCGGCCACCTGCGCCGTGCGGCTGATCTGAGGGGGAAGGCCAAAGGAACGTTTCATCGCCACCAAGCAATAAACGAACCGCTGTTCTTGGCAACCGATTATTTATATGGTGATATGATGACATTGCAGGGGCGCTTGAAGCACCCAACAGCCGTTCGCCTTGCCGGGCCGGCACCAACATCTCTCCCGATTTCCCTATCATGAAAGGACAGGGATTGGCTCTCTCCGACAAACCGGTGCTGCTGACCGGGGCATCCGGCACGATTGGACGCCTGCTCTCGGTCAGGCTGGCAGAACTGGGCTGGACCTTGCGGCTGACCGATGTCGCGCTCTTGCCAATCCCGCTGCCGCAAAACGCAAGTTTCGATCGTGTCGATCTCGAGGACCAGCAGGCGGTGAACGATCTTGCCCAAGGCTGCGGGCTGATCCTGCATTTCGGCGGCATATCCACCGAACAATCCTTCGAGACGGTGCTCGGCCCCAATCTGCGCGGCAGTTACCACATCTACGAGGCGGCGCGCAGCCAGAAGGCACGCGTGGTTTTTCCTTCCTCCGTGCACGCGGTGGGCCTCTATGAGCGGACCGAGATTCTCGACCAGGACTGCCTGTTGCGCCCGGATGGCTATTACGGCCTGTCGAAGGCCTATGGCGAGATGCTGGCGCGGCTATACTGGGACAAGCATGCGGTCGAAAGCGTGCTGATCCGCATCGGCTCGGTGCTGCCGGAAGTTCCCGATGAACGGATCCTGTCGACCTGGATATCCCACGACGATTTCGTCAGCCTGATCGAGCGCTGCGCCGAGGCCCAGCATGTCGAATGCTCGGTGATCTGGGGGCAGTCCAACAACAGCCGCGGTTTCTGGCGGCATGATGCCAGGCAAAAGATCGGTTGGACGCCGCTCGACAGTTCCGACAGCCAGGCCGAGCGCGTGCGTGGCAAGGTGACGGACAATCCGGTCGTGGAGCGATACCAGGGCGGCAAGTTCATCGTCGTCGACTATAGCCGCGCCGACTTCCCGCCGCGTTCGATGTTCCCGGACGAGTGAGTTTGTTGCGCCGGCAACCGGCCCCGCCCGGCGATCATGTCGGCGGCCTTTTCGGCGATCATGATCACCGCGGCGTTGGTGTTTGACGACACGATGCTTGGCATCACCGAGCTGTCGCAGACGCGCAGGCCCTGAAGCCCGCGCACGCGAAGCTCGGGATCGACGACGCTTTGCGCATCGCCGCCCATCCGGCAGGAGCCGACCGGATGGTAGGCGCTGCGGCCATGTTCGCGGGCGAAGGCTTCCAGCGCCGCGCGTCCATTGGTTGCCGCACCCGGAAGATGCTCCCGGCTGATATATTTGGCGAAGGCCGGCTGGGACAGGATTTCGCGGCTGATCTCGATGCCATCGACGGCGCGCTCCAGGTCGTAGCGTTCGGCAAACGGGTTGGGATCGATGATTGGCGGATCGCGCGGATCCGGTGACCGCAGCGTGACGCTGCCGCGCGAGCGGGGGCGAACGTGGTAGGAATTCAAGGTGCAGCCATTGCCGCCGGGCACCGAGCCGATGCCTTCCTCGACGCCGGCGCCAGGCAGGAAATGGAACTGGATGTCAGGCGTCTTCTCCGCATGGTCGCCCCACCAGAAGCCGCCGGCTTCGACGATGTTGGAGGCCACCGGGCCCTTGCCGAACAGCGCGTATTCGAGGCCGGCGACCGCCTGCCAGCGCTTCTTCTTGTAGCGGTCGATGCCGTGTGGCCCGTTGAGTTCGGCGACGACATCGACATCCATGTGATCATGCAGGTTCTGGCCGACGCCGGGCAGATCGTGGATCGCCTTGATGCCGTGCGTGCCGAGATGCTCGGCCGGGCCGATGCCGGACAGCATCAAGAGTTTGGGGGAGCCGATGGCGCCGGCGGTGACGATCACCTCGCGCCCGGCGCGCAACAATTCGGTACTGCCGTTGCCGACGATCTCGACGCCGATGGCGCGGCCGTTCTCGACAACGATGCGGCTGACCGTGGCGTCGGTGCGCAGCGTCAGGTTATTGCGGCCGAGCGCCGGCCTGAGATAGGCGACCGCCGTACTGCTGCGTTTCCCCTGACGCGTCGTCGTCTGGTAGAATCCGGTGCCTTCCTGCTGGCCGGCATTGAAATCGGCCCTGAAGGGAAGACCCGCCTGCTGCGCCGCCCTGACGAAGACCCGCGTCAGCGGATGCGGCGCGCCGCTCGAAACCCCGAGCGGGCCATCTGTGCCGTGCTGCGGACCGGCGAAGGTGTCGTTGCCCTCGGAGCGCCGGAAATAGGGCAGCACGTCGGCGTAGCTCCAGCCGCTGCAGCCATCGTCGACCGCCCATCCGTCGTAATCCTGCGGGCAACCGCGGGTGAACACCTGGGCGTTGATCGAGGAACCGCCACCGAGCACGCGCGCCTGCGGATAGACCATGGTGCGGCCCTCGATCGCGTTGCCGGGCGCCGTGTCATAGCCCCAGATCAGCGGCCCGGCCGTCATCTTGAAGAAGCCGACCGGCAGATGGATGTAGCGATCGGTGTCCCGCGGCCCGGCCTCCAGCAGGACGACGGACAGGTCGGGATCCTCGCTCAGCCTGGCAGCCAGAATGCAACCGGCCGAGCCGCCGCCGACGATGATGTAATCCGGCATTCTCGCTCCCTCATGTGGGCACAATCGGCGCCCCCTCGTGTGCGCGACGATCTCAAGTCCCTTGTGCCGCGTCAAGAGAAAGGGTATGGTTGCCGTGTTGAAGGGTTGTCGTACAAGTGAGGAGCTTGACGATCCGTCGATCGGAGGCCCGGCCGCGCTCCCCGCAAGCCGCCGGGCGGGAAACAGAATTCAATCGGGAGGTTCGATACATGAAGGACAGGACAGGTTTAACGCTCTCCGGCGCGGTCAGCCGCCGGACGCTGATGATGGGCGCCACCGCCGGAATGGCGGCGCTCGCCATGCCAAAGGTTTTGCGCGCGCAGGAAAAGCCGACATTGGTGACGTCGATCCGCTCGTTGTCCAACCCCTACCACGCGGTGTGGAAGACCGGCGCTGAGGCCTACGCCAAATGGGCCGGTCTCGAACACGTCACGCTGGTCTCGGAAGGCAACAGCGAGAAAGGCATCGCCGACATCAAGGCCATGCTGGCCAAGACCGGCGGCAACATGGTGCTCAATTCCGATCCCAACGACACGCCCGATGCCCGCCCGATCGTCGAGGCCTGCGCCAAGGCCGGCGCCTATGTCGTGACGCAATGGAACAAGCCGGCGGATTTGCATCCCAAGGACTTCAACCCGAACTATGTTTCCCACATCGAGTTCGACGGCATTGCAAGCGGCAAGACCATCGCCGAGATCCTGTTCAAGACCATCGGCGGCAAGGGCGGCATCGTCGCCCTCGGCGGCCTGATCTCGACCACGGCGGCGATCGAGCGCAAGAAGGGCCTCGACGCGGCGCTCGCCGCCAATCCCGACATCAAGCTGCTCGACTTCCAGGTCGCCAACTGGAAATCGACCGAGGCCTTCGACCTGATGGGCAATCTGCTCACCCGCTTCGGCGACGACATCAAGGGCATCTGGGCCGCCAATGACGACATGGGCTCCGGCGCACTCGAGGCGCTGCGCGCCGAGAACCTTGCCGGCAAGGTTCCGATCGTCGGTGTCGACGGCATCAAGACGGCGGTCGACGCGGTGCGCACCGGCGAGTTCGCCTGCACCGTCACCTCGGATCCGTTCTGGCAGGGCGGCATGGGGCTGGCCATCGGCTACAACGCCAAGATCGGCAAGTTCGACCCGGTCAAGGAACCGCCGGAGCACCGCGAATTCTACGGCAAGGCGGTGCTGATCTCGCACGACAATGTCGAGGAATATTACAAGACCAATGTCGACGCCAAGCCGGAGATCGACTGGAACGATCTTTGGGGTCGGGTGACCGGAGCCATCCGGACCTGACCGCCGGGGCGGGCTGCTGCTCCCTGGCGGCCCGCTCCCCTTTACAGTTCGTCGTGCATCGTACCCGCCCGGCGATGGTCATCAGCAGACGGGAAGCGGTTTCTTGACAATCCATACAGAACCCCTGAAGTCCGTTTCGGACATCGAGCGGACGACGCTTATGACATTTCTCCCCGGCCGCATCGCCACCATGTTCGGTGGCAGGCGCTGGCGCAGCCTGGCGCCGCTGGCGGTGCTGGTCGTGCTCTGCCTGCTGATCGCCATTGCCAATCCCAATTTCATCGAGTTGCGCAACCTGGTGCGCCTCGCCAACTCGGCCGCCGTGCCGCTGACGCTGGCGATGGGACTGACCTTCATCATCCTGATGGGCAGCATCGACCTCTCGGTCGAGGGCACGCTGTCGGTCTCGGCGATGGTCGTGGTGCTGCTCGCCGCCAATGACAGCAACGGCAACGAGTATGGCTGGTGGGCGGTGCTGGCCGCGATCGTCGCCGGCACCGCCATGGGTTTCGTCAGCGGCCTCGTCCAGACCATGCTGCGCATCCCGTCCTTCATGGCCACGCTCGGCATGTGGTTCATCGGCCTTGGCCTGTCGGTCTATATGCTCGGCGGCTCGGCGATCCGTCTCAACGACACCTCGATCCGCGAGCTGGCGTTGGCCCGTTTCCTCGGCCTACCGCTGGCGGTGTGGGTCGCCACCGGGGCGTTCCTGCTCGCCGCCGTCATCCAGTATCACACCAAGCTCGGACGCCACATCCTGGCCATCGGCGGTGACGAGGACGTCGCCAAGCTCTCCGGCGTCAACGTGGTGCGCGTGCGCATCACCGCCTTCGCGCTGGCCGGCTTCTTCTTCGGCATTGCCGGCGTGCTTGCCGCGGCACAGCTCGGCCAGTCGCATGCCGTCATCGGCGACGGCCGGCTGTTTGCCGCGGTCACCGCCGTCGTTGTCGGCGGCACGGCCTTGACCGGCGGCGAAGGCGGCGTCGTCAACACGCTGATCGGCGTGCTGATCGTCACCGTGCTCGCCAACGGCATGATCCTGCTCGGCATTTCGCCCTACATCCAGCAGACGGTGCAGGGCCTGATGATCATCGCCGCGGTGGCGCTGTCGCTCGACCGCGTCCGCCTCAGGATAGTCAAGTGACCGCCATGCTGAGCGCTTCCGGCATCATCAAGAATTTTCCTGGCGTCCAGGCTCTGCGCGATGTCTCGATCGAGGTCCGGCCGAACGAAGTGGTCGGGCTGATCGGCGAGAACGGTGCCGGCAAGTCGACGCTGATGCGCGTGCTGGCTGGCAGCTACCGGCCGGACGGCGGCAGCCTCACCCTCGACGGCGAGCAGCTGCGCATGCGCAGCCCGCGCGACGCGGCACGGCATGGCATCGGCATGGTGTTCCAGGAACAGTCGCTGGTGCTCAATCTGACGGTCGCCGAAAACATATATCTCGGCGAGGAAGACCGCTTCACCCGCTTCGGCATCGTCAACTGGCGCGCCATGAACGCGGCGGCGCGCCGGCAACTGGCCAAGATCGGCATCGACATCGACGTCACCGCGCGCACCTCCGAGCTCACCTTCGCCGCGCGCCAGATGGTCGAGCTGGCCAAGGCGCTGACGCTTGAGGAAGTGGTCGAGCGGCAGCTGCTCATCCTGCTCGACGAGCCGACCTCGGTGCTCAACGCCGCCGATATCGATGTGCTGTTCGCCCGCGTGCGCTCGCTCAAATCCCGCGCCAGCTTCGTCTTCGTCTCGCACCGTCTCGACGAGGTGCTTGCGATCTCCGACCGCGTCTACACGATGAAGGACGGTGCGGTCGTCGCCGAGCATCGCGCGGCCGATGTCACCGCGCCGGAGCTGCACGAGATCATGGTCGGGCGCGGGCTGCAGGCCGAATATTACCGTGAGGCCCGCCAGCAGGCGCCGCGCGAGACGGTCATGGTCGAGGCAAAGGGCTTGGGGGCAAACGGCGCCTATCACGGCGTCGACCTCAAGATCAGGGCCGGTGAGATCGTCGGCATTGCTGGCGTCGTCGGCTCCGGCCGCGAGGAGGTGACGCGCACCATCGGCGGCTTCCTCCAGCACGATGCCGGAGAAATGAAAATCGCCGGCGACGCGGTGCGTTTCGCCTCGCCGGAACCCGCGGTGCGCAGGGGGATCGGCTATGTGCCGCGCGAGCGTAGGCTCGAGGGGCTGGTGATGTTCCTGTCGATCGCGGAGAACATTTCGCTGGCTGACCTGTCGAGCGTCATGCGCCATGGTGCGATCGACTATGGCAAGGAACGCCGGCTCGCCGCCGACTGGATCAAGCGGCTGCGCATCAAGGCGCCGGGCCCCGATGCCGCCTGCCGCAAGCTCAGCGGCGGCAACCAGCAGAAGGTGGTGCTGGCGCGCTGGATGACGGCGGGCTCGCGCATCCTCGTGCTCGACCATCCGACGCGCGGGCTCGATGTCGGCGCCAAGGAGGAGGTCTACGAACTGGTCCGCGATCTCTCCGCGCAAGGCGTGGCGATCCTTTTGATTTCCGACACGCTGGAGGAGACCATCGGCCTGTCGCACCAGGTGCTGGTGATGCGCGACGGCGAGATCACCGCGCGTTTCGACGCCAGCCCGGGCAACAAGCCGAACCAGGTGGAACTGTTGCGGGCGATGGTATGAGAGACCGTTTGCAAACTCTGCTCTGGCGGCCATCTGAAGGCGTTTTCTGCGCTTCCGGTGCTCACGGACCAACGTCCGCTGCGCTCCGGTTCTCGAAACCACCATCATATGACTCGCCAGAGCGAGTTTCGAAACAGTCTCTGAGGCAGGCCGATGAATGAAGCTTTCTCGCTGCGGCGCATCTTCGAAGGCAAGTGGACGCAGGGCGCCATTCCGCTGGTCCTGCTTGTCGCCCTGCTTCTGATCATCGAGATCGCCGCGCCCGGCTTTCTCACCGGCGAGACCGTGGCGCTTTTGTTCGCCAACACCGCTGTGCTGTTCATCCTGGCGACCGGCGTCACCTTCGCCATCCTGCTTGGCGGCATCGACCTGTCGATCCAGGCGGTCGCCTCGCTGGCCAGCGTCATCCTGGCGCAGCTGCTGCCTTCGCTCGGCCTTGCCGCCTTTCCGGTGGCGATCCTGTCCGGGCTCGCCTTCGGCACCTTGAGCGGCATTGTCCATGTCAAGCTGCGCGTGCCGTCCTTCGTGGCGACGCTCGCCACCGGCGGCGTGGTCACCGGCATCGCGCTGTGGGTGTCCGACGGCCGCGCCATCACCATCGAGGAAGGCGGCCGCGAAAACACCGCCTGGATCAACGCCACGGTCGCCGGCCTGCCAGTGGTGGTGCTGATCTCGGCGGTCATCTGCGTCGCCAGTTTTCTGGCGCTGCGCTACACGCGCTTTGGCCGCCAGGCGATTGCCGTCGGTGCCGGCGAGCCGGCCGCCTGGGCGGCGGGCATCAATGTCGACCGCACCAAGATTATCGCCTTCGCCGCCTCCGGCATGCTGGCCGCCGTCGCCGGCGTGGTCTTGGCGGCGCGACTGTCGAGCGGCTCGCCGGTCCTCGCCAACCAGCTGCTGCTGCCGGCGATTGCCGCCGTCATCGTCGGCGGCACCGCCATCACCGGCGGGCTGGGCGGCGTCGCGCGCACCGCGGTCGGCGCGCTGATCATCTCGATCGTGCGCATCGGCATGACCTTCGTCGGCGTCAACATCTTCCTGGAAAACATGGTGTTCGGCGCGGTGCTCATCGCCGCCGTCGCCATCACCATCGACCGCAGCAAGATCGCGGTCATCAAGTGACAAATCCATCCGCACCGCCTCCCAAGCAAGCGCGGACCGGACGGGGTCGCATCAAAGGCGTGATGCGGCCCCGCCCCATCAGGTCACAGCATCGTGTCGAGGCCGATCAGCTCGATCTTGTAGCCGTCCGGATCCTCGACGAAAGCGATATGGGTGGTGCCGTGCTGCATCGGCCCGGGCTTGCGCGGAATCTTGGCGCCGCGCTTTTCGAGTTCGGCGCAGACGGCGTCGTTGACGCCGAGCGCCAGGTGGCCGAAGCCGGTGCCGATCTCGTAGGGCTCTTCGCGCCCCCAGTTCAGCGTCAGCTCGACCACGGCTTCCTTGTCCTCCGGCCCATAGCCGACAAAGGCGTTGGTGAACTTGCCGCCGGGATAGTCCTCCCGGCGCAGCAAGGTCATGCCGAGGACCTCGGTGTAGAAGGCGATCGACTTGTCGAGGTCGAGCACCCTGATCATGGTGTGCATATAGCGAAAGCCCGGGGCGTCGCTCATTGGGAAAGTCCTCCGTGTCGGGTGATTGGCTGGTCTGACCGTCCACATCAAACAGCTGGCGGGAGCGTGGCCTCGCTTGATGTTCTAAATCAGGGTTGTATGATAACACGACAAGCAAGGTGGTTGTCCAGTCGTTTTCCCAGAGGGTCCAGAGCCAGGTCATGAATGTCGTGCCGCCCATTTCCGCATCGCTGCTATCGGCCCTGGCCGGCGTGCTGCCGGATGGCGGCTTGTTGACCAGCGACGAAGACCTGGCGCGCTACAGCCGTGACTGGTCCGGCGACCATTTCGGCCGCCCGCTGGCGGTCGCTCGTCCGGCCTCGGTCGAGGAGATGTCGGCGCTGATGCGGCATTGCCACGCGGAGCGCATCCCGGTCGTGCCGCAAGGCGGCCTGACCGGCCTCGTCGGTGCTGCGGTGGCCGCCGATGGTGGTGAGATCGTCATCTCCCTGGAGCGCATGAACCGGATCCGCTCGATCAGCTCGATCGACTTCGCCATGGTGGTCGAGGCCGGCTGCATCCTCGAGGACGCCAAGCGCGCCGCTGGGGAAAGCGACTGCCTGCTGCCGATCACCTTCGGGGCGCAGGGAAGCTGCCGCATCGGCGGCAACGTCGCCACCAATGCCGGCGGCTTCAACGTGCTGCGCTACGGCATGACGCGCGACCTGGTGCTCGGCCTCGAAGTGGTGCTGGCCGATGGCCGGATCTGGAACGGGCTGAAGGTGCTGCGCAAGGACAATCGCGGCTATGACCTCAAGCAGATCTTTATCGGCTCGGAAGGCACGCTCGGCATCGTCACTGCCGCCGCACTGAAACTCTTTCCCAAGCCGACGCAGATCGAGACGGCGCTGGTCGGCCTGCGCTCGGTCGAGGACGCCATGGCGCTCTATGCGCGGGCCCGGCGCGACTGCAGCGACCTGCTCACCGCCTTCGAACTGATCCTGCGCCAGGGCATCGAGATCACCATGCGCGAGGGCGCGGACTTTGCCGATCCGCTGGCAAAAGCCTATCCGGCCTATGTGCTGATCGAGGTTTCCTCCGGCGGGCTGATCGACCTGTCCGCCATGCTCATGGGTTTTCTCGGCGGCGTCGCCAATATCGTCGAGGACGGCATCGTCGCATCGACCCGGGCGCAGGCCGAGCGGCTGTGGCTCTATCGCGAGATCATGGTCGAGCGGCAGGGCAGGGGAGGCCGCTATCTGCGCACCGACGTCTCGGTGCCGATCTCCAAACTTGCCGATTTCGTCACCGACGCGCTCTTCGAATTGCAGCGCGCCCGGCCCGACGCGCTCGCCGTCACCTACGGCCATGTCGGCGACGGCAACATCCATTTGAACGTCGTGCCGCCGGAAGGCATGGATCCGCAAGCGGTGGAGCAACTGTTCGAAGAGGCGGAAGCCGAGATCTTTGCCGTCGTCGACCGCTATGGCGGCTCGATCAGCGCCGAACACGGCATCGGCCGGGTCAAGCAGAAGGCCTTCCTCGAGCGGATCGATCCGGTGACACTTGATCTGGCGGCAGGCATCAAGCAAGCCTTCGATCCGCGCCATATCCTGAGCAATGGCCGCATTCTGGCAAGCAAGGCCAATCATGGTCTATAGGTGAGCGATGACGCTGAAGCTCGACAAGGTCAATCGCGGTCCGCACCTCTCCACTTTGGTTGCGAGTTCGATCTCGCGCGAGATCGCGCAGGGGCGCCTGAAGCCCGGCGACCAGTTGCCGACCGAGCAGGCGCTGGCGACCACCTTCGGCGTCAGCCGCAACGTCGTGCGCGAGGCGATCGCCCGGCTGCGCTCGGAAGGCCGCATCTGGTCGCAGCAGGGGCGGGGGGCCTTCGTGGTGGAGAGCACCAACCCGACGGTGCTGACCATCGACTACGAGGCGCTGCAGCGCGCCGACTCCTTCCGCAACCTGTTCGAGCTGCGCGGCATCCTCGAAGTGCAGGCGGCTGCCCTTGCCGCAAGGCGGCGCACCGAAGCCGATCTCACCGCGATGGGCGATGCGCTGGCCGGCATGCGCGCGGCCCCCTATGGCAGCGTTGCCTGGCTGCGCAGCGACCTCGAATTCCACCGCACCGTCGCCGAGGCGACGCGCAACGCCTATATGGGCCAGTTCCTGGTCTTCGTGTCCGAGCGGGTGCGCGAAAGCATTCTTGCCGCCGGCAACCAGCAGAAATCGGATGACATGGCCCGCATCACGCTCGGCGAGCACGAGCGCATCCTGGCCGCCATCCGCGCCGGCGATGCCGAAGCGGCGCAGACGGCGATGCGCGACCATCTGGCGGGCGCGGCGTTGCGGGTTGGACTGCACGATGGTGAGGCGGTTGCGGAGGCAAAACCTGCGGTGCGGCACTCAAGGTTGAGGAAAGCTATCCGCGGGCAAGCAGCGGGATGAGGTCGCACCCCTGCACCTTGGAGAGCTATGGCGGCTCTATCGGATTGTTCCATGTCTAGCCATGTAACGAGAACATGGTGTGCGACATCCTGATATGCAATTTCGACCGCGCTCAACAGTGGTCGGCTAACAATGCTACGCAGTAATCGCCCGGGGTTCGAATCCCTCCCTTTCCGCCATATAAATTTCCTAACAATTTGATCTGATTTAATTTTTCTGAAGGCAGTTCCAGTTGGCTGCACCGCTGGCTGTACCTTCAACCGGCGCTTGGGGGCGTTTTCGACGCCAAGCAGCCTTCTGCGTACGCCATCTGTTCAGATATCGAGGAACTCCGAGCTCAGACTTCCCTGATTGGCGTCCAGCCATGCCTTCGACGCCTCGAAGCCAAGCACAATCGTTTGCAGGAAGTCCCAGACTGCGGGCCCGTGCGAGCGGTGCCGAAGATGGGTCAGCTCGTGGGCAATGACATACTTCAGCACCTTCCTCGGAGCGAAAACGAGATGCCAGTTGATGAGGATATTACCTTCAGCGCCGCATGATCCCCAGCCATTGGCGAAATCAGCGGCGCGGATCGTGCGAGGTCGAGACAGTATCTTCGAGCCGGTCATGAAGCGCGGCACGGCATGCCGGTTGGAGATGACCCGCTCCATCTCGCGAACGGTGTTGAACACCCACTGCCGCTTGCGCTCCAAGAAGTCTGCGATGTCGTGGTCGTCGTCGCTGGTGAGGGCCAGCACCTCGACATGGCCCGGCGTGACGGTGATGCGGCGTTCCGATGCCGCAGCCGAGCGACGAAGTTCGTAGGGGATTTGCCTTCGGCCTATCTGGAGCGTCGGCGTCAGGCAGCGCCCCCATATGGCCCGCCCCCGTCTGCTGGAAATGCCGGGGGGATGCGCTACCGGCGGGATCGAAGCGGCGTTTGCTGCTTCGACGCGGCGGGCTCACGTGCTTCGGAGCTTTGCCTTGCCTCGCGACTGATGATGTCGGTGACCTGACTGGATGCGATGACATTGACGGGATGACAGATCAGGAGCAAGTTGAGCGCACCGACCGAGCCCCGGGCGGGCCCGGCCACCGCGTGTGCGGTGAAAACCTCGAGCAGCACGGAGACTGACGGGAGGAAGAAATGATCCGGGTCAAGGACGTTTGCGATCGAGCACAATCGCTATGGCTGCGGGTGGTGCGATCGACCCACCCTGTCGACGATGTCGAGAACGACGAGCTGTATCGGCTGATCGACGGCAAAAACAAGGATAACACCGGCACCAACTTCGAGGCGTCCCGCTTCGACATCGAGACCCGTCTATCGCGGTGGGAGAGCTACAAGCCGCCGAACCGTAACTGAAAACTATTCCGGTTCGGAGTACTTTGGACAGCCCAGCCACCGCGCTGGGCTTTTCCATTTCAGTGAACAATGCGATCGGCTATCTCGGCTCGAAGCCGGGCTACGAGCGCGAGTGGCCCGACCGCGACCCGGCGAGCACTGCGAGGGCGCAGCAAGATGCTGATGGCGAAAGCGGTCAGTTG
Source organism: Mesorhizobium sp. P2_D5 (assembly GCF_056404355.1). NCBI lineage: Bacteria > Pseudomonadati > Pseudomonadota > Alphaproteobacteria > Hyphomicrobiales > Phyllobacteriaceae > Mesorhizobium > Mesorhizobium sp. P2_D5. Next base: position 255,690 of record NZ_JBFUEE010000002.1, read on the forward strand.
GCTTTCGGCGCGAACCTTGCCCGTCCACTCTTCCATCGACATTTGCTGCCGGTCGCTGGGTTCGAATTTTTCGACTGGTCGGCAGAGTGCTCTCACGGCAGAGTGTGGGCCATGTGCAATCTCTACAACATCACCACGTCGCAAGAAGCCGTCCGCCAGTGGACCCGGACTTTGCGGGACATCTTGGGCAACCTTGAGCCGTCCATCGACATCTATCCCAACCAACCCGGTCCGGTGGTGCGTAATGCGCTGGACGGACAGCGGGAGCTTGCCAACCTGCTGTGGGGCATGCCGACGCCCCTCGAGCGGATGAAGGGCAAGGCGGACTACGGCACCACCAACATACGCAATCCCCAGTACGGCCATTGGCAGCAATATGTCGGCGTCGAGAACCGCTGTGTGGTGCCGGTGACGAGCTTTGCAGAGCCGAGCCCGACGCCCGGCGACAAGGACCCTGAGACGGGCATCCAGCGAAACTATTGGTTCGCGCTCGATGAGGACCGCTCGCTGTTCTTCTTCGCTGGGCTCTGGACGCCATGGCAGGGGGTGCGCAAGGTCAAGGACGGCCCCGGCGACTTCGAGCTTTACGGTTTCATGACGACCGCGCCGAACGCCCTCATCAAGCCGATCCACGAAAAGGCCATGCCGGTCATCCTGAGGACGCAAGAGGAAATCGAAACCTGGCTGACAGCGCCTTGGTCGGAAGCGAAGCGGCTGCAGCGCACGGCCCCGGACGATGCCCTGGTGATTGTCGAGAAGCCGGCGACGCAGATCAAGTTTCCGCAGCAGGCACCGCAGGCTCCGGCTCAGGGCTCACTGTTCTAGGCGGTGTGGACAAATTCCGCATACCACGGTAGCCCCCCCAAGCGCCCCCTGGGGCCGGCAGGGAGCGAGGCGCGAGGCCGACGACCGAGTGGACCTCAAGGCCGAGCAACGCTGCCAAGGCCGCCGCTTCGATCGGGACCTTGGTCGATGAATTTTCGAGGAGGGTTTGAGCTTCTTGTTCGTTCCTTCGTCACTATGGCGAAACCCGAACCCTCCTCAATAAACACCCCTAAATGTCTACCATAGGCGATAATGGATGAGAGATGTCGTCAAGACCTGATGAACGAGAGCAGGTCGGGGTTGAGGACATCCGCATGCGTGGTGAGCATGCCATGGGGATAGTCGGGATAAGTCTTCAGCGACCCGTTCTTAAGCAGGTCGACCGCACGCGGCACGGAACTTGCGAACGGGACGACTTGATCAGCCTCGCCATGCATCACCAGCACCGGCACGGTGATCTTCTTGAGGTCTTCGGTATAATCTTCGAGCCAAGAGTCGACAGTCGCGTAGTGAGCGAGGGCACCGCCGGCCATGCCTTGGCGCCACCAGTTCGCAATGATCGCCTCCGAAGGCTTCGCCCCATCCAGGTTGTAGCCGTAGAACGGATTCTCAGGGACGAAACGGTAGAACTCCGACCGGTTGCCCAGCACGCCTGCCCGGATCGCTTCGAACCACTCCGGCGGTTGACCGGACGGGTTGTCCTCGCTCCGGTACATGTTCGGCGTCAATGAAGCGACCAGCGCCGCCTTCGCGACGCGCTCCTGGTGGCGAGCGACATAGCGCGCCACCTCACCGCCACCTGTGGAGTGGCCGATGTGGATCGCGTCGCGCAGGTTGAGGTGTTCAGTCAGGGCCGCGAGGTCGGCAACCCAGTGGTCCATGTCGTTGCCAGTGCTGGGCTGGTCGGACCGGCCGTGGCCGCGCCGGTCGTGGGCGATCACCCGATAGCCGTGGCGAAGGAAGAAGGTCATCTGGGCGTCCCAGTCGTCCGCTGTCAGCGGCCAGCCGTGGCTGAAAACGATCGGCTGGCCTGAGCCCCAGTCCTTGTAGAAGATGTCTACGCCGTCTGTAGTAGTGATCGTGGGCATTGTTCAGCTCCTTTAGATTAGCCGCGGATGAGAGTCATCGCTCGCTGGCGCGGCGTTCCAGCGATGATCCGGTAAACTAAGACGACCAGTCGTCTATTAATTGGTCAAAATGTTTAACTCAGCAGAGAGGGCAAAACAAAGCGCTCGAAGCTGTCGAAGGGCGCCCGGCTACGTTCGACCTTGGCCCGCATGACCGCCCCTTCGAACGTGTCAATCAGCGCGACGGCAAGCTGCCCTGGATCCTTTCCGGCCGACAATTCCCCTTTCTCCTGCGCTTCCCGCAAGCATGAGGCGAGCGCGGCCGACCACTCGCGATAGATCGCCGCAAGCTTGATCCGCACATCCTCGCTCGTCGGCGTGACCTCCAGTGCCATGTTCCCGATCAGGCAGCCGACCGCGTAACGGCGGCGCTCGTGAAACTCGGCAAGCCCGGCGAAATAGCGCGCGATGCGCGACAAGGGCGGCGTCCGGCGTTGATTCAAAATGGCCCCATACTCAGCGACAACCGCCTCCCAATATTCGGTCAATACGGCGACGGCGAAGGCTTCCTTGCTGTCGAAGTAATTATAGAACGAACCCTTGGGCACGCCGGCTGCCGCGGTGATCTCCTGCACGCCCGTGGCGTTGAAGCCGCGGGTGCTCACAAGGTCTCCCCCTTTTTCCAGGAGGCGCGATCGCGTTTCAGGATTGGCTGGTCTAGGCATGGGTTAATATATGACTGGTCGTCTTATTATCGTCAAGCAGTTTTTTGGTGTGGGCACCGGTTCGTCCGGTTGAACTGCGTTTCCAGCCGTTGAAACTACCGGATAGACGAGGCATGCCGTTGACGCCGTCTCACTGTATTGATTCAAGGCTGTTTTTTGGAGGCAGGCTTGAGCAGAGGCGATCTCACCGAAGCGGAATGGCGGGTTTTGAAGGGCCTATTGCCGATTGAGCCTGTAAATCGAGCTCGCGGCAGGCGACCCGAACAGAACCGTTCGATCATAAACGGCATCCTCTAGCGGCTTCGATGTGGAGCGCCGTGGCGCGACGTGCCGCCCAAATACGGTAGCTGGAATACCATCTATCGTCGGTTCCGACGATGGGCCGAAGCCGGTCTGGGAGACCGTAGCGGTGACGTTGGCTGAGGTCATGGCGGACAGCGGTCACTATAGCATCGACAGCACTGCCGTCCGCGCCCATGTCTCGGCTGCGGGCGGAAAAGGGGGACTCATCAACGCGCTCTTGGCCGCTCGCGGGGCGGGTTCACCAGTAAGCTTCACTGCCTGGCTGACGCCCTCGGACGACCGCTCGCTTTCATCCTAACCGGCAGCGAAGCGGCAGACTGCAAGGCGTATGATGCATTATTCGGCTTGCCCGAGCGCACGCCCGATGCCCTGCTCGCAGACAAGGGATACGATGCCGACGCCATTCGTGCCGACCTTGCCGATCGGAAGGTCGAGGCCGTCATTCCAGGTCGCTCAAATCGTCGCGTAAAAATCGAGCATGACCGCGCGCTCTACAAGCAGCGCAATCGCATCGAACGCATGTTCGGTCAGCTGAAGGTCAACCGCGCCATCGCCACACGCTACGACCAACTGGCCAGCAGTTTCCTCGGAATGATCCATCTCGCCACCGCCAGATATTGGCTCAAATTTGTCCACGCCGCCTAGGCTAGCTGTCATCCCGCCATATCACGCGGCGCACCATGCGGATTTCAACAAGCCGCCTCACGCGTATCTTCATGCCCTCCAATGCGCTTGGCAGCAGGATATCCACGTCGAGCTCGCGGCGTTTGCACCGCTCGCAACGCATGTGCCGGGCCACGTCCCAAAACGGAATGTCCCCGACGAGCTTGACGAGATCCCCCGGCAGATAGTGGCGGGTGATGTTGCAGTTGATGCAGCGGACGCGGATCAGTTGCCCGACCTCATGCGCTCGGCACAAGGTCTGCACAAGGCGGCGCGGTCGTCTGCTCTGTTCCGGCATGGCCAAAAATAGGAACCTATTCCTCGCCGAGTCAATTCGCTCTTGACATTTTCGTTCCCTTTTTGTTCACTGCGGCCATGCAGCGTTTGGAGGAATTGCCGTGGATCGCATTGTCACACTTAACTCTCGTCAAGAGGCCGCCCTCCAGGCCCACGCCGAGGACTTCATCGCAGTCTACAAGGGCGACGTGATGAAGGCGCTCAAGGAAATGATCGTGCTCAACGGGCACCTTCAAGAGCGGCTCGACGCGCTCTCGGCCCCGCGCAGAGCAAGCCGCTAGGGGAGGGGCCGCAAATGGCCACGATGCACCTGGACGCTGAATCCAAAGCCGAGTTGCACACCGAAGCGGAGAAGCTCATAGCCCGCTACGAAAGCCCGCTTGAGACCGTGAAGGCGCTGATGGCCTACAACTGCGAGCTTGAGACCCAAATCCTCGCTCTCGCCCATAGGTATCCGGGGCTGGTGGCGATCAGCTACGACCCTATGCCTCCCATAGTCGTCTGATTGCCATGACCCGCATGGCGGGGTGAATGCCGCTCATTTGAATTGGGACGAGTCGAAGCCGGCGATAGCAGCGCTCTTCCGCTTGGCGCCGTTCAACTGCGGATCGGGCTTGCCCGTAGGCCGTTGCTGGCAGGCGCCTGTTGATCCATGCCAAATCGCAAGATCGGTCGAGCGCGACATATCCCGAAGGGCGTAGCTGATGTCGCCACGGAGGAAGAGACGGTGAAGGCGTCACTTGAAAACTACCATGCCCGGATGCAGCGGGTGCTGGACCACATCGACCGGCATCTGGACGACGATCTGGGCCTGGAAGCACTGAGCGGCGTCGCGGCGTTCTCGAAATACCATTTCCACCGGCAGTTCATGTCCACCTTCGGCTTGTCCGTGCATCGCTATGTCCAACTCGCCCGCATGAAGCGCGCTTCGTACCGGCTGGCCTACACGGATGCCCAAAGCGTCACGGACATAGCGATGGATGCCGGCTACGACGCCCCCGATGCCTTCGCCCGCGCCTTTCGGCAACGGGTCGGGCAATCGCCGTCGTCGTTCCGGAAGTCTCCCGAATGGGAGCCGTGGCTTGCGGCCTTCGGGCCTCTCGACAACGCCAGGAGCAAGCTCATGCAGAAGATTTTTACCACCGACGACGTGACGATCCGCGATGTGGCCCCGACGCCGGTGGCGATCATGGAGCATCGGGGCGACCCGGCGATGCTCGGCGCCACCATCCAGCGGTTCATCGCCTGGCGCAAGGCCGCCGGCCTACACCCCAGGACAAGTCCGACCTTCAATGTCTGGCGCTCCGAGCGGCGTCCTGCGTCGCCTGCCGATTACAGCGTGGACCTTTGTGTCGGGACCGGCCAACCGATCGAGGCGAACGACGAACACATGAGGGCTGGCGTGATCCCCGGCGGACGCTGCGCGGTGCTGCGTGTCGTCGGCAACACCCACAATCTCGAGCCTGCCGCGCTCTACCTCTATCGCGACTGGCTGCCGGCGAGCGGCGAGGAAGCACGCGACTTCCCGATCTATTGCCAGCGGCTGAGCTTCGTCCCGGAGGTGCCGGAACGTGAGACGGTCGCGGAGCTGTTCCTGCCGCTGAAATAGCACCGCTCCCACCCCGTCACATCTCCGGCGGCTCAACCAGCGAAACCCCGTTCAGGCCGGCGACGATATCCGACAGCGCCGGCACGAACTTCTCGCCATGGCCGGTCGCGACCGCGGTGGCAAAGCCGTTGCGCACCGCCGCACCGATCGGGTTGGCGACATTGGCGGCCTGGGCGAAAGAGGCGAGATAGGTCATGTCCTTCAGCGCATTGACGATGGCGAAGCGCTGGGCGTTCTCGTTGCGGGTCAGCACGAAATCGAAGAAGGCCTGGTAGAAGCCGCAATCCATGCGGCTGCCCGAAATGACGCTGTTGAAGACGTGCGGCGTCAGCCCGGCCTTGGCGCCGAGCGTCAGCGCTTCCGAATAGATCGCCGAATAGCCCATCGAGACGAAATTGTTGAGCAGCTTCATCGTGTGGCCGCTGCCGGTCGGGCCGGTGTGGACGACGCGCGCCGCAAACGCCTCGAGCACCGGCCGCGCGCGGGCGACGGCGTCGGCTGGGCCGCCGACCATGACGTCGAGCTTGCCCTCGGCCGCTTCCTTGGGCGTGCGCGCCAGCGGCGCATCGATCAGCGTCACGCCAAGTGCCGCCAGGTCAGCGGCAAGCGCTGTCGTCGAGGACGGGTTGGAGGTCGAGCAGTCGATGACCAGCAGCGGCTTGCCCGCCGCGCCCAGGCCATCCGGTCCCTTGACCAGCATTTCGACCTCGCGCGAACCGGTGACGCACAGGATGACGACATCGCAGGCGGCGGCGAGCGCGCGCGGGCTTGCCGCTTCGGTGGCGCCGGCTGCGATCAGCCGGTCGGCGGCGGTGCGGCTGCGATGCACGCACACCGCCAGCGGCCAGCCCTTGCGCAGCAGATTGTCGGCCATGCCGGCGCCCATGCTGCCCAGACCGATGAAGCCTATGCGTTCTTTCATGCAATCCTCCAAATGGCCCACGTTGGCGGGCCGCATTTCGTCACCTTGCGGCGGGCACCTGTCGATGCAATCCTTTGAAGAAGAATCGGCCTTTGCCGAAGAATCGGACCGGAGGCCGTATTCCCCGATGGCGGAGCCCATGCTTTTCGATGCCATACCGCAAGCGCCCAATCTGCGGACCGGGCTGGTCAACACGCTGATCGCGCAGATCGAATCCGGCGACCTGGCGCCGGGTCAGCGGCTGCCGACCGAGCAGGAGATCGTCGCCGCCACCGGCGTCAGCCGCACCGTCGTACGCGAGGCACTTGCCGCGCTGCGCGCCCGTGGCCTGATCACCACGCGCCAGGGCCTCGGCGCCTTCGTCGCCAAGGATCCGCTGCCGAGGACCTTTTCCATCCTGCCGGACGACCTTGAATCGATCGACGAGGTGCTGCGCGTGCTCGAACTGCGCATGGGCATCGAGGTCGAAGCGACAGGGCTTGCCGCCGAGCGGCGAAGCGACGCGGCGCTCGAGCAGATGGCGTCGCGGCTTGACGCGCTGGAGGCGGCGGTGCGCGCCGGAGGGTCGGGCTCGGAAGAGGATTTCGGTTTCCATCGCGCCATTCTCGCGGCGACGCAGAACGCCAATTTCACCCGGCTGTTCGACACCTTCGGCAGCGCCATGATCCCGCGCCAATGGATACGGCTCGACCGGATGACCCTGCCGGAGCGGGAGAAGTACCTGGCCCGCATGCAGCGCGAGCACCGCGCCATTCTCGCCGCAATTGAGGCCAGGGATGCCAACGCGGCGCGGCGCGCCATGCGCAGCCATCTGACCAAGAGCTATGCCCGCTTCGAGGAGTTGCGCGACAGGGCAAGCCACGACTGAGCGCTTGCTCATGCCGTGGCTCCCGCCACGCCGCCGAGATAGAGTTCGCGCATCAGCGACATGTCGCGCAATTCGGCAATCGGCCCGGAGACGACGATGCGGCCGTTCTGCATGAGATCGCCGCGCGACGCGACGGAGAGCGCCAGGCCGGCATTCTGCTCGACCAGCAGCACCGAAGCGCCGAAGCGCTCGCCGATGCCGAGGATGATCGCCTTGATCTCCTTGACCAGCAGCGGCGACAGGCCGAGCGACGGCTCGTCGAGCAGCAGCACGCGCGGCCGCGTCATCAGCCCGCGCGCGATGGCCAGCATCTGCTGCTGGCCGCCGCTCAGCGAGCCGCCCTTGTCGCGCCGCTTGGTGGCAAGGATCGGGAAGAAGGCCAGCATGGTTGCGAAATCGGCCTCCACGGCGGCGGCGTCGCGGCGTGCATAGGCGCCAAGACGCAAATTCTCCTCGACGCTCATCTCCACGAAGATCTTGCGCCCTTCCGGCACCAGCACGACGCCGCGCCTGGCCATGACATCGGCGGCAAGCTCGGTCACGTCAGTGCCGTCGAAGGAGATGCTGCCGGCGCGCGGCCGGATCAGCCCGGCGATCGCCTTGAGCAGCGTCGACTTGCCGGCGCCGTTTGGGCCGAGGATGGTGACGATCTCGCCCGCCCCGAGCGTCAGCGAGACGCCGCGGTTGACGATGGTCGGCCCGTAGCCGGTGACGACCTCGGAAACGGCGAGCAGGTTCACAGATCGCCTCCCAGATAGACTTCCAGCACCTTGGGATCGGCAAGCACCGTCTCGGTCGGCCCATCGGCGATCTTGGAGCCGAAATCGAGCACGGCAAGGCGCCGGCACAGCATCTGCATCAGCTTCATGTCATGATCGATGACGCAGACGGATATGCCGTGGCCGGGAAGCTGACGGACAAGTCCGACAAGAGCTGTGGTTTCGCGGTCGTTGAGGCCTGCGGCGGGTTCGTCGAGCAGGAGCAGCGACGGCCGCGTGGCGAGCGCCAGCGCAAGGCCGAGCAGGCGCAGGGAGCCGAATGGCAGCACGCCGGCCTTCTCATTGGCAACCGCGCTCAGCCCGACGAAGTCGAGCAGCGCCTGCGGCGTCGGCCACGGGTTGGCGGTGCCGCCGGTCCCCACATGCTCGCCGGCGATCCGGACATTCTCCAGCACGCCAAGGCCTGCAAAGGCCATTGCCTGCTGGAAGGTGTAGCCGATGCCGGCCCGCGATATGGCATGCGGCTTGAGACCGGTGATGTCCTGACCGCGGAACAGCACGGTGCCGCCGCTCGGCCGGTGCACGCCGGTGACGACATTGAACAGCGTGGTCTTGCCCGAACCGTTCGGACCGACGACACCAAGGATTTCACCCTCTTCGATGGCGAGGTCGACGCCTGCCAGTGCGGTGACGCCGCCGAACTGCTTGCTCAGGCCGCTGATGGCCAGGATCGGGCTCATCGCCGCGCCTCCGAGGGCGCCGCGTTGCGCTGTTCCGTCTCCTGTTTCGGCTTACCCGAAACCACCGCACGAAGCGCCCGCACGATGCCGCCGATCAGGCCATCGGGCAAAAGCATGATCACCGCGATCAGGCAGACGCCGTAAACGATGCGCGACTGGACCGGATCGAGGTTGAGCACTTCCGGCAGGAAGGCGACCAGGATGCCGCCGGCGAGCGGTCCCTCGATCAGGCGGGCGCCGCCGATCATGACCATCAGCGCCAAATAGATGCTGGGGAAGGAGGAGAACTGCGACGGGGAGATATGCCCGAGGAAATAGGCCAGCAACACGCCGGAGATGCCGGCAAAGACGCCGCTGACGACAAAGGCGCCGATCTTGTGCCGGCCGACATTGATGCCGAGCGAGGCGGCAAGCTTCTCGTTCTCCCGGATGGCGCGCAGCGTGCGGCCATAGGACGAGTTGATGATCGCCCAACTCGCCACCGCCGCGGCCGTCACGAAGGCCACCACCATCAGGTAATAGCGCGTCAAATCGCTCATATCGGCGCCGAACAAGGTGACCGGGCCGGCAAGGTCGAGCCCGGTCGCGGCACCGGTATAGTCGCCGCCATTGGTGAGGACGATGGCGAGCAACTGCCCGAAGGCAAAGGTCATGATGACAAAATGGTGGCCGCCGACCCGCAGCGACGGAATGCCGACGATCATCGCGAACACGGCACTTGCCAAAGCCGCCGCCGGCAGTGCTGCCCAAAACCCCACGCCAAAGTCCCGCGCCAGGATCGCCGCCGCATAGGCGCCGACGCCGACCAGGGCCGCGTGCCCCATCGACAGGATGCCGGTCTGGCCGAACAGAACCGACAGCCCGTAGAGTGCGATCACATTGATTCCGGCCGAGATCGCCAGCGACAGGAAGCGGTTGCTCGGCGAGAACAACGGAACCAGCGCGATCAGCGCCAGGATGACCAGCACCGGCAGCAGCGATCGCAACGCCTTGAGGCCGGAACCGGCGCGATCCTGGTGGAGGCCTGCCGTCATGACGCCATCCGGGGTCCGCTGGTGCCGCCGAACAGGCCATGCGGGCGAACGATCAGCACCAGGATCATCAGGGCGAAGGAGTAGGCATCGGTCCATTGCGAGAAGCCGTAGCCGGCGCTGAAGCCTTCGACGATGCCGAGGATGAGCCCTGCGGCGACGGCGCCGTAGATGTTGCCGAGCCCGCCGATCAGCGCCACGGCAAAGCCCTTCATCACCATGGTGCCGCCGGTGAACGGCGTGATCGGAAACAGCGCGATCAGCAGCGCCCCGCCGAGCCCGGCCAACGCACTGCCGAGCACGAACACGCCGGTGATGTAGCGGCGCACCGGAATGCCCATCAGGGCCGCGGTGTCGCGGTCCTCGACGCTTGCCCGCAAGGCGCGGCCGTAGCGGCTGGCCGTGATCATGCGGAAGCTGAGTGCCACCACGGCAATGGTGATCGCGATGACCATGACCCGCACCGAGGCGATGCGCACGCCGCCGACCTCCCAGACCGTGGTCAGCGGGCGCGGAATGCTCTTCTGGTTGGGGTTCCAGAACAGCACGACGACATGCTGCAGCACGACGATGAGGCCGAGCGAAACGATGAAGCCATTGGTCGGCCGCTCCAGCGTGAACCGGAAAAGGCCGCGCTCGAGGATGTAGCCCATCAGCCCGACCGCCAGGATCGCCAGCACCACCGCCAGCGGGAAGCCGAGGCCGGCGCTGACGGCAAGCCAGGTGACGATGCCGCCGATCATCAGGAATTCGCCATGGGCAAAGTTGATGATGCCGGTCAGGCCGAAGATCAGGGTGACGCCGATGGCGATCAGCGTGATGACGCTGGCGATCGAAAGCCCGTTGAGGATCTGCTGGATGAAGATGTCCACGGCTCGCATTCTCTGTCGAAGTGATGGCGCTTTTCACGTGGTGGCCGGCTTTCAAGCCCTGCCTGCATTTCTGAGAAGGAGAGGTTGGCGGCGTGAGTGACGCCGCCAACTCAAGGTAGGTTCGCCAGATCAGCTCTTCGGTGCTTCGGCCGGCGGCTGTTGCATCGAGCAGGAGATGGCGCCGCCGGGTGCCGCGGCGCAGACCTCGGTGGCATGGGTGACCTGGTGGGTTGGATTGAAAGTCAAATCATCCGAGACCACGCCCTGATGGTGTAGCGTCAACAGCGCCTCGACAGTCTTGTCCGGATCGAAGCTGCCGGCCTTCTCCCAGGCCTCGGCGAGGAAGTGGACATAGTCGTGGTAAAGCAGCGACACCGACGAGGTCACGCCGTGGGGCGCGCCGGCGGCGAAGTAGGCGTCGAAATAGGCCTTGGCCTTCGGGTTGGACGACTCGCCCCAGCAGACCGGAACGCAGCTCATCGCCACCGGCACGTCGGCCGAAAGCTGCTTTTCCTTCCAGATGCCGGGGTCGACGCCGAACAGGAAGTAGCTCTTGGCGGCTCCCAGTTCGAGCGCCTGCGGCAGCGCCGTCAGCGTTGAATCGCCATTGTACCAGAAGTGGATGATATCCGGATTGAGGCTCTTGGCGCGGGTCAGGAACGGCGAGAAGTCGGTCGTGTCAGGCGGATAGAAGATGATGTCGGGGACGTCCTGCCCCTCGGCCTTCAGCGCCTTGAAATAATAGGACGACAGGAACTGGCCGGTGGCGTCGTTGCCGACGATCATGACCGATTTCTTCGGCTTATAGCCAAGCAGCGGCTCGAGCAGCGTCAGCACGCCGCGCGCGGTCGACCCGGACCGCTGGAATTCCTGCGGCTCGGACTGGAAGAGATAATGATCCTCGCCGCCCGGCTTGACCGAGTCCGGTGTCAGGATTTTCGCCAGCGTCGAATTGCCGGCGAAATGGATGATCTTGGCCGGCTGCGTGATCTTGGCCATGGCCAGCGTGAAGTCATGCGTTTCGGATCCGAAGATCGCCTGCACCTTCACGTCGCGCACCAGTTCCTGGGTGGCGGCGATTGCGGTCGCGATATCCGTGCGGTCGTCGCGTTTGACCATTTCCAGTTTGTAGTTCTTGCCGCCGACATTGATACCGCCGGCATCGTTGATCTGTTTCACGGCAAGTCCGACGCCTGCCGGCAAGGTATGGCCGGCGGAAACGAACGAGCCGGACTCCGCCGCGACGACGCCGATCTTGACGATGTTGTCCTCGGCCAATGCAGGATGAGCAAGCACGCCAAGGCACAAGGCCGCCGACGCGCCCATTTTCAGAACGGTTTTCAACTTGAGATCCTCCCGACTCCAAAATCATTGCAGTCTTACCGGGTTGTCATACAACCCTGTTATCTGGTAAATCCAACGAACGGGGATGTCAATCGCGTTGCCATGCGATAAAAGGCGGCCCGCAGATCAGCAATCACCACCAAGCCGCAGTTAGGAACAGGACATGCAGTCACGGAAATTCGGCCGTACCGGCCGCGACGTCAGCGAGATCGGCTTTGGCTCATGGGCGATCGGCGCCGCCTGGGGCGAGGTCAATGACGACGATGCGGTGGCCGCCCTGCATGCCGCACTCGACGCCGGCGTTACCTTCATCGATACCGCCGACGTCTATGGCGACGGCCGTTCCGAAAAGCTCATTGCCAGGGTGATGAAGGAGCGCGGCGGCGAGCGGCCGTTCATCGCCACCAAGGCCGGAAAGCGCCTGCCGGAGCAAACTGTCGAGGGGTTCAGCCAGAAGAACCTGACCGACTGGATCGACCGCAGCCTGAGATATCTCGAGGCCGACACGCTCGATCTGGTGCAACTGCATTGCCCGCTAACCGACCTCTACTATCACCCGGAAGTGTTCGAGCGGCTCGACCGTCTCGTCGAGCAAGGCAAGATCCGCAACTATGGCGTCAGCGTCGAGCGCGTCGAGGAGGCGCTGAAGGCGATGCAGTATCCCGGCGTCGTCAGCGTCCAGATCATTTTCAACGCCTTCCGCCAGCGGCCGGCGGAACTGTTCTTCGACCTGGCGAAAAAGAACGATGTGGCTGTTATCGCCCGCGTCCCGCTGGCCAGCGGCTTGCTGTCGGGCAAGTTCAAGGCGGACACCAAATTCGAGGACAGCGACCACCGCAAATTCAACCGCCATGGCGAGGCCTTCGACGTCGGCGAGACCTTCTCGGGCGTGCCCTATGAGGTTGGGCTGGCGGCGGTCGAGCGCATCCGGCCGCTGGTTTCCGGCGACACGACGATGGCCAAATTCGCCCTGCGCTGGATCCTGATGTTCGACGCGGTCACGGTGGTCATCCCGGGCGCCCGCAATCCGGCGCAGGCGATATCCAACGCCGAAGCGGCGGACCTTGCGCCGCTGTCGGATGAACTCATGGGCAAGATCCGGGATATCTACGACCAGGACATCAAGCCCCATGTGCACCAGCGCTGGTGATCGAAGGCCCGCAAGCCCTCGTCAGTTCACGGCGCGGCGGACCTGATGGCTGGGGCAGGCGTGTTCGCCCTCCATCAGTTTCCCCGCCCCAGCCGACTTCGCTTAGCTGAGCTACCCGGCGGCTTGCGAGATGAGCTGGGCGATCTCTTGCGGGTGAGAGATCAGCGACAAATGGCTTGCCTTCACCTCGATGGTCTTTGCGTTCATCCGCTTTGCCATGAAGCGCTCGAGATCCGGGTTGATCGTTCGATCCTCGGTCGAGACGGCATACCAGCTTGGCTTCGAGCGCCACGCCGCTTGCGTCGTCTTTCCGGTGAAAAGCTGGTCCGAGATCGGCCCCTGGACGGCATAGAGGATGCGCGCCTTCTCGTGAGCAATGTCGCCGGCGAAATCCCGCAGGAAAGCCTCCTCGCTGAGCTTGCCGTAGCCTTCGGACCAGACAAGGCCAGCGGAGGCAGGCGGCGCTGCAAAGGTCTTGGCGAGCGCCGTGTAGTCTTCGCCCGCGTCCGGAGCGCGCGCCGCGACATAGACGAGCGAGGAAACCTTGGGATCCGTGCCCGCCTCGGTGATGATCATGCCGGCAAAGGAATGTGCGACAAGTATCGTCGGTCCATCCTGGAGCGCGATCGCTCGCCGCGTTGCATCGACGCCCGCCTCCAGCGTGGTCAGCGGGTGCTGGACGACGGTTGCCCTGAAGCCGGCCTGCTGCAGGATGCCAACCACTTCCGACCAGCACGAGCCATCCGCATAAGCGCCATGGACCAGCACGACATTGCGGGCCTTGGGGCCTGTCTGCGCTTGCGACTTGTGGGAGCCGGCCAACAAGCCCGTCGCCACCCCGGCGACAAGTGCGGTGGAGAAAGTACGCCGATTTATCATGATCGTGAATTCCTTGGGCGGTTGGCAGATGGGGATCTGGTTTGTGCCGAGACTTCGGCCGAGACGAGTCGCAAGCGCTTTGTGCGGCGCTCACGTCCAGTCTTCGCAGCCCAGTGCGCCTTCATTACAGCCGTCACCGCTTCGTGATCGCCTGCCACGGGCTGCCTCCTTCAGGAATGCATTGTCCCCGCGACTATCCACAGGTTCGCCCGGCTATTTCGATGCGTGGGGCGGTGGCGTAGAATGACATAAATTCGGCGGGTCTGTAGCCCGCCAATGGCTTGGGAACGAGGCGGAGAGCTTGAATGCGGAACACGATGCTGGGCTTCACGGCACTTATCCTGGCCGCGTGCCAATCGGCTCCTGAAGCGCCGCAATCGGCCGCTCCCGAACCTGCGGCCATCGCGCCCCTGTCTACCTTGGATCCGGCCGCTGCTGCTCCTGGTTCGGCCACAATGGATCAATCCACAACGATCACCCCGCCAGCGAAGGGCGTTCCCGCAAAGTACGCCGCATTCTCGGGCATGTGGGCTGGACGGTTGGAGGGGACGTCCGAAGCCAAAGTCGCTGTGCAGACGATTTCTCCCAGAGGCGATGTGACGGCCACCGTTGCGTGGGGGAATCTGGGCGACAACAGTCCCGGAGAGGCAGCCGGCGCTGGAAGAATTGCGGGGAACACATTGAAGCTCAAGCGCCTCCCGAATGGCGCGGACGTCAGTCTTGTGATGCTGCCCGAAGGAACCTTGGCCGGAACCGTTGCGCTTGCCGGCCAGACCTACACGGGCCCGTTCATCAAGCAATGATCACTGAACCATCCAACCGGCCGCATTGATTGCGCATCGTCTTCCGGTTCCTCGCGGACTGTTCAAGCGTTCCGATGGTCACCGTGAAGGGCGCAACAGACGCCATCGTCGTGTCACATGCCTTCTTCCCGCGGCTTGATGAGAGCGGCCCGGCATCCCTTCTGTTGGGATGAGCTAGGACACCGGGCCTAACCGACAGGATGCCTGTGAGGAACAATGCCGCCGGCTGGATAATTTATGCGCCTCCGCTAATGTAAAGTGAAGCCATCCGAACGAGGGAACGCAACGGTCCGGTGATAACCGGCAAACCCGGTGACGACCTGCATCGTGAGCGTGTTCGAGTAGCTAGCTGGCGTACCGTTTTGACGACGAAGGACGAGGCGAAGGCTTTTTATCTCGCCAGGGAGATCGGAGACGAGGTGCCGACCGAAGAGATCACACCAAGAAGCGAAAACTGAAAATGGCCGGCACCTGTTGGGCGGGGGGCCTGGTTGGGGTAAAGGCGCCGGCCAGGCGGAACAGGTCCGCCACCCGAACAATCTAACAGACGGACCGCTGGCGCCTATGGTGTTATCGCGGAAGCAGGGCCGGACACCGGTGGACCCCTCAATGGGGTGCCGGCGACGCACATGGCGGCTTGGTGCCCGCTATCCCTGACACTTGATTTCTCGACGGGAGACTTCGAGGGACCAGGCGTCGTATTGCCGATACGACCTAGCTTTCGATATATTCGTGCTCGAATCCAGCAAACTTCGTCAGGCCCGGTTGATCGAGTACGCGCACCTGGCCTTGGCGGAATTCGAGAAACTTGCGCTCGCGCAATTCCCGCAGCATTCGATTGACATGAATTGGAGTGAGACCGAGAGCGTCCGCGAGATCGTACTGGGTGAGAGGGCATTCAAAGCTGTTCTGGGTAACAGAGCCGGTCCGTTCCAGACGCGCCTTCAGTTCGAGGAAGAGATGCGCTGTCCGCGCCAAGGCGCTGCGTCGTCCTACATTGGTGAGATGTTGAGCGAGAACCGCTCCGTTGTGCACGAGGGTTTCGAGAACAAGGGAGAAGAGATGGGGCGATTGCATGGCGGCAAGGGTAAATGTCTTGGTCGAAGCCACCAGCACCGTAAGTTCGGTTTGAGCCACGAACGTTTCAAGAGCGCTGCCCGAGTACGATTGAGGCAGGACGATATCGCCTCTCAGTGCAAAATCCAGGATCTGTCGCTGCCCGCCGGCGAGTTCATGGGATCTACAGCCCCAGCCCGACTCGACTATGAACATGCGATCGCTGTCCTCGCCCTGATTGACGATGACCGTCTCCGCCAGATAGCGCTTTGGCGTGAATCCCAACGTCTTGATAAGCGCCGCATCGTCGTCGTTAAGTCCGACATACGATGGACGATTTTCATTCCCGCGCGAAAAAGGATGTGAAGCGTACGTCATCTATAGCCCCGCCCAATGCCCCAAAATACCTCCCTCTGATGGAATGTACATCAAATTTGATGTGATGAGTATCCGTTGATGGCAAACTATCGATCGGTGTAGCGACGGCGCTTTTCGATGAAAATGCGCAGGTTCCACCGACTCGCCACCGGCACGCTACGAAATTGACACGTGGCGGCAGGACTAGGTTTTGTTTCTCTTGAAACTTTCCCGCATGGAGTCGACGATTTCGCTGGCAATGAGGCAGCTGCGATTGTCGACCTGATCGGCGGCATTTCGTAACGTCGTCGACGCGTCCTTCAGCAATCCTCTGATCTCGGCCGCTGACAACAGCTCGGATGCTTCGAGTTCCAGCAGCACGGATTCACTCACGTGCAGCGCGGCAAGCGCCACCGCTCTCGGCCTGGTAGCAAGCAGTTTTAGGAGGTCACCGCTGGCCCTGGCACGCGCTTTTTTTTTTGCCATAGTTGCGTCTCAACCGTTCGGACATGAAGGTTCATAGGCTCAAAATTACAACGCCTCGACGAGTTTGCCGCAACTCCAAGATCGGAAGAGGTCGCTCAATGCCTCTCTTTGAGGCATCCTGTAAGCATACTATCCCGGTTTGCAGCCACGACACAGAGGCACGGGATACCGAATTAGCCGTAGTTACCACCTCCCTACCACCTCTGGGCTACCGTGGTTACAAGCAGACGCAGGAGAAAGCATAGCTGCTCGTAGCCTCTTTGGATTGGCGTCGCTCAGGTTCGCCGTATACGACCACAGTGGCACGAACATCGTATCCCAGGATCGGCGCATTAGCGGCGGCTGAGGACCTGCTTCAGACCTGGCTTGCCCACATCCAAAGCTGGAAGCGGGAAAGGCTCGACCTGTCCACCGGTCTTGTCCAGATACTGCATCAACGCCGTCACCAGATGGTAGAAGATGCTTGCCGGGACTTCCGTCGCCACTGACCTTCCGCGCTCGTCGATCCTGTCGACCCACAAGCCAAGCGGTGCGGGATCGATATGCCATCTGAACAGGCGCGCGACGCGAGCTTCGATCTCGGGTTTCAGATCAGGCCCGCCAATGCCGTCCAGGGCGGCGGCTGCCTTGACGGCTTCGCATTGCGGCCAGCTGCGGGAGAACCGGTCGAGAGGCATTCCCTGCCGCGATACGGCTGCGTAAGCCAGACCTGTGGCTCGGTTCAATCCACTGGCGACCGCCGATGAATAGAGCTTCCTGGCGTAGGCGACCAGGTCTTTTTGCCCGCTCGCCCGCGCGAACTCGACAAGCAGCGAGGCCCATTCGAAATGATGCCCTGGTTCGGTCCATTGTCCTTTGTCTCCCGGCAAGGGCAGCCAATCGACGTCGAAATATTCCCCAAGCGTCCAGCTTTCCTGGTCGAAGAAATGGCACCGGAAGAGATCGATGACGCGTGCCGCCCGTCGCAGATAGGCACGGTCGCCGGTGACGCCGTACCAAGCAAGAAAGGATTCCAGCATGTGCATGTGCGGGTTCGAAGACCGTGCCCCGTTGGAGCCGGGGCTCTCGAGGAACCCGGTCAGGCTGTCGTCCTCGAGATGGGTGTCGACGAAATGAAATGTCTGTTGTGCAAGCCGCAGGGCGTCCTGATGGCCGCATCGATGAGCATGAGCCAGCGCCAGGAGCACGCAGGAATGATCGTAGGCGTCCTCCGTCGGGTCAGCCACGCTGCCGTTGGCATTGAGCGTGCGCACCCAGCCGCCACGGTCGGTGCGGCCGTATTTCGCGATGAAGTCGATACCGTGGTCGATGAGTTTGTCGGCCGGTCCAGTCCAGCCGCGTTCCTTGGCCACCGCGAAAGCATAGATCTGGCGAGCCATCGTCCGCATGCGCTTGGGTTTGCCCAACGGCCTTCCATCGAAGCCGAGAGCCTCGTGGAAGCCGCCATGCACATCGTCGACACCGGCAGTGGACCACAGTGGCAGGGTTTCTTCGAAGAGCCAGTGTTCGACACGCTTGCGCCATGAGCCGCTGATGATGACCCGGTCTTCCGAGGCGGTGAATTTGGTTTCGAGGCGTCCGCTCTTCTCCAGCTGTTCGACGACCTTCTTCACGTGCTGACTGTGGCTGACCGGGGCGACGAACACCGCGTCCGGCGTCGCCACTATCGCTACATCCTTCATTCCGACGACGGTCAGCAGCCTGCCCTGGCTTCTGAGGTAGGAGTTGCCGCAATCCATGGCGACGATGTCGCCCATGACGACGTTGCCGTCGCCGTCGGTCGGGCTGGCTTCCAGCAGCGATTGCCAAGATCCAAGGTCGTTCCAGCGGAAGGAAGCCGTGACCATCGCGATGTCGCCCGCATGCTCCATGATCGCGTAGTCGATCGACGTCGAGGGGACAGCCAGGTAGAAGCCCTGTGGCAGGTACAGACCCGAGACCTCGGTCCGCGCTGTCTTGTAGGCCCGTTCCGCAGTCTCCCAGATGTCCAGCTGGAAATCGAGAAAGGCCTGCCGCATGGCGTCGGCACGGAAAAGGAAGATGCCGGCGTTCCAGTAGAATCGTCCCGACGCCAGGTATTGGCGGGCCGTCTCGGCGTCTGGCTTTTCGACAAAGCGTGAAACCAAGGCTACTCGGTCACCATTTGCCGTGGCCTCGATGTAGCCATATCCGGTTTCGGGATGCGTCGGCTTGATGCCGAACACGATGATACTTCCTGCATCGGCGGCAGGCACGCCCGCCTCGACGGTTTCCCAGAATTGCGCTTCGGTCGATATCTGATGGTCGGACGGGACCACGAGCACCAGCGCGTCGGCGCCATGTTCGGAGATCGTTTGCAGGGTGGCAATGGCGACCGCGGCGGCGGTATTGCGGCCGACCGGCTCGAAGATCGGTCTGCCGCCGTTCAGGCCGAGCGGAGCAATGTCCGAGATGACGCGGTCGGCATGCCGTTCGGACGCTATCAAATAGATCGGCGTCTCACCGTCCGGCCGCGCCTTGAGGCGTCGAACAGTCTTCGCAAGCATGGAGCCGTCGCCCGAAAGGTCGTGGAATTGCTTGGGATTGTCTTCGCGCGAAAGCGGCCACAGCCGTGAGCCGACGCCCCCGCTCATGACGAAACTTACGATCCGGTCCGGCATGGTCCAATTCCTCTTCAGCCAATTCCCGTCAGAACGTCTGGTTGTAGGCTCCGACCTCTGGATTGCGGCGCAGCACGGCATCGAGAGCCTCGAACATCTCGCGGCGTCGTTCCGACGAGACGGGGCTTTCCACCACGACGACAATCTCCGGTTTGTTCGACGAAGCCCTGACCAGACCCCATGTGCCGTCCTGGGCAACCACACGGACCCCATTCACGGTGACGAGATTGGCCAGCGGCTGGCCAGCGAACTCGATCCCGTCCCCCTTCATTTTCGTGAATTCCCCGACAACTTTCGCGACCACGCCGTATTTCACCTCGTCCGGGCAGTGGGGCGACATGGTCGGGGTGCCGAAGGTCAGCGGCAGATCGCGGTAAAGGTCGGCAAGTGTCTTACCCTGGTTGCGGTCGAGCATCTCGCAGACGGCGATCGCGGTGAGGAGTCCGTCGTCGTAGCCGCGTCCAATCGGCGGGTTGAAGAAGAAATGCCCCGACTTCTCGAAACCAGCGATGGCATTGAGTTCGGCAACGCGCCTCTTGATGTGGGAGTGCCCGGTCTTCCAGTAATCCGTCCTTGCACCGTTCTGCAGGAGGACGGGATCTGTCATGAAAAGGCCCGTCGACTTGACGTCCACGACGAAGGCGGATTTCGGGTGCAGGCCGGAGATGTCTCGCGCCAGCATGACGCCGACCTTGTCTGCGAAAATCTCGTTGCCTTCGTTGTCGACCACGCCGCAGCGGTCGCCGTCGCCGTCGAAGCCGAGCCCGACATCGGCACCCGTCTCCAGAACCTTGTCCCGGATCGCGTGCAGCATCTGCATGTCTTCGGGATTGGGGTTGTAATGCGGAAACGTGTGGTCGAGCTCAACGTCCAGCGGGATGACTTCGCAGCCGATGCCTTCCAGCACCTGCGGTGCAAAAGCGCCGGCGGTTCCGTTGCCGCAGGCCGCCACCACCTTGAGCTTTCGGCCGAGGTTCCTTCCGGCAGTCAGGTCTTCGATGTATCTCTCGCGAAATCCGGATACGAATTCATAGCTTCCCCCGCCTATGAGATCGAAATCGCCGTCCAGCACGACCGCTTTCAAAGCGGTCATCTCATCAGGCCCGAATGTCAGAGGCCTCTGCGCTCCCATCTTCACGCCGGTCCAGCCGTTCTCGTTGTGGGAGGCCGTCACCATGGCCACCGACGGAGCGTCGAGCGCGAACTGGGCGAAATAGGCCGTGGGAGAAAGTGCCAGGCCGATGTCTTTGACGCGCGCGCCGGCCGCCATCAGGCCGGAGACCAGCGCCATCTTGATCGCCATGGAATAGCTGCGGAAATCATGGCCAGTGACGATGTCAGGGCCAACGCCCATTCGGCGGATCAAGGTGCCGAGCCCCATGCCGATCGCCTGAACGCCCATCAGATTGAGTTCGGGTTCTTTGTCCGAGCCTGGCTGCCCGAACCACCAGCGCGCGTCGTATTCCCGGAAGCCAGTGGCTTTGACCAGGGCGCTGGTTTCGAAGGCGAATGTGTTTGGCCTGGCTTGGCCGACTATGGTCACGGTCACGGTTTCCGCTCAGCAGTTACAGGCGAATAGTCCTAGCACGCTGCCGGACGCAGCCCCCTTCATGAATTCGAGTAGCCCTAACGCGCTGGTTTGCACCCCCTCATCCAATAGGAGCATGACCGCCGATGGCCGAAAGGATGTCTCGTCCAGGCAATGGGGTCTTGTATTCTATAAGGTGCGTCCTGCTCGGGCGCCGACGAGAAAGGTGGGCTGCAAGATGCCGCTGACCGCATTCAAGTACCCGTTCCGCGAGGACGTCGACGAAAGGCGGTTCGGTCGCCTGGCTCGGCTTCTCGAGCTCATTCAAGTGGAAATCGAAAGGGAATCCGCGGCACTGCGTCCGTCCGTGGAAAGGATGACGGACTGCGCCGCGTTCGCTTTGGAGGCCATGGAAAATGGCGAGAGCCCCGAATGCATATCCGAGCGGATCGATTCCCTTGCGCGCGACCTGGCACTCAGCCGCGGACGGCAGGCCTTGCTGGAACAGCAGAAGTCTTTTGTCGACAGGACCAGAGCAGGGCTGCCGGGCATTCTCCCTTCCCATAGGGCGTAGGTCCCTACGCCAATTGGCGGCGTTTAACCTTCCCTGACGCAGGCGTAATCTTTTCGCGGCAAGTCTGGGATCGAGGGGCCTCAGCTTTCAATGAAAACATCGGCTGAATGTCATCGACCGCCAGCATGGGGACCGCCTGCATGGGAACCGCCTGCATGGGGACGGCGTGCGCGCAGGATTTCCCGCACGCCTGCAGGAGAATTTGAATGAACCGCATGTTTCCCAATCAATGGCCTCCGGCAGCGGACCAGCAGGCTTCCGTCAGTCAGGAGTTTATTGGCCTCTCCGACATAACCGAATTTCTGCGGCACTACGTTGGAACCATCTTCGCCTGCCTTGCTGCGGCTCTCTTGGTGGCCGGGTTCTACAATTCGACCACCGACCCAACTTTCATCGCCAGCGCGCAGATTCTGATCGAGCCGAAATTGCCACAACACTTGCAGGAGGGTGGCGAAGTAGATCTGTCGTTGGACACCGCCCAGGTGGAAAGCCAGATAGCAGTGATGCAGTCGGAAAAGATCGCCGCGATGGTCCTCGACCAGTTGAAACTCGTCGACGACCCCCAGTTCAACCGTCCGCAGACTCCGACTTTGCGGGAGAGATTCAAGAAGATAGGATCAGTCCTGCTCGATGCTTCCGAGCTTAGGAAGAGCGCCTGGCTGACGTCGCTTGCGCAGCATTTTGGCCAAGGCGTGCCTGAAACACCCGTGACGCTGACCGATTACCAAAAGTCCCGGCGCAGCATGTTGATTTTCCGCAACGGCCTCGACGTCCGCAGAGTCGGCGTTTCCTACGCGATAGACATATCCTTCACCTCTCTCGATGCCGAAGGTGCAGCCAAGGTTGCGAACGCCACGGCCGATGCCTTCGTGCGTGAGCAGATCGAAACCAAGGCCGACGCGGCAAGGGAAGGCGGCGCGTGGCTCGAGATGCGCCTTAAGCAACTGCGCACCCAGATGAACGAGGCCATGGCGAAGGCGCAAGAGTTCCGGTCACGGCACGACTACAGCGTCGGCGGTGAAGCCACGGACGAAGGTGGGGCGAACGCAGTGCCGACGCTCGAAGAACTCGAGGTGACTGCTGAAACCTACCAGAAGATGTACGAGAGCTTCCTGCAGGCCTACACCAACTCGGTAAGCCAGCAGTCGTACCCGGTCGCCGACGCAAGGGTGATCACAGCTGCGACGGCGCCGCTCTATCCGAGCACTCCAAGGCCGAAGCTGATGCTGGCCTTCGCGGCGGTTGCCGGCCTCATTTTCGGCATCGGACTTTCGTTTGTGAGGCATACGTTCGACTGGACCATCAGGTCAGCACGACTCATCCGGGAGAATTTGGGTGTCGAATGCGTCGGAGAGCTGCCGCCCACCACCAAGAGAAGGGAATCCGGCCACCTCGACGAAGTCGCAAGATATCCGCACTCCAGATACAGCCACAGTCTCAGGAAAGTGCGAACCGAAATCAGCCTTGCGGAAACCAGCCGCCCGATCAAGTTGCTTGGGCTGACGGCTGTATCCAACGACAGTTCGAAGAGCTCAGTCGCCAGCAATCTTGCCACGCTGTATTCGATGTCCGGGCTGAAGACGCTGGTAATTGACGCCGACATCAGGCGACCGACACTGACTACGCGGCTGCTCGGCCCGTCGGGCGCCCTCGACAAACCGTGCCAGGACCCCGTCCGGCTTAATATCGTCCGCGCTCCTGGGCGGCCGTTCGACTTGCTTCCAAGTTCGGTGGTGGATGCCAGGCACCTGCTGTCACCAAGCAACATGGAGGCGTTCCTCCTGGATCTGACCGCTCGCGACCTTGCCGCCTACGAACTTGCTGCCTACGACATTGTCATCCTGGACCTGCCGACGCTTGCCTCGGGAGCCGACGAATTGATTGTCGGATCCGTCCTGGATGGCGTCGTCGTCGTTGCCCAGTGGGGCAAGACACATGTCCAAACGTTGCGGGAACTCGTCAGGACGCTGCAGGCCAGCAGGACGCCCATCCTGGGCGTGCTCCTGACGAAGGCCCGCGCGATGAAGTCCAAGCCCCGCATGAAACTGGTGGCGAGACATTCCTCCCTCGGAGGTCGCAAAAGCGTGTAGGGGGATCATTCCTTGGGATTAGGGGGTAGCCCTGGAGCGTCACGCTACCTCCTTTGCCTTTCTTGCCGACAAGCCCCGACCTTGGAAGAGTGATCGGAACAATTCGAACAGCAACCGTCCCATGTCAACAAACACCTTCGAGTCGCATCAGGGAACCCCGATCTGGGTTCAGCCGCCTCTTCCCGTGGCGGCTGACAGCCGAACGGCAGTCCTGCACGTTGTTCCTGCGCCCGACCACAACAGTGCCGGGGCAGTATTGACAGACCTGTCGCCCGCCATCAGGACGGGAACGACGAACCCTCCCATCGGAGGTCTCCTGAAGCGGCTCATGGATCTGGTCATAGCGGGCACGGCGCTTGTCATGGCTGCGCCTGTGATGATCGTCGTTGCCCTGCTGATCAGGATCACGGCAGGAGGCCCGGCAGTGTTCTCGCACAGCCGTATCGGGTTCGGGGGAAAGCCATTCGATTGCTATAAGTTCCGCTCGATGGTTGCCAATTCGGAAGAAGTTCTGAAAGCATATCTCGAAGCCAACCCGCATGTCTGCAAGGAGTGGGAAGAGACCCACAAGATCAGGAACGACCCTCGCGTCACGCTGCTTGGGTGGATGCTGCGCAAGTCGAGCCTCGACGAACTCCCCCAGCTCTTCAACATCATCCGTGGCGACATGAGCTGCGTGGGCCCAAGGCCCATCGTAAAGGACGAACTCATACGCTACGGCGACCACCTGGGGGAATACCTTCGGACAAGGCCGGGACTCACCGGTCTCTGGCAGGTGAGCGGAAGAAGCAGCATGGACTACGCCAACCGCGTGGCGCTCGACAGCCAGTATGTGCGGAACTGGTCGATCTGGCTCGACATCGTGATCTTGTTCAGGACGATTTTCGCAGTGATGCGCTTCGACAGGGCTGCCTGAAGTCCCGACCGCTCACCCTTCCGTCCGCTTCCAGTGGACGGACAGCGACAGGCCGACGATGTAGGCGCAAGCCAATACGAATGCCAGGATCAGGAATTTGGTGACGGTCACATGGCCGGGCAACCCAAGGCCATTCCAGGCAAAGCTTCCGATCACAAGCAGTGCGGTAGCCGCGATCAGGGCGGGAGCCTTGAACCGCAGTCCCAACAGAACGCCCCCCGCCGATACAGCCACGACACTCATGAGCACCGAAATCTCCAATGATACCCGCAGCACTGATCGACTCACTGCGGCAGGGAAGGTTTCGTCAGCGTGTGCTCACTGATATGCGGCCTCAAAGTGCATGGCAAGTGCCAGGGTATTGCGCAGACGATCCGGTTAGGCATAGCCCCCAGTTTTCTTGCGCCCTTGTTCTTCGTGCTTCCAGGCGGCTTCCAGCCGAAGCGCAGGCCAATGGGTGCGACGGGTGAGGACCTCACTGAACCATGCAAGTTTGATCAGTTGGTGCCCTGAATCGGGAGCGTCTCTGCCTGCACGCTGCCGCCTGCAGGGAGGGCGGCCAAGCCGGACGGCGGCGGGGGGATATCGATCTTCACGGTATCGCCTGGCTCGATCGGCGTGGTTTCCTCAGCCGTGAGCTCTTGCGAGCCGCTGTCCGTCATCCTCACGATCTTGAAGATCGGCTTGGCCCGTTCGCCGCGCTCTCTAAGGGCGAGCAGAGCAGGTGCCGTGACCTCGGTATCGTGCAGTAACTGCACCGCGGTGTTGGCCTTGCTGGTCACTTCGTTGAGCTGCAACTGCGTCTCGCGCAAGGAAGCGGCGACTTCGCTGGCTTGGCTATTGGCGAGGTTGAGGATCTCGATGTCGGTCTTGCTTATCTCCTGCCTGACTCGCAAAAGCGAGGTCTCGGCAACCAACCTGTCGCTCTGCATCTGTGCGACCGTTCCCTGTAGAGAGAGTTCCCGCGGTGCAACCGCCAACCCCTTCTGGACAAGGGCCGAAACACCCGCGAGTTCCTTCTGGATGAGTTCGATCTGTTGGTCGTGGAAGGCCATCTGCTGGCCGAGCGAGGTCAGTTCCTTTTCGAGGAAATCCTTGAGTTCGCGGAGCGCACGGAGTTGTGTCGCCATGGCGTCCTTGCGGACAGCGAAGATCTTGCGCTCCTGCTCCATCGCAACCGCGACCGTCTCGTTCGAAGCTCTGTCCATCAGTTGCGCAGGGAAGGCGATGTCGTCGCTGCCAGCCAGTTCCGATTCCAGCCGCGCTTTGCGGGCGAGCAGACTGACGTTGCTCAGCGCCAACAGACCCACGTCGCCCTGGCCCGCGATGACTTCACGCTCGAGCCTCGACATGTCCTCCTCGCGTGTTCGCAGGCCGCCGGCGATTCCCATCGCCTGCAAGACCGTCAGTCCGGGCCTGAAGGGAAACTCGCCGGGCTGCGTGACGTAGCCGACGATGTAGAACGGCCTGTACTGGACAATCTCGACGGCGACATCCGGCTGGCGGCCGAGTCCCATCTGCTGCATCAGGCGGTCGCCGATCGCACGGGCGAGGTCGCCGGGGGCGGTGCCTTGCGCTCGTATCTGGCCGACGAATGGAAGGAAGAGCGTGCCGTCGGCACCGACAACGAAGCTGTCGTTGAGAGCGGTCCATTCGAAGATCACGTCGCGTGATGCGCGCCATTCGTAAACCTTGAGCCTGACCTTGTCCTGGGGTCCGAGGAGATACTCGGCAGCCATCGTCGGCAAGGGGCAGGCAGCTGCTGCCGCCAATGAAGCCGCCACCACCGTCAAGAGCCATTTCCGCATTGTCTTTCCCGCCGTCAGATTTTCAGGATGTATTCGGGTTCGATTCGTCCCATGGCGATGTGCAGGATCGCCAGCATGTTGCCCCTGAGCCTGCCCCTGCGATCGATATACGGCTCGGGCCGCAGGCTCTTTGCGAGGTTGGCTGCAATATTCCTGAACATCAGGGGAAGCGCGAAAGAGGCCGGAACGGAGCCCTTCCTGATCAGGTAGATCGCATTCGCAACCTGGGAATAGCCGAACCGCTTTCCGCTGACCCGGCCTGACTTGATACCGAGGTGGACGCCCGTGATTTCAGTGACGCAGACCACGCGACCTTTGGATCTCATTTGGCTGGTGAAGTCGATGTCTTCCTGCCAGCCGTACAGGACCAGGCGCTCGTCGAAGCGCAAATCTCCGACAAACGAGGACCGGAAGGACATGTTGCATCCGTACGCACCGACATGATCGACCACCGGTGGCCCATCATGTTTTTTGCCGCGGGCTTCCCGCAAGGCGGCTTCGGCATCTTCCCAGGTGAGGCCGGCATTCGTGGCCCCGTCCCTGACGACCATGCCCATCACCACCGCCCATCCGTCATTTTCCACGAAAGCTTTCTCGACCTGCGCCAGGTATTCGGTGGACGGAACGAAATCGTCGTCGAAGAATGTGATGATGTCGAAGCGCGCCAGGGAAGGTACGAGAGCCGTGTTCCGCTGGGCAGACGATCCCATCGGTCCGAAAACGAGCGACAAGGGGAAAGGACAATCTTCCGGCAGTTCGACATGCGTGGCGTCGGGCGCAGACACGATGACCTCGTCAGGAAGTCTCGTCTGGTCACCCAAATACCGAAGCAGGCGCGCGACCTGTCCGCGGCGGCCAAGGGTCGGGATTATCACTGCGAGTCTCATGCTCGATCCAGTTTCGGTTCCCGCCGAACCTAGACCGACGAGGGGACCGAAACAGCCTGCATAAAAGGTGACGGAAGCAGCTTGGCCTACCCCCGGACACAGGCTTTCGGAGTATCCCTGTAAACGACCCACAGCCATAAGTATTAGATAGGCATGCGTCCGGAACAGCCTGTAACCGATCGTACAACTTGCCGGGGCAACAAGATGGAATGGAGACTGCTGGCCTGACGAGGCTAGGGGGAACCATGCTCCACGAACGCTCTTCCGATTTGGCGGTCGCGGCCAAGGTCGATGTGCCCATCGAGGAGTTCCCGGCCGCACCGGGGCCTGCCGTCGACAGGTATGCGAAGATAGCGGTCGTTCATGACTGGTGTCCGAATTTCCGGGGAGGGGAACGGGTTCTGGCGCAAATCTGCAAGCAGTTCCCCAATGCCGAAGTCTTCACGCTTTTCGATTTCCTGCCGCCCGAGGTGAAGGAGCAATATTTCCACGACGTGGAATTCCATACCTCCGCGGCCAACCGGATCCCGATGGTCCAGAAATTCTATCGATCACTCTTCTTCTTTTGTCCCTTCCTGATCGAACAGTTCGACGTGACAGGCTACGATGCGGTGATCTCGTCTTCGGCCGCATTTTCGCGCGGCGTGATCACCAGGCCGGACCAGCCGCATCTATGCTATGTGCACAGCCCCGTCCGCTACGCCTGGGACGAGCAGTTTTCGTATCTTCAGCAAGGGCGGCTTGGCTTCGGGCCCAAGGGAATGCTCTATCGGTACATGCTGCATCGCCTGAGGACGTGGGACACGAGAACCGCGCACGGTCCGGACCTGATGCTGGCGAATTCGAACTATGTCCGCTCCCGAATCCAGCATATTTACGGGCGCGCGGCGCGCGTCGTTTTCCCGCCGGTCTCACTGGGGGAACTGCCCTGTGTGGAGGACAAGGACGATTACTACGTTTCGGCGTCCTTCCTCGCCCCTTACAAGCGCACCGACCTCGTCATCCGGGCCTTCAACGAGATGCCGTCGCGGCGACTGGTCATCGTTGGCGAAGGACAGCAATCAGCCAGCTTGCGGGCGCTTGCTGGTCCCAACATCACCTTCTCGGGTTACCTGCCCCGGAAAGACTATGTGGACACCCTGGCGCGGGCGAAGGCGATGGTCTTTGCGGGCTGCGAGGATTTCGGCATAGCGCTGGCCGAGGCGCAGGCCTGTGGGACGCCGTTGGTCGCCTTCGGCCGCGGCGGGGCCGTCGACATCGTACAGCGCCTGGGATCATCCCCCGAGCCGACAGGGGTCCTGTTCAAGGCTCAGACCGTCGAGCACCTCAAGGAGGCCGTCGAACGGTTCGAAGCGAACAGCCATGCCATCACACCCCGCGCTTGCGCCAGGAATGCCGGACGCTTTTCCGAGGAGAACTTCGACCGCGCGATCCTGGAATCACTCGGGGCCGTCCAGGCACTTCACGAGATCATGTGAATTCGCGAGCCCTGACGATCTTCGCTTCCGCATCGACGCCGTCCGCGGCCGCCATCGCCTTGAGATAACGCAAGGCCGTCGCCCTCCAGCTGTATGCCGAGGCTCTCGCCCTTCCCTTGCCTATCATCTGCAGTCGCAAGGCCTGGGAACCGCGAAGCTGCGCGAAACTGTCGAACCATGCGTTCGGGTCGTCGGGCGGTGCAAACAGCGCTGCGCCGCCGCAGACTTCAGGCAGGCTGGCGCGGTCGGAAACCACCACGGGGCAGCCGACGGCCATCGCCTCAAGGGCCGGGAGACCGAAGCCCTCCGTGAGCGAGGGGAAAGCCAGGCATAGCGAGTCCCTGAGCAGGGCCGCCAATTCGCCATCGGAAACGCGGCCGAGCCAGTGGATGTTTCGAGCTTCGGTCCTGGCCGTCCCTGACCTGAAGACGCGCGAATCCGACATGCCGACGATCGCTATTCTGAGGCCGGCCTCGCCAAGACGATCAGCCATGTTCAGGAGGAGATCCACATTCTTGTGGGGCGCGGCACTGCCGATCAGGACAACGGTTTCCCGCGAGGCCGCCAGCCGTGTCTGTGCCGAGTGTTCAGGCTTCCATCGCAAGGCATGCTCATGGCCGTTCGGCGCGACGAAAGCCCGTTCTGTCGGGATGACGCCGCGGCGAACCAGTTCATCCAGGGAGTAGTTGGAAACTGTAGAAATTCCGCACGCCGTCTTGCCGAGGCCGGGCAACAGGTTCCTGTAGAGAAGCTTGAAGGCAAGGGAGTAGCTCTGCGGGGCGTTCCAGACATTTGCATCATGGATGCAGACGATATGCTTGCGGGAAAGCAGCGGCCCGGTGTTGCAGAGGCTGAGCAGTCCGCTGCCATCGAGGGATGAGGCGAGTTGCACCTGCTCCCAGACATGCCCGCTCGTGCGGCCGATCTCGCGACGTTCAATGAAAGCCAGGGGGATGTCCCCGGACCCGGGCGGACAGTGCAGACTGAGTTCGAGGCCGCGGGCGAGCGGCTCCTGTTCCGCGATCAAGGCGTCGAGAGAGTGAACGACCTCGCGCGCATAACGCTGGACACCTGTTGTCGGCTGGGAAAGAAAACGCCCATTGATGGTCCAACGCCGCGCCATGTCGTCCCCCTTTGAAACCTTCAATGTGGAGCCGCAAAGACGCCAGGTCACCATGGCCATCGGGTCATCCGACTAAGCGGCAATCATCCGGATAGGCGAGGTCGGACAGCGTGCCTACCTCAAACGTTTGAGGGCCTTGGTGCCCCCGGGGATGCTAGTCTGGTCCAAGGTGCGGGAAGGACCGGGGAAGGGGGACATGGGCAAACTCGAGTTCGACACGACGGAGTCGCCGCCACCACGACGGGCCAGACGGGTGAATGGACACCGAGCCGACGCACCCCTGGCCAGATCTGCTGCCGACGGCGCCGAATTCCTGATCGGGCATTCGGCTGGGGTGTGCGTGGACCCTGAAGCGCCGAGACGACGCTGGACGATAAACGGAGACTTCACGACACTTCGGCCGACCGGAGTGGCCCGCTACGCCCGCGAGGTCACCTTGGCTCTCGACGCCCTCATTTCGGAAGGCCATCCCCTCGGTCGCGATCTGGAAATCGATCTCGTGGTGCCGCGCCCGCTTTCCGAACCTCTCCGCCTCGATGCCATCTCCGTGCGTGTCGTTCCCGAATTCAACAGGCCGCGACTTCCCCAATTCTGGGTGCAGGCGCAGTTGCCCTGGCATGTGCCCGGAGGATTGCTGAGCTTCTGCAACCTCGCTCCGGTCGTGCTGAGGCGCCAGATCGCGTGCATCCACGACATGCACACCAGGCTCATGCCGTCGAGCTACGCGCGGGGGTTCCGGTGGGCGCACCGCCTGATCCTGCCGGCACTCGGCAGGCGGGCCGCCCGCATCACCACGGTCTCGCAACTCTCGCGCAGCCATCTGGTCGATTTCGGGATCGCGCCACAGCAAAACATCGTCGTCACCTACAACGGCAGCGACCATGCGAAGAGATGGGATGCAGCGAGATCGTCTCTGGTCGTCGACCGGGGCAGGCCGTATGTCCTTTGCCTTGGCAGGCGGGACCAGGAATACAAGAACATGGGGCTGCTCGCCAGGCTGGCCCCACTCCTCGACGGGATGGGTCTCGACCTCTGGATGCCAGGCGATGTCGACGAGACCACCGTCCTGAGGTACGTCCCGGAAATGCCCGGAAACATCGTCCTCCCTGGCCGCATAGGGGATGACGACTTCAAGAAGGCGCTCGAAGGCGCCCTGTGCTTCCTGTTCCCGTCACGGATCGAGGGCTTCGGGCTGCCCGCTGTTGAGGCGATGGCTTCGGGCTGCCCGGTCGTGGCCTCGACCTCGCCGTGTCTTCCCGAGATATGTGGGGATTCGGCCCTCTATGCCGATCCCGACGACGTCCAGTCATGGGCCGAAGCCATCCGCCTGCTGATGCTTTCCCCGGACTTGCGGCAACGGCTGGTCACCAAGGGGCACGCGAGGGCGAGCAGTTATTCCTGGCGGTGGATAGCGTGGAAATACCTCGAACTCATGGTTCAGGTCGACGCCGATTTCGGGGAGTACGGCAGTTGACCGGCAGCCAGTACAAGGATTGATCTCCAGGAGAGCACGATGAACGAGCGGCCCGACCCGCACGACCTACGCGTCGCGAGCAGACAGGCATCCGCCAGCTTGCTTCTTTTCGACAACTCCCTGTCGATCCTGAACAGAACTGGCGCCTACCACATTGCCAAGGATCTCACCGGGGAATTTGTCCAGGGCCAGGCCAAGGTCCGCTACTGGCGGCTCGGTTCCTTTGCGCCAGAGGGTCTTGCCCGCAAGATAGTCGCCCGGCTGATGATGCTGGAAATCAACTGGCTCCGCGATAGCGAGTTTCTCCTGATCCGTGACGGCGTCGAAGAGCGTGGCTTCCGGCTGTTTCTGGATCCGCTCTACGTCCTGAGGTCACGCCTGACCGAGAATGATATCGTCCTGTGCCACGATGTCGGTCCGCTGACGCACAAAGACCTCTACGGCGAACGGACTTGCGCCAACTACCACCTCGCTTACGAGAAGATCCGGCGCATCAAGCCGGGGGTCGTCTTCGTCAGCAATTTCTCTGCCCAGCAATTCAAGTCTCTTTTTGGCTCTGGTTTCCGGTTCCTGACGACAATCCCGCTGTATCTGCGCACCGAACTGTTTGACGGCCCGGCGGAAGCAATCTCCGGCTTGAGCGGTCGGTATTTTCTTACCGTGGGCGCGTTCGAAACCCGCAAGAACCAGATCGCCGCCCTGAAGGCGTATCGGGACGGTGGATTCCATCGCGAGGGAATAGAATACGTCTTGTGTGGGTCGCGTGGCGATGGTCATGCAGAGACCGCGGAACTGGCGGGATCCATCGCCGGAGTAAGGCTCATGGGCTACGTGCCCGATGCACAGCTGCGCTGGCTCTATGCGAACGCCGAGGCATTCGTGCTGCCGAGCCTTCTCGAGGGTTTCGGGATGCCTGCATTGGAGGCCGCTTACATGGGATTGCTGCCTATAGTGTCCGCGGACAGTGCGCTCGTGGAGGCGGTGGGAGGCCAATGCTTGCAGGTGCCGCCGAACGATCCCGCGGCGATCACAGACGCGATGCGAAAAGCACTTTCCCGAAGCCCTGCGGAGAAAGCGGAAACAAGCCGCTCGCTGCGCGACACGGCGTCAGCTGCAACCAAGGATCGGTTTCTCCAGCAATGGAGGGATTTGCTGACCGCAGACGCAGCCAGACGTGCAGGTTTGCGCAAACTGTAGGCAACAAAGCCCATTGGCTGAAATGCTCGGCTAGCCCGTCACCTTGCATGGCTCGCATAGCTGACGGATTTTTGCGGCGATGGTATCCCGCAGCGGGTCGGGTCAACCGGCTTTTCGGCGCAGATCAGCCTCATTAGGTGCGCCGCCGGACAAGGCTTCGATTGCCGAACGCCCGGCCACCCGCAGGCGCTGACACACCCAAAAAGAGGTGTTCTTCAGCCCATAGGTTGAGGCGAAGAAACGGACAGGTGGTTCTATAGTGCACTGCACTCACTCACTCACTTGAAAGCTACGGGTTCTTATGCAGTCCCAAAAAACGCAAACTGAAACCGTGCTTGAGCCTCAGCTCCGATCGCATCGATGGATCAATGGCTACGACCACGCGCATACTGTGCCAAGCACCAAGCGAATTCGGATTGGCCTGTTAGGGCAGTTTGGCGTCGGCAACTTCGGCAATGACGGCTCACTCGAGGCAATGATCGACACGCTCAGGCGGATTTGCCCCGAGGCCGAACTTTCCGTGATCTGCACATGGCCCGAATCCGTCGAGAAAGCCTTCGGCGTGGAGACCATCAGATTGACGCGGCCGGCCATCAAGTCGCGTTGGCTCGACTTGGCGAACCGCATGCTCGGTCGATTGCCCTACAAGATG
The DNA here is from genome assembly GCF_056404355.1 of Mesorhizobium sp. P2_D5. Classification (NCBI taxonomy): domain Bacteria; kingdom Pseudomonadati; phylum Pseudomonadota; class Alphaproteobacteria; order Hyphomicrobiales; family Phyllobacteriaceae; genus Mesorhizobium; species Mesorhizobium sp. P2_D5. The sequence goes on from NZ_JBFUEE010000002.1 coordinate 288,772, forward strand.
TGGGGACCGATCCGCGCCTTCGTCAAACTTCGTGGCTTTGACGCTGTCATACTGCCTGGAACTGGTGCGTTCGATGATTTTGGCGACACTCCGTTTGGAATGCCCTACGTTTTCCTCAAGTGGTTTCTGATGGCGCGGCTAAGAGGCTGTGTCGTCGCATTTGCGAGCATCGGGGCCGGGCCTGCTTACCACCCCCTCAGTCGCGTGTTCTTCGCCTGGGCTGCCCGCTGCGCGTCATATCGTTCGTTTCGCGACAGGATTTCACGCGAATTCGTCAGGAGCCTCGGGGTTGATGTTGCGAACGACCGGGTTTTTCCCGATCTTGCTTTCGGACTACCAATCCTGAACGTCGAGCGTGAGGTCTCCGAGACCACTGTTGTTGGTGTGGGCGTGATGAACTACCGCGGTCGCACGGGTGGAGATGACTCGATCTATGAGACGTACATTGCCAAGCTCGCGGAGTTTGTCGCACGCACTGTGACGCGAGGCTTCGACATTCGACTTATCCTGGGTCAGGACAATGACGAGGTTGCGGTGGTCGATCTCATCGAGCGACTCCGCGGCCGGCTGTCCGAGGCTGATTTGGCCCGGGTCGTTTTCAATCGGTCTGCATCGCTGCACGACGTCATGGCGCAAATGCAGACGACTGACGTCGTGGTCGCCACACGATTTCACAATGTTGTTTGCGCCCTGCGGGTCGGGCTCCCTGTCATATCTCTCGGATACCTCGAAAAGCACGACGCACTTGCTGCCGACACCGGTCTATCGGCCTTTTGCACCAGCGTCGAAACCTTCAGCGTCGAATGGCTGGAGTCGCGGCTGGACGCACTCCTTGCCGAGCGGGAATTGCGAGCGCGGGAAGTTCGCGAAACGGTTTCGCGATACCGGCAACAACTTTTGGACCAGGAGGTTCTTCTTCGAACACAAGTTTTCGCCCATGCGGTGTCTCGTCCGATCTTGTCGTGAAGCTGAGAGCGGCGGGCATGGGCGACGCAAGATTCCATGAAAGCGACACGGAAGGTCGGATCGCCGTCTTGGTGAAACAGATGAGCAGATGCTCCCACGTTCAACAAATTCGTGAAGGTTGATCAATGCCACTAATCGACGTTGTGATTCCAAATTACTGCTACGGGCGCTACTTGCCTCAGTCCGTCGAGAGCATCGTGCGCCAGCAAGTAGAAGACATCAGGATTCTGATCGTTGACAATGCGTCAACCGACGACAGTGTCGATGTTGCAAATGAACTGGCAAGCCATGACAGGCGGATAACGGTTATCGCACGCGAAAAAAATCTCGGGTTGCACGCATCCTGCAATGAGGGAATCGATTGGGCCGTCTCGAAGTATTTTGTGATACTTTGTGCCGACGATCTGCTCGTCGAGGGTTGTTTTAAACGTGCCCTGTCGGTTCTAGAGCGGGAACCCGATGTTTCCTTTGCGTGTGGAGGCGAACTGGTTTGGCATGAGGACCGGCCCTTCCCGGCCGTGGAGAATTCAGACGCACATGACTGGCGATTTCTGTCCATGGAATCGTTCGCCCTGGAACGGTCGCTTCCCAGCAAAGTGTTGTTTGGAGGCGGCGCAGCGGTGATGAGAACCGCCGACCTCAAACGGGTTGGCCATTTCAGGCCGGAGATATCGTTCAGCGAGGACTTGGAAATGTTCCTGCGGCTGTCACTGGGCCGCAGAGCGGCGCTGACAAAGGCGATTCACGGAATACGGCGCGTGCACGGCGCGAATCTATCCGCCATATTCTGGCAGGACTTCAAGCGGGACATGATCGAGAAGAAACTCACCTTCGATAGTTTTTTCTCGCACGAGGCAGCGTCCGTGCCCGGGGTGGAACGGTTGCGCAGGGGCGTTTACCGAAACCTCGGAAAGCGTGCATACTGGTCCGGCCTTTCACACATCGCGCGCGGTGAGCGAGCAGCCGGTCTTGATCTGCTTAAATTTGCGGCTCAGCTCTCGCCAAGCCTGGCCTACATTCCGCCTGTAGACTACCTGGCCCATATGCCCAATCCGCTAGGCCACATCCGCACGCGCCTGGCGGAGGCCTGGAGCCGGCATTGAGAAACGATGTGACCGGCCATGTGGCTGCCATCACGCTGGTTCAGCCTCGGATCGGATGCAGTCCGTGTAGAGGATAACGCATGACCGAACAGCGCATCGGGGTCGTTTACCTGACCGACGGCAAGCGTGATGACCTGACTTATGCCAGCGCGGTGGCGTTGGGATTAAATCATGCACGGGGGATAGACATCCACATCGTCCAATCGGGGTTCAGCTCGGCCCCTCCGCCGACGGTGCTCAGGATCCTCCAGGCGAAGGGTCATCGGCTGGCGACCCACAGCCTTTCGAAGGTCGACCGGGGTTTACCCGGTCATGGCCACATAACATCGACTGCCTATGAAAAAACCGCAGCGATCGCCGCCGTCTCGGGCGATCACGATGTCGTCTGTTATCTCGACAATGATACGCTGGCCGTGCGACCTCTTGACCTGGCAGCGGCCGCCCCGACGACGCGACCTCTCGCCGCCGTGCCCGACCTTTCCATCTGCACAGGTCTCGACAACCGCGCATTCTTTGAGAATTGCGACAAGCATGGTCTCGAACGGCGTTACTTCAATTCCGGCTTTATGGCTATCGATGTGTCTCGATGGATTGGGTCGGGAATTCCCGAACGGTTCTCGTCCGCTCTAAAGTCGCACGCGTACTTCTGTCCCTATTGGGACGGCTCATGCACCCATATCGACCAATGCGCCTTCAACATCGCGGCCCAAGGTGCATGGGAGACGCTTCCCGTGGAGTTCAACGTGCAGAAGTCGGCATTCCAGACAAGCTATTGGGATCGGGCGTTGATCCGCCACTATACGGGGCCGGAGAAGTTCCTGCCGGCGGTGGCACATCGCATCGACAGCCGGGAACGGTCTGTACTCGGCCGCATATCTTGCAACTGCGGGGAACTCGGTCTGAATATTCCTCCTGCGTATCTGGGGTTAACCTACAAGGTCAACAGATTGCGCAGGAGAGCGTATCGGATCAGAATTTCGAGGCTCATTGGACAGCTTCCGGGCCCCTCCGTCTGAGCAGTCCTCCCGTCGACTTGCCGCGAGTTGGTGGCGCGGGATCTCGGATAAGTTTCGGTATCAACCTACCGAAACCCGTACCCGCCGGAGTCCCGGGAAAATCTTGATGATCTCATCGAGCAGGGGATGCCGGGTGATGATCAATCCAGCCGACCATCCTCCGAACGCCAACAGTCCCGCCGCAATGGCTTCCATATTGGAGAGGTCGAAACCGGAACCGGAAATCCCCACGGCTGCGAGGGGAGGGACAGCACTCGCGAAGGCAACGACAGCACTTTTGCCTAGCGCTGCGGCGATCTCCATGCGTCCAAGTCCCAGGCTGCGCCGGACGAAGCTCAGGGCAATATATGCCTGGAAGGGAACAGTCACTAGCATGCACCAGGCGGCTGCCTGCAATCCGCCGAAGACAATGGCTGCGGCGAGGAGAATGCCCGAAATTGGGAAGGCGATCAGCGCGCGGATGTACAAGTCGCGGATCGCCCCCATCGCAACCATTACGGGGTAATTGAGTTCGAAACTAAAAGAGAACAGCAACGCGATTGCGACGATTTGCACGAGTGGCGCGACCTCGGTCCACTGGTGACCAAGCGCGATGTTCACGGTCGGGTACGCCAAAACCGACAGCACGAGGAGCGCCGGCCAGTGGAGCGCGGTGATGAGGGAAAGGGCGGATAGATAGGGACGTTTCAAATCCCTGCCTTGCCTGACCTCGGCCGAGAAGGCGGGCAGCACGACCGCCATGGCGCCTCCGATAACCAACTTGTCGGGGATCTGGCCGATCCAGAGCGTCCTGCTGAACAAGGCTGCAGCATTCGGCGATATGAAGCGGCCGAGCAGGAGTAGGGGCAGCGCGTCAAAAATGCGGAAAAGAATGGCTATGGCGCCGTTGTATCCGCCGAACAAAACCATTCCTCGCCAGTTGGCGAGGGACGGCTTGAACATCCAGAAATGGGGCCATAGGGCGAAGGCGAGGCCTGCGGCAAGACCGCTGCCGATCAACCACGCCCAGACGAAACTCATGTAGCTGAAGCCCGCCAGTGCCAGAATGATCGTGGCTGCGGAATTCGTCACCGCTGCCACTATGTCGATGGCCGCAACCTTGCCGAAGGACATTTCCCTCCGCAGCAGAGCGGTTATCAGCGTTAGAGAGGTGTCGAGAAAGAGACAGGCCGCGACAACCCTGAAGTAGGGGATGAGGTTCGGCTCGCTGTAGAACGAGGCCAGAAGAGGGGAAACGACGACGAGCACGACGGCGATGACCCCGGTGAGGATGAACATCACCGTGGAGGCGCCGCGGATATCTTCACGGCTGAGATCCTCGCGCTGGATGAGGAAGCTCGCACTGGAGAACTCCCTTAGCGACAGGGCCATCGCCATGATGGCCATGGCGATCACCGACACCCCGATCTCCTTGGGCGTCAGTATCCGGGAAATCAAAGCTGCTGTGGCAAAATTCGTCACGAGCAGCACGTAGCGTTCGCCCACGCTCATCAGGAGTGCGCGTTTCACCGAAAGCATGCGTGTACCTTCCCGACCGAGGCGACCCGCCGCCTGCGTCCCGAGGGATAGTCGGACAAACCCAGTTGAAAGTCATGGCGTCCAATAGGCGAGGAATACAGCCGCCTAAAGCGGTAGCGCAAACCCAAGTGCTCCGTCCGCGCCTGAGCCGGCCCGCCGGCGGCTGAAGTCGTCGGGGCGGTCGGTTGGCGGAATATTTGCCCAACGAGCAAGCAGGGATCATTCGTCGGACGTAGGAGGGCCACGTCGGAGGGATGCCTTGTATTAAGGCCGGTTAGACGTAGGGTCAGTGACCCCTTTGCCCCTCTTTCTCACAGGACCGGATGGGATGGACCAGCAGGATCGCGAACTGTATGGACTGCAGATACTGCGTGCGATCGCAGCCTCGGGCGTCGTCATTCGCCACACCCTCGACATGTCCGATGGATCGGAAGCTGGGCGGTTCAGCCCGGTTTGGATGGCGACTTTCGGTGCGGCAGGCGTAGATCTTTTCTTCGTAATCAGCGGTTTCATCATGGTGTATGTGAGCTTTCCGCCTGGTCGAGCTGCGGATACACCTGGGCGTTTCATGATCAAACGGGCAAGAAGAATATTTCCGCTGTATTGGATCTGCAGCGCTGGGATACTGGCAATATCGCTGGTTGGGTTTTTGAAGCACAAAAACATAGGCGAGTTTTCAATTTTTAATTCTATATTTTTGCTTCCAGGGGACAAATTGATATTTGTCGCATGGACGCTTTCATATGAGATGTATTTTTATGTCGCCTTCGCGATATGTCTCATTTTCGGCAAGCTCGTTCAGACATCCATCTTGACAGTTTTGCTTATGATCTGCGGAATTGTGTTGGGGCGTTGGATTCAGGATTCAAGTTTTTCTGAATTTATCTCTAGCCCTATCGTGCTTGAGTTTTGCTTTGGTATTGCCATAGCGCTATTGTTTATCTCAAGAAGTAAATGGGAATATCCGCCGGCACTCGGCGCGCTCGGGTTTTTCTTGATAATTGTTTCTCCAGTCTTCGTTAGTCATCCCGGCGATACAGCCATATTGCGAGTCATCGCATGGGGCCTTCCAGCAACTTTGATAGTGGGGGCCTTCCTCAAGACCAAGCGACCGCGATCGAAGGCCGGCCGGGGAGTGATCCTGCTTGGGGATGCATCTTATGCCATCTACCTGACCCACATCTTTGTGATGCTGGGGTATGGTTGGCTAATCAAGGCGACATTCGTTGGGGGAGTATCACAGGTTTCCTTCGCTCCCATGATCATATGCTTGTGCCTTGTTGTCGGTGTTCTGACGCATCTCTTCGTGGAAAAGCCAATTCTGGAGCTGCTACGGAAGGTCACAATCCTTCAGCGGAGGCCGCCGCCGCTGGAGGCTGGCAGTCTGCCAAGGTAATCCAACCGGCGGCCGTCCATTGACGACGCGGGCCTAAGGAGCAGTCTCCGAAAGGGGTAGTGCAAGTACCCTGTTCACCCGTATGAGCAAATTGCTACCCCCGATCACATGCCCGACAATCCGGGCTGAATTTGAAATCGGGCAGCGGAGGCTGTTGCCATGTCCTTTCGTTTCGCAACCGCTGCGGCCTGCCTGCTGGTGACCGTTGCGCCTGCTTCCGCAGATGTCCTCTGGGGCGTCAACGGCCATCCGATAACCGCCTATCCGGGCATCCCGGTTGAGTTGCAGCTCGACTTCGTCAAGAATCTCGGCCTGAAATCATACAGGGTCAACATAACCAGCGAAGACAACGCTGATACGCTTGCCGCCCTTGTCGACGCCGGAAAGACCAGAGGGATCGAGATCCTGCCTTTGATCACCCCCGCGGGCATCGACCTGGACAAGGATAGCCCCGAAGAGCTCTACGGGAAGACCCGGAAACTGGCGATCGCCCTTGGCACCAGGTTCAAGAGCGATATCCGCGTTTGGGAACTTGGCAACGAGATGGAGAACTACGCCATCATCAAGCCCTGCGAGAAACGCGACGACGGCTCGCAATATCCATGTGAATGGGGACCTGCAGGAGGAACCGGAGCGCTCGATTACTACGGCCCGCGCTGGGTGAAGGTGAGCGCCGTCCTCAAAGGTCTGTCCGACGGCATGACAGAGGTCGATCCGGGCATCAGGAAGGCGATTGGCACCGCCGGATGGGGTCACACCGGCGCTTTCGCGCGGATGAAGCAGGACGGGATCGCCTGGGACATCTCGGTCTGGCACATGTATGGCGAGGACCCGGAATGGGCTTTCCGCGAAATCTCGGCATACGGCAAGCCGATCTGGGTCACCGAATTCAACAGTGCCAATGGAAGTCAGCGCGGCGAGCGGCAGCAGGCCGATGGTATCAAGCAGACAATGACGCGGCTTCGCGAGCTCAACGAGAAGTACAAGGTCGAGGCCGCGCAAATCTACGAACTGTTCGATGAGACCTACTGGGCCCCCGGCTTCGAAGCCAATATGGGGCTGGTGAGGCTCACCGCTGCATCCGAGGGCAAATGGAGGGTCGGCGAACCGAAGCCCGCCTACAAGACGGTGCGTGACTTCACCCGCGGCCCGCAGCCGCTGCCCAAGCCGCATCGGGAGTGCGACCCAGAGGCGACGGCCGCGAACAAGTCCGTATATGTGAGGCAGGCGAGCCTCGCCTACTGCCTCGTGCTGGGGCGTGAGGGCGACACCCAAAGCGTGGATCAGTGGTCGGCTGCTCTTGAAAGCGGGGACAGGACGATCGGTGGAATGGCCGTGGAACTCATGCGCTCGGACGAGTTCCAGACCAGCTATGCTACGATCGGCCTTACGGACCGCGCCTACATCGGTTTCCTTTACATGCTGTTTCTCAACCGTCCCGCTGACGATTACGGGATAGAAACCTATTCCCGGCAGCTGCGCGCGGGGACCATGACGCGAGAGGACCTGGCCTTCGGCATCATCGATTCATCGGAATTCAGATCCCAACACGCTGCCACCCGCGACGTGTCCGCAGCGCCGCCCCCCGGGTGAGCAAGAGGAGCGTCAAGGCAGTGCGCCTCGCATCTGTTCTGATGGCCAGCGCCCTTTTGGCGGCTATGGCGACCGGAAGCTTGGCCTGTGAGCGTTCTGGCGGGACAAAGTTCCCTCTGCGGATCGAATCCGGAAAAAACTACCCGGTCGACAGGGAAGGCCATCCGTTCTTCATGCACGGAGACTCGCCCTGGTCGCTGATCGGCGACCTGACGGACGAGGACGCTTACCTCTACCTTGAGGACCGCAGGGCTCGCGGGTTCAACACCGTTCTGGTCAACCTCATCGAGCACCGATTTTCCCGCAACGCGCCTGCAGACGCGTATGGCGACAGACCATTCGCCGACAACCAAGATTTCGTTGTTCCCAACGAGGCATATTTCGCCCATGCCGATCGCATCCTGCAGAGGGCTTGCGATCTTGGTTTCCTGGTGCTGCTCGCTCCGGCATATCTCGGATATGGCGGTGGCGGTGACGGTTGGTATCAGGAAATGGCGGCTGCAGGGGCAGGGGAGCTTGCGGCCTATGGCCATTTTGTTGGACGTCGCTACCGACGCTTCGACAACATCATGTGGGTCAACGGCGGCGACTACAATCCTGCGGACAAAGATCTGGTCAGGGCTCTCGCCAAAGGCATCATGGACGAGGACCCCGATGCTCTCAGCACTTTCCACGGCCATTCCGATACGGCGCCGCTAGATTTCTGGGGCCCGGAAACCTGGCTGAAGGTGAACAACGTCTTTACCTATGGCCCGGTCTATACGACAGCGATCAGGGAGTACGATCTCGCCAGGGGTATGCCTTTCTTCCTGATCGAGACTGCCTACGAATTCGAATACGATGCCGACGAGTACCGGATCCGCGTCCAGGCTTACCAGGCGATCCTCTCGGGCGCATTCGGGCATCTCTATGGCAACAACCCGATCTGGCATTTCGACGGGCCCGGCCTCCATCAGCAGACCATGGAGTGGAAGGAGGCCCTCGACAGTCCCGGCGCAAAGAGCATGGAGGTGCTTATAGCCTTCATCTCGTCGATAAAATGGTGGCTGCTGGAACCCGACAGCAAGAACAGATTTCTTGTCGATGGCATGGGCAAGGACATGGGGAGGGCGGTCGCTGCGATGGCCAAGGACGGCTCCTACGCCGTCGTCTACATGCCCAGCAACGAGGCCGTCACCGTCGACCTCGCGCAGCTTTCGGAGACTATCGTCCACGCCCGCTGGCGCGATCCCACCAGCGGGGAATTGACGGATGTCGAAGGTTCCCCTTTCAAGGCGGAGCGCACAACTTTCAAGCCGCCAGAGCTCAACAGCCGCGGCTACCCGGACTGGATTCTGGAACTCACGCCTTAGGTCCTATGGAGCAAGGCCAACGCCATGCACAAGCTGCGCGCAGTCAGCGAAGGCCAGGTGTGCGCCCAAGACAGCAAGGCGAGGCAGCGGCGTTCGCCAACTGGGGTGTGGATCCGGCTCACGCCGATCGCCGAAAGGATTAGCCGCGCACCACCCGAAAGAGGTAGCGGGCGGCGAGGCTTCGTCCAACGGGCCATCCTGATCGCCTATTGGCGTTCTCCCTCACTGTTTTCAGCCAAAGTAGCCTCTGCGCGATCATATCCGTTGGGGAAAGGTGTGCGATGAAAGTCATGGTAACGGGCCATCAAGGCTATATCGGCTCGGTGATGGTGCCTATGCTGCTCCGCGCGGGGCATTCGGTCACGGGCTACGACAGCGATCTCTACCGGCGCTGCACCTTTGCTTCGGGCGGAGAGCAGGCTTCCGTTCCGTCCATCCAAAAGGACGTCAGGGACGTGCAAGCGCGCGACCTCGAAGGGGTCGATGCCGTCATCCACCTGGCGGCTCTTTCCAACGACCCGCTGTCCGACCTCGATCCGGACATCACCTACGAGATCAACCACAAGGGCAGCGTTCGTTTCGCGAAGGCGGCCAAGGAGGCCGGCGTGTCGCGCTTCCTCTTCGCCTCCTCGTGCAGCAATTACGGCCAGGCGGGCGAGGGGATGGTCGATGAAACGGGCGAGTTGAACCCGGTCACGCCCTACGGCTGGTCCAAGGTGCTTTCGGAGCGGGATATCTCGGAATTGGCCGACAGCAGCTTCTCTCCGACCTATTTCCGGCCCGCCACCGCCTACGGCGTGTCACCCCGGCTCCGCTTCGACATCGTGCTGAACAATCTGGTCGCCTGGGCCGTCACCAAAGGCGTGATCCTCCTGAAGTCGGACGGGACACCGTGGCGGCCGATCGTCCACATCGAGGACATTTCCAGGGCGTTCATCGCCGGACTGGAAGCGCCGCGCGAGGTCGTCCATAACGAGGCCTTCAATGTGGGACAAACGGACCACAATTACAGGATCCGCGACATAGCCGAGATTGTAGCCAAAGTCGTGCCGGGCTGCCGGCTTGAATTCGCGTCGGATGCTGGACCCGATAAGCGGTCCTACCGCGTCGACTTCGGCAAGATCGCGCGCTCCCTTCCTGCCTTCAAGCCGCAGTGGGATGCGCGCAAGGGCGCCGAGCAACTTTACCAGGCCTACGGCAAGTCCAATGTCACTCTCGAGGAATTCGAAGGACCGCGCTTCCAGCGTATCGGCCACATCAGGTATCTTCTGGCCAACCGGCTTCTGGATGACCGGATGCGGGTCACTGAACCCTCGCGAAAGCTGGAGGCAGCGGCAAGCTAACCGGAATGGAACACATAACCCCCGAGGGACTCGGCGCGCCGCCGTCTCCCACCGACCTCGGCCAGGAAATCTATGCCTTGGCCGAACGTCTGTTTCCGATTTGCAGGAGCATCACCGGGGACGGTGTGCGGGAGACGCTGGATATCCTGTCGGGGCACGTCGACCTGGAACGGCATGAGGTGCCCACCGGCACGCAGGTGTTCGACTGGACTGTTCCAAAGGAATGGAACGTCCGCTCGGCCAGCATCATTGGCCCGGACGGGCAAACGGTCGTGGATTTTGCCGACTCCAACCTGCACGTCGTCAACTACAGCGTACCCTTCAAGGGGATCCTGCCGCTCAACGAGTTGATGTCGCATATTCACACGCTGCCCGACCAGCCGGGAGTGATCCCCTACCGCGCCTCCTACTACGCCCCGACATGGGGCTTCTGCGTCGCCTACGACCGTGTCGCCAAAATGCCCGACGGTCTCTACCGGGTGGAGATCGATGCCGAGCTTAAGGACGGCAGCCTCACTTACGGCGAATACCTGCACCGGGGGCAGACCGACCGGGAATTCCTTCTTTCGGCGCACATCTGCCATCCCTCATTGGCCAACGACAACTGTTCGGGCCTGGCCCTGCTGGCAACCCTTGCGAAAAGCATGAAGGCAAGAAAGACACGATACAGCTACCGCTTCCTGTTCGCTCCAGGCACGATCGGGTCGATCGCGTGGCTGTCTCGCAACGAGGGCCGGACACATCTCATCGACCACGGCCTGGTGCTGTCATGCGTGGGGGACGCGGGACGCCCTGCATACAAACGCAGCCGTCGTGTCGATGCCGTCATCGATCGTGCCATGGCTCACGTGCTGGGGCGTGAAGCCGGAGCAAAGTTGATGGATTTCTCACCCTACGGCTATGACGAGAGGCAATATTGTTCGCCGGGCTTCAATCTTCCGGTCGGCATGTTCCAGCGGAGCGTCCACGGCACCTTCCCCGAATACCACACCTCGGCTGACAATCTCGACTTCATCAAGCCGGAGTACCTGGAGGATTCCTTCCGTATCCTGACGGACGTGATCGACATCGTCGAAGGGGACTGGACGCCGTTGAACCTCTGTTCCAAGGGCGAACCACAACTCGGCAGGCGCGGCCTCTACGCCGCCCTGGGCGGGCAGGCGTCTTCGGGAGCAACCTCGATGTCTCTGCTTTGGGTGCTCAATCTCGCCGACGGCCAGCATTCGCTTCTCGCGATGGCGGAGCGCTCGGGTCTGCCGTTCAGGGAACTGGCCGCCGCCGCGAGATTGCTGTCGGATCACGGTCTGCTGGCCGCGGCTTCATAAGGCACCAGCGGCCGTTCTCTGCTTGAGCAACGGCCACGTCTTATCCCTTTCCGACATCGCCGTCGGCATCAAAGGCCAGGCTATCGAAAAGACAGGGTCGTTGTAGCGCACGCCCGTCGACGCATGGGGCGTATAGAATTGCGATATGAGATACGAGACCTCGGCATCGTCCGTAAGGGTCTGCAGCCCGTGAGCGAAGCCGGCAGGGATGTAGACCTGCCTCATGTTCTGGGGCGTCAGCTCGAAGCCCAGCCAATTGTACCGTGTCGGCGAGTTCGGGCGCAGATCCACCACGACATCGAAAATCGCGCCGCGGACACAGGAGACGAGCTTCACCTCGGCGTACGGGTCGTCCTGGAAATGCAGCCCCCGCAGTGTTCCTTTTTTGACCGAATGTGCGCGGCTGTGTTGGACAAAGCGCGTCGCCAGCCCGCAATCGGCCATCTCCTTTTCACAGAATGTGCGGGTGAAGGAACCGCGATCGTCAACCACCGGTGTCGGCTCGATCAGCCAGACACCCTTCAGCTCCGTTTCGGTAAACCGCATGTCTGCCCAAATCCCTAGTAGCCGGGCTCAGTTAGCCGGGCTAGCACCGCGGTCGGATTGTCGGCACCGCCTGCCTGGGCTGGAAGAGCTACCTAAGCCTTAGGTGGCTTCTCCGATCGCGGTATGCCGGGCCGACCGCATTACCCCGTTCGGAGGTCCTTGCGCCGTCATTGCCCCCGCCGTTTCCCTATAAGGATTAAGGCACCCAACGGATTGGCAAATCGAACTCGGGGGGCGCCCCGTCCTAACCTGCGTTGAAAAGATGCACTCCCTGCGGAGCGCGGCGGGCACAGGTTCATCGTCAGGCCACCGCGTCTCCGTTTTTTCAAACCAGGGCGACAGAGGGGTACGGAATGAATATTCAGGCTGTCGAAATTGCTCGCGACCAGAACACGGCACGCCGCAATGTCAGCTGCAGGCTGTGCGGATCGCGCCTGCGCCACAGTCTGGTCGACCTGGGCATGTCGCCACCTTGCGAGAGCTTCCTGCAGGCCGACCAGCTTGACCAGATGGAACTGTATTATCCACTCAATGTCCTGGTCTGTGAGCGCTGCTACCTGGTGCAGCTCAAGGAGTATGTGAGCCCCGAGACCATTTTCAACGAATATGCCTACTTCTCTTCCTTCTCGACAAGTTGGGTGGCCCACTCGAAAGCCTATTGCGAAGCGATCACGAAGCGACTTGGGCTTGGCGCCGACAGCTTCGCGGTAGAACTCGCAAGCAATGACGGCTACCTGCTGCAGCACTTCCTGCCGCTCGGCGTTCCCGTGCTTGGCATCGAGCCGGCGGCCAACGTTGCGCGCGCTGCGGTCGAGAAGGGCGTGCCCACCCGGGTCGACTTCTTCGGGGTGCGGCTGGCACTTCAGATGGTGGCCGAAGGACTCCGCGCCGATCTGATCATCGGCAACAACGTCCTGGCGCAGGTGCCCGACCTCAACGACTTCGTCGCGGGAATAAAGATCCTGCTCAAACCGGAGGGCGTGGTCACTCTCGAGTTCCCGCACATCGAGCGGCTGATGATGGAGAACCAGTTCGACACCATCTACCACGAGCATTTTTCATATTTCTCACTGCTGACGATCGACTTGATGGCGGCCCGCCACGGGCTGCGGTTGATCGACGTCGAGGAACTGCCCACCCATGGCGGATCGTTGCGTGTTTATCTCGCCAACGAGGGCAGCAGCCGGGCCACGGATGACAGTGTCGCCGAACTCCTCGAGCGCGAAAAAAGGCACGGGCTTACGGAAATGACGACCTACGCCTCTTTCGGCTACAAGGCGCAGCGCGCGAAGCGCGATCTCCTGGCGTTCCTGGTTTCGGTCAAAAACGAGGGCAAGACGATTTGCGGTTACGGCGCGCCTGGCAAGGGCAACACGCTGCTCAACTACTGCGCCATAGGCACCGACTTCCTCGACTTCACGGTGGACCGCAATCCTTACAAGCACGGCCGCTTCACGCCGGGTATGCACATCCCGATCAAGCCCATCGACGCGATCGACGAGGCCAAGCCAGACTACATCCTGATCCTTCCCTGGAACCTGAAGGACGAGATCATTCAGCAGATGCACCACGTCGCCGCCTGGGGCGCGAAATTCGTGGTGCCAATTCCTTTTGTGACAGTGATCGATCTATCGGAGTTACGGAGATGAAAGTCGTCCTTTTCTGCGGCGGCCGCGGGACCCGGATCCGCGACTATTCCGAAAGCATACCAAAGCCGATGATTCCGCTCGGCCACCAGCCGATCCTGCGCCACGTCATGCAGTGGTACAGCGATTACGGGCATGACGAATTCGTGCTGTGCCTGGGCTACAAGGCCAACGTCATCAAGGATTTTTTCCTTAACACCCGGCCACAGACCTTTTCCGATTGCGTGGTTACGCACGGAGGCCAGGACGTGAAGCTGCTGGGTGACACGGTCAAGGACTGGAGCATCACCCTGCTCGATACGGGCATCTGGCGCAACATCGGAGAACGCCTCTGGGCTGCGAAGGATCACGTCAAGAACGAGAAGATGTTTCTGGCCAACTACTCCGATGGCCTGACCAATGTAGACCTCGACGATGTGATCGCGAAGTTCGAGGCCAGCGGCAAGATCGCCTGCTTCCTCGCCGTGCGGGCGCCGCTGACATACCATTTGGCCGACATCGCTGAAGACGGTCGCGTGCGCGAGTTCCGCACGACGGAGACGTCCGAGATCTGGATCAATGGCGGCTACTTCGTATTCCGTCCCGAAATCTTCGACTACATGCGTGACGGCGAGGAACTCGTTATCGAACCTTTCAAGCGATTGATCGATGACAACATGCTGATGGCGTACAAGCACGACGGGTTCTGGCGTTCGATGGACACGCTGCGTGATTGGCAATCGCTCGAAGACATGGTCGAAAAGGGGGACATGCCCTGGAACAGGAGGGTCACCGCGGAGAAAATCAGGCGCAGCATGGTGATGGCCGCATCATGAGGGGACTTGGCCTCGCACGTCGCGGGGAGAAACTCTCGATCCTCTGCCTTGGTGCCCATTCTGACGACATAGAGATCGGTGCGGGAGGTACGATCCTCGGGCTGATCGCGTCGGGGGTCGAACTGGATGTCGATTGGTGCGTGCTGAGCGCCGGCGGCCAGCGGTCTGCCGAAGCCAGGGCTTCGGCCGAGGCCTTTCTCCAGGGATCGCACTCGTCCACGGTCCACGTCGCCGATTTCGAAGACAGCTACTTTCCGACCCATAGTCGATCCATCAAGCAGTGGCTGGTGGATCTAAGATCGCGGGTTCATCCCGACGTGGTGCTGACCCACGCCAGGTTCGACGCCCATCAGGACCACCGGGAGGTCAACCAACTTACCTGGAACGTCTTCCGCGACCACCTGGTGCTCGAATACGAGATTCCGAAATGGGACGGTGATCTTTGCCAACCCAATGCCTACGTGCCGCTTACGGCCGACGTGCTCGAACGCAAGATCGAACTCCTTTACGAGCACTTCGGGACGCAGCGCTCCAAGGACTGGTTCGACCGCGAAACATTCGCCGGCCTTGCCAGGTTGCGCGGGATGGAATGTCGGGCACCCGAGCATTTCGCCGAGGCGTTCACGCTTCGAAAGGTCAAGATTTTTTAGCGGCTTTTCACATATATTTTCGCCGAGAAGAGAATGGTGGATGACCGAATGAAACGGGTGAAAAGGGGGTTGAACTGACCGGACGATCTGTTACTTAAATCGCTACCACTGGGTTAAAAATACAACAGAAGCTGGCCATCGGTCCTATGGCTTACCTTCTGTCTTTTTCTGCCTTCCATTTTGAAATTGAAGGGATTTTTATCAAAATGGGCAATGCAATCATTGCGCCGGGATACTCTTTCAGCGAAGCTCGCATCGGAACGGTCGAGGGCGGAGAATCCGGGGTTCTGGTGTGGAAATCCGACCAACTGGTCGCCGTCCTTACCCAGATCGACGAGGAAGCCTACTGCACAAAAGGCAAGTGGTTCCTAGAGACAGGCTTCGGCCTGCTGAGCGGGCTGCACAAGAACTTCGATACGATCGAGGAAGCCGTTAAATGGGTAGGGATATACACCTTCCCCGAGCCAGTTCCTGCCGTAGATTGATCGGCGGATTCCGCGACAGCAAGGCGCCTATGCAAGCCAGCGATGGCTTCGGCCCGTGTCCTGTACCGACCTCGCCTGAAAGGCCTTGCAGCCCGCACCTTGCGGCTTCCCGAACGGAAATGAGATCCTTTCCCATCCTCTCATGCGGAAACAATGCGGGATTGCCGCATAAGGGTCCGTCCTTGCTCCAAGAGAACGAGAAAGCAACGCCTTCGTGGCGTCAGGATGTTACCGCGAGCCGGGCTTCAGATTGCCCCATGGTCGGATTGTTCGCGGCTGGAGGGCTCTCTGGAGCCGTCATTTCAGCTCGGCCGTCACCATTGTTAAAACGGCGGAAGACAACCTGCGTGGGTCGGCCTACCAAGAAACGGCTCGTTCCCGATTCCAGGGCCTGGGCATAGACCGCCAGGGCGCCGTCGACGGCCTCTATCGTCTTCATGACGGCCGCGTCGTCATGGGTGTAGCTGACGACGAGAGACGGCATGAGCACGCCACGCCTGATCGTCTCCTGCAGGAACAGCGAGCGGTATGCCTGTGACGGCTTGCCGTTAGGGTCGAGCGTGGCATAGGCCAGGCAGCAGGGACGGCCGACAACCTTGAAGTGGCCATCCACCCCATGCCGTCTGGCGGCCTCTGCGATCCCGGCCCTCAGTTTCGTCCCCTGACGGTGCAGGTGTTCAATCACGGACTCGTTCTGGTAAGTCCGCATGGTCGCGATCGCCGCCGCAAGCGCATGGGTCTCGGCGCCATGCGTGGTCGACAGCAGAAACACCCTTGGGCGGTCCGTATGCTCGAGGCCGCCGAGCCGCATGTATTCGCGTTTGCCGGCCAGGGCCGAGACCGAAAACCCATTGCCAAGCGCCTTGCCGAATGTCGACAAGTCCGGTTCTATGCCATAGAGCTTCTGTGCCCCGGACGCATGCCATCTGAACCCGGTGATCATCTCGTCGAGAATGAGCAGTGCGCCCTTTTCCCTGCAGAGACGCTGGACTTCATGCAGGAATCCGTCCACCGGATCGTCGCCGCGGGAAGGCTCGAGGATCAGGGCGGCCAGCTTGCCGGGGTGCCTGTCGAACAAATCCCTCACGCTGGCGATGTCGTTGTACCGGAAAGTGACGGTGAGCTTTCGGACCGCCTCCGGAATTCCAGCGTTCATCGGTGTGGTCCCGATGAACCAATCGTCTGTCGAAAAGAAGGGATGGTCGGCGCAGCAGGCAACGAGATCGCGACCCGTGTAGGCGCGGGCAAGGCGAACGGCTCCCGAAGTCGCATCCGATCCGTCCTTGCAGAACTTCACCATCTGCGCGCCGATGAGCTCCAGGAACGTCTCGGCGCAGTCGACCTCGATCCTGGCCGGCCGCGTGAAATTGGATCCACCTTGGAGGGCTGCCTCCACGGCTCTGACCACGGTCGGGTAGGCGTGTCCCAGCCCGACGGAACGGTTGCCCATGCCGTATTCGATGTACTCGTTCCCGTCGACGTCCCAGACATGGCATCCCAAACCGCGCTCGATGAAGCCCGGCGCGAGGACGGGATACTGGTCTTCGCCTTTTGCGTAGGTGTGGCTACCGCCCGGGATCAGTTCACGACCGCGTTCCTGCAGGCGGACGGATTTGCGAAAACGAAGGCTTTGCTCAGACATGCCGACCACTCCATTCCGGCAGCAAGTCTACATGCTGGGCTCAGGATTTCGCGTTCTCCATAAGGTCAGCGGTTAGCACTTATGGTGGATACACAGGCGGGCACCGACTGATACCGAGCAAATGGAACAGCTTTTCAGGGTGCTACGGAACCAGATCATCGCTAGGGATGCAGGCGTTTCGGAGCACTCCGCAAATGTCCACCTCCGGCACACTGCCGGGAGTTAGGGGCATCCGCGTCGGAGCGCGACCGTATATCTCGGACGGCTCCCGACGCCATTCAAGGCAACGGAAATCCATCGGCCGTCATTGAATGAATCTGTAGTGCGGTACAAATACGACCCGCCAGGGTTCACCCAAGGCGGGTCGTCTTGTTGTTTGCAATCACTCTTCGGCCAGAGCTCCCTCTGCGAAGAGATCATTGACCTTGTAGGCCACTTCCGTGCGGTTGCTGGCCTTCAATTTCTTCATGATGTTTCGGATGTGGACCTTCACGGTGCTTTCGCGCAGGTTCAGCTCGTAGGCGATGATCTTGTTCGCCTTGCCGCGCCGAAGCGCCTGGGCAACCTCTGCCTGCCTGAGCGTGAACATGCCCGTCAAAGGCTGCGTGTCGCGGCTACCTGTACCTATAAGGTGCCGCATGGAAAGGACACTGCTCGCCGGGACGAAGATGCCTCCCGCTGCCGCAAGGTTGATCGCCTCGACACAGACGTCGATCCCGACCGAGGTCGGAATGTAGCCGCGTGCGCCGCATTCGAGAGCCGTCAGTATCTGTCCAAGGTCTTCGGTGTCAGCCAGGATGACCACGGGGACCGACTTGAACTCGGACGAAATATGCCTGATCTCGTCGGCGATGCCATGATCGGTGACCTTCCGGCCGCCAAGGTTGAAGAGTATAGCTGCAAGTGGAGGGGCTGCCCCCTTCTTCATGCGCCATTCTTCGATCGAACCCATGGCGACGACCGCCATGCCGAGTTCGTGATCCTCAAGGGCCGATGCAAGACACTCGCGGTCTAGTGCCCTTCCGTCCAGCATGAGAAGGTATTGCTTGCCTGCCTGCTCGTGGACATTTTCTATTCCGCTAGACGGAACTCCCGATTGATTTGTCGAAGTGTAGTTGTGCAGTCCTACTGTTGAACCCATACTTATACCCACCCTTTCCCCAACGAAAGCCGCTTAGCGGCGCCCAACAAAGCCCCTCATCTCTTGAATTGAAAGTTTGATACCCAACCCATTTTAAAGCTTCAGGCCGTTACCCCAACCTGGAGCCTTGAGCAGTTCTTGGCTGCCGACATGTACAGCAGCTTGGGCAGTCTATGGGCTATCCATAAGCAGTCTCTAACTTAGGTTAATTTTCGGTAAAATTTTTAAGTCTGTGTATGAAACGTACACAGTGGGTCCCGAGCGCTGCGAGACCTTGGATGGGACGGCCCGGCCATTCCCATGGCGCAGCTCCACGCGGCGAACCCGCCGTCGAGCCAGGTCCCAAGAGGTTGATTTGGAACGGCAAGCAGGATCCGCCTGCGGGCAGGCTGACGTGGGAGAAATGAAGTCCTTCACTATATAGCTTTACAGACCCCAAGACGGGGCCTGGTCTCAGGCGTTTCCCTGGGGATTGGCCTCGCTGAGCCACTTCACATCCAGAACCGTCCCGTCAACGTGGATCACGGTTTCGAAGGCCTCTATAAGCCTTTTGGCGGCTTTGCTGGCAATGTGGGACTCGGGATAATTTGCCTCCACTACCCGCGCCCGCTCGTAAACTTCCTTGAGTTTCGTGACCTGCTTGGGACCGAATACGCTCTGTACAACCTGAGTGGTCATACCGCTTCTCCTCCTGGTGCTGGAACTCAAACAACCCGCCCTTTGCCCAGCGCTCCCACAATTTCATCATTAACACAGGATTTTGCAACTGAAAGCAAAAACAAGCCTGCAACCGTACTGTAAGATTACTATTTTCTTTGGTCGAGGCGTTCTTTAGTAGGCGTTCGCGGACCGAGGGTTAGCCGTTTGCAGGAGGCGTAGGCCGGACTGCCATCGCGAAACAAAGAAGCCCACCGACCTGCTTGTCACCCCTCGCTCGAAAACGAAAAGGCACTCCTTTCATATCCTCCGATCTGCCGCCGTGAATTTTACAACGCAGCAGCCGTGACCGGGACATTCAGCTATTCAACCTTTGAGCGTACGCCGGGCGGACGATCACGCTTCGGCACCCACCCGGGGAGGAGCACTTGCACGTCCTGCGGATGCGGGTGTCAGGCTACGTCCTTTGGCTCTCTTGCCCGCGATATCCATCTGCCGAAAGATGGGTGGTCGGACGGCTTCCTGCGTCCGCAGAGTCTAGGGCCAAACCAAGCGGGAGGCTCGATCAACAATGCAGGTCTCTTTGGTCGGGCTGCTGGTGTGCGCGGCGATTTTGGCCGTTGCCCGCTATTCCAGGGGAATGCTGATCATCGGCCTGATCGCGTCCCAGGCGTTTGGTGCGACCGCCATCGTGACGCTAACCTTTCTAGGAGGGTCGTCTCCGCTGATCTACACCATGTTTGCGGCCCTGCTCGTCATGGCCGTGACAGTCAGGCGGCGCATCTGGCTCGACCTTGGAAGTGTGTTCGGGAGCATCCGCCCGGTCTGGGTTCTCACAAGCCTCATGGCTTACGCAATCATCGGGGCATGGCTGTTTCCAAGATTCTTCGCAGGACAGACCGCCGTCTTCGTGCAGTCGAAAACCCGGGGCGCTGTCGTCGAAGCGTCCTTGGCCCCGGTTTCGGCCAACACTTCACAGACGGGCTACTTCATTCTTGGCGGGCTCACCGCCATCGCGCTTTGTGTGCTGCTGCTCCACTCTCAAAGGATCGACCAGGTCCGCCGCGGCTTCTTCTTGTGGTGCGGTCTGCACACGGGCATGGGGCTGGTCGATTTTATCGGCAAGAATGCAGGAGCGGGAGACCTGCTGGCCCCGATCAGAACCGCCAATTACGCACTCATAACCGAAGCGGTCGAGCAAGGATTCGTGCGGATCACGGGACCATTTGCGGAGGCCTCTTCGTTCGCCAGCGTTTCCCTCGCCTGCCTGGCATTCTGCTACACCTACTGGCGAAAGACCAAGTCACGCCTTGCCCAGTGGCTGGCGGGCGTCCTGCTCTTCCTGACCATTCTGTCGACCTCATCGACCGCTTACGTCGGTCTTACTCTCCTGTGCCTTCCGGTCGCCTTCTCGATGTTGGTTTCGGTCCTCAGGGGGCGGGTCGAGCGCGAGGACATAATGGTAACCGCTCTGATGGCGATAGGCGTGGTCGCCATCATGGGCATCAGCCTCTACCATGCCGGAGCCTTGGAGCCTTTCGTCAGGCTGATCAACAGCACCATCATCAACAAAGCGGATTCTGCCTCAGGCCATGAGCGCACCTATTGGAACATGAAGAGCCTGCAGTCCTTCCTGGACACCAGCGGCCTTGGTGTCGGTTTCGGCAGTTCCAGGGCATCGAGCTGGCCGATCGCAGTCCTTTCCCAACTTGGCCTGTTCGGATCGCTGATGATGGCGATCCTGCTCGGCGTCCTGGTCAGCGGATTGGGACGGATGCGGGAATGGGTGGATCCGGAAACCGAAGCGGTCGTGACGAGCGTCAGGAATGCTTCCATCGCCGGCATAATTGCCAGCTCACTGTCGGGTGGCAGCGCCGATCCGGGCATCCTCTTCTTCATCGCACTTGCCGTGGTTTGCGCCACGAAGGTCCATGCTCGGCGCACGTTGACAGCGTTTGAGCGAACCGCCTGGCATCAGACAGCGGCAGAGGCAGCATGAACGGTCTCGCCGTCTGGCACGCTGCAATCATGACGTGGCAACGGCGGCGGCTCCGCTCCACGGGATCGCCTCGTCACCCGAGGAACGGACAGTCCCGCCAGCCTAGTTGGTCTTCAGCTTGCCGACCC
This sequence comes from Mesorhizobium sp. P2_D5, assembly GCF_056404355.1. Classification (NCBI taxonomy): domain Bacteria; kingdom Pseudomonadati; phylum Pseudomonadota; class Alphaproteobacteria; order Hyphomicrobiales; family Phyllobacteriaceae; genus Mesorhizobium; species Mesorhizobium sp. P2_D5. Next base: position 310,093 of record NZ_JBFUEE010000002.1, read on the forward strand.
GGTTTTCGGCGATCCAGCGGGCGGCCAGCACAAGCGCGCCCATGCTGAAATCCTTGCCATGCCTGGCCACCATCTCTTCCGACAGCTTGGCCAGCCGTTCGAAGAATTCGTCCTTGCTCTCGTCCTCTGCGGTGAGTTCGGTCTGCATGTCATCCTCCTGTTTCATGTGGACTGCGTCCGCTATTTGAACATCTGCGCGGGAAAGGTGACGATCGCGGCGGTGCCGTCGACAGATCCCATCGCCAGGTGTCGTCCGTCACTGGACCAGGCGAGAGCGGTGACAGCGCTGCCCAGGGGTCTGACGAGAAGCTCGCCGCGCGACCCGATCTGGGCGACGATGATGCGGCCGTTGGCGTAGCCCGCCGCAATCAGCATTTTCTCGGGGTGCGCCGCCACCGCTTCGACCAGAACCAGCCCGGCGCGACCCGTCTCCAATGCGCCCGAGGTTTCACCGCCAAATGGCGGGGCGGTCATCGACCAGCCGGCGATCCGGAACGCGCCCGAGGCAAACAGCGCATTTGCCGGCGCGCTCCAGCACACCGTCCGAACGGGCGATGGAAATCCCGCGACGATATCGGCTCGGCCATCGGCCAGGCTGATCAGCGCAAAGCCGCCGGTCTCAAGCCCGCAGGCCAACCAACGCCCGTCGCCGCTCCAGCGGATCGATACCGGGCGCGATGAAAGAGAAATGTCTCGTATCAAGGCAGCGTCGCCTTCGACCGACCAGATCGACAGCCCCTCATCAAGGCCGCAGGCGAGGTGTCTCCCGCCAGGCGAGAACGCAAGGGCGTCGATGGACGATGTCGTGGCATGTTTCAGCTTCACCGCGCCCTGGCCGCTCGACAGGAAGACATCCTTTCCGTTGCTGACGGCCGTCAGCGTCGCCCGGGCGCAGTGATCCATGGCCACGATCGGCCCGTCGATCCTGGCCAGGGGTTCCGCGACTTCACCGCCGGCGGTCAAAGGCAACGCTTCGCCGCTGGCCGCGCCGACCAGAAAGCCGGAATGCGCATGGGCGGCGAGGGGGACGTCGCCATCGCCGAACGCCGCCGTGGCGATCAATGGGACTGGTGGCTTTTCCCGGGGGCGGATCGTCGTCTGGCCGAGATCGTTGCTCACCCTGATCCGCGACTCCGGCGGCTCGTGATCCGCGACCGCGGCAATGGCGACGGTGCCGTCGACGGAGGTGAAGGCGACAGCCGAACCGTCGGCGCTGAAGCGCAGATCGGCGATCGCCGACGGCCGCTGCCAGCCGCGGGCCAGAAGGTCGAACAAGGTCAGGTTCTGCATCGTCTGCTGGTTCATGCCATCTCTCCCGTCAGTTCTCGTTCGCCGTTGCGGCAAGCCGGCGATCAACGTCCTCGATGTCGCCTTCGGCCGCGACGATGCGGTCCTCGCAAGCCGTGCATGCCTGCATGATCACCGCAGCACTTCGCTCTGCCTCATGCAAATCCTGCACCAGTTGCGCGTTGGCGCCGCTTCTGCCGATTTCCAGCTCTAGGCGCAGTACGTCCATTTCGATGCCGGCGCGTTTCTGGTTGAGCCGCATCGCTTCGGCGGTGAGGGCGGAGACTCCGGCGACGAGATCAAGCCGGCGGGCAAGCAGCGCGTCACGCCTGGCAGTATCGGGTCCGCCGGTCATTTCTCGCTCCCCAAAGGCCCGGGTGGCTTTTCGAAAGCCGACAGCAATTTGGGCAATGCGCCGGCCTGTGATTGGAACTGTCTTTCGGCCGTCTCGATGTGGCTCTTGATCTGGTCCCAGATATCGACGCGGATCATCGATGTCGTGTCGCCGGTCAGCCGCTCGATCTCGTCGACGCGGAACTGGCGTGTCAGCGAAACGCCGGAAAACACGAAGTCGCGCAGCAGGATCGCATGGTTTTCGATGAACAGATGGATCATCGGATGCGTCTCCGTGGTGACGCCGCCGGCGGCAAGCTCGGCCCGGATGAAGTCTTGGAAATGGCTCTGCAGGCGGTGCTGGCTCTCGCCCATGAAACGCATGACAAAGACCAGATCGCGGGGCATCAGCTTGACAAGATCGCCGGTGACGCCGTCGGCATGGCTGGACATCGGTCGAGGCGGCCCGCTCCTGTCCTTATCGTTCGGCATGGTCTCTCTCCAGCGCCAGGCCCGCACATGGGCCGTTGGCATCAAATAGTAGAGAAAGACGAAGAATTAAATAGTGACCTGAGATTTTTGGTATTTGTTGCAGCTGCTAACTAGATATATTGCAGTTGCGAATATATGATTAATATTACAGTCGTAAGTTACATCTGTAAAATAACGTTACAGTTTGCCGTCCGCTCATACGCCGAAAAGATGGCGATCTTGTTTTAGGCGCTGGCCGCCGACCTCGTTTTCAAACTGGCACGACGCTTGCTTTGATTATTTTCACAAGAAGCCCATCGCGCTTGGCGCGGTGCCAAAAGAACGAAGGAACGGAGGAAGCAGCGTTTCGATACGCCCATCGCACATGCGGTTGGCGTCGCGGGTCTCTGCCAAAACGCCTCGAAAACCTTTGCCGCGATCCACTTGAATGGCCGGACCATGAGTCGCGCCTGAATGCGCAACCCTTTGTCATGCCGTTCGCACTCTCACTGGCGGTGCTTTGTGCCGCTTCATGCCGGGGTCAAGGGACCCACGGCCCAAACCTGGTGGAGGCTTATGACCATGACGTCTCTGACGCTCAACAAGATTACCTCGCAACGCGGAATTTCCGTCGGCGAGGCGACCAAGAAGATTGCCGATCTCGGCTGGAATCCTTCCTACGTACAGGAAGCGATGACATTTCCGACCGACTACAAGATTAACAAGACGCCGCGCGATCCGATGAAGCAGGTCCTGCGGTCCTACTTCCCGATGCAGGAAGAGAAGGACAACCGCGTCTATGGCGCGCTCGATGCGGCATTGCGCGGCGACATGTTCCGCAACGTCGAACCGCGCTGGGTCGAGTGGATGAAGCTCTTCCTTGCCATCATTCCGTTCCCGGAAATCTCCGCCGCCCGCTCGATGGCGATGGTCGCCCGTATCGCACCCGGCGAGGAACTCCGAACCGGTTTCACCATGCAGATGATCGACGAGTTCCGTCACTCGACCATCCAGATGAACCTGAAGAAATGGTACATGGAGAACTACATCGATCCGGCTGGCTTCGACATCACCGAGGAAGCTTTCGGAAAGTGCTATGCCACCACCATCGGCCGCCAGTTCGCCGAAGGCTTCATCACCGGCGACACGATGACCGCCGCCTGCATGTACCTGACCGTGGTGGCCGAAACCGCCTTCACCAACACGCTGTTCGTTGCCATGCCTTCGGAGGCCGCCCGCAACGGTGACTATGCGCTTCCGACCGTCTTCCTGTCGGTGCAATCGGACGAGAGCCGGCATATCGGCAACGGCCACTCACTCTTGATGGCGGCGCTCAAGGAACCGGAAAACCACCTGCTGCTCGAGCGCGACCTGCGCTACGCCTTCTGGCAGAACCACGCGATCGTCGATGCCGCCATCGGCACCTTCATCGAATACGGCACCACCAACCGCGACAAGAACAAGGAGTCTTACGCGGAAATGTGGCACCGCTGGATCTATGAGGACTACTACCGCACCTACATGCTGCCGCTCGAGAAATACGGCATCAAGGTCCATCACGACGACGTCCAGGCCGCTTGGGAACGCATCACCAAGAAGAACTACGTCCACAAGGTCGGACAGTTCTTCGCGGTTGGCTGGCCGGTCAATTTCTGGCGCATCGAAGCCCAGACCGACAAGGACTTCGAGTGGTTCGAGCACAAATATCCGGGCTGGTACGCCGAGTTCGGCGACTTCTGGAAATGGTACGCCAAGCTCAGCCACAAGGGCGAGAAGGTGCTGCTGTTCAACAGCGACGTCGGCTACGTCTATCCGCACCGCTGCTGGTCCTGCCTGGTTCCCTGCCTGATCCGCGAGGACATGGTGGTCGGCGAGATCAACGGCGAACTCTACACCTTCGCCCACGAGCTCGATCGCTGGACCGCCACGGTCGCCTTCGCCGACGAGTATGAGGGCCGTCCGACACCCGCGATGGGCCGCTTCAGCGGCAAGCGCGAATGGGAGACGCTCTATGACGGCTGGGATCTGGCCGATGCCATCAAGGACCTGAACTTCGTCCGCTCCGACGGCAAGACGCTGGTTCCGCAGCCGCATCTGCGTTTCGACGACAAGGAGATGTGGACGCTCGACGATGTGCGCGGCAACACGCTCGGATCGCCGCTCAACGCGCTGCGTGCCATGTCGCCCGCTGACCGTGAGAAGCACCTGGCGGAATACCGGGCCGGCTTCACGATCAATCCCTGCAACTGATCAGGCCAAAGGGGGGCGGGTTCGTCCCGCCCCTACCTTTCACTGGAGGTCCGTATGTCGGAAACCCACACGGTCAGGCTCAGCCCAGTCGACGTCGAATTCGAGGTCGAGAATGGCGAAACGGTGCTCAACGCCGCGTTCCGCCAGGGCATCGCCCTGCCGCACGGCTGCAAGGAAGGGCAATGCTCGGCCTGCAAAAGCGTGTTGCTCGAAGGCGAAGTCGACATGCTGAAATACTCGACCTTCGCACTGAACGACATGGAGAAGGAGAGCGGGCACGTCCTGTTGTGCCGTTGCATCGCCTACTCCGACCTGGAAGTCGAGCTTCTCAACTACGACGAGGAGATTCTGGCGAAAGCGATCGCCGTGAAAACGTACAAGGGCCGGATTGCTCGCATCGAGCAGCTGACCCACGACATTCGCGGCATCGAAATCGAACTCGGCTCCCCGATGAAGTTTTGGGCGGGGCAATATGTCGACATCACGGTTACCACGCAAAAAGGGGAGACGATTACGCGCTCGTTCTCCATGGCAAATACGCCGGACCAAACCCAAAAACTCTCCTTCATCATCAAAAAATACCCAGAGGGAAAGTTCTCGGGAGAACTCGATTCCGGAGGCATCAGGGCCGGAGCCGAGGTCACCGTCGTCGGACCCTACGGAACCTGTTTCCGCCGCGACGAACGGCAAGGACCCCTGATCCTGGTCGGCGCCGGATCGGGTATGTCGCCGATCTGGTCGATCCTCAACGACCACCTGAAGAGCGGCGAGAAACGTCCGGTCTATTTCTTCTACGGCGCCCGCACCCGCAACGACCTGTTCTATCTCGACAGGATCGCCGAGCTGGTCGGCAATCATTCCGACGTCACCTTCATTCCCGTGCTGTCGCACGCGAACGACGACGCCGAATGGCAGGGCGAACGCGGCTTCGTGCACCAGAGCGTCGACGCCAAGCTCAAGCAACTGGCGGTCGACGGGCAGGGCGATGTCCATGCCTGTGGCCCGCCGCCGATGATCGATGCGCTGCAGCCGGTCCTGTTCATGAACGGGTTCGAAACGGAGCGGATCTTCTTCGACAAGTTCACCACATCGGCAGGTGCAACGCCGGCCCATTGAGGGCGGCCGTGCCAAGCCAACCACAACTGCAACAAGGGAGAGAGACTATGCCTGCAACCTCGAGTTCAGTCGGATCCGGAGCCGCCGGCGCGGCGATCTTCGCCGATTCAGATAGCCGGAAATACCGGTATTTCGACCCGAAAGGCCAGCGCGCCACCCACTACGAGGACATGACGGTCGACGTTCAACCCGACCCGGAGCGCTACCTGATCCAGGATTGGATCATCTCCTTCGCCGACGGCAAGGGCGCCTACGTCAAGCAGAACACCGCCGCGCAGAGTTCCAACTGGCATGCCTTCCGCGCCCCCGACCAGGAATGGGAGCGCACGCACTACCAGCGCCAGTCGAAGATCGAGACGATGGTGCAGAGCGTCATCAACAATGCCCGCAAATCGGGCGCGCCGAAGACTTTCGACAAGGCCTGGGTCAAGATCCTGCAGACGCAGCTCGGCGCCTGGAAGCACGCCGAATTCGGGCTCGGCACCTCGCTGATGCAGGCGCAGCGCTACGGCTACACCCAGATGATCAACAACGCGACGCTGACCAACTCGTCCTACAAGCTCAGGCTTGCCCAGGACATCACGCTCTACCTTGCCGAGATCGGCATGGACCTTCCCGGCTGGGACGACGAACTCGGCAAGAAGGCCTGGCTCGAGGACAAGAACTGGCAGGGCACGCGCGAAGCGGTCGAGACCATCATGGGCGCGACCGACTATCTCGAACAGTATTTCGCCATCAACATCGTCTTCGAGCCGCTGGTGGGCGAAGTGTTCCGCTCCGGCTTCCTGATGCAGATCGCCGCCGCCAACCACGACTTCATCACGCCGGCGGTGATTTCGGCCGCCGAGGCCGACTACGAGCGCAACCTCGCCAACACAATCGACCTCATCCACATGCTCGCCAATGACGAGAAGCATGGCGCGGCGAACAAGAAGCTCTTCCAGGGCTGGGTCAAGAAACACGGCGCGCTCGCCGACAAGGCAGCCACCGGCCTGCAGCCGATCTGGTCGATGCCGCATTCCAAGCCGGTCGCGTTCGCGGATGTCCGCGCCAAATCCGAGGAGCGGATTGGCCAGATCCTCGGCGAACTCGGCCTCAAGCGCTGAAACAGGAGAACTTGTCATGTCACTAGCAGCACGCGACGCAACCCATTCCAACATCTTCAAGTCGATGAAGGACATCACCTTCGAGCAGACGATTTCGCATCAGTGCGGCGTCACCATGAACGACTCGGTCGAGGCTCGCGCCATCGCCGAATTCATGGGCCAGAAGCCGGGGGTGACCATCACCTACCAGCCGGCGCTGATCCGCATCGACGGCGACGGCAAGCTGATCTTCAAGATGGACGCGATCGGCGAATATCTCGGCCGCGAGATTTCGGCCGAGACCTTCGAGGTCAACACCTCCACCCATTACGGCCGCATGGTTCGCGTCGACGACAACACCGTGATCCTGTTCGGCAACATGGACGAGATGTTCGAATACATCGAATAGCCGCCACGAAAATCCGGCGCGCCGCCGGAAGCGGCGCGCCGAACCGATCAACGCGATTGCTGCGGAGGCAACAATGTACAGAACACCGGAAGGCAAGGACATTTTCGTGGTCGACGGCCACACTCATTTCTGGGACGGCAGCCCGGAGAACCAGAAGAATATCCACGGCAAGCAGTTCATCGAGTGCTTCTATGCCTATCACACGGGCCTAAGCCCGAAGGACCAGCTGTGGGAGAAGAGCAAGTTCGAGAAGTACAGCGCCGACGATCTCTATCGCGACCTGTTCATCGACGGTCCCGACGATGTGGCGATCGTCCAGTCGACCTATCTCAAGGACTTCTACAAGAACGGCTTCAACACGATCGAGCGCAACGCCGAGGTGGCCAAGCGTTATCCCGAGCGTTTCATCGTCAACGGTGCCTTTGATCCGCGCGACGGCGAGAAGGCGCTTGAGTACATCCACTTCCTCAAGGAGACCTACAACGTCAAGGGCGTGAAGATGTACACGGCCGAATGGAACGGCGCTTCCAAGGGCTGGAAGCTCACCGATCCCGATGCCTACAAATGCTTCGAACTCTGCGACAAGCTCGGCATCAGGAACATCCACGTCCACAAGGGTCCGACGATCATCCCGCTCTCGAAGGACGCCTTCGACGTCCATGATGTCGACCATGCGGCGACGGATTTCCAGAACCTCAACTGGATTGTCGAGCACTGCGGCCTGCCGCGCCTCGACGATTTCTGCTGGATCGCGACGCAGGAGACCAACGTCTATGGCGGCCTGGCGGTGGCGTTGCCGTTCATCCATGCGCGCCCGCGCTATTTCGGCGAGGTCATTGCCGAGCTCCTGTTCTGGCTCGGGCCGGAGAAGATCCTGTTCGGTTCCGACTACGCGATCTGGACGCCGCGCTGGCTGGTCGACAAATTCTGGGCCTATCAGATCCCGCAGGACATCGCCGCCGAACGGGGCGTGCAGCTGACCGACGAGATCAAGGAGAAGATCCTCGGCCTCAACGCCGCGCGTCTTTACAACATCGACGTCGAAGCCAAGAAGAAGGCGCTGGCCAGCACGCCCTTCAGCATCGCTGCGGAGTAGGGGCCATGGCAACCGCCAGCGTTTCCGGGAACCGCGAGAAGGAACTCTGGCGGCGCCTTGATGAGGTTAACGACCCGGAACTCGACGAACCCATCACCGAGATGGGCTTCGTCGAGCGGGGCGAGGTGAAGGGCGATGGCAGCGTGGAGATAGACTTCCGCCTGCCGACCTACTGGTGTTCGCCCAACTTCGCGTTCCTGATGCTGGACGGCGTCCGCAAGGCGCTCGACCAGCTCTCCTGGGCGCCGGCCTATCGCGTCAAGTTGCACGACCACATGTTCGCGGAGGAGGTCAATCGCGGCATGGAAGCCGGCAAGACATTCGGCGACATCTTTGCCGTGCTTGCCGAGGACCAGGATCTCGGCGCCTTGCGCGAGACCTTCAGGATGAAGGCCTTCAAGCGACGCCAGGAGGCGGTTTTGCGCGGCCTGCGGCTGCACGGCCTGACTGATCTGGAAATCCTCGGCATGGACCTGCCGGCATACGACGTCGCGCGGTTCGAGCCGGGCGAGGCGACCAAGCAGAAGCCGAGATACAGGGCGGCCCTGCTCGAGCGGTTTCCCGATCGCCGGGCGGACGATCCCGTCTTCGTGACCTGGGAAGGGCAGCCCATACCGCCTGGCGCACTCGGTGCTCATCTCGCCGAGCTGCGCGGTGTGCGCATCAACATGGAGTTCAACGGCGCGCTGTGCCGGGGGCTCAAGCAGACGAGATACAAGGAACTGGATGTGGTCGACGGCGAACCGACGCTGGTCGATTTCATTCTGGATCGCGTGCCGGCCAGGACTGCACCGACCGCCTGAAGCAGAGCTGACAGCAACGGCCTCCCTCGCACGAGGCCCCCAACCAACAACCCGCCCGTAAGGCGGAAGGAGGAATCATGCCCAAGATAATGCTTCACAATTCCGAGGCCCGCCGTGCTCTCGCCCGTGGCGTCTTCCGGCTCGCCGCCGCCGTCGAGCCGACGCTCGGCCCCAAAGGCATGAACGCAATGATCGACCGGCCGATCGGCACGCCGATGGTGACCCGCGACGGTGTCAGCATCGCCTCCGAGATCGAACTGCACGACCGTTTCGAGAACATGGGTGCGCAGGTCGTCCGCGAAGTGTCGATGCAGACCAACGAGATCGCCGGCGACGGCACCACGACGGCCATCGTGCTCGCCAACGCGCTCATCCAGGGCGGCGTCGAGGCGAATGAGCGCGGCGTGAAATCCGTCGATTTGTGCAAGGGCATCGACCTTGCCGTGGCGTCGGTGGTGGCGGCGCTCAAGGCTTCCGCCAAACCCGCCAAGGGCAACGGCATCCTGGCCTCGGTCGCCAATATCGCGGCGACCAACACCAAGCTTGGCGCGCTGGTGGCGGAAGCCCATCAGCGGGTGGGCGCCGAAGGCGTCATTACCACCGATTTCAGCGTTACCACCGAGACCACGCTCGATGTCGTCGAGGGCATGTCCTTCGAACGCGGCTACCTCTCGCATCACATGGTGACCGACCAGGAGAAGATGGAGGCGGTGCTCGAACGGCCCTACATCCTGATGACCGACCTCAAGATCAAGGAGCCCGGGCAGCTCGATGCGGTGCGCCGCATTGCCGACGCGGATGGCCGGCCGCTGCTGGTCGTGTCCGAGGAAATGTCGCCGGAGGTGGTGGTGACGCTGCTCGGCAAGCAGGGACCGGGACGGTACCTGGTCGTCCATCCGCCGGAATATGGCCACTGGCGCAAGGCGATGATGGAGGATCTGGCCATCATCACCGGCGGCAGGGTGATCGCGCGCGATCTCGGCGGCCGGCTCGAGGACGTCACCGCCGAGGATCTCGGGACGGCCGACCGGGTGAAGACCAGTTCGTCCTACACCTCGATCATTCGCGGCGGCGGCGACCCCGGCGCAATTGCTTCGCGCCGCGCCCAGGTGCAGCGCCAGTATGAAGCCTCGCAGCCCAACATCGACCAGGACAAGCTGCGCGAACGCCTGGCCAAGCTCTCCGGCGGTACCGCGATCCTCTATGCAGGCGGTGTCACGCCGGTCGAGCAGAAGCGGACCATCCAGTTGATCGAGGATTCCTTGAATGCGGTGCGCGCCGCGTCCGAGGAGGGCGTCGTCGCCGGCGGTGGTTCGGCGCTCGCGCAGATCGCGCCGTTGCTCGACAAGGTGGCGGCCGGCGTCGATGGCGATGTCGCCGAGGGCGTGCGCCTGGTGCGCTCGGTCCTGTCGCGGCCGCTGTGGCGCATCGCCGCCAATGCCGGCGCCGATCCCGAAGCGGTGGTGGTCGAGGTCACCCGCATCAATGGCGGCTATGGCTACAACGCCTCGACCGGCGCGTATCAGAACATGTTCGAGGCAGGCATCATCGATCCGGTCCGCGTGACCTACACCGCACTCGCCAACGCAGCTTCCGTGGCGACGCTGATCCTGACCACCGAAACGCTGATTGGCGATCTCGCCGAGGACGAGGATCCGACGGCCGGACCGGCGCGTGGCGGCGGCTCGGAAAAGCTAGGCCGCGCCTGAAGCAACATTGCAACGCAACGATTTCGACGTTGAAAGGACACGACGATGAAAGCTGCCAGACTCTATGAATACGACCCGAAGATGAATGTTCGGCTCAAGATCGAGGAGGTCAAGGCGCCGACGATTACCGCGCCCGACGAGGTGATCGTGCGGGTCGGCGCCGCCGGCCTTTGCCGCACCGATTTGCACATCATCGAAGGGGTGTGGAAGCCGACGATGGACCCCGAAGGCACGCTGTTGCCCTATATCATGGGTCACGAAAATGCCGGCTGGGTCGAGGAGGTCGGCAGCGGCGTCCGATCGGTCAAGCGCGGCGACGCGGTGATCTGCCACCCCTTCCGTTCCTGCGGCATCTGCCTCAACTGCCGCCATGGCGAGGACATGTATTGCGACAACGGCCAGTTCCCCGGCCTTGGCATGAATGGTGGTTTCGCCGAATACTTCATCACCAGCGAACGCTCGCTGATCAAGCTGAATGCCAACATCACGCCGATCGAGGTGGCGCCGCTGGCCGATGCCGGGATCACCGCCTACCGCGCCGCCAAGCGCGCCGCCAAGCTCCTGCGGCCGGGGAGTTACTGCGTGCTCCTCGGCATAGGCGGGCTTGGCCATATCGCTCTGCAATCGCTGCACGCGATTTCGGGTTGCCGCATCATCGCAGTCGATCGCGAACCTGCAGCGCGGGTGCTGGCCAAGGACCTTGGCGCCGACTTCGTCCTCGATGGCGGACCAAACATTGTCGAGGAAGTCAGCCAGATCACCGGCGGCGGCGCGCATGTGGTGATCGATTTCGTCGGTGAACTCGGTGTCGAGAACATCTGCTGGAAGATGGTGCGCAAGGGCGGGCAACTGTTCGTCGTCGGCTATGGCGGCAACATCAACGTACCGACCGCGCATCTCGTCATCGAGGAGATCAACATCGGCGGCAGCCTGGTCGGTAATTTCACCGAGCTTGTCGAACTGATGGAGCTCAACGCCGACGGCAAGGTGAAGATGCACTACACCGAATACAATCTCGCCAGCATCAACACCGCGCTCGACGATTTCAAGAACCGCCGGTTCACCGGCCGCGGTGTCATCGTTCCCTGAAGGCGATTTCGGTCGCCGAACTTTCCCCGACCCGCGGCGCGAATGCCGCGGGTTTTTTGCCGATGATTGGATCTAGTGCATGTCGCCCAAAAGTGACCCGCGACGCGCTTTAGAGGAAACCGCGCCGGATGCCGTATTGGCCGAGTTTGCGATAAAGCGTCGGCCGTGAAATGCCGAGCCTCAGCGCGACCTTGCTGAGATTGCCGCCCTCCGCGACAAGCGCATTCTTGATCGCCTGGCGTTCTCCATCCTCGAATGTACACACGGGTGCTTCGAGCATGGCCGTGGGATGGTCGCTGTGCATGGCCATTGCGTTGCGGTTGCCCGCACTGATTTCTTCGGGAAGGTCCTGGAGTCCGATCGTGCCGTCGCGCGCCAGTATGTGCAGGCGCTCGACCAGGTTCTTCAATTCGCGCACATTTCCCGGCCAGCGATAGGCCAGCAGCGCGTCGAGTGCCTCGTTTGAGAACTCCAGGGGATCAGTGCCCGCCAGTTTTGCGATCTGACGATTGAAATGCTCGACCAGCAAGAGCACGTCGTCGCCGCGCTCACGCAGGGCCGGCACATGAATCGAGACCGCGCCGATGCGGTAATAGAGATCGCTGCGGAAGCGTCCGGCCGCGACTTCCTGCTTGAGATCGCGATTGGTCGAGGCGACCAGTCGCACGTCCACCGACCGGCCCCTCGAGTCGCCGATGCGGTGAACCACGCGCTCCTCAAGGACACGCAACAGGAAGGGCTGGATTTCGAGCGGCAACTCGCCGATTTCGTCAAGGCTGAGCACACCGCCATTGGCGAGTTCGAAGATGCCCGGCTTGCCGTCCCGCGAAGCTCCGGTAAAGGCTCCGCCCACGTGACCGAACAATTCGCTGCCGAACAGCTCCTTGGTGATTGCGCCACAGTTCATGGCGATGAACGGGTCGTTTTCGGTGCGCCGGCTGCCGGCATGGACAAGCCGTGCGAACAGCTCTTTGCCGACACCGGTTTCGCCTTCTATCAGCAGCGAGGTGACACCGTTCGATCCAGCCACCCGGGAAGCGACATCGACGGCGGCCAGCAATTTTTCGCTTTCGCCGATGATCATCGCCGCGGCTGCCCGCAGGTGTTTGTCCCCCTCCCGGCGCATCACCGTCATGCTCGAGACAGCCGGTACGGAGGGAAACACCAAGGCCGCGCCACGAAGGTCGCCATCCAGCTTTAGCGGCGTGACATGGCAGGATCGCAGGTGCGCCGGCAGCGCGTTGGCAAGATCGGTCTCCGAGCCGGAGGCCGGCAGGTTCATGAGCCAACGTCCGCGGCCCGGCTCCATCGGGCCGTCCATCATCTCCGTCGCGTCGCCGTTGGGCACGTTGTTGCAGAAGATCGCGCGGCCACGATGATCGACGATCACCAACCCGTCTTTCCGGCGGTAGCTGGGTGCCGAGGAAATAAAGGCTTCGAGCAGGCGCGTGCGCTGCTCCTGCTGCTGTTCGGCGAGAGCCTTTTCGATTTGCCTGGCGGTGGCGGCGACGAGCGCCGTGTTGTGCGGCCGGAAGATCGGCGAATAGCCCGACAGGTCGACAACGCCGATGATCTTGCCGTCCAGGGGATCGCGGATCGGCGCGCCGGCGCAGGTCCAGGATTTGATGCCGGCACAGAAATGTTCGGCCGCGTGAACGAAAATCGGTTCGCCGGTCCACAGCGCGGTCCCAATGCCGTTGGTTCCAACGGCATCCTCGTTCCATTTGCCGCCGACTGCCAGATGGATGTCCATGCCGTCATGCAGTGTCTTCTTGTCGCCGATGGCGTCGATCAGCACGCCATCGCTGTCGGCAAGCACCAGCATCGCTCCCGTTCCGTCCAGCAACTGGCCAAGCGACGCGAATGACCGCCTCGCCGCCGAGAGCAGTTCGGCATTGGCGCGGGTCAGATATTCGATCTCGTTCCGATCGCTGTTCAGCGGCGCTTCGATGCCCTGCGCATTGATGCCGCCGGTGGCGCTGCGGTACCAGGAATCGTGGATCAGCGAGCGGACGTGGACCGGATCGCGGGCGCATGTCGGCTCGTCGGAGAGAAAACTCTCCCAGGCGCGCATGGTGGCGCGCTCGTCATAGTCGATGTTATCAAGGATCAATTGTCCGGTGGCCATTGAAGCGCGCGCCGGAAGTGCATCGGTCTTCATCTGATCGGGGCCGTTCGCGTGTCTCATTCAGCCATCACAGTACCTTTGAGGTATGCCATTTCTGTATGCTGTCGCGGATTGGACGTGCAGGAGACGCCCGAACGCCGGTCGTCAGTCGATGCCGAGTTTGGCACCGATGTCGGCGGCAAGCTGGTCTTCGGAATAGGTCGTGGTCACCCTGGATCCATCCAGATCGGCAAGGGCCTGCGCGATGGTTTCGTCGACGGGCGAGAAAAACCCGTTCTGTTTCGTTGCCAGGACGAAGATCTGGTCTCCGTCCCGGTTGCGGATGTCGCCGATATGATGAAGCTGGCGGCCGGTGTTCTGATCCTTGGAGATCACGCGGCCGTTCATGGTGACACGGATGGACGGGCTCGCTTCGGAGGCGGTTGCCACGCTGCCGCCGACATGGATGATCAGGCCTTCCGCCTTGGGTTGCTGGCGTGGCTGCCTGGAAGCTGAATAGCCGCCGCCGCTGATCTGGTCGGCAAGGCGAACGATGGTCGAGCGGTTCTGCTCGATCAGCCTTTTGACCTGGACGTCCTCGCGCCGCGGGCCATCCCGCTTGGAGATGATCTCAACCATGAATCCTCCCAGATTCGCTCGGGCTTGGCCGAGGGTACGGCTCACTTCTTGTTCTTTTGAGGTGAGCCTACACCGCCTCGGTGAGGTTCGCCATCGATAACATATAGCACCAGAGTTCCGGTCGCTGGTAGCAGGTGGCTGCTACACATTTGGAAGCGGACGACAAACGATAAATGACTTCAGGGTCGCCTGTGGGAGAGTCCGTGCGGCCGCACTGATCGATGTTGGCTGCCGATCCCTCAGGTGGGTACGAGCCCATAGGCAAGGCCCATCTTCGTCCTTGCCATGGTGGTTGATGACGCGTCCACCAGAAGGCGTTTGCCCCAGCTCTCGTCCCGATCGATTTGAAAGCCGACGTCGCGCAACATGGCAAACAGGCATTCCCTGTTGGGGACCCAGAAATTGGTGATGTCGCCGGCAAGTGTCCCTGCTTCGTAGTACTGCGCGACCGCGACGCCGGGCATCAGCTCCGGTTCGAACTGCGTTTCAACAAGCAGGCGGCTCCGACACAGCTGCGCAACGATGTTCAGCGCGCGCATCATATCGGGCAGATGGTAAAGAACACCTAGAAACAGGACGATATCGAACTCGCCAATATCGGAGCCGGGAATGTCGTACAGGTTCATCTGCCGGTAGTCGAATTCCAAACCGGTAAGTTGCTCCATGGCTTCGAATCCATGGCCATTCTTGGCCCGATAATCGACCACCGTTACCTGTGCTCCGCGGCGAGCCATGTTCATCGAAAAAAAGCCGTCCGACGGGCCTATGTCCAACACCTGCAGGCCGGTCATATCTTTAGGCAATCGCAGTTTTTCGAGCAGGAACTGGGGATCGTAGGAGCCCGGCGTGACCACGCCGGGGTACACTTCAAATTTGTGGTGCCAATGCGGCACCTTTGAAACGGTCGCGCGGGCTCTGTCTTGGTCACCGGAGGTCACTGGTGCTCTGGAGTGCATCTCTCTAATCTCCAATCCAAGTCCTGCTTCTATTAGGAGACAAAAATTTGCCCCGAACATCACATGCCGGTTATGTGCGCCAGGCGGCGACTATGCATGCGGGGTCCATCGTTGCCAACAGTTCAACTGATGTCCCCGACCGCAATCGGGAGCGCATGGCGCCGTCCCTCCGCAGGGTTCGATCGCCTTTTGGTGCCGGACGCGTATCCTTGGAACTCTTATGACCAGCAGAACCGCCATAGTTGTCGTCGGGATGCACCGCAGCGGCACGTCCGCGCTGGCGCGCATGCTCAGCCTTCTCGGTGCCTCCCTGCCGCGCAACCTCAACCCAGCGGGTCTGGGCAACGAGATCGGCCATTGGGAGCCGGAAGCCGCCGTGCGCCTCAACGACCAGATCCTGGATCTGGCGGAATCGCCCGTAAACGATGTCCAGGGACCGTCGAGCGAATGGCTGCAACGGCCCGCGGCACAAGCCTTCATCGACAGGTTGAAAGATCTGATCGTCGATGAATATGGCGACGATCCGCTCTTCGTGCTGAAGGATCCGCGGATCTCGCTCCTTTTTCCCTTGTGGCGCGCCGCGCTGGCCAAACTGGAAATACGGTGCGTCGCGGTCGTCATCTCGCGCAATCCCATGGAAGTCGCGCTTTCGCTGGCGAAGCGACAGAGCCTCGCAGGTGACTGGCAATCCTGGCCTCTGGAGCGGGGAGGCCTGCTGTGGTTGCGGTACAATCTGGCCGCCGAGGAACACACGCGCGACGTCGACAGGGCGTTCTGCGACTATTCGACGTTGCTGGACGACTGGAGGTCGGTCGCCCGCCGCCTCGGCGATGAACTCAAGATCGCGTGGCCAAGATCCATCCCGGATGCCGCTGCCGAGATCAATGGCTTTCTGTCGCGGGAACTGCGGCACCATCAAGAACCCGAGGATCTGGATTGCCGTCAGGGCGTGTGGTCTGCATGGATCGCGCCGATCTTTTCCGAACTGCGTGGCGCTGCCGAAGGCCGCGTGCCTGATCCGGCCGTTTTCGGCGCGGTGAAGCAGTCATTCGACGATGTCTATGCCGGCATTCAGCATCCGCCTGCGCCGCCGCGATCGTCAGGCCGCCTACGCGTCATGCGTCGGGGCGCGGGCAAGCGAAAAATATGCCTTGTCGGCGACCTGTTTTGGAAGCCTGTCCAGGGTGACGGCGCGGCGAGAGCCGCGGTTGGCGCCGCCATAGCCGCCGGCATCGACGTTTCCATCGTCGACATCGGCGCATTTACCGAGGCGGACGAGAATGCCTTCGCGGCCTTTGCCGAAAACCATTCCTTCGACATCGAACATCTCGACGCAGACGGCCCGCTGGACCAGCCGCCCTTTCTGGCTTCAACGATCCAGTTGTTGAGACACCTCCGCGCCAAGCACTTCGACGTCATTCTTTTTCAGGACCGGGATGGCCTTGGCCATGCCAGCGCCGTGGCAAAGCAGACGGGACTGACTTTCGACGGCGTGTCGCTGGCCGTTGTGGCCGTGGGAAGCGCCGACTGGATCAGGCGGCAGGAAGGCGAATTTCCATCAAGCCTGGTGACGATTGGCATCGAGCATCTGGAAAAAATCGAACTCGAGCGAAGCACCGCCCAGGCGATCATCGCCGCCAACAGCAATGCCGTGAAGGGCGAGGTCGGTCGATATGTACAAAGCTTGCAGGTCGCCCTGGAAGAGCGATCGAAAGATGCCAGGGAGGCAGCGCGTTACGCGAACTCCCTGGAAGACACATTGGCCCAGTTGCGGAAGGCGAACGAGGCCGCGGCCGAATACGCCAGAAGCCTTGAACAGTCCCGGGCCCAGGCCGAGGAGGCCGCCAGCGGCGATGCCCTGAAGGGCGAGGTTGGCCGATATGTGCACAGCTTGCAGGTCGCCCTGGAAGAGCGGTCGAAAAATGCCGAGGAGGCGGCGCGTTACGCGAGATCCCTTGAAGAGACGGTGGCTCAGCTGCGGGAGGCGAATGACGCCACGACCGAATACGCCAGAAGCCTAGAACAGTCGCGGGCCCAGACCGAGGAGGCGGCGCGTTACACGAGCTCCTTGGAAGACACAGTGGCCGAGTTGCGGGAGGCGAACAAAGCCGCGACCGAATATGCGAGAAGCCTCGAACAGTCGCGGGCTGAGACCCAGGAATATGCCAGGACGCTTGCGGCAGAGCTGGAAAAAATCAACTCCGCTGTCGAAAGCGGACGGTAAAAAGCTCACTGTTTGCGGCGCATGTTTTGGTTTGCGCCGCCGTCGGTGGTTCAGGAAAAGAGCCGGAAGCGGGCGAGATACCAGATTGCCCTGACCCCATCGCGCCATCCGATTTTCTTGCCTTCCTCGTAGGTGCGGCCGAAATAGCTGATGCCGATCTCGTAGATCCGCCAGCGGCCGGCAAGCGCGATCTGGGCGCTGAGCTGAATTTCACAACCAAAGTCGTTGCAGGTCAGACGAAGCCGGCTCATGACGTCTCGCGTGAACATCTTGTAGCAGCACTCGATGTCCGTCAGCGTCTGGTTGTAGAGAAGATTGAACACCAGGGAGATGAAGCGATTGGCCAGATAATGGTGGAAATAGAGCGAGCGATGAGGCCGGCCATAGAAGCGTGAGCCGTAGACGACATCTGCAACTTTTCGCCTGACGATAAGGTCATACATAACGGTCCAATCCGCAGGATCGTATTCAAGGTCCGCGTCCTGGATGACGATGACGTCGCCCTCAACGGCCGCCAGCCCGGTCTGCAGCGCGGCACCTTTTCCGCTGTTTCTGTTGTGATGGAACACGCGCACGGTGACCCGGGCAATCTCCGGTTCCTCGGTGAAGACCAGACCTCCGTCGATGTCGACGGTCAGGGACGTGGCGCAGCGAGAACCGGTCGGAAAATTGGCCTTGAGCCACTCACGGGTGCCGTCGGAGGAGCCGTCATCCACGATGATGATTTCCTTCGTCACGGCGGGAAGTGCTGTGCTCACCATCGCCAACACGTGCGGCAATGTGACTGCTTCGTTGAAGACCGGTACGATTACGGAAAGCATGGAACCTCGAGGCCGGAAAGTCGCCTGTTGTGTGGAACCCGACACTGCCGGCTAGGACAAAGCGACCATCGCGATCATAACGATGCCAATGGTGGCGAAGAGCGCGCGGTAACACCGTTGCAGTCGATAGAGGCTCTCGGACGTCAGGCCGGCCAGCATGGCGCGGCGCGAAGCCCACAGATGTACCGGAATGAATGCGGCGGCAAAGACGAGGGCGAACGGAACCAATCCGAGCACGGCCAGCGCGACCATGAGCGCATATGCCGAGATAAAAAGCACGAGGCCTGCGACAAAACTCCTGGTCTTGCCAAACGCCACGGCGTTCGTCCGTATGCCGTTGAGCAAGTCGACGTCATAGTCGCGCGCCTCATGCGTGAAATGACCGGCGGTGAATACCAGCCCAAAGAAACAACTGACGACGAGGCCCTGTGCGTTGATCGCGCCAAAAGCCGCATAGCCGAGCAGGAAATGCATGCAACCGCCGATAAAATGCAGGGCCGAGCTGAAGAGCGGCGCACCCTTCAGATGCAGGGTCGGGCTGGAATACAAGGCGCTTAGCCCAGCTACCGTTATTGCAACAACGAGTGCCCTCGTATTTATCAGCCCAAACAGGAGCAGACTGATCGCCAGCAATGAGCCGGCAAGATAGCCGACTTCCCTGCGTGTCAGACCTTTTGCCGCGAATGTTCGGCTGGCTCGGTCCGGGTCTTTGAGATCTCCGTCGATTCCCGACCAGTCGTTGAGGACAAACACATGAGCCATCAGGCACAGGTTGCCGGCTATCAAAATGGCTACGGTCAGCGCGTGGCTCGCTGACAGCGCTCCGATCGAAAGGACCGCACCGATGATCGGAGTGGCCTGAAGCGCCGCGACTTCATCGAAACGGATGCAAGAAAGCCAACGGGACAGCTGTGTCGCCCGGGGGCGAGTTTGACCGACTGTGTCGCTCGCGATTTGCGTCACTTCTCACCACATTTTTGTTCCGGGCCGCCGGAACCACAAGGAAGCTTTGATAGCATACGTTCGTTCTCGAAATAGAGCCGCAACCACAGCGCATATCCGAAATCTTGCGACCAATAGAATCGTTTCACGGTCGCTGTAAGGTCATTGTGATACAGGAGCGGAGGCGTATCGCTCATCAAGGAAAAGTCATCCGCAGCAATATCGGTCAGCAGTTCGGCCGTGCGTTGATAGGCAGCATATGAGCCGGCATGGCTGTCCATTTGCCGAAGCTGGTCGGCGGCGCGCAGCCAGATTTCTTGTCCGGGAATGTCGGTCCGCAGTTGCGCCTGTGGGAACTGCGGCAAGCAGCCGGCCTTCTCCAGGTCCGCCAACCGCAGATTTATCATGAGCGGCGCACCGGCGTAGTAGACCCAGATGTCGTCGTCGCCCGCTTTTTTCGAGAGCGCTTCGCACAGCGATCGCGCGGCCGGTTTGTCCACCTGTTCGAGAAACAGGAATATGTGCATCTGGATTCCGACATCCGCCGGATTGGCGTCGCGTCCGGGATCGAGGCATTGGTATTTGTCCCGTGGCGCAAGCCAGGTCTTGTAGAGCCCGTCAGGCCGTCTGAACTGGGTTATCGTGGCAAGCGCGGGTTGCAGCAGTTCGCTCTTTTCGCTCGGCGCGACCCGCCAAGCCAGGGCGGTGTCATCGGAATCGGGCGTGATGGCGCAGCCAAGAGTGCCGATCGTCGGCGCATCTGGTCGACCGTGATATCGAACGAGGCCGCTCGGCTCGATCTGAGCGGCCAGGAACTGGCGCGTCCTTGCAAGCATGTCGCTTGCGCCCGCGGTTTCGGCCACGGGGCCGGCGACATCAAGCATGACGGCATTGAGATAGGTGTTCATTTCCTGGCGCGGCTGCTCAAATCGCGTCGCGCTCGTAAAGGAGGTCAGCCAATAGCCGCCGGCCTGCTGATGACTTGCGAGCGTTTGCCGGGCGCGCCGCGCCGCACTTGGAAGATCCGTCACATGCTCAAGCGCCTCATTGTCCGGCGCCAGGACGAAGGAGGTCTGCTTCATGAGACGCGGCTCGCCGCCCTCCGTGGCGCGCACCAGCACCGCCAACAGATGCTCACCCGGACCCACCTGGTCGATTGGAATGGTGATGCGCCAGCCAGCCGGGCTCGCCTGGCCCATCGCCTTCTCGACATCGGTCCTGGCAAAGAATTCCCGCGTTGCGGCGCCCCATTGGCCATCGATCAGAACGGCGACGTCGCTGGGGGAGTGGTTGTTGGTGAGCGCCCATCCGAGGACCTCAAGCTGCCTGCCTGCTTCACCGCCGGTGCCTTGACCGGGGGGCAGGACATTCACCGCATCGATGTTGCCATGCAGATCGACGATCAGGTCGGCCTGGACATGCGGGTGACGGAGTTCGGCGACAAACGCTGCGTTGTGGACGTCCCAGGCAGGTTGCATTCTGCCCGGTCCGTGAGCGGTGACGATGGGCGTGTCGGCGATGCCGGTATACCAGAAGGCGCCGATCGTCTGGATCGAGATCGCCACGAGCGATGCAAGTCCGAATGCCACACGCCCGTTCCGGGACAGGGCCTTCACGACAGGTGGCAGCATCCACATCAGCATGGGCAGCATGTCGGTGAGCCATCGGGGGCCCCAAGAGATGCCCTGCCGCCAATCGATCATGGCGTAGAACGACACTTGCACGATCATGGCGCAGCCAATGGCTATCGTCAGCCCTCGTCCTGAGCGCTCAAGTACGACGCGACGACAAAAAATGGGAACGAACAGCAGGAACGGGGAGAAGACGAAGAGCCCTCGGGTCGGACTGACAAGAAGGCCCGCGATGCCGCCCACTATGTCGTGGTTGAAATCGCCGGGCCGAACATGCAGCGCGTAAGCCCCCGCGATATTGCCGACGATCAAGAGATTGTAGGCCAGGGTCAAAGCGACCGGGACCATGCCCGACAAGACGAAAAACGGTCTCATCCGGCCAGCCCACCACAGGCCATAAATACCCAGACCTGCCGCCAATATGGCATCGGGCTGGCGGTTGGCCGCGATAAGCCCACAAAGCAGCCCTGCGAGAACGACCCGCAATGTCGTGCCCGGTCCGGTGAGCAAAAGCATGGTGGCCACGACCAACAGCTGGGCGAGCCCATGCATCCAGAGGGCCTGGCTGCTGATGACCCATGTCGTCGTGCCAAATGCGTAAAGCAGGCTCAGAATGGCGGCCAACCCTTCATCGGTCCGCCGCCGCAGGAGCAAATAGAGCAAACCGACGGACACCGCCGCCAGCGAAGAAGCGCAAAGCTTTTCCATGATCCGGGCGACTTGGTCGAACATTAGCGGATCGCCACCATGGCGGTTCAGATAAATGACTGCCGGCAGATAGAACGGGGAGAGGATGACAGGAACGACAATGGGAAATTTTGATACATATCGGTCTCCCCCAATCTTCAGGATCCAATGAGCAGTGCCATCCTTCTCTGGCGTTGCCGGAGGCTTTCGTCCTTGAGCCACCGTGGTTAGAATTGGATTCAAGGTCAGGCTGTGATTCTGCCAGATTGAAAAGGGCAGGTAGCGCGCCGCATAGCTGTCCGCCGCTGTGATCGACCGCATATTAGCGTTGTAGACGAACAGGGAGAGGAGCCCAAGCAGCAGCGCCATTGCGACATCGCGAGCGCGAATGCGCCGGAAAGCCGGCGTCGAAATTGCCTGGCTATGGACGTGGGCCGTAATTGCCGCGGTCACCAATAATTTTCCCCATCAGACTTTCCATCGAAGCTCATAGTGGCGCGCGCGGTGCTCGACAATGATCGCCATGGCGCGTCAACAGGAACATTAGGAATGTTGAAGCCAAGCCTGGTCGCCGGCGTTCCCGGGAGGCAAGATTGCCAGCGTTGAAGACGCCCACATCGGGGCGGGCAAATCTGATTGGTATCGGCGCGCCGCGCACTGCCACCAGCAGCCTTGCAAGGATGCTCGGCGCCACGCGAGACGTCTTTGTCCCCGAGGAGAAGGAAATCAACGGCTTCGGTATCGACGATGACGTCACCGAGGCTCGATACGATACGCACTTCGCTAAGGCGGCGGTCGACCACCGCTATCTCGCCGACATTTCGCCCGTCTATCTCTCAAGCGCGCAGGTGGCGGAGCGCATAAGATCTTACAATCCGCAAGCAAAGATCATAGCGACTCTGAGAGAGCCGGTCAGCCGTGTGATCTCGCAGTACCGGCACATGAAGGGAAAGATCGACGCATCGCTGGGGCCGGAACTAAGCCTGGACATAAATTCGTATATCAGGAATGGCTTGATTGGGTTCGCCAGTCATAGAGCGCAGGATAATTCCTGGTATTCTGCGTCCATGAACATCGAACATTCTTTCTACGGCAGGCATCTGCGCCGCTATTATCAATCCTTTCCGCGCAAGCAAATACTGGTCTTGATCTATGAGGACCTGATCCGCCCGCACCCGGTCCGCGAGAAGGGGGCATGGGAGCAGCAATTGCAGCAGTTTCTCGGCGTCAGGGTGAGCCAGAAGTACTGGGACAATCGCGCGGAAGGCTTCGAAACGGAAATCGCCGACGACGTTGCAGGCGATCTGAAAAAGCTGTTCGCGACCGAAGTTTCCATGGCCAGCGACCTGACCGGTCGCGATCTGGTTGGGCTATGGGGGTACTAGAGCGTCCCCCGGTCTCCTAAAACCCGGAAACGTGGTTCGAGGAGACCCGATGCATATCGACCTCCACCATCTCGGCGACCAGATCCTCCAGTCCAACCGTGGGACTCCAGTCCAGAACTTCTTTCGCAAGAGAAGGGTCGCCGACAAGAAGGTCGACTTCCGAGGGTCTGTAGAAAGCCGGATCGACGGATACAACGACGTTCCCGGTGGCTCGGTCTATGGCCATCTCGTTGTGCCCCGTTCCTTGCCAGTCCAGGGAGATGCCGCAGGCGCTCGCGGCCAATTCGACAAAATCGCGAACGGTGTGCGTTCTTCCGGTCGCCACCACGAAATCCATCACAGTCGTCGTTTGCAGCATCCTCCACATCGCGTCGACGTAGTCCCTGGCGTGGCCCCAATCTCTTTTCGCCTCCAGATTTCCGACCCGCAGCGGCCCTTCGCCCCTCAATGCGTATTTGGCCATGCCAAGCGTCACTTTTCGAGGGAGAAACTCCACGCCCCTTAAAGGCGACTCGTGATTGAAGAGGATGCCGCTGCAGCAATGCAGCCCGTATGCTTCCCGGTAGTTCACGACAGTCCAATGCGCGAACAGTTTGGCGATGCCGTAGGGACTGCGCGGATAGAAAGCGGTTTTTTCGGACTGCGGAACCTCTTGCACTTTTCCGAACATTTCGGACGTTGAAGCCTGATAGAATTTCGCCGTGGGGACAACGGTCCTGACGCCTTCAAGCAATCTCAATGCACCGATCCCGGTGACCTGGGTTGTGTAGATGGGCTGTGTAAAGGAATCGCCCACAAAGCTTTGAGCCGCGAGATTGTAAATTTCGTCGGGCTTGATCTTCTCCAGCACCGCACGCACGTTTGAATCTTCGGTCAGTTCCATCGATGCGAATTCGATATCGTCCAGAATCTGCAGATCTTGCAGGCGCCATGTGCCGATGCCGGACGTACGGCGCATGGAGCCGACCACACGGTATCCCTTGTCAAGCAGCAGCTTTGACAGGTAGGCGCCATCCTGCCCGGTGATGCCCGTTATCAACGCAGTCTTATTTGCCACAGCCTGTCCCTTGCGATTGTGGATTGCCCTTGACGTGCGCTATGGCAACGTTTTGACGCGAAGGCAAAGGAAGATTCGGGCTAAGCATGAGGAATGCGTTTTTTACGATTTCGTCCTGGAATTATCTCCACTATTCCCGGGCGCTTGCGTCTTCGTTTGCTCGCCACCATCCAGACTTCTCCTGCATACTTGCCATCGCTGACACACGTCGGCAAGACCTGGAAAAGGATGCCTTTCCCGAGTTCGACGCTCATGTCTTCTTCGACGATCTCGATCTGCCCGATCGTCGCGCCTTCAGTTTTCGTTACGACGTCATGGAGCTCAACACGGCGATCAAGCCGACTGTATTCCGGCGGCTTTTCGCCGAGGGTTTTGACCGCGTCATTTACCTGGATCCGGACATCCTTGCCTATCGCCGTTTCGACGAGATCTTGCAGGCGTTCGATGAGGGGGCGACGTCCGTCCTGACGCCGCATGCGCTGGCTCCCAACCTCCATCCCGAAGGCCCAAACGACCTGACCTTCATGCAAGCCGGGATTTACAATCTGGGATTTCTGGCCCTGGCCAGGACGGACGAGACGTCAGCCTTGCTGGAATGGTGGGAGACGCGCCTGCGAAACGAGTGTGTCGCCAATCGCCTGAGCGACGGGATTTTCGTCGACCAGAAGTTCATGGACCTGTGGCCGGCCTATTGCTCGGGCACGCACATCTTGCGCGATCCAGCCTACAACGTGGCGTACTGGAACCTCGATACCCGCACGATCAAAAAGACGAGTGAACGATACGAGGTCAACGGCTCGCCACTCGCCTTCTTTCATTTTAGCGGGATCACTCCCGGCGACCAGAGTGTCCTTTCAAAGCACCAGCAGCGGTGGAAGCCAACGTCGACCAAGGAGTTGGAAAACCTGTTGGCCGATTATCACGACCAGTTGGAGGCCTATGGGGCAAGCAGGTTCTCTGCAGTGCCTTATGGCTTCGGGACGTTTTCCGATGGCACCGACATTCCGAGCCTGGCGCGAATTGTCTATCGCGAGAAGCTCGAACCTTTCGAGGGCGATCCCTTCGCCTTGATGCCCGACAATCTCGACCGTCCAGCCGACATCAGGCCCAACCCCGGTGGCGTGGTCACGCAGCTTGCGCACGCACTCTGGACGACGAGGCGCGACCTGCAATCTTACTTCCCCCTCCAGGAGGGACGATCCCAGATCAACTATGCCGACTGGTATATGTCCGGCGGCGCGACGTCGGCCGGAATCCCTCCCAGGTTCACGAAAACGGTCGCCGAAAGAATGAGCCAACTTGGATCTGCGAAGACCGGCCCAAACGCAGTGGCGGACGTTTCCGCCAAACAAGCCTCGATGATCGCGGCGCGTGTCGCGCGTCGTGCTTATCGAACTCTCGTAAGAGCCCAACCTCACATTCGCTGGCTCTACAGAATGGTGCCGCCGGCCAGGCGAAAACAATTTCTCGATGCGATGTTCAGGCGTGCCTGGCCCACGAATTTCGATACGACAACCCAGGCTACGCTTGCGCCTGGTCTATCCCTCATCGGTTACCCTTTTTCAGAGACGGGCGTCGGTGAAGCCATGCGTTCGCTCGCCCGATCGATTGAGAGCGCGGGCATCAATTACGATGTCACGAATTTTGACGAGCAGGTTCTTTCGTCGCACAGGGACAGAGCCCTGACGCACCGCATCGCTGCGCGGCCGTCCAAAATGGTGAACGTTTTCTGCGTAAACGCCGACATGCTGGGGTCAACCATTCAGGGCGTCGGCGTCGGTGTTCTGCACAACAGATACAATATCGTCCGGCCTTTCTGGGAACTGCCTCTGATCCACCCGCAATGGCTGACCAGCTTGCAGCATGTGGACGAGATTTGGGCCCCGACGGCCTTCGTCCGCGACGCGTTCATAGCCGGTACGGACCGTCCCGTCGTGCACGTTCCAGTGGCCATATCCGTTCCGCCCAACATCGAGGCGAACCGGGAACGCTTCCAGATTCCAAAGGATTCCACGGCATTCTTGTTTGCATTCGATTTTTCGTCCTACCCGGACCGAAAGAACCCGGATGCCGTTTTGCAGGCCTATCTTCGCGCGTTCGGACAGGACCGCGATCGGCGGGTTTCCTTGATCATCAAGACAATGGGCAATAGCCCGCACAAACGAGCAATTCTGAATTCAATTCGTGGCCTGGCGCAGACCGACAAGCGGGTTGTCTTGATTGACGAAATTCTGACTCGTGCCGAAACCTATTGCCTGACGAAATCATGCGATGTCTTCATCTCGTTGCATCGCTCGGAAGGTTTTGGATTGGGAATTGCCGAAGCCATGGCCATGGGCAAAGCGGTCATTGCAACGGACTTTTCGGGAAGCAAGGACTTTGTCAGCACGCAGACTGGTTTTCCAATTCCATACCGTTTGATCGGCGTGGAGCCCGATCAATACCCGTATTTCATCGAGGGGCAGAAATGGGCCGATCCAGACATAGACGAAGCTGCTCGGGTCATGGTGCAACTTGCGGATAATATTGAGGCCGTCACCGCGGTCGGCGAGCGCGCCCGGACTTACATGGCTCAAGTGCACAGCCCGGAGGCGGTCGGCAAGGTGATCGCAAATCGCCTTCAAGACGTCCAAGGATACAGGAATTCCATCCTGAATACCTAGAGCAGGCGAGGGCGCCGCACCGAGACGAGTGGGGTGAGCCGCGTGCGGCCGCAACTCGATCCAGCGGGCAGGGCTTTGTGGGCTTGGGATGGTGATCGCGCGTTTGCGGAACAGCAGTGAGCTGGCGTTAAGCTTTCGGTAACCCTCCTAAGTCGAAGACCAAAAAAGACATTGGCTTCTCGTCCCCTCCATAGATGCTGGGGCTGGCATCGAGTCGAGGAGCAAGACCACAATGACCACCGTCCTGAACGCCTATGGCGTTCCACTCGCCTACAGCGGATCCTCGACAAAATGGTACTCGGCCACGAATTCCGGCCCGGCGCTTTATGGCAGCATCTACAACGACTCGCTCTATGGCGACGGCAACGTCAGCGTCACGATGTATGGCGGCAAGGGCGATGATATCTACTATCTGTATTCCACGAAGAACAAGGCGGTCGAGCTGGCCAACGAGGGCGTCGACACCATCTCGACCTGGATGAATTACAGGCTCCCGGCGCATTTCGAAAACCTGACTGTCACGGGCGACAAGCAATATGCTTTCGGAAACGAGCTGAACAACATCATCACCGGCGGTTCCGGCCAACAGACGCTCGACGGTTTGAAGGGCGACGACGTTCTCAAGGGCGGCTCCGGGGCGGACATTTTCATCGTCGCCCCCGGCAACGGCAGTGACCTGATCCTGGACTTCAGCGCCGACGATACGGTGCGCGTCGGGAGCTACGGCTTCACCTCCTTCGACCAGGTGCACGCCAATATGGTCCAGTCGGGAGCGAATGTCCGACTTGATCTATCCGGCAACGAGTTTCTCGTCTTCGCCAACAAGACGATCGACCAGTTCGCCGCGAGCCAGTTCGATCTCGCCTTGGACAGGTCGCATCTGCAACTCACCTTCGCGGACGAGTTCAACACACTGAACCTGCGGAATGGCTCGAGTGGCACCTGGAACACGAACTTCTGGTGGGGAGGCGCCAACGGCAGCTCGCTCACCGGCAACGGCGAGCTTCAATGGTATATCGATGCCAACTATGCCCCGACGAGTTCCGTCAAGCCGTTCAATATCCAGAACGGTGTTCTCACGATTACCGCCGCCAAGGCCCCAGACGCTATCAAACCCTACATAAACAACTACCAATACACGTCAGGTTTGCTGACGACGCACGACTCCTTCGCGCAGACCTACGGTTATTTCGAAATTCGGGCCGACATGCCCGAAAAACAGGGCGCATGGCCGGCCTTCTGGCTTCTGCCGGCGGACGGCTCCTGGCCACCGGAGTTGGACGCCATAGAGATGACCGGTCAGGATCCAAACAAGCTCCTTTTGACAAGCCACACGAACGAGACGGGAACGCACACAACAGTATCCTCCACGCCCTATGTCGCCGATACCGGAGGGTTCCACAAATACGGGGTGCTGTGGACGGAAAACGAACTCGTCTGGTATTTCGACAACGTCGAAGTGGCGCATGCCGCAACGCCTGCCGACATGCACGAGCCGATGTATATGCTGGTCGATCTCGCGGTTGGCGGCATCGCGGGAACGCCCGCCGACGGGCTTGCGACACCTGCGGAGATGCAGATCGACTACATCCATGCCTACTCGTTGCACGATTGGATTGTCTAGGCGCAACCTGACGGTGGATGGTGGGTCGGTCAGGAAATCAAGGGCAGTAACCAAGCGCGCCTGACCGCCAATATCCCTAGAACACGCCACCAATGCCTATGCCCGCACCAATGTCCGGCGGGGGCGCTGCGGGGCGTTGCGGGGCGGCCTGTGACCGTTTCGCGGCCTTGCGGCCGGAGCTGGTTTGCGAGGGGTCGGCTTCCGACGCAACTTTAGCCGGCTTGGCCTTTACGATGACCGGCTGCTTGCAGATTCTGCCGGAGCGCAGGAAGAGATCGCCGAGCAAGCCGACGGTCGGCTCGGTCGTCGATGCGACCTGTTTGGTGTTTCTGTAGTAGTCGGTAAGGGCGCGGATGGAGCCGGTGCCCCAATCGCCGTCAACCTGCATCCGGTAGCAACCCACGCGACGAAGTTCCGTCTGGATGCTGCGCGCAAGATCGCCAGCCTTGTCCTTTTCCGCTTCGCCCGGCGATGCGCCGACAATGAGGGTTTCGAGGCCGGAGACGACGTTTTGGCGAGCATCTTCAACACTTTCAGCTCGCGACAGATTGGCGACCTGAGTGCCGACCGGCTCGGGTGCACCGGTTGACGGTGCCGGAATCTCGACCGACCGCAACGTCTGCCCGACGACGAGCACGGCAGTTTGCAGGTCGCTGGAGGCAAGCTCGACCTGCAATCTCTTCTTGGCGATGGGGTCGGCCAGAATTCGCGAAAGGCTTGCGCTCAACTGTGCCGGATCGAGTGCCTGCTGCTCCGTGAAATAGAACTGCTCGCGCAGGTTCGATTGATCCCACGGCACTTGACGGCCAACCGTCAATGCTTCGGTTTCGTTTCGGACGCGGATCATCATGTCGGAGACGCTCAGTCCGGGGATTTCGAGATTCTTCAGCAACGCAACGGTGAACGGGCTGTTCTCGCCGCCGCCATCGGCCGTGACATTGCCGGGCTGCGTGGCAAAGGCAACGAACGTGTTTTCACCGACGTCGACTTGCGCCAGACCATTGCCCGCGCCGGCGCCGGGACCGAGCGGATTGTTGCGGCACGCGTCCAGGAATATGAATGTCTGGCGGTCCCGGCGCGCGAACCTGGCGATGACGTCATTCAGCTTGATGGCGCTGGCCACCAGTTTTTCGAGGCTTTCGGGGTCGGGCGTATCGACCGGGAGCAGGTAGTTTTCACCATTCAACTGCACGCCATGGCCGGCATAGAAAATCAAGACTGCACTGGCGGTCGGCAACTTTGCATCCGCGTCTCGAAGCAGTTTGGTGAAACCCTCGGTCGAGAGATCGGTTCCCGTCAGGACTTCAAAATTCAGCCGCTTCAGGCTCTCCGAAAGTCGCGTGGCATCGTTTGCCGCATTGGGGAGATGCTCTAGCCGGGTGCTTTGATAGTTCGAATTGCCGATGACGATCGCCAGCCGGTTGCGCGGCTGCGGCGACGGGTTCTGCTCGACCGCGGCGCGAGCGCCAGCTGAGCCAAAAAGCACGAGAAGCAGAAGCAGCGGGATGCGAAGCAGGAGTTTGTGGCAATGGGTCATATCAGTATGCCCGTTCCGGTCTGCGTCAATCCTGGTCTTGCAACCTTCGAAGCGCACCCCACGCAAATACAGTCATGCCTGAGCGTATGGACCCCGTGCCGCCAAAGGCCTGCAAAAATTTATACCAAGAATCATGTCAAAGATAGGGAAAACGGGTTTCTATGCTCAGTCACGGGACTGTGGAGGACACGATGCCGATCAAGATCAACCTTGCGCTGCCGGTTTATGGAGCAGCCTACAAAAGCGTGTTCGTTCGCAGCCTCTTCGCGGCCCTGACCCACAAGAGCCTGTCCAGCTACGCCTTCTCGCTGTCGGAAATCGAGTACACGGATATCCCGTTTTCCCGGAACTACCTGCTGACGAATTTCTACTACAACAAGCCGGATTGCAGCCACATCCTGATGATCGACAGCGACATGGGCTTTGCGCCTGAACTCATCGCGGCGATGCTGGCGCTGGACAAGCCGGTGGTCGGCACTTTGTATCCCCGGCGCCTGGTCGATCTTCGCAAGCTCCACTCGCTGTCGAAACTGCCCTTCGACAAGGCCTTCGCGCGGAGTCTGGAGTTCCTCGGAACCATCATCGAACCGCGCGAAGAGATGGGCGGCTTTGTCAGGGTATCGCTATGTGGCACGGGCATCTTCTTGGTTTCCCGCGACTGTGTGACGACGATAATTGAGAAACTGCCCGAAACGGTGAACCGGTCGCGCTACAGAAACAACAAATACACCGCACAGTTCGAGAGCTTTCTGACGCCTTTTTCAAAGATCGTGACGCCGGACGTGGATTTGCCCACCGATTTTTCTTTCTGTCACCGCTGGGCGCAGCAATGTGGCGGCGAAATATGGGCAAGCTACAATCGCAAGGTTGCTCATGCGGGAGACCTGACCGTTTCCGCGGCCTATTCTGATCTCTAAGATGTGCCCTTTGAACTGTGAACATGGGTGTAAACAGCTCGCTTCGAGCTTTTCTATAGTGACCTTCTCGCCACAGATGGCCTTATAGTGGTCCGAGGGCGAACGTCTAACCATTGCCGCAGAGCAGCCCGCCACGTACACTCAAGGTCAAGCAAGTCGACGAGCCCCATCAGATGGGTCGGGGACCTATCTTAATTGCCTTAATTTGTGACGGTATCGATTTCTCGTAAGGTGGAGTCGAATGAGAGTGCCGCGCGAGGCCTATCAGTTGGCAGGTGTTTCGCTGCTCGCGTTGGCGGCCGCATCCACTTTCCAAATATCCGGCGCGGCAGCCTGCTCCGCTGCCGCGAGCGGCACCGTGACAACGGTTGGCTCAGGCATCTCGGCCGTGACGACGTTCGAAACGACGTCGGTCACGGTCAAGTGCACAACAACGGGAAATGTCCAGGACATCAACGGCGCATTCGCGACAGGGTTCAAGGGTTACCAAGGGCAAGACAACAGCTCGTCGACTGTCATCGTCAACAATTATGACGGCAATGGCGACGACATTGTAAGCATCGTTGGCGGCATCCTGGACAACGTTACGGCTACGCCCGACGTAAGTGGCCTGCCGCCGATAACGTCGGAGGTTACGACCACCTTGGAGCCGGGAGCGGGGACCGTCCAACTCCTTGGCGGCAACGACCAGTTTGAGATGTCATATGGGGATTTCGACGGCGAGCCATTCGGCCCCAACGTCATGGCCAATCTCAATACCGGGGCGGGCGATGACAAGGTCGTCATCCAGGCCGGCAGCATTCAGGACATCGACCTTGGCGAAGGCAACAATTCGCTGGAGATGACCGGCGGTCAAATCAACGGTTCAGTCTTCGGCGGAGACGGCATCGACACCATCACCATTGGCAGCGATACAAGCGTCGTCGATGGCGCCGGCGGCGTTGTCACCGGATCTGTTTTCACCAATGGCGGCGCCGATATCGTCACCATCAAGAACGGCGCCATAGTTTACGGCGACTCGGAAGGAGGAGGTTCTATCGGGCTTAGCGACGGCGACGACCAATTCACCATGAACGGTGGCATCCTCGAAGGTAGTCTGAGCGGCGACGGTGGCAACGACACGCTGGTTGTCAGCGGTGGCGCGATCCACAGCTACGTGACCGGAAACGCAGGCGACGACCAGATCACGATCAACGGCAATGCCGCGATCGATCTCTACGTTGATGGAGATATCGGAAACGACACGATAACGGTCGGCGGCAGAGCCACCATCGGCGGCAGCATATTCGGCAACGAAGGCAACGACACCGTCAACATCAACGGCGGCACCATCGGGACGACCGCGTCTCCGGGCATCGTCGACCTCGGCGACGGCGCCGATATTTTCAACATGACCGCGGGCCGTTTAACCGGTTCGGTTTTCGGCGACGGCGGCGGCAACACCTATGACGTGAGCGGCGGTAGGATTGACGGTTCGATTTTCGCCGGCAGCCAGAACGACAACGTCACGATCTCGGGCAACGCCAGTATCGGGATCGATCTTGGTGAGGGTGGGGACGGCGTCGATTCTGTCGGACTGGAAGATGGCAACGACAGCTTCCTGATGACCGGCGGCACGCTCGGCGGCGCCGTGAGCGGCGGCGCGGGCAATGATACGATCGATCTGCGCGGCGGCACGATAAACGGTTTCATCGAAGGCAATGATGGCAACGACCGGATTTTTGTATCCGGTGGCGTAGTAGCCGGTGAAATCATCGGTGATCTCGGCAACGATACAATCACCATCAGCGGCGGAACGATCGCTGGGTCGGTTTCCGGCAATGACGGCGATGACCACATCAGCATCTCGGGCGGCACCATCGGCAGTTCGGTCAACGGCGGCACCGGCAACGATACGATAACCGTCAGCGGCGGCGCCATCACTGGGAACGTAACT
Source organism: Mesorhizobium sp. P2_D5 (assembly GCF_056404355.1). Taxonomy (NCBI): domain Bacteria; kingdom Pseudomonadati; phylum Pseudomonadota; class Alphaproteobacteria; order Hyphomicrobiales; family Phyllobacteriaceae; genus Mesorhizobium; species Mesorhizobium sp. P2_D5. Next base: position 342,867 of record NZ_JBFUEE010000002.1, read on the forward strand.
GGCGACGACGGCGATGATACCGTAGCCGTCTCCGGCGGAACCATCCACGGCAGTGTCAGCGGCGGTGCCGGATTCGACCAGGTTTCAGTTTCGGGCGGCACCATCGAGGGTGGCATCGACGCAGACCACGTCCATCTCTCCGGCGGCACGATTGGCGGCAGCATCACCGGAATCGGCGCCAACACGCTGATCATCGATAATGTGGGCACGGTCGATCCGCTCAACCTTGCCGACGGGGTCCTGTTCAGCGGCACGGGCGCCAACGGCACCGTCACCGGCACCGACCTCGCTGCCGGCGGCAAGAGCCAGAACTTCACCGGCTTCGACAATTTCTCGGCCAACGCCTCAACGCTCCGCTTCAGCGGCGGCACGCAAGGCATCAACCAGCTCAATCTTGGCAACGGCTCGACGCTGTTCATCAACGGCAACGTCAACATGCCAGGTTCGATCATCGCGACGAATTCGCTGATCAACATGACGGACGGTGCAGCCAACGACGTGTTGACGCTCGGCGGCCTCACGCTCAACGGCGCCAGGATCAGCCTCGACATCAACCAGCAGACGTTGCAGTCGGATCAACTGGTTGCCAGCGCGTTTTCCGCCACAGGCGCCAACACCATCATCGTCAATCTGCTGGGCACGCCGCAATTCGCCCAGGCGACCGATATCCCGCTCATCGTCTCGACCGGCGGACCGATTTCCGGAACCTTCAGCGTCGTGGGCATTCCCGGCACGCCGGGTTCGCTTTTCACCTATGAGGTCGTAACTGGCCCGAATGGCGGCTTGTTCCTGCGTGCTACTCCGGCCAATTTTGGTATTGCCGCGGCGCCCACCAGCGCCACCAACGCCGGCGCGGTCACGGTGGCAATCGACGCCCTCTACGGCATAAATCGTGATGCGCTCGATGCTGACCTCAACCTCTCGCCCGCAACCGGGGGGGCAATGGTGCCGGTTTCGTCCAGCTTCGGCGTTTTCGCCTCCGGCCAGTTCGCTCATACCGAGCATGACGGCTACGACATCAGTGGCGGCGGTTTGAATGGCCCCGGCCCGAGCTTCGATGCCAATGATTTTTCGGCCGCCATCAGCCTGGATTTCAATGCCGCCAAACACTTCCAGTTCGACAATGAGTATGGCCTGAACCTCGGCGTTTTCGCCGGTTATGCCTCGACCGATGTCAACCTCGGCGGGTTCCGGGGATTTGACGCCATCGGAGAAGGCACCAACAAGGCCGGCATGTTCGGCGGCTACGCGCTGTTTCGCAAGAACTACGACTACGCGCTGGTCTCCGCCTCCGGCTTCATTGGCGGAAGCGATGTGACGAGCGGCGTGCTCGGCACCACGGGCAGCTATGACACCGAGGGCTATGCGGTTACGGCATCGGTCGGCCACATCTTCAAGCTGAGCGAGCGCACCCGTTTCGATCTGCGCGGCGGCCTGCTTGGCGTTTCGTTCCGTGGCGATCCCTACACCGACAGCGGCGGCAACGAGTTCGGCAAGAGCCGGCTTTCTTTTGGCGCGATCAAGTTCGAGCCCGGCATCTATGGCGATTACACGCTAAGCAACGGCATGGTGATCAGCCCGTATGCGCGGGGCGAATTGCAGCAGCGTTTCGGCTACAAGAACACGACCGAAATCGACACCAGGGAGATCGACTTCGACGATGCCGATTTTTCCGCCGCGCTGTCGACCGGCTTCAACCTGAAGGTGTCGGAGTTGACCACCGTCAACGGCGAAGTCCGTGGCAAGGCGTCGTCCGACAGTTCCACCGTCGGCGCCAAACTCGGGGTCAAAGTCGCTTTCTAGCCAGTGTGCGGATCCGAAATTCGTGTCACCTGGAAATGGCGCACCGCGCAATCAGCAGATGCTCGCCAAGCGAGAGCAAGTGTTCTATGCTCTCCATCGACACCGCATGGTCGTGATGTCGATACGGAAGTCTGTTGTCATAGGCAGGGGGGTTCCATGTTCGAAGTCGTCGGATTCTGGTGGAAAACACGGTCAAGAAGCCGGCTCGCCATAGAGACGCTTGGCTTGATCGTTGCGATTTCCGTGTTGCTTTTGCCCGGCCTGGGAAGTGCGAACGCACAGCCGAACTGGACGCTCGATCCGACCGCTTCGGTACTCACCTATCAGTCGGTCAAGAAGAACACGATCGTCGAAACCAACAAGATCAGGAATATCTCCGGCAGCCTCAGTTCGGCGGGTGATGCCAAAGTCAGCTTCGACCTCAATTCGGTCGATACGGGGGTCGACCTTCGCAATGTCCGCATGCGGTTCCTTTTCTTCGAGACATTCAAGTTTCCGACCGCTGAATTGACCGCGAAGGTGGATCCCGCGGCATTTGCCGACCTGGCGACCAAGCGGCGCGTGAAAGCGGTTCTTCCATTCCGTCTCAACATGCACGGCGTCGACAAGGACCTCGAGGCCAACATCGTGGTCACCATGATCAGCGACAACATGGTGTCGGTGGCGTCGGAGGCTCCTGTTGCCGTGCATGTCGAAGATTTCGGGCTGCTGCCGAACGTCGACAAACTTCAGCAGGCGGCCAACGTGACCAATATTGTTCCGACAGCTTCGGTGTCGTTCGATTTCGTGTTCACCGCTGATGGCAGCAAGCCGGCCGCTGTCCAAACCATCGCGGCGAGCGCCACCGATGTCGGCCCTGTGGCCACCGATGCGGCGAAGTCCAACTTCAGCGACGAGGAGTGCCTCAACAGGTTCGCGGTGCTGTCGCGCACCGGAGCGATCTATTTTCGAACGGCAAGCGCGCGGCTCGACAGCCAAAGCCGTCCGCTGCTTGCCGAGGTCGTCGGTGTCGTCGGCAAGTGCCCGGGCCTGAAGGTCGAGGTTTCCGGACACACCGATTCCGATGGGTCGCCTGTCGAGAACAAGCTCTTGTCGGAGCGCAGGGCTCAAGCCGTTGCCGACGCCATTGTCGCCGCGGGCATTCCACGCACGCAGATCACGGCGACCGGCTACGGCGAGGATCATCCGGTTGCCGCCAACGACACGCCGAAGAACAAGGCGCTCAATCGGCGGATCGAGTTTTCCGCCACCAAGCTCGTCAACTGAGGAAGGATCTGTTGTCCCGGTGAGTTTCGATCTGATTGCCCGTTGCGGTGGCCTCATGCGCGGCATCGGGCTTGTCGCGCTGGCACTGCTTTTGACGTTGTCGGCTGCCAGTGCCGAACGCCGTGTTGCGCTGGTCCTTGGCAATTCCCAGTATCAGCATGCCCCGGCGCTGACCAATCCGGTACGCGACGCCCAGGCCATGGCCGAACGCCTGAAGAGCCTGGACTTTGAAGTCGTTTCCGGCTTCGACCTGACCAAATTGCAGACCCAGACGACGATCGCACAGTTCGCAAAGCAGGTTCGCGGTGCCGACATCGCCCTTTTCTTCTATGCCGGCCACGGGTTGCAGGTTTCAGGCAGCAACTACCTTCTCCCGGTCGATGCAGCGCTTGAGGACGAGACCTCCCTCGACTTCGAGGCGGTGCCGGTGGATTTCGTTCTGCGGCAGATGTCGCGCGAGACCAGCATAAGGCTGATTTTCCTCGATGCCTGTCGTGACAACCCGCTTGCCGAGGTGTTGGCAAAGACCGCCGGCGTCAAGGGAGCAAAAAGCGGCCTTGCCGAAATCCCGATCGAGAACGGTGGCGCCGGCACGCTTGTCGCGTTCGCCACCAGTCCCAGCCAAGTGGCCTATGACGGGTCGGGCGAACATTCGCCGTTCGCTTCGGCGCTGCTCGCACATATGGGCGAAGCCAATGTTTCCATCACCGAAGCGATGAACCGCGTCACCGCCGATGTCTTCAAGGCAACCGCCGGCAAGCAGCGTCCCTGGATCAATGTCTCGCTGACCACCGAGGTCGTCCTGCACAAGATCGATCTCAACGCGCCGCTGATCGTCGGCGAGGCGACCGCTCCGCAACCGGAAGGCGGCTCGGAGGTGCGCAACGCCACGGCAAATCCGTCGGGCTCGGGTGACGACGCCCAGCTGGCACTCAACGTGCTGCGTCAGAAAATCCCGAAGCTTGCCTCGGACGACCCCATCTTTTTCAACCACCCTATTGATTTCGGTGATCCGGAAATCGACGGCAAGAGCATTGCCGAGCTCATCAAAAGCAAACCGCGCTTCAGCCCGGTGGAGGGGCTCGATAAATCAGTGTGGCAAGGCAAGCACTGCGACGGCTGCCATCAATGGAACGAGGCGCGGCTGTGCGAACAGGCGAAGAATTTCGCCGCCAACGATGTCTCAGTCTTGCGCCTGCAGCATCCGCTTGGAACGCGCTTCAAGGTGGCGCTGGCCAAATGGGCTCAAGGCGGCTGCAAGTAAGGCAGGATGGTGCCGGACCCTCTAATATGCATCCGCTGATTGGCGCAGCGCCTCGATCTCGGCCATCTGGATGCCCATTTCGACAAATGCCGAAAGAACGGAAAACCGGTCCGCGAGTGCGACACGTGCCAGTCCGGCCAGAATCCCGGCATTGACTGCATGGGCGGCAGGAAAAGGTTGCAAGGCCGATGCCATCGTCGCGGCCCTGGCCGAACCATTGTCGCGCCATCCCGCCGCCAGGGCAATCCAGCCGACCGGCGTTGGTGGCGATGTCGCCGCGGCTGTGCTGACGGCTGCACGAAGGTGCGGACTATCCGGTTCACCCACCCAGTCGCGGACAAGAGCGAGCAATTCGTGATCGCTCTCATCAAACAGGTCGGTCAGGTGGCTCAGGCATTCATGGGCCCACCAGACCGCGGCCCGCTCGGGAAGCAGGTAGGCACAGAATGTAATCGCTTCCTCGGGAACGCGTCCGGCGAGGAGGCCGCGGCAAAACTCGATCGGTTGCTGTTCGGTTGGAGGGGTTCTCATGTCCCGGGCAATAGCGGGACAAGCCGTGAAAAGATCCCGTGCCGTTTTGAATCGGAGCCCATTGGCCATGACCGCCGCGCTTTCATCGAGGAACTCCGGCCACTCAAGCCCCAGGCGCGGCGCGGGTCAAGTCTCAACCCGTGACACGGCAACAACTCTCGGCATTGTCGTGCCCCCAGCGTTTGTCGACAGACAATTGCCTGGGAATTTGGTATGATCACAGTCGCTCGAAATCTGGTGCTCAAACAGGAGGAGCCGCTATGCAGTGGAGCAGTTCAGCCTTTGTGTTGGCGGTCGTGTTTTGCTCGACCCACGCTTTCGCCGACCCCGTTCAGAAATCAGAAGACATTGTGAAGTTTTTTGCCGGTGCGGCCGATCTCGGCAAGTCGCGAGGAATTTGTGTCGGCTCCGAGGAGGAGTGCAAAAGCAAGAGCAAGACAAGTGACGCGCCCGAAGGGAAAACCGGTCTCGACATGATGATCAATTTCGGCCTGGATTCGGCCGAACTTGACACGACTGCGCGCGCTGAACTCGGCGAGTTCGCCAAGGCCCTGAAGGACAACCGGTTGAGCAAGTTCAACTTCGTCGTCGAAGGCTACACCGACGCCACCGGCACGGTGCACTACAATGAGGGCCTGTCACAACGACGAGCGCAATCGGTGGCAGCCTTCCTGACGGCCAGCGGCATCGAGACGGCACGGCTCAACGCGATCGGCATGGGCGAAAAGAATCCGCGCAGCCCCAATCCGTACGATCCGGTGAACCGCCGCGTGGAAATGCGGATAAAGACGCAATAGCCGCCCAAAGCCACGGCGGTCCTTCGAATGTCGGCTGTCAGTTCTTGAGCACGCCGCCCACGACCACACCGGTGCCGAAGATCAGCGCCTTGGTGAGGAAGTCGTTGTTGTCCTGGCGCGGCGGAAGATAATCCTGGCGCGCTACGGTCTCACGGTTGCGCCGTATCTGAACAACCTTCTGTTGTTTGCGGGGTTTCTGTGCCACCGGCCTCGGCGTGCGGACCTTCTGCACCACCTGCTTTTTCGGCTGCGCCGCACGGTCTTGATCGGCGGCGTGTCTGGCGCGCACGCCTTCCATCATCGGATCTGTCTGGATCACGAGGAACGCAAGTTGCTCGCGCGTCAAATAGCTGGTCTGCGGGAGACCGTTCTTCGCTTGCCAGATGCCGATCGCCTGACGGGTCTGAGGGCCCATGTTTCCGTCGATGCGCCCAAGCTCATTGCCCAACGCTTCGATGCGCAATTGCAGGTCGATGCGCCCCTGGCGATCGAGGCCGATCGCACTTTCCGTCAACTCGGTGCCCGGTGTCTGCTCCATCGCGTCCGGAATGCCGACCGAGGTGCGCACGGTAGAACCGGAACTGGCGTTCGCCTGGTCCGCATCGAGTGCCGCGACCTGCCGATTTTGGGCCTTCGGGTCGTTCAATTCGTTGATGCTCAACCGCGCCACGGTGGCGAAGCGACCGTTCGGAAACTGGTCGAGATAGGCCTCGTAGAACGGAATGGAACTGCGCTTGGAAGCCTCGTCCCAAAGGCGTTGCTCGACTTCCCACGAAGGAGGATCACTGGCAGCAGGGACAGGAGCGGATGTCGCCGCGGCGCTCGATGCGCCGGCCACGGGATTTGCAGCAGGCGCCGCTGGCGCGACGGGTTTTCCCAGGAAGACCTCGCGTCCGAGCGATGCGTTGTGCCAGGGCCTCTGGCGACCTTGCGTGGTTTCGGTCACTTCGCCGCGCACGCGCGTCAGCGCGCCCTGGATTTCGACGCCGGGTTCTGTCAGATGCCTGGCGAGCGCCGTCGAGTAAGGACTGTCGGCCCCGTTGCCGTCGAAAGCGATGGCGCCGGGATCCGTTGCATAGGCAATCAGGAGGCCGCCGGTTCCGATGCCGTCCGATTTTGCTTCGACCGGCGCCAGACCGGTACCCAACGAAGTGGAACGGCTCTTCGGCATCGAGGCGGCCAGCGTTCTTGCCAGCGGATTGTCGCGGCAGGCATCGAGGATGATGACGCCGACCGCCGGGTCGGGCGGCAACGCTGCCATGAAGTCGTCGATCTGAATGGTACGGGTCTTGAGATAGGCCGGCGACGTCAAGTCGGCGTCGACCGGTATCAGGTAGTTCTTGCCGTCGACCTGCATGCCGTGACCGGCATAGAAAATGACCGCGAGGTCCGCGTCATAGGATTGTTCGGTAAACCGGCTGATCAGGCTGTGCATGCCTTGATTGTCCTGGTCGACCCCTTCGATCACCTCGAACCCGGCATTGCGCAGCGTCGATGCGATGAGATGGGCATCGTTGGCGGGGTTGGGCAAGGTAACCGCATGGACATAATTGCTGTTGCCGATCACCAGCGCGACGCGCTTGGCGTTGGGCGCGGCAGCCTCGGCGCCGGCGGCAGCCTGGGCGCCGAATGCGGCAAGGAAAAGCAGGATAATCCCGCTCAGATTGACGGCGAACGCTTTCATGGATCAGCCCTCCGCCCACCGGGGCACGCTGTTGATGTCTGCACATGCTAGGTTTCGTCCGCGACAGAGTCGCCTGTGCCAAAAATGGCTCCTGGGCATATGTGATCTTGACCGCAGTCCTGGTTCACAAACGGCCCGAAAAAAATGTCCATGGTATCAATTGGCAGCACGAACACCTGAGCGGCTCGTGCCGCGCCGGCAGGTTCAAAGCGTATTCTGTGCCGAGCTTATGAGGGCCGTGATGGCCTGCTTGTATTTTTCGAACTCCGGCGATGTCTGGCGGATCTCCGTGGTCGTTGTCTGTGGGCCGGCGTCGGTGGCCACGCGGCTCAGCCTTTGGCCCATTTTCCTTTCGGCCCAGTCCACCACGTAACTGGCTGTCTTGCCGGTGAGGAACGGGTTGGCCTGGATGACGGCCGATCCGAGCACAGCGCTCAGCTGCGCCGAACCCGTCGCCGACAGCACCTGATGCGCGCCTTCCATGCCCAGGAAATGACAGAGATACAGCCGGCCGGCGGTGATCTGGTGACCGCGCGCCCGAAGATAGGCCTCGCCTTCGCGCGCCAGATTGCGCACCATCTCACGCGAGATCGTGGCGTCGTAGCGCAGAGCGAGCAGGTCGGCGGTCGACAGCGTGCGCGCCAGTTCCGGGCGGTAGGTATTCATCATCCTGATCCAGGTCTTGGTGATGAACTGGCCGGCGCCGGTCGCTGAAGAATTTGGATTCTTGGCGCGAGCGCTGCCACCACTTTCGACATGGACGATACGGTCGGTGAGCGTTTCGACGGCGGAATCGTCCGACGCAATCGCGGTAACCGTGCCCAGGGGATCGATGGCCTCGCCATTCTGGTAAAGTTCGAAATGCAGGTGAGGCCCGGTCGAGAGGCCGGTGGTACCGATGTAGCCAATGATGTCGCCGGCTTTCACCTTGGTGCCGACACCGGCCGCTATGGCAAATTTCTGCATATGCGCATAGCGCGTCTCGCGCCCGTTTCCATGCGAGATCTTCACCAGATTGCCATAGCTTCCGCCATCGCCCTGGAAGGTGATCTCGCCATCGAAGGCCGCTTCGATCGGCGTGCCGACGGGCGCCGCCCAGTCGACGCCCTTGTGGATGCGAACGGTCCCGAGGATTGGGTGTTTGCGTGGCCCGAAGGTGGAGGTCATGACCCCGTTGACTGGCGTGACCATGCCGTTGGTGACTGTCAGGGAACGAACCAGATCGTCACCCGTGACGCACGCAAACTGGCCGTCGCTCTGCCGGAAGACGAAACAGTCAAGGCTCTTTTCGGTGCCCTGGACGCCCACATACAGCACTCGCCCGGCACCTTCCTCCTTGCCGCGCGGCGTCTGCGAATAGATCAGCACAAGACGCTGGTCCTCGCTTGCAAAGGCGTCCAGGTCCTGTCCTCTCGAGAGATACATGATCGCTTCGCCGATCACCCCGGTCGGAACACTGTTGCGGGCTGCTGTCGAGTAGATCGCGTCAAGCAGACGGTACTGCCTTTTGTGCGTGCCTTCCGCCTGTGCGCCCGAATAGTTGAACAGATCCTCGCGGACCCAGGGATCGACGCCAGACACGAACGCGCCCGCGGCATTGCGCGTCAGCGTGCCGACAAACACGTTCTTGGCATAGATCGAAACCTGCATGAGGGACATCGTGGTCGTCTCGCGCGTCGGCCTGAAACCGCGCATGGCAACGACATAACCCGGTTCCAGACCGTCCCGGTTGAAAAGCGCCTTCAATGCCTCGCCTGCGAGCTTGGCATCGTCGGCCGAGAAATGTGCATCGAGCACAACGCTGTCCAGGCTGCGGTCGTTGAGGATCTTCACGAACGTGTCCTCGGTCGCCTCGAACCGCTGATACTCATTGGTGACGACTGCCACGCTGGTGTTGTTTTCGATCTGGGTCTTCTGGAATGCGGGAAGGGCGGCGTCGCCCGCATCGATCGTTTCACCCCAGCCGGCTTCGGGATCGTCGGCATCCACCTTCTGGTCCGAAGCTGGCGCGGGTTCCCCCGCCGCGGGCGATGGCTCAAGATCGTTCTGCAGATCGCCGGTTGGCGCGGCAGTGGTCTTTCGCTGCGCCTGGAAGAAGGCAAAATCCTCCTGCGTCGACGGTATCGTCGTCATGAATTTTTCGCTGGCGCTAAGCATGACGTCGGACAGGATTTCGATCTGGGGCGAAACGTCGGCTTGATCGAGTTCCGCCGGGCGCGGGATCACGCGACCCTTCGTTGCGGCGCCGGCATCGGGCGCGAGCGTGATCCACATCGGGTCCCCGGCCAGGTCGATAATGGCGGGCACGTAGACGGACGCATCGGCCGGCACATCGTCCACGCCTTCGACCGCGTGCAACTCCTCGTCTTCGTCGCCGAACGACCAATAGTCCGCGGTGAGATAGAAACCGCCGGCGATCGAAAGCAGGACAACCACTGCGAGGCCGGCCAGGAGCCTGCGCCAAAGCGTGCGCCTGCGAAGGGCAGCGCGCGCCTGCTTTTTCTGCCTGAAGCTCGTGTCGATATTGTGCGTCACGGATTGCTTCCAGTCAGGAAGAAGGTCCACCGCACCTGTTCAAGCGTGTCGACTTCGAGAAATTGCGCCGCTATGTGGCCGCGCTGCCAGCATTCGTCGATGCCGCGTATCGAGAAACGTCGTCGCTCGATGCACATTTCGGTCGATCCGGTGAGGATCGCATGGCCGAACACGTCCGTTGCATAGATGTAGATGTAGCGGTTCGTCAGTTCCTCGCGGATGACGTTCACGCATTGATTTGCGCCGATGGTCCACCAGCCGTCGGTCTGGTCCGCATTGTCGACCTTCTGGCCGACGGCGAGATTGACGACGTCGAGCGTCTGGTTGCAGACCGTGAATTCGGCGCGCGCCTCGCCGGAGGACAGCACGGCCAGCAGTGCGGCGCCTGACAAGACCGCAAGCCTCATGCGGCCCGTCAGGGCGAGCAGGGCGGGTCGAATCGGACCACGCTGCTTTATCGGCAGGTCGGCGGACGATTGCGGCAAACACGAGCGGGGTTCCATCGAGCGCCCATGCTATCCGCCGAGCCGGAAATACTTGGCCGTGGCTGAGAACTGAGATCCGTCGGTCTCGATTTCTTCGAGAATCTTGGGGAGCAGCACCGAGGCTGGTGTGGGCGTGGAGAACGCAGCCGCCCGAATATCCTTGGGGCCGGTGATCACCATTATGATCTGCGGCACCGCCTTTCCGGCGGCCTGGTCGGCGGCGCCGAGACCAATCGGGATTCTGAAGGTGACCTTGTCCGGTTTTACGACGACGCGCTCGTCGAGATTGAACACCATGCCTTTGTGATCGATCAGCAGCACGCTGGAAATGAGTCCGCCACGCGTCACCAGCGTGCCACTGATCGGCGTACCGTTCGGCACCGATGTCCGATCGAGAACAAGCTGCGGCTTGTCGGCCGCGGTCTGCCCCAGAAAGCGCAGAAAGTTGGTGACTTCGCATTGGCTTGGTTCAATGAGGCGGACGCTGATATCCGGCTCGACATGGAATCTTGCCTGGAAATCGCCAAGCATCCGCTCGAATGGCTGAACCTCCGTTCCAAATCCTTCGATCGCGGCCGCCTTGTCGGTTGCCGACGTCATGGTGGCATAGAAACAGTCGCCGCCGCCGAAGTCGCGAACCCAGGAGACTCGTTGCGCGATGTCATCGACGATCGGCGGAACCTCCGGCTTGGGCACGTTCAACCCGACGACAGGCTGGTCAGGCTGTTTGGCTACCGGTGGCGCAGGTTTTTGGCTCTCGGTGTTCGCGACATCCGGCTGGCTTGCCGTAGGCTTGGGCGCCGGCACTGTCGCCTCGGGTGCCTGCACGGTCGCCTCGGGTGCCGGCACGGTCACCTCGGGCGCCGGCACGGTCACCTCGGGCGCCGGCACGGTCACCTCAGGTGCCGGCACGGTCACCTTGGGCGCTGCCGGCTGGCTGATCTGTGGCTCGGGCTTTTGGCTCTCGACAACCTCTGGCAGGGCCGGCGGCGGCGTCGAGACCTTCTCGGCTGCTAGCGGGGCTGGAGCGGTCGAGACCGGCGGCGAAGCCGACGTTTGACTGTCGCTGGCCGTCGTATCGGGCTGGACTGCCGGCGACACCTTTTCGGGTGGCGGCTGCGCAGCCGTTGCGGATGGCTTCGGGGGTTCTTCGGTCTGCGAGGGGACTTCGGCGGGCTTGGCCGGCTGCGGCTTTTGGGCGACCGCAGCATCTTGCTGGTTTTCAGCCGGTGGTGCGCTGGCCTCTGGCTGTACGGGCGGAACTGGCTTTGCCGGCTCAGGGGCGTTCGCGGCATTGTCCGTGGGAGCCGGCTTTGACGTTTCTAGTGCAGGCTTTGATGGCTCTGGTGCCGAAAGCGATGGCTTGCTGGCCGTCGGCATCGCAGGCGTCATGAAGCCGCTGAGATACAGGCCCGCGCCGGAGGCGACAGCCAGCGTCGCCAAGGCAGCGAGCGCGATGGTTCGGGTCTTTGTGGATTTTCCAGGGACATTAGCCGTGACCGGACGTGGTGAGCCGGCGAGCGCCGGAGACCGGGGTTGGGACAAATGCGCGGGCCGCACATGCGGGACGAAGGGCTGCCCACCTGAACCTGTTGCCGTTTCGGTGTCGTGCCTCTCGACGTGGGATGGCCGGCCCTGGGTCTTGGTGTCGGGCGAGAGGGTTTCCCCGGTTCGCGGCAAAGCCGGCCGATCGCGGGGTGTGATCGAAGTCGGCGGCGTTGTCTCCTCACTGTCGTCACGGGTCATCCTGGCGATTTCCGCCATGCTGATCGGCCGGTCTTGCGGATCCGGTTGCAGCATGGCTTCGACGATGTCGCGAAAATCATCGTCGATGTCCGAGAGATCAGGCACGGTCCGACGCTTTTCGATGACCTCGAACTGCGACCCGCTCATGTCGATCGGCTTGCCGCGCAAGGCGGCCACCAGCACCAGTCCCAGGCTGTAGATGTCGGACTGCTCGCTGACGTCGCCGCTGTAGAGCCCGAGCTGTTCGGGTGAAACGTAGTTGTACTTTCCCGCGAATTTTCCGCCGATCAAGGTCTCGCCGCCCACGGTCGCCGATCGTGCGATACCGAAATCGATGATCTTTGCGCGGTCGACCCGGCCCCCCGGCAGGATGATGTTGTCAGGAGACAGGTCGCGGTGTATCGCGCCCGCCTGATGCACCGCGCTCAGACCGGACGCGAGGCGATGGCAGAGCTTGCGCACCTCTGCCGTCGGCATCGCGCCACGTCGCATGATGTCGAACAGCGACTCGCCGTCGACGAATTCCATCGCAAGGTAGGGACGGCCGATCCCGGGATCGATCGTGAAGACGTGATAGCGCACGACCGCATCATGCGACAGGCGATTGAGGATCAATGCCTCCTTGCGGAACAGGGAAAGGATCGTCTGGTCACGGGCGAACTCGGGCAGGACGATCTTGATCGCGACGTGGTCGCCGGTCTGGATGTTATGACCGCGGTAGACCTCCCCCATGCCACCGAAAGCGATCCGCTCATCAAGCTCGTAGATGCCGCTGAGTTGCGTGCCTACGGCGGTGTTCGCCATGCCCCCCGATATTCGCGTCTTGTCGTCGGCGCTCATCGGCCTCAACCCCCCGCTTTGTAGAGATCTGGACGTGGCGATTGCCCATCGCGCCCGTCGCCGATCTTCACAAGCACGATCGTCACATTGTCTGTGCCGCCACGCGCCAGCACCGTTTCCAACAGTTTTTCGCAGGCCGCCTGAGGTGTCGCGGACACGGTCGCCGCCTCGATCTCGGCGTCGGTGACATGCGCCGTCAGCCCATCGGTGTTCAGCACAAAAATGTCCCCCGGCATGATTTCGCCTTGCTGGAAATCGATGACGATCTCGTCGCTGACGCCGACCGCATGCGTGATGACATTGCGGCGCGGCCAAGTGCGTGCTTCGCTTTCGCTGATCATGCCTCTGTCCACGAGCTCCTGAACTTCGGTATGATCCTTCGAGATCTGCGAGATCGAGGCGTTGCGGATCAGATAGACGCGGCTGTCACCCGCCCACAGGCAGGCAAACCGCCCGTCCATCGCCAGCAGGGCGGCAACAGTCGAGCCAATGGTTATGCCGCGAGATTCGGATATCCCGCGGATCTCGGCATTGGCCCTGCTCAGCCTGTCCTCGAAGCGCGCCCGAAGATCAGGTGCGGAGCTGGCAATGCCGATCGTTGCCAGATGATCGACGATACTGGCCGAAGCGACCTCTCCCGCGTCATGTCCACCCATTCCGTCGGCTACCACCCAGAGACCAGTTTGTGGCTCGACCAGATAGTTGTCTTCATTGAGCTCACGGACACAGCCTTTGTGGCTTACCCCGAAGCTCTCAAAGGGAAGGGCGACAGTGTTCACTTTGCCACCAAGCGCTTCTCAAGCGTCCTCTGCGGCGCACTTTCAGGCGCTCGCTCGTGTTACTTTGCCACAGGCTCGAACATTAAAGTATCGAAAACTAAGGTCTCTGCGTGGTCTGCGGATCCCCATCTCAAAACGCTTTCGGACAGCTGAACCCGGAAAGCGCGGGGAGCAAGAAGGGGTTGGTGCCGGAGCCTGCCTGGATCGTATAGGTAACGTCGCGGCCGCCGATCACGAAGCGTGCCTGCATATTGCTGTCGCTGCCGATGACGGCAGCCTTGTCCAGAAGCCGCTTCAGCGCCCACGGCCCTTCGAACTTGATGGCGGATTCGCGGCCTGGCATTTCCGGCGTCAGGCTTAGACTGGCGGATGCGGACGATGTACCGATCGGCCAGGTCACGGTGCTTGGCGCGTTACCTGTCTGGTTGCTCTGGACGATCTGACCATCGACATCGAGTATCGCCGTATCGGCGTCGCCATGCAGCGAGAATGGGGTGAAGGTGACGCTGACCAAGGGCACTGAACCGCCCGATGGAAAGAAGGCGCTGCGGATGTCCGCCGCCAGCTGGAAGTCTTTCAGGGTCGATTTCGACAGGTCGCGTCCAAAGCGCGCATCCTGTTTCCAGCTCCAGTCCTGGCCGGTCATGTCGATCAGCGATGCGAGGTTTTGTGCGAAGAACCGGTCCATCAGCCCGCCCGGCGCGAAAAGTTTCGCGAAATCCGCCATGGCAACATCCTCGGTGCCGTCGCCGGCGAAGGGATACCGGCCGTTGATCGCCGCCTCACAGGGAGCCGTCACCGTCTGGTCGAGCATCTGGTTCAAGTTTGCCACCGAGGTTTCGGCGACGTTGCCTTCAAACTCATCCGCCGTTGCGTTGACCATCCGGCCAAGTTGCTTGGGCAGACGCGAGACATTGGCGCGAAGGGTGGCTATCTGCAGCTGCAGGTTCGTATTGACGCGCTCCGTCTGCGAAGGAACTTCGGCCGCCAGTTGCAGGCTCTGATAGATATCGCTGAAGTTCTGGGTCAAGGCATCGATTGGGCGGTGTCCAGCAGGGCCGTTCACCAAGACCTGGAAGGGTCTGAACTGCGCTTCAATGTTCGCACCTGGATTCGGGTTCTGTGTGTCGGCCGCCCTTGTGCCGGCGCGACTTTGCGATTTGCCGGTCGCGATTTGTATGCCGATGCGGGCCAGACCCTTGCCCAGATCTGCGGCGTGCCCCGGCTGGTTTTGGGCCGTACCTGCTTCTTCGGCGCCAGGACCGTTGCCGTCACCAGGGTCTCGCGTCAGCGCTGTTTCGTTGGCGATCGCCGCAAAGAGCTGGTTTATCGGCGAGGTCGGGGAGGCAGCGGCAGAAAGCGCGATGTAGTGCGGCTTGTCCGTCAGCATCGCCTTGAACTTCAACTGGTCGAGGACGCTGTTCCACGCGGCTGCGAACTCCTTCCCGTAGCGATCGAGAAGTTCGGGGCCGAGCTTGAGCAACTGCTGATCGATGTCGCCTTGCTCACCGCCTCCGCCGAGAACCCATTGCTCGTCGACAAGCATCTGCGCAATGCGCGAAAGTTGCGGGAGATAGAAGGTGTGGAAGCCGGCATAGGTGTAGATACCGGGAACACGAAGGCCTGACAGATCGCTGCCGTTGATGCGCTCGAACAGCACTTGCGCTTCCGGGCCGCCTTTCAGGGAAACAGAAAAGTCGTCCAGTGCTGCCGCGTATATCGCTGACCGGATCAATGCGGACGCTCGATCGGCAAGGCTCATGCGCCCGAGAGAACGTTGGGCGGCTTCGACAAGCGGCTGGTTGAGTTCGAAAACCGGATCATAGGCGTCGTCCAATGCCAGCATGGCGCGCAGGTGCTTTTCGAGTTGCTCCCGTCCTGCTCGGTTGTTTTCGCCTGGATATCGGTTCTGCTCCCAATCCTGCTTCATCCAGGAAACGATCAACGCGTCATCGACCTTGGGCGCTTTGCCACCAAGCATCAGATAGATTTTCAACGGTTCGTAGAGCGCGACGGGATCAGCCATTTTGGCCTGGATCGTCCGCTCAGCCTGGATCAGCAGGCGCGATCGGAACATTCGTTCCAGCCCTTGCCGATAAGCCGTTTTGGATGCCGAAAGAAGTCTCTCCCGCTGACTGAGGCCGAACGTCTCCTCGATCGGAGTCGGTAGGTCACCGGTTTCGAACCCGGCCGGCAGATCGCGCAACTGGTCGAGCGGCCCGATGACGTTTTCGAGGTCGACATCAGTGACCGTCGTGCTTTCGAGCAGGGGGGCCGCCGTCTGGCGGTACTGGCCCATGGCCAGACTTGTGGAGGCGATCAGCGACCGGTTGGCCGCGACGCTCAGCCCGAGCGTACCCAGTGCAGCAGCAGCGACCAAAGCTATTGCGCCGAGGCCGCCAAATCTGGCGATCGCTGCGCGCCTTGCAGCCGCTTTGTCGTACGAAACCCATCCGGATTCGGCAAAAATGACGTTCGTCAGCAGATCATGCAGAAAGAAGCTTTTGCCGGTTCCGGAAAGGTGAGGGCGGGAGTTGCTGCCGAAATCGCGGCCGATTGCGCCCAGCACCTGATCGATCGGCGTTCCCTCTTGCGTGCCTGACGAAAAATAGAGTCCACGCAGGCTGACATTCACCTGGCTGCGCGCCGGATCGAACAGGCCGGCGACAAAACTGGTAATTCGCCTCCGCAGCGCGCCGAACTGCGCCGGAAAGCCAAAGATGGAGATGCGCGTGAGCGGATCGGCCTCGTCCTGGAGGCGGTCGGCCATCTCGTCTGCCAGTCGGTTTGCCAGCACGTCGAATTCGGCAGGTGCCTCGGCGGCCATGTTCCTGTCGCGCTCCGCCGTCTGGAACGTCGCGCCCCACACTTTTCGCCTGCGCGGTTCGTCGAAATCGCCGAAGTAATCCATGAACCCGGAAACAAGATCGGCCTTGGTGAAAAGCAGGTAGACTGGAAACTGGATTTTCAGCGTCTCGTGGATTTCCCTCAGGCGGCTGCGTATCTCGACGATGTGGGCGTCGAGCTGCTGATCGTCGAAGCTCATAAGATCGGCAAGGCTGATGGCCAGGATGACGCCGTTTATCGGTTGTCTGGTGCGGTATTTCTTGAGCAGCGACAAAAAGGCGAGCCAGCTCTTCCTGTCGCTCTCGGCATGGGAGTCCTGCGTCGTGTAGCGTCCGGCGGTGTCGATCAGCACGGCCTGGTCGGTAAACCACCAGTCGCAGGAGCGTGTTCCGCCAACGCCAGCCACCGGCTGGGCGTCCCCCGAACCGGCAAGCGGAAAGTTCAGACCCGAATTGACCAGGGCCGTTGTCTTGCCGGCACCCGGCGGGCCTATGACGACGTACCACGGGATCTCATAGAGGAAGTTGCGCTTGCCGCTCGACCGTTTGAGCGCCGCCACGGCCTCATTCATGCGAGCTTCCAGCACCCGCGAATCGTCATCGCGGTCATCATTGTGAGCGACGACGGTCTCGAGTGCCTTTTGCGCCTTTCTCGCTTGCCAGAAGCGCAGTCCGTAGAACAGCGCCGGCGCCGCCACGATCACGCCAATGATGGTTGCGCGCAGCCAGGCGGGCCCCAGTGGCCGGGTATCTGCGAAGCGGATCAATGGCCCACCAAACCACACTGCCGCCGCGAAGCCGGCCAGCGCGATAACGCTGAACATCCGCAGCAGCCAACGCGTCATGGGCGCTTCCAACAGGCCGTGCTCACAATGTTTCCTCCCTGGGGATCATCACATCGACACGGCGGTTCTTGGCGCGGCCTTCCGGCGTCGCATTGTCGGCGATCGGTTCGTCCTCGCCTTTGCCATCGACCGTCAGTCGCGAGGGATCGCTGAATTTCGGTGCCATCATCGTTTCGACAGCCTTGGCCCGGGCGACGGAAAGGTCGAAGTTGGATTTGAACGGGCTCGACTTTCGCGGTTTCACATTGTCCGTGTGGCCGACGATCCGGATTTGCCCGGGCTCGGGCTGCAGCGCCGTGGCGATGTCGGCGGCAATGGGCTGGAACTCCGGCTTCGCCTCGGCCCTGCCGGACTGGAACAGCAGGACATTGTTGATTTCCAGCACGATGAAGTTGCCCTTCGTGCCGATGGTCAGCCCGCCGCCTTCGACTTCCTTGGCCAGTGCTGAACGAATGCGATCAATCTGCGCGGTGGCTGCAGGTGGGGTGGCTTTCACCGGCTCGGCCAACGGCGCCACGCTGGCGCGCTCGATGGCGACTGGTGTCGACGGGTTGAGTGCCAGCAATTCACCGGCGGTGGCGTCGCCCTCATTGGTGATGAAGACCCGCAATGCAAAAAACGCCGCTGTCAGCAGCGCCGTCGCCGCTGCTGCAACGACCCAGAGCGGCAGGCGGGACGACGGCTGCGCCATGGTCGCCGCCAGGCCCTGCCAGCGCGGCGAGATGTCCTCGCCTGCACGCGCCCTGAAATAGCGAAGCGTCTCGTAGACGTCGCGTCGAACGCGTTCGAGATTGTTGTCTTCGCGCCTCACGCCTCGGTACTGGCCCTCGAAACCCAGCGACAGGCAGGCATGCATCAGTTCGAGCAGATCGTAGTGCGTCTCGGGATTGGCCAGTATCGTGTTCAGGGCTTCGTAGAAGCCTGTGCCGGTGATCTCGGTGTGAAAGAACTGCCGCAGCATGGCGTTTTGCGCCCAGTCGTCGCTCTTGGGCCAAGGCAGGTTGCCGATGAGATCGTCGGCGGTTTCGCACAGAGCAAATTTCGCGATCCGAGCATCCTCTTCGGGAACGCCGGTCTTCTCCATCGTTCGGTCGAATTTTTCGATCGCGTCGGCGACATGTTGCGCCAGTGGCTCCGCTTGTCTTTCCACGGGCATCAGCCTGAGCTGCCCGAACAGCATCAGCAAAGGTGCCGCCGCCGCGAGAATGGGGTTTGCCGCGGCGTATTTGACCGTGTCCGCGGCGTCGAACAGGATCGCCTGCTCGACCGCCCGGGCCGGCGCGGCGGCGGAAGAGGCAGCACCGGCCGCGGCGCCCAAAGCCGCACCTTGATAAATCACGGTTCCGGATGCCCAGCCCGGCGGTGTATGCCGCCCGACACCAGGATCGAACACCGTTGAATCCTTGACCGGAGAGGGTTGGCCTTGGCCTCCGTCAGCGGCAGGTAGCTCGGGAACTGGTGGCGATTTTTTCTCGCGCCGTGGACTTGCGCGAATGACGGTCTTGCCCGCCAGGCCGAAGGGGTCGTCCTTCGAGCTCATCGCCGACCGTCCGTGCAGGCGGTGTGGCCGCGATCGGGCGAGATGGGCGCAAAACGGTTGCTGGTCGGGGAATGGAAATACGACCCCCGCCGGCTGTGGCAGTGTCCGGAGGACGATTGACTGGAAAACGCTATCCCGCCGTCACATGACATTTGCCGCAGACCCCCAGCTCAATGAGTCTTACCCGCTTGGCGAACTGTCGTACGTGATCGTAATCTCAGAAATCGTCGATTGGAACCGGATGCCGGGCGTCGAAGGGACTTTTCTTCGCCGACTGCTGTACCATGCGTTACTTGGCCATCCGTTTCCTGGCCACGCGTTTCTTGGGATCGCCTATTTTTGCTTGTCGGCTTTGGCGTACGCCTCGCTGAAATAGGCCAGGAATATGTCCAGCATGCCGTTTTCGTGTGCTTCCTCCATGGTCCGCCATGTCGCGACATAGGCGTCCCAGGCCTGGCTCTTCTTCGACGTAAACGACGTAGGCGGGAGTTTCCTGCTGATCGCCTCGGGCGACAGGTCGTCAAGCAGGCGGGAGAGCGCGGTTTGCATGGCTGCATAGGTGGCAAATTCGTGCGTCTTGAGATCGTGGAATGCATCCTCGATGCTGCGCCTGGCATCAAGATAGCCGGCCCTGCGACGGGCGAACATGATTTCCAGGATGTCGTCGGTCCCCGGAACGAACTTCAGCGGATTGTTGTCCGCGGCGCTGATCATCGTTCGTTGTGTGCTCTTGGCCAACGTTTTCGCGGCCGCGCGGGCTTTCAGCAGCAAGGTCAGTTCTTCGACCACCGCCCGCAGGACCGCGCCGATTTCGGCGGCAACTTCATGCGGGTCGCGCAATTGAAGCAGTTCCGGCGAAATGCCGGCTCCGATAGCGATCTCCCGCAGCACCTCGTCCCTGGTCGAGGGCAGCGGTGTCGGGGTCGACGAGGACGCCGACACTGGAATGCGCTGCCCGGACCGTTGCTGTGCAGGCTCGAAGAAAGCCCCGCCTCCGAATTCCAGCGGCCGGCCCGTCGCGACCGGCATTTCTCGCGGCGTCGAATTTTGGTTGGCTTGGGGATAGCCTGCCGTGGCGCGCTCCTCGTCGATCGACACGACGATGACATAACGGCCGATCAGCATCCTGTCGCCATGGCCCAGCCGATGCGGGCCGGTCATGCGCTGGCTCGATCCGTTGATGAAGGTCCCATTGCGCGAGACATCGTGCAGCCAGAACGCTCCTGCCTCGTACAGAACCTCGCAGTGACGGCCCGAGATGAACTTGTCGGGATCCGGCAAGGTCCAGTCACAAGCATCGCGTCCGATTTCGAAGCCGCGATCGCGCGCTGCGTAGCCGGTCGGGATGCCGGCGGGCAGGGCGTCGACATTGCTGATTTGCAGACTGATGTACATCCAGGATCGCCGCGGATCGTTGATCGATACTGCACCATTCTAGCAGTTTGCGCGTAGAACAGCACAGCCGCGTTCCGAGCCGTTGATTCGACAAGGCAAGTTTCAAGCGCCACCGGCCCTCTTTGGTCCGCAGGGCAACATGTGGTAGGCTCCAGATGGCCTGGTGCGGCGGGTCGAAAAAGTTCCTGAACACAATGCGGGAACTTCAATCCTTCGCGCCGGCGGCCGCGTCCAGGAGGGGCACGACCCATGCCGAACGAACGTGCCACGGTTGTGCAGACACCGGTTGGCGCCGACCTGTTGACCTTCACGCATCTCATCGGGCGCGATGAGATCAGCCGTTGTTTCGCCTATACGGCCGGGTTCGTAAGCACGGACCCCAATATCGATCCGCTGAAGATGTTGGGGGGGCCGGTCTCGGTCGAAGGTGAATCCGATCCGAAACGCTGGTTCAGCGGCATCGTATCCGAGTTCCGGCTCACCCGCATCGAGGACCGGCTGGCCTATTACGAAGCGGTCGTCAGGCCGTGGCTCTGGTTTCTCGGCAACACCACCGATTGCCGTATTTTCCAGAACAAGAGCGTCGTCGACATCGTCAAGGACATCTTCAAGAAATACAGCGTGGCGGAATTTGATCTGCGCCTGCAGGGATCCTACCCGCCGCGCGAATACTGCGTGCAGTATGACGAGACCGATCTGGATTTCGTGCAGCGACTGCTCGAGCATGAAGGCATCCTGTATTTCTTCGAGCATGACGAGGGCAAGCACACGCTTGTCCTGGTCGACGCGATGAGCAAGCTGAAGCCTGCGCCGGGCTACGAGAAAGTGCCCTATCATTTTGAAGGCCAGGGTTCCCGGCGTGATGTCGAATACATCACCGAATGGATACCGGGCAGTTCGGTGCGTCCGGGTGCCTACGCCCACACCGATTATGATTTCAAGAAGCCGGGCGCCGACCTCATGGCCAAGTCGACCCAGCCGTTCAGCCACAAGCTGGCGGCGGGCGAGAACTATCGCCAGCCCGGTGCGCATCTCGAAGTGGGCCGGGGCGACAGCCTGGCCGCGATCCGCCGCGAGGAAGTCCAG
Organism: Mesorhizobium sp. P2_D5; assembly: GCF_056404355.1. Lineage (NCBI taxonomy): Bacteria > Pseudomonadati > Pseudomonadota > Alphaproteobacteria > Hyphomicrobiales > Phyllobacteriaceae > Mesorhizobium > Mesorhizobium sp. P2_D5. The sequence goes on from NZ_JBFUEE010000002.1 coordinate 364,309, forward strand.
GCCGTGCACCAGCGCATCGCCGCTGTCGGCACCGTGCGCGGCCTCTATTCGGGCTGCAAGTTCACGCTGGACGGTTTTCCACGCGAGGACCAGAACCAGGAATATCTGGTGGTCAGCGCCGAATACAGGCTGTTCGACCCGGGCTATAGAGCCCTTGCCGACGTCGACAGCGAGAACTTCCAGGTGATCCTAGGCGTGGCGCCGACCGCCGTGGCCTATCGCCCGCCACGGATCACGCCACGGCCAATCATGCGCGGGCCGCAGACCGCGACGGTGGTCGGTCCATCCGGCGAGGAAATATTCACCGACAAATATGCCCGCGTGAAGGTCCAGTTCCATTGGGATCGTCTGGGCAAGAAGGATGAGAACAGTTCCTGCTTCGTGCGGGTGTCGCAGACCTGGGCCGGCAGCGGCTGGGGGTTCATCCAGATACCGCGCATCGGCCAGGAGGTGATCGTCGATTTCATCGAGGGTGACCCGGATCTGCCGATCATCACCGGCAGGGTCTACAACGCCTCACAGATGCCGCCTTACGGGCTGCCGGGCAGCGCCACGCAGTCCGGCTGGAAGTCGGACTCCTCCAAAGGCGGCGGCGGCTACAACGAGCTGATGTTCGAGGACAAGGCCGGCTCGGAACTGGTCAATTTCCAGGCGCAGAAGGACCACAACCTTCTGATCAAGCACGACCGCACCAAGCTGGTCCAGCACGACCAGTCCGACCGCATCGACCACGACGCAAAGCACTCCGTCGGCCACAACCTCGACGAGGACGTCGGCAACAACAAGACGGTCAAGGTCGGCGTCGACCAGACCACGAATATCGGCTCGAACGACACCGAGACGGTGGGCGCCAACCGTTCGCTGACGGTCATGGCCAACGAGACCATCCATGTCGTGTCGAACTCGACGGAGAACATCGACGCCAATCACACGCAGACGGTGGGGATTGTCCAGACGATTACAGTGGGGGCGGCTCGCATCGATACGGTTGGCGCCGCCGAGACGCGAACAGTCGGCGCAGCACAGATGAACACCATCGGTGCCATACGGTCGGTCACTGTCGGTGCAGCGCAGAGCCACGATATCGGCGCGTCGGACAGTTGGAACATAGCGGCGGCGCAGAGCGTCAATGTTGGAGCGGATCAGAGCGTCACTATAGGCAGCGCCCAGTCTTTCAACGTTGGTGCCGCGCGCAGCGCCAGCATCGCGGCCGATGACACAACGACGGTTGGTGGAGGGAGTTCGCTGTCAGTGACCGGTGCGAGTTCAATCCAGATCGGGGAAGACAGTTCAATCAATGTCGGCAAAAAGCTGGTTATTACCGTTGGTGACGAAATTCTGATCAAGTGTGGTTCGGCCAAATTCATGATGAAGAAGGACGGTACCATTGCCCTGGAGGGGAAGGACATTTCGGTCAAAGCAAGCGGCAAGATTGGCATCAAGGCATCGAGTGACATAACGATCAAGGGCTCGAAGATCAGCGAGAATTGAGGATGCAGCGATGAGTGACGTTCGCGAACACATTGACGGTGTGGTGATCGGCATCTTTCTCGGTTTCGATGATGCGGCGTCACCGCTGGTGGTATTCCCCGGCAATCCGGAACAGACAGCCTTGCCCGCGCGCAGCTTGACCGGGCTGACGTCCGATATGATCGGCTCCGAGGTGGCTTTGCTCTTTCAAGAGGGCGATCCCGCCAGGCCGCTCATCGTTGGCCGCATCGTCGATCCGGCGCGCAAGACTGCGGCGCCACAGGTCGTGCGGGACGGCGAGCGCGTTCGCATTACCGGGGAAGAGCGCATCGAGCTGCGATGCGGCAAGGCGACGATCCTGATGGAAAAGGATGGCCGCATCACCATTCGCGGTACTTTCGTCACCAGCCAGGCGAGCGCCACCAATCGTATCCGTGGCGGTTCGATCGACCTCAATTGATGTTGGCGGCAAGCGACAAGTCGAAATCAGAAGGCACGCCCGGTCGGCGGATAGTGCCGGATGTCGTAAGGCAGCACGCCGAGCAGGTCGCATTCTTCTGGGCGCAACGCGACACTTTGATGGCGTCGGATCCGCCGAACCTGGATGTGGTCGCCGGTGTCGACCGGCGCCTGGAAGCCAACCTGGATGGCTTGCGTATCGCAGGGTCGGCCGCTTGGCCGTTCATCGTTGCGGTGTATGAGGATTTCCCCGAGAAAGGCGAGTTGTTTCTGTATGGATGGATGGCGATAGAATTGAACGACAGCCGCCGCATTGCCGAGGTTGTCGAGCATGGGAATCGAAGCGAGGACGATGCTTGCGGATTGGTCGGCGCGCTGGCGTGGCACCAGCCCGCAACGATCGCGCCGCTGGTGCGGGACTGGATCGGAGCGCAGGATGCGTTCAAGCGATATCTCGGCGTATCGGCTTGCCTTGGGCATGGCGTCGACCCGAAGCAGATGCTGGTTCGACTTGTGCGCGATCCGGATGCACGAGTTCGCGCCGCGTCACTGCGGCTTGCCGGAAAAATCGGACGAGCCGATCTCCTTCCGCAACTGAGCACTGCGTTGGATGATACCGAAGAGTTGCCACGCTTCTGGGCCGCCTGGTCACTGGCGGAACTCGGTTCAGGCGACCTGGCCAGCTCCGAACTTCGCAAGGTTGCCGTCAGCAGAAGCGCTGACGCAATGACGGCGTTGCGCGCCGCCGTCAAGGCCTCACCCGACAGGGATGTCCGCGCCTGGATGGGCGGACTGTTCAAATCGCCTGAAACCGCGCCTTTGGCCGTACGTGGCGCCGGCATGCTGGGCGACCGCAACATTCTGCATTGGCTGATCCACCAGATGCGCACACCTGCTCTGGTCGCCGCCGCCGGCATTTCCTTCCTGGAGCTTTTCCCCGAAGCCAAAGAGCATGACGAACTTTTCTCAGTCGAACCCGACTTGCTGGGAGACAAGATTGCCGAACATTTCGACCAGGATCCTCCATATCTGCCGGTTGCCGACAGGGTCAAAGTATGGGCAATCGAGCGGCGCTTGCTTGCCGATCCTATCGCCAGCCCAAGGGATTGATGAACCTGTGGATCCACTCGACCGTGTTGTCGTTCTCGAAAAAAAGTCTGCCTGAAAATCTTGGGTGTTCCCGAAGGAAAAGAGGTTCCAGAAGGCGGCTTGCGTCGAAATAGGCATCATTGACCGTTTTCGGTCGGTTCATGTCTTCGACATTCGGCTCTGAGCCAAGTCGCATCAGGTAGCCTCGTCGTCCGCGCTCGATGTCGACGGAACTGAGGGACGCGCAGCTTTTCACCAGTTCCGCCCAAGAAGCGTCGATCGCTGACAGGCCCTCGCCGAGAAGTGTCAGCCAGCTCACCGTTTTGATCCCGAGGTTGCTGACAGGAAGCGTCAGGTTCAGATTCTCTATGTCTATTCCCCAGTATCGCTTCGCTTGAGCGTATATGTAGTCAAACGCCGGAAGTCGTTCCCATGGATCGTAGGCAAAAGTCAGCCCGCCGTGACCAGAAATAAATTCAACATTGTCGACAATATTGCGGGCCAGGCCGACGAGTACGCCAACTTCTGTGTCAAGTGGAGCGAGGACACGGACAGCCGAATGCAGGCCGCTGTCACGTCTATGAATACGGTTACACGAAAAACTCCAGCTGCCTCTCGGATCGTCAATCGAAACGTGATCCCAATAGCGAAGCTCGAACGCTCTGCCTTCACGAATGCGTCTGTAAACCGGTTGAAGATACGGCTCCGGAAGACCGTTCCTTGCCGCAACGCGGCCACTCCTTGTCAACTCAGGCGCGGAAGCCAGCAGCCAATACGGAAACTCTGCAAGCCCGATCTTCTGAATCGAGCCTGGCGGAGAGGCCTGCCGGTAAAGCTCGATGAGGAAATCGAGCTCGGCCTGGGTGGGGCCTTTCAGGTAGACCGTCAGGTCGAGCATTACCTTGCACGCGATTTTGCCTTCGACGGAAAAGGGTCGAAGCAGTTGCGGAGGCAGCTTCATGAACCTGCACCCAATTTGACACCTATTCGTTGTCTTCGTCGCTTGATGTTCCGTTCACTTCCTCATCGATCATGTATTCGAGAGTCTCAAGCTTGAATACTAAGTAATCGGTAAAGTCCTTGTAGGCGTCACTCTGGTACATGTCCTCGAACTCGATGAAGTCGACTTTCCCATTCTTCTTAACGCGGGACGGATCAAGTACCAGGAAATGGCTCAGATCTTCGCCAAACATGACCGGGATCGCACCGTTGTCGAAAGGGTTGTCCTCGTCATCCGGCCACAGGTCGCCCCAGAACTCGATTTTGTCTTTTACCCATTTGCTGTCGTGATCCTGCGTGGACAGCAGCTTGCCGCCAGCATCGAAATCACTCCAGCCATTGTGGAGCTTCAGAAATTCGCGATATGATTCCGGCAGCGGTATGCCCAGCCGTTTCTCAAGCTTGGCGATCTCTTCATCGGTCGCCGGCCTGCCAAGTTCGTGTGGCAATTCCTCGTCGTATTTGAGCGAGTCATACTTCTGTTGGGCCTCAACGATCTTTTCGATCAGCTCCTTCAGTTCAGGTTTCTTAGGCACTTGCTGGCTCCTCCCATCCGCAACAATTGGGGAAAACCCCAGTGTGGGGTTTGTTTCCACCCTTTCGCCAGAAATCCGTCTTGGCGCGATACTTCTTCATGCTCGACCCCATCCACGAATTCGCGCGGCTCGACATCCATTTGAGATTCTTGGCATCCGTTGGGTGACCATTCAACTGGAGCTCGTTGCTGTGGTCGGGGCTAAATCCGGAGTATTCTTGCTCTTCCGCCTTTTCCTTCGCGCAGTCTTTGTAGAACTCAATCTCGGCAGGTTTTTTTGCCACTGCCGCATCTTTGAGGCGTTTGCATTCGGTGTTGCCTTGCGTGCGCCTTTTGGCATAGCCCGCAGAGCGATTCCCATCCCAGGTCACACGTTTCATTTCACCGGCCTTCGCGGCATCGTTGATTGCCGCGCACTTGGCGCAAATCTCTTGCTTCTCGCAATCGTCGAATTTGACGTGCTTCTTGCCCTTCTTTTTCGCCGGGCCGTTGGCACAATCGATCTTCAATGGATTGGTGTTGGCTGGCCCCAATGGATCAACATCGCCAGCCAAATTCACGGTATTCTTGTCGTTGTGGAATTTCTTGTCTGTGTGTCGGCAGGCATTCTTGCCGTCCATCTTCACATCAAACGAGTAAAGTATCCAATCCGTTGCCTTCTTGAAGACGTTGGACTTTACGCCACCGACCGTGCCGGGCTCGTCGCCGGAACTCATGCCATACTGCGAGCCCTTAATCGCAATCATCTTGCCGCCCTTGGCGAGGACGGTCGTCGTGCCGTCCTTCAATGAGCTTTGCGTGGCGATGTTGGGATAGGGCAGGGGGATCGGACCACCAGGGCTGGGTGTCTTGCAGACATCGGGGATCGTCGCTATCGAGAGGCCGATAGTGCCTTTGTAGGTCAGCCCGAGGCCGTTGACCGTGATATGACTGGGCATCAGGCGGTCCTCCTCGGTCCGCCCAGCAGCACGGCGGCACGGGAGCCGTTCTCGGAACTCGCCCAGATCAGGGACAGCGGCCCGTTCTGGTAGTTCCGCGCTTCGGCCTCGCTTATCAAACCAACGAACAGCGGACCGGACGCCGCGCCGACATCGCCCCAACAGTCGGCCGGGGTCTCGAAGTCCGCCGCATCCTTGAAGCGGCCTGGGTTGCGGATGACAGCGAAGCCATATTCGTTCCCGCGATAGCGTTCGCCGTTCATGTCGCAGATGATGCGACCGACCGGATCGATCGGCGCGTCCTCGAAAAGGAAGCGGAAGGCTGCGCCCAACCCTTCGCCGAGCACGACCGTCTCTGTCTTGATCCTGTTTTCTTCGCTCGCCGTCGAGGCACTGACGATCTCGAGAAGAGGTTGCAGCCCAAACGCTCGTGCAGTAGTCAACGTCGTCAGCAGACAGAATCCTGCCGCCTCGCCCGGACAGAAGCCGTAGATGTTGCCCTCTGAGTGGAGTTGCTCGTTTTCATCCAGCCACTCGAGGGTTTCCGGTTCAAGATAGGTATCGACGCCGCCCGCGAGGCAGAACGTGGCTTTTCCATCTCGCAGTGTCTTGCAGGCATGGTAGATCGCCAGTAGCCCACCGGCGTGGCCACCAGCTATTGAACCACCACCTTCGAGGACAACATGCTGGGCCAGCAGCTTGCGCAACTTGGCGTCCACCTGAGCGGCAAACCCATCCGGTTGACCTGGCCTTGGCTCTCCGGTGGAGATAATAAGGCACACTTCGGGCGACTGCAGTGATGCTCGCAATGGCCGCAAGGCGTCGAGTGCCGGTGAGATCGCGATTTCCACAGCGCGCTCCGGGCCGGCAAGGCTCGCATCTACGCCGATGTCGCGAGTGATTTTCATCCGCTCACCGAAACGGTCCACCATATGGGGATGATCCTGGATGGCCGAGATACCGGCGCGGACAGCCGCTGCACTTGAGGACGCGTCAAAACCCAACGGCGTGCGTACTCCAACGCCGACGACGACAATCGTGGCCCCTTTTGTCGTCATTCGTTTTCTTCCGGTTGCCAAATGCCTGTTGCCGCTACTGTCGGCGAAATGCCTGTCCGTGGCCTGATACGCAGATTTGTATTCTTCAGCCGTTCCTCGTCGAAAGGCACCGGCAGGGCGGACATCCACGTAATCGAGAACTGCCGTAAATCGGGCTTGATGCGCAGGGTATGGATGGTGGCTTCGCCGTTCTCGCGATCCGGACGATTGTAGAACTCCGTGGTCAGGTCGAATTTTATGCGCGGCAGAAGGAATTGCCAGAAGCCATCCTCGGTGAAATTCCCCAGCCGAACGTCCTCATAGCCAATCAGCGGAGTTTTGGTTTGTTGATCTTCCGGGGCGCATTGATAGTACATACGGCTGAAATCGCGCGGCAAAAGCGGATCGCGCGTCTTCTCCCATTCTTCGCCATAGGTGCCAGCGTATCTTATCCGCGGCTGCCAGTGACGCGCCACCGGACCGAAGCTAGCCGGTGTGCCGCTCTTGTGGTCGCGATAGGGCGCGTTGGAATACTCAAAGTTAGGTCCGGCTTTGCCAACTAGCCGCTGGGGGTCGATTGCAAACCCCGTACCAACTGGATTGCGCTGGTCCCAATCCGGCTTTGATGCCTCCATATCCGTGCCGCCGTAAGTCCGGCGCCAGCTGATCGGCATTCTCGTGAATGGCTCCGCCCGGCTCATCCGCACCGACACCGGGCCAGGCATAAACACGCGGTCCCCCACCACGTTGAGGGTCTTGTCCACGTCGCCGACCTTTATGCGCGCCGCGCTCTCGATGGCTGGACGCCTGCCGGGCGCATAGACGTGTCCTTCGACCAGAACATCCGTATGCTTTTTCTCAAGATTGAGATCAGTTTCGTCGAGAAGTTCGTTCGGATCGGCCCCGTGTAGAGGTGCCAGGGTCACCGGCGTCTGGTTCTTCAAGAGCCGCTGCTTGCCGTCGGCATCGATCTCGAACGACGCCTTGATCGCGATCAGCCAGACCTCATGTCCTCGCTCGTCACGCGTCCAGCTTTCCTGAGCGGCGAATGGCGTATGGTTGGACAGTATCCACATTTGAAACAAGGCATCCTTGCGCGACGGTGAAACAACGGACCTTCAACTGTCTTGGGTATAGCTTGGAAACAATTTGCCGGCGCGACGTGGGTACCGGCTACTGCATATCGTCGAATTTGCCTCCATCAATTGGTCTCCCAGCTCGCCGCAAAGATCTGTTCCAGCCTCGCTTGCGGCGATTGCGGGTCGATGTCGAAAAGATCCGAACGGGCAGTCCACATCACCATGTCGCTGATGAGCTCTTCGCTTGGCTCGACAATCGGCACGGGCAGGGCGCCCAGCGCGGCATCCAGTTCGTCGGGGGTCAGCTCACCGCCTTGGGCAGCGATGGCCGCCTGTTCGATGCTGGCAAACCACGCCTCGGCGTCGGCTAGCTGAACGGGCACTTCGGCAAGCTGCGCAACAATGGTCAAAGGGAATTGTCTGCCAACTCTGTCGGCACTCTGCAAAATGATACCTGCCGACGCACCGAAGGAAGCCGGGCCAGCCAGGAAGCGCAACGCAGTCGTGCTGGGCCAAAAATCCGAACCGATCAGCGGGACGAGATGCTGCGCCAGCCAGCGGTCCCAGACGCGCACAAAATCCCCTGGCAGCCGCCGTGTGACGAAATCGCCGGTGGCGGGCATTTTGCCGTAAAAGCCTGGCAGGATCATATCTGTGGCGGACATGAGAATTTCTTGAACATTTCCAGATTGTACGGGTTTTCGACGCTGGCGGCCTTCAGCTCGAAATCGGCATACATGCCTTTCGTGCCCAGGCGCAGGCTGTAGACATCGGACAGCGAAGTGCCGGCGAAGCGGCCGCTGCGCAGCATCCTCAGCCATGCCCAGCTGCCGGTCTCGTTGAGCAGGACTTCGGGCGATCCGTCGATCGGCTGGAAGGCGAGCGTAATGACCCCGGTGCCGTCCTTGCCGGGCCATGTCATCGGCTGCGGCCGCGTCGCGTTGTTGTAGTAGACCAGGCTCTGGCCATCGAGGTTGAGCGTGACGCGCGTGACGTTGGGAGACAGGTCCTTCGGCTCGAGCGTGAAGCTCATCACCGGTCCGGTACCACCGGGAAAGAGATCGTCGCGGATATGCCTGGCCTGCTCGAACGCCGGCAGCGCCGCAGGATCGAGGCCGAAATCGGCGCGCCACTTCCATGGCTGGCTGGTCGTGTCGACATAGTTGATCAGGTGGTCGTTGATGAAACCGTCGATCAGCCCGGCCGGTCCGAACAGGCGGGCGAAATCACGTACATTGACGTCCACAGCGCTCTCGGCGCTGAAGGGATAGCGGTCGTTGAGCGCGGCCTGGCAGAAAGGCAGTATGTCGGCCCGCCAGATCGCGTTGAGCTCCGAAGTGACCGCCTTCTGAGTCAAATTGCTGGTATCGCCGGCAATCCCGCCCAGCCAGGTGTTGATGGGGTCGGGCAGGATCTGTGCCTGCCTGGCGACCGCGCCCGTCAGTTCGGCAAGGCCGCCCTGCTTCTTGATGGCATCCTGCGGATTGGGGTTCGCGCTGACCGTCTGCAGCACGTTCGAAAGCGCGGTCAGCGCGACAACCGCGGCATCCAGTGCCGGCGGCTGGCCGTCGACCTCGGCGATGGTGCTCTTGAGCGGTTTGAAATGTTCGGCCACCAGATTGCCGGTCAGGTCTACCTCGCTGGCCGATCCGGCGCGGGGAAGCAGTTTCGCACCGCTTGTCGCCAGCTTGCCGAGCTTGCCAAGCTTGCCGAGCAGTTTCGAAGCGCCCTTGGCCGCCGCTTTGTTGTCGGCGGGCGCGTCATCGTCGGAGCGCGTCAACTCGGTCTCCTGAACGACCGCCGTAAGCAGCCGCTTCAGCGCCGAATCGGCACTCGACAGGTCCTTCAGATTTTCACTGGCGACATTGAGATCGGTCAGTGGCGCGAGCCTCATGTCGCGCAGGAAGCTGTCCCACTGCGCGATATAGTCGTCGTAGTAGAGCTTCAGAATATCCTCTGACAACGCCGAGACGGAGGTTTCGGAGTTTTCCGAGCAGCCGCCGGCGAAAACGGCGCGATCGAGCGCCGCCTGGGCGGCGACATCGTCGATGCGGTCGAGAATGACATCGTGGAAGCCGGAATAGGTGAAGGCTCCGGAAATGCCGACGCGAAGTGTCTTGGCGGAACGCCGTGCAAACACCTTGCCACCGTTGGGGCCGGCGAAGTTGGCCGGAATCCACTCCTTAAGCCCGGCCACCGCCGGATCGGCCAGCAACTGCTTGTAGGCACGCGCCGGCAGTGAAATCGTGCACACCGTCTTCAGCGCTTCGGCAACCAGCGCCTGGTCGGGCGCGATATAACTTTCGTCGACCGTCATGCGGCGGATTGCGGCAAGCTGGTGCTCTTCGGCATCGGCGGTCGGAAATGGTGCCGCGGCGGCGAATTCGGGCAGGCTGTTGACCCACCAGTTCTGGGCGAAATCGGGATCCATCTGCGACAGGCCGGTCATCATGCGATAGGTCTTCAGTGCCCCGAGCATGAAATCCGGATCGCGGATCTGCCGCCACATGGTCGCCTCGAGCAGTGCGACCATGCGTGGCTCGAGGACGTTGCGCAGGACGTGGTCGTAGGTGTCGGTCTGCGCCCGCACCAGTTCCGCCGAGGCCGATGGCCCCAGCAGGTCATGGGCGGCGCCCGGCGGTGGTGTCCGGGCAGTTGCGACCGCGTCCATCGCACCGAGCGCGCCGTCCATGGCAGGCTGTTCCACCGATGCAGGGGTTGCGGCAACAGCGGTCAGCGGCGATTGCAGCGCTTCGAACTGGCCTGCCTGGGCCGAGATCGCATTGCGGTTGTCGTAGTAGGACCAGGTGAACACCGCACTGGCCACCAATCCAGCCACGGCACATGCAGCCGCGGCACCCCGCCAGATCCAGGCGCGGCGGCGTTGCGCCAGCGGGTCGAACGTACCGAGGCCGGCTTCCTTGAAGATGACTTCGGTGAGCAGGTTCTTGAGGAAGAAGCTGCGTTTCTCGACCCTTGGTGCGGGCAGGGCCCGGCGTGGCGGTAGGCCGAAGGAAGAAGACAGCGCCGCGGTCAGCCGGTCGATGGGCGCCCCTTCCTGCGTCGCCGATGTCAGATAGAGCCCGCGCAGCCAGGCGACCTCTTCATACCGGCTTTCGCCGAACATCGCCTCGACCAGCACCTGGATGGGTTCGGACAGGCTTGCGAGTTGGGCGGGAAACCGGAAGATCTCGGCACGGGCGGCGAGTTTGTCCTCATCCTCCAGGCGCGGCACCAGCCGTCGCTCGAGTTCCGTCGCCAGCGTCGAAATCTCTCGTTCGATAGTCTTGGCATCGACACGCGCATCCAGAGCGAAGGTCGTTCCCCATACCTGCTCGCGCGAGGCGGTGGACAAGCCGCCGAAGAAGGCCTCGAAACCCTTGATCAGATCGGCCTTGGTCAGCATCAGATAGACCGGAAGGCGGATTTCGAGGCGGTCGTTGAGCTCGGCCAACCGGCGGCGGATCTTGCGGCCGTGCGCCTTGATGGCGTCGTCGCCTTCCGAAAGCACGTCGATCGAAAGCGCGACGATCACGCCGTTGAGCGCGCGGCGGCCCCGGTGCTTCTTCAACAGGTCGAGGAAGCCCAGCCATTCCGCTGCGTCCACATCGGGCTGGCTCTCCTGCTGGACATAGCGGCCGGCGGTGTCGATCAGAACCGCGTTTTCGGAAAAGAACCAATCGCAGTTGCGCGTGCCGCCGACCCCCTGCAGGTCGTCGGTGAGGTCGATCGGAAAATTCAGTCCGGACTGCCGCAAGGCGGTGGTCTTGCCGGTGGCCGGCGGCCCGACGATCACATACCACGGCATCTCGCGCAGAAACTTGCGTCCGCCCAGCTTGCGCCGCTTCAGTTCGGCCATCACATCGGCGAACTTGGCGCCCACGGCTGCGACATTCTCTTCGCCGGGGCTGAGCGGCTTTTCCACAGCTGGTGCGGCAATCTCGGCGACGAACATGCGGTTGGCGCGGATCGCCCGGCGCTGGGCGACGATCAGCCAGATCAGCCAGAAGATGACCAGCAGCGCGATGATGACGATGCGCACATTTTCAGAGGCGAACGGTTCGTAGGGACCGACCCTGACGATCGGACCGAACACCCAGATGACCAGGGAAAGCAGCGTGATGCCGATCAGCGTCCACAGCCAGCGCGATGTCAGAACTGCCCACATGAAGCGCAGGATGAACATCTCACAGCCTCTTTTCGACGAGCACCTCGACGCGGCGGTTCAAGGCCCGCCCCTCGCGCGTGCTGTCGGTGGCCACTGGATCGGTGGCTGCGCGACCCTCGGAACGGACGCGATCCTGCGGCACTCCGTTCTGGACCAGCATGTCGGCAATCGTCTGGGCGCGAGCCTCGGACAGTCGCTGGTTGGTCGACAGCGGATTGGTCTTCTGTAGCGGAACGCCGTCCGTATGACCGATCACCGTGATCTTTCCGATGAGCTCCTGATTGGCGAGGATCACCTTGGCGATCGACCCGATCAGGGGCTCGAAGCCCTCGGTCAGTTGTGGCCGCGACGACTGGAACAGTTCGGGGTTGGAGGCCTGGATGATCAGCTTGGTCAGCGAAACGCTCTCGGTGCCGCCGAGGGCGGATTTCAGCTCGGCCGGCGCCCCGGCCTGAAATTCCGGCAACAGCGCAAAATCCACTTTCTCCGGCGGCGGGGCATCGACCTTGGGCGACGCGCGGGTGATGTCGCCGCGTGCGGGCGGCGGCAACGCGCGGACAAGTGCGGAAAGCTCGACCGCCTGGCTGCTCAGTCCCGTCGAGAGCCCGACATGGACTGCCGTGGCGACGACCGCCGCACCGAGCGCCATGACCCAGATCGGAACGATGAAGCGCTGCGGCTCGTCGGATGCGATCACGCCCTTCCAGTTTGGCGACAAGGGCGCGCCTTCGGCGTCGACATCGCGCAAGAAGCGTGCCGCCGCCACACGAACGGCATTGATCGAGCGGTCGCCTGACCGGTTTGCCACACGATATTTGCCACGGAAGCCAAGCGCCAGGCAGTGATACTGCAGCTCCAGCAATTCGCGATCCCGGTTCGGATGGCGCTCGAGTTCGTCGAGACGTGTGAAGAACTGCGTTCCGGCATCGACATCGCCGCGCAGCATGACAACGAGCGGCTGCCGCGGCCAGGCGCTGGCCCCGCCCCATGGCGTGTTCAGGGCCAGATCGTCGAGCAGCGCCGCCACGACCCATGCTGCCTGGTCGGCCCGCTCCATTGAGGATCCCGCCGTCATTGCCGTGTCGCGGGCCCGCACCAGTTCTTCGAGCAACCGGGTACGCAATGCTTCCGGATTGTCCGGCGCCAGCGCGCTTTCAAGCTCGGGGGCGAACTCGAGCAAAGGCGCGAATGCGTTGACGAGCGCGTTCGGGTGGGTGCGGGATCGCTTGACAACCGCGCCCGGCAAGAGTGGCGCCATGGGCCGCGGCATCGGCGCGCCGGTCAATCGAATGCGAGTGCGTTCGCGATCCTCCGACAGTCCGAAAGGATCATCGCGACTCATCATCTCACCTGTTCACCGAATAGCAGTCCACCTGCGGCTCGCTTGGCAACACGCCCGAAACGCCGATGACGAAGCCGGGAGCGTCGAGCAGCGACGCCCAGTACTCGCTTTTCTGGTCCAGCTCGAGGCATAGCCGATCGCCATCGTAAGGGATTTCGCGCGGCTGCGAATGAAGCGGTTTCAGCGGAATGCCGGGCAAGCGCGATTTCCACAGGCCCTCGAACTGGTCTGCAGAGCCGACAGTCGCCTGGTTGACGAAAATCTTGCGCAGCGCGTCCTCCGACAGCTCCGAACCGACACGGATGACGATCCGGCTGGCCACCAGCAGCTTCGGGTTGTCGATACGGATTTTCCAAACATTGGTCGAATGCCGCATGACAGGCAGCGCTCGCGATTTCGGCTCGATGTAGCGCAGGCTGAGGATGAGCGAGCGCAGCGCATCCGCCAGCGCCGAATAGGCAGGGCCGGGGGCCATGTGATCGTAGGCCGGCAGCTCGCCCAGCCGCCGTGCGCTCGATCCGTAGGTAGCCATCGAACCGGCAAGCCCGGCTAGCTCCAGGTAAAGCTCGGCCGGATGGAAGACATCTTGGGCCAGTATGTGGGCCAGCCGCGGGCGCGCCGCATTGGCGAGATTGAGCATCAACAGATCTTCAACGCTGCGCCCAGGCCCACCCATGACCATCTTGCCATGCGCCTCGGCGATCTGGTCGAGACCGGTGACAACTTCCAGCAACAATTGCCGATACCAGGCCACCGCGCCGGTAATCAGTGTCGGTGGCAGGAAGGTCTCGTCCAGGGAGACGCCGCCATCGGCTCGAACGCCCTTGAGGTCGGCTATCGGCAAGGCCGTGTAGCCACCGACCGACTTGCCGGGTGCAAGCAACAGCGCCTGCGGGCGGGCGATTTCGATTTCTTCAGGGTCTGAACCGCCCTGGACTGCGTCACGCACCGAAACGATCCGCCCATGATATCGGGCTCCCGAGGCGGCGGCGTGCGCCGGATCGAAGCCGACACCGCCGGCAGGCTCCAGCGGCAAGGCGACCAGCACCGGTCCGGCGCCAGTGTCCGGGGTCACCGGCAGCGGTCTCGGCGCGTCCATCATGTCTGGGATGGAAAAAGGCGTTCCATCCGGGAAGATGCCCCGTGCGGACAGGATCGAAATCTGGCCGGCGTCCAGCAATGCCTGGTCCAGCGTCAGCTGTTGAAAGCCGAACGTATGCAGTTGCCCAGCCTGCAATGCGCCGCGCACCGTCGCCTCGAAGAAGCGATCCTGCTGTTGGAAATGCTGGGTCCGCAGGAAAAGCCCCTCGGACCATAGCACCCTGTTTGCATCGCTCATGCCGCTGCTCTCTGCATTGAGCTCCCCTTGCCCTGGCCGCTAGGCGGAAATGCCGCCGCTGCCAAGCGTGACGTTGATCGTGAATTTCGATCCCGGCGATACCGACTTGGTTGTCCGCCAGTTCCTGCCGCCAGGCTCGCGGATCAATGCAACGAAGCCCAGCGCCGTCGCGTCCGGCTCGACGGTGATGGTTTTGGATGCGGATTTCCCCGGCCCGACAGCGATCTGGTCGGACCCGATAAGATCGCCTGCCAGCGCCGTGCCGGCATCCCCCTGCAGCGCAAAATAGTCGGCGGAATTGAATTTGCCGGCGCTTTTCAGCCGCATCACGAGAACCGTCACCGGCCGATCGCCGCCACCTGGTCCTGGGTTCATGCCGGCCCCGCCGGTCACGTTGACGGTGATCACCGATGGCTTTGGCGGACCGCTCTGGCAGGCCGCAAGCAACCCCGTCGCGCCCAGGGCAACGACAAATTCACGTCGATCGATCATCTCTCACTCCTCCTCGTAAGCATCCCGAAAATCAGCGCCGATTTCGCCAAGGAAGCTTTTTTCCGCGCTCTCGGCGATTTCACGATGGCGTTTCTGATAAAGCTCCCACAGCTTGGCGCCGCGCCCGCCCGAAAGCAGGGTGCCGATTGCCGAATTCGATTTCAGCTCTTCCTCGATCTCGGCCGGGTCAAAACGGTCGATCATCCGCCGCAAGGCGGCCTGTATGCCGCGCCAGGCGCGCACGTGATGTTGCGCGAGATCTCGGACCGCGTCGGCGATTGCCGCTTCGCCGGCGAGAAATCCCGGGCTGCGCTCGGCGATAAGCGTGACGATGGCATCATCGACCGTTGGCAGAAACTTGAGCGGATTGACCTCGGAGGCTCCGACCATGGTTTGCGCGACGCGGGCGTTTCCCTTTTCCTCGGCCCGTTTGCGCAGAAGCTGCATCAGGCCTTCCATCATCAGCCGATACTCGCGGCCAAACTTCTCCATTTCCGCGATGCTGTCGCGTCCGGGGAAATCGGCTTCCTCGACGCCCATGCCGTGCAGGAATGCCGAGCGAAGCGCCGACTCCCCCGGCTGTGGCGCGGCGGGCGGGCGGGCGGGTTTGGCAGCAGCGACCGCACGTGGCGGGGGAGGGGTATCCGCCGCCTGCACAGGCAAATCCCAGGGATTGGCGGATTGGGGTCGTTGGGCGGCGCGCTCGCGCTGTCCGGTCGAGCCGGCGCCGTTTGCCGAATTGGGCACTGCCGCCGGTCCGAAACCAAAATCATCGTTGAAATCGGATGGCTTTCCGGCAGCCGGTTCGGCTGCACGGCTGGGGGATGGTACTGGGTCGAGGCTGAATGGGTCCGCCAGGTTCGCCGCACCGCTCGGCTCGAGAAAAGGGGCGGCGTTTCTCGACACGGGCGTTGCAACCGGATCGAGGCTGAACGGGTCATCGAAAGCAGGTGAGTTGCGCTGGGATGCGGCGCGCTCGAACGCGCCCGGAACCGGCTGCTCGAACGGGTTCGGCAGATCGGCCGGACGTGGCCGTCGCGGCTCTTCTTCGACCTTGGCGGAAAAGAAGTCATCGCGGCCGATGCTCACCGGCGCCCGAGATGGCTGCGGTACGCGTTCGGGAACCGACTGGCCGGCTGCGGGTGCTTGAGCGACCGGTGTTTGCAGGTCGACATAGACGATGTAGTCGCCCAGCCTCAGCCGCATGCCGCTTTGCAGGCGCGCCGAGTTGCCGGCGCCGAGCGGGCTGTCAGAGCCGTTTATGAACAATCCGCTGCTCGACGTGTCGGTGACGAAATATCCGTCTCGCCCGCCAGAAATCTTGCAGTGAGCCCGCGAAACGAACATGTCGGGATCGTCGATCTGCCAGCCCGCATCGGCGCTGCGGCCGATCACCAACTCACCCTCGTCCAGCCGGGTCTGCCGTACCGCCTGGGTGCGTGGCCCTTGCTCCAGCGTCAGCAGCAGACTCATGCCGCGACCCCCGCGATTTCCGGCCGCCATCCGACGATTGTCCGCAGCCGCATGTCGTCAGCATCGCCCCTTTCGGCGGGCCGCGCAAGCCAGGTGGTTCGGCCGAGCTGTGCCGATCCGATGCACGGCGGCGGCACGGCTTCGCGCGCAAGCACGATGCGCAGGTCGACGTCGAGAGATTCCCCGATCATGTCGCGAACGGCCTGTTTGAACAGTTTGAGCCGCTGGCCGCCAGGCAGGAAGGCCTTGAAGTCCTCGTACCCCAGCGGGCCGACACGCAGTTCGATCCTGCTCTGGCGGTTGAAAACCCGCGGGCCGATCGTCGCCCCCCGGCCGAGCCCCGCATAGGCCTTTGCAAGGCGGGTCTGTAGGCCGGTCGGCACGGTTATCCAGGCAGCGATGAACTCCCTGATCTGAACCGGCACCTTGAATGCTTCCGCCAGGAACAGTGTCAGCCGTTCCGGGCCGTCGACCTGGCTGGCGAGCGAAGCCGCCTGGCGAAGCTTTACCGTATCGAGATCGGCGTCCTGGGTGCCGGGAAGTCCGATCCCAGCCATCGCTTCCAGCATAGCGCGAACACGTCCGCCGACCGCGCGTTCGACCTGTACGGCCGGATGCGCGTCCGCCCACGCCCGGTAGTAGAGGGCAATCATGCGGTGCTGCAGAATGTTGACGAAGTCCACGAACGTCGTGTCGCTGGTCAGCTGGGCGTCGGTGCCGGCGAACCAGCGCTGCGACAGGCGGTCGAGCACCCAGCGAGTCAGATGCAGCGGCATGGGTCCCTCGGGTCCCAGCAGGCCGAGATTTGCAACCGTGACCCGGGCCGGCGTCTCGCCATCGGCTTCGCGGAACTGAACCAGGTCCCGCGCCGAAAAGGCGAGGCGCACATGCTGGCCGAGTCGAGCCGGCTCACGGTCGGGGCGGCCGGAATGGCCGAACAGACCGCTCCGCTGTTCGAGACGGCGCAGCAGTTCGAAGAAGTCGAACGTCTCGGACAGACCTTCGGCCCGGTTCGGGCTGGGCTTGTCTAGATCAGGTAGCGATTGCCGGGCGTCATCGGCCATGGCACATCCTCCTGCTTCTGCAGCAGCCGCGTGCGGGTTCGCACGAAGCCGTTTATTCCGGCGTGGCGGGCAAACAGCCGCGCCAGCAAGGCCGAAAGCAGCAAGGTGCTTTGGCCGGCCAGGACCGATTGATCAACGTGCAACGTCACTTCGGTGCCGCGTCCGAAGCACATCGGCCCATCGATCTGCAGCCGTTCGATGACCGGCTGCGAGTCGATACGCACGATCGAATGCACATTGCGCGCAAGGCTCGGATCGCCGCGATCGGCATAGAGGTCGAGCAGAGCATGCAGAGGGTCGATGCCGCGGCCTTCCTTGGCAAGGCTGAGGAAGTTGAGCGCGAGCTGCGCCACCAGCCGCCAGGCAAGATCGTCGGCCCGCGATTCACCGTCAGCCCCAGCCGGCAGTGCCGCGGGGATGGCCGGCTGTGGCGGACGCAGCGCGCCAAGCAGCCTGACGGTTTCGACCGGGTCGCCGGCCTCCAGCGTCAATGTCGGATTGTCATCGAGGATCGGCAGATCACGATTGGTGCAAAGCGCCATGACGTCGAGACGCTTGAGCGGCCGGTTCGCCGGGCTTGCGAGCGGCCGGGATATGGCCAGGAAAACGTCGTCCCCGGTGTATGACGTTCGGGTCAGGCCGTCGCGCCGCTCCTCCTCCGTCGCCCGACGTGGGCGCCGCTCGGTCGAATAGACCCAGCCACTGCCGCGGTTCTGCCCCAGGCTGAAGAGTTCGGGGATTTCGGCGTCGTTGCCTTCTGTGTCGGCATCCTCGACGCGGATGACCCGGTAGATTTCGAAGTCGCGCGCCCGCGTTCGGTCTGCATGCAGCACCTGACGCGTCTTGCGCGCATCGACCTCGATGACGTTGCACTCACGCTCGAACAGATTGATGATCGGCGTTGCGAAAAGTTCGAAGTCCGCCGGTGTCAGGTCGGCAAGTTCGGGCACCGCGCGTCTGAACAAGAAGATGATCTCGAGCCCGGCGGCGCATCGGCGCACGACGGGCTGAAGCCCGGAAACCCGCGCATAGTGAAAGCGCTCGGGCATCATGAAATATTCGCGCAGCAGGCGGTACCCCTCGAATGTCGGACGGGTACGAGGCATCAGGGCCTCGTCGTCGCTGATGCCGACCATTTCGGGTGCCGGCAGGGGCGACAACGGGTTGGTCTTGCCTTCCGGGCGTGCGCCAACGGCCGAGCAGGCGCCGAAAATCGCATCGAACAGGAGCGGCGCCTTGGTGCGGCCAGCAAAATAGAGGTCGAGCCGGTCGAGCGCCAGTTCGTCGAGCCTGCCTTTTCCGGTTCGGGCCAGCACGATGCGGAGCGCCGCCGCGCCGCCGACGCCGCCGATCGGCCCTATGCCGGCCATCGCCAGCGCGCTGCGATCCTGGAAATAGCTCACCGAAGTGACCGCTATCGGCCATAGGGTCATTTCTTGCGCGGTGGAGAACGTGCAGCGCGTCGACAGGCCGGGCTGCAGGCTGGAAACCAGGCGCGTGTTGCGCTTGACGACGTGGCCGGCGAGCATGGTCTGGACCTGCTGGCCGGGCTTCAGCACCGCCATCGCCGTTGCCGGCGCCGGCGTGACCAGATCGGGATAGAGAACCTCGAGCACGCTGCGTGAAAATCGCGAGCGCTCGGCATCGACCTTCAGCCGGGTGCGCGCGGCGAGGAAGGCGACGCCATCCAGAAGCCGCTCGACATACGGGTCCGGACACGGGACCGTGTCGAGTGACAGGTTGCGCGCCACCGCCGGATGCATGTCGGCAAATTCCGCCGCGAGGCCACGAATATGGGTCAGTTCCTCCTCGTAATATTCGACGAAGACCCGATCCATCTCAGGCGTCCCTAATTTCGGTCCGCGCCAAGCCGTTGTCGAGATTGATCGTGGTGCGCAGGCGCATGCGTTCCGGCGTCGGCGTCATGATCAGCACGGCGTCTATCTCGATCTTGAGGCCAACGGTCTTGTCGCCGAGGGTGACCGTAACCGTTGTTGCGCTCTCCTTGAGGCGAGGCTCGAAGGTGGCGAGCACTGCGCGGATCTCACGCGCCAGCACGTCGCGATCAAAGTCGCGGGACGACCGGCCGGAGAAGGAAGGCACGCCATAATTGACCACGCTTCGACGCACCTCCGGAAAATCGGCGAGCGAAGGTGGATTGTCCGACACCTGTTCGTTTTCCAGATCGGAAAGCAACGGTGTGGCCTCGAAGCGCTCGGTGTTGAAGAGCGCCTCGATGTCACGCCGTACCGCTTCCCTGAGCACGCGAGCCGAAACCACCACGCCGCGGCTTTCGATCTCGACGCGGTGCTGGGTCTGAAAGGCCAGTCGATGCAGCCGCCGTTTTTGATCGGGTGTCAGCTCCGCATCGGCGTCTATGGTACGCGCACTGCCGGCGACGAGTGTGTCGAGACGGTCCGCGCCAAGCTCGTCGAGCAAGACATGGCGCAGCCCGTCTATCTCCGAAGTCAGGCCCGGCAGGTCATTGACGAGGCGATCCCAAAGTGAAGGCTGGACGGCCTCGCTTTTTGCCCGCAAGCTGCCGGTAGTCTGCTGCTTGCCCGCGCCGGGTCGCCGAACCTCACTTGCCGACATAGACATCCATTTCGGCTTCATCATTGCCGTCATAGACGAACTTGATCTTCTTGTAGGCGAAGCTGACCTCTTCCTGGATCAGGTCTTCCTCGTCCGGCGCCTGCGACATGTCGTATTCCATGATCGAGGCGTCGGTGAGGGTCACCACCAGGTAATCCTTGGTCTCACCATCGATGGTCCGCCGTGCCGAGAACACCACCTCGTCCAGGGCCTTGTTCTCGAACAAAGCCTTCTTCAGGTAGGGCGAGGATTTGTCGTAATGCTTGATGAATTTGATCATGCCCATGGACACGCGCCCACGGCGTGAGAGCGAATTCGGATCATAAGGTGCGACCATCTTGTAGTCGACGCCATGGATTTCGATCTCGTCATCGTGGCCGTCGCGGGTGCTCGGGCCTTTGATATCCGGAACCTTCAGAAAACCATCAATCTTCACTGGCATTGTCTTTCTCCACCGCTTTCAAACAAAAACAAGGTCTGGTTGCTGCAAATCAAGTCTTCACGGACGGTAGTTCCGACACCAGTCGGAGCGAGGCATTGATGCCCTCCAGCTGGTAATGTGGGCGCAGATAGAAGCGGGCAGCGTAATAGCCAGGACGCCCCTCCACACTGTCCACCTGAACCTCGGCGGCGGCAAGCGGGCGCTTGGCGCGCGCCTTGTCGTCGGCAAAGGCCGGATTGGCCAGCACGTACCGGTTGATCCACTCGGTCAACCAGATCTGCATGTCGGAGCGCTCCTTGAACGAGCCGACCTTGTCGCGCGCAATGGCCTTGAGGTAGTGCGCAAAGCGCGAAACCGGGAAGAGATAGGGCAGGTTGGCGCTCAGCCGCTCGTTCGACTGTGCGTCCGGGTCGACCAGCCGTCCCGCCCGCGTCTCGTCGTCCTGCAGCGAGTGCGCGCCGATGAAGGCCGCGAGATCGGTGTTCTTCCGGTGCAGGATCGGCATCAGGCCGAGTTTGGCCAGTTCGGCCTCGCGTCGGTCGTCGATGGCGACTTCGGTCGGGCATTTCATCGCGATCGACCCATCATCGGTCGGGAAGCTGTGCACCGGCAGGTTCAGCACCGTGCCGCCGTTCTCGACGCCGCGGATCTGCGTGCCCCAGCCAAACAGCTTGTGGCTGCGGTTGATGTTGACGCCCATCGGGAAGGCGGCATTCATCCAGACATATTTGTTGTGGTCGCCCTGCACCTCTTCCTCGAAGGTGAAGCCCTTCACCGGAACGGTATCGGTGCCGTAGGGCAGCCGGGCCAGGACGCGGGGCATGGTCAGGCCGATGTAGCGAGCGTCCTCGCTCTCGCGCAGCGACTGCCACGATGCATAGGCCGGGTTGGAGACGATCTGCTGCAGGTCTTGCGGGTTTGGCAATTCCTGCCAGCTGTCCATGCGGAACAGGCGCGGCGAGGCGGCTGCGATGAACGGCGTATGCGCCGAGGCGCAGATGCCGGAGATGTTGCGCAGCAGACCGACGTCGCGCGGGTGGTTGGAGAATTCGTAGGCGCCGACCACGCAGCCGATCGGCTCGCCGCCAAGCATCGAATACTCGTCTGTATAGACTTTCTTGAAGATCGGGCTCTGGTCCCACATCTGGCCTTCAAAGTCTTCGAGCGTGTCGGCCAGCTGCTCCTTGGAAATGTTCATCACCCGGATCTTCAGCTTCTGATCCGTCTCGGTGTTGTTGACGAGATACCAGAGGCCGCGCCATGTGCCTTCCATTTCGCGCACTTCCGGCGCATGCAGGATCTCGTTGACCTGCGTGGTCAGCATCTTGTCGATGCCCGCGATCAGCGACTTGATCGACTTGATCGCATTGGACGAGATGGTCGTGGTGTCGGAACGGGACTGCGCCGCGAGCGCCAGATTGCGCACGAGCTGCTGCAGCTTCTCGCTGTCGTCCTTCTTGACCTTGAAGTCCTTCTCGAGGAGCCCGCTGAATTCTCCAAGGTCTATGGCTTCGGCCTCGGCGGCGACGGCGGCGGTCTTTTGCTGTTCGGCCATGATCTACTCCCCTGCCTTGTCGTCGTCGGTCAGCGCCTGACTGGCGATCTTGCCAAGAAGCGGCTCGTTGTTCAGAAGCTGCGCGATGCGCTTTTCGGCGTCGACGCGGCCATCCATGAAGCCCAGCAATTCCTCGAGCTGACGACGCATCTTGAGGATCTCGGCCAGTTGCGGAACTTGCGCGGCGATCTTGTCCGGCGCGAAATCGCCCATTTTGGTGAAGGTGAGATCGAGCGCCAGTTCCTCGTCACGCTCCTGGCCTTCGGCCTGCGGCAGCGTGTTCTTCACCCGGGCTTTGACGCGGGGACCGAGCGCCTCCATGAACTTGGGGAAGCGGTTCGCGTCGGTCTCGACAAAGGAGCGGTCCAGCACCGACTTTGACGCTTCCTTGGTTTGCGAAGCTCCGGAAAGATCGGCCATCACGCCCATGACGAACGGCAGTTCGATCGTCGTCGGGCTGCCATAGGTTTCTACATCGTAGGCGATCTGCACCCGCGGCGCGCGATTTCGTTCGATGACCTTCGCTTTGCTTTCGGCTGGCATGTGTTGTTACCTTTCATCCTTCTGAGCCGCCTTCTTGGCATCGGGAACGCCGGCAAGGAGCCGGAATTCCTTCAGCCCCGACGGGGCGAGATCTTCCATCAGTTCAACGAAATCCATGTGCACCATCCGGCGCACACGCCGAGCCAGGTGCGGGATCGGGCTCGACGGCTCGGTGCGGTCATAGAAGGCGACGACGAGGTCGAGGCATTTCACCACGTCGTCGCGCGAGGAAATCCGGTCGGGAAGCCCCGTGCTCGGGTCCGCGTAGCTTGCCATACTTGCCATCGCATCGGCTCCATGACCGTTTCGGGCAGGCGTTGCCGGTTCTGCCGGCGGGGGTGGCTTGGCCGCGCCATTGGCCACGGCGCCGGCTGCCGAATTCCGTTCGAGGGTCGTCAGCAAACGCTGCAGAAACCGCTTTAATTCCGGAACCGGAGCACCGCCGCCATCGAGACGAGCGTTGAGGGCGGTCTCGACCGCATCGAGGGCCGCCATCGCTGCCCGGGTGTCGGCGATGAGCAAGACCATCTCTGCGTTGGCTTGATCCATCTGTGCCGCGCATCCGGCACGCACCCGGTTCAAGAGTTGTCCGTGCGCACTGACCAGTGCCGCCTTTTCTGCCACGTTCAACCCCGAGGCAGCTTCCTGGAGCATGACGCGGTCGTCGAGCGCACCCTTTTCCAGGTCTACGCCCTGAATCGGGCCGATCGCGCGCGGCGCAAAGAACGTCATTTGCCGCAGGTTCGCCAACAACCCGTCCTGACCATTCTGCAGGTCGAGCAGCGCGTTGATGCGGCGCAAGGCGGCATCGCGTGGCGAAGCGCCGGGCCGCAATGCCGGATGCATGGTTTCCCAATACTGATCGAAAGTCTGCGCAATGAGGGTCAGGCCCTGCGCGAGGCCGGCCAGCCCCTCTTCATTGGCCAGTGCGCGCGTGACGATGACGAGCAGGCGCAGGTCCCGGCCATGCGCGCGCAATTCATCTGCCTTGGCGAGCACCGCCGCCCAGTCGGCCGGAATGGTGCTTTGCGAAGTGGCCTTGTTGTTGCCGTCGTGGAGGACCTTGATCTGGGCTTCCGTCAGGCGCTCCAGCGCATGAAAAGCCGGGTCGTTGCGCAAATCCTCCCCGGACGGATTTTCACCGTCGAGCGGAGCAAGCCAGAGTGCGAGATCAATCACACCAACCCCCAGCGACCGGCCGTCAAACCGTACGTGACGCAACGTTATCACACCGTTGTACTTTACCACAATTCAACGACTGCTCAAAAATTAACAGAAGCTAAATGCGACCTTCTTGAGTACCGGCTGACTGCGCATCTAGCCTCGTCCATCACGCACTTTGTCAAGTGACGGCTTATGTGGCAGGTTGGTAACCGGCAGTCCTGATTGCAGGAGCAAGTTCGATGGAACCAGCCAGCACGCCGCGGCGTAAATCGTCGCAAAGCGTCAAACGCAGTGAACTGGTCGACAAACTGAATCCGACCGGTAGGCGGGCATTTGGCGCCGCTGCGGCTGCAGCCAAGCTTCGTGGCAACCCCTATGTCGAACTAGTCCACTTCATCGAGCAACTGGTGCTTTCGGAGCGCAGCGACGTTCAGATGATCCTTGCCGATGCCGGCGTCGATGCGGGCCGACTGGCCGGCGACATGAGCCGCGCGGTCGACAAACTGCCCTATGGCGCCACCTCAATCGAGGAATTTTCCGACCACATCTTCCATGCCATCCAGGAAGCCTGGAGCCTAGCAGGGCTTCAATTCAAGACGGAAGAAGTCCGCAGCGCACATATTCTCCTTGCCTGCCTGAAGACGCCGGTGCTGGAAGGCCTGCTGTCGAAGATCAGTTCCGAGTTCGACAAGATCGACGCCGACGCGGTCATCGCGCGGTTCGCCGATGTCGTGGAAGGTTCGCTCGAAGCCGGCGCGGCCATCGCAGTTCCCACGGCCGAAACGCCGAAGCGGGCTCCGGGCGGGGATTCTGCACTGGCGAAATACGCCACCGACCTGACCCAGCGCGCCCGCGACGGCAAGATCGATCCGGTCGTCGGTCGTGATCCGGAGATCAGGCAGATCGTCGATATCCTGATGCGACGCCGGCAAAACAACCCGATCCTGACCGGTGAGGCCGGGGTCGGCAAGACGGCGGTCGTCGAGGGCTTTGCCTTGCGTATCGCCCAGGGCGACGTGCCGCCCACGCTGCAGGATGTCAGTGTCCGCATGCTCGATGTCGGATTGATGCAGGCGGGTGCAAGCGTGAAGGGCGAGTTCGAGAAACGGCTGAAGGCTGTCATCGACGAGGTTCAATCGTCCGAAACGCCGGTCATCCTGTTCATCGACGAAGCCCACACCTTGATCGGCGCCGGCGGCGCGGCAGGAACGGGTGATGCCGCCAATCTCCTGAAACCGGCGCTGGCGCGTGGCGAACTTCGCACCATCGCGGCAACGACCTGGGCAGAATACAAGCAGCACATCGAGAAAGACCCGGCGCTGACCCGCCGTTTCCAGGTGGTGAAAATCGACGAGCCGTCGGAGGCGGTGGCGGTTCTGATGTTGCGCGGTGTGGCCGGCGTCTTGGAGCAGCACCACAAAGTGCAGATACTGGACGAGGCGATCGAGGCGGCGGTCGGCCTGTCGCATCGCTACATCCCGGCGCGGCAACTGCCCGACAAGGCGGTGAGCCTTCTCGACACCGCATGCGCCCGTGTCGCCATATCGCAGCATGCCACGCCGGCCGAGGTCGAAGACATCATGCGTCGCCGCCAGGCGCTGGAGGTCGAGCACGGCATCATCGGCCGCGAGGCCGCGATCGGCATCGAAGTGGCCGAGCGCCAGGCACGGGTCGACACCGGCCTTGCCGAAACCGAGGTCACGCTGGCCGCAGCGCAACAACGTTGGGATCGGGAAAAGGCCCTGGTTGCCGAGATACTCGAATTGCGCGCCCGGCTGCGCGGCGAGGGTGTGCCGCTCGATGCTGTGGAGACGCCTGAGGCGAATGCCGGGACGGCAGGCGCGGACGCCGCGGAGACTGCGCCGCCCAATACCGCAACACCCCAAACCGAAACGCAAAAGACCGAGACGCCCAAAACCAAAACGGCAAAGACCAAAACGGCCAAGGCCGACGTGGAGACACCGGCGGCAAACGCTCCTCCACCCGAACCGGGCGCCGATCTCGCCCGGCTGCGCGAACTGATGGCCGAACTCGCCGAGGCGCAAGGCGAAACGCCGCTGATCCTGCCGTCGGTCGACCGCAACGCCATAGCGGCGGTCGTTCAGGACTGGACGGGAATCCCGACCGGGCGGATGCTGTCGAGCCAGACCGAAAAGGCGCTGCGGCTCGCCGCGACCCTGTCCGAACGCGTGGTCGGCCAGGATCACGCCATGGAGATGATCGCCAAGCGTGTGCAGACCAGCCGCGCCGGGCTCGGCGCGCCGGAAAAACCGGTGGGCGTGTTCCTGCTCTGCGGTCCCTCAGGCGTCGGCAAGACCGAAACTGCATTGGCGCTGGCCGAAACGCTCTACGGGGGCGAACAGAACCTGATCTCGATCAACATGTCCGAGTTCCAGGAGGCACATACGGTCTCTACCTTGAAGGGCGCTCCGCCCGGATATGTCGGCTATGGCAAGGGTGGAATCCTGACCGAGGCCGTCCGCCGCAAACCCTATTCGGTGATCCTGCTCGACGAGGTCGAGAAGGCGCATCCGGACGTGCACGAAATCTTCTTCCAGGTTTTCGACAAGGGCATGATGGACGACAGCGAGGGCCGGCGCATCGATTTCAAGAACACGCTGATCCTGCTCACCTCGAATGTCGGCTCGGAGGTCATCATGGATCGGACCAGGAACGGCACGCTACGGGCCGGGCTCGACGATCTTGACACCGCCTTGCGCAGCCCGTTGCTGAAGGTCTTCCCAGCGGCCTTTCTCGGCCGGGTGGTGACCATTCCTTACTATCCGCTCTCGGATTCCATGATCGAAGCGATCACCCGCCACCAGTTCGCCAAGATCGCCCGCCGGCTACGCGCAACCAACGACGCGGAATTGGTGATCGGCGAAGGTGTCATGGACCTGGTCAAGGCCCGCTGCACCGAGATCGAATCCGGCGGGCGGATGATCGATGCCATCCTGACCAACACGCTTCTACCGGAATTGAGCCGCGGCGTGCTGAACCGGTCGCTCGGGGGCGAAAAGATGACGAAGGTGACAGTCGGCGCCTCCAAGGAGGGCTTCACCTATTCCTTCGAGTAGCGGAGGCTGGGCTTCCCGTCACCGAAAGGCTGGCACATGAAGTCTTCAGCCTGCATCCCTACCTGGACGAAGCCACGCAGGACTTCATTGTCGAAGCAATCCATGAGGTCCTGAATCCGTCGGCCTGATTCCACGGCGGCCGCGGAGATTTCGAGTTCGAAAGGCATGGCCGTTCCGACCGAATGAACGATCTCGGTGGGATGTTTTTGTAGAGAAAAATTTTAACAAAATCATAAAGTTAGTAAGTTTATGATTTTCGACAACGCTCATTTTCGGCGATGCCAGTGGCATTGTCTCACATATTGACGTTAAATTCACATCGCTATATGGTCCATTCAATCCGCAAGGTGTCAGTGCATTGTATAGCCGTTGTCCATTGATTGTCGCCATATCTGTAGCCCTTGCTCCAGCCTGCAGGACTGTCGCGCAGTGCACATCGCCAGTTGCCGAAAGAGGCGGTGATCATGCCCAGTTTGCTCGGAATCGATAACGGTCTCACGGTCACCAAGGCGGTGATCTTCGACGCCGATGGCACGCAGTTGTCGGTGGCGCGCCGGCGGGTGCCGCAGTCGATGCCCCATGCGCGCTGGGTGGAGCGCGACATGGCAGGCCTCTGGCAAGCGACCGCCGACGCCATCAAGGAAGCGATCGCGCTCTGTGGCCGGCCGGCGGACGATATCAGGGCGGTGGCAGCGACCGCGCATGGCGACGGTCTCTATCTGCTCGACAAGGATCGTCGGCCGCTAGGGGCCGGGATCCTGTCGCTCGACAGCCGCGCCGGCGAGATTATCGAAAGATGGTCGGCGGACCTGGTCTTCGACGAAGCGCTTGCGCGCACCGGCCAGGCGCCGCATGTTTCGGCGCCTTCGGCGCTGCTTGCATGGCTCAAGCAGAACGATCCGGATCGCTATGCTCGCATCGGTCACATACTGGCCTGCAAGGACTGGCTTCGCTTTTGCCTGACCGGCACGATCGGTACCGACCGAACGGAGGCCAGCACGTCGTTCACGGATTTCCGTACGCAGGCCTACGCGCCGGAAGCGATGCAGGTCTTTGGATTGGGCGAGCTTTTCGACGCGCTGCCGCCAGTGGCGCATTCCGCCGACATCGTCGGCCAGGTCACCGCCGATGCCGCCGAAATGACTGGCCTTCGCAAGGGAACGCCGGTCGCATGCGGCCTGCACGACGTGACCGCTTCGGCGCTTGGCATGGGCGGCCATGAGGAGGACGTGCTCAGCATCGTCGCCGGCACCTATTCCATCAACGAAGTCGTCTCTTCGAAACCGCGCGTCGACCGGCGCTGGTTCTGTCGCAACGCCATCGATGCAGGCCGTTGGAACAACATGGCGATCTCGCCGGCCTCGACTGCAAACTACGACTGGTTTCTCGACACCTTCTGCCGCTCGGAGCAGGACAGGACAAACGCCGATGGCGGCTCCATCCACGAACTGCTGGCAGCAGAGATCGACGCGGCGCTGAAGAAGCCTTCGACCATCCTGTTTCATCCCTATCTGTTCGGCTCCCCCTATGGCGACGTTGCCAGCGGAAGTTTTGTCGGCCTGCATGGCTGGCACGATCGCGGCGACATGCTGAAGGCGGTTCTGGAAGGCATTGTCTTCAATCACCGCACCCATGTCGAAGCCTTGCGCGAGGGCTTCGCGGTCCGCGAGATACGCCTGACCGGCGGCGGTTCGCGCAATCCGGCTTTCGTGCAGATGTTTGCCGACGTGCTGAACGCCCCGGTCACCATCACCTCGACCGACGAGGCCGCCGCCTTGGGTGCCGCCCTTTGCGCCGGCGCCGCAGTCGGTATCTTCGCGACGCCGCAACAGGGTGCCAGGCAGGTCGGCATGACGGCGCGCCAGTATCAGCCCGTGCCTGCCTCCAGTGCTGTGTTCAGCGAGCGGTTTTCCCTCTATTGCCGCATCGCCGAGCAACTGAAGTCGCTATGGCCTGAGATCGAAAGGCTGGCGCGGCCAGACACCTGGGGGACTGCATGATCAAGGCCGACGAACGACGCGAAGAGATCGCCGAGTATGTGATCAAGCTCGGCCAGGTGCGCATCGACGATCTGGTCGAGCATTTTGGCGTATCGCGCATGACCATCCACCGGCACATCGACCGGCTGGCGCAACAGGGCGTGCTTCGCAAACTGCACGGCGCGGTGACGGTTCAGCCTTCCGGCCTCTACGAAAGTGCCTTTCGTTACCGGGTGACTGTCAACAGAGTAGAGAAAGATACGCTGGCGCGCGCGGCACTGGATTATGTCGAAGCCGGACAGGTGGTCATGCTGGACGATTCATCGACGGCAAACGCCGTCGCCACGCTGCTGCTCGACGTAAAGCCGCTGACCGTCATCACCAACAGCGTGGCGACGGCTTCGCTGCTGACCAACGTCGACGACATCGACTTCATCTGTCTCGGTGGCAAGTACCACGGCACCTACAATGCCTATATCGGCATCGTCTGCGAGAACGCCGTGGCGCAGCTTCGCGCCAATGTCCTGATCTGTTCGGCTTCGGCCATCACCGGAACCACGGCCTTCATCCAGGATCCCAATGTCGTGAGGGTCAAGCAGGCGATGATGGCCGCATCGGTGAAGCGCATCCTGCTGGTCGACCATGCGAAGTTCGACCGGATCGCACTGCATGTCTTTGACGATCTGACCAGTTTCGATGCCGTGCTGACGACCGAGGGGCTGGGCGATGCACAGGCGCAGCACCTCGAACGGGCTGGCGTGAAGCTGCGCATCGTCAAGACGACGGCACAATGAGCTCAGCCGACGCAGCAGGTGCGGAAGGTGCCGCCGGGCGTCTCGCCGCCATGGCCGCGGCCGGCGAGGTCGACGTCGTCATTCTTGGCGCCGGCATCAACGGGGCGGGGCTGTTTCGCGACCTTTGCGCGCAAGGCGTCAGCTGTCTGATCGTCGACAAGGCGGATTTCGGCTCCGGCACCAGTGCCGCGCCATCGCGGCTCATCCATGGCGGGTTGAAATATCTCGAAACCGGCGAGTTCGGACTGGTGGCGCAGTCGACGCTCGAACGCAACCTGCTTTTGCAGAATGCACCGCACTATGTCAGCCCGCTGCCGACCGTCATTCCGATCTTTTCCTGGAGCAAGGGCATGCTGGCGGCGCTGCGAACGCTGTTCGGCTCGACCAGCGCGCCGCGCAGCCGCGGCGCCCTCCTGATCAAGATCGGCCTGATGATCTACGATTTCTACGGCTCGCGAAACCAGGTCATGCCGCGCCACCGCATGGTCGGACGGCGGCAAGCGCTGGGCGAGATGCCGGCGCTCAACCCTTCGATCGTCGCCACCGGCACCTATTACGATGCCAAGATAAGCCATCCCGAAAGGCTGGTGCTCGAGTTGATCCTCGACGGCTTGCGGTCCAATGCAGCCTCCGCCAGCACGAACTACACAGCACTGGTGAGCTCAGCCAATGGCGTACTGACCTTCCAGCCGGAAAACGGTGGTGCATTTTCGGTGCAGCCAAAGCTGGTGGTCAATGCCGCCGGTCCCTGGATCGACGATGTCAACGCCTTGCTCGGTGCACCGTCGAAGATGATCGGCGGCACCAAGGGCTCGCACATCCTGCTGAAGCATGACGAACTGGTAAAAAGCCTGGCCGGGCGGATGCTTTATTTCGAGGCCGATGACGGCCGCATCTGCCTTGTCTACGATTATCTCGGCCTGGCGCTGGTCGGCTCGACCGACATCAAAGCCGACAACCCCGACGAGGTCCGCTGCGAACCCGACGAAGTCGACTATCTGCTCGAGAGCGTGCGGACGCTGTTGCCGGGCATGATTTTCGAACACGCCCAGATCGTATACGCCTATAGCGGCATCAGGCCGCTCCCGGCCTCTGATGCATCGCTACCGGGCCTGATCAGTCGCGATCATTCCGCTCCGGTCGCCGAGCCGGACCGGGACAGGCCCTTCGCGGTCATTTCGCTGGTCGGCGGCAAATGGACGACATTCCGGGGCTTTGCCGAGGAAGTCGCCGACGCGATACTCGACCGTCTGCGGCGCAGCCGTAAGGTAACGACGCAATCCATGCCGATCGGCGGCGGAAAGGATTTCCCCGCCAATGCTGAGGCACGCGCAAGCTGGCTAGCCCAGGCCCGGGCGGAGACGGACGTCGAGGAACGACGTCTCGACCAATTGCTGTCGCGCTACGGGACCAAAGCCCTGGAGATTGCGACTCATGGGCCAAATGGTCAGGGCGATTTGCCGGACTCCGACAGCTACGGCAGATCGGAGATCGACTACATCGTCCGCCACGAGTTCGTCGAACATCTGGCCGACATTGTCATGCGTCGCAGCACGCTCGCCATAGGCGGTTCACTGACAAGCCGCGATCTGCAGGAGATTGCCATGATCGCCGGGCGGGCGCTGGGCTGGAACGCCAAGCGCGTTGCGCGGGAGGTCGAGGCCGCTGTCGTGGAGCTCGAAGGCAGGAACCTGATGCGGCTGGACTGAGCGCGTCATCGACAATGCCGATCCCGCTTTTTCTGGGCAATCCGATCGGTTTGCTCCTGGTTGCGCCGCGCACCCGAAATGTCCCAACTCACAGATGGATTGGGATTTTTATACCGACGAAGATATCTCATTGAAAACAGTCACTTAATTGGCATGTTGGCGGAATTCGCCTCCATGATGCCGCCAACGAAGACATTTGATAACATCAATTGACGTTAATTTAACATCGTCATATGATCAACCCAACATGCCGACCTCCTAATGGACCGACGCCGACCGAGAGGGCGACGTATCGGCGAGGGGCGAGGCCTGTGGATCCCCGCAATGGCCTGGGAGTCAGGCGGAGGGGTTGACAGCGACGCAAAGGTATGAAAATTTTTGCACATAAAGATAATAATATCATCTCGGGAGGAGATGGCTTGAAATCTGGCGGAACCGCTAACCGCGACCACGAGTCCAGCCTCGCCACACGCGCGGCGTGGCTTCACTTTGCCGGGGGTCTCACGCAGGCCCAGGTCGCCAAGCGGCTTGGCCTGACCAGCCTCAAGGCGCATCGGCTCATCACCAAGGCCAACCAGGAAGGTCTGGTCAGGGTCTTTATCGACGGCGACGTCGCCGAGTGTGTGGAGTTGGAGCAGCGCCTCACCGCCGCATACGGGCTCGATTATTGCGAGGTTGTTCCGGATCTGGATCAGGAAGACCTGCCGCTCAGGGGACTGGGCATCGCCGGTGCGCAGTTCCTGAAGCGCGAGATCGATCGTGGCGAAGACATGCTGATCGGCGTCGGCCATGGCCGCACCCTCGCGGCCAGCGTCGAATATCTGACGCGCACTCCTGCCGCCCATATCCGTTTCGTCTCGCTGCTTGGCGGCGTGACGCGCAAATTTGCCGCCAATCCGCACGACGTCATGCATCGGCTGGCCGAACGGACCGGCGCGCAGGCCTATGTGATGCCGGTGCCCTTCGTCGCCAACACCGCCGAGGACCGCGAGGTGCTGCTCGGCCAACGCGGCATCAGCGATGTCTTCGCTCTGGCAGGCCGGTCCGACCTGATGTTCGTCGGCATAGGGACCGCCGAGCGGGAAGCTTCGCTGGTCGCAACCGGCATGATCGAGCATTCCGAAATCGATGAGGTCAAGCGCGATGGCGGCGTCGGCGAGCTGCTCGCCCACTTCTTCGACGACAAGGGGCGTCCTGTGGAAACGGCGCTGTCGGAAAGAATCCTGGCGCTGCCGCGGGACCAATTGAAAGGCCGCAGGATTGTCGCCGTCGCCGGCGGCAAGGTGAAAGTCCGGGCGATCAAAGCAGTGCTCGAAAGCCGTTACCTGAGCGGCCTGATCACCGATGAATGCACCGCCCGTGCCCTTGTCGAACTGAACCAGTCCAATGGAGCGGCCAGCGCGGCGAAGCGCCATGTGAACGGAGGATCGTCGAATGCGTGACAACGGAAAACCCGCATCGCCGGTGTTTGCATCATGAGCGCGAAGGCCACCACCGCACCGACCCGGCAGGTCTCGCCCGGCCTGCGCCGCATCCTTGCCGGCGCCGCGGTTGTCGTCCTGCTCGGAGCCATGGCGCTCGACACCAAGGTGGTCAGGATCGGGTCCGCGGGCGACGTTCGCAGCGCCGTCTTTTCGGCGGCCGACTATGGCAAGTCGGAATTTCCCAAGGTGCAGGCCGATGTCGAAGCGCGAGCGGCCGACGCGGTGACGGTGGCAACGGCGATCGCCAAGGACAGGGCGACGGCCGAGAAGGAATACGGCGTGCCGGCTGGCGTCGGACCGGTCATATCGGTCAAGTTCACCGGCGTCGTCGGCGAGGGAAAATCGGGCATCTACAAGGTCGCCGTCGAGGGCGTGCCGGACACGCTGCAGGTTCGCGTACAGACGGGGCCGGCGATCAACGGCACCGAGCTGCGCGACGCCACCGGCAAGATCACATTCGGTCAGTTCACCAACCAGATCGAATACCAGGACGCCGGCTCGGCGCTGAACAACGAGATGAAGAAGGAAGTCCTGGCGAAGGTCGATACGAGCGCCCTGACCGGCAAGACCATATCGGTGGTCGGCGCGTTCAAGCTGGTCAATCCGAAGAGCTGGCTGGTCACTCCGGTGAGGCTGGAGGTGCAATGATACCGGCTGCCGACACCGCACCCCCGAATGGCGACGCCGTGCTTTCGGCGCGCAACATCGTCATGTCGTATGGCGGCGTTCACGCGCTCAAGGGCGTCAATTTCGACATCCATCGCGGCAAGGTCACCACTCTGTTCGGGGAGAATGGCGCCGGCAAGTCGACGCTGATGAAGATCCTGTCCGGCGTCGTCACGCCGACATCCGGCGACATCGTGCTCGACGGCAATCTCGTCAGTTTTTCCTCGTCTTCGGACGCGCGCGATCGCGGCATCTCGATCATCCACCAGGAACTTAGCCTGGCGCCGAACCTCAGTGTTCGCGACAACATCTTCATGGGGCGCGAACTGCGCACCAGGACCGGCCTCGACTTCGCCGAGGAATCGCGCCAGGCGCGCGCGCTGATGGCCGATCTCGAAGAGGACATCGATCCGATGACCCTGGTCGAGGATTTGCGCCTCGGCCAGCAGCAGATCGTCGAGATCGCGCGGGCTCTGTCGGTCGACTCGCGCATCCTCATCATGGACGAACCGACCTCGGCGCTCAGCGCGACAGAGGTGGAGGTGCTTTTCAAGGTGATCCGCGACCTGACAAGTCGCGGCGTTTCCATCGTCTACATCTCACATCATCTCGAAGAGGCGCTGCAGATCACCGACTACGCCGTTGTCCTGCGCGACGGCGCGATAACGGCAACGGCCGAAGCCCGGGACATCGATCTCGAGTGGATCGTCCGCAACATGGTCGGCGAGAACTTCGATCTCGGCTCGCCGCCGACCGGCCATGCGTTCGGCGAGGTCGCCCTGTCGATCGAGGATGTCAGCGTCATAGACGCTTCGGGCTCGGGCTATTCGGTCGTCGATCACCTGTCGCTGGATGTCAGGGCGGGCGAGATCGTCTGCATCTATGGGCTGATGGGCGCCGGACGCACGGAGTTGCTGGAAGCCGTCGCCGGGCGGATGCCGATGGCGGGCGGCCGGGCGCTGCTGGAAGGCGAGGATGTCTCGAGAATGAGCATAGCCCAGCGCATCGCCAAAGGTCTTGTGCTCGTCCCCGAGGACCGCCAGCGTGACGGGCTGGTGCAGACGATGACCGTCGGCCGCAATCTCTCGCTTGCCAGCATCGAGGCGTTCGCAAAAGGGCTGTTTCTGTCCCGCTCCAGAGAGCGAGAGCTGGTCGAAGACTCGATCCGCAAGGTCACCGTCAAGACCGCGGGCGGCAATGCCATGATCGGATCGCTGTCGGGCGGCAACCAGCAGAAGGTCGTCATCGGCAAGATGCTGACGACCAACCCCAAGGTCATCCTCCTCGACGAGCCGAGCCGTGGCATCGATGTCGGCGCCAAGGCGGAGGTCTTCCGCTTGCTGAGCGAACGCGCCGCGCAGGGCCTTGCGGTCGTCTTCTCGACCTCCGAGGTCAACGAGTGCCTCAGCATCGCGCACCGGATCGTGGTGATGCGCCGGGGCAGGATTTCAGCGGAATTCGGCGCCAGCGCCACCAAAGAGCAGATCATGGCCGCCTCCGGCGAAGCCGTGGTCGCCTGATCACCATGAATATCGGAGCCCCGATCATGACCGACGTCAGCCAGGCCAGAAAACAGTCCAGTGCAAGCGCGCGCGGCGAAGGCTTCGATCTCGCCAAGCTGTTGCTCGAGGGCCGGGCCTTCTTTGCCCTGATCGTCATCATCGTCGTCTTCTCGATCCTGTCGCCCTACTACCTCTCGGTGGCGAATTTCCTGACCATGGCCTCGCATGTCGCCATCTTCGGAATTCTCGCGGTCGGCATGCTGCTCGTCATCCTCAATGGCGGCATCGATCTGTCGGTGGGGTCGACGCTGGGATTGGCCGGCGTCGTTGCCGGATTCCTGATGCAAGGCGTGACGCTGACGTGGCTGGGTGTCGTTCTCTACCCGCCGGTCTGGGTGGTCGCGGTGATTGCCTGCATGCTGGGCGCCGGTGTCGGGCTGATCAACGGCGTGCTTATCGCGCGCTTCAAGGTTCCGGCCTTCGTCGCCACGCTGGGCGTCAT
This sequence comes from Mesorhizobium sp. P2_D5, assembly GCF_056404355.1. Taxonomy (NCBI): domain Bacteria; kingdom Pseudomonadati; phylum Pseudomonadota; class Alphaproteobacteria; order Hyphomicrobiales; family Phyllobacteriaceae; genus Mesorhizobium; species Mesorhizobium sp. P2_D5. The sequence continues at coordinate 399,805 of NZ_JBFUEE010000002.1, forward strand.
GTACATGGCACGCGGCCTGGCCCTGCTGATGACCAGCGGCCTGACCTACAACAACCTCGGCGGCAAGCCGGAGCTGGGAAACACCGGCTTCGACGCGCTCGGCTTCAACCGCCTGTTCGGCGTGCCGACCGGCGTGGTGGTTCTGGTGGTCATCGCACTCATCGGCAGCATCGTCTTGAACCGCACAGCCTTCGGGCGCTGGCTTTATGCATCAGGCGGCAACGAGCGCGCCGCCGAGCTGTCCGGTGTTCCGGTCAAGACGGTGCAGGTTTCCGTCTATGTGCTGTCTGGCATCTGTGCCGCCATTGCCGGCCTGATCCTGTCCTCGCAGCTGACGTCAGCGGGTCCGACCGCCGGCACCACCTACGAATTGACGGCCATTGCGGCCGTCGTCATCGGCGGCGCGGCGCTGACCGGAGGGCGCGGTAACATCCGCGGAACCCTGCTCGGCGCCTTCGTCATCGGCTTCCTTTCCGACGGTCTGGTGATCATCGGCATCTCGTCCTACTGGCAGACAGTGTTCACCGGCGCCGTCATCGTGCTCGCCGTGCTTCTCAATGCCGTTCAGTATCGCCGCCGTAGCAAGCTCCCGGCTTCGACGGGCGGCCAACCGACTTCTCAGCAACGGGGGAAGGCCGAGCCGGCCAATCCTGCCCAAGGGAAGACTGCCAGGTGACTGGCAGCAACACCGCGTAAATCATTTGGAGGAATGTATATGAAAACCATGCTGAAAAGTCTGCTTGCCGCTGCGATGGTTGTCGGGTTCACGGCCGCCGCGTCGGCCGCGGGCCTGATCTCGATCATCGTCAATGATCCGGCCAACCCCTACTGGCTGACGGAGGGCAATGTCGCCAAGGCCGAAGCCGAGAAGCTCGGCTATACGGCCAACGTCGCCGCCCACAAGGGCGACACCAACACGGAAAGCAACCTGATCGACACCGCCATCACCAACAAGTCCGTGGCGATCATCCTTGATCCGGCCAATGCCGACGGCTCCGTCGGCGCGGTGAAGAAGGCGATTGCCGCCAACATCCCGGTTTTCCTCGTCAACGCCGAGATCAATCAGGAAGGTCTGGCGAAGGGGCAGCTCGTTTCCAACAATGCCCAGGGTGCTGCTCTGGGCGCTCAGCAATGGGTGCAGGCAGTCGGCGAAAAGGGCAAATATGTCGAACTCCTCGGCGCCCCGTCGGACAACAACGCCGCCACGCGCTCGAACGGTTACGCGACCGTGCTGAGCCAATATCCGGACCTCGAAAAGGCTGCCTCGCAGGTCGCCGACTGGGATCGTACCAAGGGCCACGACAAGATGCAGAGCATGCTGCAGGCCAATCCCGACATCATCGCCGTGATCAGCGGCAATGACGAAATGGCGCTCGGCGCGGTTGCCGCGCTGAAGGAAGCCGGCAAGCTCTCCGGCATCAAGGTCGGCGGCTTCGACGGCTCTCCGGACGCGGTTGCGGCAATCAAGTCCGGCGAACTGCAGTACACTGTGCTGCAGCCAGTCGCCATCTTCTCGGCCAAGGCCGTGCAGCAGGCGGACTCGTTCATCAAGTCTGGCGCCACCGGTGCGGCGACCGAGAAGCAGCTGTTCGATTGCCTTCTCATCACCAAGGACAATGTCGACAAGTACACCGCACCCTTCGTGCTGTCGGAGTAAAACCTGCACAGGGGGTGTCCTTGCGGACACTCCCTGCCTCTTCTACGGCTTCAGACAACGTCCCTGTGAACCGCCTTCGCAACCAACCGGAATTTGCGGCATGAAAGATCTGCTGATCGGGATCGACGCGGGAACGTCGGTGATCAAATCGGTCGCGTTCGATCTGTCCGGTCGGCAGCTCGCCATGACGTCGGTGAACAACAGTTTCGTCACGCTGGAAGGTGGCGGCGCCGAGCAGGACCTCGATCAGACCTGGCGCGACATGGCGCGGACCGTTCGTGACCTGGCGACCAAAATTTCCGACCTCGCGCAACGAACCGCGGCGGTTGCCATCACCGGGCAGGGCGACGGAACCTGGCTGATCGATGGCGACGGCTTGCCGGTCGGGCGCGCGTGGCTGTGGCTCGACGCCCGCGCCGGACACCTGGTGGACGAGATGCGCGCCGATCCCCGCGATCGCACGCGGTTTGAACTGACCGGCACGGGGCTCAACTCCTGCCAGCAGGGCGCTCAGCTTGCCTTTATGAAAAAGAACGATCCGGACATGCTGCAGCAGGCGGCGACCGCACTGCATTGCAAGGATTGGCTCTACTTCAAGATGACGGGTGAACGCGCCACCGATCCGTCCGAAGGAACCTTCACCTTCGGCGATTTTCGCTCGCGCAGCTATTCCGACGAAGTCTTCGACATTCTGGATCTGGCGACGCATCGCCGCCTGTTGCCTCCCATGCTTGAGGGCACCACCGACCATCACCCGCTGTCGCGATCGGCGGCAGGAGAGACCGGCCTGCTCGAAGGTACGCCGGTTGTGCTGGGTTATGTGGATATGGTCATGACAGCGCTGGGAGCCGGCCTCTATGATCGGAGCGGCAATGTCGGCTGCACGGTCATCGGCTCGACCGGCATACACACGCGCTTCGCCCGCACACCTGGCGATGTCGTGCTCAACGGCGATGGGTCTGGCTATACGATCGCCATGCCTATTCCGGGTGCCTTTGCGCAGCTGCAGTCCAATATGGCGGCGACGCTCAACATAGACTGGCTGCTTGGCCTTGCACGCGACGTGCTCACCGCCGGCGGCGCCGAGCTCTCGCGCGACGATTTGCTGAAAGCGCTCGACGTCTGGGTGGAGGGATCGGAGCCGGGATCGCTGGTCTACCAGCCCTATATTTCGCTCGCCGGCGAACGCGGACCGTTCGTGGACCCTGATGCGCGCGCAGGCTTCATCGGCCTTTCGGTCAAGCACGGCTTCGGCGATCTGGCACGCGCCGTCCTCGAGGGATTGGCCTTCGCAGCCCGCGATTGCTACCAGGCGATGGGCACGATGCCCGGCGAGATCCGGCTATCGGGCGGCGCCGCGCGCAGCCCGTCCCTGCGTCGCATCATCGCGGCCGCGACCCGGGCGCAAGTGCGAACGAGCAGCCGCCAGGAGGCAGGTGCTGCAGGTGCGGCGATGATGGCCGCGGTCGGCCTTGGCGTCTATCGATCGATGGACGACTGCGCCGCCGAGTGGGTGACGCCGCTTCTCGGCGACTGCGATGCCTATGACGAGGCGCTTTCGCAAAGCTACGATGCGCTCTTCCCTTCCTTCGTTGCGGCGCGCCAGGCGCTTCGGCCAGTGTGGAAAACCATGGCGCACCGGCCGCTCACCCGCATCCCGGGTGCACAGGAGTAAGGTCTTGAGTGATATAGTTGATCTCTTTGTGATTGGCGGCGGCGTCAACGGGGCCGGCATCGCGCGTGATGCGGCAGGTCGCGGGCTGTCCGTCATCCTCTGCGAAAAGGACGATCTGGCGCAAGGCACCAGCTCTCGCTCCGGCAAGCTGGTGCATGGCGGCCTGCGCTATCTGGAATATTATGAATTCCGGCTGGTTCGCGAGGCGCTCATCGAACGCGAGGTGCTGCTCGAGGCGGCGCCGCACATCATCTGGCCCATGCGCTTCGTTCTTCCGCATAGCCCCGAAGACAGGCCGGCGTGGCTGGTCCGGCTCGGACTGTTTCTTTACGATCACCTTGGCGGCCGCAAGCGGCTGCCGGGAACCAGGACGCTCGATCTCAGAACAGCGCCCGAAGGGGCGCCGATCAAGGACGAATTCAAGCGCGGTTTCGAATATTCCGACTGCTGGGTCGACGATGCGCGCCTTGTGCTGCTCAACGCCCTGGACGCCAGCCAGCGCGGCGCCAGCGTGCTGACGCGGACCGCTTGTGTCGCCGCCCGCCGCGAAGACGGACTGTGGTCGATCGACATGCAGGATGGCCGCACAGGTGCGGTGACGAAAATCCGCGCGCGGGCGCTGGTCAATGCGGCAGGGCCGTGGGTCAACGACATTGTCAGCCGCGTCGCCGGGCAGAATTCCACCCGCAATGTTCGGCTTGTAAAGGGCAGCCATATCGTCGTGCCCAAATTCTGGGAGGGACGGCAGGCCTATCTAATCCAGAACAGCGACAAGCGGGTGATCTTCGTCAACCCCTACGAGAACGATCTGGCGCTGATCGGCACGACCGACATTCCCTACGAAGGCAGGCCGGAGGAAGTGGCCGCCGAGCCAAGCGAAGTCGACTATCTGATCAAGGTGGTCAATCGCTATTTCAAGCGACAGCTGACACCACGAGACGTGGTCTACAGCTTCTCCGGCGTGCGCCCGCTCTATGACGACAATGCCGACAATCCGAGCGCGGTGACACGCGACTATATCTTCGAACTCGACGCCCCTAGCGGCGGCGCACCGCTTCTGTCGGTGTTTGGCGGCAAGATCACCACCTTCCGCAAGCTGTCCGAACATGCGCTGGAAAAAATCCAGCCGTTCTTTCCGGCGATGAAGAAAGCCTGGACTGCCAAAATTCCCTTGCCGGGGGGCGACCTGCCGAACGCGGACTTCGAACAGTTCCTGGGCGATTTGCACACCGAGTTTCCGTGGCTCGGCCCGTCGCTGGTGAAGCACTACGCTCGAAGCTATGGCAGCCGTGCTAGGCAATTGCTCGCCGGAACGCAAAGCGAGGCGGATCTCGGCCGCCGTTTCGGACCCGATTTTTATGAACGGGAGGCAAAGTTCCTGGTCGACACCGAATGGGCCGGCGCATCAGCCGACATATTGGAGCGTCGCACCAAACATGGCCTGCACATCAATGCAGCCGAGCGGAAGACATTCGAGGACTGGTTCGGTAACGTCATGGCGGTGGCGGACTGATGGCTTTCACGCTCTCCCTCAACACCAATCCGCTGGTCAACCGCTTCGCCGATCCCGACGACCTGATCGACGCCATTGCCTACGGCATCGGCATCCGCGACGTGCAGCTGACGCATGAATTCGTCAATCCGGGCTGGCCGGCGGCGACGATTGCCAAATTCCTGCGCTTGTTCAACCGGGCGCTTTCGCGGACCGGCGTCAGGATCACCTCCGGCATGACCGGACCCTATGGCCGGCTCAATCATTTCGGCCATCCGGACCCGGATGTCCGGCGCTACTATGTCGACTGGTTCAAGACCTTTGCAGACATTTCCGCCGAACTCGGTGCTCCGGGCATGGGGACGCAATTCGCCATATTCACCTACAGGGACTTTGACGATCCGCAGCGGCGCGCTGCACTTCTCGACATCGCGCTTGAATGCTGGCGAGAGGTGGCCGAACACGCCAAGGCGGCGGGCCTGACATATCTGTTTTGGGAGCCGATGTCGGTGGGCCGGGAATTTGGCCACACGATTGAAAGCTGCGTCACGCTGCAGAGTGCCATCGATGCGGCCAAGCTGCCGATCCCGATGAAGATGATGGTGGATATCGACCATGGCGACGTCACCTCGCCAAATCCTGACGACACCGATCCTTATGCCTGGGCGAAGGCGTTTCCGCTGCAGTCGCCGATCATCCACATCAAGCAGTCTTCGATGAACAAGGGTGGACACTGGCCGTTCACGGCTGCCTACAACAAGGACGGCCGCATAGTTCCGCAGAAGCTGCTCGACACCGTGCGGCAGGGTGGCGGAACCGACAACGAAATCTGCCTTGAACTTTCCTTCCGGGAGAGGGAACCGGTCGATCATCAGGTTATCGAGATGATCCGCGAGTCGGTGGATTTCTGGGCGCCTTACATCGACAGCGGCCGCGACAGTCTCAAGCCTCGGGCCTGAACGAATACGTCCCCTGAAAGCCGTCGTCGATGGCGGCCGCAAAAGGATCGAAGGAGAAAAAGAATGGCCCCATATTGGGTCGGCACGAGTTGGAAGATGAACAAGACGCTGGCGGAGGCACTGCAGTTCGCCGATGCCCTGGCGGCATTCATGCCTGGTTTCGATCCGGCGATACAACCGTTCGTCATTCCGCCGTTCACCGCCGTGCGCGAGGTCAAGACGGCGCTGGCCAAGACCCGCGTGAAGGTCGGCGCCCAGAACATGCATTGGGCCGACGCCGGCGCCTGGACGGGAGAGGTTTCGCCGGTGATGCTGAAGGATTGTGGGCTCGATCTGATCGAACTCGGCCATAGCGAGCGTCGCGAGCATTTCGGCGAAACGGATGTGACCGTCGGATTGAAGACGGCGGCGGCGGTCAGGCACGGCTTCGTGCCGCTGATCTGCGTCGGCGAGACGCTGACCGAGCGCGAAGACGGTCGCGCCGATGACGTTTTGACCGCCCAGGTTCTTGGTGCGCTGCAAGGGCTCGAGGACGGCGAATTGTCGGCCGAAATCCTCTTTGCCTACGAGCCTGTCTGGGCGATCGGCGAGAAGGGCATCCCGGCCAGCGCCGACTATGCCGATAAGCAGCAGGCGCTGATCAAACAGGTCGCCGCAAGCCGGATGGCGAAGGCGCCGCCCGCGCTTTACGGCGGCAGCGTCAATCCCGGCAACGCGGCCGAACTGATCGGCCAGCCGCATGTCGATGGCCTGTTCATCGGCCGTTCGGCGTGGCAAGCGGAAGGCTACATCGACATCCTGAAAAAGGCGTCGGCCGCCATCGAGCGCTGACCACTACAGTAAGAAGCAAAGGAGTTCATGCCATGAAAATCGCACTCGGAGCCGACAGCGCCGGCAAACCGCTGCTCGACGTCATCGCCAAGCATCTCGCCACGAAGCCGGAGCTGCAGGTGAGCGATCTTAGCCAGGCCGGATTCTACGCCGATATCGCCGCCAAGGTCGGTCACGAAATTCTGGACGGCAACTACGACCGGGCCATCCTGTTCTGCGGTACCGGCATTGGCGTCAGCATATCCGCCAACAAAGTCCCGGGAATTCGCGCCGCATTGACCCACGATACCTATTCCGCCGAGCGCGCCGCCAAGTCCAACAACGCACAGATCATCACCATGGGCGCCCGCGTCATCGGTCCCGAACTGGCGAAATCGATCGCCGACGCATGGCTGGCCTCGGAGTTCGATCCGAATGGCCCCTCCGCCGCAAACGTGCAGGCCATCGACAACCTAGACAGCAAGCGCTGAAGGCGAGACGCGCTCCTGATCAGCCGGTCAAGGCGACTCGCATCGCCTCGATCACGGTTACGGCGGACGCGGCGCCTGGATCCATATGGCCAAGCGAGCGTTCGCCGAGGCGGGAGGCCCGGCCCTTGGCGGCGATCATCGCCTTGGTCGCTTCCGCACCTGACTTAGCCGCCTGGGCAGCAGCCTCGAGACTGTCCACCAGACCCTTGCCGGAGGCCAGCGCCTCGCCCGCCGCCTGCGCTGCCGGACCCCATGCATCCATCATCGTCTTTTCGCCCGGCTCGGCCTTGCCGCGATCCTGAATGCCCTTGGCCATGGCCTGGAACATTGCGACCGCGTCGGCGTCGTCAAGCGACGTCTTGCCCTTCACGGCTGCCGCGCCGCGCATGAACGCAGTGGCATAGAGCGGACCCGAGGAGGCGCCGACGGCATTCAGAAACGACTTTGCCGCGGTGTTCAGCAAGGTGGTCGGATCGGTGGCTCCGGTGTCCAATGCCGCTACCGCATCGCGTGCTGCGGAGAATCCGAGCTCCATCGCAATGCCGTGGTCGGCGTCGCCGATAATACCGTCAAGCGCGCACAGCCGGTCCCTGTCGGCTGACATCGCGTCCGCGATGGCCGCGAACATGCCGGCAAGGCGGGCGGTGTCGATTGTCGTCATGTCTTTGGCCCTTGCCGCTGAAGGTCTATTGTTTGACCATGAACTTTTCCGAAAACCGGAACTCCACTTTTCGGGATCATGGTCTAGCCGGCGCGAAACATGGCGCAGTCGCAGGGGTGGTCCAGCATCGTCTGCAACTCGCCGTCCAGCCGATGTAGCGTGATCGAGGCCCCGGCCATTTCGAGTGAGGTGCAGTAATTGCCGACCCAGGTTGCGTGAATAGATACACCGATGTCATCAAGCCGGCGCTTCAACCGCCGGTTCATGATGTAGAGTTCCATCAGCGGCGTCGAACCGAGCGAATTGACGAGCACGGCGACCTTGTCGCCGCGTGCCGGCGCCATCTCGTCGAGGATCTTGTCCAGCATCTCGTCGGTGATCTCGTCGGCCGTTTTCAGTTTTCCGCGGGCGATGCCGGGCTCGCCGTGGATGCCCATCCCGATCTCCATCTCGTCAGGCCCGATCTCGAAATTCGGCCGGCGGGTCTGCGGCAGCGAACAGGGCGACAGCGCGACGCCCATGGTGAAGGTGTGGTCGTTGGCCTTCCCGGCGATGCGCTCGCATTCGTCGAAGGACAGCATCCGGTCGCAGGCGGCACCGGCCGCTTTGAAGATGAAGAAATTGCCGGCGACGCCACGCCTCTTGTGCCGCTGGTCGCGCGGTGCCGAGGCGACGTCGTCGGTGCTCAGCACCGTGCGCACCTCGATGTCGTCCATATCAGCCATCTCGGCCGCCATGTCGAAATTCATCACGTCGCCGGCATAGTTGCCGTACATGAACAGGACGCCGGCGCCCCCACTGACCGCCCTGGCGCATTCGAGGATCGGGTCTGGCGGCGGCGAGGCGAAGACGTTGCCGATGGCCGCCGCATCGGCCAGCCCCTTGCCGACGAAGCCGAGAAAGCTCGGCTCGTGCCCCGAGCCGCCGCCGATGACGAGGCCCACCTTGCCTTGGCGCGGTCCGTCGCGGGCGATGATCGAGCGTGAACTGCCGTCGACGCTCTTGAGATGGCGGGGATGCGCGGCCAGGATGCCTTCCAGCATCTCGTCGACGGCGCGGTTGCCGTCATTGATGATCTTCTTGGTCTGCACCCGTAGCCTCCCGATTTCGATATTTTTGCAGATAGTACCGGGTGTTATCGGGATTTCCACCCGGCAAAAGCATTTCACGCGTTGCGGTGTTCGCGCGCCGCCGTTGTTGACAAGCATGCCTGGACGGTTGCGATCCGGCGGCTAGCCAGCGGCGCGCCCCGCCGACCTGCCTGTCCGCGAAAACGACGTGCGAAGGCGATAGCGGTCGCCGGCATATCGGATCGTCGACGACAGCAGCGGCCGGCCGGTCGCATCGACGATGAGCTGACGCATCACCAGGGTGGATTTGCCGACGTCGATGTCGAGGTGGCGCGCGAGGGTAGGATCGGCGCCGCGCGCCTCGATCGTGGTTTCGGCGCGTGCCAGATCAACGCCGGCATCGATCAGCAGGCCGAACAGCGAAGCGGTGCGGAAGTCGACACGGCTGAGATCGGGGACGAGGGCGAGGGCGAAGAACGAGGTGTCGACGGCGACCGGAACCTGGTCGAGGCGGCGGATCCTTTCCAGGTGGAACAGCGTCGCGCCGGGTGCGATCGACAGCTCCTCGGCCTCGTCCAGCGAGGCGGGTGCTTCCTCGGCGCGCAACACGTCGGAGGAGGGCGCCAGACCGAGACGCCTGGCGGTCTCGCTGAAGGATTCCAGCGTGTTGGGAAACTCCTTCGGCACCTTGGCCGAAACATACCAGCCGCGCCCATGCGAAGGGGTCAGCACACCTTCCTCGACAAGGCTTTGCAGGGCCCGGCGCAAGGTCACCCTGCTGATCGACATGCGCGTGAACAGATCGCGCTCGGGCGGCAGCCGCGCGCCCGAAGCAAGCTTGCCGGCGGCGATCTCCTGCAGGATCGCATCGGCCGCTTGTCGCCAGAGCGGTTCGGGTCCGTCCGACTGCAGTGGCGAGCCCTCCATTTCAGTTACCATCTGCCCTGATCTTTTCCCAGACGCCCGTTCGCATCGAACGGTAGCAGGCGTCAATTACCTGGTTAACGATGACCCCATCCTCGAAGGTTTCCAGTGGCGTCGTCCCAGCCGCGAAGTGTTCCACAAAATGCCGCATCTGTTGTGAAAAACCGTAGGCCCGGGTCTCCTCGGGCACCGGATAGACCCAGCCGGTCTCGGAATCCGCCTTCTCGACGAGGTAGCCCACCGGCTTTTCGATAAAACCCCAGACCGGGCCGACGGATGTGTCGGTGACGATACGGCCGGCCGAGCCAACCAGTTCATGGCGAAGCTGCATGCCGCCTTTTTCGATCCACGACGATTCGATCGTCGCGAGCTGGCCGCCGGCGAATTTCAGCAGCGCGATCGCCGTGTCTTCCCCGGTTGTCTTATCACCGTGGACCAGCGTCGCGCCCCACGCCATCACCTCGGTAATCTCGTTGTCCTTGCCGAAGAAGTGGCGGGCGCTTTCGACGGTGTGGCAGCCCATGTCGAGCAGGGCGCCGCCACCGGCGAGCTCGGCGTTCCAGAAATGCGGCGCGTGCGGCCCCGAATGTGCTTCCCGGGCGCGCATGGTGAGGAGATTGCCGATGCCGCCCGCCTGTATCATCTGGTGGGCCTTGGCAATGTTGGGGGAAAACACGGCGCATTCGGCATAGCCGTGCCAGATGCCGGCACGCTGGACGATATCGAGGATTTCCTGCGCTTCCTTGCCCGTGCGTGCCAATGGCTTGGTGCAGATGACGGCCTTGCCGTACCTGGCAGCGATCCTGACGGCTTCGAGATGGATCTCGTTGGGCAGCGCGATCACCACGAGCTCGACCGCCGGATCGGCGCACAAGGCGTCGATATCCCTGTGGGCGGTGACCTTTGAACCCCACTTTTTCGCGAAGGCTTCGGCGCGCTCGAAGCTGCGCGAGGAGCAGGCCACGAGTTCGGCATTGCGTACGTCGAGCAGCGAGTCCGCATAGGTCTCAGCGATGAAACCCGACCCCAGAATTCCAACTCCAATCATCAAGTCCTCCCAAATTTCTTGCCGTCTGTTTGGTGGCGCCCAGTCCGGACAACGACCATACAACAGGAAAAGACAATACAATACCACTTGTCACAACATGTATCAGTAGGTATGGTCCCAGGCAACAGTGCAAAATCGTGAATCCACACGGGGCACCATCTTGAGGGAGAGCAGGAAAATGCGTTCCATGCGTGTATCGATCCCGCTGGCGGCGACGCTTGGCGTGATGTTTTCAGGCGGCGTAGGCGCCGCTTTTGCCGACCCGGTCACCATCACCTTGAACAGCTGGCGGACCGAGGACATCGCGGTCTGGCAGGACACCATCCTGCCCGCCTTCGAAGCCAAGCATCCCGACATCAAGGTCGAGTTCGCGCCGATCAACACCAATGAATACAATGCCGCCATCCAGTCGCAGATCGAAGGCGGCGCCGGCGGCGACCTGATCACCTGCCGCCCCTTCGACGTGAATCGCGAATGGATCAAGCGCGGCTATTTCGAATCCCTGGAAGGGCTGCCGGGCCTGGAAAACTTCGACAAGACGTCCCGCGCCGCTTGGTCGGGCGCCGACGACAAGGCCTACTGTCTGCCGGTCGCCGCCGTGCTCGCCGGCTTCTACTACAACGCCGACATCTTCAAGGAACTGGGTTTGAAGGTGCCGACCACCAGCGCCGAGTTCATCGATGTGCTGCAGGCGATCAAGAAGGACGGCCGCTATACGCCGCTGGCTTACGGCTCGGCCGAATCCTGGCAACTCGCCTATAACGGCCTCTACAGCATCGGTCCGGCCTACTGGAAGGGCGAGCAGGGCCGGCTCGGCCTGATCGACGGCAAGAAGAAACTGACCGACCCCGAATTCGTCGATGCCATCGCCGCCTTCGAAGCCTGGAAGCCGTTCCTGCCGGCCGGGCAGGAAAGCCTGAACTATGCCGACATGACGCAGCTGTTCACGCTCGGCAAGGCGGCCATCCTCCCGGACGGCTCATGGGACATCAACCAGGCGACCTCGACCGGCCTCAATATCGGCGTGTTCGGTCCGCCGGTGCCGAAGGCGGGCGACCAGCGCTACCTGCAGGAGATGCCGGACATGGGCATCGGCATCAATGCCAAGAGCACGCACAAGGAAGCGGCCAAGACCTTCCTCGACTGGGTCGCCGGACCCGAATTCCAGGAGCTCTATGTCAACGCCGCGCCCGGCTTCTTTGCCATGAGCAGCAAGCCGGTCACCTACAAGAACAAGCTAGCGCAGGATTTCGCCGACCTCAAGAAAGGCGCTGAGCTGACACCGCGGCTGGCGCTGGATCGCCTGAGCGCCGGCACGCCTCCGCTCGACGACGAGACCTGGCGTCTGCTGCAGGTGATGTTCACCAAGTCGGACGTCACGCCTCAGCAGGTTGCCACCGAGCTTCAGACCGGGCTCGCCTCCTGGTACGGACCGCAAAAGAAGTAATCCGGGAACGCCTTGCGCATGTCTTGCCAGCCGGCGAGGCATGCGCGAAGCCTTCGGGCACGCCGGCACATCCATGCCGGCGTGAACAAGAGGTCATCAATTGATATCTCCCGCTGCCGCCTACAGAAACCTGTTGCTGTTCGTGCTGCCGGCCCTGGCCGTCTACCTGGTCTTTGCCGTGCTGCCGCTGGCGACCTCGATCGTGATGAGCTTCTTCCAGACCAATGGCGTCTCTGGCGACACTTTTGTCGGCCTTGCCAACTACGAGCGCCTGTTCACGCATCCGACGATCAGCGCCCGCTTCTGGAACGCGCTTTTGAACAACATGCAGTATTTCGCCATCCATCTCATTGTCGAAGTGCCGATGGGCCTGCTGCTAGCGGCGTTGCTGACGTCGGGAAAACTGGCACGGTCGGAAGGTATCTACCGCACCTTGCTGTTCATACCGGCGACGCTGTCGGTGGTCATCGTCGGCTTCGTCTGGCGCCTGATCATCAACCCGCTCTGGGGCCTGGTCGGTTTTCCGCTGCTGGGCACGGAATCGACCGCACTCACCACGATTTCGCTGATGTCGGTCTGGCAGTATTTCGGCATCCCGATGGTCTTCCTTTACAGCGCCTTGCTGGCGGTGCCCAACGAGCTCGTCGAAGCCGCCAACATCGATGGCGCCGGCGGCTGGACGACGTTCTGGAAGATCAAGTTTCCGCTGATCGCGCCGCAATTCGGCCTGATCGCGATCCTCACCTACATCTGGACGTTCAACGGCTTCGACCTGGTGTTCGCGCTCAACGGATCGGCGCCCGGACCCAACTACAGCACCGACATCCTCGGCACCTATTTCTACCGGACCTTCTTCGGTTCGAGCGGGCAGCTTGCCGATCTCGACCTGGGTGCCGCGGTCGCGACGATCATCTTCCTCACGGTTCTGTTGGTGACATCGGTCTATTTCTGGCTGATCCAGCGCCGCCTGAAATCCTATTCGGTCTAGGAGCTGACATGAGCGCCCCGGACCTCACCATGCCAGTTGCCCGCCGCCGCCAGGACCGCGAGCCCTGGACGCTGGAGCGCATCATCGTCCACGCACTGCTGATCCTCTTTGTCCTGCTCGCCATAGGACCGGTGCTGATCGTCATCATCAATTCGCTGAAGACGACGCCGGCGATCTTCGGTGGTCCGTTCGACCTGCCGACGGCCAAGACCTTCAGCCTCGAAGGCTACAAGCGGGTCTTCACCCGCGGCAATTTCATCGTCAACTACCGCAACAGCCTGATCGTCACGGTGACGACGATCGTGCTGACGGTGGTCCTGTCGACGCTCGCCGCCTTCGCCCTGGTTGAGTACCGCGTGCGGGTCGCCTCGCTGCTCGCTGGCCTGTTCGTGCTCGGCATCATGTTGCCGATCCGGCTCGGCACGATCCCGCTCATCCAGATGATGCTCGCCTGGAAGCTGATGGATACGCTGGCCGCCTTGATCCTCGTCTACACCGCCATGAGCATCCCGATCGCGGTGACGCTGATGGTCACCTATTTCCGCACCGTTCCGACAGATCTCAAGGAAGCAGCGCGCATGGATGGTGCAAGCGAGTTGCGCACCTTCTGGATCGTGCTGCCTTTGGTCAGGCCCGGCCTCGCCGCGGTGGCTGCGCTGACCATGCTGCCGGTCTGGAACGACCTCTGGTTCCCGCTGATCCTGGCTCCAAGCCGGCAGAACCAGACGGTGACGCTCGGCGTGCAGCAATTCGTCGGCCAGTTCATGAACGACTATCCCGCACTTCTCGCCGCGCTGACGCTTGGCGCGGTGCCACTCGTCCTGCTGTTCACCCTGTTCTCGCGGCAATTCATCAGCGGCCTGAGCAAGGGCTACAGCAAATAGCCGGACGTCATGGCCGACAGATTTTCGCAAGACTTCTACAATTTCGAACTGATGGAACATCAAGATGCAGATAGGCAAATACATCCGCCGGCAGCCTTCGACCCTGACCGGGCTGCCCGCCGCCATCGGCGCGGATCTGGATCGGTTCGCTAGCCTGCGCCAGAAGCCGCAGCGCATCGTGCTGCTCGGCACCGGCTCCTCGATGAATGCGCTGCTGGCCGGCGCCGAAGCGCTGGAGGAGGGGACGGGCGCCTCGGTGATCGCCAAGGAGCCGGAGGCTTTCCTGCGCTTGCCGCCCAAGACATCGGACCAGCGCACGCTGGTTCTGGCTGCCTCGCAGTCCGGCATGAGCATCACCACGATCGAAGCGGTGCGCCTGGCGGTGGCGCGCGGGTTTCCCACCCTTGTCATTACTGGTGAGGAGGGCAGCCTGATTACTGAGGCCGGCGCCGAGGTGATCGTCATGCCGATCGGTCCGGAGACGGTCGGCCCGAAGACCATGGGCTATACCGCCACCGTCATCTCGGTGCTGGCGGTTGCCGCCAAGCTCGCCAACAAGACGGTCGATCTGTCGAAGCTTCTCGGACAACTGGAGCAGACAGCGGAAACCGGTCTTGCCGCAGCGAAGGATCTGATCACCCGCTTCGGCGTCCCCGACTACATACTGGTCGCCGGACAGGCGACGCATCTCGGCACCGCGTTGGAGGCGTCGCTCAAGATCGCCGAGATCAGCGGCGTGCCGACAGCAGCCTTCGACACGGAGGAGGCGTTGCATGGGCATGTCTATGGCACAACGGACAAAAGCCTGGTGATCGCCATCGCGCAGACCGAAGCCGAGGCGAAGGTCGCCGCCAATCTTGGCGAGGCTCTGGCCGAACTCGGGCCACGTGCGGTCGTCCTCAACCTCTCCGGCCATCCGACCCGCTTCGACCTCGATGTCAGTTGGCCGATCGAGCCGGAACAGCAATGGCTCGCCGGTTGTTGGGCGCCTATCCCACTGCAATGGTATGGTTGCGAGCTGGCGATCGCGCGTGGCATCGATCCGGACAAGATGATCTATCCCAATCTCGGACGCAGGCTCAACGTGCGCATCCGCAAGGAGGCCTGATGGTAACCGCGATCGGAATCGACATTGGCGGCAGCCTGGTCAAGCTCGGCGCCGTCGACGGTTCGGGCAAGGTGCTGGCGCGCGGCGCTGTCCCGGTACATCGGGATATCGAGTTTGCGGATTTCGTCCATCTGGTCACCAAGGCCACCGACGAGCTGACGCGGCAGTATCCGGACATCACCGCCATCGGCATTGGTGTGCCGGGCACGCCAAATACCGAGACCGGTATGCTGAATGGCCGATGCCCGGCGATCCCGGCACTGTTGAAGGGTTCGCTGTCGAAACTGTTCGGCATTCGCTTCGGCGTCCCGGCCATCGTCCGCAACGATGCCGTCTGCGCCACCCATGGCGAGATGCGGCACGGCGCCGGCCGTCCCTTCTCCCGCTTTGCGCTGCTGACGCTCGGCACCGGCATCGGCGGCGCCATGGTCATCGACCGCAAGGTGATCGACGGCCCGGACGGGTTGCCGCCACAGCTTGGCTGCATCTCGCTCGATCCGGCCCGCACCGACATTGCCGATCCGGTGCCGGGCATGGTCGAGAACCTGGCCAGCGCCCGTGCGCTCGTCAATCGGTATCGCCAGCTCAAGCCGGACACCGACGCCACCAACGCCGAGACCGTCTGCGATCTTGCCAAGGAAGGCGACCCCATCGCGCTGCAGGTCGTCGACGAGGTGGCGCGCTGGCTCGGTCAGATGATCGGCATCATGTCGAACATGCTCAACATCGAGGCGGCGATCATCGGTGGCGGTCTGGCGCTCGCGGGCCCGTTCTTCACCGACCGAATTGCCCGCAATGTCAGGGATTTCGTGCTGCTCAAGCCCGGCCGGCCACCTTTGATCGTGGCGGTGGAGCATGGCAATGACGCCGGCGTGATCGGTGCCGCGGCACTGGCGCTCGACATGTTCGCGCCCACGGCAAGGGAGTAGCGCCATGGCCGACGTCGAACTGAAGAAGGTTTCGAAGAGTTTCCAGAATCTGAAGGTGGTGCACGATATCGATCTCGACATCGCAGAGGGCGAATTCGTCGTCCTCGTCGGGCCGTCCGGCTGCGGCAAGTCGACGACGCTGCGCATGGTGGCCGGACTGGACCGGCCGAGCGGCGGCGAGATCCATATCGGCGGCAGGCTGGTCAACAACGTGCAGGCCAGGGATCGCGACATCGCGATGGTCTTCCAGAGCTACGCGCTCTATCCGCAGATGACGGTCGCGCAGAACATGGCTTTCGGCCTGCGCATCCGCAAGGTGCCGGACGGCGAGGTGACGCGGCGCATCGCCCGTGTCGCCGACATCCTCGACCTCAGCGAACTGCTGCAGCGCAAGCCGCACCAGCTGTCCGGCGGCCAGCGCCAGCGCGTCGCGATGGGCCGCGCCATGGTGCGGCAACCGAAAGTGTTCCTGTTCGACGAACCGCTCTCCAACCTCGACGCCAAGCTCAGGGTGAAGATGCGCGCCGAGATCAAGAAGCTGCATCAGATGGTCGCGACCACGACAGTCTACGTCACCCATGACCAGGTCGAGGCGATGACGCTGGCCGACCGCGTCGTGGTGATGAACAAGGGGCGCATCGAGCAGATCGGGCCGCCCAACGATCTCTATCATGAGCCGGCCAGCCGCTTTGTCGCCGGCTTCATCGGCAGCCCCGGCATGAACTTCTTCAAGTGCCGGCTGGAAGCGCGCGGCGACCGATTGGCCGTCGTGCTCGGTGATGGCACCGCTCTCGCCGTCCCGGCTGCCCGTACGGCCCGCTATGCCAGCCATGTCGGGCGCGAACTCGAATTCGGCCTGCGTCCCGAGCACATCACCGAGCAGCGCGAGCGGCCCGACGTCGTCGACATCAAGGCGCTGGTCGAGGTGGTCGAGCCGATGGGCATGGAAACGCTGCTGCATGTGCTGATCGCCGGCGCGGAGGCGACGGCGCGCATCGATCCCGCTTCGACGCCGAAGCCGGGCGAGGTGGCGACACTCTCGCTCGGCATGGCCCATATGCACCTGCTCGATCCCGACAGTGGCAAGGTGCTCTGAACCTGCCGGCGTACCGTCACGACACGCAAAGGGGTGGGCGCGGAGGATAGCCGGTTCCCTGCCACACTTTCACGTGTCAGAGAGCAAAAACAATATATTATTTGTTGACAAATATAATTTTGGAGCGAATTTTTAGGCACGGTTTCGAATGACCGTGATGGTTCCCAGCAGGCACGGCCATCTCACCGCAGTCCCAGGAATTTGCCGGTCATGATCGACATCCAAAGCGTGTCAAAGTCCTTCGTGACCAGGGACGCCGATCCCGTCCGTGCACTGAACGAAGTCAGCCTCGAAATCTTCGACAATGAATTCTTCACCCTGCTTGGCCCGTCCGGTTGCGGCAAGACGACCTTGTTGCGTCTGATCGCCGGTTTCGAGGCGCCAAGCTCGGGCGCCATCCGCATCGCCGGCAGCGATGTCGCCGCCTTGCCGCCGCAGAAACGGCCGGTCAACACGGTGTTCCAGAGCTACGCGCTGTTCCCGCATATGAGCGTCGCCGAGAATGTTGCCTTCGGGCTGGAAATGCAGAACGCGCCGAAATCGCTGATCGACGAGCGCGTCAGGGAAGCACTGGAAATGGTGCGGCTCGAAGGCTTCGCCACGCGCCGCCCGGCGCAACTGTCGGGCGGCCAGCAGCAGCGTGTCGCGGTTGCGCGTGCCCTTGCTCCGAAGCCGAGCGTGCTTCTGCTCGACGAGCCGCTGTCGGCCCTCGACCTCAAGCTGCGCAAGGGCATGCAGAGCGAATTGAAGCGGCTGCAGCGCGAAACCGGCATCACCTTCGTGCTGGTCACCCACGACCAGGAGGAGGCGCTTGCCATGTCCGACCGCATCGCGGTGATGCGCAGCGGCGACGTGCTGCAGGTCGGCACGCCGCGGGACATCTACGACAATCCGCAGGACCGCTTCGTTGCCGATTTCATCGGCGAGTCCAACCTGCTGCCGGGGGCAGCGCTTGGTCGCGACCCGGCGAAGACGATCGTCGTGCGCCCCGAACACATCGTCGTCTCGCCGGCATCCGATGACGCCACAGGCCACGCCAGGGGAGCGGTGTCAGCCATCACCTTCCTCGGCTCCGACACGCTCTACGAGATTGTCCTGGAAGAGGGAGCAAGGCTGCAGTCGCGCTCGCGCGGTGGTGCGGCATTGGCGACAGGCGACAGGGTCGTCGTCGACTGGGCCCGCGACGTCGAACGCGAATTGGCGAACTGAGGCGGCGATGGGTCCGAACCGCACCTACCTGCTGATTGCACCCGCCATGCTGGTCATCGGCATTTTCATGGTGCTGCCGCTGTTCCTTGCGGTCGCCTATTCGTTCATGACCGCCAACCCCTATGGCGGCGTCACGGCGCCGGCGACATTCGACGCCTATCTCCAGTTCCTGTACCAGCGCGACTTCGACGACAGCCTGGTGTTTTCGCCGAGCTATGCGCTGATCATCCTGCGTTCGATCTACCTCGCCATTGCCACGACCCTCATCTGCCTGGTGCTTGGCCTGCCGGTTGCCTGGTACATCGTCTGCCAGACACCGGAGCGCCGCCGGGTCCTGCTGTTTGCCGTCACGCTGCCGTTCTGGATCAACACGTTGATCCGCACCTATTGCTGGATCCTCATCCTGCGCGACGAAGGCCTGGCGAATGGTGCCTTGCGTCATGCCGGGATCATCTCCGATCCGCTGCCGCTGCTCTACAATGACGGGTCGATCCTGCTCGGCCTCGTCTACACCTTCCTGCCCTTCATGGTGCTGCCGATCTACTCGACGCTGGAGCGCATCGACCCGCGTCTGATCGAGGCCGCGCACGATCTCTACGCCAGCCGCGCCGCGGTCTTCCGCCGCATCGTCTGGCCGCTGGCGAGACCCGGCGCGCTGGCCGGCGCCACGCTTGTCTTCGCGCCGGCGCTCGGCTCGTTCTTGGCGCCCGACCTGCTTGGCGGCGGCAAGAAGCTTTTGATCGGCAGTCTGATCCAGATGCAGTTCACCTCGTCGCGCAACTGGCCGTTTGGGGCAGCACTCTCGACCGTGGTGACGGTCGTCGTGCTGACCGTCTTCGTCATCCGTTCGCGCAAGGCACAGGAGGAGCGGCGATGAATAGCGTAAAACCCTTCGACTGGCGGCAAACGCCCGGCCTGTCGGCCTACACCGCTCTCATATTCCTCTTCTTCTACGCGCCGCTGCTGATCCTGGTGATCTATGCCTTCAACTCGAGCCGGCTGGTCACCGTGTGGGCCGGCTTCAGTTTCAAATGGTTCGTCGCGGTCGCCAACAACGGCTCGATCCGCGACGCTGCCTTTAACAGCGTCATCATCGCGATCGTCGCCACCATCGCCTCGACGGCCATCGCCACGGCCGGCGCGTTGGCGCTGGAACGCGGCCGGCTGCGCTTCGGGCGGAGTGCGGCAACGGCGCTGATCGCGATGCCGCTGGTGGTGCCGGAGATCGTCGTGGCGATCACCACGCTGATCTTCTTCTCCGGGCTCGGGATGCATCACGGGCTCATCAACCTGATGATCGCCCACACCGTCTTTTGCATTCCGTTCGCGCTGCTGCCGATCCAGGCGCGGCTGCGCGACATGGGCGGCACGCTGGAGGAGGCTGGCCGCGACCTCTATGCCGACGAATGGCGGCTGTTTCGCCGCGTCACGCTGCCCTTGCTGATCCCGGCGATCTCGGCCGGCGCCATCATGGCCTTCGTAGTCTCGCTCGATGATTTCCTGATCTCGATGATGGTGTCGAGCGCCGGCTCGACCACCTTGCCGGTCTACATCTACGGCATGATGCGGCTTGGCGTGACGCCTGAGGTCAACGCCATCTCCACCATCCTTCTTGCCGTTTCCATCGTCTTCGTTGCGGCGGCCCTGCTCGTCGGACGACGCAAATAAGCTTGCCTAGAAATAAGAAAACCAGAGGAGAACGACCGTGACCAAATGGAAAGAAGGACTTTCAGGAATAGCTTTGGCCACCGCCATCATGGGGGCCATCACCACCACGGCACTCGCCGATTCCGGCGAACTGCACATCTACAACTGGACCGACTACACATCGGACGAAATGATCAAGAAGTTCGAGGCGGAGACCGGCATCAAGGTTACCATCGACACCTACGATTCGAACGAGACCGCGCTCGCCAAGTTGAGCTCGGGCGCCGCCGGCTACGACGTGATGATCATCAGCAACGACTTCGTGCCGATCTTCGTCAAGCAGAAGCTGTTCCAGGAAGTCGATGCGGGGGCGATGCCGAACTTCAAGAACGTCGATCCGAAATGGCAGCACCGGTCCTGGGATCCGGATGCGAAATACACCGTGCCATGGGTATGGGGCACCACGTCCTATTCGGTCGACACCGCCGTCTACAAAGGGCCGACCGACAGCCTGAAGCCGCTCTTCGATCCGCCGGCGGAACTCAAGGGCAAGGTCGGCATGTTCGGCTCGCCGACCGAGGTGATGTCGCTGGCGCTGGTGTATCTCGGCAAGGATCAGTGCAACAGCAATCCGGCGGACCTGAAGGAACTCGATGCCTTGCTCGAGGCGCAAAAGCCCTTCGTCAAGGTTTACAATTCCGATGGCATCGTCGAGCGCCAGGTCGCCGGCGAGACGGTCATGCACGAGCAGTGGTCGGGCAAGGCGCTGGCGACACGCCAGCAGAAGTCGACGGTCAAGTATGTCTATCCCAAGGAAGGTGTTGTCGGCTGGATGGACAATGTCGCCGTTCCCTCGACCGCGCCCAATGTCGACAACGCCAAGAAGTTCCTCAACTTCCTGATGGATCCCGAAAACATCGCGCTGCAGCAGAAATACACCGGCTACCAGAGCGCGATCGCTGGTTCCAACAAATACCTGGCGGCGGATATTGGCGGCTCGCCGGAGTTCAACCCGCCGGCCGATCTGAAAATCTCGTTTGCGCCGTCATGCGACGAGAAGGCGATCCGCGCCTACGATCGTATCTGGACCAATCTGCGCCAATAGGCTGATGACGCAAAACGCCGCCCGTGCGAACGGGCGGCGTTTTGCCTCCTGTCCGAGGACCTCGAAAGTGAATCGCTACGCCCGCACAATTTTCTCGCGCGCCGGCAGGTCATCGGCTTCGGCCGCCAGCAGGATGTCGGTGGTCACTGCCAGATGCGCCGCCAGCAATTCGGCTGCCTTCTCGGCATTGCGGTCGAGCACGGCATTGGCGAGGTCCTGATGTTCCTTGCTGATGTTGCGGGCATTGGGTGCCAGCGAGACCGAACGGCGGCGGTAGCGCTCGCTCTGGTCGTAAAGCTGGTCGCGCAGGCGCAGCAGCCAGCGGCTGTCGCAGCCGCCAACCAGCGCCTTGTGGAAGGCCGCATGCGCGGTCGCCCATTCGTCGCTCGAATGCACCGGATGGTCCGGTGTGTGCTCTGGCGTTCGCGACAGCCGGTGCAGGGCCGCGACCAGCTGCGATTCCCAGGCGACGTCGCCGACCTCGATGGCGCGGCGGATGCACAGCGTTTCGATCTGGATGCGCGTCTTGGTGAGGTCGACCAGATCCTCGGCCGAGATCGGCGCGGCGCGGAAGCCGCGTTGCGGTTCGGCCACGACAAGGCCCTCGGACGTCAGCCGCGACAGCGCCTCGCGGATGGCGCCGAGGCTGACGGACAGCCTGTCGCACAGTTCCTGCACCTTGAGCCGGCTGCCCGGTGCGATGCGGCACGACAAAAGGTCGGCGCGCAAATCCTCATACGCGCCCTGGGTGAGATTGATCGAGCCTTCCCTAGCCATTGGTTCGCCCGCGGCCGAATCTGTCCATCGAATGCCCTCATACATTATCCCAGGCAGGAATCAGAATGCAAAATAATATATTCTATGTTGACAGATATATAATTTCTGAACAAAGTCCAGCCTTCACAAGCGAGGATGTGGCCAGTGCGATTTGCAGCCTATAAATCGCCGCGGGGACCCGGACTGGCAATCGCATTGTCGGCAGGTGAGTTCCGCGGCATCGACGAAAGCGATGCGATGTTTCCCGGACGACTGGAGGAACTCATCGCCGAGGGCACGCAGGCGCTGCAGGCGGCAGGCGAGCGGCTGGCCAGCGGACGGCGGATCGATCCTCAAGCGGTCGAGTGGCTGCCGCCGCTATCGGCACCGGGCAAGATCATCTGCGTCGGCCTCAACTATGTCGACCATTCAATCGAGAGCGGCTTCGTGCCGCCGAATTATCCGACCTTGTTCGCCCGCTTCTCGACCAGCCTGATCGGGCATGGCGCGGCCATCCGCCGTCCGGAGGCCTCGATCCAGCTCGACTACGAGGGCGAGATGGTGGCGATCATCGGCAAGGCCGGCCGCCACATTGCCCCTGGCAAGGCACTGAGCCATGTCGCCGGCTACTCCATCTTCAACGACGCCTCGATCCGCGACTTCCAGACCAAGTCGCCGCAGTGGACCGTCGGCAAGAATTTCGACGGCACTGGCTCCTTCGGGCCGATCTTCGTGACGGCAGACGAATTGCCGCCGGGCGGCAAGGGGCTGCGCATCCAGACGCGCCTCAACGGCGAGGTCGTCCAGAACGCCTCGACCAGCGACATGATCTTCGATGTCGCCTCGCTGATCTCGATCATCAGTGAAGCGATCACACTCGAGCCGGGCGATATCCTCGTCACCGGCACGCCGTCCGGCGTCGGCATGGCGCGCAAGCCGCAGCTGTTCATGAAACATGGCGACGTCTGCGAAGTGGAATTGGAAGACGTCGGCATCCTGTCCAATGTCGTTGCCGACGACGTCATTACTGCGCAAGCCGTCAACCAATAACCCCGCCAACTCCGAAAGGACGATGTCATGACAAGAGTGATGTTTCGAAATGCCATGATTTGGGATGGCACCGGCGCCGATGCCTTTCCAGCCGATCTGCTGGTCGAGAATGGCCGCATCGTCACCATTGCGCGCACGCCCGGCCAATTGTCCGGTGACAGCGCGACGACGATCGAATGCCGCGGCATGACGCTGATGCCGGGCCTTGTCGAAGGCCACGCCCACATCTCCTTCGGCGGCGCGATCAAGGATTCCGACCTTGGCCTGATTCCGCCAGAGGAGCATCTTCTGCTGACCATGCGCAATGCCAAGACATTGCTCGACCATGGCTTCACCAGCGCCTACAGCGCCGCGACCTCGAAGCTCAGGCTAGACATCGTCATCCGCAACGAAATCAATGCCGGCCGCTTGCCGGGACCGCGCATGCGCGCCGGCAGTCCGGAAATCACCGTAACCGGCGGCCTCGGCGACGAGCGCCAGCAGCACATGTATCACGAGAGCTTCGGCATGATCGCCGACGGCGTCGAGGAGATCACCAAGGCGGTGCGCCTGTGCTGCCGCGAAGGCGCCGACAACATCAAGATCAACATTTCCGGCGATGATCTGAGCCCCGCGGCGCATGGCGGCCTGACCGTGATGAGCGAAGCCGAAGTGATGACGGCGGTGTCGGTGGCGCGCGACTTCGGCAAGAAGATCAACTGCCATGCCCGCGCCGCAGGTTCGGTGAAGCGCGCGGTGAAGTGCGGCGTCGACGTCATCTATCACTGCGAATCCGCCGACGAGGAAGCGCTCGATGCGCTGGAATCGGCCAAGGACCGCATCTTCGTCGGCCCGGCCATCGGCATCATCTACGGCACACTCTACGAGGGCGAGCCCTTCGGCTTCACCCACGAGATGGCGGTCAAGTTCGGCATGCAGCGCATCCTCGACGACAGCCGCAAGGTATACACCGAATTGCGCAAGCGCGGCGTGCGCGCACTGATCGGTGGCGACTATGGTTTCGCGCAGACGCCGCAAGGCACCAACGCGCGCGACCTCAAGCATTTCGTCGACCTGCTCGGCTATTCGCCGAGCGAGGCGCTGCAATGCGGCACGCGGCTCGGCGGCCAGGTGATGGGGCTCGGCGACGAGCTCGGCATGGTCAAGGAAGGCTTCATCGCCGACCTGCTGCTGGTCAATGGCGACCCACTGAAGGACCTCGACATGATGGTGCATGAGAAGAACCTTGTCGTCATCATGAAGGACGGCGAGCTCTACAAGGACCAGTCGGCCTCGGTCGCCGCGCAGCGCCAAGCAGCGTAGGCATCATGCAGCCCGCGGTTCCGATCGATGTCGACGAGACAAGCGGCATCTGGCGGACCGACGGGCTGCCCATGGTCTACCTGCCCAGGCACTTCCTGGTTAACAATCATCTCGCGGTCGAGGCAGCCCTCGGGCGCGACGCCTATCGCGCCATCCTGCGCACCGCGACGGCAAAGTCCGCCATCGAATGGTGCGAGGCGCAGGTGCAGGGCAAGGGCCTCGATCCGGAGGCGACGTTCCGCCATTATTTCCAGCGCCTGTCGCAGCGCGGCTGGGGCCAGTTCTCGATCGACACGCTGGATGTGGGCGGGCGCTTCGGCAGCATCAGCCTGAGGAATTCGATCTTCGCGCTGGAGGCCGGGCAGGGGCCAGGCCAGCGCGTCTGCTACATGTTCGAGGGTTTTGTCACCGGCGCCTTCTCGTTCCTGCTCGGTCTTGCGGCACCGACGCAAGTCGAATGCGAGGAGACATACTGCGCCTGTGATGGCCGGCACGACCATTGCCGGTTCGACTTCGCGGAAAGGCGTCCTGCCTGAGGCGCGCTACGGCCGGATGAGGGTCAGGGACCGTGGGGGCCGCACAGGTCGAGCGTCCATTGGATGGTTCCGCAATAGTCGCCGGCGTAGCCGTCGTAACTGCCGTAGCCATTGTAGTAGCCGTCTATCCAGCCATCATCGCCGACCCGATCGTCGCCGGTCCAACCGCCGCTGACCCACCCGCCGCGGTGCCCATGTCCACCACGCACAGCGTGTCGATGCGCGCCACCGTGATGGGCAGCAGTGTGGTGGACACTATGGTGCCTCACGACCGCGGCATTGGCGTCGGTGGTCAACGGGATCGCGCTCGTGGCCAACGCCAGTACGATGGAAGTGATGAATGCTATTTGCCTTTTCATGAGGATGCCTCCTGTTCATGCGAGACATACATGGGGAGGAAAACGACCTCTCACTCGACACGTTCCTTCACGAAATCGGGACGACATTCGCTGAAACGCAAATGAACCGGAAAACTCCACGCAACGGCCGTTTGCCAATGTCCTCGCAGGGATAGCCGCGGTCAAGATTTGTTGACCTCCATCAAGCCCAAATTGACTACCGCTTGCCTTTTTGTCGGACCATAAGACAGGCCGTGCGGTCAGGTCTCGGCTGGCTGGCGCGCACAAGGCAATCTTGCCTTTGAACGCGGATGCGCCAGCTTGGGCTGCAACATATAGCCGCCTGCATGACGGAATTGGCCACAGCATTGGAACAGCCTCAATTTGCCACCGAGCGCGACCCGAGGTTGAGGCTAATCATTCCGATCATCGTCGCCATCGCGTTTCTGATGGAGCAGCTCGATTCCACCATCATCACCACCGCGATCCCGGCCATCGCGCGCAGCCTCGACACGACACCGGTCAGGCTGAACCTGGCGATCACCACCTACATCCTGACCTTGGCCGTGTTCATCCCCGTCAGCGGCTGGTTCGCGGACAGGTTCGGCGCACGAAGAGTATTCGCGCTGGCGCTTTTCACCTTCACCCTTGGTTCGGCGCTGTGCGGCATCGCCAGCAGTTTCGGCATGCTGCTGGCGATGCGCGCGCTGCAGGGGCTGGGCGGTGCCATGATGACGCCCGTCGGGCGGCTGATCCTGCTGCGCAGCTTTCCGCGCAGCGGCTTGATCACCGCCATGACGTACATGACCTTGCCCGCCATCATGGGACCTGTCATCGGGCCGCTGCTCGGCGGCCTGTTGACCACATATGCCTCGTGGCGCTGGATATTCTATGTCAACGTGCCGTTCGGCTGCCTTGGCATTGCCGCTGCGCTGCGCTTTGTCGACGATTTCCATGAGGAAGCGGTGCAACGTTTCGACTTCGCCGGATTCCTGATGGTGGGATGCGGCGTCGCACTGCTGCAATTCGGGCTGGAAAGCATCGGCCGGCCGATCATCCCTGTCTCGGCGACAGTGCTGGTGCTGGCAGCGGCGGTCCTGCTGCTGCTCGCGTTCGGGCGCTATGCGCGCCGCGTCGTCGCGCCGGCAGTTGACCTGACGCTGTTTCGGTTTCGCTCGTTCTGGGTCGGTACGCTGGCCGGCGGCTTGTGCCGTGTCGGCCTCAACGGCGTGCCGTTCCTGTTGCCGCTGATGCTGCAGGTCGGCTTTGGCATGAGCCCGGTTACCTCCGGCTCGCTGACATTCGTCGGCAGCTTCGGCGCCTTGCTCATTCGGCCGCTGCTGTCGCCGCTGTTGCGGCGCTTCGGTTTCAATGTCGTGCTGATCGGCAGTGCGCTTGTCGGCTCCGCCGCTGTGGCGGGCTTCGCCCTGATCGGCGTCGACACGCCACACTGGATGATCGGCCTCTACGTCTTCGTGTTCGGCATCATCCGGTCGGCGCAGTTCATGACCTCCAACACGCTGTCCTACGCCGACCTGCCGGCGGACAAATTGAGCCGCGCCACCAGCCTCGGCGGCGTCCTGCAGCAGCTCAGCGTTTCGCTCGGCGTTTCAATCGCCGCCATGGTGCTGGGTCTGGTTGCCGGGGAAACCCACATCGTGACACCGGGGCGCTTTCATCAGGTGTTCCTGCTGACCGCGATCATCCCGCTGCTGTCCATTCCCGGCTTCCTGTATCTGCGCGCCGAGGACGGCGTGCAGGTCAGCGGCCACGTTCGCAAGGACAATTCTCGCAAATAGGGCGACGAAAGTTATGGCCTAGCATCGCGCGCGTATACGGGCATACTTGCATCCACATAGGGAACCATCGTTAGGTGCCCTGAACTTCAGCTCTCCGCCGGCTTGCGTTCGACGATGTAGATGTGGTCGGCCGCCAGCACCACTTCGCCGCGCTGGTTGATCACTTCGCAGCGCTCGATGACCCGTCCCGAAGCCGGCCGCTTGGGATCGTCTTCCTTGGCCGCGATGGTGGTGCGCGTCCGGATCGTGTCGCCGATGAACACCGGCTTGATGAAGCGCAGCCGGTCGTAACCATAGGAAAAGGCGACAGGATTGACGACGGTCGCCGTCAGCCCGATGCCGATCGAGAACACCAGCGTGCCATGCGCGATGCGCTGGCCGAATGGCGTCGTCTTCATGAACTCGGCGTCCATGTGATGCGGGAAGAAATCGCCGGTGTGGCCGGCATGGACGACAAAGTCGGTTTCGGTGATGGTGCGGCCGCTGGTGAGGCGCGACGCTCCGATCTCGTAGTCCTCGAAATACTGGATCTGTTCCATCAGGGTCTTTCCGCGATCGGTGTCGCCGGTGCCGCACTCGATTGATAGGCCGCCTCGACCAGCGCCATCGTGCTCCAGGCATCCTCGACCGGACTGATCAGCTTCGCATCTTCGCCGGCTGCAGAACGCTGGACATTGGCCATGCGGCCGACGAAGGCATCGGGAAACCACTCGCCGGCCAAGGGCACCGCGACCCAGTCCGTCCCGCCTTTGGGGTAGATTTCCAGCACATCCGGTTCACCGCGCGGATAGTCGAGGTTGAGGCCGAGTTTGAGATAGGCCGCGCCCTCGGTGCCGCAGATGCGGAACTCGCAGGCCTGGTGCCGGCGGCCGAACTTGTGGTCATGGTTGATCGACAGCGCGCAGCGCACCGTGTTGCCATAGTCGAGAATGGCGCTGGTGCGCGTCTGCGCCACCGCATGGTTGGGATGGCCGAGCGTCTTGGCGTGCACGCCTCGGGGGTCACCGAGCAACTGCCGGATCAGGTCGAGATAGTGGATCGAATGCATGGCGATCTCGACGCGTGGCGCCTTGAGCAGGAATTCCCACAGTTCCCACGGTGTCGCCAGCGCCAGCCAGGCGTCGAAGTCGACGATCTCGCCGAGCCAGCCCTTGGCGATCGCGTCCTTGAGCGCCAGCATCATCGGCGCGAAGCGCAGCTGGAAGTTCACCGCTGCCTGAAGCTTTTTGGCGCGGCAGATTTCGAGGATCGTGGTTGCTTCAGTGAGGTTGCTGCCCATTGGCTTCTGGATCAGCGCCACCGCGCCGTCAGGCAAGGATTTCAGCACATCGGCATGGCGCGACGGCGGTGTCGCGAGGTCGAAGATCGCGCCCTTGACGGCTGCAGCCTCCTCGGCGGAACGAAAGGCTGTCACACCCCATTGGGTGGCTAGTTTTTCAGCTCGAGCATGATCGGGATCGTAAAGCCCGGCGATCGGGAAGCCGGCCTTCCTGTAGGCCGGGAAATGCGCGTCGCCGACGATCGACCCGGCCCCGAAGGTGACGATCGGCCGGGGCGTCGAAGGTTTGGGCCAGGACTGGGCGAGTGAGGCAGGGTCGAAACCGCCTTCAATCATGATGGAAGACCTCGTCCATCGCTGCCCACCATTCGCCTTCCCCGCGCGTCGCCAGCGGTTCCTGGCAAGGCATGCAGACCGCCCACCATTCCTGCGTCCTCGGGTCGGCTGCCATCTTGGCCATGTCGGCCGCGTAGTCGGTGCCGTGATATTCGAACGTGCTGAACAGCAGGTTCTCCGGCCGCTTCAGGTAGATCGAGTAGTTCTTGATGTTGCAGGCCGAGATCATGGTCAGCACGTCCGGCCAGACAGTAGCGTGAAGGCGGACATACTCCTCGACCTTTTCCGGCTTCAGCCCCAGAACCATCCCCATCCGCTGCATATCAGTCTCCTATCCGGTGATCGCCGTGGTGAATTCGGCGATGCTCATGGCCTTGACCGCGTCCCAGTCCCAATCGATGCCGATGCCCGGTTCGTGGGGCGCCAGCGCCTGGCCATCCTCGATGCGCATATGCTTGCCGGTCAACTGGTCGAGCTGCGGAATGTACTCGACATAGCGGCCGTTCTGAACTGCGCAGGCCAGGCTGACATGCAGTTCCATCAGGAAATGCGGGCAGACCGGAATGTCGAAGGCCTCCGCTGCATGGGCGATCTTGAGCCAGGGCGTGATGCCGCCGATGCGGCCGACATCGACCTGGACGATCGAGCAGGCGCCTTTTTGCATGTATTCGCGGAAATGGCGGATGGAATAGAGCGACTCGCCGATGGCGATCGGCGTCGGCGTTGAATTCGACAACCGCACATGCCCGTCGATATCGTCGGCCGGCAGCGGCTCTTCGATCCAGGCGAGGTCGAGCTCGCGCAGCCTGGCCGCGCGCCGGATCGCTTCGTCGACAGAGAACCCCTGATTGGCGTCGGTCATGATCTCGTAGCCGTCGCCCACCGCCTTGCGCACCGCCGAGAGGCGGGCAAGATCCTCCGACCCGTGCGGCCTGCCGATCTTCACTTTTGAGCCGCGAAAGCCCTTGGCCTTGGCGGCCAGCGCATCGTCGACCAGCGCCTGAGTCTCGATGTGCAGCCAGCCGCCTTCGGTCGTGTAGAGCGGGCAGCGGTCCTTGGCGCCGCCGGCCAGCTTCCACAGCGGCAGGTTCTGCTTTTTCGCCCGCAGGTCCCACAGCGCCGTATCGATCGCAGCGATCGCGATGGCGGTGATCGCGCCGATCGTGGTGGCGTGGGTGGCAAATTCGAGATCGTGCCAGATCGCCTCGATCATGTCGGGGTCGCGGCCGATCAGGCGCGGTGCCAGATGGTCGGACAAGAGCCGCATCACCGACGAGCCGCCGGTCCCGATCGTATAGCTGTAACCGGTGCCGACCGCGCCGTCGGAATCGGTGATCGTCACGATGGGCGTTTCCTGGCTGACGAAGCTCTG
Organism: Mesorhizobium sp. P2_D5; assembly: GCF_056404355.1. NCBI lineage: Bacteria > Pseudomonadati > Pseudomonadota > Alphaproteobacteria > Hyphomicrobiales > Phyllobacteriaceae > Mesorhizobium > Mesorhizobium sp. P2_D5. The sequence continues at coordinate 429,773 of NZ_JBFUEE010000002.1, forward strand.
GATTGCGTCGGTGCGCTTGACCTTGGGAACAAGGTCCACCATCCGCAGTTCGACTTTCTCGATTCTGGCCATGTCGTCAGCTCCGCAATGTCTTCCCGGTGTCGGCGGCAAACAGATGTGCCTGCGACATGTCGAAACTCATGGCGATCCGCTCGCCCGATTTCAGCGGCCTCGGGTTCAGCATGCGCGACACCCAGTCAGTGCCGTTGAATTCGACGAACACCAGCGTCTCGTTGCCGAGCGGTTCGGTGACGGTGATCGGCAGCTCGATCTGGTGGACGTCGGCGGCGCCGCCGGAACTGATGCCATGGCCGGTCGGATAGATGTCGTCCGGCCGCAGCCCGAACACGACCTTCTCGCCGGTGGCAACATTGGACTTGAACTGGTCGGGCAGCGGCAGTTTTTCGCCGCTGGCGAAAACCATCTGGCTGTCATCGATCGTGGTTCGTGCAGGTTCATCGGTGGCGAGCCGATGAAGCCGGCAACGAAGCGCGTCGCCGGCCGCCGGAAAACCTCGTCGGGCGTGCCGACCTGTTCGATATGGCCGTCGCGCATGATGACGATGCGGTCGGCAAGCGTCATCGCCTCGACCTGATCATGGGTGACATAGATCACCGTCGACTGCACCTTGGCATGCAGTTTCTTGATCTCGGTGCGCATCTGCGTGCGCAGCTTGGCGTCGAGGTTGGAGAGCGGCTCGTCGAACAGGAAGACGTGGGGATCGCGCACAATGGCGCGGCCCATGGCAACGCGCTGCCGCTGGCCACCGGACAGTTGCGACGGGCGGCGGTCCAGCAGCGTGTCGAGGCCCAGGATGGCCGAGGCCTCGGCGACGCGTCGGTCCATGTCTTCCTTGGCCGCACCGGCGATCTTCAGGGAGAAGCCAAGATTCTCGCGCACCGTCATATGCGGATAGAGCGCATACGACTGGAACACCATCGAGATATTGCGCGAGCGCGGCGGCAGGTCGTTGACGATGCGGCCACCAATCTCGATCGAACCGGCGCTGATCTCCTCCAGCCCGGCGATCATGCGCAGCGTCGTCGACTTGCCGCAGCCGGAGGGGCCGACCAGCGCGATGAATTCGCGGTCGGCGATGTCGAGGTCGATACCGTGCACGATCCCGACATTGCCATAGCGCTTGGTCAGCTTGGTGAGGGAAACGGTTGCCATGGGTGTCAGCCTTTCACCGCGCCGGAGGTCAGGCCGCCGACAAGGTGTTTCTGGACGATGTAGGTGAGGGTGAGCGCCGGAATGATCATCACCACGGCGAGCGCGCACATGCCGCGCCAGTCGATGGTGAACTCAGCCGTGTAGTCGAGCAGGCCGACCGGCAGCGTCTTGGCGCTCACCGAGCGGGTCAGCTGCGAAGCCAGCGCGAATTCATTCCAGCAGGTCAGGAAGGCGAAGATGGCGGCCGACGCGATGCCCGGCCCGGCGAGCGGGAACTCGACCTGCCAGAACGCCTGCCAGCGCGTGCAGCCGTCGATCTGCGCCGCTTCAGCGAGGTCCTTCGGCACCTGGCGGAAGAAGCCGTCGATCAGCCAAATCGTGAACGGCACGTTGAGCGCGACATAGGCAAGGATCAGTCCGAAATGCGTGTCGATGATGCCAAGCCGCACATAGAGGAAGAACAGCGGCAGCGACAGTGCGATGCCTGGCACCGTCCGCGTAAGCATCAGGCCGAGGAAGACGCTCGACTTTCCGCGGAAGCGGTAGCGCGCAAACGCATAGCCGCCGGCCATGCCGATGGCCACCGCAATGATCGTCGACGTCACCGAGATGATCAGCGAGTTGCGGAAATATTCGATCACCGGGATGCCGCCCTTGCCGATGCCGCTGAACATGGCGACATAGGCGTCGAACGAGATTTCCTGCGGGATCCACACTGGGGGCTTGGCCATGATCTCGACGGTCGGCCGCAGCGACGACAACACGATCCACAGACCGGGTAGGCAGATGGTCAGCATCGCCAGGAACAGGCCGATGCGGTAGACGATGCCTGTGAGCCGGCGCTTCAAGCGGGCGGAAGAATTCTCGTCCATCTTCACCACTCCGCACCGATCTGCGTGCGCGCCGCGGCGAGCTTGTTGAAGAAGTAGACGGTGAAGGCGATCGACAGCAGGATCGAGAAATAGGCCATGGCATTGGCCATGCCCATGCGTCCGTCGCTATAGGCGGTGCGCGCCACCAGCGTCCACAACAGCTCGGTGCGGCCCGCCGGTCCGCCATCGGTCATGATCTTGACGATGTCATAGGCGCGCGCCACGTCGAGCGAGCGAATGGTCATGGCGATGTAGGCGAAGGGCATGACGAACGGCCACGTCACATAACGGAATGTCTGCCATGGCGTGCAGCCGTCGACGCGCGCCGCCTCGATCGGCTCCTTGGGCATGGCGAGCAGGCCGGCCAGGATCAGGATGGCGAAGATCGCGGTCGACGACCAGATTTCGGCGATCGAAATGGCGATGAAGGCGAGATGGCTCTCGATCAGCCACGGTATGGCGTCCTGCGTGAGCCCAAGCGACTGCAAGGCATTGTTCACCAGGCCGATATTGTCGTTGAACATGAATTTGAATTGGAAGCCGACCAGGATCGGCGAGAACATCATCGGAAACATCATCAGCGTGCGCAGGATGCGCTGGCCGCGCGTCGCCTTCTCGACCAGCATCGCCAGGCCGAGGCCAAGCAGCATTTCGAGATTGAGCGCGATCGTCAGCAGCAGCACGGTGCGACCGAACGCCCACCAGAAATCGGTGTTGGACAGGATCGAAAGATAGTTCCTGAAGCCGATAAAGACGAAGAAAGTCTCGGGCCGCGTCAGGCGGAAAGGCGTGAAGCTGGAATAGAGCGACAAAAGCAGCGGCACCACGACAACCGCCGCCAGCACGATGACAGCCGGAAGCAGCAGCAGGAATGGCGGGGATGGCTTGAAGCCCTTCATCAGGATCCTGTGGGGTGTTGCATTCAACTGTCGGTGCCCCTTCTTCGTCGAGGCCCGGACCGGGGAACGGAAGGCTATCATGGATCGGTCAGCACACTCGCCCCGGCAAGGCGCGATCGCCTCCCCCATCGCTGATGGGGGAGGCCGTCTTGGGAGCAGTCGCTAGAGCTTGCCGGCGTCCTGGAGGATCTGCGTCGCCTTGGCGGCGGCCTCATCCAGTGCCTGCTTGGAAGTCTTGTCGCCGAGGATCGCCGCCTGCAGCTCGGGATAGACGGCGTTCGAGATCTCGATCCACTCAGGCGTCTGCGGCACGGCAAAGGCGTGCTTGGCTTCTTCCTGGAAGGCGGCAAGGACCTCCTTCTTGTAAGGGTCGTTTGCCGCTTGCTGCAGGTCCCAGTCCCAGACCGCGGTGCGGGTCGGCAGCGGACCTGCGGCAGCCTCGAGCTTCTGGCTGTCCTCGTTGGTCAGCCACCACACCAGGGAAGCCGCGGCCTCCTTGTTGGGACAGTTCTCGGTCACCGAGAAGCCATGGAAACCGGACCAGCCGGTGCGCTTGCCCGAGGAGCCCTTCGGCGCAACCTTGACGCCGACATTGCCGGCGACTTTCGACGACTTCGGATCGTTGAAGAATCCTGCCCAGCCCGGCCAGTCGAGGTTGATGGCGACGGTTCCGGAGGCAAAGCCCTGGCCGAGGTCGTCCCAAAGATAGTTGGTCGTGCCGGCCGGCACTGCCTTGGCCTTGTAGAGGTTGACGAACCAGTCGAGCGCCTTGATGCCTGCTTCGGAGTTGAAGATCGGCTTGCCGTCCTTGTCGAGGTACTCGCCGCCTTCGGCGACCACCATCTCGTAGAAACGACCATTGATCGCCTCTTCCTTGCCGGCGAACTGGGTGCCGTAGAAATTGGGCGGCTTGGCGAAGAACTCAGCCTGGTCGGTGACTTCCTTCCAGGTGTCCGGCGGCACCAGATCATAGCCGTATTTCGCCTTGAACTTGGTCTTGTTGTCGGCGTTCTCGTACAGGCTCTTCTGGTAGTAGAGCGCCGAAACGTCGAACTGCGCGCGGGGCAGCATCTCGAGCTTGCCGTCGATGGTTGCCGACTTGATCGTCGAAGGCACGAAGGCGTCGATCTCTGCCTTGGGCAAGAGCTTGCTGAGATCGGTGTAGAGGCTCGTATACTGCGGCGCGAAGGACGAATGGTTCCAGCCGACGCACCAGTTGGTGCTGCCCGAGGCGATGTCGGACTTGAGCTCCTTGTCGATGTCGAAGCCGTTCTTCTTGGTCAGGATGTTGACCTTGGCGCCGGTAAGCTTCTCCCATTCGGGGATACGCTCATAGAGTTTTTCATATTGCTGGCCGCCGATCAGCTTTGCGTCGATGGTGACGCCTTCGAACTTGCCGGGCAGGTCGCCGGCAAGGGCCGTGCCTGCACCGAATGCAAGCAACAATGCGCCGGCGGACACGCCGGAAAGCAATCTGTTCATTGGTATCCTCCCTTGGTGCGCCTCAGTGGCGACCGCAACTCGTCTGATGACAAGAAGCGCTACATTCATATACAAACAAAACATTCACGGGTACGTCAAGGCGAAATTTGTTTCCGTCGGCTGCGTTCCTGCGTATATGAAGAATCGAATTCACTGGAGAGATGCGCCATGGATGACAGCGAAGACGAGCGCTATCGCGCGCCGGCGCTCGACAAGGGGCTCGACATCCTCGAACTGCTGGCCGGCGTGGACGGCGGCCTGACGCAAGCCGAAATCGCCAAGAAACTCGACCGCAGCCCCAACGAATTCTACCGCATGCTCGACCGGCTGGTGCGGCGCGGCTATGTCACCCGGCTGGATGGCGACCGCTATTCGCTGACGCTGAAGTTGTTTGGCCTGGCGCAACTGCATGCGCCGGTGCGGCGGCTGGTTTCCTACGCAACGCCGCTGATGCGCGAGCTGGCAGAGACATCGCAGCAGGCCAACCAACTCGTTGTTTTTGATCGTGGTTCCGCCGTCGTGATCGCCCAGCAGGAGGCACCGAACTACTGGGGAATCTCGATCCGCGTCGGCTCGCACATCAGCCTGTTCGACACCGGCTCGGGCCATGTGTTGCTCGCCTTCCGCTCCCAGGAAGAGCGGCAGATGATGATTTCCGAGCACGTCCGCAGCACCGACAAGACCGCGCAATCGGCCGAGTTCTTCGCCCGGCTCGACCAGATCCGCGACCGTGGTTACGAGATGATGGCTTCGATGCAGACCGCCGGTGTCTTCAACCTGTCGGCCCCGGTGCGGAGTTCCGACGGCAAGGCGATCGCGGCACTGTCGATTCCCTACATCACCGTCGTCAACGCGCCCTCCGCGCCTGACATCACCAGGACCATCGAACTGTTGCTGGTCACGGCCGAAAAGCTGTCGCACCTGGCCGGATCGGCGGTCGGATCGTCGACATGAATTCTTATTTGAATGAAGAATTCCTCCGTGAGATGATCTGACGACCCAAGAGGAGGAGCTACAGTGATCGTCGATACCCATCTGCATCTCATCGATCGTTCGGTGCTGCGCTATCCCTGGCTTGCCGGCGTGCCGGCGCTTGACCGCGATTTTTCCTATGAGGAATACGCCGTGGAGGCCCACCGCGTCGGCGTCGGGCGCGTGCTGCATATGGAGGTCGACGTCGATCCGGCGGACATCGAAGCCGAGACCACTCGTGTCGAAAAGTTGTCGATGCAGCCCGGCAGCATGCTGGCCGGTGCGATCGCGTCCTGCCGGCCGGAACAAGCAGACTTTGCCGCCTATCTCGAGCGGCAGCGGGCAGATCCCTTCGTGAAGGGTTTCCGCCGCGTCCTCCATGTCGTACCCGACGATCTCTCGGAAGGCCCGTTGTTTCGGGACAACATCAAGCGGCTTGGCGGCAGCGGGTTGACCTTCGATCTGGTCGTGCTGCCGCACCAGATTCCCAGGGCGATCGCGCTTGTTGACCTGGCGCCAGATGTCCAGTTCGTGCTCGACCATTGCGGTGTCCCCGATATCAAGGGCAATGGCGAACATCCATGGCGCGAACACATGAGCGAGATCGCGCGCCGCCCGAATGTCATGGCCAAGATTTCCGGCATCGTCGCCTATGCCGATCCCGGCAGTTGGACGGCCGGGACGCTGCGGCCCTATGTCGAACACACCATCGATGCGTTCGGCTGGGACCGCGTTGTCTGGGGCAGCGACTGGCCGGTCTGCACGCTTGGTGGCGGCCTCTCGACCTGGGTGGCGGCGACCCATGCGCTGCTGTCAGGTTGCAGCGTCGATGAACGCGACAGGCTCTTGTTCGCGAATGCCCGCAAGCTGTGGCGGCTCGACTAGCTGGGTTCGTTCGTTCTCGCCTCAGCGCGGGACACCTGCACCGGAACACTTTCCCGGAACAGGCGATTGAGATCGGCAACGACCTGGCCAGCCCGGTGGCTGGATGTCAGGCCGGCGACGATGCGGTCGGACGCCGCCTGCTGGAACGCCATGTAACCATCATGGCGCGGGCGCACCCATGAGCCTTCCAGCGTCACGCGCGTATCGCGATAAAAGTTGCCGGTGGCGGCGTTGACCTCCTGATCTTCCCATGCCGCGGCATGGCCGGGCTGGCCGCCCGCGGCGGCATAGGCACCGCGCTGGACATCGCTACCGGCGACCCAGTAGGCGAAGTCGATCGCCGCATCCTTGGCCTTGGAAAAGGCTGAAACCGCTATGCCGGTGCCGCCAAGCGCCGAACCGATGGGACCGCCGGCGCCGATGACCGGGATATCGGCGAAGGCAAGGCGGTGCGCGCGGAACCCAGCCATCGCATAGGAGACGTAACCATAGATCAGCGGCGCGCAGACGATTCTGGAATCCGTCTCTGCCATGCGCTCCGAGACGGCGATCGGATCCATGTCAAAGCAGGCCGGGTCGACCAGCGCGGCGATCTCGCGCATAGCCTCGAAGACGTCGCTGCCGGTCTCAATGTCGATGAGATCGTGGGAGGGATCGGTCGCGCAGGCATGACCGAGATTGCCGGCAAGCGTGTAGAAGACCATCAGCGCGTGGGGCGGCCGCAACGGCAACAGCACGCGGCCTTGCCCGGCGAGATCGAGCACCTCGCTCCAACGCGATGGCGGCGCACCGAGTGCATCCGGTCGCCAGGCCTGGACCTGGCTGGCCGCATCGATTGGGAACGCCCACTGCCGTCCCTGCCAGTTGTAGCTCGGATAGGATTTTCCGGCGCTGCCCGAGGCAAGGGCCGCGCGCTCCGCCTCGCGGCCGGTGACGTCGAGCGGCTCGAGGCAGCGCTCCGCCGTGATCTGGCCGACATGCGGATGATCGATGACGATGAGGTCATAGGCCCGCGCCAGTTCCTCGACCGGGAAGGACTCGAAATCCTGCAGCGAACGCTTGTCCCATTCGATGGCGACCCCGGTGTTCTGCTTCCATAGCGACGAGCAGGCGACCATCGGATCGTAGCCGCGCGGATGGCTCCAGGTCATGCCCCTGAGAGTGGGCGCGAGTGTGGTCACAGCCCGAACTCCTCGCGGATCGCAGCGCTATGCTCGCCGATGCGCGGTGCCGCCCGGTCGACCTTGGCTCTGACACCGTCGACCCTGAGCGGCGAACTGGTGGTAAGGATCGAGACGTCGTCCTCGCGCGTCACCATCTGCAGCATGTCGAGCGACTGGAACCCTTCGCTTGCCAGCATTTCCGGCCAGGTCAGTACCTTGGCGCACCAGATGTCGGCCGGCTCCAGGATATCAAGCCACTCGTCGATGGTCTTGGTAGCGATCCTTTGTGCGATGATCGCCTTGATGTCGTCGCGCGCCGTGAACCACGATGCCGGTTTGTCGCGATAGGGCGCCAGTTCGCCAAGCGACAACAGATCGGCCAGCTTGGGGATCGGCGTCATGGCGATGGCGAGATAACCGTCCTTGGCGGGGTAAACGCCGTAAGGCGCAGAAAGATAGGCATGCGCGCTGCGGAAGTTGGAGCGTCGGGGCAAGCGACGGCCGTCGTTGAGATGCGTGGTCAGCACCTCGAACTGGAAATCGACCAGCGCTTCCAGCAGGCTGGTTTCGATATGGCTTCCCTGGCCGGTGATGCCGCGCCGCACCAGCGCCGCCAGGATGCCCTGTGCGCAGGCGGCACCGGCCAGCATGTCGCCGATGGCGAGGCCGAAGGGCACCGGGCCCTGGTCTTCGTCGCCGTTCAGCCACATCACACCGGAGCGCGACTGCGCCAGCAGATCCTGGCCCGGCCGCTTGACCCAGGGGCCGTCCTCGCCATAGCCGCTGATCGAGGCGTAGACCAGACGCGGGTTGATCTTGCGGACGGCTTCGTAGTCGAGGCCGAGCCGCTCGATGACGCCCGGCCGGAAATTCTGGATCAGCACATCGGCATTGGCCAGCAGGCCGCGCAGCACCTTGAGGTCGGTCTCGTTCTTAAGGTCGATGGCGAAACTTTCCTTGGCTCGGTTGATGGCATGGAAGATGGTGGAATCGCCGCCGATCTCGGTGTCGCTGAGGTAGAGCCGGCGCGACAGGTCGCCGCCATCCGGACGCTCGATCTTGATGACGCGGGCGCCGAGGTCGAGCAGCCTGAGCGAGCAATAAGGCCCGGACAGGAACTGGCTCATGTCGACGACGACGAGACCGGCAAGCGGCAATTCGGCTGCTACCGGCATCGCTATTTCTCCGTCTTGCCGACAAAGTCGGCCGGGTTTCGGTACTTCACCGTCTGCAGATGCTCGCAGTAGAGAACGAGTTCGCCTTCGCCCTTGAACACCTCGTAGCTGGCGCGGATCAGCCCCATCTCCTTGTAGCGCGGCTTCTTGTCGAGGTTGGAGCGGATCGAATAAATCGTATCGCCAATGAAGACAGGCTTTATGAAGCGGAGCTTGTCGTAGCCATAGGAAAAGGCGTTGATGCAATTGGTGGCGACCAGCCCGAGGCCAGCCGAGAACACGAAAGCACCGGCGATCAGCCGCTTGCCGAAAATGCCTTCCGTCTCGGCAAACATCTGGTCCTGCACATAGGGGTGGATGTCGAGCACCAGCGTGTTGAACAGGTGGCTGTCGCCTTCCGCCATGGTGCGCCGCAATGAGCGAATTTTTTGACCGACCGGCCAGTCCTCATAGAACCAGTTCTCGGCGTTCCACACCGGCAGGGCGGCGTGATCCTCGGGCATGTTGGCGGGGTGCGTCGAGGCGACGCCGACGGTGTGCGCGAAGTCGTTCATGGTTGGCTCCGCCAGCCCTGTGGCGGGCACCGCAGAGGTGCTGGAGCACGCATCAAAGCGCCTGAAAGCACGACGTCTCCTCCGTCAATCTTCTTTTGTAAATAGTATTTTCACATATGGGATTCCGTTGCAAGCGCGTCTCGGCGAAATCTTGACTGTCCCCGCGCGCCGAAGCGTTGGCGGGCAGCGAGGAAAACTTGCACAATGCCTGTCTGATCTTCGTCGGCAGCCTGAACCGTGAGGCGCCGTATTTTCAGGGCGCGCGGTGTCGGTTTCGGTGTCTACAGCTTCGACGAAGCGACGCTGGAAACGCGAAAACTGGGCCGAGACCAATGACGTCAACCCGACATTCCTCGCGGTGACACCGGACGGCTCGCGCATCTATGCCAATTCAGAAGCCTCGGAACAAACTGGCCGGGGCTCAAGCCTGTTGGATTGCCGAGAGCTTCCAGTTCGAGCCGTTCTCCCGCATGAATGTCCACAGCTCGGTCGTCTCTGTCGGATGCTCATCGTCGCCTTCGACGACCTTGCCGGTGGCCCGTTGGCGCATCACGTCACGAGATTCGTAGCGCAGTGCGGCCGTGGCGTAGTCGCGGTCATCCTCGCGCCAGCTTTCCGCGATGTCGGCCTGCAGCAAAGTGATGTCCGATACGTCGTTCCTGAGACCCTTCTGGGCATTGTCGGCCAGCTCTTCGGACAAATAGGACACCATCTCGGGGGTCGTCGCCCGGCGCAGGGCGGCATGGTCTTCGCGCCCGAATGCTTCCTGGACGTCGGTCAACAGCTGCTGGAATGCGTCAAGATCGGTCTGAGCCAGCGTGATCTCCTCCGAACCGGTGGCTGGAGAGCCTCCGCCCGAACCGCCACCAAAGCCGGGAATTGTAAAGGAGCGTGCCGTGTCCGCCTGTTGCTGTGCCGTTGCGCGGTTCTCAAATCTCGAAACTTGAGCATTGGAAGATTGGGCATCGGAAGTTTGGCCATTGCCGGCACCCGCGAGCACAGGGCCACGCGCGGATTGCGACCGGAAAAAGCGAATGGCCAGCATGATTGCGCCACCTATCAGCAGGGCCTGAAGCAGGAAGCCGAACATGCCGGCCAGGCCGCCGAAGCCTTGGCCGACGAGCAGGCCGATCAGGCCACCGAGCAGCAGGCCGCGCATCATCGTTCCACCGAAGCCGCTCATGAAACCGGGCCTCTGCAGGCCGGCCTGCGGTTGCCGCACCGGAGTGTTCACGCCGGTGTTGGGCGTCATCGAACGCTCGACCGGAGCGATCGGCGCTGGTGCCGTTCTGGTCGGCGGTGCCGATTGGAACGTACGTGTGCCACGGCTGCCGAAACTGCCGCCGCGACGAGCCTCGGCGTGATCCATCGCGACCATGGAGAATGCAAGGACCAGCCCTGCAATCAGGGCGGCAAATCGGCTTGAGCGAGACATCATCGGGGGTGGCCTTTTTTCGATGTGGTTTCGGAAATTTTCAGCAAACGCCGGCCCGGACGCCGGACATCATGCGATCAGTCGAACAATTCTTCGAAGAATGATTTCTTCCGCTTGGGATAGCGGTGGCCCTGCGAGCGGGAATAATCGTCATCGCGCCCTTGGCCATGTTGCGGTTGGGAGAACGCTGCCGGCTGTGGCTGTTGCACAGGCGCGGCGTCCCTGCCGGAACGCTCGATGATCTTGTCGAGTTCGCCGCGATCAAGCCAGACGCCTCGGCACTGCGGACAATAATCGATCTCGATCCCCTGGCGTTCGCTCATCACGAGCGCAACGCGGCAGGAGGGGCAAACCAAACCAAGGAGGGAAGATGTCATGAGGGGCTCCAAACCAAAAAAGAATGAGCCCGCTTGACCGAAAAGAATGGAAACGGGCCCGTTATAGCGGTCCGACATCACAATCGCCAAAGAAGCGACAGTCAGAGGGGCCCGGCCCGCACAAGGCAATTAGGAATGCAGAGGCGCGCCTTCAAGGGATTGTTGCTCAAACCGTCACCACAATCTTTCCGAACTGCCGGTTCGATTCCAGGAAGCGATGCGCCTCGACGATTTGCTCGAACGGGAAAGTTCTGTCGATGATCGGCCTCAGCGCGCCGGTCTCCAGGCCTTCGAGGATGAACGCTTTGGCCGCTTCCAGCTTCGCCGGGTTGCCGGTGATCTCGTGGACGAGATAACCGCGCAGCGTGAGCGTCTTGGCCAGTACGGCGAACAACGGGAACGGCGTCGGCTCGCGGTTGAGGCCACCATACTCGATGAGAATGCCACCCCGCGACATCGCCGCCGTCAGCGGCTCGAAGATCGGGCCGCCGATCGCATCGAACACGACGCGCACGCCTTGCGGCCCGGCGATTTCATCGAGCCGTGCGGCCAGATCCTCCTCCGTAGAGGCCACCACATAGGCCGCGCCGGCGTCGAGCAGGGCCTGCCTCTTGGCCGATGTTCGCGTCACCGCAATCGCGGTGGCGCCAACCCTGCTGGCGATCTGGATCGCGGCAAGCCCGACACTGCTCGATGCCGCGGTGATGACGACCAAATCTCCGCTGTGCAGCCTGGCGATATCGATCAGCGCGCCATAGGCGGTGAGGTATTGCATCCAGACCGCCGCCGCCATTGGCCAGTCGAGTGAGGGCGGGTGCTTGACGACGAGCCCGGCGGGATAGGTGGCGAGCTCGCCATAAGCGGGCCAGCGGATCATCGATTGCGGCGGGATGATGCTGACGCTGTCGCCCGGCGCAAAATCCGTCACACCTTCGCCCACCGCCTCGATGATGCCCGCAGCCTCGAGGCCAAGCCCCGAGGGTAGCGTCGGCGTCTCGATATAGGCACCCGCACGGAGCAGCGCCTCGGCGCGATTGAGGCCGAGTGCCTTGACTCGGATTTGAACTTCGCCCGGCCCCGGTCCGGAAAGCTCGACATCCTCGATGCGCAGGACCTCGGGGCCACCATGCTGGTGGAAGCGAACAAGACGTGCCATTCGGGTCACTCCAAATTATCTGAACCGAATGAGCTATGCAGGCAAGATTCTCGGCGATAAATGGCTATAAAGGTAGAACAGTAGAAACCAGGAGTTCTGAATATGGATCGGCTTGAGAGCATGGCCGTGTTCGTCAAAGCGGTCGACCTCGGCTCGTTTGCGGCCGCGGCGGTCGCGCTCGATCTGTCCGGACCGATGGTCGGCAAGCATGTCCGGTTTCTCGAGGAGCGGCTGGGCGTGCGGCTGCTCAACCGGACCACGCGCCGGCAGAGCCTGACCGACTTCGGACGCGCCTACTATGAACGCTGCCGGGTCGTGCTGGCCGAGGCCGAAGCCGCCGATGCGCTCGCCGCCGACCAGTTTTCCGAACCGCGGGGCAAACTGCGCGTCACCATGCCGGCGCATTTCGGTCGGCACTGCGTGACACCCATACTGCTGCGGCTGGCGCGGCAATATCCGATGCTGGAACTCGACCTGTCCCTCAGCGACCGCTTCGCCGACCTTGCCGAGGACGGCTATGATCTTGCCATTCGGACCGGCGCCCTGGAAGACAAGGCAAGGGTGATCGCGCGTCGTGTCGCGCGCCAGGGCATGGTCGTCTGCGCAGCACCCTCCTATCTCCAACGCCACGGCGAACCGCGTCGGATCGAGGATCTCGCCGACCATCAGGCCATTGTCTACCGCCGGCTCGGCCAGGTCGTTCAGCCGTGGCTGTTCGCGCGCGAGGGGCAAGCCGCACAGGAATTCATACCCACCGGTCGGCTGCGGCTCGACGATCTCGATGCCATCGCCGATGCTGCTGCCGAAGGCATGGGCCTCGCCTGGTTGCCCTATTGGCTGGCGCACGAGCGAATTCAGGCCAGCGCGCTGGTGGCGCTGCTGCCGGATCAGCCGCGATATCTCTACGACTGTCACGCGCTTTGGCTGAAGACGCCGCATCTGCCGTTGAAGGTACGGCTGGCCGTCGATGCACTGGCGGCCGCTTTGCCGAAATCGATGGCCTGATCGCAAGCGTCGCCGTCGGCGTCTGCGCGGCTCAGGCACCGCAAGGTGGCCTGAGCCGCGCAGCTAATTCACTACAATTTGCAGTAAGGCGTCACCGGCGCGATGACGCCGAAATCCTTGGCGATCTCGTAACCGATGCCGTCTGCCGCCGCCTTGCCGACATAGGAATGGCAGAGCGTGTGGTTGTTGGTGGCGTCGACGCGGATCTTGCCTTGCGGCGCGTCGAACTCGATCGATGGCAATGCCGCCAGCACATCGTCGTCCTTCAGCGATCCGGCCTTCTCGGCGGCCAGCGCGTAGAGATGCAGCCCATTGTAGCCGGCCTCGCCGATGCCGTTGACCATCTTCTCCTGGCCGAACTTTTCGCGGAAGCTCGAGATGAACTTCTTGTTGACCGGATTGTCGAGCGCCATCCAGTAGGGCTGCGGCGCGTAGGTTCCGGCGGCCACGCCGGGCGGCAGCGCGTCCTTGTTGAAGACCTCGTCGAGCGGCGCGATCAGCGGCTGCTTGATATCGAAGCTGCGATACTGCTTGAGCTGGGTGACGGCGTCGTTGCCGACCACCATCGACCAGACGACATCGGGCTTCAGCGACTTGATCTTCTGGAACGCCGGGCCGAAATCCGTGGTGCCGAACGGATAGTAGTCTGCGCCGATGATCTTGCCGCCGGCCTTCTCGTAGGCCGCCGTGATCGCCTCGGTCATCTTCTGCGGCCAGGCATAGTCGGAGGCCATGACATAGATCGTCTTGCCGAGGTTCTCGGCCACCCAGGGCATCATCGGGTCGACTTGCTGCATCGGGATAGGGCCGGTGGCGACGAAGTAGCGGTTGCATTCGCCGCCTTCGAAGTTGGTCGGGTAGAAGAACAGCTTCTTGGCTTTCGAGGTTACGGACAGCGTCGCACTGCGCTCGGGCGAGATGATGGTGCCCATGATCACGTCGACCTTGTCTTCGTTGATGAGCTTGCGTGCCTTGTCGATCGCGCCCTTGGTCGTGGTCTGGTTGTCCTCGATGAACAATTCGACCTGGCGGCCGCCAATGCCATTGGCGGCGTTGAGTTCGGCAGCCGCCAGCTTGTAGCAATTGAGCAGCGTCTCGCCGAGGATCGCCTGCAATCCGGTGATCGGGATCGATAGGCCGACCTTGACGGTGTCGGCGGCGCGCAGGATCGACGGCGCACCGACCATGGCGAAGGCGGCCGCGGCGCCGCCCGATTTCAGAACAGTTCGTCTGCTTATCATTTTTGCGTTCCCTTCCAGTCCAGGCGCGCCCCATGCACGCCTTACAAAGCCAACAAATCCCGGGCGCGCTTTAAGCGCGCCTATAGAGCCAACAGATCCTTGAGCAGTGTCTCGTCGGCGAACGCCTCCGGCGCGCCTTCATGTACGATCCTGCCTTTTTCCATCACCATGCAGCGGTCCGCCGCCCTAAGAACGAGATCGAGATTCTGCTCGACAAGAACGATCGCGATGCCGCGCTCGCGCGCGATGCGCGGCACCAGCTCGGCAATCGACTGCACGATGTTCGGCTGGATGCCTTCCGAGGGTTCGTCGAGCAGCAGCACCGACGGCAAGCCGCACAGCGCGCGGCCGATCGCCAGCATCTGCTGCTGGCCACCGGAGAGTGTGCCGGCAACCTGCGCTTCGCGTTCACGCAGGATCGGGAAATAGCCGAAGATATCGGCCGGAATGCCGCCGTCGCCGCGCCCCTTGGCGGCGCGTGTGCCGACGTCCAGGTTTTGCCGCACGGTCAGCTGGTTGAAGATGCCGCGTCCCTGCGGGACATGCGCGATGCCGGCCCGCGCGCGGCGGAAGGCCGGCGCATTGGTGAGGTCCTGGTCGCCGAGAAGCATGGCGCCGCCGCTCGCCCGCAAGGCTCCGGCGATGACGCGCAGCAGCGTCGTCTTGCCGGCGCCGTTGCGGCCGAGCAGGCCGACGACCTCGCCCGGCGCGACGCTGAGGTCGATGCCGTTCAACACCGGGAGCAGGCCGTAGCCGGCCGAGATCGCCATTGTCCGCAGCATGGTCAGCGCCTCCCCAGATAGACGTCGCGGACCATCTCGTCGGTCTCGATGTCGTGGAAAGGACCGCTGCGCAGCCGGCGCCCCTGATGCAGCACCAGCGTTTCGCAGTTCAGCGCTCGCACGAAGCGGATGTCATGTTCGACCGCGACGATCGAGAATTCGCCCTTGAGCCGCAGCAGCATCTCCGCCGTCGCCAGCGTCTCCTGCGGCGTCATGCCCGCGGTCGGCTCGTCGAGCAGCAGCAGCCTTGGCTCGATCGCCAGCGCCATGCCGATCTCCAGCCATTGCTTCTGGCCGTGCGCGAGTTCGCCGGCCAGCGTGGCGGCACGATCGCCGAGCGCGACCAGCTCCAGCAATTCAGCGACCGGGCGGACAGGTGAGGGCGCGCCCCACCGCGCCACCTTCAGATTGTCCTCAACCGACAGGCTGGGGAAGACCGACGGGATCTGGAACTTGCGGGCGATGCCGAGCCGGGCGATGCGGTGCAGCGGCAGGCCGGCGATGTCGCGGCCGAGGAAGCGCACGCTGCCGCTGGTCGGGCGCAGCGTGCCGGTCAGCACGTTGAGGAAGGTGCTCTTGCCGGCGCCGTTCGGCCCGATGATGCAGCAAAGCTCCTTGTCGCGCACGGTGAGATCAAGCGCTTCCAGCGCCTGCAGGCCGCCAAAGCGGATGCCGACATTTTCGGCCTGGAGCAGGACATCGCTCATTGCGCGCGCCTCCGGCCTTTGAACAGGACCTTCAGCCGCGCGTAGATCGACAGGATGCCGTCCGGCAAGACGAAGACGATGACGACGAAGACACAGCCGAGCAGCAGCGGCCACAGGCTCGGGTTGAAGCTGCTGATCGTCTGTTGCGCCCGCTGGATGAAGATGGCACCGAGCACAGGA
Source organism: Mesorhizobium sp. P2_D5 (assembly GCF_056404355.1). NCBI lineage: Bacteria > Pseudomonadati > Pseudomonadota > Alphaproteobacteria > Hyphomicrobiales > Phyllobacteriaceae > Mesorhizobium > Mesorhizobium sp. P2_D5. The sequence goes on from NZ_JBFUEE010000002.1 coordinate 445,831, forward strand.
CCGAGCAGCGTGCCGCGCCCGCCGACCGCCACCCAGACGATGACTTCCGTCGACAAAAGCAGCCCCGAAAGGTCCGGCGCCACCAGCCCCGCCATGCAGACATAGAGGGCGCCGGCAAGTCCGGCGATGGCCGCGGACAGAACGAAGGTGACGAGCAGCCGCAAGGGCGCGTTGTGGCCCAGCGCCGCCGCCCGGACTTCATTGTCCTGGATGGCGGTGAGCACCGTGCCCCAGCGCCCGCGGCTGATCGCCCACAGCGCCAGCACGGCCACCGCGACGATGGCTGCGACGAAGATGTAGCTGGGCAGGTCCTGGCTGAGATCGACATGCAGCCCGCCTATATCGAACTCGATCGGCGGGATGCCGATCAAACCGCTGTCGCCGCCGGTGACCGAGCTCCAGGAGACCGCGGCCTGCTGGCAGATGACGCCCATGGCCAGCGTGACGATGGTGAAATAGCTGCCACGGATGCCGCCGAAGAACAGGAAATAGCCGATGATGGCGGCGACGAAGGCCGCGCCGGCCACCGCGCCCATGATACCAAGCAGGCTGGCGAAGGGGATCGCGTCATTGAGCGTGACCAGCGCCATGATGTAGCCGCCAATGCCGAAAAAGGCGGCGTGGCCGAAACACAGAATGCCGGTGCGACCCCAGAAGAAGTCGAGGCTCGCCGCGAACAGGCCGAAGATCAGTGCGTCGCGGATCACTGTCAACTGATAGCCATCGGCAATGAGCGGATAGATGATGGCGAGCGCCACGCAGACGGCGAAGATCAGCAGCCAGTTGCGGTCTCGGGTGATCATCGCGATGCCCCGTTGAACAGGCCGTTGGGCCGCAGCCGCACGGCGACGATGGCCGCGAGCAGCACGATCGCTTGCGCCAGCGATGGCGATATCTGGTAGTTCAGGACACTCGTCAGGCCGCCGACGAAGACGCTTCCGGCGACAAGGCCGCCGATCGAACCGACGCCGCCGACGATGACGACGAAGAAGGCGTTGGCGAGATAGTTCACTCCCATCTGCGGCAGCACGATCGCCAGCGGCGCGACCAGTCCTCCTGCCAGTCCGGCAATGGCGGCACCGAAGGTGAAGGCGATGGCATAGGTGCGCCGCGTGTTGATGCCGACGCCCTCGGCCATCTCGCGGTTCTGGATGACGGTGCGGATGTCGAGGCCGAACGATGTCCGGCTGATCAGCAGGACGACTCCAAGCAGCGTCAGCGCGGCAATAGTGATCAGGATCAGCCGGTAGGCCGGATAGACGGTGAAGAAGAGATCGAGCGTGCCTTCGATCGGCGGCGTCACCGGCTTGGCGCCGAGACCGAAGGTCAGTTCCAGCCCTTGTTGCAGGATCAGGCTGACGCCCCAGGTGGCGAGCACAGTCGAGACCGGCCGCGAATAGAGATGGCGGATGATGGCGAACTCGAGGATGCAGCCGACAACCGCGCCGGCGATCGGTGCGGCGGCCAGCCCCAGCCAGAACGAACCGCCGATGCTCTGGACGAAATAGACCGCGAAGGCCCCGACGGTGACGAACTCGCCATGCGCGAGGTTGGTCACGTTCATCAGGCCGAAGCTGATCGCCAGGCCGAGCCCGACCAGAATCAGGATGCTGATCAGCGTCAGTGCATTGAGGAGCGTGGTGACGACAAAATCCATCGCGTCAGGCCGCACTGGCGAGGCGTTGGCGCAGGCCGGCAAGCAGTCCTTCGGCGGCATCGATCACACCAGCCTGATGCGGCTGCAATTCCTGCCCTGCCCATTCGTCGATATGGTCCGACAGCGGGTCGACCACTTCGGTGCGATGATTGGCCAGCGTCTCGATGACGGCATGGCCGCAGAACGGAACGTAACCTTCGGAATAGCCGCCTTCATGGCTCATCATCAGGCGTCCGTTCGATGTCTCGGCGGCCAGCGCCACCATGCGTGCGGCTAGGCGCCGGAAGCATTCGCTGTTGAGCATCATGCGACCGAGCGGGTCGAAGCCCGATGCATCAAAGCCTGAAGCGACGATGACGAGGTCCGGCTTGAAGGCGCGCAGGGCCGGGGCGATGACGCGATCAAAGGTCGATTCATAGGCGCCGGTGCCGCTGCCGGCCGGCAACGGGATGTTGATGTTGTAGCCTTCGCCGGCGTCCTTGCCATTGTCGGCCAGCGCACCGCGCCCGGTCGGATAGAGATTGTCCTGGTGCACGGAAATGGTCAGCACCGATGGGTCGGAATAAAACACCGTCTCTGTGCCGTTGCCGTGATGCACGTCCCAGTCGACCACCGCCGCGCGGCCAAGCAGCCCTTCATGCTGCAGCCGGCGCACGGACACGCCGATGTTGGAGAACAGGCAGTTGCCCAACGCCTGGTCGGGCTCGGCATGGTGCCCTGGCGGCCGCGCCAGCGCATAGGCATTGTCGACCCGGCCGGTCAGCACGGCGCGCATGGCGGCATAGGTGGTACCGGCCGACAGCAGGGCGATGTCGAAACTGTTGAGGCCGATCGGTGCCTGCGGCCCAGCAAAGCCGGAACCCCGTTCGCTGAGCATGCGGATATCGTCGACGTGGCGTTGGGTATGCACGCGCAGCAGATCCTCGACCGAAACCGGCTCGGGAATGATCGGCACGAGGTGGCGCGACAGGCCGCTGACCTGGATCAAATTGTTCAGCCGACGCTTTGAGCCGGGCGATTCCAGATGCCGGCCGGGTTCCACGAAACGGCCGGGAGGCATCATGTCGGCGCTGGAGCCGGTGTCATGCCACATCAGCTGTTCGTGAAAAACGTAACCTGTCGCCATCCGCAACGTCCTCTAAAAACCGGGTGACGCTAACAGGCTTGCGGTGGCATGGCCCGACCCGAAAGAGGGGTTGTGCCCGCTATCTATGCCCCTCCTTTCGGAGGGGTTTGAAGGTTTGTCGACCCTTGCGCGGCGCGCACGGCCTGGACCCGGTTGCTCACCGCCAGCTTGCCGAAAATGTTCTTCAGATGCCACTTCACCGTGGTTTCGCTGACCGACAGCGCGACCGCGATATCGCGGTTGGACATGCCCTCCGTCAGGCAGCGCAGCAACTCGGCCTCGCGCTGGGTGAGGTGTTCCTTCTCTGCGGCTGGCGGGGCGGGCCTGCGCGTCGCCACTGGCATCGTCTGCGCGGCATCGATGATGCGCGTGACATAGGCTGAGAGTGCCGGATCGGTCTTTGCCTGGGCCGCACGCAGCCGCATCAACCCTTCGACAACGGGCCTTCCCTCATCGATGAAGGAGCGGATGAATCCAGAGGGGTGGGCAAGGCGCAGCGCTTCGAGCAGATAGCGATCGGCCTCGCGTTGGTCTTGGCCGGCGCTCTTGGCGCGCTGGATCAGCGCCAGGATATGGCGGCGCATGCGCCCGCTGTCCCTCGTGCGCTCCAACAGCGCGTCGAAGACCCGCGCCGCATCGACATAGGATTTCTCCGCGGTCAGCAGTCTGCCTTCGGCGAAGAACTCGAATTCATTGGCGACGGTGGGAGTGGTTTCGGCCCGTCCGCGGCGATGCTCGTTCAGCAGGGCGCGCGCCTCGGCGCCGCGGTTCTGGTCGAGCAGCAGCCTAACGCGATCATGCACAAGCACCGAAGCGAGACGACGATACACGGAGCCGCGCACGCGCTGGTAGACCCGCTCCAGCATATCGAGTGCGGCCTCCGCGCGGCCGGTCAGTTGCAGCACGCGGGCATAGGTCGGAACGCTGGCGAGCGGATAGACGATGACCGCCGCTCCCTCGATCAGCGGCCCGAGATTCTCGACCAAGGTCAGCGCTTCGCTCGACGCATTGGTCTCATAGGCAAGTTCGGCAAGCAGCGTGCCCGCCAGCGCTTCGGCATAAGAATTAGGACCGATCCGCGCCCTTGCCTCGGCGATTGCATCGCGCAGGAGCCGTTCGGCGACGGGCAGGCGGCCGGCCGAGCGTTCGATGACGGCCATGTAGCAATTGGCGATGGTGACGCCGAGCAGGCTGCCGCTTCGCTCATGCGCCTTGCGCGCCGCGTCCACCGCCGCGCGTGCACCGTCGAGGTCGCCCAGTGCATAGAGATTGTAGCCGATGACGTTGGCGGTAGCGCCCTCCATGAACCAGGCGTCGGGCGCAATGACGCGCAGGGCCGCCAGTGCGGTGTCGCGCGCCTGCTCGAACTGCTCCAGCGTGCTGTGGACGGCGGCGGCGAGCACCACCAGTTCCGCATCGATCGTGGTGCCGGTCAACGTGCCGGGATCCTTGCCGTCGGCCGGCCCGGTTTCGACCAGCTTGCGCGCATTGTTCAGCGTCTGTTGGGCAAGCTCGGGTTGGCTGCTGTGCACCGCCAGCCACAGCACGACAAGCTGCAGACGGATGCGCTGGTCGATCAGCTTTTTGGGCAACAGCGCCAGCAATTGGCGCACATAGAGAAGCTGGCACTGGGCGATGAGGTCGAGCGCGTTGTTCTCGACGAACACCGCCGCGCGGGCCTGGTCGCCGGCGGCGAGCGCGTGGCCGATCGCCTCGGTCAGCATCTTGCGTTCGCCGAACCATTCGGCGGCCGCCAAATGCAGCGGCGCGATCATCTCCGGTTCGCGCCGTTCCATCTCGCGGCTGAGGAAGTCGCGGAACAGATGATGATAGCGGAACCAGCGCCGCTCCTCGTCGAGCGGCACCAGGAACAGGTTGCGCGTCTCGATCTCGGTGATCGCCGCCTCGGCATCCGCCGCCCGCATCACCGCCCGGCAGGCCTCCGCGCTGAAGCGTTCGAAGATAGAGCTGTAGAGCAGGAACTTCGCGATCGCCGACGGCAGTTCGAGAAACACTTCCCCCATCAGGAAATCGGCGACGTTGCGGTTGGCGCCGGTGAAATTGCCGATGACGGTTTCGGGCGCATGCGCGGCACTGAGCGACAGTGAGGCGAGCTGCAGGCCGGCGGCCCATCCTTCGGTGCGCGAACACAAGGTCTCCACAGTGCCGCTGCTGACGCTCAAACCGAGCTTCTCGTTGAAGAAGGCCTCGGCTTCGGAGGAGGCGAAGCGCAAATCGTCGGGGCCGATTTCGCAGACGTCGCCCAGCACCCTAAGCTTGCCGAGCTGCAGGTCGGGCAGGGTGCGCGAGCCGATGACGAAGGCGACATTGGCCGGCGCCTGTCGGGTCAAGCGTTCCATGAACCGCTTGACCGCTGGCGCCTCGATGGCGTGATAGTCGTCGAAGAACAAGGTGATGTCGGCCTCGCGCGCCGCCAATCCCGCCACCAGCGCGGCGAGCACGACGTCAAGCTGCGGGATCGGGCTCGACTGGAAGGCAAGGTCGAGCTCCGCCGGGCTCTGTACGAGGTGGCGCAGCCCGCCCACCAGATGCGACAGGAAGGCACCCTCATCATTGTCTGTTGCCTCGCAGGACAGCCACGCAGTCAGCCGGCCGAGGCGCGCCGCTTCCGCAGCCCATTGCGCCATCGTCGTCGACTTGCCGAAGCCGGCCGGCGCGGCGAAGAGCACGATGCGCGTGTCGATGTGGTGCTTCAGCGTCGACAGGATGGTCTCGCGACGGACCCATCGGCGGTGATGCGGCGACGCATGCGGGGTGGGTTGCGGAGCTGTTCTCATCTAGGCTCGCGCAACCTGTCGGTTCTCCGGACTGCAGGTGCTCCACTCCGCTTCGATCAGCGGAATCTGCGGTGCGGCATTGCGCGGCAAGGTGCCCTTTATCCGGGGATCGTCGACGATCTCAAAACCGGACGCGAATGGCACAAATCCGCAGGCGCCGTAGAAGCCTATCACGCTGGGATGATCGAAGCTGCTTGTATGCAGCCAGACGCGGCTTGGTTTCAGGCGCCATGCCAGTTCGAGCGCGCCGGCCATAAGGCGCTTGCCGAAACCGCGGCCGGTCAGGGACGGGAACAGGCCGAAATAGGTGATCTCGATCTCGTTGCTGTCGGCGACGAAGAATTCGACCATGCCGAGATGCAGGCCGCTTTCATCATGGCCGTAGTAGAGATGCTGGCGCGGATCGGCGAAGTGCTCCGTTATCTCGGCGTCGGACATTTCAGACACGCGGTCCCACAGCCAGGGGGCGCCGATTTCGAGGAAGATCGCTCGATAGGACGCGCAGTCGGGCGTGGTGATCCGGGTCATGGCCAGGGGTTGCGCGAGGTCGGGCTGCGGAGCGCGCGCCTCCATCCATGTCACCGCATTGGCTAGCTTGCCCGCCGGCAGGCGCCGGTAGCCAATGGCGAGATCGGTGATTTCGGCCGGCATCGTCTCTTCGGGGATCAACGCATTCCTCTTCATCTCTGCCGATAGCAGTATCGGCTTACCGCCGCTGATGCCAACACCCGCGAATGGTCTGACAAGAGCGGCTGGCCTGGATCGGATTTTTGGCGCCACTGCCTCTTGCATTTTATGAGAATGGCATATGAGATATGATACACCATCCAAATGAAAGTGAAATACAATGCCTGAGCGGATTGCGGACGAGGCCATTCTCAGCGCGGTCGACGACGGTTTCGCACGACAGGTCGCGTTCCTGGCCGATCTCGTACGCTTTCCCTCACAGCGCGGCGAGGAGCATGCCGCGCAATCCTTCATGGCGGCCACCTATGAGATCGACGGCTATGCGGTCGACATGTGGCGCGTCGATGTCGAAGCGATCCGCGACCTGCCGGGTTTTTCACCCGTGGCAGTTTCTTATGACGATGCCTTCAATGTCGTTGCCACCCATACGCCGAGAAACGCGACCGGCCGCTCGCTGATCCTCAACGGCCATATCGATGTCGTGCCGACGGGACCACTCGACCGTTGGACCCGCGATCCCTACGATCCGGCGATCGAGGACGGCTGGATGCATGGCCGCGGCGCCGGTGATATGAAGGCTGGCCTGTCCGCCTGTCTTTACGCGCTGACCGCATTGCGCAGCCTCGGCTATCAACCGGCCGCGAAATTGTTCCTGCAGTCGGTCGTCGAGGAAGAGTGCACCGGCAATGGCGCGCTCGCCTGCCTGCAGCGCGGCTACCGCGCCGATGCCGCCTTCATCCCCGAGCCGTTGGAGCCGAGGCTGATGCGGGCGCAGGTCGGGCCGATCTGGTTCAGGGTCGAGGTCGACGGCGATCCGCAGCACGCGTCGGGCGCTTTCTCGGCCGGTGCCAATGCCATCGAAAAGGCATTCGTGATCATCCAGGCGCTGAAGCAGCTCGAAATCGTCTGGAACGCCCGCAAGGTCGATGACCCGCATTTTTGCGACCATCCGCACCCGATCCGCTTCAATCTCGGCAAGATCGAAGGCGGCGAATGGACGTCGAGCGTTCCGGCGCGCTGTGTTTTCGAGATGCGGGTCGCGACCTATCCCGGCCAGAAGCTCGAGGATGCCAGAGCAGAGCTTGAGGCGTGCATCGCCGATGCGGCCCGCGCCGATCCGTTCCTGGCCAACCGCCCGCCCAAGATGAGCTACAACGGCTTCATGGCCGAGGCCTATGTGCTGCAAGGGGCCGACGAGATGGAAGCCGTGCTGCGCCGCAGCCATACCGCTGTCTGGGGCGAGCCGCTTACGGAACATGTCACCTCGGCGACCACCGATGCGCGCTTCTTTGGCCTCTATGCCGACACGCCGGCGATCGTCTACGGTCCGATCTGCCGCATGCCGCATGGCTATGACGAGGCCGTCGACCTGGACTCGGTGCGCAAGGTCACCCAGACCATCGCGCTGTTCATCGCCGACTGGTGCGGCCTTGAGCCCGTCGATCCAGAGGCCGGGCCATGAACGCGGCAGTGCCCGATGCCTTCGGGGACACACTGGCCGAGGACGCGCCCGACGTTTCGACGGCCGACGCGCTTGCCATCCTGCGCCGGCACTACGGCCTTGCCGGCACCGCGCGTCCGTTGCCTGGTGAACGCGACCACAACTTCCACATCCAGACGGACGGTGACGGCGAGTTCGTCCTGAAAATCTCCCATCCGGCGGAAGAAGCGGGCTTCACCGACTTCCAGAACAAGGCACTCGATCACATCCTTGCGGTCGATCCGACCTTGCCGGTTCCCTCGGTGCGCAAAAGCCTGCAAGGTGAAGCGCAATTCACGGTCAGCGTCGGTGGATCGGCGCCACGCATCGTCCGGCTGGTCACCTATCTGCCCGGCCAGTTGCTGTCGCGGTCGCCTGCATCCCCGGCGCAAGATCGTAATCTCGGCATCTTCCTCGCCCGCCTTGGCCGCGCGCTGCGCGGCTTCTTCCATTCGGCCGCCGGCAGCGACCTGCTCTGGGATATCCGCAAGGTGGCCAAGACGCGGCCGATGCTGGCGCATATCGCCGACGCTGGTCGGCGGGCCATGGTCGAGCGTGCGATCGACGCCTTCGAGGAGCATGCGGCGCCGGTCATCCCGAAACTGCGCGCCCAGATCGTCCACAACGACATGAACTCCTACAATGTGGTGATGGATGCGTCGCTGCCGGAGGTCGTGAGCGGCATTCTCGACTTTGGCGACATGATCCACTCGCCGCTGATCTGCGATCTCGCCATCGGCGCCGTCTATCGCTGGCCGGCGGAAGGTCATCCGCTGGTGCCGGCCGCGCGCTTTGTCGCCGGCTACCGGTCGGTGCAACCGCTCGAGGCCGAAGAGCTGGGCATCCTTTTCGATCTGATCCGGGCTCGGCTTGCGCTCATCGCCAACATCGCCAGCTGGCAGGCCGAGCGTTTCCCGGCCAAGCGCGACTATGTCTTGCGCCTCGCCACCGAGGTCTGGGCTTCGCTCGAACGGCTGGACGGCCTGTCGCCCGCTGATGCCCGCCGCTATTTTCTCGACCATTCCAATCCGGAGTAGATGCCCGTGTCCCAGTCCTTGCCTGCCAATGCCTCTGCCGATGCCGGCGCTTCGGCACAAGAGCGCGCCCTGCTCGAGCGACGCGCCAGGCTGCTTGGCCCGACCTACCGCGCCTTCTACCGCAACCCGATCCATCTCGTGCGCGGCAGCGGCGTCTGGCTCTACGATGCCCAGGGTCGAAAATTCCTCGATGCCTACAACAATGTCGCTTCGGTCGGCCACTGCCACCCGCGTGTCGTCGAGGCCCTGTCGGGGCAGGCCGCGACGCTCAACACGCACACACGCTATCTCAGCGAGATCATCCTCGACTACGCCGAGAAATTGCTTGGCACCTGTCCGCCCCATCTCGGCCATGCCATGTTCACCTGCACCGGCAGCGAGGCCAACGACCTTGCCATCCGCATCGCCCAGCATTCGAGCGGCGGCACAGGCGTCATCATCACCGACTTCGCCTATCACGGCGCCACGATCGCGACTGCACAATTGTCGCCGGCCGCGGTCGGCGTGAAAGCGGTGCCCCCGCAGCACCGCACTGTCGCAGCGCCGGACACGTTCCGCGATCATGGCCGCGCCGCGCGCGATTTCGCGAAAAACGTCGCCGCCGCCATCGAGGATATGCGCACGCGCAATGTCCGTCCCGCGGCAATGCTTCTCGACTCGGCGTTTTCCAGCGACGGCATCTTCTTTCCCGATGCGGCCGTGATGCGCGAGGCGGCAAGCCTCATCAAAAAAGCCGGCGGCATGGTCATTGCCGATGAGGTCCAATCCGGCTTCGGCCGGCTCGGCCAGGGCATGTGGGGCTTCGCCAATTATGGCATCGAGCCAGATATCGTTACGATGGGCAAGCCGATCGGCGACGGGCATCCGATGGGCGCGGTGATGGTACGGCCGCAGCTTGTTGCCTCCTTCGGCTCAAACACCGGTTACTTCAACACCTTCGGCGGCAACCCGGTCGCTGCCGCCGTCGGCATTGCCGTTCTCGAGGTGATTGAGGGCGAGGGGCTGATCGAGAATGCACGCATGGTCGGCGCCTATACGGCTGATCTGCTGGGCTCACTGAAGGGCCGGCACGGCATGGTCGCCGACGTCAGGGAAAACGGCCTTTATTTCGGTGTCGAGTTGACGGCGGAGGGCGACGAGGCCTTGGCCGCCAGCAAGACATCGGCAGTCGTCGAGGCCATGCGCGAGGACGGCGTGCTGATCTCCTCCTGCGGTCCGCGCGGCAATGTGCTCAAGATCAGGCCGCCGCTACCCTTTGCCAGGGACAATGCCGAGCAACTGGCCAAGACGCTCGACCGCGCACTGTCGAACTGGTGACCGGAGCGGGCCGCGCATGCTGAAGCTTGAACATCAAACCCTGAACGACCGTGCCTATGGCGCGCTCAAGCAGGAATTGATTTCCGGCGGCTTCAGCCCGGGCCAGACACTGGTCATCCGCAAGCTCGCCGAGACGTTCGGCATATCGACCACGCCGATCCGCGAGGCGCTGCAAAGGCTGGTCGCCGAACGGCTGCTCGAGATGCAGAACAACCGCTCGGTTATCGTGCCCTTGCTGTCCGCCCCCGCCTTCGAGGAACTGACGCGCATCCGCATCGCCGTCGAGGGTCTGGCGGGCGAGATGGCGGCGTCGCGGATGACCGAAAGCGGTCTGGTCGACATCCACGCTACGCTCGCCGGCATGCAGCACGCCATCGAGGCGGGCGACGCCAGGGCCTATCTAACGCTGAACGAGGCCTTTCACTTCGCCATCTACCAGCATGCCGGCGCGCCGATCCTTCTGAATATGATCCGCGACCTCTGGGGGCGGGTCGGGCCGTATCTCAAGCTGCTGATGCAGGCGGATCGCTACGTTCCGCAGTCGAACGATGCGCACCGCAAGATCGTCGCCGCGCTGGAGCAGCGCAGCGGTCCCGCCGTCCGGACTTTTATCGAACAAGACATCGCCATGGCAGCCGCTGTTCTGTCGTCAAACCTTGACGCGGCCAGGTGACGGTCCGCCTATCTCGTTTCGTCCAACCGGTCGCGCAGCATGCTCCAGCCGAGCAGCATATTGGGCGCGTGCCGCAACAAGGCATGGAACGGGATCGGTGCCGGCGGCGCAAACGGCAGCGGCAGATCGCGGGCATCGGCTCCAGTCGCCCAGTCGGCCAGCACCTTGCCCATCGCCGTCGTCATGGCAATGCCCCGTCCGTTGCAGGCGCGACCGGCAATGAGCCCGGGCCCGAGGTCCATGAGGTGCGGCAGGAAGTCCGGCTCGACCGCGGCCATTCCCGACCAGCTATAGGCAAGCGGCGGCAGGTCAGGCAATTCAAGATGCCTAGCGAGCCGTCGCCAGATCGTCTGCGGCACGCGCGCATCGGCTCCGGCGCCAAGGATATGCATGCCGCCGCTGATCAGCCGGTTCTCGGCGTCGAAGCGGAATGTGAAGAGATTGCGCCTGGTGTCGCCGACGCCTTGCCTGCCAGGCAGGAGGCGCGTCCGGATTTCACGGGGCAGCGGCGCCGTGGCGATCTGGAAAACCCTAAGCGGAACATAGGTTCGTTGCAGCAACGGATTGAGCGCCCCACCATAAGCGTTGGTGGCGATCAGCACCTTGCCGGCGCGTACCGAGCCCTCTGGCGTTTTCAACACCCAGCAATCCGTCGTGCGATCGAGCGCGGTGACGCGCGTATGCTCGAAGATGCGCGCGCCGGCCTTCTCGGCCGCATCGGCCAGCCCACGCGCGTAGTCCACCGGATTGAGCACGCCGCCAGAACGATCCATCCAGCCGCCGACATAGCCGCGCGCGCCGGTCAGTGCCTCGACGCTCTGCCGGTCCAAGGCAACGGCAGGCCGGCCGCGCTGCGCCCATTGCCCGGCGCGGGATTTGACCTTCTCGAACACGGCGGGGGAATGCGCCGGCTGAATCCATCCGCTCTGCACGGCGTCGCAGTCGATGCCGTGCCGGCGGATCAGGCCGAAGACCAGGTCGGCGCTGCCGGCGGCAAAATCGATCAGCCGTTCACCACGCTCGGGGCCGAGATGGCGGATGATGTTGTCCGGGTCCATTTTGGCAAAGTTCGGCACGACGAAGCCGGCATTCCTGCCGGTCGCGCCCCAAGCGATTATTTCGGCTTCGAGAACGGCGACCGACAGTCCTTTCCCGGCGGCGTGCAGCGCGGTCGAGAGGCCGGAAAAGCCACCGCCGACGATGGCGAGGTCGACATCGAGCCCGCCTTGCAGCGCCGGCCTGCCGCGACGATTGCGGCTGACGGCATGCCAGAGCGAAACGTCGTGCGCTTCCTGCCGGACCGCGGCATTCATGACCCGGAACTGCTCTTGCCGGCAACCATCTTTGCCCGCTTGCCGAACCATGGCCGCCGCGGCCAGTCGCCGAACAGGCCGTTCGGCCGGATCAGCAGGATGACACAGAGCATGACGCCGATGGCGGCGATCTGCAGCGCGGCGGCGCGGGCCTGCTGCTCCGGCGGAAACAGCACGCTGGTCAACGTGCCCGATCCAGCCCATATCGCCCAGACCAGGATGCTGCCGACGACAGCGCCGACATTGCTGCCCGAGCCGCCGACGATCAGCATCACCCAGACCTGGAAGGTCAGGATCGGCAGGTAATTGTCCGGCGCGATGAAGCCGGTGAAATGCGCCTGCAGCGCGCCGGCCAGCGCCATGATGGCGCCACCGACGGCAAAGGCCTGGACGCGATAGAAGCGCGCGCTCTTGCCCAACGAGATCGCCGCCCGTTCGTCCTCGCGCAGCGCCTTCAAGACGCGTCCCCACGGGCTGCGCGACAGGTGCTCCAGGGCGAGATAGGCGACCAGCGTCACCGCCGAGACGACGGCAAGGTTGGACAGGTTGAACAGCAGCGGTGTCTCAGCAAGGCTGCCGAAGGGACGCGGGATGAAGCCGATGCCGAACGGGCCGCCGGTCAATCCCTGCGCGTTGAGCGCGACCAACTGCACGACGACGGCGACGCCGAACGTGGTGATCGCCAGATAGTCGGATCTCAGCCGCAGCGTGGCCATGCCGGTAAGTGCCGCGGCGATGCCACCGACGGCCATGGCGCCGAGCCAACCGACAAGGATCGGCAGGCCGAAGCCACCCAGTCGCGCGGCATCGTCAGGTGTGGTCAGCAGCGCCGAGGTATAGGCACCGATGGCGACGAAGCCGGCGAGGCCGACATTGAACAGCCCGGTCAGCCCCCATTGCAAGTTGAGCCCCAGCGTGACCAGCGAAAAGATCAGAGCGGTGGTCAGGAAGAAGGCGCCGTAGCCGAGCAGATCCATCAGCGTTCCCTCACACCGAACAGGCCGATTGGTCGCACGAACAACACCGCCATCAGGATGATGAAGGAGACGGCGGCGCGCCATTCGGCGCCGATCAACTGCACCGCGCCGGCTTCGGCGAGCCCAATGATCAGGCCGCCGAGCACGGCGCCGGGAATGCTGCCGATGCCGCCGAGAATGGCGGCGGCGAACATCGGCAGCAGCATGTCGAAGCCCATGAACGGGCGGATTTGCACCAGAATGCCGATCATCACGCCGGCGACACAGGCCAGCGCGCCGCCGATGATCCAGGTCACGCGCACCACGCTGGCGACATCGATGCCGACGATGCGGGCCAGTGCCGCATTCTGGCTGAGCGCCTGCATTGAGCGGCCGGTCTGCGTGCGCGTCATCAACAGATGCACGCCGAGCACCAGCACGGCGGTCAGCAGCAAGAGAGCAATCTGGTCTGGCGTGATGCGGATGCCGAAGCCGACCGGCATGGCGATCTGGATCGCCCGGCTGAAATAGGTCGGCCGCGAAGTGAAGGTGAATTCGAGCAGGCTTCTGAGCGCCATCGAGGCGCCGAAGCTCGCCATCACCACGATGATCGCCTGGCCCTGCGAGCGCAGCCGCGCAAACAGAACCTTGTCGAGCAGCAGCGCCAGCAAAGCAGTGAAGGCCATGCCGACGATCAGTGCGACGATCAGCGGCCAGCCGAAGGACAGCGGTCCGATCGGTGCCACCTTGCCGAATGTCGCGCCGATGGCGCTGACGACGGCCAGCGTCGCATAGGTGCCCCAGGCCATGAAGTCGCCATGGGCGAAGTTCGAGAAGCGCAGGATCGAATAGGTGAGCGTCACGCCGATGGCGCCGAGGCCGATCATCGAGCCGGTCAAAAGCCCGTCGACGATGAATTGCAGGCTCATGCCGCGCCTCCTTTCCCGGCGTGAGGCGTTTTTTCTGCCTTGAGGGGGCGCTGGCCAAGATAGAGTTCGGCCACGACCGGGTCGTTCCACAGATCGGATGCGATGCCTTCGTGCCGGTCCTTGCCTTCGACCAGCACATAGGCGCGGTCGCCGATGGCCAGTGCTGCCTTGGCGTTCTGTTCGACCAAAAGGATGGTGACACCGGACTTGCGGATGCCGGCCAGCATCTCGAACACCATCGACACGAATTTCGGCGACAGGCCGGCCGACGGCTCATCGAGCACCAGCACCTTGGGGTGGACGATCAGCGCCCGCGCGACGGCGAGCATCTGCCGCTGTCCGCCCGAGAGGTTGCCGGCGGCGGTCCGCCGCTGGCGGACGAGGTCGGGGAAGGCTGCATACATTTCGTCGATGCGGGCAGGGATTTCGCGCCGCTCGAGAATGCCGCAGGCGACCTTCAGATTGTCCTCGACCGACATCAGCGGGAAGATGTTTTCGGTCTGCGGCACGAAGGCCAAGCCAAGCCGTACCATGGTGTGCGCCGGTGCGGCGGTTATGTCTTTGCCGTCCAGAAACACCGTGCCGCCGGTGATCGGGACAAGGCCGGCGATCGCCTTGATGAAGCTCGACTTGCCGGCGCCATTGGGGCCGAGCACGACGACGATCTCGCCCTTGCTAACGGTGATCGAGGCGCCGCGCACGATCGGCACGCCGGGCTCGTAGCCAGCCTCGAGATTGCAGACATCGAGGACCGTCTCGCTCATGCCGCGCCTCCGAGATAAGCCTCGATGACGCGCGGGTCGCTGGCGACCTCTTCCGCCGTGCCTTCGCTTAGCAACTGGCCGCTCGCCATGACGAGGACGCGATGGCAGAGCCGCGTCACCATGTCGATGTTGTGTTCGATCAGCAGGAAGGTGATGCCGCGCGCGTTGATATCGCGGATGCGGTCGATAATGACTTCGAGCAGCGTTGCGTTGACGCCGGCCGCCGGTTCGTCGAGCAGGATGATCGCCGGATCGGCCATCATCACGCGGGCGAGTTCGAGCAGCTTGCGCTGGCCGCCGGACAACACGCGCGCCGGTTCATGCGCGAGGTGGGTGAGGGTGACCAGATCCAGCAGTTCTAGCGCCTTGGTCCTGGCGGCTTTCTCCTGCGCCGCCACTCGCCTTGGCGCGACGAAGTTGGCAAGCAGCTTTTCGCCGGCCTGACCCTGCGCCGCCAGCATGATGTTTTCGATCAGCGTCAGGTTGGGCAGCGGACGCGGGATCTGGAAGGTGCGGCCAAGGCCGCGACCGATGCGCAGATGCGCGGCTTCACCCGAAACGCGCGCACCGTTAAGCAGGATATCGCCGCTGGTCGGCAGGATGCTGCCGGCAAGCAGATCGAACATCGTCGTCTTGCCGGCGCCGTTCGGCCCGATCAGGCCGAGGATTTCTCCCGCCTTGACGTCAAACGAGACATCGTTGACGGCGACGAGGCCGCCGAACCGCCTGACAACGTTCCTTGCCGTCAGAACCGGCGCACGGGTCTCTTGTCCCTGCTGTTCCGCTGCCTCGCTCATCAAACCCTCTGGCCGAAGACGATCGTTGTCGCCTCCTGATTTTTGATTTGTGATCACACTTGCTTTGATCACGCTATTCGGCTTTAATTTCGTCTGCAAGCCGAAAACCGGCCGAGAACGGAATTCCATGCAAAAGGCTGCCATCGAAAAGAACAACGAGGCCATCGCGGCCCAGCTGGCGCCGGTCGGCCGCGAGACCGTGCAGGATCGCGTCTATTCGGAATTGCGCCGTGCCCTGATCGGCGGCCTGTTCGAGCCAAGCCAGGTGCTGACCATCCGTGGGCTCGCCGATGCGCTGGTCACCTCGACCATGCCGGTGCGCGAGGCGCTCGGCCGGCTGATCACCGAAAAGGCGTTGGAGGCGCTGCCCAACCGTTCGGTGCGGGTGCCGCCGATCACGCTTGAACGCCTCGACGATCTCTTGCGTGCCCGCATCCTGATCGAGGGCGAGGCCATCGCGCTGGCCGCCGCCCGCATGGGGCCGCGCCAGATCGCCACCATCGAGACCATTCTCGGCGAATGGGACGAGATGCGCGCTCTGAAGCACAAGAAGGATGTCGATCGCGAAGTGACGCTCAACCAGAGCTTTCATTTCGAGATCTACCGCTCCTGCGGCTCGGCCGTGCTGATCCCGATGATCGAGAGCCTGTGGCTGCAATCGGGCCCCTGCATTCGTGTCGCCATCTACGCCTTCTCGGAAGCCGGCGAGGTCGACACCGCCCAGTATCACCGCCGCATCGTCACGGCACTGGCCACCCAGGATGCGCAGGCCGCGCGCGAGTCACTGGCCGCCGACATCAGCCGGCCCTTCACCTTCCTGCGCAGCAAGCTGCAATCCGCCGCCGCGAAAGACCAGACATGACCGCCATCAGGATCACCGAGCCACGCTCGCAGCTTTCCATAACGGCACTGTTGCTGCCGCAGAAAGCGCCGGAAAATGCTGCCTTCCTCCAGGCATATCTAGGCACGCCACGCGTCGTCCCGGGCATCCATGCGATGTGGACGGGGCCGGAAATCTCCTGTCCGGTTCCCGCTGCCGATCTTGAGGGCCAGCCCTATGCCAGGCCTCTGGCGGCCGAGAACGCGACGCTGACGCCGCAGCCGGGTGACATCGTGCTGTCCTATGTGCCGCCGCGCATGTGGGGCGGCAATCCCAATGCGATCTTCGACATCGGGCTCTACTACGGGCAGGGCGCGCGCCTGCTGTTCCCGATCGGCTGGCTCGCCGGCAGCGTGGTGGCGCAAGTGCGCGCCGAAGAGCGCGATCGGTTCGCCGCCGCCTGCGGCATCATCCGCCGCAACGGCGCCTGCGACGTCACCTTCAGCCTAGTGGAGGGCTAAATGGCCGACGACAGTTTCGAGCTCTTTGATCTTCGCGTCGAGGCGGTCATCCCGGAGGGCAAACCGATCTATTGCGGCGCCAAGGCCGGCGACTATTTCGAGCTCAAGGGGGAGATGCTGTCGATGCCAGCTGGCCAGGGCTTTTCGATCTATTCGATATCGGCCGTGTTGCCGTTGCTGGCAGCCAAGCAGCGCCCGACCCACCCGAACGACTGGATGACCTCGGACGCCGAGATCGCCTGTCCCGATCCCAATTGCGCCAGTCGGCTGAGGATCGTCAGGCTGGCCAAGCGGCGGTTCAGCCATGCCGAGACCACGGCTGTGCCGCTGCCGAAGCGGGGAGACGACAAATGAGTACCCAGACTTTCGAACTCGGCTCCGGCTACACCATCTCGCGCGTCATCCGCGGCGGCTGGCAACTGGCCGGCGGCCACGGCGCCATCGACCGCCAGCAGGCGGTGACCGATCTGATCGCCACCTTCGATGCCGGCATCTGGACCTATGATTGCGCCGACATCTACACCGGCGTCGAGGAACTGATCGGCGCGGTGCGCCTGCGGCTGGCCAGCGAGCGCGGCCTCGACGTCGCCGCCAGGATGAAAGTGCACACCAAGCTGGTGCCCGACCTCGAACGGCTGGCCGGCATCAGCCGCGACTACATCAGGAGTATCGTCGACCAGTCACTGCGGCGGCTGAAGACCGAGCGGCTCGACCTCGTGCAGTTCCACTGGTGGGACTATGCGCAGCCGCGCTATGTCGAGGCGATGGGTTGGCTCAACGAGCTTCGGCTTGAGGGCAAGGTGCGCAATCTCGGCACCACCAATTTCGACACGCCGCGGCTGGCCGAAATCCTCGCCGCCGGCATCCCGCTGGTCAGCCAGCAGCTGCAATATTCCGTGCTCGACCAGAGGCCGGGCAACAGCCTTGCGGCACTCGCCGCGAAAAACGGCGTCAGCTTCCTTTGCTACGGATCCGTCGCCGGCGGCTTCCTCAGTAACAAATGGCTAGGCGTGGCCGAGCCGGCCACCCCGCTCGAAAACCGCTCGCTGGTCAAATACAAGCTGATCATCGATGACTTTGGCGGCTGGGACCTGTTCCAGCAGTTGCTTCAGGCGCTGAAGGCAGTCGGCGACCGCCACGGCGTCGACATCGCCACCATCGCCAGCGCCTGGGTGCTGGAGCAGCCGCACGTGGCGGCCGTCATCGTCGGTGCTCGCAACCAGGCACATGCGCTTGCCAACGCCGGCATCATGGACGTCACGCTCGATGCCGAGGACCGGGCGCGGATTGCCGCCGTCATCGCGCAAGGCACCGGCCTCGAGGGTGATGTCTACACGCTGGAGCGCGACCGCCACGGCCGCCACGGTTCGATCATGCACTACAACCTCAATGCGGGGAAGCAATGAGCGGCGAGCCCTCCCTGTTTTCACGCGCCAGCGCCGAGATCGTCGACCTGCATCGCTTTTTCGTCGACTGGTTCGTTGCGGCGCGCGCCAATAAAGCGGACTTCAGCCGCTTCGAGCGCGTCATGGGCGACGGCTTCGCCATGGTCGCACCGGACGGCCAGATTCTCGATCGCGACGCAGTCGTCGGCCATGTCCGCACCAGCCGCGCCACGTGTGACGACGGGTTCGCCATTTCGATCGAGGACATCCGTCCGGGCTGGCAGGATGCCGAGACGATTGTCGTTTTCTACGTTGAGGCGCAACTGCGCGGTGGCAAGCACAGCCGCCGCCAGTCGAGCGCCGTCTTCACCACCAGTTCATCGGCGCCCAACGGCGTCCTATGGCGACATCTGCATGAAACCTGGCTGCAGGTGCCGGAACTCCGATGTGCAGACAAAGAGACAAGTAATCCAGTTCGTGTAGCTCAAAGGGGAACAACAATGAGAAAGACGATACTTCAACTCACCACCGCGCTCGCCCTCGTAACGATGGCCGGTGCTGCGCAAGCGGCCGATTGCAAGATCACCGTTGGCCTCGTCATGGAACTGACCGGCCCGGCCGGCGAATATGGTCAGGCCGGCGCCAAATCGGTCGAGATGGCCTTCCGCGACATCAATGCCGCCGGCGGCGTGCGTGGCTGCGACCTGGCGACCGACACGCGCGACAGCCAGAGTCAGGGCAACATCGCTGTCGACGCCGCCACCCAGCTGGTTCAGGTCAAGAAGGTGCCGGTCATCATCGGCGGCATCATTTCGTCGGTGTCGATCCCGATCCTGACCTCGGTCACGGCACCGGCCAAGATCGTCCAGGTGTCGCCGGCTTCGTCGTCGCCGACGCTGACGGCGCTCGGCCGCGACGGCAAGACCAATGGCATCTTCTTCCGCACCATAACCTCGGATGCGCTGCAGGGCGTCGCTGCCGCCAAATACGCCGTCGACAAGGGCTTCAAGAAGCTGTCGATCATCCATGTCAACAATGACTTCGGCGTCAACATGGTGGCCGAGTTCTCGCGCGCCTACAAAGCGCTCGGCGGCACCATCGTTTCCGACATGCCCTACAACGAAAAGCAGTCGAGCTATGCTTCCGAAGTGACGGCGGCGATGGCCGGCGAGCCGGACGGGCTCTATCTCGTCAGCACGCCGGTCGACGGCGCGACGGTTGCCCGCACCTGGATTTCGCAGGGTGGCGTGCAGAAGTTCCTGCTCAATGACGGCATGAACAGCCCTGACTTCATCGAGTCCGTCGGCGCCGACTATCTGAAGGACGCCTATGGTACGTCGTCCGGCACCAGCCCGACGGCCTCCACCGACTATTTCACGAAGAACTACAAGGAATTTTCCGGCATCGAGCCGTCCAATCCGGCGGCCGACCGTTCCTATGATGCGGGCGCCATCGTCGGCCTCGCTATCGCCATTGCCGGCTCCGAGGATCCGGCCAAGATCAAGGACGCGATGTACAAGGCGGTCGACCCAGCCGGCACGCCGATCTTTGCCGGCAAGGACGAATTCGCCAAGGCGCTCGGCCTGATCAAGGACGGCAAGCCGATCCGCTACGAAGGCGTCATCGGTCCCGTCGCCTTCGACAAATATGGCGACATCACCGGCCCCTTCCGGCTCTGGAAGATCGTCGACGGCAAGGTGACGACCGACGGCGAAATGACCACCGACGACGTCAACGCGTTGCAAGCCAAACTTCAGTAAGACAACTTCTCGCCCGGCGTCGATCCGATCTCATCGCGATCGACGCCGGACGGTCAGTTTGTCTCGCACTTGGATGGCCGTGAGAACCACATCGTTTGCACGGACAAGGGTTTGACCGGCAGGCGATCACGAATAGGATTGGCCTATCAACAGGATTGGCCAATGTCGCCTGAAACTGAAAAACTTCTATCTGCTCTCGGCGACCGGCTGGGTGCGGGCGGTGTGCTCGCCGGCTCCGACGTGGACCAGCGCTATCGCGACGATCCCGATGGCAAGCTCGGCGCACTGCCCGAAGCGGTGCTGCGCCCGCGCGACACCCAGGGTGTCGCGGCAGCACTCGCCGCATGCAACGATCTCGGCCAGCCAGTTGTCGTGCAGGGCGGACGCACCGGGCTGACCGGCGCCGCGCGCGTGCAGCCGGGCGAAATCGTGCTGTCGCTGGAACGCATGACAGGTCTCGATGCACCGGATCGTCAGGCTGCCAGCATCGTCGCCGAGGCCGGCGCAACGCTGCAGGCGGTGCAGGAGGCAGCCGACGGCGCCGGTCTGATGTTCGGGGTCGATATCGGCGCACGCGGTTCGGCCACTATCGGCGGCAATGTCGCCACCAATGCCGGTGGCATCCGCGTGCTGCGCTACGGAATGTACCGGGCGCAGGTTCTGGGGCTGGAGGCGGTGCTTGCCGATGGCAGCGTGCTGACCTCGATGAAGGGCCTGCCCAAGGACAATTCCGGCTACGACCTCGGCCAGCTCTTCATCGGCACGGAAGGGACGCTCGGCGTCGTCACACGCGCGGCGCTCAGGCTGCATCCGAAGCCGGTGTCCGAGGTAAACGCCTTCTGCGCACTCCCATCGCTCGATGCGGCGATCGCCCTGCTTGGGCTGCTGCGGCAAAGGCTCGGCCCGCTGTTGTCTGCCTATGAAGTCAACTTCGCGCCGCTCTATGACGCGATGGTCGCCAGCATGGACATGCCGGCGCCGCTGCCGGCGGGTTCGCCTGTCTACGTGCTGGCCGAGATCCAGGGCAGCGAGCCCGAACGCGACGGCGAGCGCTTCGCCGAGGTCTTGATGCAGGCGGTCGAGTACGGCGTGGTCGACGATGTGGTCGTCTCGCAGTCGCCGCGCGAAGTTCGGGCGCTGTGGGCGGTGCGCGAGGACGCCAATCGCGTCCTGTTTTCGATCAAAGGCCTTGTCGGCGTCGACATCAGCATCCCGCTGGCGCGGATGGGTATTTTCCTGCGAGAAGCGGACGCTGCCATCCATGCCATGGATCCCGGCGCCGACATCTATGTCTTCG
Organism: Mesorhizobium sp. P2_D5; assembly: GCF_056404355.1. Classification (NCBI taxonomy): domain Bacteria; kingdom Pseudomonadati; phylum Pseudomonadota; class Alphaproteobacteria; order Hyphomicrobiales; family Phyllobacteriaceae; genus Mesorhizobium; species Mesorhizobium sp. P2_D5. Next base: position 467,148 of record NZ_JBFUEE010000002.1, read on the forward strand.
GCCATCTCGGTGACGGCAATCTGCACTACCAGGTCCGCACGGTGGATCCGGCGGCGGCATACGATATCGTCTATCGCGGCGTGGCGGCAGCGGGAGGGGGCGTTTCGGCCGAGCATGGCATCGGCCTCGACAAGAAGAGGTGGCTGCATCTGGTCCGCAGCGATGCCGAGATCGCCACGATGCGGCGGCTGAAGACAGCTCTCGACCCCAGAAACATCCTCAATCCGGGGCGGGTCTTCGACCTGGTCCCGTCTGCCTTAGCGGCCGGCCTGTAGTCAACGTGGCACTGCGACATCCGTCGGCGGTGACTGCCGCGCACTCAGGTCCGTTCCGTCGCGACTTGCCTGGGGATGAGAAAACGCGCGGCGAGCACGCAAAGCAGTACGGTGAACATCAGGATCAGCGCCACCAGCGCATTGATGTCGGGGGAAAAGCCAAGCCGCATCATCGCCCACAGCCTCACCGGCAGCGTGCTTTGGGTGCCGGTGACCAGGATGGTGATCATGGTCTCGTCGAATGACAGCGCGAAAGCCAGGATTGCACCGCCGACCATGGCGCTCGACAGGTTCGGCAGGACGATGCGCCAGAACGTTTGCCAGCCGGTGGCGCCGAGATCGTAGGATGCTTCGACCAGCGTGCGGCTCATCGACTGCAGCCGCATCAGCACCGTGCGATAGACGACCGCCAGCACGAAAACCGTATGTCCGATGACCACCGTCAGCAGCGAGCGTTCAAGGCCGATCTCGCGGAAGAAGATCAGCAACGCCAGACCGCTGATGATCGGCGGCATCAGGAACGGCAGGAAGATGATGAACTGCAGCAGCGTGCGCCCGGAACGGCGACTGTGATAGTAGAGCGCCAGAAGCGTTCCGCTGACCACCGACAGGATGACGGTGCAGACGCCGACGATCAGCGTGGTCCGCAAGGCGGCCAGAATGTCGTGGTTTTCGGCCAGGGCGACATAGGTCGCAAGCGTCGGCGAAGACCAGTCGACATTGCCATGCGCAATGGTGAAGAACGACGACACGATCGGCACGGCCAGCGGGCTGTAGAGCAGCACCGCGACCAATGTCGTGATCGCAGCCAGAAAGACGGTGGATAGCCGGGGCAGGGCGGTCATATCGCTGTCCCCCGGTTGCGGCCGAAGCGCTCGCCGACAAGAATTGCCGCGATCACCACGACAGCCAGCGCCACTGATAGCGCCGCACCGAACGGCCAATTGTAGGCCGTGCCGAACTGGCTGTAGAGGATGCGGCCGAAGGTGAAGCCGCTGATCCCGCCGACCATTTGCGGGGTCAGGAAATCGCCGATCGCCAATACGAACACGAAGCTCGCCGCGGAGGCGACGCCGGGCAGGCTGAGCGGCAAGGTGATGCGCAGGAACGTCTGCAGGCCGCTTGCGCCCAGATCGTCGGAGGCGCGCAGCAGCACCTGCGGAATCCGCTCCAGCGACAGGAAGATCGGCAGGATGGCGAACGGGATCAGCAGCAGCGTCAGCGTCAGCAGGATGGCGTTCATGTTGAACACGAAAAGCGTCGATGGCTCCTGCAGGATGCCGAGCCCGACCAGCGCCTTGTTGAGAAAGCCGTTAAGGCCGAGGATGCTGCGGATCGCATAGATCTTGATCACGTAGCTCATCAGCAGCGGCACCAGCAGCAGCATCAGCAAGGCATAGCGCCAGCGCCCCTTCAGGGTCGTCAGGAAATAGGCGGCGGGATAGGCGAGCAGAATGCAGATTGCCGCCACCGAGAGACACAGCACGATGGTGTTCCAGAATACCGGAAGAAAGATCGGATCGGTAAAGAAGCGGACATAGTTGCCCAGTGACAGCGTATGAACGATCGTGCCCTGGTCGACGCTGAAGAAGCTATAGCCGAGGAAGATCGCCAGCGGCACGAGGACGAAGACCACCGGCAAGGCGAAAGCCAGCACCGTCACCAGCAGCGACCATCGCCGTTCCGCGAGCGGTATCGTGCCGGTTCCGCTCATGCCAGCACCAGGTGGCCTTCATGCGGCGCAAACGCGAGGGAGATCGTCGCGCCGGATTGCAGCGTGCTGCCGTCGACCCGGCTCGGCATGCGCAGCCGCAAGCGTTGCCCAGCATGGTCGGCGCCGACCGTGATGGTGGCAACGGTCGACGAGCCGGCGAAGGCCATGTCGGCGATCGTGCCGGAAAAGCGGTTGTCGGTGTCCTTTGCATCGGCAAGGTGCAAGGCCTCGGGACGGAACGCAGCGAAGGCACTGGCGCCATCCGCCGCGGTCTTTAAATGCGGCTGGTCACGGATCGAACAGACCAGGCGTCCGAGCGCCGTCTCGATCGATCGCAGTTCGCCCTGGACGGATCCAAGCTTTCCGGCCACCAGATTGTTCTCGCCGAAGAAGCGCGCCACGAACTCGCAATTCGGCTTGTAGTAAAGCTCGTGCGGCGTGCCGAGCTGGCGGATATGGCCGGCCTGCATGACACAGATCCGATCGGCCATGCCAATCGCTTCTTCCTGGTCGTGGGTGACGAACAGGAAGGTGGTTTTGATTTCGCGCTGGATGGATTTCAGGAACTCCTGCATTTGCCGGCGCAGCTCGAGGTCGAGCGCCGCCAGCGGCTCGTCGAGAAGGATGAGGCGCGGCTGGCAGATCAGCGCGCGGGCCAAGGCGACGCGCTGGCGCTGGCCACCGGAGAGCTGGGCTGGAAAGCGGTCGGTGAAACGGCCGAGCTGGACAAGCTCCAGCGCTTCCGCGACGCGGCGCGCAATCTCCTTGCGCGGCAGGTGGCGAACCGAAAGCCCGTAGCCGACATTGCCGGAAACGGTCAGATGCGGAAACAGCGCATAGTCCTGGAACACGGTGTTGAATGGCCGCCGGTTGATCGGCATGCGGCTGATGTCGTGGCCGTCGAGCCGGATCTCGCCCGACGTCAGTGGTTCCAGCCCGCCGATCAGCCGCAGCACCGTGGTCTTGCCGGAGCCTGACGGCCCAAGAACGGTCAGGAACTCACCGTCCTTGATCGACAGGTCGATGTCGTGCAGCACCGGAACGGTGCCGTAGGATTTCGAGACGGACCGCAGCGTCAAGAGGTCGGTGTTTTGGTTCATAAGATATTCTCGCATACGCTTCGGCGGCCCGGAACGTCCGGACCGCCGGGTCCTTCGAAGTCTTCGTGCGGAAAGATCAGGGCGTGGCCTTGATCTCGTTCCACATGTCCGACCGCTTCAGCGGATCCTCGACATTGTTGAGCCAGACCAGCTTGTCGTTGCCGCCGGCGCTGCCGGTCTCCGTCACCGTGTTGCCGAAACCAGTGCGCTCGGAAAGCTCGCCGCTGACCTTCTTGCTCAGCATGAAGTCGATCCATTTTTCGGCCGCCGCATTGTCGCGGACGCCCTTGGAGATGACCCAGTTATCGAGCCATGCAAGCGCACCCTCGCTTGGATTGACGTAGGCGACATGGGCGCCGATCTTCTGCAGCGCCTTGACCTGCTGCTGGCCATAATTGGCCCAGATCAGTGCCACGTCATTGTTCTGATAGATCTGCTGCGCCTCGTCGGCGGTGGTGTAGAAGCTCAGCACATTGCGCTTGAGTTCGACCAACTTGGCCTTGACCGCCGCCATCTGTTCTTCATTCAGATTGAACGGATCCTTGTAGCCGAGCGTCAGCGCGGTGAACGAGAAATTGTGCTCGCCATTGTCATAGGCCAGGACTTTGCCCTTGTAGGCCGGGTCCCAGAGGACCGACATCGATGTCGGTGCCGGCTTGACCTTGTCGGTGTCGTAGATCAGGCCGATCGAGTCGAAGCAGAACGGAATGCCATAGACCTTGCCGTCCTTGGTGACGCCGCTTACCGCCGTAAGATCGCGGAAGCGCGGCAGCACCTCTTTCTGGTTGGCCAGTTTCGTCACGTCGATCGGCGACACCAGATCGGCCTTGATGTAGCGCTGCAACTGGGCGGTGTTGACGGCGAAGACGTCGAAGTCCTGCCCTTCGCTGCCCTTGATCTTGGCCCAGATCTCGTCGTCGCTGCCGATGAACACGACATCGACGCCGACGCCGGTTGCCGCGGTGAAATCCTTCACCCAGTCCGGGTCGGCGTAGCCGTCCCAGGCCAGAACCCGAAGGTTCGCGGCCAAGGCTGCCGAAGTCATCAGGCCGATGCCGAGCCCGATTGTCGCCATTCTTAGAAACAGTTTCTTCAGTCCCATTTTTAATCTCCCATTGTCGTTCTGATGGACCGCAGTTTCTGGACCTTCGCCGTCACAACTTGGTGACGGCGACCAGTCCCTCGTCCGGCACCGACACCATCCGGTTGCGCAGTGGCCTGCCGAATGTCTGTGCCTGGATTTCATACTCGTCGCCGGAAGCCGTCTTGATGCCGGAGGCGTAGCTCATCACCGCCGCGCCGAAGAAGTAGGCATGCAGGTCGCCTGCTCTGCGGTGCATCGGGTAGCGGAAATGGAAATGTTCGAGATTGGCGATCGAGTGCGACATGTGCGCCTCGCCCGACAGGAACTCCTGCTCCCAGATGACGGCGCCGTCGCGTAGGATGCGGGAATGGCCACGCACTTCATCGGGTAGGTCGCCGATCAAAAGCTCCGGGCCGATCGAGCAGGAGCGGAGTTTTGAATGGGCGAGATAAAGGTAGTTCTCGGCTTCCGTGACATGGTCGGAGTATTCGTTGCCCAGCGCATAGCCGATGCGATAGGGGCGGCCATCCGGCCCATTGAGATAGAGCCCGACGATTTCGGCCTCTTCCGCGCCGGCGCGCGCGAACGCCGGCATCGGCAGCGCAGCACCAGGGGGCACGACGCAGGTGCCGACGCCCTTGAAGAACCATTCGGGCTGGATTCCGATCTGCCCGGCGGCGGGTTTGCCACCCTCCAGACCCATGCGGAAGATCTTCAGTGAATCGGATTCCTCGGCGTCCTCGCCATGCGTAAGCACATGCATCTTGTCGCGTGCCGCGGCACTGCCGGTATGGGTCAGGCCCGTGCCGGTGACCAGGAAGCGCGCCGGTTCCGGATGGTCGACCGGGGCCAGCACGCGGCCGTCGCGCAACAACTCGTCATAGTCGACCGTTGCAGTGCCCGTCCGCTTCTCGACAAGTGCGGCGATGGAAACGCCCTCGGCAATCGCCGCTTCGGCAAGTTCCAGCACGGTGCTGGCCTTTTCGAGCGGGTGCAGGTGATTGCCGTCGTCGGAGACACGGCCAACCCCCCTGTTGCCATCGGGCATTCTGAACTGAACAAGACGCATGAGGTACCCTTCTTCCCTTGGGGCCGTGCGGGTCACACCCAGCCCGCATCGACGATGAATTGCTGGCTTGTGCACATGCGGCTGTCGTCGGCGGCCAGGAACAGCGCCATGCGCGCAATATCGGAGGGCTGCAGCCGGTCGGGCAGGCACTGTCGCTCCTCGATCTGCCGCTCTCCGGCCGGGTTCAGCCACATGCGCATCTGGCGCTCTGTCATCACCCAGCCAGGCACCATGCAGTTGACGCGGATGCGCTCGGGACCAAGCTCGCGGGCCAGCGCCCGCGTCATGCCGTAAACCGCCGCCTTTGCCGTCACATAAGCGGGGCAATCGGGATCGCCGACCATCCAGGTGATGGAACCGAAATTGATGATCGAGCCGCCGCCCAGCGAGCCCATCTGCGGGCGCACCGCTTGCGCCGCAAAGAACTGGTGGCGCAGATTGACCGCCATGCGGTCGTCCCAATAGGCGACCGTCACGTCCTTGGTTTGATGGCGATCATCGTTGCCGGCATTGTTGCACAGAACCTGGATCGGGCCGTTGTGCTGCATCGCTTGCACCGTTGCCGCCTGCAGTTGCTCGACGTTGCGCAGGTCGCAGGCGATGAACAGCGGCGCACGATGTCCATCAGCCGCGATCGCGTCGACCAGGCACCGGGACGGCTCCTCGGCCTGATCGACAAAGGCAACGCGGCTGCCTTGCGCGCAGAAATGGCGCACCAGGCTTTCGCCGATGCCACTGCCACCGCCGGTTATGAAGACGCTGCGGCCTTTGAGGCTGGGGTAGGTGGCGTAGCCGCCGATTTCATCCATCGCGCGCGCCTCTCTAGTGGGAATGCCGGGGGATGCCGGCATCGCGCCGACCGACGAGAAAGTCGAAATCGCAGCCCTTGTCGGCCTGCAGAACGCGCTCGACATAGAGGCTCTGGTAGCCGCCTTCGGGCGGCGTCGGCGGCTGCCAGTTGTGTCGGCGGATAGCCAGTTCTTCGTCCGACACCAAAAGCTCCAGGCGCCGGCCGGCCACGTCCAGCTCGATGAGATCGCCATCGCGCACCAGCGCCAGCGCCCCGCCGGCCGCTGCTTCCGGTGCCACATGCAGCACCACGGTGCCGTAGGCGGTGCCGCTCATGCGCGCGTCCGAGATGCGCACCATGTCGGAGACGCCTTGCTTCAGCAGCTTGGCCGGCAGCGGCATGTTGCCGACCTCGGCCATCCCGGGGTAGCCACGCGGTCCGCAGTTCTTCAGCACCATCACTGAAGAGGCGTCGATATCCAGCTCCGGATCGTCGATGCGGGCGTAGTAGTGCTCGATGTTTTCGAAGACGATCGCCTTGCCGCGATGCTGCATCAGCTCGGGCGTTGCCGCCGACGGTTTGATGACCGCCCCGTTGGGCGCCAGATTGCCACGCAGGATCGAGATGCCGCCTTCCCTGGTCAGCGGGTCGCTCAGCGGGCGGATGACCTCGGTGTTGTAGTTGGGCGCGCCGTCGATCAACTCGCCAATGGTCTTGTTGCTGACGGTCATGGCGTCGCGATGAAGAAGCCCCACTTCATCAAGCGACGCCATGACCGCAGCCAGCCCCCCGGCATAGTAGAAATCTTCCATCAGGAACCGGCCCGATGGCATCAAATCGACAATGGTCGGAACGTCGCGGCCAAGGCGGTCCCAGTCATCGAGGCTGAGATCGACGCCTACACGGTTGGCGATGGCGATCAGGTGCAGCACTGCATTGGTCGAGCCGCCGATTGCGCCATTGACGCGAATGGCGTTCTCGAACGCTTGCCTGGTGAGAATCTGCGCGATCGTCACATCCTTGCGGACCAGCTCGACGATCTGGCGTCCGGCCATCTGGGCGAGCACGCCACGGCGTGAATCCACCGCCGGGATCGCGGCATTGTCCGGCATGCCGATGCCGAGCGCCTCCACCATGCTGGCCATGGTCGAAGCCGTGCCCATTGTCATGCAGCTGCCCGCCGACCGGCTCTGGCCCTGTTCGGCGGCCAGGAAATCGGCGACCGGCATGCGGCCGGCCTTCACCTCTTCGGCGAATTTCCAGACATGCGTGCCCGAGCCAATATCTTGTCCGCGGAACTTGCCGTTGAGCATCGGTCCGCCGGAAACGGTGATGGTCGGCAGATTGCATGATGCAGCACCCATGAGCAGCGCAGGCGTGGTCTTGTCGCAGCCGACCAGCAGGATGACGCCGTCGATAGGATTGCCGCGGATGGATTCCTCGACATCCATGCTGACCAGATTGCGAAACAGCATGGCGGTGGGGCGCATGTTGCTCTCGCCCAATGACATGACCGGAAATTCCAGCGGCAGGCCGCCGGCTTCATAGACGCCACGTTTGACGTGGTCGGCCAGGGCGCGCAGATGCGCGTTGCATGGTGTCAGTTCCGACCAGGTGTTGCAGATGCCGATCACCGGGCGGCCGTCGAAAGCGTCGGCGGGAATGCCTTGGTTCTTCATCCAGCTGCGGTGCATGAAGGCATTCTTGCCTTCGCCGCCGAACCAGGCCTCGGACCGCAGCTTGCGTTTGGTCTCGGTCACGAAGCCAGCTCCCGATTGGCGCGGCGCCTGTTGCGGTTCTCGACACTGCGGCGCACGTCTTCCTCGGCATCGTCGATGAGCACCAGCAGCGCCTTTTGCGCGCCGGCGGCATCGCGCGCGGCGATCTTCTCAGCCACTTCCCGGTGCAGCGGCAAAGAGTGGCGCTGTCCTTCCGGATTGTCGTTGGAGAGGCGGAAGCTCATCACCAGCGCGGTTTCGACCAGTGCAGCGAGCGAGCCGATCAGCTCGTTGCCCGTCATGCGCAGAATGGTCTGGTGGAAAAGCAGGTCAGGCTTGGCGAAGCGGTCGCCGTCGTCGACAACGGCTTCCATTTCGGCGAGCGCGGCGTTGATCTCGGCGATCTGCGCCGGCGTGGCGCGCTGCGCGGCGAGTGCGGCCGACATCGGCTCGATGGCCCGGCGCAGTTCGAACAGCGCCCGCACATCGTCGGCGCTGACACCTCTGGCGTAACGCCACGACAGGACGTCCGGGTCGAGGAAGTTCCAGTCGGAGCGGGGACGCACCCTTGTGCCGGTCTTCGGCCGCGATTCGACAAGCCCCTTGCCGGCCAGCACCTTGATCGCCTCGCGCAGCACCGTGCGGCTGACCCCCAGCATCTCGCTGGAATCGTCCGCATTGGGCAGTGCCTCGCCGGGCAGGAAATCGCCCTGCACGATGCGCAACCCGATCTGCTCGACAACCGTCGCATGCAGTGCCGTGGAGCCGCTGGAAACCGCGACGGCGACTCGCGAAGTCCGCGCCGTGCTAAAAGATTTCTTATTCTTCATACTATTCATATGATATGTCTTATAGCCGTGGCGATTGGAGTCAAGGGATGGGGACATGCCGATGACAAAGAATTCAGCAGCCGTTGTGGGGCAGCAACTGCTTTCGATCAGCGACGGCATTGCGACGGCGGAGATTGCTCCGGCCGCCGGCGGTGCGGTAGCGTCGTATCGCTGGCGGCAAGACGGCTCTGTCGTGGACTTGCTACGCCCGGCCGATCAGGCGGCGATCAGCCGCCGCGATGCCGGCGCCATGGCCTGCTTCCCGCTGGTTCCCTATTCCAATCGCATAAGGGGTGGTCGCTTCGCCTTCGCTGGTCGTACCGTCACACTGCCGACAAGCCCCGATGACCCGCATCATGAGCACGGCCATGGCTGGCGTCGGCCATGGACAGTCGGGCGACACGAACCCAGCGCTGTCGTCTTGCGCTATCGCCACGCCGCCGACTCTTGGCCATGGAGCTACGAGGCCGAGCAAGTCATCTCGCTGGCCGATGGCAGTCTGGGCATCACCATTTCGCTGCGCAATCTCTCGGACACGCCGATGCCGGCCGGGTTCGGCCTGCATCCTTATTTCCCATCGACGCCGTGGACGCATGTCCAGGCGCCGGTGTCCGGCATGTGGGAGACCGATGCGGACATCTTGCCAACCCGCCACGTCCTGCCGCCGGCCGGTGCCAACCCCACCACGGGCTTCGATGTGTCCGAGACGGACTTCGATACCGTCTTCACCGGATGGACGCGCCGGGCCCGGATTTGCTGGCCGGAACATGGACGGCAACTGGAGATCGAGGCCGAGATGCCGCTCGATTTCCTCGTACTCTACACGCCGCCCGGCGAGCCGTTCTTTTGCGCCGAGCCGGTCACCAACATCACCGATGCCTTCAACCGCGACGCGGGCATCGACACCGGCCGCATCGTGCTGGCGCCCGGCCAGATGCGATCCGCCAGTGTTCGCTTCACGCCCTCACAGGCGGCCTGACCGAAGTCGAACCGTCCAAAGGGGTCGGTTCAGAACGGATAATGCTGGCCCGGATCCTCGATCGTCACCCAGCGCAAATCGGTGAACTCGGCGATCGATGCCTTGCCGCCGAAACGGCCATAGCCCGAGCCCTTGACGCCGCCGAACGGCATTTGTGCCTCGTCGCCGACGGTTGGGCCATTGATATGGCAGATGCCGGCTTCGATGCGCGCGGCGACCGCCATGGCACGCTTGATGTCGCGGCTGAAGACGGCTGACGACAGGCCGTATTCGGTGTCGTTGGCGACACACACGGCCTCGTCCTCGCCCTTGACCCGGATCACCGGCTTGACCGGCCCGAAGGATTCTTCGGCATAGACGCGCATGGCCGGCGTGACGTGGTCGAGCAATGTCGCTTCCACCACGGTGCCACTGCGCTTGCCGCCGGCCACGAGCCTGGCGCCCTTGGCGACGGCATCGGTGATGAGTTCCTCCATCTTGTCGGCCGCTTGGCTGCTGATCAGGGAGCCCAGTACGACATGGCCGCGTGGATCGCCCGCCGGCAGTTGCGACGCGCGTGCCGCGAGCTTGGAAACGAATTCATCGGCGACCTTTTCGTCGACGATCAGACGCTCGGTCGACATGCAGATCTGGCCCTGATGCATGAACGCGCCGAAGGTGGCGGCGTTGACGGCCGCGTCGATGTCGGCATCGTCCAGCACCAGCAACGGCGCCTTGCCGCCGAGTTCGAACAGCGCCGGCTTCAGGTGCCGTCCAGCGAGTTCGGCGATGATCCTGCCCACCTTGGTCGAGCCGGTGAAGTTGACGCGCTTGACTGCAGGATGCGCGACCAGCGCCTCGACAATGCCGGCGGCGTCCTTCGGATCGTTGGTGACGACATTGATGACGCCCTTCGGCAGGCCGGCCTCGACCAGCACCTGGCCGATCAGCCGGTGTGTGCCGGGGCACATTTCGGAAGCTTTCAGCACCACCGTGTTGCCGCAGACGATCGGCATGGCGATGGCGCGGGTGCCGAGAATGACCGGCGCATTCCACGGCGCGATGCCGAGGCACACGCCAGCCGGCTGGCGGATCGCCATGGCCAGCGTGCCCGGCTTGTCGGATGGGATGATCTCGCCCGAAATCTGCGTCGTCATCGCCGCCGCCTCGCGCAGCATGTTGGCCGCCAGCATGACGTTGAAGCCGGCCCACGGGCCGGTCGCGCCGGTCTCTTCCATCATCAGCTTGGTAAACTCGCCGACCTTCGAGGCCATGACGTCGGCCGCTTTGCTCAGCAAGGCGCGGCGCTCACCGGGCCCGGTCTTCGACCAGGCCGGAAAGGCGGCCGCTGCGGCCTCTACCGCGGCGTTGGCGTCAGCAATGCTGGCCGCGGCGGCGCGTGTCGCCAGCCTGCCGGTGAACGGGTCCATGCGCTCGTAGGACGCCGCACCTGAGGCAGCCCGTTCGTCGCCATCGATCAGAAGTCCGATGTCCATGACTGTCTCCATCCCTCTATTCTTGTTTGCCCATGATCTTTTCCGAAAACCGGTTCCCGCTTTTCAGGATCATGGTCTAGAATCCGAACATTTCGGCGTTGATCGATGCTTCGAGGCCACCATCGACCGGCACGTTGGCGCCGTTGATCCAGCGCGCGCCGTCCGAGCACAGGAACAAGACTACCGGTGCGATATCGCCCGCTGTGCCAGCCCGTCCGACCCTGGCAATGTCGCTGTCGACGCGGGCGTCGCCGAGCACGGTGCGGAACTGTTTGAGGATCGGTGTCTCGACCGGGCCAGGGCTTACCGCATTGACGCGGATGCCGCGGCGTTTGAACAGATCCTGGTGCGCCGCACGGAAGGTCCATAGCAGCAGCAGTTCCTTGGAGACGGGATAGCCTTCCTCGTTCCTGACTGCGTGGTCGCAGACCACCTCGGCGACATCGGGAAAACCTTCGATGCCGACCATCGAGGCGGCGCGATTGAGATGGGCGCGCCAGCCATAGCCGGCGATCGAGGCGACGTTGACGATGGCGCCGCCTTCGCGAAGTTTTGGCACAAGTCCTTCCGAAAGCGCCCGCAGCCCGAAGAAATTGACGGCCAGTGTCGCCGCCGCACCGGTGTTGCCGGAGAGGCCAGCGACATTGCAGAGTGCGTCGATACGCTGCGGCAGACGCGCGATGAGATCGTCGACACCAGCCTTGCTAGAGATGTCGGCCTTGACGAAGCTGCCAACCGCGGCAGCCGGCTCACGCACATCGACGCCGATCACATCGGCGCCGAGCTGGCCGGCGAGTTCCGTGGTGCGCGCCCCAATGCCGGAAGCGACGCCGGTGACAAGGATGGTCTTGCCGAAGAGCATGGTCATGCCTTTTCCTGATGCTTCGTGGTTTGTTGTGGCGTCGCGTCGTCATCTGCGGAGGCAGCTGCGAGCCTGACGCGATAACCGACCGGCAGCAGGCGAAGCCCAAAGCGCTCCTCGATCGTCCCCCACAGGCCGCGCGGCAGGAAAAGTGAGAACACCACAGCCGTGGCGCCGAGCCCGACCAGGTACCAGACGCCGGTGCCGCCGAACCATGTCTCGATGAGGAAGAACACCAACGCGCCGAGAATAGCGCCCTCGAAAGTGCCGATGCCGCCAACCAGCACCATGAAGATCATGTAGGCGGTCCATTGCACGTTGAAGTAGGTCTTCGGCTGGAAGGTGATGGAGGTCGCCAGCCACAGCGCACCGGCAATGCCGATGCCGAAGGCGGCAAGCACGAACAGCAGCCGCTTGGTGCCGGTGACGCGCACGCCGACCGAGGCGGCGGCGTCCTCATTGTCCCGGATCGCCCGGATCGCGGCACCCGTGCTGCCGCGCAGCAGACCAAACAGGATGGCAAGCAGCGCGGTCATCGAGGCCAGCGCCAGCCAGTAGATCGTCGCTCGCCTGGTGCCGGCGTCGTAGACATTCAGCGAGATCAGCGAGGTGCCGGTTTCGCCCTGCACCAGCCGGTCGAGATTGACCAGCAGATGCGTGAGTGCCGCGATCACCCACATGCCGATGGCGAATTCGCCATTTCTCAGCCGCAGCATGAACAGCGACAGCGGGATAGACACCACGCCGACGACAAGTCCCGAGGCGAACAGCGCCAGGAACGGGTTGAGGCCCGCATCGGCCAGCCGGATGGCGAAATAGGCGCCGAGCCCGAAGAACACCTGCTGGCCGACCGAGACCAGGCCGCCGAAGCCGGCCAGCGCATTCCACATCGCCGCCAGGATCACATAGATGAACAGTGCGGTCATGCGGTCAACCGCACCGGCCGACAGAAACTGCGGCGCGATCGCAAGCAACGCGATGATGACGGCGACGGCCATCGCGGCGATCCGCGACGTCGCCGTGCCGCGCTCGATGACAGGCATGGTGGCGGGAGCACTCATGACGTCTTCCCGAGGCGCAGCAGGCCGCGCAGGCCGAGGCCGGACGCGGACAGCCGCACGAAAAGCACGACGAGAAAGACAGCGTGGCCGCCGATTAGAAACCCCTGCGGATGCACCTGTGCGCCGAGCGTCTGGGCAAGCGCCAGCACGATACCGCCGATCAGCGTCCCCCACAGCGAACCGGCGCCGCCGATCACCGCCGCCTCGAAGGCGAACAGCAATTGCGGCGCCCCGGCATAGGGATCGAAAGTGGCGCGCATGCCCAGGAACGCGCCGGCAAGACCGACCGTGACCATGGCGATGGCCGCGGCAATGGCGTTGGCGCGGCGGGCATCGACACCGACCAGGCCGGCTGTATCGGGGTCTTCCGAGGTGGCGCGGATCGAGCGGCCAAGCCTGGTTTGCGTGAGGAACAATTGCAGCCCGCCGAGCAGGACAATTGCGGTGGCGAACATCATCACCGCGAGCTTGCCGACATAGATGCTGCCTGGCCATTCCCAGGAATCATAGGACAGGCTGCCGATATAGGGCGCCAGCGAACGCGTGTCGGCGCCGAACTGCTCGAACAGCAGATTATCGATGACGATGGCCAGGCCGAACGTCGTCAGGATCGGCAGCAGGGCTCCACCGCGCGCGCTGCGTTCGAGCAGGAAGCGCTGCAGCGCCCAGCCGATCGTCGCCATCAATGGCAGGACGATGAGCAGGCCGACAAAGGGCGAGACATGGAATCGCGAGGCGAGCCACCACAGCGCGTAGGCGGAAAACACCGCAAGGCTGCCATGCGCGAGGTTGATGACGCGCATCACCGAAAACATGAACGACAGGCCGCAGGCGATCAGCGCGTAATAGCCGCCGAGAAGGATGCCCTGGATGATCTGGTTGCTCATGCCGGAACGCTCCCGGTGCTTTTCCGGTGCAGACCGAAATAGGCCTTCGTCACCTCGTCGCGCGAAACCTCCTTGCTTGGTCCTTCGAGCGCGACACGCCCTTCGAGCATGCAGATGACCCTGTCGGATACAGCGAGCGCGCGGTTGAGATCCTGTTCGACCAGGATGATCGTCGTGCCCGAAGCGATCAGCCCTTGCAGCGCGGCATAGACACGGTCGACGATCAGCGGCGACAGGCCGAGCGAAACCTCGTCGAGCAACAGCAGTTCCGGGTTGCTCATCAATGCCCGGCCGATCGCCGTCGCCTGTTGCTCGCCACCCGAAAGATGGCCCGTCCTGGCATGGCGGCGCGGTTTCAGGTTTGGGAACATCTCGAGCACCTTGTCGACGCTCCAGTCGCCCGACCGGCCGACAGTCCTGCCGAGCAGGAGGTTCTCCTCGACCGTCATCTGCACGAACAGTTTTCGTCCTTCCGGCACCAGCACGATGCCCATGCCGACGCGCCTGTGCGACGGCACGCTGGTGAGATCGGCGCCGTCGAGCAGCACGCGACCGGCCGCCGGCTGATGCGCGCCGGCGATGGCCCGCAGCAGCGTCGTCTTGCCGGCGCCATTGGCGCCGACCAGCGCCAGCGTCTCGCCGCGTTCGATCGTGAAGCTTACGCCGCGCACCGCCTGCAGCAGGCCGTGCCGGACAACCAGGTTCTCGACCGACAGCAGGCTCATTTCGGGCCTCCGCCGAGATAGGCGCGCACGACCTCGGGGTCGGCCATCACCGCTTGCGGCTCGCCGTCGGCGATGATCTTGCCGGCATCCATGCAGATCAGCCGCTCGGCCACCTGCAGCAGGATATGCACGATGTGCTCGATCCAGACGATGCCGACCTTGCGCCGGCGCAATTCCTTGATCGTGTCGACAAGTTCGCCGGCTTCGCCATCGGTCAGGCCGCCGCCGATCTCATCGAGCAGCAGCAGTGTCGGTCTTGCGGCAAGCGCCCTTGCCAGTTCCAGCCGCTTGCGATCGAGCAGCCCGAGCGTTTCGGCGCGCCGGTTGGCAACGCCCAGCATGCCGCACAGTTTCAGCGAGCCGAGCGCCTCCTCATAGGCCTCGTCGCGGCCGAGACCGGCGCCGTGCGAGGCGGCGACGAAGACATTCTCGAAGGTGGTCATACCGCTGAACGGTTTTGGCACCTGGTGCGTGCGCACCAGGCCGAGCCGGCAACGTTGCGTCGCCGACAGCGGCGTCACATCGCCGCCCTTGAAGCTGACCGTGCCCGAGCTTGGTGGAAAAGCCCCGGCAAGCACGCTGAGCAGTGTCGTCTTGCCTGCACCATTCGGGCCGACAATGCCGACCGCCTCGTCGGCGGCCATGGTGAAGTCGACGGCATCCAGCACCACAAGTGCGCCGAAGCGCTTGTGGATAGCGGCGGCGGCGAGGATCGCCTGTTGTTGCGGATGGGTCACCAGGCGATCCTCGTCAGCGGTCCATCAGCCGTTGTAAGGCAAAAGCTTGGCTTCGACGGGCACTTTCGGGTCCGTGGCATTCTCGGTCACGACATAGTCGAGCGGGAACTTGGCTCCTTCCTTGGCGGCCACCCATTGCGTGCCGATGATCGGGCCGGGAGAGACATTGGCAACCGGGCCGCTGGTGAAGTCGACCTTGCCGATCATCGTCTCGGTCTTGAGCTGGCTCAGCGCCTTGGCCACCGCGGCCTTGTCCTTGGCGTCGCTGCTTGCCTTCAGCGCTTCGAAGCCGGCGTCGAGCAGCGACATCGAGGCGCCGAGCTGCTGCGTCCACTGCTTGCCGCTCGCGGCCTCGTAGCCGTCGGCCAGCTCGGTTCCCGAAACGCCGGTCAGCGGCGACTTGTAGGGGAATGCCTTGTGCCAGTAGGCGGCACTCGAAATCTTCATGCCGAGATCGCCTAGCGCTTCGATATCCGAGGGGAACAACCCGGTCTTGGCGACCTGGCAGATCTTGATCTGCTTGATCAGCCCTTGCTGTGCCGCCTGTCGCCAGAACGCCGCGAAGTCCGGCGGGATCGGGAAGGAATTGAAGATCTCGACGCCTTCCTGTTTGAACAGCGCGATCTGCGAGGAATAGTCGGTGGTGCCGGTTTCATAGGCGCCGGGATCGACGATGGTGAACCCTTGCTTGGCCAGCAGCGGCGCCAGATTGGCGCGGATGGCGTTGCCGTCGGCGTCGTTCGGATACATGACGCCGACCTTTTTGTTGGTCTCGATCAGGTTCCATTGCGAGATGTAGGTCTTGAAGAACTCGCCGACGCCGAAGCCGAAATGATAGGTCCATTTGAACGGCGAGGGTGCACCGGGCTTGGCGCCGCGGCCGAAATACCAGGCCTCCCAAGGCATGACTGTCGACAGGCACGGCACTCCTGCGGCTTCGCAGGCGTCGGCCACCGGGTTGATCACCTCGGGCGTCGACACGGCCAGCATCAGGTCGATGGCCTGGTTGTTGATCAGGTCCTTGGCCAACTGGCCGGCGCGCGATGGGTCGGACTGCGTGTCCTGGTCGAGGATTTCAACGCTGTACTTCTTGCCGCCCAAGTCGAGCCCGCCGGCCAGCGCCTTGCGGGCCAGATCGAGCACGTAGCCGTCGGTCTGGCCGAAACCGGCGAGCGGCCCAGTGCGCGGACTGACGAAGCCGACCTTGAGCGTGTCGCCTGCTTGAGCAAAGGCGCCGCGGCCGCCAAGCGCGAGCGCTGCGCCGCCGGCAATCGATGTGGCGATGAACTGGCGTCGCGATAGGCCCGGAATTATGGATCTGCTGCCAATGGCGTGGGTCATATTTTCCTCCCTCTGTGGCTCCTCCATCGTCACAGTGCACCACCGGTTTGGTTCGGTAAAATGATATTTTGCGGTGTTTCATTAACCCCTGGGTTAGGAAACTGCCCGGCCGAGACGACGTCCGGTTGGAATGTTCCGAGGCTTCAGCTGCCTTGCCTGGCGGCTTCGCGGATGGTCTGCAGCAGGATCGAGAAGGCCGGCGAGGGCGCCGTGTCGGTCCGCATCGTCAGGCCGACCGGGCCCTTGGTTTCCTCGGTGTTGACCGGCAAGGCGACGAAGGCACCGCTGCCCAGTTCATTGGCAACGACGCCGGCCGAAATGATCCAGACGGCATTGCTCTGCCGCAGGAAGGCGCGACCGAACGAGTCCGAGACGGTTTCGATCTCGGTTGCCGGCGCGGTCATGCCGTTGGTGATGAACAGCCGGTCGACGAACGGGCGGATGACGGATTCCCGCGTCGGCATCAGCATCGGGAATTCGTCGAGCCGTGCGAACACGTCCTGCTCGGGATCAAGCAGCGGATGTCCCGCTCGCACCACGAACAGCACCTGTTCGGAGTAGAGGTGCTCGAAGAAGAAGCCGGTCATGTTCTCCGGCGCTGCCAGCCGCCCGACAACGAGATCGAGCGCGCCGGTGCGCAATTGTTCGAGCAGCACCGCGTTCTCGCCGGTGACGATCTTGATCGCCGCCCCGGTGCCCTCCTTGAGGAACAGGGTCATGGCAAGCGGCATCACCCGCGCCGACACTGTCGGCAGCGCGCCGATGCGGATCGGGTGCCGGTTGATCGCCCCATCCTGCCGAACGGAATCGACGCCTTGCTTGAGCGCCGTGATCGCCGTGCCGGCATGGCGAAGGAAGATCTCGCCGATGCGCGTCAGCCTGATGCCGCGGCCATCGCGTTCGACCACCGCCACGCCGAGCGCCTCTTCCAGTTCGCGCAACGTCTTGGTCACCGCCGGTGGGCTGACATGCAGCAAATCGGCCGCTCGCGCCACGCTTCCCTGCCGTGCAACTTCCAGGAATGCCTGCAGGTGACGGAACCGGATGCGGCTCTCGGACATGGATTTGATAACCCCTGAGTTAATGAAACGGCGCAAAATATCATTTTACCGAACCAAATGCCTTGTGCAATGTGGCGATGGAGGATCGAAATCGTGCCATTCGTCACCATCGGCGGCATCACGCTGCACTACCGTCACGTCGAGGCGAACGGCAGTGCGCGCCCGATCGTGTTCATCAATTCGCTCGGCACCGACTTCCGGATCTGGGACGAAATTGTCTCGGCTCTTGATGGGGAAATGCCCTTGCTGGTCTATGACAAGCGCGGCCACGGCCTGTCCGACATCGGCGACATCAGGTCGATTGACGATCATGTCGACGATCTCTCGGCGCTCCTCGATCATTTCGGGTTGGAGAAGGTCCTACTGTGCGGCCTGTCGGTGGGCGGCATGGTCGCGCAAGGCCTCTATGCCAGGCGACCCGAGATCGTCGAGGCCATGATCCTATGCGACACGGCCCACAAGATCGGCACGACGGACAGCTGGAACACGCGCATCGCAACGGTCGAAAGCAGAGGGATCCAGGAGATTGCCGATGGTGTGCTCAAAGTGTGGTTCACCCCCAGCTTCCACGCAACGCGTTCAGCCGAGCTCGACGGCTACTGGAACATGCTGACCAGGCAGGCGCTCGCCGGCTATCTCGGGACATGCGCGGCCGTTCGCGACGCCGATTTCACGGAGGCTGCGCGCCGTATCTCCGTACCGACGCTTTGCATCGCCGGTGATCAGGACGGCTCGACGCCTCCCGATCTTGTCCGCTCGCTGGCTGCTCTCATTCCCGGCGCGCGCTTCGAGATCATCCGCGACGCCGGACATATTCCCTGTGTCGAACAGCCCGAAGCACTTGTCGCCCTGATCCGCCATTTTATCGCATCGCTTGCCCTTGGAGCCGAAACCCATGGATGAAGTCCCCGGCAACACCGCCAGATATCGCACGGGCCTTGGCGTACGGCGGTCCGTGCTCGGCGATCCGCATGTCGACCGGGCCGAGGTCGCCGCCACCGGTTTCGACCAGCCTTTCCAGGAGCTGATCACCGAGGCCGCCTGGGGAACGGTGTGGGCACGGCCGGGCTTCACCAAGCGCGAGCGCTCGATCGTCACGCTGGCGCTGCTGGCAGCACTCGGCCATGATGAGGAGGTCGCCATGCATGTGCGTGCCACCGCCAACACCGGTGCGTCGCGCGACGACATCTGCGAAGCGTTCCTGCATGTCGCCATCTATGCCGGCGTACCGGCCGCCAACCGTGCCTTCAAGATCGCCAAGGACGTGTTTTCGGAAATGGACGGAGCCAAGAATGCCCGCTGAGTCCAGATCGAACCGGAAGCCCGAGACCGGCGCCTTTTTCCAGCGCGACCGGACCTGGCATCCGCCGGCGCTGACGCCGAACTACAAGACTTCCGTGTTGCGTTCGCCGCAGAAGGCGCTGCTCGCCTTCGACAACACGCTGTCGGAGATTGCAGGGCCGGTCTTCGGTCACGCTATGCTCGGCGAACTCGATGGCGACCTGATCCACAATTTCGCCAGACCCGGCGAGAGCGCCATCGGCGAGCGCATCATCGTCCATGGGCGGGTGCTCGACGAACGTGGCGTTGGCGTGCCCGGCGCGCTGCTCGAATTCTGGCAGGCCAATGCCGGTGGCCGCTACCGTCACAAGAAGGACGGTTACCTGGCGCCGCTCGACCCGAATTTTGGCGGCTGCGGCCGCGCCATATCAGGCGAGGATGGTGGCTATGCCTTTCGCACTGTCAAGCCCGGTCCCTATCCCTGGCCGAACGGGCCGAACGACTGGCGGCCCTCGCACATCCATTTTTCGGTCTTCGGACATGGCTTCGCGCAACGGCTGATCACGCAGATGTATTTCGAGGGCGACCCGTTGATCTGGCACTGCCCGATCGCGCGGGGCATTCCCGACAAGGCAGCGATCGAAACGCTGATCGCCGCGCTCGACATGCAATCGACGATCCCCTTCGACGCGCGCGCCTACAAGTTCGACATCGTGCTGCGCGGGCGCCGCTCCTCGCTGTTCGAAAACAGGCTGGAGGGCAATTGATGGCCCAGTCGCTCGACCGGCTCAAGGAAAGCCCCTCGCAAACCGCGGGACCCTACGTCCATATCGGGCTGACGCCCAATTTCTGCGGCATCGGCGGCGTCTATGCGAGCGATCTTGGTGCGACCATGGTCAACGACAAGACCAAGGGCGAGCGTATCGGCCTGCGCATCCGCGTGCTCGACGGCACCGGCACGCCGCTCAAGGACGCGCTGATCGAGATCTGGCAGGCGGATGCCGACGGGCTATACAATTCGCCGGCGGAACTGCGCGGCACGGCCGATCCGAACTTTTTCGGCTGGGGCCGCTGCCCGACAGACATGGACACCGGCCTGTGCACGTTCGACACCATCAAGCCGGGTCGCGTGCCTTTCGCCGATGGCCGCCTGATGGCGCCGCATATCACGCTCTGGATCGTCGCCCGTGGCATCAATGTCGGCCTGCACACACGGCTCTATTTTTCCGACGAGGAGAAGGCCAATGCGCAGGATCCGATCCTGGCGCGCATCGAGCACCGCATTCGTGTACCGACGCTGATCGCCGAGCGCACCGGCGATATCTATGTCTTCGACGTCCATCTCCAGGGGGAGAAGGAAACGGTCTTCTTCGACAGCTAGGAGGCCCGCGCCATGACCGTTTCGCCCTTCGACCATCCATTGCTCTCCGCTCTTCTCGGCGACGAGGAAGCGAGCCGGCATTTTTCCGTCGAGGCGGAAATCGAGGCGATGCTCGCCTTCGAGCGCGCGCTGGCGGACGTGGAGGCGGAAAACGGACTGATCACGGGGGAGGCGGCAGCAGCCATCGTGGCGGGGCTCAGCACATTCCGGCCCGACACCGCCTTGTTGCGCGCCGGTGTCGCCAGGGACGGCGTCATCGTGCCGGAATTGGTGCGCCAGATCAGGGCAGCGGCCGGCGAACCGCATGGTGCCTCCGTTCATTTTGGCGCGACCAGCCAGGATGTCGTCGACACAGGCCTGATGCTTCGGCTCAAATCCGTCGTCGAACATCTCAGCCTCCTGTTGACCGAAACCGGCATGCGCCTCGCCTCACTCGAAGAGCGCTTCGGGGGCAGGGCGCTGACGGGGATGACGCGCATGCAGCCGGCGGTTCCAATCAAGGTGGCGGATCGCATCATGGCGTGGCGCGTGCCGCTGCAACGGCATCAGCAGAGATTGTCGGAACAGTCGAGGCGCCTGTTGGTGGTGCAGTTCGGCGGCGCCGCCGGCACGCTGGAAAAGCTGGATGACAAGGGGCCGGCGGTGCGGGCGGCCCTCGCGGCAAAGCTCGGCCTTGCCGATGCGCCGCAATGGCATAGCCAGCGCGACGCGCTCGCTGATTTCGCAGGCTGGCTGTCGCTGGTGACGGGCAGCCTCGGCAAGTTCGGCCAGGACATCGCGCTGATGGCGCAAGACGGCACCGACATCGGGCTTTCGGGCGGTGGCGGCTCGTCGGCCATGCCGCACAAGCAGAATCCGGTAAAGGCCGAGGCTCTGGTGGCGCTGGCCCGTTTCAACGCCACGCAGCTTTCCGGCATGCATCAGGCCGTGGTGCATGAGCAGGAGCGTTCGGGCGCGGCCTGGACGCTGGAATGGCTGCTGCTGCCGCAGATGGTGGTGGCCACAGCCGCGTCGCTGCGCCTTGCCGCCGAACTGGCCGGGCAGGTCGAAAGCCTGGGACGCTGATGCGCACGCAGATCCTCATTGTCGGGTCAGGTCCGTCCGGCCTGCTGCTTGGCCAGCTTCTCGGCACGATCGGTATCGAGACGGTCATTTTGGAGCGCGCCAGCCGCGAGCATGTTCTCGGGCGCGTGCGCGCCGGTGTGCTCGAACAGGGTACCGTCGAACTGCTGGAGGAAGCGGGTGCCGCGGCACGGCTGCACGCCGAAGGGCTGCCGCATGCCGGCATCTCGCTCGCCTTCGACGGACGCCTGCACCGCATCGACATCGAGGCGCTGACCGGCGGCAGGCATGTCACCGTCTACGGCCAGACCGAAGTGACGCATGATCTGATGGACAAGCGCGATGCGGCAGGACTGACCACGATCTACGAGGCGGCAAACGTCACGCTGCACGATTTCGACGGCAAGGCGCCTTTTGCCACCTATGACAAGGACGGCGTCACCCATCGCATCGAGTGCGATTTTATTGCAGGCTGTGACGGCTATCACGGCGTCAGCCGCAAATCGGTGCCTGAGCGCGCGCTGAAGACCTTCGAGCGCCACTATCCGTTCGGTTGGCTCGGCGTGCTGGCGGAAGTGCCGCCGGCCGATCACGAACTGGTCTACGCCAACCACGAGCGGGGCTTTGCGCTGTGCTCGATGCGCTCGACGCATCGCAGCCGCTACTATGTCCAGTGCCCCGAGGGCGACCGCGTCGAGGCGTGGTCCGACGACCGCTTCTGGGACGAGTTGCGTCGCCGGTTGCCGGAGCAGACGGCGGCAAGCGTCGTCACCGGTCCGTCCTTCGAGAAGTCGATCGCGCCGCTGCGCTCCTTCGTTGCCGAGCCGCTGCGTTTCGGCCGGCTGTTCCTGGTCGGGGACGCCGCCCACATCGTGCCGCCGACCGGCGCCAAGGGCCTCAACCTCGCCGCCAGCGATGTGCGCTACTTGTTTGCCGGTTTGCGCGACTTCTACCGCGACAAATCGATGGCCGGCATCGACGCCTATTCAGGCAAGGCGCTGGCAAGGGTGTGGAAGGCGGTACGCTTCTCCTGGTGGATGACGACGATGCTGCACCGCTTTCCCGACACCGGCGATTTCGGCCAGCGCATCCAGGAGGCCGAGCTCGACTACCTCGTACACTCGCGTGCAGCGTCGACTGCGCTCGCCGAGAACTATGTCGGCCTGCCTTACTAGTTTTTCGTATAGTCAGGCCCAAACCGTGTCGGCAGGCCGTCGGCGAGTTTCAACCAAGGGAGCTTCTCCTCAAAAGCGACATGCAGCGTGGGTGCAAATTTTTCCGGCTCCTCCATCGCTGCGGCAAAAAAATGCATGACACCAGACATGTTCTTTGAGCGGAAGGACAGCGGCGAGCCACATTCATCGCAAAATGTTCTTTCCACACCGGGAGAAGAGTTGAATACCTTCGGTGGCTTGCCTAGCCATCGCCATTGGCTGTCCAAGACGCCAATGTAGGTGGTCATCGGCGCAGAACATTGGCGCCGACAACTTTCACAATGACAGCTCACGCATGCTTGTGCCGGGCCATCGACTTCGAAAGCAATAGCGCCACATAAGCAATGACCGCGCATGCAAATTCTCCTTGAGTCAACTGACCTGACCAATAATTTGTACCGGGCGTAGTGAGAGAGTCGCCATGAGATACGCCGAGCTGGCGCTCAATTGCGACATTCGGCGCTAGTGATTGTTCTCGCGTGCGCGGGGAGTTGTTTTGGCCTTGGCGGCCATCAGATTGGCGCTTCGCCTTTATGAGTCCGCGGCCTGATGCATGTCGCCCAAAAGTGGTTCCGGTCTTGGGACAACGACATGCATAAAACATAGCCTCAAAGCGCGGCGCGCTTTAAGGGCCGCACCGCCGGCGATCATCGTTCAGCGTCTTTTTGCCTGGCAAGATCCGACAGCATCGGTCGCTGCCCCTTGAGGATCTTGACCTCGGCCTCGGGCAAGGTGAACCAGCCGGCCCTGTCGACTTCCGGGAATTCCTTCATTGATCCCGACCTTGGCGGCCATTCCATGGTGAAGGTGTTGCTCCTGATGGCTGCCACATCGATGTCGATACGCGCCTCGACGGACCACGCCATGACGATCTTTCCACCCGGCTGCCTGTAGTCGCCGAGCCGTGTGAAGGGACCATCGATCTTGATGCCGAGCTCTTCCTCGGTCTCGCGTCGCGCCGCCGACAACTCGTCCTCGTTTTCGTCGACGAGGCCCTTCGGTATCGACCACGCACCATCGTCCTTCTTCGCCCAGAACGGTCCGCCCGGATGAACCAGCAGCACCCTGAGATCGCCCTTGTTTCGACTGTGGATCAGCAACCCCGCACTACGTTTTGCCATTTTTTAATGTCCGTTTGTAAAGCTGATTGCGAAGGCGGCGGTCCACCGATTCCCCTGGTCATGGGCGCCGACCTTGCGCCGAATGATTGCGACGCTATGTCAGGTGCGACTGCATTGCTCCTCTTCCGCGAGTCCGGCAATCTGACCATCGCTTATTTGGCGGCTCGAAGGCTAGATGAGGCGTGACGATGCAACTCGGTCTTATTGGCTATTACAGCGACTTCGTGGCGTATCCGTTGGTGATCGCCGTGCTGGCAGTGGCCGGGCTGATCGAGGCCGGCGAAGACAATGCGCCGGGCTGGATAGTCACTGTCGTCGCCTGCCTCTTGCTCTGGACGTTGACCGAATACGTCCTGCACAGGTTCGTCCTGCACCACATCCCCTACATCAAGGACCTGCATGATCGTCACCATGTCGAAGAGCGCAGTTCGGTGGGCACGCCGACCTGGCTCAGTCTGGGAGTGCATGCGCTGGTCGCGTTTTTCCCGATCTGGATGATTTCAGGTTTCGCCGCCGCAAGCGCGGTAAGTTGCGGACTGATGCTGGGGTACCTCTGGTACATCAGCGTCCATCACATGATCCATCATTGGCATCCCTCCCATCCGAGTTATCTCTACACACTCAAGCGCCGCCACGCCGTGCATCATCATGTCGACGAAACGGTCAATTTCGGTGTCACGTCCATATTCTGGGATCGTGTTTTCGGCACGGCGAGGCTCTGAAGCCAGGGGCACGTGCATCGGTCGTTCAACGCCTTTTTGCGCGACCGCCTAGGGATTTGGCTCCGCGAGGTCCGCTCTGAACCGGCGTGTTGCTCTGGTTTTCGTCGGACAGTTTTCGCCAGCGGGCAAGACGCTCCGGATCGAGCGTGCCTGCCTTCAAGGCGGCCTGCACCGCGCAGCCCGGTTCATGTACGTGGGTGCAGTCGCGGAACTTGCAGAGCGGCGCGAGCTCGGTGATTTCGGCAAACAGCGTGTCGATGCCGTAGGCGACGTCGCTGACCTGCAGCGTCCGCATTCCCGGCGTATCGATCACCCAGCCGCCGCCCGCAATGGCGTGCAGTGACCGCGACGTGGTGGTGTGGCGCCCCTTGGCGTCGTGTTCGCGGATGTCTCCGGTCTGTTGCGGCAAGCGCTGGCCAGATCCGGCCAGCGTGTTGACAAGCGTCGATTTGCCGACGCCGGAGGAGCCGACCAGCGCGACCGTCTGGCCGGCACCGCACCAGGTGGCGAGCGCGGTCGCGGCATCCGATGTGCGCGGGTTCAGCGTCACCACCGCTAGGCCGCGTTGCAGCGCGGCGGCCTGCCGCTGATACGCCTCGGCGTCGGCCGCGGTATCCGCCTTGGTCAACAGGATCACCGGCGTCGTTCCAGCCTCGTTGGCCAGCGCCAGATAGCGCTCGAGCCGGGCCGGATTGAAGTCGGCATTGCATGAGGTGACGATGAACAGGGTGTCGACGTTGGCCGCTGCCAGCTGCGGCACCCGACCGCCCTGGGTGCGGCGTTCCAGCACCGTCTTGCGGGTCAGGCGGCGCTGCACAAGCCGGTCATGCGCGTCGACGAGCACCCAGTCGCCGACGGCGTAGTCACCGGTGTTCGCCTGCGCCGGCAGCGTCAGATCGATTGGCCCTGCCCGGGACAGGCCGGTCAGGCGGTCGCGATGGACCGTGGCGATCCGCGCAGGGACGAGATTGGCTTCGCCGGGCTCGAGCTGGTCGCCGAAAAAATCCGTCCAGCCCAGGCTGGCGAGAGATGGCATGGAAGGATCCGTCACGGCTTTGACCGGGGGTACGGCGTCGCAGACATCGGACAGGATCCCTGGCAGGTGGGGCGTGAACGGGGCGGGGGCGATTGCCCAGCCGTGTATGGGCGGCACGGCGGCATTTGGCAAGCCGGACCCTTGCCGATGGCCCGCGCGGCAAGCATCTAGTCGGAACCTATCCCGTCACACGGCGATCTGGAATCCTGCCGCACGGACGGGAGCCTTCGTTCTGATCGAGGAATGTCGTTTTTCATATCGTCAACAAATAAATTGACGCTCGTAATGTTTTTGCGCTGTACTGGAAACTGTGAAAATTGACTGAATAAGTTCGGCCAAGCATTGCCGCCCTCGGACAACGGCCGCATGACTGGTGACGGGCGGATCGTTCCGATCGGCGGGTGTGGGCAAGAGGGACCTGACGTTCGATGGCGGAGAAGACGCACCGCACGATGGACGATTTTGCCCGGGCATGTGGCGTGTCCCGGCCGACGCTGTCGAAATATTTTGACGATCCGGCGAGCGTGAAGCCGGCCACGCGGGCACGCATCGAAACCGCGTTGCGTTCCTCGGACTATCAGCCGAACCTTTTCGCCCGCAATCTAAACCGCAAGCGCACCCGCAACATTGGCATCGTCGTACCGACGATCACCGACCCGTTCTATGCCGAGATGGTCAGCCGCATCGAATTTCGCTGCCGCGACGAGGGCTATTGGCCGATCGTCATTTCTTCGCATGGCTCGCAGAAGCTGGAGGCGGAATCGGTCAGGACGCTGCTGTCACTTAAGGTCGCCGGCGCGATCATCGCGCCGCTGGGCCTGGCCTCCGACCGTAACGTTTTCGACAAGCTCGGGCAGGACATTCCGATCGTCTATTTCGACACCTATATCGAGGGTGACACGCCCTTCGTCGGTAACGACAACCACCAGAGCACGTCGACCATGGTTGACTATCTCAACCGGTCCGGAGAACCGCCTGTCTATGTCGACATTCCGCATGTCAACCACAATTCCGGGGAGCGGCTGCAAAGCTACATGGCGACGATGAAAGTCGCCGGCTTGGAACCGGTCGTCATCGACGCGGCGCGCGACTACACCTGGGACTTCGAGCGCATCGGCCATGAATGGATGGAAAAGACACTTGATGTTGGCGGTCTGCCAGGCCGCACGATCCTGTGTGCCAATGATCGTCTGGCCTTTGGCGTGATGGCGGCCGCGTTCTCGCGCGGACTGAAGATCGGCCGCAGACCCGACTGCGATCTGCGCGTTGCCGCGCATGACGATCATCCGCTGAGCCGCTACACCTGTCCGGCACTGACCACCATGGCACAGGATTTCGCCGCCATGGCAGGCCGCAGCGTCGAGATCCTGCTGGCCCTGCTGGACGAGGCCGAACCGCCAAGGCAGGGCATGGCGCAAAGGGTCAAGCTCGGCGCGACTCTGGTGATGCGTCAGTCGGCCTGAGCGTCCAGCTTCAGCGATCCTTCTCGAACTGGCGCCAGGCCGCCACCGCCTCGGCCGCCGCTTGCCGCGCGGCGGGGATATGGCGTCCCATCGAGACGAAGCCGTGGATATTGCCCGGCCATTGGCGCAGGACCAGCGGCACGCCCGCGGCTTGCAGGCGTTCGGCATAGGCTTCGCCTTCGTCGGCAAGGATGTCGCAGCCGGCAAGTGCGACGAAAGCCGGCGCGACGCCTGTGAGATCTGGCGCCAGCAAGGGCGAGACGCGCCAGTCCAGGATGTCGTCAGGCGTTCGCATATAGTGGTCGCGGAACCATGCCATGGTGGTTGCCGTCAGCCCGAAGCCGTCGCCGAAACGCCGGTAGCTGTCGGCCATCTGCCGCGCATCGGTGTTGGGATAGATCAGGATCTGTGCGGCGAGGGGTGGCGCCAGCCCATCGCGAGAAAGCAGCGCCAGCACGGTGGCGAGATTACCGCCGGCGCTGTCGCCGGCAACGCCGATACGGGATGGGTCGATGCCGAGAGCGGCGGCGTTCTCCGTCATGAAGCGCAATGTTGCCAGGCAATCCCACAGCCCGGCGGGAAATTTGTGGTCCGGTGCCAGGCGATAGTCGGGACAGACAATGACTGCGCCGCCGAGATTGGCCAGCCAGCGGCAGATCTCGTCATGCGATTCGAGGTTGCCGACGACCCAGCCTCCGCCATGCAGGTAGAGCAGCGCCGGCGCCCCGCTTTGTGGTGCGCCGATGCCCCGATGGATGCGGACCGCGATGGGGCCGTTCGGCCCATCGATCCGCTGTTCCAAGGTCGCAGCGACCGGTTCGCGCTCGCCCTGCAGTGTCGGGAACGAGGCGTTGTAGGCGGCCCGCGCCGCCGCTACGTCCCCATTCTCGAACGGCTCTCCGCCGGCCGCGCGGCCGATTTCGAGGACGTGCAGCGCATCCGGGTCGAGTGTCATCGTCATATCCTCAGGCAAGCAGGTCGGTTGCCTCTTCCTCGGTCAGCAGCGCAGGTTGGGTGACTTCGCCCGCGACCATCACCGAGCCCTGGCCCTCGCCGGAACGCAGGATCGCCTCCATGATCTCAAGCACATGCAGCGCGAGGTTGCCGGAGGCGCGTGGCGTGTTACCGGTTTGAAGCGAACGCGCCAGATCGGCGACGCCGAGCATGCGGTAATTGGCGCGGTCGGGCGCCGCATAGGGCCAGTTGCGGGCGCCGTAGAGGTCGCCTTCGCTGGCAAAATCCTTCCAGTCGGCGCCGCGCTCGGACAGCGACACGGTGCCGCCGAACGTGTCGGGATCGGGCAGGCGCAGCGAGCCCTCCGTGCCGTGCAACTCGATCGGGTGGTTGGAGTGGCGAAAGACGTCCCAGGAAGCGCCGAAGGTGACCGTCGCCCCGGACCGGAATTCAAGCAGCGATAGCACGTTGGTCGGCGTGCCGACCTTGAATGTGGTGTTCTTGAACGGTCCGTCGGCGGTGATCAGCCTTTCCTCCTGGCCGCGCGTCGCCATCGCCATGACACGCTCGACCGGGCCAAGCAGGTTGACCAGCATGGTCAGATAATAGGGGCCCATGTCGAACACCGGGCCGCCGCCAGGCTGGTAGTAGAATTGCGGGTTGGGGTGCCAGTGCTCCATGCCGCGGCCCATCATGAAGGCGGTGCCGGTGACCGGACGGCCAATGGCGCCGGCGTCCATCAGCCGACGCGCGCGGCGTCCGGCAGCGCCGAGGAAGGTGTCGGGCGCCGAGCCAAGCAGCAGGCCGCGCGACTTCGCCTCGCTGACCAGTCGTTGTCCGTCGGCGGCCGAGGTGGCAAGCGGCTTTTCGGTGAAGACGTGCTTGCTGGCCGAAAGCGCCGACATGGTGACGTCGAAATGCACGGCGGGAATGGTGAGGTTGAGAACCAGGCCGATTTCGGGATCGGCAAGCAGGGCATCGACGCCCATTGCCCTGATGCCGTATTCGCGGGCCCGCAGGGCGGCCGCGTCCGCGGAGATGTCGGCGCAGGCCTTCAACTCCACGCCTGCAAAAAGTGCTGCGTTGCGCATGTAGGTCATGGCGATGTTGCCGCAACCTATGACCCCTACACCAAGCTTTTCCATCATTCCTCCAGTCGGCGTCCGTCCGTCAGGATCGGCGATTCTTCGTTCACGTGGCCATCCTTCGCCCACGTCATAAGCATATTGATGCACCATTATGCAGTTTAAATCTTGACGCGCGACAATTTTTTATAAATCATGTGCGAAGTTGGACGGGCGGGAGTGGCTGCCGTCAACTCTGGGAGGACTACACATGGACGAGTCAAGGAAGGGGCCGCGCAGCGGTTCCAAGTCGATTGGGCATGTCACCATCGCCGATCGCCGGCAATTTCTCATCGGTTCCGCCGGCCTTCTCGGCGCGGCGGCTTTCGGGGCAGGGACGTCGCTCGGCATTGGCCGGGCTCGCGCCCAGAGCCGGGCCGAGATCAGCTTCGCCAGCGCCGCCTTCTTCGGCAAGGAGACCTTTGGCGACCTGATCAAGGCCTTCAACGAATCGCAGGACCGCATCCTGGTCAAGAACATCGAACTGCCGCCCCCGAGCTCCTCGACCGAGGTCTACCAGGGCCTCGTGCAGCAGCTCGCCCGCCGCACCGGCACGCCCGATGTCTTCAGCCAGGACGTGATCTGGATCGCCGGCTTTGCCGCCGCCGGATGGGCGCTGCCGCTGGACGAGTATTTCCCGGCCGACAAGCGCAGCGCCTACTTCACTGGGACCCTCGATGCCTGTACCTATGGCGGCAAGCTCACCGCCCTTCCCTGGTTCATGGATTCGGGCATGTTCTATTACCGCAAGGACGTGCTGGAAAAGCATGGCGGCAAGGTGCCGGAAAGCTGGGCCGACATGGCGACCATTGCCGCCGCCGCGCAGAAGGCCGGCGACATCGATTACGGCTATCTCTGGCAGGGCAAACAGGCCGAGGTGCTGGTCTGCGACGCGGTCGAGATCATCACCTCCAACAACGGCGCCATCCTGGCGCCCGACGGCAAGTCGTCGCTGATCAACCAGAAGGGCGCGGTAGAGGCGATCCAGTTCCTGCACGACACCCTCGCCACCAACAAGATCAGCCCGAAGGACGTGCTGTCCTGGGACGAGGAACCGTCGCGTCAGCCCTTTACCTCGGGCAAGGCGATGTTCATGCGCAACTGGTCGTATGTCTACCCGATTGCCCAGGACGCCAAGGCTTCCCAGGTGGTCGACAAGGTCGGCGTCGCGCCGCTGCCGTCGTTCCCCGGCGGCAAGAGCTCGGCCTGCCTCGGCGGCTACCAGCTCGGCGTCAATGCCAACTCGAAGCAGCGCGAAGCCGCGATCGAGCTCTTGACCTGGCTGTCGTCGACCGAGGTCCAGCACCGCATCGCGCTGAACTTCGGCCTCGCACCGACGCGGCCGGCGCTGTTCCAGGACGCACAGATCAAGAAGGAACAGCCGTTCATGGCCAGCCTGGAGAAAGTCTTCACCGGCGCCACGGCGCGGCCGATCACGCCTGAATACGCGAAAGTGACGCTTGCCTTGCAGTCCGGCATCTCCAAGGCGCTGGTCTCCGGTAATGTCCAGGCCGAGATGGACGCGACGGCGGCGCAAATCGACAAGATCGTAGGCTGAACCAATGTCCGCGGCGGCCACCATTCCCAGTGTCGGCCGGCCGCGGCGTCTCGGCAAGGCGCTTCCGGGCGCCTTGTGGGCCTTGCTCCTGCTGACGCCGGCCTTCGTGTCGCTGGCGTCGGTCTCCTTCTACCCGATCGTCAACGGGCTCTACCTGTCGCTCACCAACACCTCGCTGATCACGCAGGAACAGGATTTCACCGGCTTCTCCAACTATGTCGAGCTGTGGGGCGACCCGCAGTTCTGGAATGCGTGGTGGCACACGATCTGGTTCACCACCGCTTCGACCGTGCTGGAGACGGTGATCGGGCTCGGCATGGCGCTCATCCTGTGCGAAGCCTTCAAGGGGCGGGGGCTCGTCCGCGCGGCCATGCTAGTGCCGTGGGCGATGCCCACCGTCGTCACCTCCAAGATGTTCGGCTGGCTGTTCGACGGCCAGAACGGCATCATCAACTACATCCTCCTGCATGCCGGGCTGATCGACCAGAACATCAACTGGTACGGCTCCACCGACACGGCGATGATCACCATCATCATCGCCGATGTCTGGAAGACGACGCCGTTCATGGCGCTGCTGCTTCTGACCGGGTTGCAGACCGTGCCCAATTCGCTGATCGAGGCGGCGCGCATGGATGGCGCCAAGGGTTGGATCACCTTCTGGTACATCCGCCTGCCGCTGTTGATGCCGACCTTGCTGATCGCCGGCCTGTTCCGCGCGCTCGACGCCTTCCGCGTCTTTGACCTCGTCTACGTGCTGACCGGCGGTGGCCCGGCCGATTCGACTGAAACGCTGTCGACGCTGTCCTACAAGGTGCTCTTTTCGACGCTGCAGTTCGGCTACGGCTCGGCCGTCTCGACGGCGATGTTCGTCACCGAGGGCATCATCGCGCTGGTGTTCTGCCTGTACCTCGTCCGCCAGATCAGGAGAGCGCAGTGAACGACACGCGCTCGCCGCTGCAGACCTTCGCCATCTATCTCGGCGCCTTGCTGATCCTCGTCTGGTCGGGCGGTCCGTTCATCTGGCAGTTCTCGACCTCGTTCCAGCTTGACAAGGCGCTGACGTCAGGCTCGCCGTCGCTGATCCCGGATCCCTTCACGCTGGAGCACTACTACAACGCCTTTGTCGAGAAGCAGCTTCACCGCTACGTCTGGAACTCGCTGGTGGTCTCCCTGGCGACGACGTTCCTCTGCCTGTTCGTCGGCTCGCTGGCCGCCTTCGCGCTGTCGCGGCTCAACATCAAGGGCCGCTTCGGCATTCTGATGGTCATCCTTTCTGTGTCGATGTTCCCGCAGATCGCGCTGGTCGGCCCGCTCTATCTGGTCGCCACCAATCTCGGCCTGCTCGACACCTACACGGCGCTGATCATCACCTACCTGGCACTCGGCCTGCCGCTGGTGACCTGGGTGTTGTTCGGCTATTTCGAGACGCTGCCGCGCGAGATCGACGAGGCGGCGCGCATGGACGGCGTCAGCGTGCCCGGCCTGCTCTGGCGCATTATCCTGCCGATGTCGCTGCCGAGCCTGGTGACCACCGGCCTGCTCGCCTTCATCACCGCGTGGAACGAATTCCTGTTCGCGCTCGCCTTCACCTCCAACATCGACCGGCAGACGATACCGGTCGGCATCGCCAACTTCACCAACCTCTATTACGTCCCCTGGGGTGACATCGCCGCGGCTTCCGCCGTTGTGACCGTGCCCTTGATCCTCCTGGTGCTGTTCTTCCAGCGCCACATCATCGAAGGACTGACCCAGGGCGGCGTCAAGGAATGAACGACATGACGACGACGAAGCTCAAGGTCGGCTGCCAGACCTTCACCTGGGAAATGCTGGGCAAAGGCTGGACTGGCGGCCCCGACGATCTGTTGAAGGCGATAGAAGACGGCGGCTACGCCGGCATCGAGATCACCGACACCATGATCGGCCGCTATGCCGACAGCCCGGCCGAATTCGCTGCTGCGCTCGATGCCCGAGGCCTCTCCCTCGTCTCCTTTGCCTTTGGCTCGAAGAGCGGTTTCACGTTGAAAGAGGCGCTGGAAAGCGACCTCGAAGCCGCCCGGCGCTGGACAGGGTTTGCCGCGAACTTTCCCGGCGCACTGGTCTCAATCGGCTCGGCGACGGTCGTCTCCGACGGTCCGCGCGAAGATAAGTTCGCCATATCGGCCGAATTCTACAATCGCGCCGCCGAGATCGGCCGCAAGGCCGGTGTGGATGTCGCGCTGCATCCGAGTTCGCACCACAACACGCTGCTCTTCGACCGCGCCGACTACGACACGATCTTTGCCTTGCTCGACCCCGGTCTGGTCGGCTGGGTGCCGGATACCGGCCACATCCTGCGCGGCCACAAGGACATGCTCGACACGCTGCGCACCCACCGTGACCGCATCCGTTACATTCATCTCAAGGACGTCGACGCCAAGGGCACCTGGGCCATGCTCGGCCAAGGCGTCTGCGACACCCCGGCGGTCATCGAGATCGCCGGCACCGCACCGCGTTTCACCGGCTGGCTGGTGCTCGAAGAGGAATCCGACGCCGCCGCCGCCGACCCCGCCGGCGCGGTCAAGACCAACCGCCTGACAATGCGCGCCTACGGCGCCTGAAGAACGAGACGATGATCAAGAAACAGGACAGACGCCTCAGGGTCGGCGTGCTCGGTTGCGGCCCCATCGCGCAGTTTGCGCATCTGCAATCCTGCGCCAAGGCCAGCAATGCCGATCTCTATGCCATCTGCGACGCGGCACCCGACCTCCTCGCCCGCATGGGTGCCACCTACGAACCGCGGAAAATGTATGCCGACTATGACGCGATGCTCGCGGATCCCGAACTGGAAGCGGTGATCGTCGCCACCTCGGACGCCTATCACGTGCCGATGTCGATCAAGGCGCTCGATGCCGGCAAGCATGTGCTGTGCGAAAAGCCGATAGGCACGTCGGTGGAGGAGGGCGAGGCGCTGGCCGCGGCGGTCAGGCGCTCCGGCAAGGTCCTGCAGGTCGGCCACATGAAGCGCTTCGATCCCGCGCTGGAGGCGGCGCGCGATTTCGTCCGCGACGAGATCGGCGACGTGCTGGCGCTGAAGGCCTGGTACTGCGATTCCACCCATCGCTATACCAACACCGATGCCGTTCAGCCGCTGCCCGTCACCAGCAAACTGGCGAGGAAACCGAGCGGCAATCCGAAGGCTGATCTCAGGCAGTATTTCATGCTGGCGCACGGCTCGCATCTCGTCGACACGGCGCGCTTCCTGTGCGGCGATATCGTCGCCGTGCGCGCCCGCCTCAACGAGCGTTTCGGCGCCTATTGCTGGTTCGTCGAGACCGAATTCGCCAGCGGCGCGCTCGGCCATCTCGATCTCACCGTCGCCGTGCGGATGGACTGGCACGAAGGTTTCCAGCTCTATGGCGAGCATGGCTCTGTCCTCGCCAAGACCTTCAACCCTTGGTACTTCCGCGCCAGCGAGGTCGAGATCTTTCACGAGAAGACGGCCACGGCGCACAAGCCGCTCGGCGCTGACGGCCATTTCTTCCGGCGCCAGCTGGAAGCTCTTGCCGAAACGGTGCTCGAAGGCGCGCCGATGCGCGGCGCCAACGTCGAGGACGGCGTCGCGTCGATCCGCGCCATGGTCGCCATCGCGCGCTCGGTGGTATCAGGCGAGTGGGTTGAGCTCGCCTCGGTTTCGGGGGCGGTGTGATGCGTCTCGGCATTTTCGCCAAGACCTTTCCAGGCGCCGAGCCAGCCGCCGTGCTGGCTGCCGTGCGGCATGCTGGCTATGAGACCACGCAGTTCAACCTCGCCTGCGCCGGCCTGCCGTCAATGCCGGATGCCGTGCCGTCGGACGCCATCGCGGCGATCCGCGCCGCCACGCAGTCGAGCGGTGTTTCGCTCGCGGCACTATCGGGCACCTACAACATGGTGCATCCCGACAAGGCCGTCCGCGACGATGGCCTCAGGCGCCTTGCCGTCGTCATCGAGGCTGCTGCTGCCCTGGACATTCCCCTGGTCACGCTCTGCACCGGCTCGCGCAACGCCGCCGACCAATGGGCATACCATCCCGACAATGCCGACCCGGCGGCCTGGTCCGACATGGCCACCGAGATGGCGAAGGCGCTGGCGCTGGCCGAAACCGCCGGTGTCGATCTCGGCATCGAGCCCGAGCAGGCCAACATCGTCACCTCTGCGAAGGATGCCAGCAGGCTGATCGCCGAGATGGGATCGAAGCGCCTGAAGATCGTGCTTGATCCGGCAAACCTGTTCGAACACGCGACGCCCGGCGAGGCGCGCGCCGTTGTCGATGCCGCGATCGACGAAGCGGCGGGCCACATCGCCATGGCGCACGCCAAGGACCGTTTTGGTGACGGCCGCTTTGCCACCGCCGGCCAAGGCATCGTCGACTTCCCGGATTTCATCGCGCGGCTGAAGGCGATGGGCTTCGACGGGGCGCTCGTCACCCACGGGCTGTCCGCCGGCGAAGCCCCCGGCGTCGCCGCCTTCCTGCGG
Organism: Mesorhizobium sp. P2_D5; assembly: GCF_056404355.1. Classification (NCBI taxonomy): domain Bacteria; kingdom Pseudomonadati; phylum Pseudomonadota; class Alphaproteobacteria; order Hyphomicrobiales; family Phyllobacteriaceae; genus Mesorhizobium; species Mesorhizobium sp. P2_D5. The sequence continues at coordinate 502,263 of NZ_JBFUEE010000002.1, forward strand.
AGGCTCCTTTGATGGACGCCGCGCCGACGGTCATGCTTCGCGACGATGCGGCGCTTTGTGTCTTCGATACAGGGCGGGGGTTTCCGGTCATCTTCCAGCATGGTCTCGGCGGTGATGCGGCGCAGGTGGCGCAGAATTTTCCCGACAGTCGGTCATACCGCCGGCTGACCGTCGAATGCCGCGCACACGGCGGCTCCGGCGCCGGCTCGACGCGGCCCTTTTCGATCGCCATGTTTGCCGACGACGTGCTGGCCGCCGCCGACGCGGCCGGGCTCGACCGTTTCGTCGCAGGCGGCGTCTCGATGGGCGCGGCGATCGCGCTCAGGCTTGCAAGCCATCACGCGGACCGTGTCCTGGGTTTGGTGCTGGTGCGCCCGGCCTGGCGCTTCGATGCGGCGCCGCAGAACATGCAGCCCTTTTCGGAGGTGGCGAAGCTCATCCGCGATCGCCCGCTGGAGGACGCGCGCAACGCCTTTGCAACCTCGGTCACCGCCGCCCGCTTTCGTGGGGAAGCGCCGGACAATCTTGCGTCCCTGCTTGGTTTCTTCGAGCGCGAAGATGCGGCTGTCTTCGCCGAGGTGATGCGGGCGATCGCAAACGATGGGCCCGGCGTCACGCCGGCGGCTGCCGGCAATCTCGCTATCCCCACGCTGGTCATCGGTAGCGGCGTCGATCTTATCCATCCGCTGCCGACCGCCCGTTTCCTCGCCGACGTCATCCCAAACGCCGCCTTTGCCGAGGTGACGCCGAAGGCCACCGACAAGGATCGTCATTTCGCCGACGTCCGCACCGCTATCGCGGGCTTCCTCGAGGATCGCTTCAACAACCAGGACCAGCCATGATCTCGAAACCTCTCTCAGGCCAGGCCGCCATCGCCGCATTGCCGCGCGATCGCATGATCGCTGAATTCTCGCTGTGGTCCGCCGACCTCGTCAATTTCGAGCGCGATCTGAAGCGCATCGAGCCCTATGTCGACCTTCACCACATCGATGTGGCGGACGGTCATTTCGCCCCTTCCTTCCTGTTCTTTCCCGATCTTGTCGCCCGCATCGCTGGGCTGACGGCCAGACCCATCCATGTTCATCTGATGGTCGATGCGGCCGTAGTCGAGTCGCAGACGCGCCAGTTCATCGAGGCCGGCGCCGACATGATCAGCGTCCATGCCGAGAACGGCGAGGCGGGATTGCGCGCCGTCCGGCTGGCACGCGAACTCGGTGCCGAAGCCGGCGTGGTGCTCAGGCTGGAGACACCGGTCGAGACGGTGACGCCTTTCGTCTCCGAGGTGGCTTTCGTCACGCTGCTTGGCACTGCCATCGGCGTCAAGGGGCAGAGCCTGTCGGACGAGGCCTGCGGCAGGCTGGGCGCTGCCCGCGCCATCCTGAGAGAGGCCGGCCGCGAGGCGGCCGTGGTTCTTGCCGCCGATGGCGGCATCCGCCACGAGACGGTGCCGTTGCTGCGTGCCGCCGGCGCCGAAACCGTGGTCCTCGGCTCGCTCGCCTTCGGCGACAAGGATCTGGCCGGCCGCATCGGCTGGCTGCATGGCCTGAAGGTCGCGGCATGAGCAACGAAGCCGCCCTTGCGATCGATCTTGGTGGCACCGAGCTTCGTGCCGCCCTGGTCGACCGTGAAGGCAAGATCCTGGCGTTCGCCGCAGTGCCGACGCAGGCGCAAGCCGGTCCCGAAGTGGTGATCGGCCAGATCGAGGCGCTGGCCGCGACCATCCACGCCGAGGCCCCGGCGCTCGCCATCGTCGGCGTCGGCGTCGGCGCGCCGGGACCGCTCGATCCGCTGGCCGGCATCGCCGTCGGACCGCCGACACTCGCCGGCTGGCTGGACGTGCCGCTTGCCGATATCCTCGAACGGCGGCTCGGCCTGCCGGTGCGGCTGGAGAACGACGCCAATGCCGCGGCACTCGGCGAATGGCGCTTCGGCGCCGGCCACGGCGCCCGCTCGCTGGTCTTCGTCACGGTCTCCACCGGCATCGGCGGCGGCGTCGTCGTCGACGGGCGCATACTCCATGGCCGCCGTGGCCTTGCCGCCGAGATCGGCCACATGACCATCACCAATGAAGGCGAGCGCTGCATGTGCGGCGTCGTCGGCTGCTTCGAGGCCATTGCCTCGGGCACCGCGCTCGGCCGCCGCGCCAACGCCGCGACAGCACCCTTTGATGGCTCGGCGCTGCGGCGCCTCTCGGGCAACGGTGAAGTGACCGGCCGTCACGTGGTCGAGGCGGCACGGCTGCAGGACGAGCTTGCCTTGGCCCTGCTCGAGGAGGAAGCGCGCTGGCTGGGCATCGGCTTCACCAATCTTTTGCATCTTTATTCGCCTGACGTGCTGGTCGTCGGCGGCGGCATTGCCAATGGCCTCGACCTCATGGCGCCTGCCATCGAGGCGACCATCAGGCAGCGGGCCATGCGTGCCTATCGCGACGTGCCGGTCGTTCAGGCCCAGCTTGGCCGCCACGCCGGGCTGGTTGGTGCCGCCAGCCTTGTCCTGTTCGATGACGGAGGTACGCTGGCGGCACGCATGCCTGTCGGTCCAAGCACATATCCGGATGCGAGGAGGGACTTCAATGGCTGAGCTCAAGCTGCGCGGCGTGCGCAAATCCTATGGCAATGCCGAGGTGATCAAGGGCGTCGACCTCGATGTCGGCGACCGCGAGTTCGTCGTCTTCGTCGGCCCGTCGGGCTGCGGGAAGTCGACGCTGCTGCGCATGATCGCCGGTCTCGAGAAGATCACCTCCGGCGAGCTGATGCTTGATGGCGCGCGCATCAATGAGGTCGATCCCTCCGAGCGCGGCCTCGCCATGGTGTTCCAGTCCTATGCGCTCTATCCGCATATGACGGTCGCCGAAAATATGGGTTTTGCGCTGAAGATCGCCGGGCTGCCGGTCGTCGAGCGTGACGCCAAGGTCAAGGCGGCGGCCGAGGTGCTGCAGCTGTCACATCTGCTCGAGCGGCGGCCGAAGGAGCTGTCCGGCGGCCAGCGCCAGCGTGTCGCCATCGGCCGCGCGATCGTGCGCCAGCCGAAGGTGTTCCTGTTCGACGAACCGCTGTCGAACCTCGACGCGGCGCTCCGCGTCAACATGCGGCTGGAGCTGATGCAACTGCACGAGCGGCTCGCCGCCACCATCGTCTATGTCACGCACGACCAGACCGAGGCGATGACCATGGCCGACAAGATCGTCGTCCTCAATGGCGGCACGATCGAACAGGTTGGCACGCCGCTCGACCTCTATGCCAGGCCAGCCAATGTCTTCGTCGCCGGCTTCATCGGCTCGCCGAAGATGAACATGCTGCCGGTCAGGGTTCTGTCCGCCAACGCGGATGGCGTTGCCGTTGCCCTGCCGGGCGGACCCAGCCTGGTCGTTCCGGTCGAGGCGGGCGCGCTTGCACAAGACAGCGAGCTGCTGCTCGGCATCCGGCCGGAACATATCCGCATCGCGGATGCGGGCCAGTTCAAGGGCGAGGCGGTGCTGGCCGAACGGCTCGGCGGCTTGACCATCCTGCATGCCGAGATCGGCGAGAAGACGAGGCTGGTCGTGCAGACCGAGGGCATCGACACGACACCGCTGCACAGCCCCATTGCCATGCAGGCCGACCCCTCCCGCTGCCATCTCTTCGCCGCCGACGGCAAGGCGCTGGCACCGCTGCGCAAAACCGCCTGACATCGTTGTCACCTGTACGGCAGCGGCCGGAAGCCATGGGCTTCCGGCCGCTGATTGGTGTTGAAGCGCTCGGATTACTCGGCGGGAACGAGATCAGCCGGCAGGCTGTCGTCGGCCGTGCCCGCCAATGCCCTGGCGAGCTTGGCTTCGTCGAGTTCGCCTTCCCAGCGGGCGACGACCAGCGTGGCGACGGCATTGCCGACGAAGTTGGTCAGCGCCCGGCACTCCGACATGAAGCGGTCGACGCCGAGGATCAGCGCCATGCCGGCGACCGGCACCGCCGGAACGACCGACAGCGTGGCGGCCAGGGTGATGAATCCGGCTCCGGTGATGCCGGCGGCGCCCTTGGAGGAAAGCATCGCAACCAGCAGCAGCAGGATCTGGTCGCCGATCGACAAATGGATGTTGGTCGCCTGCGCGATGAACAGTGCCGCCAGCGTCATGTAGATGTTGGTGCCGTCGAGGTTGAAGGAATAGCCGGTCGGGATGACCAGGCCGACCACCGAGCGCTTGGCGCCGGCCTTCTCCATCTTTTCCATCAGCGACGGCAGGGCGGCTTCCGATGAGGACGTTCCCAGCACCAGCAGCAGCTCTTCCTTGATGTAGCGGATCAAGGACAGGATCGAGAACCCGTTATAGCGGCAGACAGCACCCAGCACGACGAACACGAACAGCAGCGACGTCACGTAGAAGGTGCCGACCAGCATGGCGAGGTTGATGACCGCGCCGATGCCGTATTTGCCGATGGTGAACGCCATGGCGCCGAAGGCACCGATCGGTGCGGCCTTCATCAGCACGCTGACCAGCTTGAAGATCGGCGTCGTTAGCGCCTGCAGGAAGTTGAGGACGGGCGTGCCCTTGTCGCCGACCAGCGCCAGCGAAATACCGAACAGCACCGAAAAGAACAGCACCTGCAGGATGTCGCCGTCGGCGAAGGCACCGACGATCGTCGTCGGGATGATGTTCATCAGGAAGCCGGTGACCGACTGGTCATGCGCCTTTGCGGCATAGGTGTTGACGGTCGAGGCGTCGAGTGTCGCCGGGTCGATGTTGAAGCCGGCACCCGGCTGCACGACATTGGCCACGACAAGGCCGATTATCAGCGCCAGCGTCGAGAAGGTGAGGAAGTAGAGCATCGCCTTGCCGGCCACACGTCCGACCTTCTGCAGGTCGCTCATGCCGGCGATGCCGGTCGCTACGGTCAGGAAGATGACCGGGGCGATGATCATCTTGACCAGCTTGATGAAGGCGTCGCCGAGCGGCTTCATGCTCTCGCCGATCGACGGATAGAAGTGACCGAGCAGGATGCCGACGGTGATCGCGACGAGCACCTGCACGTAGAGTTGGGCATAGAAAGGCTTGCGCTGCGCGGAAGGCGCGCCTGATTGGTCTGCGATGTGCATCGAACTCTCCCTTGCCGGAGGGGCGGAAATGCACCGCCCTGCGTGACTTCTCCCATCGCGGCGCTCCGGTCGCGCGCCGCTGCAAGGACTTTTGCAAGCGCTGTGCCAGATCGGTGAAAGGCCGGAATCCCTGGATTTCGGCGGGTTGTCAGCCGCTTTGCCGCGAATGCCTGTGCGGATTTCCGCACAGGCAGCGTTTGCCTGGGCGGAATTTCGCATTACACTGGGCCCCAAGGCTGCGGGGGAAAAACGGGCCGCGAGGAAAAGGGAGAGGGCAGACGTCGCAAGCAGGCATCGATAGGGGATACGCGGCCGGCCGTGAATTGCTGCGCGAAGCGGGGGCCCGGCTGCGCGATGGCCGCTGGCGTGTCGTGGTCGTCGCTCTTGCGGTTCTGGCAGGCGCGATCGCCATCGCCGGGCGCATCGCCACCGGCCAGGCGGCCGACAATCTGCGCGACGGAGCGCTTGCCGCCCTGCCCCTGGCGGCGGGAACCCTGACCGGCGAAATCGAAAAGCAGCGCCTGGTTCCATTGGTGCTGTCACGCGACGATGCCGTGCGCGGGGCGCTGCGCCGGGCCGGAAAGATGCAAGAAGCGGCCCTCAACGACAAGCTCAGGGCGATTGCCGGCGATGCATCGGCGTCCGCCATCTATGTCATCGACACAGCAGGCATCGCAATCGCCGCCAGCAACGCAGGCGAGCCGACGAGCTTTGTCGGCATCGACTATAATTTTCGTCACTATTTCCAGGAGGCAATGGCCAAGGGTGCTGCCAGCCAATATGGCCTCGGCACGATCAGCGGCCGGCCGGGTCTTTACCTCGCCAGCCGCGTCGATGATGGCGGCAAGCCGCTTGGCGTTGTGGTGCTGAAGGTCGAACTCGACCGCGTCGAAGCCAATTGGCGCTCGAGCGGCTTTCTTGTTTTCGTCACCGACGAACGCGGCGTGGTGCTGGCCACCAGCCAGCCCGAGTGGCGGTTTCATGCCCTGGCGCCACTCTCGGCGCAGGACGCCGCCGCTGCCCGCGAGCAACTTCAGCTGGCCGATGCCGGCTTCGAACCGCTGCCGTTGCGACGCGGTGCCGGTGACGGCCTGGCGACAATCGACAGCTCCGGAAAGCCGCGCCAGTTCGTTGAAGTGGTGCAGGACCTGCCCGGTGCGGTGCCCGGCTGGCGTCTGTGGCTGCTGACGCCCGCCGACGCGGCTTTGTCGTCCGCCGCCAACACGGCGCGCCTGACCACGCTGCTTGGGTTGCTGCTCATGGGCCTGCTCGCCTTCGTGCTGACCCGGCGCAGGCGTGCCCGCCGGCTGCGGCAGGAGGCGCTGGCGCGCATGAATGCCGAACTGGAGAGCCGGGTCAGCACCCGGACGGCCGAGCTGACGCGCTCCAACACCGCACTTGCCGGGGAAATCGCCGAGCGTGAGAACGCCGAAGCCAAGGTCCGCCGGCTGCGTGACGATCTCGCCCAGGCCAACCGGCTTTCCATCCTCGGCCAGATCGCCGCCGGCGTGGCGCACGAGATCAACCAGCCTGTCGCCGCCATCCGCACCTATGCCGAGAACGCCGGCCGCTTCCTCGACACCGGCAAGACCGAGCCGGTCAGCGGCAATCTGACATCGATCGTATCAATGACCGAGCGCATCGGCGCGATCACCAGCACCTTGCGCACCTTTGCCCGGCGGCCAGGAGTCGCCGCCTCGCCATTGCCGGTGCGCGAGGCGATCGACGGCGCACTGTCGCTTCTGTCCGGCCGCATCCGTGATTCCGGCGTGACTATCGTCAAGCCGCGCGGCAGCGCGTCGCCGGTGGTCATGGCCAGCCGTATCCGGCTCGAGCAGATCCTCGTCAACCTGTTGCAGAATGCGCTGGACGCGATGAAGGACCAGCCCGATCCCCGCATCGAGATCGACATCGCCGAGCGCGACAACAGGGTGCTGATTTCGGTGCGCGACAACGGCCCTGGCCTCGGTCCGGAGGCGGCCGGCAATCTGTTCATGCCGTTCCAGACCACCAAGGAGAAGGGGCTTGGCCTCGGACTGGTGATCTCGCAGGAGATCGCCCAGGAATTGGGCGGCACGCTGCGGCTCGATCCCGGCAGCGCCGGCGGCGCATCCTTCACCATCGACTTGAGGCGAATTGAATGACAGACGCATCAGGGCTGGTGGCGCTCGTCGAGGACGATGCGGACCTGCTTCACGCCACCACGCAATTGTTCGAGCTTGCCGGCTTCGCGGTGGTCGCGCTCGGGGCGGCCGAGGCGGCGCTTACCGTCGTCGACAGGAATTTCGAGGGCGTGGTCGTCAGCGACATCCGCATGCCGGGCATGAACGGGCTGCAGCTGTTCGATCGCGTCAAGGCGATCGACCCGGACATACCGGTGATCCTGGTCACCGGGCATGGCGACGTCGATCTCGCGGTGGCAGCGCTCAAGGATGGCGTCTATGATTTCATCCCGAAACCCTATGCCAGTGACCGCCTCGTCGAGGCACTCAGACGGGCATCGGAGAAGCGGCGGCTGGTGATGGAGAACCGGCGGCTGCGAGAAGCCGCGGCGCAGGCTGCCGACGGCCTGCCGCTGATCGGCGAAGCGCCAGCCATCCGGCGGTTGCGCGAGACCTTGCGGCAGATCGCCGACATGGACGTCGACGTGCTGGTGGAAGGGGAGACCGGAACCGGCAAGGAGGTGGTGGCCGACCTCCTGCACAGATGGGGGCGGCGGCGCGCAAAGCCCTTCGTGGCGCTGAATTGCGGTGCCCTGCCGGAGACCGTCATAGAAAGCGAGCTGTTCGGCCACGAGGCGGGCGCGTTCACCGGCGCGCAGCGGCGACGGATCGGCCGCATCGAGCATTCCAGTGGCGGCACGTTGTTCCTCGACGAGATCGAATCCATGCCGCCGGCCCTCCAGGTCAAGCTGCTGCGTGTGCTCGAAACGCGTAGTGTTACCCCGCTTGGCTCGAACGAGACCCGGCGCGTCGACCTGCGGGTCGTCGCGGCGACAAAGGTGGATCTCGGACGGCAGGACCAGCGCGGCGACTTTCGCGAGGATCTCTATTTCCGCCTCAACGTGGTGACGTTGCGCATTCCGCCCTTGCGCGAGCGGCGCGGCGACATCCCGATGCTGTTCGGCCATTTCCTCGGCAAAGCCGCGGAACGGTTCGGCCGGCCGGTCGCCAGGGTCAACGCAGCGGTCAGCGACCATCTCCAGTCGCATGCATGGCCGGGCAATGTGCGCGAGCTTGCGCATTTTGCCGATCGCGTCGCCCTCGGCCTCGGTCCGGACGACGACACGAAAGCGGTTCCCGCGCACTTGCCGGAGCCGGCGGCCACACTGCCCGAACGGGTCGGCCACTACGAGGCGCAACTCATCCGCGACGCACTGCGCGACCACGGCGGCGATGTGCGCAGCGCCATCGACGCACTCGGCGTGCCGCGCAAGACCTTCTACGACAAGCTCAAGCGCTACGGCATTGCAGCGTCCGAGTTTCGCAATGGCGGCGATGCGGATACGCACCCTGTTCGGGGCCAGATATGAACATTGCGCAAGCATCGTGCCCCTTATTCGGAAAAGGCCATGAAGACGACACTTGAAACGACGGCAAATCCCTCGCCGCAAGAACTCACCTTTCTCGCCGAACGGTTGACGGCGTTCAACGACGGCGATGTCGGTGCTTCCGAAAGAAAGGCCCTGGCCGTGTTCGTGCGCGACGAAGACGGCACTGTCGTCGCCGGCATCTCGGGCTACACCGCCTGGGGCTGGCTCTATGTGCAGTGGCTGTGGGTCGATGAAAGGCTGCGCGGCCAGCAGATGGCCGGCAACATGCTGGATGCGGCCGAGCAGGAAGCGGTGGCGCGCGGCTGTCGGAATGCCTGGATCGACACCTTCAATCCGCACGCCGCCAAGGTCTACCAGCGCCAGGGCTATCAGCCCTTCGGAACGCTTGCCGATTTCCCTGTCGGCCGCAGCCGCATCTTCCTGCGGAAGACGCTTCCAGGGCCTGACTAACCGGCGAGCCGTCCGCCGCGCATCGGCTGCGGCGCACCGGTCGTGCTCGGGAAGCTGATCGGCAGACCCCTCAGCACGCGGACCGCGAGGAAGGCAAAGCACTCGGCCTCCACAGCGTCGCCGCTCCAGCCAAGGCTTTCGGCCTGCACCACCTCGACGCCGGCGCGGCTGGCGAGCATCGCCATCATTGTCGGGTTGTGGCGGCCACCGCCGCTGACCACGAGTTTTTTCGGGCGGCGCGGCAACAGGTCGAGCGCCTTGCCGACGGCGGCAGCGGTGAAGGCGGTCAAAAGGGCTGCGCCATCCTCGGCATTCATGCCGTCCGCCATGGCGGCGCCGAAGTCGAAACGGTCCAGCGATTTGGGATACGGCTTGGTCAGATAAGGATGCTGCAGCAGCTTGGCCAGCCGTGCCTCGTCGACCGTTCCCGCCCGGCCAAGCGCGCCGTCGCGGTCCATGTCGCCGAGCCCTTTTGACTTGATGAAATCGTTGAGCGGCGCGTTGGCGGGGCCGGTGTCAAAGGCAACGACATTGTCGGCGCCATCCCACCAGGTGATGTTGGCGACGCCGCCGAGGTTGAGCACCGCCACCTCGCCGCTGGCGCCGGCGCTGCGCATCAAAGCGGTGTGATAGGCAGCGGCCAACGGCGCGCCTTGCCCGCCGGCGCGCATGTCGGCCGAGCGGAAGTCATAGGCGACCTTGGTGCCCAACAGGGCGTGCATCAATTCGCCGTCGCCGAGCTGCCGGGTCTGGCCGAGCCTGCCCACCTGCGGCGCGCGATGCAGGACGGTCTGGCCGTGAAAGCCGACGACGCCGATATCGGCCATCGTCATGCCGTAACCTTCGACGAGTTCCTTGACCGCCGCCGACTGGGCACGAGTCAGGGCTTCCTCCGCCTTGCGAAATATCGCCGGCTCCGGCCCGGTGAAATTCCAGGCCCTTGCCTCGCTCAGCGTCTCTTCCAGCAGCGAGCGGATCGACGGGGGATAGGGCATCAGCCGATAGGTGCCGAAATCGTCGATCCGCTCACCATCGGTCTTGATCAGCGCGACGTCGATGTTGCCGTCAAGCACGGTGCCGGTCATCAGGCCTACGGCCCAGATTGGTTCCATGGTCACTTCCCTAATAATCCTCGTTGACAAGATCGCCGACCGCCTGCCGAAGCGGAGCGATTCCGCTGTCGAAATGACGTGTCGGATGGATCCGGTTGGTGAGCAAGGTCCAGGCCTTGCCGCTGTCGAAGTCGATCCACAGTCCCGTGCCGGTAAAGCCGGTGTGGCCGATGGTTCCCGGGCTGCACAACGCCCCGCCGGACCATCCCTCATAGGGGCGCTCCCAGCCATGCGTGCGGGTTGCGGACAAGGGCGTGCGCATCAGCGCGATCGAACGCTCGGACGCGCCGGTGCCGTCCAATAGCCCCTGCGCGAAATCGAGGACGGACGCGGCTGTTCCGAACAGGCCGGCATGTCCGGCCCCTTGCAGCGCCGAGCAATTGTCGTCGTGGACCTCGCCGGACAAAACGCGATGGCGCCAGGTGCAGTCCTCGGTCGCGGCTGACGCATCCGGCTCGGCGGAAAAAGCGAAGCCCGGGCCGGGATCCATGTTCCAGATTGTTTTTCCCGACAGCCGCTCCAACGCAAAGCCGAGCAGGATGAAGTTGATGTCGGAATAGACCGGGTCGCGGGCTCGCCATTCGCGCTGCAAGATGAAGGCGCGCAGCAGCTCGGGATCTCGCCCATAGGTGTAGATCGGTTCGACAGCGGGAAACGGCGTCTGGTGGCCAAGACACTGGCGAAAAGTCACTTTCCGCTCCCAGGCCTCTGCATCATACTGGCGAAGATCCGGCAGAGCGGAGATCAGCGGCGCATCGAGATCGATGGCGTCGTCTTCCGCCAGCGCCAGGATGCGCGGTGTCGTAAAGATCACCTTGGTCAAGGACGCCAGGTCGAACCAGGTTTGGTCGTGCATTGGTCGCAACTTCGGTACGAGTTGCGCGGAGCCGACCGACCTGACGACGCGCTCGCCATTTTTGTCGACAATGCCGAGGACGCCGCCGGGGATGCGCTTGGCGGCGACTGCGGCCTTCAGCGGTGCGAACGCGCGATCGAAAAGCTGGGCGAGGGTGCTCAACACGAGCCTCCATCTGAAAGGCAGCGTTCCGTCCCACCCCCCTCTGCCCTGCCGGGCATCTCCCCCGCAAGGGGGGAGATTGGCAGTTCGTGCGCGCCGTCAGCCTTCAGACTTTGGAGATTGGCGAAGGCCGATGCGACATCCAATCTCCCCCCTTGCGGGGGAGATGTCCGGCAGGACAGAGGGGGGTGCTGTCCCGCCGAGTCAGGAAGTGCCTGCAGGACAGTAATCACACCTCCGCCCTCGCCATATGATCAGCCCCAAACTGCTCCCATCTCGCCGGCGCCGGCTCGTACCCCTGCGGGCGCACCAGCGAGGGGACCTGGCGCGTGTCGAGTTCGAAATGTTCGTGGCGCCGGTCGATGGTCGGAACGGCGGCGATGAGCTTCTTCGTATAGGAATGTTGCGGCTTCGACAGCACCGAGGTCGCGTCGCCGATCTCGACGATCTGGCCGGCATAGATGACGGCGATCCGGTGGGCGATCCGCTCGACGACGGCCATGTCGTGCGAGATGAACAGATAGGCCAGCCCGAACTCGCGCTGCACGTCGACCAGCAACTCCAGCACCTTGGCCTGCACCGAAACATCGAGCGCCGACACCGCTTCATCGAGAACGACCACGGAAGGGTTGAGCATCAACGCGCGGGCGATGCACAGCCTTTGCCGCTGGCCGCCGGAGAATTCGTGGGGGTAGCGTTCAAGGCTGTTCTTCGGCAGGCCGACGCGCTCCAGCAGGGTTGCCATCCTGGCCCGCGTCTCGGCATTCACCCGGCCGCCGGTGGCGATCACCGGCTCGGCCAGGATGCTCTCGATGCTGAGCCTTGGATTGAGCGAGGCATAGGGGTTCTGGAACACCATTTGCACGGGCAGGGCGCTCTGCTCGGCCGAAGCCTTTCGGACGCCGACCGAGAAGCTGCCGCGTGTCGACCGCACCAGCCCCAGGACGGCGCGCGCGGTGGTCGATTTGCCCGAACCGCTCTCGCCGACAATGGCCAGCGTCTCGCCGGGCATCAGGTCGAAATCGACGCCATCGACGGCATGCACCGCGCCTGTGGCGCGGCTGAAGAAGCTGCTCTTGAGGGGAAATCGTACAACCAGGTTATCCACCTTCAAGGCCGGTTCCTTGCTTGCAGCCGTGTCGCGCTGCCCGTCGGCGCGCGTCGCGCTGCCATTGGCGAAATGCGGCACGTCCTGCAGCAGATGCTGCGTGTAGGGATGCTGCGCATTGTCGAGGATCTGGTTCAGCTCGCCTTGCTCAACGGCCCGCCCGTTCTGCATAACCATCACCCTGTCGGCGATGCCGGCGACCAGCCCGATGTCGTGGGTGATGAAGATCATCGACATGCCGGTTTCCCGCTTCAACTCGGCCAGCAGCGCCATGATCTGCGCCTGCACCGTGACGTCGAGCGCCGTCGTCGGCTCGTCGGCGATTAGCAGGCGCGGATTGCAGGCCAGCGCTATGGCGATCATCACCCGCTGCAGCATTCCCCCGGACAGCTGGTTGGGCGTGTATTTCAGCCGCCGCGCGGCATCGGGAATGCGCACGCGGTCGAGCGCATCCTTGGCTGCCGCTGTGGCTTGCCTGCCGGTCAGCCCACGGTGCAGCCGAAACGATTCCTCGATCTGCCTGCCGATGGTCAGCATCGGATTGAGCGAGGTCATCGGCTCCTGGAAGATCATGCCGATCTCGGCGCCGCGAATGCCGGTCAGTTGCGGTTCGGTAGCAGTCATCAGGTCGAAGACGCTGCCATCGGCCCGCTTCAACTTCATCGCGCCGCCAGTGATGCGGCCGCCGCCGAAATCGATGAGACGGTTGATCGACAAGGCAGTGACGGATTTGCCCGAGCCGCTCTCGCCGACAATGGCCAGTGTCTCGCCGTCGGCAAGGTCGAAACTGACGCCGCGCACCACCTCATTGGCTTGCGGATTGCGGCCGAAGCCGACACGCAGGTCCGATACGGACAGCAGCGGGGTCATGCCGGCGCCCTCCGCATCTTCGGGTCGAGGATGTCGCGCAAGGCATCACCAAGCAGGTTGAAGCCGAGGATGCTGATCATGATCGCCAGCCCGGGGAAGATCATCAGCCACGGCGCGGTCTCCATCAGATTGCGGCTGTCGCTCAGCATCAGGCCGAGCGAGGCGGCGGGCGGCTGCGTGCCGAGCCCCAGGAAACTCAGGCCCGCCTCCGTCAACAGCGCCCAGGCCAGCGCCAGCGTCACCTGGACGGTCAACGGCGCCACCAGGTTGAGCAGCAAATGGCGCGTGACGATGTAGCTCGAACTGCTGCCGAAGGTGCGCGCGGCGTCGACGAATTCGCGCGCCTTGAGCGACAAAGCGGGGCCGCGCACGACGCGGGTGAAGATCGGCGTGTAGACGATGCCGATGGCAACGACGCTGGTCCATGTGCCCGGCCCGGCAACCGTGACGATAAGCAGCGCCAAAAGGATTGCCGGAAAGGCCAGCAGCACATCCATGATGCGCATCAGGACGCCGTCCCAGCGGCGGCCGAGCCAGGCCGCGGCCAGCCCCAGCACCGTGCCGGCAAGGGTCGCGAAGGCGACCGAGAAGAAGGCGACCGTGAACGACTGCCCGACGCCCGCCATCAGCCGGCTGGCGACGTCGCGGCCGAACAGGTCGGTGCCCATCCAGTAGGCGCCGTTGGGCGCATGCAGCCGGTCGACCCGGTATTGCGTGATGGGATTGTGCGGCGTCAGCCCCAGCATGCCGAGGATGGCGACCAACAGATAGACGCCGACGATGATGCCGCCGATGCGGCCGCTGCCGTGGCCGAAGATGGCGCGCAGGATGCGCATTACGGCTCTCCCAGCCGGATGCGCGGATCGAGCGCGACGTAGGCGAGGTCGACCAGGAGATTGACGATCATGAAGTTGAAGGCGATGAACAGCACGGCGCCTTGCACCAGCGCATAGTCGCGCTGCTGGATCGCATCCAGCACCATGCGCCCAAGACCGGGCAGCGCATAGATCTGCTCGACGATGACGGCGCCGCCGAGGAGATAGCCGAACTCGATGCCGCTCAGCGTGACGACCGGGATCAGCGCATTGGGCAGCGCATGCCGCCAGATGACGCTGCGCGCCGAGGCGCCCTTGCTGCGCGCGGTTCGCACATAGTCGTCGCTCAGCACGTCGAGCATGGCCGAACGCGATATGCGGGTGACCGACGCCGCGAAGGCGAAACCGAGCGTGATAGCGGGCAGGATCAGCTGGCTGAGATTGCGCAAGGGATCCTGCCAGAGCGGCGCGAATTCGCCCATCGCCGGCAGCACGCCGAAGCCGGCCGACAGCGTGTAGATGATCAGCAGGCCAAGCACGAAGCTCGGTGTCGACTGGCCGAGCATGGCGACGATGCGTACCCCGAGATCGGACAGTTTCTCATTGTGCGTAGCGGCAAAGATCCCGGCAGGCATGCCAACCGCAAGCGCGATGATCATCGACAGGATGGCCAGCTCGAGCGTCAGCGGGAAGCGCTCGACGATGACGTCGAGCACCGGCCTGCCATAGGTGACCGAGATGCCGAGATTGCCGTGCAGGATGCCGCCTATCCAGCGCCAGTACTGGACGAACCAGGGCTGGTCGATGCCGAAATAGGCGGCGAGCGAGTCACGCTGCGCCGGCGTCAGCAGGCCCGCCTCGGTGCCCAGCATCGCCGTGATCGAATCGCCCGGCACCATCCGGATCGCAACGAAGACCAGGATGGACACGCCAAGCAGGACGAGAGGAAACGTCGCCAGTCGTCGCATCAGATAATTCACGCGAAGAAGTCCTCTCGTCCAAGGCCGCCGGCTACTGCTGGATGGTCACCTTGCTCAAGCTGAACAGCGTGCCCGTCGGCGTCGGTACGAACCCGGCGATGTTCTTCTGCTGCGCCGTATAGCTGTACGAGGTGTAGAGCCAGATCCACGGCGACATCTCGGCGAGGTGCTTTTCGAACTCGGCGAAGATCGCCTTGCGCGCCGCCGGGTCGGTCTCGGCGCGGCCTTTCTGCATCTGGCTGTCGAGCGTGTCGTCGATGTAGTTGGCCACCTTCTGCAAATTGCCTGCCTTGGTCCAGTAGCGGTTGTACATGGTGTAGGGGTCGGCACGCCCGCCATTGAGCGCGATCGCCATGTCGAAGTCGCCCTTCAGCCAGGCGTCGACATAGACGTTGAGCTCCATCATCTTGATGTCGAGCTTGACGCCGATCTCTGCCAGCTGCGACTGGATGACCTGGGCTTCCGCCGCCGCCGTCGGCGGCTCGCCGGTGGCGCCGATCACGGTCGCCGAAAAGCCGTCGGCATAGCCGGCTTCCGCCATCAGCTTCTTGGCCTTTTCGACATCGCGCTTGTAGCAGAACAGCTGGCTTGGATCGGTCGCCAGAGCTGGGATGGTCAGCGGTCCCGTCACCTTGCCTTCGCCGAGCGAAGCGGTGTCGAGCACCTCCTGCCGGTCGATGGCGCAGGAGATGGCCTGGCGCACCTTGAGCTCGGTCATCGGCTTGCGTGAGGGATTGAGCTGCAGCACGTGATAGGCGAGCACCGGCACGCGGTTCAGCTGCAGGCTGGCTTCCTTGGGCACCAGCGTGGCGACAAGCGGGTCGTTGAGCAGCGCGAAATCGATCTGCTTGGTGCGCATGGCGGCCAGGATCGCGGCTTCATCGGGAAGCACGCTGATTTCGATGCCGTCGACGCCGGTCGGGCCGCCGGCCCAATCCTTGTTGGCGCTCAGCACTTCCTTGGCATTGGGGTCCCACTTGTCGAGCTTGAAGGGTCCCGAGCCGACCGCCTTGGTGCCGATCGAGCCGGCCTTGATTTCGCTTGCCGGAACGATGGCCGCGTTGACGTCGCTCATCGCCGTCAGGATCGGCACATCGGGCTGCGAGAGATGAAACACGACGGTCGTCGCATCGGGCGTGTCGATGCTGGCGATCGACAGGAAGTTGGCGCGGGCGGCCGCGCCCGTCTTCTCGTCGAGGATGCGCTCGAACGATGCCTTGACGTCGGCCGAGGTCACCGCCGTGCCGTCCTGGAATTTCGCCTTGGGATCGAGCTTGAAGGTCAGCTCCTTGCCGTCCTTGGAGAATTCCCAGGAGGTGGCGATGGCGGGGATGATCTGCAGGCTGGCGTCGACCCGCACCAGCGGCTCATAGATCAGCTCCAGCAGCCGCAGCGACGAAAAGGCCGTCTGCTTGTGCGGATCAAGCCCGGTGGCGTCCTGCGACCAGGCCATATGCAGCGTCGCTGCATTCGCCTGCGTTGAAACCGCGGCCACGCTGAGCATCGCGGCCAGCGTGATGCCCGACAGCAGCTTTCTTGTGAAGTGAACCATTCTCGTCTCCCATTATGATTGAACTCGATGCCTTGCAGTTTCTGCGGACCGCTTCCAAGACACACATGCTTTGGAGTATCGGCCCAGTCTATGCGGCTTCACGCCGTCTTGTCCCATGCGGCTTTGCCGTCATGTCTCATGCGGCTTCATGCTGTCGTGTCGCTGATTGCCTTTCGCAGGAAGCCCCTGGCCTTGCTGAGAGCCACGCGCGCCTCCTCGACGCCCATGCCGGTGATCGTCACCAGGATCGCCAGCTTCACATCGTTGCCGGTCTGGGCGAGCGCTTGCTTGGCTTGCTGCGCCGCGCAACCGGTCGTCTGCATGACGATCCTGGTTGCCCTGGCGACCAGCTTCTTGTTGGACGGGTTGAGGTCGACCATCAGGTTCTGGTAGCTCTTGCCGATGCGGATCATGCTGGCGGTGGTCAGCATGTTGAGCACCAGCTTCTGCGCGGTTCCCGATTTCAGCCGGGTCGATCCAGTGAGCACTTCCGGCCCGACAACCGGCGAGATGGCAATGTCGGCGATGCCGGCAATGGTCGAGGCTGGATTGCAGGACAAGGCGACCGTCGTCGCGCCAACTTGCTTTGCATAGCTCAATCCGCCGATGACATAGGGCGTGCGCCCGCTGACCGCGATACCGACCACCACGTCGTCTGATGTGAGCCCGATCTCCTGAAGCGCCCTCGCGCCCATTTTCGGATCGTCCTCGGCGCCTTCCGTCGACCGCACCAGGGCGTCGGGACCGCCGGCGATCAGGCCGACGACCATGCCTTCGGGCACGCCGAAGGTCGGCGGGCATTCCGAAGCGTCGAGAACGCCGAGCCGGCCGCTGGTGCCGGCGCCCATGTAGATCAGCCGCGCGCCTTTCTGGAAGGCAAGCACGATGCGGTCCACCGCGGCGGCGATTTCCGGCACGACCTTTTCGACAGCCGCCGGGACAGCCTCGTCCTCGTCATTGATCTTGCGCAGCACATCGATGGTCGGCAGCAGGTCGATGTCCATCGTCCTTGGGTTGCGGCCCTCGGAAATCAGCCGGTCCAACTCGGACATCAACCCTTGTTCGGTCATCCCAGTGCTTTCAAGTCGGGCGGCACGGCCGGCGTTGAGCAGAGCTCCCGACCGGCGCCAGCGCACACGGACGCTGTGTCCGTTTGCTGCTACCCTGTTTTCGTTTGTTAACTTTTTAGAATTTGATATTCTCACCGTCAACAAGAATATGGAATATATTATTCCTATCTGCAGAAAGCGCTATGGCCCGCCGCAGGACCGCTTGGCGAGGATGATCGCACCCGAGACGGCGTCGCCGTCAGCGGGCTTCAGGCGACGCCGGACATCGGGGGAGAGCCAGGGCTCGAGCGCACTGGACAGGCCGCCCAGCAAGGTGACGCGCGGTGCGCCTTGTTCGAACAGCACCCGCACCAGCGTGTCGATCTGTTCGGCCGCGCCTTGCACGATGCGCCGCCCGGCCGGATCGCCCTGGTCGGCATGGCGCATCACCATCGGCGCCAGCGCCGCATAGTCCGTGGCGCTGGCGCGGTCCATCCAGGCGACGGCTGCCATCGGGTCGCCCTCGAAGCGCTGCATCACCTCCGCCAACAGTGCCGTCCGCTCGTGCCGGCCGTCATGGGCGCGCAACGCCAGCTGCACCGCTTTCAGTCCAAGATCGGCGCCGCTGCCTTCGTCGGAGATCGGAAAGCCGTAACCGCCAACACGCAGGTCGCGGCCTCCGACAAAGCCGAGGCCGATCGAGCCGGTGCCGGCAATGACGATGGCGCCGTCCTGGCCGGAATGCGCGCCAAGGCAGGCGCCGACGCCATCGCTGACGAAATCGATGCTGGCAAACGGATGCGCGATCGCCCGCAACGCCTCCAGCGCACCCTTTCGGCCGATGCCGGCAAGGCCAATGCCGGCACGAATTCTGGCTGTCTCGGCTGGTCCGAAGCCTGTCTCTTCGATCGCCGCGCCAAAAGCTTTCGCAATCGAGGCCCAGGCCGCGTCGATGCCGAGCCGCGTGGTCGCCGGGCCCGACAGTCCCTGTCCCAGCACGTTTCCCTGGGCGTCCTCGATGCGGGCGCGACACCCGGTCCCGCCGCCATCGACGCCGAGAAAACAATCCGCCCCGCTGCTCATGCGCTCAGCCGCTCGATGTCGGCGCCGCACAGCCGCAGCTTGCGGTCCAGTTGCTCATAGCCGCGGTCGAGGTGATAGACGCGGTTGATGGTCGTCTCGCCCTCGCACACCAGCGCCGCCAGTACCAGGGACACGGAAGCGCGCAGGTCGGTGGCCATCACCGGTGCGCCATGCAGCTTGGCGCCACCGCGCACCAACGCCGTGGTGCCCTGCAGCTTGATGTTGGCGCCGAGCCGCATCAGTTCGGGAACATGCATGAAGCGGTTCTCGAAGATGGTTTCACGCAGCAGCGATGCTCCCTCGGCGCAACACATCAGCGCCATGAACTGCGCCTGGAGATCGGTTGGAAACCCCGGATAAGGTTCCGTCGTGACGTCGACAGCCTTCAACGGCCGGTCGCGTGACACGATGAGCCCGCGGTCGCCCGGCCAGACGCTGACGCCGGTTGCTTCCAGCAATTGCACCACCGAGGCCATATGCTCAAGCCGGGCATGGGTCAGTTCCAACTGGCCACCGGTGATGGCCGCGGCGATGGCATAGGTGCCGGCCTCGATCCGGTCCGGGATGATGTCGTGCCTCGCGGCATGCCAACTCGTGTCGCCCGCGATCAGGATGCGGTGCGTGCCGGCACCCTCGATGCGCGCGCCCATCGCGTTGAGGCACGCGGCGAGGTCCGCCACTTCGGGCTCGCGTGCCGCGTTGATGATCTCGGTTTCGCCCTTTGCCGTGGCCGCCGCCATCATCGCGGTTTCCGTTGCCCCGACCGACGGTGAACTCAAGACGATGCGCGTCCCGGTCAGCCCGTTCGGCGCCGATGCGACGATGGAACCATTCTCGATGGCTATCCTGGCGCCGAGGGCCGCGAGTGCGGCAACATGCATGTCGACCGGCCGCGCGCCGATCGCGCAGCCGCCCGGCAGCGAAACCCGTGCATGGCCGAACCGGGCCAGCAGCGGCGCCAGGACAAGCACGGTCGCCCGCATCTTTCGCACCGTGTCGTAGGACGTCTCCTTGGAAACGGCGGCACTGGTGTCGATCGTCGCGGTATGCGCCGACCTCGTCACTTCGGCGCCGTGCAACCGCACCACGCCGAGCATGTTTTCGACGTCAGTCACATCAGGCAGGTTGGTCAGTTCGAGCGGGTAGGGGCTGAGCAGGGCTGCCGCGATCTGCGGCAGGGCGGCGTTCTTGGCGCCGGATATGGTGACCGCGCCTTCCAGTCTCTGTCCGCCGACGATCCGCAATCTGTCCATGCGCCGAAACCTTGTGTGATGACGTTCGAGAATTAATTGTGCGTTCTTGGCTGTCAATCAGAATTGGAATATTTTATTCCTATGGCACGCTGTGCGGCTTGCCGACCTGAAAAGCGTAAGGGAATCTCGTGTCCGTTCTGAATAGGATCAATGCGAAGCTCGACGGCATGGCGCCTGGCGATCGTGAGATCGGCCGGTACATCGTCGACAATCCCGACCAGATGCTGCGCCTGTCGACGGCCGCACTTGCGGCCGAGATCGGACGCAGCCAGTCGAGCGTCGTCAAGTTCAGCCAGAAGCTCGGCTATGCCAGCTATCAGGAGCTCAAGCTCGCCGTCAGCGAAGCCAAGGCGCAGGAATGGCTGGTGCCGGCCGGCGTCATCCATGGCTCGATCGAGGTCGGCGACAGTTACCAGGTCATCCTGAAGAAACTGGTCGGCAGCAAGCTTCTGTCGATACAGCGGACCGTCGCCGCCAACACCGAGCGGATCATCTCCAGGACGCTGGAATTGCTGGATGGTGCGCGCCGCATCCACCTGGTCGGGGTCGGCGCCTCTTCGCTGGTGGCGCGCGATTTCTCCTACAAGCTGATGAAGCTCGGCCGCAATGTCCTGCACGACAGCGACAGCCACGTCCAGATGGCCAATGTCTCGACGCTCGGGCCAGGCGATGTGCTGTTCGCGCTTTCCTATTCCGGCGCCAGCATCGAAACCTTGCGCATCGCCGAGCTGGCCCGCAAGCGCGGCACGATGGTCATCGCTGTCACCGGCGTCCACGACAATCCGCTGAGCCGGGTCTCCGACATCTGCCTTTACACCATCGCCGACGAGGAGCGTGCGCGCTCATCCTCCATCACCGCGCGCGACGCACAGCTGGCGTTGACCGACCTTCTGTTCATCCTGCTGGTGCAGAGGCAGCCGGACGCCAACGAGTATGTCCACAACAGCGAAGTGGCGGTCTCGGTGCTGAAGGCTGAACTGCCCTCGTAGATGCCTCAAACGCTTTCGAGATAGGTCTCGATCTCGAAGTCGCTGACATTGAGGGCGAACGTATTCAACTCCTGGCGTTTGCAGGCGACAAAGGAGTCGCGCAGGATCGCCGGAAAGATCTCGGCCACATGTGTTCCGCTCTCAAAACTGGCGATCGCCGATGCCCAGTCCGGCGGCAACTTGGCCGGCACAAGCCCTTGCCCGTCGCTCCCGGTCGGATCGCCAGGCGACATCTGTCTTTCAATGCCGATCAGCGCGGCGCCCAATATGGCGGCAAGCACCAGATAGGGATTGGCATCCGCTCCCGAAACGCGATGCTCGATGCGACGCGCGCCGGTCGGGCCGCCGGGAATGCGGATCGCGACCATGCGGTTCTCGTAGCCCCAGGCCACGGCGGTCGGCGCATAGGATCTCGGACGCAGCCGGCGGTATGAATTGAAGTGCGGGGCGAACACAAGCGTGCTCTCGGCCATCGCCGCGAGCAGGCCGCCGACCGCATGGCGCATAATTTCCGAGCCCTGATCCGTGCCGTCGTCGAAGACATTGCGCCCCTCGGCGTCGGTCAGGCTGAAGTGGACGTGAAAGCCGTTGCCGGCGCGGTCGCCATAGGGCTTGGCCATGAAACAGGCGGCAAAGCCGTGCTTGCGGGCGATGCCCTTCACCGTGCGCTTGAACAATACGGCATCGTCAGCCGCCCGCAGGGCGTCGGCGACGTGGTTCAGATTGATCTCGAACTGGCCGACGCCATTTTCGGCAATAGCCGTGTCGACGGGAATGCCTTGCGTTCGGCAGGCCTCGTAGACGTCGTGGATGAAAGATTCGAAGTCGTCGATCTCATCGATCGACAGCGCCGCATCGGAATCGAGCCGGCGCCCGGTGACCGGCGAGACGGGCCCGACCGGCCGCTGCGACTGCGGATCGACCAGGTAGAATTCGAGTTCCGTCGCCGCGACCGGGGTCAATCCCAAGGCCTTGTAGCGATCGAGAATGCGGGCCAGCGCCCGCCGTGGATCGCCAAGATACGGCGCGCCGGTTTCGTCGGCGAGCCAGAGCGGGACAAGCGCCGTCGGATGCGCCGTCCAGGCCACGGGGAGAATGCCGCGTCCCGTCCATTGGCAAAGCCCGTCGGCGTCGCCTGTCGAGAAAACCAGCGTGTTGCCTTCGATGTCTTCGCCCCAGATGTCGAGCCCGATCAGGGAGTAAGGCATGCGCAGCTTGCCTTCGAGAGCCTTGCGCGCCTGCTCGACCGGGATGCGCTTGCCGCGCATGACGCCGTTGAGGTCGCACACAGCCGCCCTCAGGCTCTGGATGTCGTTCCTGCTTTCAAGCCAGTTCAAAACGTCCGCAATTGCATCGCTCAATTTGTAACCTCTGGTTTTTGAAGGTGCCGCAGCCTGATCGGCCACACTGTCCCTGGTAAAAATAGCTCGTGAGTTTTCGAAAACAAAACCTGACCATTGCCAGGCGTTTTTCTTATTTTTTCAAGTCACTAGCCGGGATGTCGGGAGGCATTTCAAAACCAATTGCGCGATCTGCGATCGCAACATAGAGGCAAGAGGACGGAAAGCCAAGGGGGCATTTGAACTGCCGGTGCTCACCGCCGACATAGCCGCATATGCTGTTGGAGCCTCTCGGTCAAAAGCGACCAGGCCGACAGTTATGTGCTAGTCTCGCACGCTTTTGAATGATGGCGGGTGGTGGTGATGTCAGAAACGGACAAGGTGTTCGCGGGCTCGATTCCGGAAAACTACGACCGCTATATGGTGCCGTTGATTTTCGAGCCGTTCGCCGCGGATCTTGCACGACGAGCCGCGTCCCTGTCGCCAAGTGCCGTCTTGGAGATCGCCGCGGGCACCGGGGTCGTCACCCGCGCATTGGCGCCAAAACTGTCCACGAGCGCAAGCTATGTCGTCACCGACCTCAACCAGCCGATGCTCGACTACGCCGCTTCGCAACAAGGTCCCGACAGTCGCATCGAATGGCGCCAGGCGGACGCTTTGGCGCTACCGTTCGAAGATGCGGCCTTCGACCTCGTTTGTTGTCAGTTCGGCGCGATGTTCTTTCCCGATCGCCCCTCTGGCTACCGCGAAGCAAAGCGAGTCCTGAAGCCCGGAGGTCATTTTCTGTTCAACGTATGGGATCGCCTCGAGGAGAATGTATTTGCCAATGATGTGACGAATGCTCTCGCAAGGATGTTTCCGAACGATCCGCCGCGCTTTATGGCACGCACGCCACACGGCTACCACGATACGGCCCTGATCCGTAGCGAACTGGAGGACGCGGGCTTCTCCCGTGTGGTGATCGAGACGAGAGCCGAACAAAGTCGTGCATCCTCGCCGCGCCTTGCGGCCGTCGCTTATTGCCAGGGAACGCCTCTTCGCAACGAAATCGAGGCCAGGGGCGCGGGAGAACTGGAAGTTGCAACCGACTGCGCCGCCTCCGCGATTGCGGACAGGCATGGCCGCGGCGAGATTGCCGCCAAAATTCAGGCCCACGTGATCATGGCCGTGGTCTAGCGCCCCAGAGCAATTCGGGAAAAGTGTGAAACGGTTTTCTCGGGAAAAGCGCGTAGCGCTTTCCCTAAGGGAATTGCGTCAAAACAAAGAGATAGAGCCGTTCGGCGTTTCCGTGAAACGGTGAACCGCTCTAGGCTCTCGGTTCCGGAAACCGCGCCTGCTGGAGAATATGCGTGGCGCCCTCGTCGATGTCGCGAACGATGGCCGCGCGCGCGCGCTCCCCGTCCTGGGCCTCGATCGCCGCGACGACCTCCTCGTGATAGTCGATGTCGAGGATGGAGGCGAGATCGTCCTCGAACCCCATGGCCAGGTTCCTCAGAAAAGGGCCGACCTGCATCCAGACGGTCTCGATCAGGAAGATCATCTGCTCGTTGCCGCAATGGCGATAGATCGAGAATTTGAAGTCGTAGTTCTTCCGCAGATAGTCATCGATATCGCCCTTGCGGGCCGCCAAAGTCAGGTCGGTGGAGTGGCGTCGGATCGTCCGCAGGTTGTTGCCGTTGATGAGCTTTGTCGCAAATTCGGTCGCGGAGCCTTCGAGGATCGTCCGCACGGCGGTCAACTGCGAAAATCGCTCTGCCGAAATGACTGGCACTTCCACGCTGCCGTTCGGCATCGGGCTCAGCGCCCGCAGCGCCTGCAGCCGCATGAAGGCACTGCGCACCGGCATGTCGCTGGTGCCGAGTTCCTTGGCGAGCTTGCGCGAGGTCAGCTTCTGGCCGGGCAAGAACTGGCCGGACATCAAGGCTCTGACAAGCTCCAGATAGACCTTCTCATGCAAGGGAACGGTGTCGACGGCGGTCAACCCGAATTGTGTTTTGTCGGCCATTGGCGGGGGGGCGCTACTTCATTCGTTCTGAAATTGACCCTGACGACATCAGCCGCAGATAGTCTTGGCTGGCCGAATGCGGCGAGAACACCGAAGTCAGCGACTTCTCGTCTGGCATGATAGACGCACCGATCGCAGCGCCGCAAGCCATGTCGGCACAGCCCGGGCCCTGCTGCGGCCGTCCATGCCACGGTGTGCAAAACCATCATCACAAAACTTGACCTTGCTTGCACTTGCACCTCTGGCCGCTCTCTGGCTTTTTGAGGTACCCATCCGAACGGACTGATTCGCGTCATGCCGCTCGATTGCAATCTCCCCAGGCAGTCTGCGGATGGGTCGTGAAGCGCGCGCAATTGGCGAAGGAGAAACAGGCATGGCCGAGTTCAAGAAGCCCGAAATCTCCGAAATGAGACCCAAGATCACCGTTATCGGCGTCGGCGGTGGCGGCGGCAACGCCGTCAACAACATGATCGCGGAGCAGCTTCAGGGGACCGAATTCATCGCCGCCAACACCGACGCGCAGGCGCTGACCATGTCGAAGGCAACGCGGCTGATCCAGCTTGGCGCGCATGTCACCGAAGGGTTGGGCGCCGGATCGCTTCCCGAGATCGGCCGCGCCGCGGCCGAGGAATCGCTCGACGAGATCATGGATCATCTGGCCGGCACGCATATGTGTTTCGTCACCGCCGGGATGGGCGGCGGCACGGGAACCGGCGCTGCTCCGATCATTGCCCAGGCGGCGCGCAAGGCCGGCATCCTGACGGTGGGCGTCGTCACCAAGCCTTTCGCTTTCGAGGGCAGGCGCCGCATGCAGATGGCCGAAGAGGGCATCGAGCGGCTGCGCGAAAGCGCCGACACGGTGATCGTCATCCCGAACCAGAACCTGTTCCGGATCGCCGATGCCAAGACCACCTTCGCCGATGCGTTCGTCATTGCCGACCGCGTGCTTTATTCCGGCGTCAGCTGCATCACCGATCTCATCGTCAAGGAAGGCCTGATCAATCTCGACTTCGCCGATGTCAAATCGGTGATGCGCGACATGGGCCGCGCCATGATGGGAACCGGCGAGGCCTCCGGCGACGGCCGGGCGATGAAGGCGGCGGAAGCCGCGATCGCCAACCCATTGCTGGACGAAGTTTCGATGAAGGGCGCCAAGGGTGTCCTGGTCTCGATATCGGGCGGCAGGGATATGACCCTGTTCGAGGTCGACGAGGCCGCCACCCGCATCCGCGAAGAGGTCTATGAGGACGCCGACATCATCGTCGGCGCCATCTTCGACAAGAGCATGGAAGGCCGCTTCAGGGTTTCTGTGGTGGCGACCGGGCTCGATCGTACCTTTGGGGCAGAGGACGCCGATGCCGGCATCGCCCGGGGCCATGTCGGCCAGCCGCCAGCGCGGACGCTTCAGTAGCCATCTTCTCGCACTTCCTGGCAAAGGGTGCCTGACGACGCTGTGCCTGCGTACCGGCTTTGCTCAGCGCACTCTAACTTGCGGCCTGCTGTATCGGTCTCTATCCCTCTGCTGCTACAAGAATCCTTCACAGACGGCCATCTATACTGGCAACCGGCATTCGTTCGAGCGACGAGAGGCGCGGCTTGGAATTTGACCTGAAAACCATCGAGGCGCTTGCGCCCGACCAGGCGTCGTTGAGCGCCGCTTCCAAGTTGACCAAGCAATCGAACTGGCCCCGGCTCGAAAAGAACGAAGAGCTGGCTCTCATCTGGGGGGAATGCCAGGGTTCCGGCTCCAATCCCTACCGTGTGGTCGTCGACACCGGCGACCATGGTTACAAATGCACCTGCCCGTCGCGGAAATTTCCCTGCAAGCACACTTTGGCGCTGATGTGGATCGCCGCCACCACGCCGGCCAGCTTTGCCGCGGCCGGCTCGACGCCGGAATGGGTGAACGATTGGCTGAGCCGTCGCAGGAAGACCACGTCGCAACCTGTGGAACCGCCACAAGGTGCGGGAGGCAAGAGCATCCGCGAAGCCGCGCGCGACGAAAGCTCTGTCGTCGAGGACGCGGCCGCGGTTGAGCGCCGCGAGGCAGCGCAGCGCAAGCGGGCAGAAGACACGCGATCCGCCGTGTCGGCGGCGCTGGATGAACTCGATCAATGGATCGCCGACCAGTTGCGGCTTGGCCTTGCCGGCTTTGTCGACAACAGCAGCGATCGTTGCCGCCGGATTGCCGCGCGGCTGGTCGACATGAAGGCGACGGCACTTGCCGGCCGCATCGACGAGATACCGTCTAGGTTGATGGCGTTGCGCAGCGAGGAACGGCCGGACGCGGCGATCCGCGAACTCGGCAAGCTTGTGCTGCTGGCCAAAGCCTGGCGGTCGGCACCCGATGACCCGGAACTGAGGCGGCTGGTCTCGACCTCCGAGAGCCGCGAACAGGTGCTGGCCAATCCCGATGCGATCCAGGTCGAAAGCGCTTGGGAAGTGCTCGGCGAGAAGATCGAATCTCGCCGTGACGGTCTTGTCAGCCATTCGACCTGGCTGCTCGACCTGAACAGCGCGACCTCGCAATTTGCCCTGCTGCTCGACTTTTTTCCGGCGTCGGCCGGTCGCCGGTCGAACGCGTTCACGCCGGGCGATCGTTTCGAAGCCCGGCTGATCTTCTATCCGGCGCGCCAGCCGCTGCGGGCATTGGTGGCGGACCGCAGGGGTGACGTCTCGTCCGGCGACTGGCCCGATTTCGGAGTTGACGCGTCGGATCCGCTGGCGGCCCATGTTGCCCGCCAGGACGCCGCGCCCTGGGTTACCGATTGCCCCGTCATGCTGCCGCCCGGAGCGATCCTGCTGGACGATCGCGGCGCCGCCTGGTGGCAGGCCGCCGGCGATCCGCACGGCATCGCCTTGCCAATCGCCGACACCGTCAATCCAACGCTGCTTGGACTGGACCTCAAGGCGACGGCCGCACTTTGGAACGGCAGCCGGCTTGAACTCCTGGCGGCGCAAAGCGGGTTTGGGAGGCTTGATCTGTCATGAATGAGATCGAGCAGACCGGCCTGGCGACCATGCGCGACTGCTGGATAACCGGCGGCGCCACCTTCGACCTGGCTCCGGCTGCATGGCAGCAGATCGCCGGCAGTGCAAACCCCGACGAGCGCGAGCGCCGGTTGCTGGCAATCGCCGCGCAGGCCCTCGACATTGCCTTGCGGCCAGCCGCGCCGAAGATGCTGAAACAACGCCCGCCACTGCCTGAACTTGCCTTGCCCATGCTGTCGGAGCGGCTGCGGCCGCTTTTGCGAACCGCGTTGAAGCATGCAGCCGACGCAAGGACCAAGACACGCGTGGCCACGCTCGTCGCCAGCCGAGGCTTCGTGCTGCATCCAATGGATTGGATGCCCTCTGCGTCGTATCAGGAAAGTCCGGACGTTTATGCCCCCTGGGTCGATTGGCAAGCCGGTGTGGATGGCGAGAAACAATCCCGCCGGGAACAACTGACCGTGGAAACCTGGGATGATTTCTATCCCGCTGCGCGCCGTACCGCGCTGGCCGATATGCGCCGCACCGCTCCGGCGCTGGCCAGGCAACTGATCGAGGCCAAGGGGTCAAGTGAGCCGGCGGAGATCAGATCTGCACTCATCGAACTCATGCGCTTCGGCTTGGGCGCCGATGACGTGCCATTCCTGAAGAGCCTCTCTGCCGACCGCTCGGGCAGGGTGCGCGAACTGGCTGGCCGGCTGCTGGCAAGGTTGGGAGAGCATGGCAACCCAGGCGATGGCGGGACGGAAGATCCGACAGCCGAGCTCGCCGCCTTCATCGCCGAAGGCAAATCCGGCTTCATCCGCCGCCGCACCACCTATACACCGATAAGACTCAAGGCTCCCGCGCAGGAAGCACGCCGCGGCGACTTGTTTGCCACCTGTTATCTGGGCGATCTTGCTGCCCGCTTCGGCGTTACCGAGTCCGATTTCCTCGGGGCATGGCAGTTCGGCGTCGACGACAATGCCGATCTCTTCCTCGTTCGAATGGTCTCGGTGTCCGGCAGTGATGCAGCGGTGGCGCATTTGGCCGATACGCTTGGCGCCGGAGGCGGCAAGCCGGCGCTTCTCGTCCTCCATCTCATGGCGCGTTTGGACAGCGGCAGGAAGCGTGTGTTGACCAGGCAAATCCTGAAAGACACGCAGAATCTTCACGCGCTCAACCAGGTCGAAGGCATCGAAGCAGGCTGGCTGGAATGGGCCGACCTGACAAACGGCCAGACGCTCCCGGCATTGCGTTCCGCTGTTGCGGGAAACGACGAGCCGGTGAAGCGAAGCGCCGACCAGACACTGGAGAATCTGGGGTTTCTGGCGACAGCGGCGACGGCAGAAAAATTGATCGGGGATGTCGTTGCGGCCGGCATGGCGCCGGCGGCGCCTTCGCTCGGTCTCCTGCGCCTCAATGCGGCACTGGCCGGGCCTGGAATCGACACATGATCACTCGGGAGAACAGCAAATGAACGCAGTCATCCGACTTCCGGTCGAGCAGGCCTACGCCGCCGAATTGCAGGCGCTCTCGCGCAATGACGACCGGCAAAAGCCCGCCGGATGGAGCCTTTCGCCCAAGGCGGTTCTCACCTATCTGCTCGGCGGAAAGGCAGATGACGGGACGCTGATAACGCCAAAATATGTCGGCCGCCGCCGGCTGATGGAGACCGCCGTGGCAACGCTCGCCACCGACCGGGCGCTGTTGCTGCTCGGCGTGCCGGGCACCGCCAAATCCTGGGTGTCGGAGCATCTCGCCGCCGCCATCATGGGCGACTCGACATTGATCGTGCAGTGCACGGCCGGCACCGACGAGAACCAGATCCGCTATGGCTGGAACTACGCGCAGCTTCTGGCCAAGGGCCCGAGCCAGGAGGCGCTGGTGCCGACACCGCTCTACCGCGCCATGCAGGACGGCAAGCTCTGCCGCCTCGAGGAACTGACGCGCATGGGCTCTGACGTGCAGGACACGCTGATCACCGTGCTGTCCGAAAAGATGATGCCGATCCCGGAACTCAACACGTCGATCTACGCGCAGCGCGGTTTCAACATCATCGCCACGGCCAACAACCGTGACAAGGGCGTCAACGAGCTGTCTTCGGCACTGAAGCGCCGCTTCAATGTCGTCGTGCTGCCGTTGCCCGAGGATATGGCGGAAGAAGTGGCGATCGTCTCGAAGCGGGTCGGCGAGATGGCCGGCGGCCTCGACCTGCCGGTGCCGAAGAATGTCGGCGAGGAGATCGCCCGCGTCCTAACCATCTTCCGCGAATTGCGCTCCGGTGCCACCGCGGATGGCAAGGTGACGTTGAAGACACCGTCCGGTTCGCTGTCCACGGCCGAGGCCATCGCCACCATGGTTGGCGGCCTCAGCCAGGCGGCCTGGTTCGACAGCGGCAAGCTCGGCGCAGAAGGCCTGGCTGCCAGCCTGGTCGGCGCGATCGTGAAGGATCCGGTGCAGGACAAGCTGGTGCTGGAAGAATATCTGGAAACAGTGCTCAAGAAGCGGCCGGACTATGCTGGCTATTACGCGGCCTTGAACGCGGCGATCTGACGCCATGGCGTTGAGCGACGTTTCCTATTTCGGCATACGCCATCACGGGCCCGGCTCCGCCGACAGCCTGGTGCAGGCGTTGCAGGACTTGAAACCGGTCGTCGTGCTGATCGAAGGGCCGGCCGATGCCTCCGCGCTGCTGCCGCTGCTTGCCCGGCCCGAAATGCAGCCGCCGGTGGCGCTACTCTGCTATCCGGAAGACGATCCGGCCTCGACGAGCTTCTGGCCCTTCGCCGAGTTTTCGCCGGAATACCAGGCGGCCCTGTGGGCTGTTGGCAACAACGCGGCTTTACGGTTCATCGACCTGCCGTCATCGGCCCGGGTTGCGGCGGTTGATGATGCAGAGGATGCCGATGCCGATGAAGCGGAACCCGGTGCCGACAACGAGACGGCTCAGCATGTGCGTGACCCGATCGGGACACTGGCGCAAGCCGCCGGCTATGAAGATGGCGAGAGCTGGTGGTCGGATATCATCGAGCAGAATCCGCAGCCAGGGCCCATCTTTGCCGCGATTTCCGATGCCATGACGACGCTGCGCGACGGCGAGGGCCCGCTAGCCGAATTCGAGGCCAGGCGTGAAGCGCATATGCGGCTTGAAATCACCGCCGCGCGCAAGGAATTCGAGGGGCCGATCGCTGTCGTTTGCGGCGCCTGGCATGTGCCTGCATTGCAAGCGACGCGACCGCAGAAAGAGGACCAGGCCCTTCTCAAGGGGCTCGCGCGACGCAAGAGCACGATGACCTGGGCGCCATGGACGGGGCCACGCCTGGCCCTGGGCTTCGGCTATGGCGCTGGTGTCGTCGCGCCCGGCTGGTGCAAGCATCTGTGGCGCACGCGCGGCCGCCACGACGCGGCGACCCTGTGGCTCGCAATGATCGCGGCGGTGCTGAGAGGCAAGGGACACATGGTCTCGACCGCTTCGCTGATCGAAGCCGAACGGCTGGCGCGTGCGCTGGCCGCGATCCGTGAGCGGCCAAAGCCTGGTTTCGAGGAATTGCGCGATGCTGCGATCGCCGCCCTGTTCAACGGCGAAGCGCTGCTTTGGGCGCTGGTCGAAGCCGAACTGCTTCTGGGCGCCGATGTCGGTGAAATTCCGCCCGACACGCCACTGGCGCCGCTGATCGAGGATCTGCAACGCAACCAGAAAGTGGCGCGGCTGAAGCCTGAGGCGCTGGAGCGCGAACTCTCGATCGATTTGCGCAGCGAAAGCGGGCTGTTTCGTTCGACATTGCTGCACCGGCTGAACGTGCTTGGCGTGCATTGGGGCAAGTTGACCGACAGCGGACGCAGCCGCGGCACCTTCCGCGAGCGATGGGCGCTCTCGTGGGAGCCGGAATATGCCGTTCGCCTGGTCGAGAACCTGATCTATGGGCCGACAATCGAGAAGGCCGCCAATGGCCGGCTGATCCAGATGATCGGCGCGTCGACCTCTCTCGACGCGCTGGCGGGACTGGTTCAGGGCGCCATCACGGCAAACCTGTCGGAAGCGTCGACCGCTGGTCTCGTGGCATTGGAGGAACGCGCGGCGCACAGCAGCGAATGCCTGGAAATTCTGGCATCGGTGCC
The DNA here is from genome assembly GCF_056404355.1 of Mesorhizobium sp. P2_D5. NCBI lineage: Bacteria > Pseudomonadati > Pseudomonadota > Alphaproteobacteria > Hyphomicrobiales > Phyllobacteriaceae > Mesorhizobium > Mesorhizobium sp. P2_D5. Next base: position 533,602 of record NZ_JBFUEE010000002.1, read on the forward strand.
GCCGCTCGCCGACATCATCCGTTATGGCGAGGCGCGCAAGACGGAAACGGCCCGTCTGTCCGGTCTGCTGGAACGGCTGATCATCGAAGGCGGGATAGCACTCGCCTATGCCGCCCGCGACCTCGATGACCAGGCTTCGACGACGCTGGTTGGCGCGATGCGCAAGGCCGATGAAGCGATCCGGCTGGTCGAACCTGGGGAAGACGTGCTGGACGCTTGGCGCAATGGACTGGCAGCGGTGCTCGATGGATCGCGATCTACGGCGCTGGTTGCAGGCTGTGCTGCGCATCTGCTCTACGAAGCCGGCCATCTGTCCGCCGACGCCGCAGCCGGCCTGATCGCACGGCGCCTGTCGCCGGGAACGCCGGTCATGGAGGCCGCAGGGTTCTTCGAAGGCTTCTTCAGCACCGCCAGTCAGCGGCTCATCTATGACGAGGCACTGCGCGGAGCGGTCGATGCCTGGCTTCAATCCCTCGACGAAGATGCCTTCATTGCGCATCTGCCGCTGCTGCGCCGGGTCTTCTCGCATCTGGACTCGATGGAGCGGCGGCGGCTGATCGAAGCGGTGCTCGGCCGCACCGCACGCCTGCCGGCCGGACTGACACCGACGCCGGAAGGCGACGTGGCCTGGCGCCGGCACCTGGAACGGCTTGGACCCTTGCTGACGGGCGGTGACGGCAATGGATGACGCGGCCGAAATGAACGAACCCCCCACCGACGACGGACGCGAGCGCCGCTGGCGCCTGGCGATCGGTGCCGATGACGAGAAATCGACTTCGCTTTCCGACACGGACAAGCGGCTTTCTGCGGCGCTCGATGCACTCTATGGCGATGGCGCCGGCGAAGCGGCTGCCGACCCGCGCAAGCGCCGCGGCGGGCTCGGCCGTTCGGCGCCGCGGGTAGCACAGTGGATGGGCGATATCAGGTCGTTCTTTCCCGCGCAGGTCGTGCAGATCGTCCAGAAGGATGCCTTCGAACGCCTCAACCTGAAGCAGATGCTGATGGAGCCCGAGTTCCTCAAGGCGATTGAGGCGGACGTCAATCTCGTTGCCGACCTGATTTCGCTGCGCTCGGTCATGCCGGCCAAGACCAAGGACATCGCGCGAACAATCATCGCCGATATCGTCGCCAAGCTGATGCAGCGGCTGGAGCAGAAGACGGCCGAGGCTATACGCGGCGCGGTCGACCGGTCGCAGCGCACCAATCGGCCACGCCAGCGCGACATCGACTGGCCGCGGACCATCTCGGCCAACCTTCGCCACTACCAGCCCGAGCATAAAACCATCGTGCCGGAGAAGCTGGTCGGCTTCCTGCGCAAACAGCGTCGCCTGGTCGATCTGGACGAGGTTGTGCTGTGCGTCGACCAATCCGGCTCGATGGCAAGCTCGGTGATCTACGCCTCGATTTTCGCCGCGGTGATGGCCTCCTTGCCGGTCGTGCGGACCAAGCTCGTCTGCTTCGACACGGCCATCGTCGATCTCACCGAGGAACTCAGCGATCCCGTCGAAGTCCTGTTCGGCGTGCAGCTGGGCGGCGGCACGGACATCAACCAGGCCGTCGCCTATTGCGCGGAGCGCATCGAACGGCCGACCAAGTCGCATATGGTGCTGATCACCGACCTTTATGAAGGCGGCAACGGCCAGGAATTGCTGCAGCGGCTGGCAGCACTTGTTCGATCCGGCGTCAATGTGGTGGTGCTTCTGGCGCTGACCGACCAGGGCAGGCCCGGTTACGACCCCAAGATGGCAGGCTCCGTTGCAGCGTTCGGCATCCCGGTCTTTGCCTGCACGCCGGATCTGTTTCCAGACCTGATGGCGGCGGCATTGCGCCGCGAGGATATCGGCGCATGGGCGGCCGCCGCCGACATCAAGCTTGTCCGCGCCGAGGCAGAGACGCCGGAATGAAACACAGCGCAATAGCCTCCAGAGCCGCCAGGGGATGTGCTTGGCGGCTCTGGACGGCTGATCGAGCTCAGCCGAACTTCGGGTCGAGACTGCCCGACTTGTAGCGCTTGGCCATTTCGGCGACAGGCAGCGGCTTGATCTTCTGCGCATTGCCGGCGGTGCCGAACTGCTCGAAGCGCTCCTTGCAGAGCTTCCGCATCGCCGCCATGGCCGGCGTCAGATACTTGCGCGGATCGAACTCGCTCGGATTCTCGGTCAGCACCTTGCGGATGGCGCCGGTCAGCGCCATGCGGTTGTCGGTGTCGATGTTGATCTTGCGCACGCCGTGCTTGATGCCGCGCTGGATCTCCTCGACCGGCACACCCCAGGTCGGCTTCATCTGGCCGCCATATTTGTTGATGATCTCCTGCAGATCCTCGGGCACCGAGGACGAGCCGTGCATGACCAGATGCATGTTGGGCAGCCGGCGATGGATCTCCTCGATGACGTTCATGGCCAGCACCGCGCCGTCGGGCTTGCGCGAGAATTTGTAGGCACCGTGGCTGGTGCCCATGGCGACCGCCAGCGCATCGACATGGGTGTGTTTGACGAACTCCACCGCCTGTTCCGGGTCGGTCAGAAGCTGGTCGTGGCTGATCTCGCCTTCGACGCCGTGGCCGTCTTCCTGCTCGCCCCCACCGCTCTCCAGTGAGCCAAGCACTCCGATCTCGCCTTCGACGGAAACACCGCCCCAATGCGCCATGTCGACGACGCGCCGGGTGATGCCGGAATTGTAGGCGTAGTCGGCCGGCGTCTTGCCGTCCTCCTTCAGCGATCCGTCCATCATCACCGAGGTGAAGCCGTACTGGATCGCGGTGACGCAGGTGGCTTCGTTGTTGCCATGGTCGAGATGCATGCAGACCGGGATGTCGGGGTGGATTTCGACCAGCGCGTCGATCAGCTTGGCCAGCACGACGTCATTGGCGTAGGCGCGAGCACCACGGCTCGCCTGCAGGATGACCGGCGACTTGGTCTCCTCGGCGGCCTCCATGATGGCGAGGCCCTGTTCCATATTGTTCATGTTGAAAGCGGGCACGCCGTAGCCGTATTCGGCGGCGTGGTCGAGCAATTGTCTCAGTGTTATGCGAGCCACCCAATAGTCTCCCGTATCTGGTTTCAAGCGCAACGTCGCGGGCCGGCCGGTCGCCGGTCGGCCCCTGATGCTTCTGGCCGGATTTCGGGCCAACCGCAACCTTCTGCGGTCCTGTCGATCGCAATTCTTGTTGCAGGGCTGAAATCCGGCCGTTTTGGCGATCTCAGGCCGCGATCAGTTCCCGCGCCGCCAGGATCTGCACGCAGGCATTGGCCGCTTCCTTGCCCTTGACGGTGAAGTGCTCGAAGAAGAAGCGGTGATGCTCGGCGCTGTCATGGTAGTTGTGCGGGGTGAGCACCGCCGACAGCACCGGCACGCCGGTCGACAGCTGCACATTCATCATGCCGTCAATGACGGCACTGGCGACGAACTCATGCCGGTAGATGCCGCCGTTGACGACAAACGCCGTACCGAGGATCGCGGCATAGCGGCCGGTCTCGGCCAGGGTCTTGGCGTGCAGCGGAATTTCGTAGGCGCCGGGAACGTCGAAGACATCGACGGCGAAGCGCTCGCCTCCGATGTCAGTCAGTTCCGCCTCGAAGGCCTGCACGCACTGGTCGACGATGTCGGCATGCCAGCGCGCGCGAATGACGGCGATGCGGGTCGTTTCATAGTCTTTCTGGGAATGCTGATTCATGGGTCCATCCTTCCGTTTCGAACCAGAATCAGGACGCACGATACGAAATCCGGCCCGCCGGGACGGTCCGTGTTCCGTTCGTTCTCTTCCATCCGGACTCTAACCGTCGGCTCCGGAATCACACCGGATCTGCTGACCTCTCCGATCTTGCCGGAAAGCGCTCGCGGGCTTGGGCCGAAACCCTTACCGCCGGTGGGGACTTTCACCCCGCCCTGAGAACATTAACGCCGTTTGTATGAAAGGGCAGGGCGCCGCTGTCAATCGTGTGAAAGACGGATGACCAATACAGTCTGTCAACTGGAGCAATTCCAGGAAAAGTGTGAAGCGGTTTTCCCGGGAAAAGCGCATAGCGTTTTCCCTTGGGAATTGCGTCAAAAACGGAAGAGATAGAGCGGTTCGGCGTTTCCGCGAAACGATGAACCGCTTTATCGCGTGCGCCACGCCGCCGCCGAAGCGGCAACCAGCATGAGCAATGCCGCAACCGTCGCGCAGGTGGCGAAACCGAAGCTGGAATAGAGCGGGCCGAAGCCGGTCGTGCCGACGAAGACCGCCAGATAGGTCACCGCGCTGTTCAAGCCCATGATCGTGCCGCGCCGCGAAGGATCGAGCGCCGACAGGCGCATCACCAGGACGTTCAGTCCGAAATGGTTGGCAAGCCCCCAGACCGCCACCATGGCGATGGTCAGGCCGAAACTGCCGCTCGTCGCGGCCATGGCGACATAGACGACGGCGACAAGAAGATAGGCAAATGGCATGACGCGGCGCGCGCCCAGGCGATCGATGACGCCGTCGAGAAGAGCAGCCGTGCCGAAGCCGATGCCATAGGCAAGTGCTGCCCATCCGTTGGCGCTGACCGGTCTCCCCAATCCGCTGTGCAGGTGATCACCGAGATAGCCATAGACGCCGTAGAAGGCTGTCATGAAGGCGGCACAGGCGATGAGCAGCGGCACGATGCCGGGAATGCCGAGCGCCTCCAGTGGCGTCGGCGCCGGGCCACTCTTCCTGGCGTCGCTCAGTGACGACACTGTAAGACCGGCCAAGGCAAGCGTTGCCAGCAGCGCGACCGCGGCGAAAACGGCGCGCCAATGCACGAGATCGGCAAGCACGGCCGACAGCGAAACGCCGGCGACCATGCTCAGCGTCCATCCGGTCAGCACGACGCCGATCGTGCCGCTTTCCCGGCCAGGCGGCGCGATGGCCGCGGAACTGGCATAGATCGCCGGCATGGCGATACCGGCAGCAATGCCGGCGAGCAATTGTGCCGCGACCAGCATCATCACCGTCGGTGCCGCCGCGCTGGCGACGAGCGCTATCGCGAGCAACAGCAATGCGCCTTGCAGCATCCGGCGGGCGCCGATCCGGTCGATGTAGCGTGCCAGGAACAGGGCGCTTGCGGAGGTGCCGAGGCCGAACACGGCAGCCGCGATCATGACCACCGGTACGCTGGTCGCAAACGACGCGGCCACGGCCGGTGCGATCGGGCCCAGCACAAGCGAATTCGAGCCGATCACGGCGATGCATCCGGTCAACAGATAGGCAAGGGCCGGGATCGGCGCCCGGGCGTTCGCGGCCAATGGTGCAACTTGATCAGCGTTCGACATAAGACCATAATGACCGCATTAAATTCTGCGGCAACCGGAGATTTCAGCATGGACGAAGAAACAGATGGCATTCCGCAGAACAGGTCTGCCGCCCGTGAGCTCGACGCAATTGACCGAAAAATATTAGGCGTCCTGGTCGATGACGCGACCGTCAGTTATGCCGAGCTCGGCGATCGCGTGGGGCTTTCACCGCCGGCGGCGCACGAGCGCGTCAAGCGGCTGCGGCGCAGCGGCGCCATCCGCAATACCGCGGCAATCATCGATCCCCACGCTGTGCGCAAGCCGCTGCTGGCTTTCGTCCACATCGACACCAAGGGCTGGGGAAAGACGCCGGAACTGATGGCGGTTTCACAGTATCCGGAAGTCGAGGAAATCCACACCGTCGCCGGTGACACCTGCATGCTGCTCAAGGTCCGCACCGAAGACACCAGAGCGCTCGAAGGCCTGCTGTCACGCCTCTACGAAACGCCGGGCGTCACCTCGACACGCAGCTACGTGGTGCTGTCGACCTATCTCGAGCGGCCGGTGCAACCGGGCGTCACCGCGACGTGGCCGACGCCCAAGCACATGAGCAAGCCGCTCTATTAGAGCAATTCCAAGAAAAGTGTGAAGCGGTTTTCCCGGGAAAAGCGCGTAGCGCTTTCCCTAAGGGAATTGTGTAAAAACAATGAGTTAGAGCAGGTTGCCGGTTCCGTGAGCCGGTGAACTGCTCTAGCGTTGGATTCGAAGTCCGGTCTTAGCCGCGCTCGGGAAACATCGCCTTCAGGCCCTCGCGCGACGCCTTGGCGACGCCGCGTTCGGTGATCAGGCCGGTCACCAGCCGCGCCGGCGTCACGTCGAAGGCCGGGTTCGCCGCGGGTGTCGTCTCGGGCGAGATGCGCACCTGGGCGATCTCGCCGGCAGCGGTCTTGCCCCAGACCAGCGAGACCTCGTCGGCCGAGCGCTGCTCGATCGGTATATCGGCCAGCCCGTCATGCACCGTCCAGTCGATGGTCGGCGACGGCAGCGCGACATAGAACGGCACATGATTGTCGGCGGCGGCAAGTGCCTTGAGATAGGTGCCGATCTTGTTGCAGACATCGCCGTCGGCAGTGGTGCGGTCGGTGCCGACGATGACCATGTCGATTTCGCCGCGTTGCATCAGATGGCCGCCGGCATTGTCGACGATCAGCGTGTGCGGCACGCCATGGCCGGCCATCTCCCAGGCGGTCAACTGGGCGCCCTGGTTGCGCGGCCGCGTCTCGTCGACATAGACGTGGACCGGAATGCCGGCCTCGGTTGCCAGGTAGATCGGCGCGGTGGCGGTGCCGTAGTCGACGGTCGCCAGCCAGCCGGCATTGCAGTGGGTCAGGATGTTGACCGGTTCGCCCTTCGGCTTGCGCGCCGCGATCGCCTTGATGATGGCGAGACCGTTCTCGCCGATGGCGCGGTTGAGGCCGACATCCTCGTCGGCGATTTCCCTGGCCCGCCGATAGGCGGCTTCGGCGCGTTGTTCTGTTGGCAATGGCCTGAGGAAGCGCCGCATCTCGTCCAGCGCCCAGCGCAGATTGATCGCCGTCGGCCGCGTCTCGTGCAAAGTCTCCCAGACCGCATCAAGTGCGGCATCCGATGGATCGTTCGCCATCTGCATGGCGACGCCATAGGCAGCGGTGACGCCAATCAGCGGCGCGCCGCGCACCCACATGTCGCGGATCGCTGTGGCGATGCCGGTGACGGTGTCGATCTTCTCGACGCGGAAATCATGCGGCAGCCAGCGCTGGTCGATGATCTCCACCGAACGCCCGTCGTCGCTCAGCCAGATGGTGCGATAGTGGCGGTCGCCGACGTTCAAATGCTGCTCTCCTGTTCAATCAGCGCGGCCAGGTGGTTGACCTCGTCGATGCTGTGGATCTGGCGCCGGTTGACGGCGAGGTGGCGGCCGAATTTCAGCGCCTTGGCCTCACAACTGGCGCGCAGATCCTCGTCGGCAATGGTCTCGAAATCGGCATTGTGGGCGAGGCCGAGGATGCGCCGGTGGACCTCGATGCCGGCAAAGCCGAGCAGATCGGTCCAGATCTGGTGCAGCACATGGTCGAGCGCCTGCTCGGCGCCGAGCCTGTCGCCCTGATCCTCGAACAGGCTTTTCTGGTAGAGCATGCCGGTGCGCTCGGTGCGCCACAGATGCGAGAACTCGGCACGGAACACGACCCAAGTCTCGACGGTCACCGCGAGCAGATAGGCGCGCATGGCGTCGCGCTTGCCGCTCTGCTCGTGTCCCCGCTGCGAGAAGAAGGACATCCAGAAATTGGCGAGCAGCATGCCGACATCGAACGCCATCGGGCCGTAAAAGGCGAATTCGGGGTCGATCATCCGCGTCTGCGAGTCGGTGACCATGATCGAGCCGGAATGCAGGTCGCCATGCAGCAGCGTTTCGGCATTGGCGGCGAATATGTGCTTCAGCCGCTGCGCCTCGACCTTGAGGTCGCGATCGGCGCGCAGCTCCGCGACGAGGCCGTCCAATTGCGGGCTGGTGTGCCGGTTCATCCTGGCGTCGAAATAGGGGTCCGAGAACACCAGGTTCTCGGTGATGTCGCAGAGTTCGACATTGTCGGCGAACAGCGCCAGGTCGGCCTTGCGGTCCTTGGCTGCCATATGCAGGTCGGAGCCGCGAAACAGGGTGCGGGCCATGAACAGGCCGATATCCCTGGCAATGTTCGGCAGCTGCCGGCCTTCGATCAGCGCCCGCCGCAGGATGATGTGCGGCGACAGATATTCCATGATGATCAGCGCCTGGCCTTCATCGAAATGGTAGATCGCCGGCACCGAGCCCGGCGCGCGTGCTTCTTGCCGCGTCAGCGCGTGGTATTCGAAGAACGAGCGCTTCAGCGGCAGCGGCCAGCTGTCGCCGACCAGGCGGACATAGGGCAGGGCCTGCTTGACCACCGCTGCCCCGCTGGCGCCTTCGACGATGAACACCAGGTTCAGATTGCCGTCGCCGACCTCGCGGACCTTCCACGCGCTCGTGTCCTTGCCGATCCGCGCGCGCAACGCCGCGTTGTCGCCAAGACGGCTCGGGAGCGTCTCGACCGACAGTGCTTCGAACTGCAATTTTCCAGTCATCGTCATCCTCCCGCATATGCGCTCCGAACATAACGGAGGCATGGCGGCCGGGCCAAGCTAGGAAGCGATCTGGCAATTGTCAATCGTGTTGACAATTGCCGATGTAGCCCATAGCGTCTTGTCAGGGAGGAACGCATGGTCGGCAATGCCGTGTTCCGCGCGGAGGGGCTGAGGAAATCCTTTGGCCAGAACGAGGTGCTTGGCGGCGTCTCGCTGGAGCTGCATGCCGGCGAAGTGACGGTGCTGATGGGCGCCAATGGCGCCGGCAAATCCACCCTCGTCAAGATCATCAGCGGCGTCTATGAGCGCGGCGACGGCACGATGGGCCTCGCCGGACAGGCCTTCGCGCCGAACACGCCGGCGGAGGCGATCCGCGCCGGCGTCGTCACCGTGCACCAGAACATCAATGACGGTGTCGTAGCCGATCTCGATGTCGCCACCAATTTGACCCTCGACCGCTTGAGCGGCAGCGGTGCTTCGTTCCTGTTCAATCCGGCGCGCGTGTGTCGCCAGGCAAAGGCCGTCGCCGACCGCATGGGGCTGGCCATCGATCTCAAAGCGCGCGTCAGCGATCTTTCGCTGGCCGATCGCCAGATGGTGGCGATAGCCCGCGCTTTGGCGCATCAGCCGAAAGTGCTGATCCTCGACGAGCCGACCTCGTCGTTGTCCAGCGCCGAAGCCGATCGGCTGTTTGCGCTGATCGACAGGCTGCGCGAGCAGGGCGTCGCGATCCTCTACATCTCTCACCGCATGTCTGACATCCGGCGGCTTGCCGATCGTATCGTCTCGATGCGCGACGGCGTCATCTCAGGCGTCTTCGACAAGAAACCGCTCGACTATGAAGGCGCCGTCAACGCCATGCTCGGGCGCAAGATCCATCTCGACCAGATCGTCGTCAGGCATTCGGCCAAGGCGATCCTGACAATCGAAGGGCTGCGCATAGCGCAAGGCGCCAGGCCGATCTCGCTGACGCTCGGCGACGGCGAGGTCGTTGCCATCACCGGCCTCGTCGGCGTTGGCAAGACGGCGCTGGCCGAGACGCTGTTTGGCGTGCGCAAGCCGCTCAGTGGCACCATGGTGCTGAACGGCAAGCCCTATGCGCCTGAAACAACAGGCGAGGCGATCGCCGCCGGCGTGTTCCTCGTCGCCAAGGACCGCGGCGAGAACGGCATCGTCAGCGGCTTCAATATTCAGGAAAACATCAGCCTGCCGTTCCACAAGCGCATGTCGCGCCTCGGTGTTCTCAGGCGCCGCCTGGAACGCAGCACCGCGCGCCGCCAGATCGAAGAACTGGGCATCGTCTGCCGCTCCGAGAAGGACGAGCTGGCGGCACTTTCCGGCGGCAACCAGCAGAAGGTGATGGTCGCCCGCTGGATGGCGCAGGATGCCGGACTGTTCATTCTGGATGAGCCGTTCCAGGGCGTCGACATTTCGGCCCGGCGCGACATTGCCGCCAAGCTCAGGGCAAGTGCAAACGGCCGCGCCACGCTGCTGTTCGTCACCGAGCTCGACGAGGCGTTGGAGACGGCCGACCGCATCCTGGTGATGTCCGAACAAACCATCGTCGGCGAGCATCGCAATGCCGATGTCGATCTCGATCGCCTGCTGGCCGAGGTCGCCGGCGGACCGCTGCACAGCGCCGCCTGAGCGTGGCGGCAAGGAATTGGAATGGAGAGACCATGGGTTCGAGTTGGGTAGAAATCGCAGCGGCGCGCGAGGGCGCTGAATGACGTTGCGAGACCATGCCATTCGCTACGGCTTCATCGTGCTTTTGTTCGGTTTGATCGCCTATTTCGCGATCGCCGCCGACGGTTTCGTTTCGCCGCAAAGTGCCGTCTTCATCTTCCAGTCGGTCGCCATCACCGGCGTGCTGGCGCTCGGCGTCACCGCCACGCTCGTCGTCGGCGGCTTTGACCTGTCGATCGGCTCGGTTGCCACATCAGCCATGATGGCGGCGGCCTATGTCATGGTGGTGCTGGAGCAGAACGCTCTCGTCGCGGTCGTCGTCTGCCTGCTCATCGGCGCCATTGTCGGCCTCATCAATGGCTGGCTGATCGTCTATATGCGCGTGCCCGATCTCCTGGCGACGCTCGGCATGATGTTCCTGCTGGTCGGCCTGCAGCGCATCCCGACCGAAGGCCGCTCGATCGCCACCGGCATGACCATGCCGGACGGTTCGGTCGCCAATGGCAAGTTCAGCGACGCTTTCCTGGCGCTTGGCCGCCACCGCTTCGATTTCTTCATCCCGAACCTCATTCCGGTGTCGGTGGTGGTGCTGCTCGTGCTCGCCGTGCTGATCTGGTTCTTCCTCGAATACACGCGTTTCGGGCGCATGATGTATGCGGTCGGCAGCAATGAACGTGCCGCCGAACTCGCCGGCGCGCCTGTCAAGGCATACAAGATCTGGGCCTACGTTATTTCAGGAGTTTTTGCCTCGATCGGCGGCATTTTGCTCGCCGCCCGACTTGGACGCGGCGACATCGCCTCGGGTAATAATCTGCTGCTCGACGCTGTCGCCGCGGCGCTCATCGGCTACGCGGTGCTTGGCGCCGCCAAGCCGAACGCCTTCGGCACCGCCGTCGGCGCGCTGTTCGTCGGCATCTTGCTGCAAGGCCTGACGATGATGAACGCGCCTTACTACACGCAGGATTTCGTCAAGGGCGTGGTTCTGGTCGTCGCCCTTGTCTTCACCTTTGCCCTTTCGGGCAGGGGCAGGAGATAGCTTTCGGCCGGATAGGGATTTTGGGTTCAACAAGAGTGGAGGAAACAAGGTGAACATTTCGAGAAGACTTCTGGGGAAGGTGGCACTCGGGCTGGCCGGGGCAACCATGCTGATGCAGTTCCCGGCACTGGCCGCGGACAAGCCGGCGCCTTTCGACAAGCCCGGCGTCAAGATCGCGCTGGTGCGCTATCTCTCGACCGGCGACTTCTTCCAGGCCTATCTCTCGGGCGTCGAGGCGCAGTCGAAGGCACTCGGCATCGACCTGCGCGTGCTCGACAGCCGACAGGACGCTGCCCTTCAATCCGACATGGTCGACCAGGCGATCGCGCTTGGCGTGCAAGGCATCATCATCCAGCACGGCCTGACGGAATCGATGAAGGACGCCGCCCAGCGAGCGGTCGACGCCGGCATCAAGGTGGTGGCTTTCGACGTCAATGTCGAAAACCCCAAGATCCCGCAGGTCGAACAGTCCGACCGCGACCTCGCGCGCCTCGCTCTCGAGCAGGCGGTCAAGGACAATGGCGAGAGCTGGAAGGCCGGCTATGTCTATGTCGCCGGCATCGCGCCGCTCGACCGCCGCAACGAGACCTGGGTCGACGTCAAGAAGAAGCATGCCGGCATCAGCGAAGTCGCGATGTTCGGCACGCTCGACAATCCGATCGCCAACTCCGTCGCCAACCAGGCGCGTTCTGTGCTGTCGGCCCACCCCGACATCAAGGTGATGTTTGCCCCCTATGACGAATTCGCCAAGGGCGTGAAGATCGCCGTCGACGAGGCGGGATTGAACAAGGGCATCAAGATCTACTCGGCCGACATCTCGACGTCGGATATTGCCGCGATGCGTGAGCCCGACAGCGCCTGGGCGGCAACCGCCGCCACCAATCCGGCCGTCGTCGGCCAGGTCTCGGTGCGCGCGCTGGCACAGCTGCTCGCCGGCGAAGACCCCGGCCACAACGTCGTCGTGCCGCCGACGCTGATCACCCAGAAGGACCTCGTCGACAAGGACATCAAGAACATGGAGGACCTCTCGGCCAAGCTGCCGCAGTTCGCCCATGCCGATGTCGCGATGCCGGCCTGGATGCCGAACCCGAACGCCAAGTAGTTTTCGCAAACTTGGAACCGCTAGCCGCCTGCAGCAGCTTGTTGCAGGCGGCTTTTTTGTCGAAGGTCCTGGCACAACCGGCTTGCCGAAAACGCCGGTTTTGCGATGCTGGAAAAATCAGCCGCGAAAGTGTCGGTTCAGGATGGAAGCGCAGGCGGTAGTCGAGGAAAACCTGTCCGGCACTGTCACCGGAAGATTGTTTCGATGCACGCGGGCTACCACGGGCGTCGTGGTGTTGGGTGGATCGAGTGGCCGTGTCGATGTTGGGCGCGCGAGGCTCTTTGCAAACGAGGGTCAGTCAGCCCTGGCGCTGCAATGGTTTGGCGGTGAGGGCCAGGTTCCCGGAATCTGCGAGGTTCCCCTCGAAACGTTCTTTGCCGCAACCGACTGTCTCCTTGAAACAGGTTGCCGTCGCATCGTCTATGTCGGCACATCCAAGGGTGCCGAGGCTTCATTGCTCGCGGCGGTCCACGACCAGCGGATCAACGCCGTGGTCGCTATCGGCCCATCATCCGTGGTTTGGGGAAATATCGGTGCGGGCCGGGATGGCGTCAGCTGGCCTGAACGATCCTCATGGTCGCTCAACGGTATTCCCCTGCCGTTTGTGCCGACAGATCCAGACTGGACACCAGAGCATGTGGATGGCCTGGTCGCTTACAGGGGGCTTTTCGAACGCTGCCTGAAAACCTTTGAGCGGGAGGCAAAAGCGGCAGCCATCCCCGTTGAGACCGCGTCAGCCGAGGTTCTGCTTGTCGCGGGTGGCGACGATGCGCTGTGGCCCTCCCTATCGTTCGCGACAGATATCGCCCGGCGGTGCGGCGAAGCAGGCAAGGTCACGCATCTGGTTTCGTCGCCGGATGCGGGTCACCGCATCCTGTTGCCAGGCGAAAATACACCACGATCCGCATTACATGCGCACGGCGGCAACGACGAGGCCGATTCAGAGCTGGGCAAAAAGGCTTGGGAAGGCATCCGTGAGCTGCTGTGGTAGCAGTTCACGGATGCCTGCATGCCTGTTTCGATCGCTTCCGCCTACCGCATCGCCGCCGCGATGTTGCCGCCGTCGACCGTCGTCACATCGGCGGTGGTGCGATCAGCCAGTGCGTGGTGCAGGAAGGCCTGCGCCACGTCCTGCGCCGTCACTTCCTGGCCGAGCAGATTGCCGGACATGTAGTCCTTCTCCGAGACGCCGCGAGCGCCGGAGCGGCTGGCAATCATGGCGTCGGTCAAAAGACCCGAGCGGATGCGGTCGGCGTTGACGGCGTTCGAACGGATGCCATACGCGCCATAGTCGAGCGCGTACTGCCTGGACAGGAACAGCGTCGCCGCCTTCGGCACGCCATAGGCGCCGAACTTCGGACCGGGATTGACCGCCTGCTTGGAGGTGTTGAACAGAAGGACGCCGCCGGTTCCCTGTTCGAGCATGATGCGCACGGCATTCTGCGCCACCGACTGGTGGGCGAAGAAATTAAGCTCGAAACTCCTGCGCAAAAGCGCATCGTCGAGCTCGCCGATCCGGCCTTCCCGGGCAGCACCGGCATTGGAAACCACGATGTCGACGCCGCCGAAGACGGCGACCGCCTTGTCGAAGGCGGCACGCACCTGTGCCGGGTCGGTGATGTCAGCGGCGAAGCCGATCGAGTTGTTGCCGGCCTTCTTCGCCGCCTCGGCTGCCTTTTCGGCATCGAGATCGACAACAACGGCATGGGCGCCGTTGTCGGCGAACAGCCTGGCCGTCGCCGCACCGATCGCGCCGGCACCGCCGGTGATCAGCACCACCTGGCCGGTCAGCGGCTTCGGCTTGTTGGAAGCGAGCTTGGCCTGTTCCAGCGACCAGTATTCGAGCGGGAACAGGTCGGCCTTGGAGAGCGGATGAAACCGGCCGACCGCCTCGGCGCCGCGCACCGCCTCGATCCACATCTCGCCGACATCCGAAGCGATCTTCGCATCCTTCAGCGTGCGGCCATGGCCGAACATGCCGAGGCCCGGCACTAGCGTCAGGCGCGGCATCTGGTCGAGCATGGTGCGCTTGACGTCGTCGAGCGCATCATTGGTTTCGAAATAGGCGCGGTAGTCCCTGGCGAAGGCTTGGACGTGATCCTTGATCACGGCCTTGTAGTCGCCGACCTTGTCGGCATCGGGCGCCGGCAGTGCCATCGGCCCGGTCTTGATGCGGATCGACAGATCGGGCGTCGACACGCCGCGCCCGGCATAGTCGGCGATCTCAGCTGAATTGATGAAATCGACGATCGCCTCCGAGGTGCGGAAGTCGCTGATCATGCGGTCGAAACGGCCTTCGCCGCGTGCTACGGCCACAGCCCCCCGCAGCGTCGGTGCGATAGCCGCCGGTGTCGCGAGCTTTGCCGGCAATGCTGCCTTTGCCGCTGTCGGCTTGGCATTCCTAGCGACGTACTCCTCGGCGACATTCACATAGTGGATCATCCGGTCGTAGGCCTGCCTGGCGTCGTCGCCGAAGGTGAAGATGCCATGCTTGTCGAGGATCAGGCCCTCGACCGACGGATCGGCGTCAAAGATGTCGGCCGCCGCCTTGGCGAGGTCGAAGCCGGGCATGATGTAGGGCACATAACCCATCCTCGCACCGAACACCGTCTCCACCAGCCGTTTGCTGTCCTCCTGGTCGACGATAGCCAGGATGGCGGTCGAATGCGTGTGGTCGACGAATTTATGCGGCAGGAAGGCATGCAGCAGCGTCTCCACCGAAGGGTTGGGCGAGGACGGGTCGATGAGGTTGGCGCGTTGCAGGGCAACCATGTCCTCGTCGGCCAATCTGTTCAGTGTGCGGGCCTTGAGCAGCGGCTTCAGCTTGACCGCCGGCAGGCCCTGCGGCTCGATGACACCCATGTCCCAGCCGCTGCCCTTGACGCACAGCACGTCCCACTGGTCGCCGACGAGATCGGTCGCCGTCGTCTTGCACGACGTGTTGCCGCCGCCATGCAGGACCAGCCGTGGCTCGCCGCCCAGCAGCCGCGTCGTGTAGACGCGCAGCGCCAGGTCGCGGCCGACACCCTTTTTTGCATAGTCGGCAACGAGTTTTTCGGCTGCGTCGTCGTTCCACAGGTTCTTCATGTTCGCTTCGTCCGGTTGTTGTCTTTGATGGTGAAACAGGAATGCCGCGACGCTTTGATGACAATGCGCCGGCGGCGGAAATATGTGTTTTCCTAGGAGGCCTTTTCTGTCGTGGCAGCCGCGTGATCCAGCAGCCTCTGCGCCATGCGCGCGCCGACCACCAAATGCGTGCAAAGTCCGCCGGCGATCGCCGCAAGCAGCGGTTCGAACTTGCTGTCCTCCTGCACGACCATCAGGCGCCTGGCGATGGCGCGCAGCGAGGCAAGCTCGGCCGAGATCACCCGGCGGTTGTAGCTGCAGTCGAGCACCTTGCCGTCAGCGTCGATGATCTGCCCGGCAATGACGCCGGCAGCACCTCGGCTGCGCAGCTCCGCCATTTCGCCTGATGTCAGCGCACCGCATTTGACCAGATGGCTGTCGGCGTCGACAGCACCGACCGAGTACAGCGCCAAATCGCATTCACCGACGCCCGACAATTGCTCGCGGATCACTGGTTCGGCGCGCAACGCGCGCGCCAGCTCTTCCGTCGACAGCACCAGCGGGGCGTAGAAGTTGAGGCCCTTGGCGTTGAGCCGCCGCGCGATTTCCATCGTGCATTGGTCTGGCCGGTAGGAATAGGGCGCGCCGAGATTGCCGCAGAGCTGCACCACGGTGACATCCTGCAGGTCGGCATAGGACATGATATCGGCGATCATGTAGACGGTGCGGCCCCAGGCGACGCCGATGCGGTCGCCCTTCTTGACCAGTTCGAGAAAGACGCTTGCCGCCAGCACGGCGATTTCCGTCGACGGATCGGCGATATGGTCGTTCTCCGGCGCGATCCAGACGGCGTCGAGGCCTAGCGCATCCTCGAGCTTGCGCGCGAGCACATCGTCGGTGAAAAGCTGGGTCGAGGTCGAGATGTTGACGATGCCGGTCTCGCGCGCCTTGCGCAGATACATGGCGACCGAGGCACGGGAAATGTTAAGCTGGCTCGCCACCTGGTCCTGTCGCAGGCCATGGGCGTAGTAGAGCCAGGCGGCCTTGTGGATGAGCTGTTCTGCCGGTCGGATCGCCATGCCGTCTCCTCGGCTGACATTATTCACGGCCTTCGACAAAAGTCAAACCAGGCCAAGGTATACGATGCCTTTTCATCCGCTGAATCTAGATCATCATTGTGCCAAATGCGCTCTATCGCGGCATCGTTGGTGGTGACGCGGCCCGAGCCTGTGATTAGAACATCTCAAAGAAGAAACTCGGGGAGGACGGGATGGGCAATCCTTACGAACAGGATCTCGACAAGAACGCGGCCAACCACCAGCCGCTGACGCCGCTCACCTATCTGGAGCGCGCGGCAAAGACCTATCCCGACCATGTCGCCATCATCCATGGCCGCCAGCGCATCGACTATCGCACCTTCTGGCGCCGGTCGTTGAAGCTTGGCTCGGCCCTTCAGAAGCGCGGCATCGGCAAGGGCGACACCGTCACCGTCATGCTGTCCAACACGCCGCCGATGCTGGAAGCGCATTTCGGCGTGCCGATGACCAGGGCGGTGCTGCACTCACTCAACACCCGCCTCGATGCCGCCGTCATCGCCTTCCAGCTCGATCATGCCGAGAGCAAGATACTGATCGTCGATCGCGAGTTCTCCAGCGTCGTCAAGCAGGCCCTGGAACTGGCCAAGGTCAAGCCGCTGGTCATCGACTATGACGATCCCGACTACGCCGCCGACGCGCCGTATCCGAAGGGCGAGCGCATAGGCACATCAGACTACGAGGATTTCATCGCAAGCGGCGACGAGGACTTCGCCTGGTCGATGCCCGACGATGAGTGGGACGCCATTTCGCTTAACTACACCTCCGGCACCACTGGCAATCCGAAGGGCGTCGTCTACCACCACCGGGGTGCTGCCCTCATGGCCTACACCAACACCATCCATGCCGGCATGGCCAAGCACGCCGTCTATCTTTGGACGCTGCCGATGTTCCACTGCAATGGCTGGTGCTTTCCATGGACGCTCGCCGTCCAGGCCGGCACCCATGTCTGCCTGCGCTGGGTGCGGCCGAAGCCGATCTACGATGCGATTGCCGACCACGGCGTCACCCATCTGTGCGGCGCGCCGGTCGTCATGTCGGTGCTGATCAATGCGAAGGACGAGGACAAGCGCGAATTCGCGCAGACCGTCACCTTCAACACCGCGGCTGCCCCGCCACCGGAGGCCGTGTTGTCGGGCATGGCCGATGCCGGCTTTGCCGTCACCCATCTCTACGGATTGACCGAAACCTATGGCCCGGCGGTCGTCAACGAATGGCACGGCGCCTGGGACAATCTCGAAAAGGGCGAGCGCAGTGTCAAAAAGGCGCGGCAGGGTGTGCGCTATGCAGCGCTCGAAGGCCTGACCGTCATGGATCCCGAGACAATGCGGACGACGCCGGCGGATGGCGAGACCATCGGCGAGGTCATGTTCCGCGGCAACATCGTCATGAAGGGCTATCTCAAGAACCGCAAGGCGAGCGACGAAGCCTTTGCCGGCGGCTGGTTCCACTCCGGCGATCTCGGCGTCATGCATGCCGACGGCTATATCCAGCTCAAGGACCGTTCCAAGGACATCATCATCTCGGGCGGCGAGAACATCTCCTCGATCGAGGTCGAGGATGCGCTCTACAAGCACCCCTCTGTAGCCTCTTGCGGCGTCGTCGCCAGGGCCGATGACAAATGGGGCGAGGTGCCGGTCGCCTATGTCGAACTGAAGCCGGGCAAGGCGGCGACCGAGGCCGAGATCATCGAGCACTGCCGCGCACTGCTTGCCCGCTTCAAGGTGCCGAAAGCGGTGATCTTCGCCGAAATCCCGAAGACCTCGACCGGCAAGATCCAGAAGTTCCGGCTGCGGGAAATGGCCAAGGTCGCCTGACGTCTCGGGCAGCCCTCTCGCGAAATTATTTTCAATGGTCCGAATCCTCGGGCCGCCTAGTGACGTCTGTTGGATGTCACCAGCTGTCACCAATCGTACGCGTACATCGATTTCGCGTTGACAGGTCGGCCATTTCGATTTACGACTGACGAAAATTGAAATTCGTCAGTCGTAAACAAAGAGACCCATGTCCGAAGCCGCCAACATAGTCGCCGCCGACGTCGCCCGACAGGAAAATGTGACGCGCATTCTCGACTGCGCCGAGCGCCTGTTCCGGCACTACGGTTACGGCAAGACCAATGTCGCCGACATCGCCCGTGAACTCGGCATGTCGCCGGCCAATATCTACCGCTTCTTCGCCACCAAGGTCGAAATCCACCAGGCCGTCTGCGGCAGGATGCTCGGTGCCAGCTACAAGATGGCCTACGAGATTTGCCACCTGCCGATCAGCGCCGAGGAGCGGCTTCGGCGCTACGTACATGCGCAGTACAAGATGACAATGGAGGTCATGCTCGACGAGCAGAAGGTCCATGAAATGGTGATCGTCGCGCTCGAACGCGATTGGGGCGTCATCGACAAGCACGTCGACAGCATCCATGATCTGTTCGCGGAGGTCATCCGCGATGGTATCGAGGCCGGTGAGTTCAGGGAGCAGGATCCGGTGATCGCCTCGCGCTGCTTCGGCGCCGCCACAGTTATCCTATGCCATCCGCAGATGGTGGCGCAGTGTCTGGCCAAGACCAATCGGGCGATGCCCGACGACCTCATCGACTATGCAGTCAAGGCCTTGAAATAGCGCCGCACTCTGGTGCCGGTGTCGACCATTCATCTCCCAGTCGGAGTAGCAAGATGTCTTTGTCCCGTTCCATCCTTCGCAAGCTGCCGGCCGCCGGCCTGATCGTCGCGGCGCTCGGGCTTGCCGGCTGCTCGCAGGAGAAAGCCGAGGTCAAGGACATCATCCGCCCGGTCAAGGT
The DNA here is from genome assembly GCF_056404355.1 of Mesorhizobium sp. P2_D5. Classification (NCBI taxonomy): domain Bacteria; kingdom Pseudomonadati; phylum Pseudomonadota; class Alphaproteobacteria; order Hyphomicrobiales; family Phyllobacteriaceae; genus Mesorhizobium; species Mesorhizobium sp. P2_D5. Next base: position 552,750 of record NZ_JBFUEE010000002.1, read on the forward strand.
CGTCGAGATCGCCCAGGCGCATGAAACCCGCACGCTCTCCTATTCCGGTTCGGTGCGGGCCCGCACCGAAAGCGCCCTGGCGTTCCGGGTCAACGGTAAGATCACGGAGCGCCTTGTCGACATCGGTCAGCACGTGGCCTCGGGCGATGTGCTCGCCCGCATCGATCCCATCGATTACGACCTTTCGGTCAAAAGCGCTCAGGCAGCGCTCGATGCCGCCGAGCGGCAGGTCGAGACGGTTGAGCTTGCCCGCAAGCGCGCCGAGCAGCTTTTTGCCAAGAATTTTGCACCGAAATCGCAGCTCGAACAGGCGACGCTCAGCTATGACCAGGCGGTCGCCACCCGCGATTCCGCTCGTTCGTCGCTCGACCAGGCCAAGAACCAGGCCGGCTACACCGACCTCAAGGCCGACAGGGAGGGCATCGTCACCGCCGTCAGCGCCGATGTCGGCCAGGTGGTTGGCTCTGGCACGCCGGTTGTCACCGTCGCGGTCGACGGCGAAAAAGAAGTGCTGATCGCGGTTCCGGAAATGGAAATCGCCGAGTTCAAGCCGGGCAAGATCGTAAAGGCGGGCTTCTGGTCCGACGATGCACTCACGCTCGAGGGCAAGGTCCGCGAAGTCGCCGGCAGCGCCGATCCGCAGTCGCGCACCTTTGCCGTTCGCGTCAGCCTGCCCAACGATCCGCGCGTGCTGCTCGGCATGACCGCCAGCATCGAAGCATCGGCGACCAATGAGCGGCAGCTCGTTTCGATCCCGCTGAGCGCGCTGGCCAAGCAAGACAGCCAGTCAATCGTCTGGACCGTCGATCGCGGCGCCGACACCGTCCACGCCCGCCCGGTCAAGGTCGCCAAGTTCGCCGCCGATGGCGTGCGGGTCGCCGAGGGATTGCAGCCCGGCGATGTCGTGGTCGCTGCCGGCACGCAGTTCATGACCGAGAACCTGAAAGTGAAACTTGCCGCCGACACGGTGCTGCAATCTGCTTCCGCGGCCGGCGATGACAGCGACACCAGGCAGGTGCGCTGACGACAGACACCGGCTGCGCGTTCCCGCAGCCGCTGGTTTCCGGGCGGCAAACGCTCGAACCGAGGCGCTCGATTGATGCGACCCCCCGCGCATCAATTTTCGCGTCCCCAACCGCGATGAGTGTTCTCCGCTCGGAGAGCCTTGCCGCCCGGAAGCCACCACCGAACCGCGAACTTGTTGCGCTAGATAGATGGACCTGCATCGATGACCAATTCCACGGACGAGAAGCGGCCCTTCAACCTGTCGCGCTGGGCAATCGGCCATCCCTCCATTGCCCGGTTCCTGTTCGGCCTGATCATTATTGCCGGTGCGCTCGGCCTGATGCGCATGGGCCAGAAGGAAGATCCCGATTTCACCTTCCGGGTGATGGTCGTCCAGGCGATCTGGCCCGGCTCCTCGATCCAGGAGATGGAAGACCAGGTCGTCAACAAGATCGAACGCAAGCTGCAGGAAACGCCGCATCTCGATTTCGTGCGCTCGTTCACGCGCGCCGGTAGCGCCATCATCACGGTCCAGATCAAGGGCGACACCAACGCCGCCGAGGTGGCGGACGCCTTCTATCAGGTGCGCAAGAAGGTCGGCGATATTGCTGGCGATCTGCCGCAAGGCCTGCTCGGCCCGTATTTCAACGATGAATTCGGTGACACCTTCATCACGCTGCATTCGATCAGCGGCGATGGCTTCAGCTATCCCGAGCTGAAGAAGTTCGCCATCCAGGCGCGCGACATGCTTTTGACCACGCCCGGCGTCGAGAAGGCCGCCATCATCGGCGACCAGCCGGAAAAGCTCAATATCGACATCTCCTCCAAGGCGCTCTCCGAACGCGGCCTGACGCTGACCGATCTGCAGAACGCGATCAAGGGACAGAACAATGTCGACGCGGCCGGCTCCGTCGACACCGGCACCAACTCGGTGCGCATTTCGGTCGAGGGCGACGTCAGCAAGGTCGAGGATATCCGCAACCTGCGCTTGCGCGCCGGCGGCCAGGTCACCCGGCTCGGCGACATCGCCACGGTGACGTCGGGGCTGGAAGATCCTTTCCAGCGCAAATACCGCTTCAACGGTCATGACAGCGTGCAGCTTGGCGTCGTCATGGCCAAGGGCTTCAAGGTCACCGATGTCGGCAAGGAGGTCGAGGCAACCTACAAGCGCTTTGAAGAGGCGCTGCCCTATGGCGTTTCGGTCGACCAGATCTCCGACCAGCCGGGTGTCGTCACCGATGCTGTCGCCGAATTCATGCACGCGCTCGGCGAAGCGCTGCTGATCGTGCTCGTCGTCTCGTTCCTGTCGATCGGCTGGCGTTCCGGCCTGGTCATCGCCATCGCGATTCCACTGGTGCTGGCCGCCACTTTCGCCATCATGTACGAACTCGGCATCGACCTGCAGCGCATCTCGCTCGGAGCGCTGATCATCGCGCTCGGCCTGCTCGTCGACGACGCCATGATCGTTGTCGAGATGATGGAGCGCAAGCTGGAGGAGGGGCTGGTCAAGATCGAGGCGGCGAGCTTCGCCTATTCCTCGACCGCCTTCCCGATGCTGACCGGCACGCTCATCACCACCGCCGGCTTCATCCCGGTCGGCTTCGCCGCCTCGACGGCCGGCGAATATGTGCGCACGCTGTTTTATGTCGTCGGCATCGCGTTGATCGTCTCGTGGTTCGTCGCGGTCTATTTCACGCCGTGGCTCGGCTACATGATCCTCAAGCAGCGCAAGCATGCTGGCAGTCATCACGACGTCTTCGATACGCGCTTTTATCGCCGGCTGCGGTCGACCGTCGGCTGGGCCGTGCGCCACCGCATCATCGTGCTCGTCATGACCCTGGTGACCTTCGGCACCAGCCTGTGGGCGTTCCAGTTCATCCCGCAGAACTTCTTCCCGCAATCGTCGCGGCCGGAAATCCTCGTCGATCTCTGGCTGCCGGAGGGCACCAGCATCAAGGAAGTCGAGGTGCAGGCCAAGGCGCTTGAAGCCAAGATGATGGACGACAAGGACAAGCGCTTCATCGCCACCTATATCGGCGAAGGCGCGCCGCGCTTCTTCCTGCCGCTCGACCAGCAGCTGAGCAATCCGAACTTCGCCCAACTTCTGGTGATGGCCAATGACGAGCCGGCCCGCGAACGGCTGATCGTTAAGCTGCGCACCGTCCTGGCCGAGGACTTCCCGTCGATCCGCGCCAAGGTCGACCGCCTGTTCCTCGGCCCGCCGACCGGCTGGCCGGTGCAGATGCGTGTCATGGGCCCGGACCGCCAGGAGGTGCGCCGCATCGCGGACCAGGTGAAGGCCAAGTTCCGCGAAGATCCGCTGCTTGGCGCCGTCCATGACGATTGGCTCGAGCCGGTGCCGGCGATGAAGCTGGTCATCGACCAGGATCGCGCCCGTGCGCTTGGCGTGACCTCGCAGCGCATCCGCCAGATGCTGCAGGCGACCATGTCCGGCGCGCCGCTCGACGATTTCCGAGACGGCGAGGAGACGGTCTCCATCGTCGCCCGCGAACCGGATGCCAGCCGCAGCCTGCTGTCTTCGGTCGACTCCGTCTATATCCCGACCGATTTCGGCGGCTTCGTGCCTCTGTCGCAGGTCGCAAAGGTGGTGCCGGTGCTGGAGCAAGGCATCGAATGGCGGCGTAACCGCTTGCCGACCATCAGCGTGCGGGCAACGCTGCCCGACGGCGTGCAGTCCAACGACGTCGTCACCAAGTTGTACAAGGACATGCAGGGTCTGCGCGATGGGCTGGCACCTGGCTACAAGATCGAGATCCAGGGCGGTGCCGAGGATTCGGCCGAAAGCCAGGCTTCGATCGCCGCCAAGGCGCCGATCATGCTGGCCATCATCGTCGTGCTCTTGATGATCCAGCTGCAGAATTTCGGCAAGGCGATGCTGGTGCTGGCGACCGGCCCGCTCGGCATCATCGGTGCTGCCTCGGCCCTTCTGATCAGCGGCGCGCCGTTCGGCTTCGTCGCCATCCTCGGCGTCATCGCGCTGCTTGGCATCATCATGCGCAACTCGATCATTCTGGTCGACCAGATCGACCAGGACATAGCTGCGGGCATGGAGCGATCCGAAGCGATCATCGGCTCGGCCGTGCGCCGTTTCCGGCCGATCACGCTGACCGCTTTGACGGCGGTGCTGGCGCTGATCCCGATCTCACGGGCCGTCTTCTGGGGGCCGCTCGCCTACGCCATGATGGGCGGCATCCTGGTTGCCACCGTGCTGACCATCCTGGTGCTGCCGGCGGGCTACGCCCTGTTCTTCGGCAAGGAACTCAAGAAGCGCGGGGCGGAGGGGCGGATCGACGATCTGGACCTGATCCCGGAAGCCGAGAGGCCACAACTGGCGCTGGCTGCCGAATAGATCGACTACGCCAGTTGAAAAGGATCGGGCGCGCCGAAGCGCGCCCGATCCTTTTCATTTCCGAGGTCAGATGACGAAATACCAGTTGGCGAGCAGCATCACCACCACGCCGGCGACCAGTGTCAGGTAGGGCAGCATGCCCGCCTTCTTGACCGCCAGATCGGACGAACTCATGCCGAGGTCGGCCAGCATATGGTCGGGGAACTTGCCGCCGTCCTGGATGTAGTGGCGGAAACAGAACACCGGGATGATCAAGGCCGCGGTGATTAGTCCGGCCCACAGTGCCATCGGGTTCCAGACCTTGGCGCCGGCGCCCATGAAGATCGCGTTGACATAGGCGAAGATGGCGCCGACCCCGAGCAGCCAGCTCGGCGCCTTCCATGGCCGCGCGATGTGGCCGTTGTCGATGCGATGGATCCAGCCCGCGTTGAGGTTGAGGAAGTTGAAGATGATGTAGCCGCAGTTCGACACGGCGAGGATGAAGAAGAAGCTCGTCGCGTCGGCCGAAGCGATGGCCAGCACGATCAGGTTGAAGCAAAGGTCGGTCCACATGGCCCGTGTCGGTGCGCCATGCTCGTTGACGTGGCTGAGATAGCGCGGCAGCCAGCCGTCGACCGAGCCCTGGTAGAGCGTGCGCGAAGAACCCGCCATCGCCGTCATGATGCACAGCACCAGAGCCAGGATCATCAGCATCACCAGTAGGCTGTGGATCAGCGCTCCGCCACCGACCATGCCGGCCAGCGCATCGGCGACACCGGAGCCGTCGACGATCGGGGTGGCCAGCATTCCGTTCAAGCCGAGCACGCCCTGGAAGGTGAACGGCACCAGGATGAACAGCAGCATGCAGAGCAGGCCGGAATAGAAGATGGCCTTGAACGTGTCGGTGCCGGGGTTCTTGAATTCGGAGGTGTAGCAGACGGCGGTCTCGAAACCGTAGGTCGACCAGGCGGCGATGAACATGCCGCCGAGCACGAGCGTCCAGCCGGCGATGTTCCAGGCGCCGGGCTCCGGCGCGTAGGCGGCCGCCAGCGGCACCAGCGGCGAAAAATTCGCCCAGTTGATCTGGCCGGTGAAAATCGGCACGACGCCGACGATCAGCATCGGGATGATGACCAGCAGGCCGATATATTTCTGCACATTGGCGGTGCCCAGAATGCCGCGATGCTGGATCGAGAAGATGATCAGCATCAGCACCGCGCCGATGAAGAAGGTGGCATTTAAGGTAAAGGAGACCGGGCCGAGCGTGTGGCTGTACAGCGTCCAGTTGCGGATCGCCGGCGTTGCGGCAGCGGTCACCGCCGTGATCGCGTCGGCGGCACTGGTGCCGGCATGGGCCGCGATATAGGCGACGACATCGGGCGAGGTTTCGGTGAACAGCGGCACCGGCGCCAGCGCGTTGAGGATATAGGCGGCAGCGATCGAGCAGCCGAGCGACAGCACTGGCGACCAGGCGAACCAGTTGCACCACACCGACAGCGGCGCGATGAACTTGGAATAGCGCAGCCAGGCGGTGGCGCCATAGATCGAGGCGCCGCCCGATTTGTTCGGGAACAGGCCGGCGATCTCGGCATAGGTGAAGGATTGCAGGAAGCCCATGATCATGGAGGCGATCCAGATCGCGAAGGCCAGCGTGCCGGTCGTGCCGGCAATGCCGCCGATCGAAAACAGGACAAGGGCAGGGACTCCGCTGGCCACCCAGAAGGCGCCGCGCCAGTCGATATTCCGGTGCAGCTTGCTCTCGGCAAGCGGCTCCAGCGTAGTGCTTATCGTGCTCATGTGTGTGGGTTCCCCTTTTTTGATGTTCCCCGTCCGTGACGGCCGCGACTTCGCGAGGCTTCGTCATCGACGCATGCATTGAGCGGCTGCCGGTGTTTCCACTCAGTCGCATTTTTTTCTTAGCAGTGAAGATTGATCCGGCGCGCTTTCACGTCAAGCGTTTTGTGAAACCATGCACATCACGCTTGCGAAACATGTCAGCTTCGCACTGCTGCGGGCGGGATTGTTCGAAAGAAGGACCAGGGCCTGAAATGAAAAACCCGCCTGAAGCGGGTCGCGGCGCAAATCAGCACCATGCCCAAATCGACAGCACAACTGCCGGCACTTGTCGATCGGGTAGTGTCTCTCAGTTTGAAATGACGACGACTAGTCGCCATTTCCAAGCAGGGATCGCACGTAGCGCGAACGTCGACCATTCCAACCGCAAAGCTTGCAGCGAGTTCCGTCGAACTCGTGGTGGCAGTTTTCATATCCATAGATAACGTGAGCGCACTCGGGACAAAGAAATGCCATTGCGGAGGACGAAGCACGATAATTGCTGCGGCACTCGTCGCAGCGCTTCCACTCCCCATCGCTAGCTTCCTGCGTCGGCATTAGCGTTGACCATTCCCTTTTTGTAAGGGCCGCGCTTGCCTGGCTTCGCGCAACTGCGTCCACTTTCTCGCAAAGGTCTTCCGTCGACCAGAGCGTCTTAGACACGCCGACGTCCGGGAATGTCTCAGTTTGAATTTTCCCCTAGCTTTCTCAAGAACCAGCTGGCTGCGATCACTGTCCCGAATCCCAATGCGGCTACGACGGCAGCGAAAGACGTCATGCCAATCGTCATGTAGGCGAATGCTCCAATCGCAAAGCCGAGTGTTCTAACCCAATTGGGCAACGATTGGCCTAGGTGATTTTCAAGGATGATTTCACAGCCGAATAAAACGCCAAATTGAAAGACAAACAGCCAGAATAGAACTGCAAAGAACCCAAAGTTTCTCGCAAAATAGAGTCGTTCAAGGCCATACGGGATGGCGACTGCTACAAAAGACAAGATCAGAAAAAACATCTAACTGAATTAGCATGACGAAACAATATGTCCAATGCCGCCCTATTCTCCAAGACGCCTTTTGCAAGGGTCGCGTCTCGGCTTCCTTCAACTGACCCACAACCTCCAACCACGGCGATCGCTCTGACTGCCCGGCGCAGCTTTCAATGTCTTGCGAGTGAAGCGCGGTCAGGAGCGGGGTTTGGTCTTCTGCGGATCGTAATGGGCAAAGGCGACGACCCGCGCCGGCAGCCGTTTGGCATGGCCGTCGAGCTTGCCGATCTCGACCTCGGTGCCGATCGCAGCGTGGGTGACGTCGAGCCGCGCCAGCGCGATATTCTTGTTCAGCACCGGCGAGCGCATGCCTGACGTGACCACGCCGATCTGGGCGCGGCCGACATGCACGCAATCGCCATGGCCGACATCGACATTGGCGTCGATGTCGAGGCCGACCAGTTTTGTCTGCGGGTTGTCCTTGCGCCGGATCAGCGCCTCGCGGCCGATGAAATCGTCGGTCTTGCTCTTCAACGGCACGGTGAAGCCGATGCCGGCCTCGAACGGGTCGGTCTGGTCCGAAAATTCGTAGCCGGCGAAGATCAGTCCGGCCTCGATGCGCACCATGTCGAGCGCCTGCAGCCCCATCGGCTTCAGCCCGTGCGGCTGGCCGGCCTCCCAGATCGCATCGAACACTTTTTCGGCGTCACGCGGATGGCACCAGATCTCGTAGCCAAGCTCGCCGGTGTAGCCGGTGCGCGAGACGACGACCGGGATGCCGTTGCCGCCACCGATGCGGGCGACGGCGAAACGGAACCATTCGAGCTCCTCGATCGACGGCTGTAGCGGTGAGGTCCAGATCACCTCCCTCAGGATGTCGCGGCTCTTCGGGCCCTGCACGGCGATATTGTGCATCTGGTCGGTCGACGAGCGCACCAGCACGTTGAGGCCGAGCTTTTTCGCCGTTTCGCGCAACCATTCGCCGGACAGATCGTCGCCGCCGACCCAGCGGAAATTGTCCTTGCCGAGCCGCAACAGCGTGCCGTCGTCGATCATACCGCCATGCTCGTAGCACATGGCGGAATAGACGACCTGGCCGACGCCAAGCTTCTTGACGTCGCGGGTCAGGGTGTATTGCAGCAGCGCCTCCGAGTCCGGCCCGGTGACCTCGAACTTGCGCAGCGGCGACAGGTCCATGATCACGGCATCCTGCCGGCAGGCCCAGTATTCGTCGATGGGGCCTTGCCTGGCGAAGGAATTGGCCAGCCAGTAGCCCCTGTACTCGACGAAGTTGCGGGTGTGCTTGGCAAAGCTCGAATGAAAGGAGGTCTCGCGGGTCATTTTCGGTTCCGAATCAGGCGTCATGCGTCTGGCGATCGCTCGCGAAAATTTGTGCTGGCCGGAATAGGTGCGCACATGGATGTCGGTCAGGTTCCAGCCATTGGCCGGCGTCGTGTCGTCGGGGCAGGCCGAGGAAACGCAGACGATGTCGGTCAGCGCCTTGAGCAGCACATAGTCGCCCGGCCGCGACCACGGCTCGTCCGACACCATGACGCCATGCGCGTCGATCGCCGTATTGAAGAAGAAGTTGATCGCCATCCAGCCGGCACGTGGCGTGACGCCCTTATCCGACAGCGCGCGATTGAAATTCTCGGAGCAGTTGGTGTGGCCGGGATAGCCGATGTCGTCGTAGTATTTGGCCGCGCAGGCGAGCGCGAAGGCATCGTGCCGGCCGCACGTGTCCTGCACCACCTCGACCAGCGGCTCCATGTCCTGATCGTAGTATTTCGAATGCAGGCCAGGCATCGGATAGCTCGCGCCCATCAAGGTGCGGGTCGTCGTCACGTCGAGCGGATGGTCGCGACCCTTGTCCAGCTTGCGTGCCGAAAAGCACTGGAAGTCGGTGCATTGGCGCCCGTCGACGTCGATGATCTGCAGATAGTCGCCGGCCTTGACGAAGTAGGATTCCGCCGTCGCCGAGTGGACGCGCAGGTCGAGCACCGGCTCGGCGAGCGGGTCGGCCAATTGCGATTTCGCCGCCGGACGGATCGTGGCGCGCCGGACGATAACGCCGAGCGGCGTCGCCGTGTCGTGGCCATCGACCAGCATCGGCCCGCCGGGCGCGGCGATGACCATCGCGCCGTCGCGCACGACATTGAAACCCTGCTCGGTGCCGGCCGGCGTAGCGCCGCCGAAAACACGCACTGCCTTGGCCTGATCCAACTGCACCTGCCGCCGCGCAAGCCCGCGCCGCAACGCGCCAAGACTGTCGTCACCCTCGGCCAAAAGCGCCTTGATGCCGGCAGCATTGCTGTTCGATGTTTCGCCGAAAATGCCGGGGTCGGTCACGCCGCTCCTGTCCCACGCCAGCAGCTCGCATGCCTGGCCGCCTTCGACATTGCGAACCGTCAGGGTATCGCCGGCTTCGACTTCGATGAGAACGGCGCCGTTGCCCTGGATGGTATAGCGCTCCATGCCCGGCGGCAGCGCGATCTGGCCGGGCCTCAGGATGAGGCTCGGCCGTGGTGGTCCGGCAGCGACGGCAGGGTAGGGCGACTGGCTCATCTCAGCCTTGCGTTTCGAGACATCGGTTCGAGAAACAAGTTTGCCTGTACGTGAAATTATTTTAGCAGGAAGAATAGGCAGCAAGGCCGGATTTGGCAAGCGAAGGTGGCCTTTCTTGTCTGTTCCGCGCTACGCCAACTCCTCCGAATGCGCGATCGTCACGCCGTACTCAGCCGCCGCGTCGAGCATAGTGTGCCACAGGCTTCCGGCGAAGGTCGCAAACACCAGCAGGTTGAACACGGCCTGCCCATCCGGCCGATCGCCGCCGCGCCAGAGCGTGACGCTGGTGTGATCGATCGAAGTTGCGGCGGCAGCGCCAATCGGGAATGCCGACGGGTGCAGGTCAATCGACGACAACTTGGCCAGCATGGTGCGGGCCCTGGCCCCGGAAATGCTGACCAGGGCGCGCGCATGCGACTGGTCGGACAGGGAGGCAGGGCCGGACAATGCCGGCGCCAGCGTGTCCATCGTGTGCTTGCCGCCCTTCGACAGGATGAAGAACTGATCCGGCCCGGACCAGATCAGCGTGGCGTCCTGGCTTTGCACCGCCTTCGGCGCATTGGGAGCCGCCACGCCGAAACGGCCGTTGGCCGCCCGCGCCAGTTCGGCCGCTTTTCCGCGCCGCGCCATCACCTGGATCAGGTCGAAATTGCGGATTTCCGTCAGCGAGACGCCGGCCTCGATGCCGCGTGCGCCATGCGCGCCGGTGACAAGCGCATGATCGAGCGGACTGCGGGAAGCCCAGGAAAACTCAGCCACGCTGGCGCCCTCCATCCGGATCGTAGAAGACGGGATTGCACAGTTCGACGTCGTAGTCCTCACCGCGCAGCGGATCGTGTGCACGGACGATCTCGCCGACGCGTTCGCGGCCGCGCTCGACCAGGCCGAGCCCGATCCATTGGTCTGCTGTCGGCGAGAAGCAGACCGAGGTGACATAGCCCTGGTCGTTGCCCGGGCCAGGTGTCTGCCCCTTCGGAATGATATGCGCGCCGGAGCGCAGCCTGCGCGCCTTGTCGACCGGCTTGATGCCGACCACGACCTGACGGTCCGGTGCAACCAGCACCTCGCGCCCGGCCATGACGCGGCCAATGAAATCCTTTTTGGTCGACATCATCTTGCCGAGACCAAGATCCGCCGCCGTCGTCGTACCGCTCAGTTCCGGTCCGGCGATGTGACCCTTTTCAACCCGCATAACGCCGAGCGCCTCGGTGCCGTAAGGCGTGACGCCGAATGGCGCGCCGGCCAGCATCAGATTGCGCGCCATGGCATCGCCAAAGCGTGCCGGCACCGAAATCTCGAACGCCATCTCGCCGGAGAACGAGATGCGGAACAGCCGCGCCTTGATGCCGCCGCGCAAGCGGACTTCGCGCGCGCCCATGAACGGGAAACCTTCATTGGAAAGGTCTTCCGCCGGATCGACAATCTCCTTGAGCAGGTCACGGGTCTTCGGCCCGGCGATCGAGAACTGTGCCCACTGGTCCGAGACCGAAGTCAGTTGCACGTCGAATTCGCTGAACAGCACCTGCCGGCAGAATTCGAGATGCTGCATCACCAGTCCGGCCTTGGCCGTCGTGGTGGTCAGGAAATAATGATCCTCGGCCAGCCGCGACGTGGTGCCGTCGTCATAGACCATACCGTCCTCGCGCAGCATCAGCCCGTAGCGGGCCTTGCCGACGGCGAGATTGGAGAAGGTGTTGATATAGACCCGGTCGAGGAAGGCGCCGGCATCCGGGCCGTGCACGTCGATCTTGCCGAGCGTCGAGACATCGCAGAAGCCGACGCCGCCGCGCACCGCCTTGACCTCGCGGGTTACCGATTCCAGCCAGTCCTTCTCGCCGGCGCGCGGATACCATTGCGCGCGCTTCCACAGTCCGGTGTCGACGAAGACAGCGCCCTGTTCGGCGGCCCAGTGATGCGACGGCGTCAGCCGCGTCGCATGGAACGTCTCGTCGCGATGATGGCCGGCAAAGGCGCCGATGGCGACGGGCACGTAAGGAGGACGGTAGATCGTCGTGCCGGTCTCGGGAATGGACCGGCCGCTGACCGCAGCCATGATGGCGAGACCGGCGACATTGGAGGTCTTGCCCTGGTCGGTCGCCATGCCGAGCGTCGTGTAGCGCTTCAGATGCTCGACCGATTCAAAGCCTTCGCGCTGCGCCAGTTCGATGTCGGAGGCGGTGACGTCGTGCTGGTAATCGACGAAGGCCTTGCCCTTGCCGGCAACGTGCCAGAGCGGCGTGAGCGAGAACGCCTCGTCGTCGGCGACAGGGGCCGTGCCTGCCTTGCCGCTGTGCCCGGTGTCATGCGCGGCTGCGCTACCCGCGGCAAAGCCTTGAGCCAGGCAGGCGCCGAGCCCGAAGGCGCCGTTGGCGGCGCCCACGGCCACCATTCCGGGAGGCGCGCCATCCGGCACGAAGGCGGCGATGTCATCCAGCCATTTCGGCCGGCCGCGATGATAGGAGGTCAGCCCGACAGCCGGGTTCCAGCCGCCGGAAACGGCAAGCCCGTCGGCTTCGACCTCGGCGCGCGCGCCACCGGTGAGTGACACAGCGATCTTTTTGACGCCATCCTTGCCGCCATCGACCCCACTGACCGAACCGTGCAGCACCGGGAAGCCACCCTTGGACGCCAGCGAACGATGGGCGGGCGATACGTCAGGCCGCGCGTCGATGACCGCCGCGATCTGCAACCCGGCGCCGAGTGCGATCTCGACCGTGCGCCAGCCATTCTCATTGTTGGTGAACAGCGCGATGCGTTTGGCCGGCGTTGCCGCATAGCGCGCCACATAGGTGCGCATGGCGGAGGCCATCATCACGCCAGGCGTGTCGTTGCCGGCAAAGACGATCGGCCGTTCGATGGCGCCGGCCGCGACCACGCAGCGGCTGGCCACGATCCGCCACAGCCGCTGGCGCACCTGGTGCTCCGGCGGCGAGGGCAGATGGTCGTTGACCCGCTCGATGGCGCCATAGGTGCCGCCGTCATAGACCCCGAACAGCGTCGTGCGTGTCATGATGCGGACGTCTGGCAGGGTAGCGAGCTCAGCCAGCGTCCGCGAAAGCCATTCGGCTGCCGGCAGGCCATCGATCGTGCCGCTATCCGACAAAAGGCGCCCGCCCGGCGAAAAATCCTCCTCGCACAGGATGACACGGCCCCCCGAGCGTCCGGCTGCCAAGGCCGCGGCCAGTCCGGCCGGGCCCGAGCCGGCGATCAGCACATCGCAATGGGCCCACGCTTTGTCATAATGGTCGGGATCGGCTACGCCCGCGGCGCGGCCAAGTCCGGCGGCACGGCGGATCGCCGGTTCGTAGATCGCTTCCCAGAATTTCGCCGGCCACATGAAGGTCTTGTAGTAGAAGCCGGCGACGAAGATCGGCGCGAACAGCTGGTTGACCGACATCGCATCGTGGCGCAGCGATGGCCAGCGGTTCTGGCTGGCGGCCTCTAGCCCTTCATAGAGCTCGGCCGTGGTCGCCTTGGTGTTCGGTTCGCGCCGCGCACCGGTGCGCAATTCGACCAGCGCGTTCGGCTCTTCCGAGCCAGCGGTGAGGATGCCGCGCGGGCGATGATATTTGAACGAGCGGCCGACCAGCTTGACGCCATTGGCGATCAGCGCCGAGGCGAGCGTGTCGCCCTGGAAGCCTGAGAAAATCTTGCCGTCGAAACGAAAATTCAGCGGCGCAGAGCGGTCGATGAGGCCGCCGGACGTGAGGCGATGGGATTGGCTGAACGTCACGAGTGCCGGCCTTCCGTGAGTTCGATGAAACGCGAGGGGGTTGCGCTGCCCCTCATCGCCCTGCCGGGCACTTCTCCCCGTATAGTGACGGGGAGAAGGACGCCGCCGCCGAAGATTTCGCCAATCATCGACGTTGCAGAAAGGGCGCCGAGGTTGCGGCCAGCCTCCCTCTCCCCGTCGCTATACGGGGAGAGGATGCCGGCAGGCAGGTGAGGGGCGGCGCTGACCTGAACAGAAGAATTCATTTCGCGGCCTGCCTAGCCCCGGCACCCGCCGCCGGCTCAACCGAAGAAATCTCGTGCGTCAGCGTGTTGCGGGCGATCTTCAGCCAGGTCCGGCAGCCGCCGCCATGGTACCAGTGTTCGCTGGTCTCGCCGGCGACATTGTCGCGCAGATAGACATAGTCGAAGACTTCGTCTTCCGAAGCGCCGGCCGCCGGCCGCACCGGTTTGGCGTCGCCAAGATAGGTGAATTCGCCGAGTTCGCGTTCGCCGCAGAAGGGACAGACAATGCGCATGGTTCCGTCCGTCCTCAGTGCAGGTTCGGTTGGGCGCCCTGGCCCTTTTCGTCGATCATCGCGCCAGTCCGGAAGCGGTCGAGGCGGAACCGCACGGCTTCCTCGTGCGATTGATCGCGGGCCAGCAGGTGGGCAAAGACAAAGCCTGATCCCGGCGTCGCCTTGAAGCCGCCATAGCACCAGCCGGCGTTGAGGTAGAGCCCGTCGACTGGCGTCTTGTCGATGATCGGCGACCCGTCCATCGACATGTCCATGATGCCGCCCCACTGGCGCAGCAGGCGCACGCGGCCGATCATCGGCATCAGCGCCATGCCGCCCTCGCAGACATCCTCCATCACAGGCATGTTGCCGCGCTGGGCGTAGGAATTGTAGCCGTCGATGTCGCCGCCGAAGACCAGCCCGCCCTTGTCCGACTGGCTGACGTAGAAATGGCCGGCACCGAAGGTCATGACACCGGGGATCAGCGGCTTGATCGCTTCGGAGACGAAGGCCTGCAGCACATGGCTTTCGATCGGCAGGCGCAGGCCCGCCATCGCCGCGACGCGCGAGGAACTGCCGGCGACCGCCATGCCGACCTTGCCGGCGCCGATCTTGCCGCGCGAGGTCTCGACGCCGGTCACCTTGCCGTTGGCGTCGCGGGTAAAGCCGGTCACCTCGCAGTTCTGGATGATGTCGACGCCGAGCGCGCTCGCCGCATGGGCATAGCCCCAGACCACGGCATCGTGGCGCGCCGTGCCGCCACGCCGCTGCAAGAGCCCGCCTTGCACGGGAAAGCGCGCATTGTCGAAGTTCAGGAACGGGATCATCTTCTTGACCGCGGCGAGGTCGAGCAGTTCGGCATCGATGCCATTGATGCGCATGGTGTTGCCGCGCCGCGCATAGGCGTCGCGCTGTGCGTCGGAATGGTAGAGGTTGATGACGCCGCGCTGGCTGACCATCGTGTTGTAGTTGAGGTCCTGCTCCATTCGCTCCCACAGCTTCATCGACAATTCGTAGAAGCCGGTGTTGCCGGGCAGGCCGTAATTGGAGCGGATGATGGTGGTGTTGCGGCCGGCATTGCCGGAGCCGATCCAGCCTTTTTCCAGCACGGCGACATTCTTGATGCCGTACTCGCTGGCGAGGAACCATGCGGTGGCCAGGCCATGGCCGCCGCCGCCGATGATCACCACGTCGTAGCGATCCTTCGGCGTGGCGTCGCGCCAGGTGCGCTGCCAGTTCTTGTGGCCGGACAGGGCGGCGCGGGCGAGCGAGAAGATCGAGTATTTCATCAGTTCATTCCGAGGTCGCTCGCATTCGCTGGGAGTTAGATATCCAGCGTGTGGTCGCGCTCCCATTGCGTGAAGTGCGAAGCATAGGAATTCCATTCCTGGTGCTTCAGCTTTAGGTAGGCCGACGAGAATTCCTCACCCAGCGCCGCCTTCAGCGATTTGTCCTTGTCGAACTCGCGCAGCGCGTCGAGCAGGTTGAGCGGCAGCTTCGGCGCGCCCTTAACCGTATGGCCGTGCTGGTACATGTCGATGTCGTAGCGCTTGCCCGGGTCGGCCTTCGAGCGGATGCCGTCGAGGCCGGCGGCGATGATGACCGCCTGCAGCAGATAGGGGTTGGCCGCGCCGTCGGGCAGGCGCAGTTCGAAACGGCCGGGGCCGGGCACTCGCACCATGTGGGTACGGTTGTTGCCGGTCCAGGTCACCGTGTTCGGCGCCCAGGTCGCACCCGAAATGGTGCGCGGTGCGTTGATGCGCTTGTAGGAATTGACCGTCGGGTTGGTGATCGCGGCAAGCGCGGATGCATGCTTCATGATGCCGCCGAGGAAATTCTTGCCCTTGGCCGACAGGCCGAGTTCCATCGCATTGTCGGCAAAGACGTTGGTCTTGCCGGCCTTGTCCCACACCGAGATATGCGCATGGCAGCCATTGCCGGTCAGGCCCTGGAAGGGCTTCGGCATGAATGTCGCGCGCAGGCCATGCTTTTCCGCGATCGACTTGACCATGAATTTGAAGAAGGAATGCTTGTCTGCGGTGGCCAGCGCATCGTCGAAGGCCCAGTTCATCTCGAACTGGCCGTTGGCATCCTCGTGGTCGTTCTGGTAGGCGCCCCAGCCAAGCGCCAGCATGTGGTCGCAGATCTCGGCGATGACATCGTAGCGGCGCATCACCGCCTGCTGGTCGTAGCAGGGCTTCGACGCCGTGTCGTATTCGTCGGAAATCGTCTTGCCGTCCGGCGAGATCAGGAAGAACTCGGCCTCGACGCCGGTCTTGACGTGCATGCCGTCGCTGGCCGCCTCGGCGATCAGTCGCTTCAGCGTGTTGCGCGGCGCCTGGTCGACCTCCTTGTCGTCCATGATGCAGTTGGCGGCGACCCACGCGACTTCCGGCTTCCACGGCAGCTGGATCACCGAATTCGGGTCCGGCACCGCCAGCATATCGGGATGGGCCGGGGTCAGATCGAGCCATGTGGCGAACCCGGCAAAGCCGGCGCCGTCCTTCTGCATGTCGGCGATGGCCTGCGCCGGCACCAGCTTGGCACGCTGGCCACCGAACAGGTCGGTGTAGGAAATCATGAAATATTTGACGTTTTTCGCCCTTGCGAATTCTGCAAGATCAGCTGTCACGGAAGTTCCCCATTTTTTTGTCGATTGGTGGCCCCAGAGCGTGTGGGCTTCGGCCCTTCGTTGATCAGAAGCCGTTCTTCCCCGGTATCCAGTTGGTGCCGGCCAGCGGCACGCCGGCCATGGCGGCGGCCTCGATCGTCAGCGCGACGAGGTCCTCGGGTTCGAGATTGTGCAGGCTGTTCTTGCCGCACGCGCGGGCGATAGTCTGAGCTTCCAGTGTCATCACCTTGAGGTAGTTCGCCAGCCGGCGCCCGGCGGCGACCGGGTCGACGCGCTTCATCAGTTCCGGGTCCTGCGTGGTGATGCCGGCCGGGTCGCGGCCCTCGTGCCAGTCGTCATAGGCGCCCGCCGTGGTGCCGAGCTCGTTATACTCGGCCTCCCAGCGTGGGTCGTTGTCGCCGAGCGCGACAAGGGCAGCCGTGCCGATCGAGACCGCATCGACGCCCAGCGCCAATGCCTTGGCGACATCGGCGCCGTTGCGGATGCCGCCGGAGACGATCAGCTGCACCTTGCGGTGCATGCCGAGATCCTGCAGTGCCTGCACCGCCGGCCTGATGCAGGCAAGCGTCGGCTGGCCGACGTTTTCGATGAACACTTCCTGCGTGGCCGCCGTACCGCCCTGCATGCCGTCGACGACGACGACATCGGCGCCGGCTTTCACGGCAAGCGCCGTATCGTAATAGGGCCGGGCGCCGCCCACCTTGACGTAGATCGGCTTTTCCCAGTCGGTGATTTCGCGCAGTTCGAGGATCTTGATCTCGAGATCGTCGGGCCCGGTCCAGTCGGGGTGGCGCGAGGCAGAGCGCTGGTCGATGCCTTTCGGCAGCGTGCGCATTTCGGCGACGCGGTCGGAAATCTTCTGGCCAAGCAGCATGCCGCCGCCGCCGGGCTTGGCGCCCTGGCCGACGACGACTTCGATGGCATCGGCACGGCGCAGATCGCGCAGGTTCATGCCGTAGCGCGACGGCAGGTATTGGTAGACCAGCGTCTTAGAATGGCCGCGCTCTTCCTCGGTCATGCCGCCATCGCCTGTGGTGGTCGAGGTGCCCGACAGCGTTGCGCCGCGTCCGAGTGCTTCCTTGGCCGGGCCGGACAGCGAGCCGAAGCTCATGCCGGCGACGGTGATCGGGATCTTGAGTTCGATCGGCTTCTTGGCATGGCGTGAACCGAGCACGACGCTGGTGTCGCAGCGCTCGCGATAGCCTTCCAGTGGATAGCGCGAAATCGAAGCACCGAGGAACAGCAGGTCGTCGAAATGCGGCAGCTTGCGCTTGGCGCCGGCGCCACGGATATCGTAGATCCCCGTCGCCGCGGCGCGGCGGATTTCAGAAAGCGTGTAGTCGTCGAAGGTCGCAGATTTGCGCGGCGTCGTCGGCGGGTTCCTGTAGGTCATGCTGCCTCAATACGCGTCGGCGTTGTCGATATTGAAATTGTAGAGCGTGCGCGCCGAGCCGTAGCGCTTGAAGTCCGACGGCTTGACGCCGGTGACGCCGGCACGGTCGAGCAGGCCTTGCAGCAACTCCAGGTGTTCGGCCCGCATCTCCTTGGCGATGCAATCGGCACCGAGGCTGTCGACCTTTCCGCGCACGAACAGTCGCGCCTCGTAGATGGAATCGCCCAGCGCATCGCCGGCATCGCCCAGCACCACCAGATTGCCGGACTGCGCCATGAAGGCCGACATGTGGCCGATATTGCCGTGCACGACGATGTCGATGCCCTTCATCGAAATGCCGCAACGCGACGACGCATTGCCTTCGATGACCAGCAGGCCACCTTTGCCGGTGGCGCCGGCATACTGGCTGGCATCGCCCTTGACGGTGATCGAACCCGACATCATGTTCTCGCCGACGCCGGGCCCGGCCGAGCCATGCACGGTGATGGCGCTGCCGGAATTCATGCCGCCGCAATAATAGCCGACGCTGCCGCGCACATCGATGGTAACAGGCTGGTCGACGCCGACGGCGACCGAATGGTTGCCTTTCGGGTTGAGCACTTCCCACGCCGTCTCGTTCGAGCCGGGCGCCAGATTATGCAGGGCCTGGTTGAGCTCGCGCAACGACATCTGGTCGAGGTCGAAGACCCGGGAAGCGTGGTCGTGCGCCGCCGTCTTTGAAAGTTTGGTTGCCGGCATGAACTCAATGCTCCCAGAAATAGACGGTTGCGGGCTCGGGTTCCCAGACCCTCGCATTGTCTATGCCGGGCAGTTTGGTCAGCGCGCGATACTCCGAGCCGAAGGCGACATACTGGTCGGTCTCGGCCATCACGGCGGGCTTGCAGGCGATCGGATCGCGCACCACGCCAAAGCCGTTCTTGGTACCGACGACAAAGGTAAAGAAGCCGTCGAGGTCGGAGAGCGTGCCCTCCAGCGCTTCGCCGAGATTCTTGCCATGCGCCATCTGCGAGGAGAGATAGGCGGCCGCGACCTCGGTGTCGTTTTCGGTCTCGAAGGTCATGCCTTCGCGGATCAGTTCGCGGCGGACATTGTTGTGGTTGGACAGCGAACCATTGTGCACCAGGCACTGGTCGGCCCCGGTCGAGAACGGATGCGCGCCCATCGTCGTCACCGCCGATTCCGTCGCCATGCGGGTATGGCCGATGCCATGCGTGCCGGTCATGCTGCGGACATCGAAGCGGTCGACCACCGCCTCCGGCAGGCCGACCTCCTTGTAGATTTCGACCACGTCGCCGGCGCCCATGATGCGGATGTCTGGGCGCAGCGCCTGGATCGCCTCGCGCGCCTCGTCGATCTTGGCAGGCGTGGTCCTGACGACCGCATGGGTCGATTTGACAGTGATCGTCACCGGCGTGCCGATGGCCTTGGCGAGTTCGGCATCGAGGCCGCGGAAATCGCGTTCCGGCTTGGCCGACTGGATGGTGATCTTGGCCTCATTCCTGGAAGGCGCGCCATAGATGGCGATGCCGGCGCTGTCCGGACCGCGATCGCTGAGCGAGATCAGCATCTGCGACAGCATCGAGCCAAGCTGGGGTTCCAGCGACTTGTCCTTCAAAAACAGTCCGACAATTCCACACATGTCAGCCTCCCGGTGTTTGCAGCTCTGAGATGATGTACCGAATGAGTCTCCTGAATTCAATCGTATGAAAAAAATATTCCTCCAGTTACGTATGTTTCTCAATGCCGCTCTGCCCACCATCATTGTCTCGCCGGAGCTTGTGAACCCATTTGGCGGTGCGGATGCGGGCTATCCTGTAGGCGTCGAGGATCGACAACGCATAAATCAGGAAACCGCCGGCATGACGGCCGACGAAGCTGGCGTCCGGCGGCGCGATCTTGGCGGTGACCCATGCCAGGATCACCATGAAGAAAAGAAATTGCAGGCCGCGCACCGGCACGCCCAGAATGACATGTCCGCTCGCCGGCAGCACGATTGCCGCGCCCAGCACCAGATACGGGTTGGGAGGGGCGGGGGTAGTGACGGAACTGGTCATGCGGCCTGCCGATCGCTTTTGTTGATGGCGTCGCGAAGTGCCGACACCGACACCAGCAGTCTTTCGATCAGCTTTGGATCGAGTGTCGCATCCCCAAATTCGGCTTGCCGGAACACGCCGTAGCGTGCCCGCTCCGCCTCGGCCAGCAGCCAGACGATGCGTATGCCCTTGGGCGTGATCAGCAGTTCCTTGGCGCGCCCTTCGGAGAAAATCTCGACATGGCTGGCGATGATACCTTGAGGAAAACGCGCGCCCCTGCGGTCGGTGCGCAGCACTGCCTCGGCTGGAAATCCCGGAGCCTTCGGCAGCGTATGGTCGAGATGATCGAAATTGGAGAAGGTCGTCGGCGAGCCCGGCCGCATCATCATGTCGAAGGTGCCGGGCACCGACACGGGCTCGGTGATCGAGACGCTCAGCCAACGTGCCGGAAGTTTTCGTGTTGCCAGCGTGTCGACGATTGTGCGCACCTGGACGCGTCGGCCCTTCCAGGAACCTTCCCATGTGATGACACCAGCGGTGCCGTCCGAAACATCGGCAGCGTCGGCAATGACGGTACGAACGCTGGCATGGTCGATGGCGAGCGCCGCTGATGCCCTGTTGCGGCTGGCGCGCGCCAGCCAGGCAAGATGAAGGACGAGGGCCAGGACAATTGCCCCCGCAAAGAGTGCTGACGTCACCTCGGACATTTTGTCATGCCAGGCCCGTCCAGGTTACGGACGGGCCTACTCCCATCAATAACCCTGCGGCTTCGGCCACGGCATGGTGAACTGATCGCCGCGCCGCACGAACTTGTAGCGGTAGAAATGGAACCATAGCGAGATCAGGAAATAGAAGGCGACCATGGCGATCAGCTGTGAGCCGAAGCCGAGGAAGATGGCGAAGAAGGTCACCACGCACAGGCAGAATAGCACAATCGCCGGCAGAGGATGGAACGGATGCGTATAGCCGCGGCGGATCGAGCCGAGCGGCCATTTCTTCCTGAACATGACGATGTTGATGCTCATGAACGTGTATTGCAGCACGCCCGACAGGATCGAGAAGGTGATCGCCTGGTTGAGGTCGGCGATGAAGGCGAAGGCCAGCGCGATCGGCAGCAGGAACAGGATCGAGCGATAGGGCGTGCGGTATTTCGGATGCACGGCCGAGAACCATGTCGGCAGGTAGCGGTCGCGGCCGAGCGAGAACCAGGCGCGCGCCGCATCGTTGATGCAGCCATTGGCGGAGGCCAGCGCGGCAAGCAGCGTCGCGATGAACAACAGGTTCTCAAGCAACGGGCTGCCGGTCAGCTTGCCGGCGTCCCACAGCGGGTAATAGGTGATGCCCAGATATTCCCACGGCATCATCGAGGCGCAGACATACCAGGTCATGGCGGCGGCGATCAAAAGCGTGATCATGCCGGCCATCGTGCCGTAGGGCAGCGAGCGGGCAGGCGAGCGCACTTCCTCGGCCGCCTGCGTCGTGCCCTCGATGCCGAGATAGTACCAGATGCCGAACTGGAAGGCGGCGATGACGCCGATCCAGCCATAGGGCAGGGCGTTGTCGGGTGTGACCAGTTCGTTGAGCTTCAGCACGGCGCCCTGCGTCCACGGGCTGACCGAGAAAAACAGGATGACGATCGAGATGTAGGCGATTGCGGTGATGACGAAGTTGACGTTGAGCGTCATCAGCACGCCGCGATAGTTCAGCCATGCCAGCACCACGATGGTGGCGGCGATGAAGGAATTGTGGGTGAGCCCTTCGACCCCCGCCTTGGCGACGATGGTGTCGCCGAGCAGGATGGCGTCGGACACTTCGAGCATGGTGTAGGCAAAGACCAGGAACAGGGCGACATTGAAGGCCATCAGCGGCCCGACAATGTGCTTTGCCTGCGCATACTGGCCGCCGGCGGCGGCGACGGTCGATGTCACCTCGGAATCGATCATCGCGACCGAGGTGTAGAGCAGTCCGACGAGCCAGCAGACGATCAGCGCGGCGAGTGCGCCGCCCTTGTCGGCGGCGAAATTCCAGCCGGTGAATTCGCCGACCAGCACGATGCCGACTCCGAGCGCCCAGACATGGGCCGGGCCGAGCACGCGCAGCAGTGAGACCCTGTCCCCGTGGATTACCGGTTCAAGTGTGATCGTCATTGTTCAATCCCCACTCAAATCCGGTGTTTTTCGGAAACGGCTTCCAATTCGCCTTCGCGCGACGAGGTCAGCACCTCTTCTGAGAAGGTCGTGTCGACCTTGAACCAGTCGTAGAGCATCCACAGGGCAAGCACGATCGAGATGCCCCAGCATGCGTAGGAGAGTGCCATCCACATGATCGTCCCCCGATTGTTCGTGGAAAGTTTTTACTTGTCGTCGAACTTTTCGTTGATGACTTCGCGATATTCGCGGTCGGAGGCGCGGAACAGGAAGACGAAATAACCGATAAGCACCGCGGCCATGATGATCAGCGTTGGCCAGTCGATGACATAGTGGAAGCGGTTCCGGATGATGTCGTGCGCGGTCTCGGGCGTGTAGCCGAGCTTTTCCCAGATCGAGGCCATGGTCGCGTTCTGGCCGAGCGCCTCCCAGGTCTTGGTATCAAGTGCGTCGATCGATTTCGCCGCACCCGCCAGCCCGAGTTTCAGCGGCAGCCACAGGGCGACGAAGATGGCGACGACAACGACGACGATATCGAAAATCTGTCCGGCCTTGCTCTGCTCCGGCGGTTTGTAGCGCGACATATCTTCTACCCCTTCAGGACTTGCGGTTGCGGAACGCGTCGGCGTTCTTGATGTCGAGCCCGTAGATGAAGTCCTTGTCTTCCTTGTAGTGCTTGACCATCGCCAGGATGGCGGCCGTGTTGAAGATCAGCACGGCGGCCGCCGCGATCGCGACGACGACCTTGATGCCGCTATCGGGGATGTATGGCCACGTCATGAGGAGGACGAAGAGGATCGTCGCCCACAGGCAGACGATCAGGAGCACGGATCCGCGCACGTCGGAACGATACAGCGCTTCAATGCGCTGCTGCATGTCTGACATCGGTTTTCCCCTTTTTCCGACGCACGGTTCCGAATCCACCGCGCGTCGCCCTCTTTCAAGAGAGTGAAATTTTTTTCATAAATTCCGTCCGATTTCCGCAATTGTCAAGCCGATTTTACGTTGGGTTAACCGTTTGCTTCGTGCGACGGATTTTGCCTGACAATGAAATTAATTGCTTATGGGTATTGCGGCGCCCGAATGTTTGCGGTCAATATTCGGCCAAAGCCCCCGCCACTGTGCAGGGGGCAGGGAACAGCAAACGATTTTTCGAAACGGAGGACGAGCGGATGACGGCATCCTGGAGATTTTCGACCCTGGCGGATCGCCATCGCGCCCTTGGTTCGAAGCTCGAAGACTGGAGCGGCATGGGGACTGCCTGGACCTACGACAAGGACGCCGACGAAGAGTACGTCGCCATCCGCACCAAGGCCGGGCTGATGGATGTTTCGGGCCTCAAGAAGGTCCACATCACCGGGCCACACGCCTCGCACCTGATCGATTTGGCCACCACGCGTGACGTCGAGAAGATCTATCCCGGCAAGTCGGCCTATGCCTGCATGCTGAACGAGGCGGGAAAGTTCACCGACGACTGCATCCTCTACCGCACCGGACCGAATTCCTGGATGGTCGTGCATGGCTCCGGCACCGGCCATGAGGAGTTGCAGCGCGCTTCCGTCGGGCGCGACGTCTCCTTGCGATTCGATGACAATCTGCATGACCTGTCGCTGCAGGGACCGACCGCAGTCGATTATCTGGCCAAGCATGTGCCTGCTATTCGCGATCTCAACTATTTCCATCACATGCAAACGCAGCTGTTCGGCTTTCCGGTGATGATTTCACGCACCGGCTACACCGGCGAGCGCGGCTACGAGATCTTCTGCCGTGGCCAGGATGCCGGCACGATCTGGGACAGGATTCTCGACGAGGGCAAGAGCGCCGGCATCATTCCGTGCCGCTTCACCACGCTCGACATGCTGCGCGTCGAAAGCTACCTCTTGTTCTATCCCTACGACAATTCGCAGAAATACCCGTTCGACAACGAAGGTCCCGGCGACACGCTGTGGGAGCTCGGCCTCGACTTCACCGTCAGCCCCGGCAAGACTGGCTTCCGTGGCGCCGAGGAGCATTACCGCCTCAAGGGCAAGGAACGCTTCAAGATTTATGGCGTTCTGCTCGACGGCAAGGAGCCGGCCGACGAGGGCGCGCCGGTCTATCGCGACGGCAAGAAGGTCGGCGTGGTGACCTGCGCGATGTATTCGCCGCTGGTCAAGAAGTCGATGGGCATCGCCCGGCTCGACGTCGACTGCGCGGTCAAGGACACCAAGCTCGAGATCCGCAACAAAAGCGGGTCGATCAAGGCGACGGCGCAGCCGCTCCCCTTCGACGATCCCAAGAAGACCAAGCGCACGGCCAAAGGTTGAGGCATAATCAACAGCGAGGGGTTCGAGGCACGAAGACTTAAATGGCAGCCAAAAGCATCATCAGCCGGCCCGTTTACGGAACGCTGTCTCCACAGCCCGGCAAGCACCATCTTTTCATTGCAGATGCGGAGGGCGCGCTGGCGATAGCGGAGATGGCCGAGCGGACCCCGCCAGGGTTTTTCGACGGCGCCGAAATCGTCTTCATCCCTGGCCCTGACGGCAAGCATGCCGCAGCGCTCGAAGCGCTGAAGCCGGCGCAGTTTCATGAGGCGCCGTCCTTTGCCAGCCTGCTGCCGCGGCTCAGGCAGACGCTGGCCAATGCGCATATGGGCCTGCGCCTCTATCTCTCCGGCACCGAAGGCCTGATCGGCCAGGCGATGCAGGTGGCCTTAGAAGCCGGCATCGATCACACCTCGATCCAGACCGAGCACCGCGGCTCGCTGGCACGGCGCATGCAGTGCGTGCATTGCAAGGGCATCACCGAGAACGTGACGACGCAGCCGGCGACCTGCGCGCATTGCGGCCTGCTGCTCCTGGTGCGCGACCATTATTCCAGGCGCATCGCGGCGTTCCAGGGTGTCTGCATCAACGCCGAGGATCGCAGCGAGATTCCTCCGATGGAGGAGATTTTTCGATGAGCACTGGAACGACAAAACTCGATGTCGTGGTCAGCGATGTGGTGCCGGTCAATGAGCTGGTCACCCGCTTCCATTTCCGCCGCCGCGACGGCCAGCTCTTGCCGACCTTTTCCGGCGGCGCCCATGTCGTGGTCGAGATGCGCGACGGCGATCGCACCCGGCTCAATCCCTATTCGCTGATGGGCTCGCCGCTCGACACGCGCGAATACACGATCAGCGTGCGCCGCGACGATGTCGGCCGCGGCGGCTCGCTGTTCATGCACAGGAATGTGCGGCCTGGCCATGAAATGGTGGTCAGCTATCCGGTCAATTTGTTTTCGCTCGACCTCCGCGCCAAAAAGCACCTGATGCTGGCCGGCGGCATCGGCATCACGCCGTTCATGGCGCAGACCGCGCAGTTGGCGGCGGAAGGCGGCAATTTCGAACTGCACTACACCTGCCGCACCGCTTCGCTCGGCACCTATGCCGATCTGCTATGCGAGCGCTACGACCGACGGGTCAGGCTCTATCATGACGACCTTGACGAGCGCATCGAGCTCGACCGGCTGTTGTCGTCGCAACCGCTCGGCACGCATCTCTATGTCTGCGGCCCGGCCGGCATGATCAACTGGGTGCGTGAGCGTGCCGCCACCCTGGGCTGGCCGTCGGAGACCGTTCATTTCGAGCATTTCGCGGCACCCCAGCCCGGGCTGCCGTTCGACGTGACGCTTGCCGTAACTGGCAAGACGATCAGGGTCGATGAACAGCAGAGCCTGCTCGAAGCGATCGAGGCAGCCGGCGTCGATCCGCCCTATCTCTGTCGTGGCGGCGTCTGCGGCCAGTGCGAAACCAATGTCATCTCGTATGACGGCAAGTTCATCCACAACGACCACTGGCTGAGCGAGGAAGACCACCGCTCGGGCTGCAAGATCATGCCGTGCGTGTCGCGCTTCGAGGGCCGGTCGCTGGTGTTGGAAAGATAGGAGGCGAGCTTGGGAATCACTTTTCGCAAGGAAACTTTCCGCGACGATTTCACCTTCAAGAACAGCCCGGAGCACATCCGGCGCTTCCCGTTTCCGTTCCACGAAGACGCCTACATGTATGCGGTCAACATCGAGCCGCATGTCGTGGGACCCAAGGGCAGCGTGCTGGAAAACCTGATCGACGTCGACGAGCACTATGTCGCCGAGATGCAGGACCGTGCGGTGGTGCTGGCCGAGGATCCGCTGCGCTGCCAGTCGCTGCCGCACATGACGCTGGCCGGCTGGGACCTGCTGGAACTCCTGATGGAGCAGCAGGCGCTGGCCTATCCCGAGCATTTCACGCTGACCCGCGACGGCGATCGCTGGCGCTGGATCAACCGGCCGCTCGGCATCGACGACACCTTCACTTTCGGCGACACCTCGACGCTCCCATACGGGCCGATGGAGTACATCACCCGGCAGAGCCAGGGCGATTTCTGCATCCTTGACCAGCGCGACGGCAATCTGTGGATGGATGCCGGCATGGTCACCACCCAGGCCGACTGGTCGCTCGATTTCGACATCGGCATGAACTTCTTCGAGTGGCACGCGCCGGTGCCGCTGGCGCATGAGAAGGGGATTTTCACCCGGGCGCTGAAATTCCTCACCAACATCCAGCAAGGCAAGCCGGCACGGCGTCTGAACTGGACGATGACCATCAATCCGCGCCTCGATACCAGCCCGGAGAACTATCACAAATGGGGTCCGGACCGCACCACGGTGACGCCGGAGAATGTCGGCGACAAGGTGCACCTGCGCGTCGAGTTGCAGAGTTTCTGGCGGCTGCCGCGCTCGAACGGCATCGTCTTTCCGATTCGCTGCTATCTGATCAAGATGGACGAACTGGTGACGCAGCCGAAATGGGCACGCCGCCTGCACCGCGTCATCCGAGACCTTCCGGACGAACTCGCCAACTACAAGGGCCTGACGCGCTATCGCCCGACGCTGGTCGAGTGGCTGTCGAAGCTCGACGACGGCAGCCCGACATCGCCGGGCTTCGGGCCGGACTAACCCGCGCTGTTCTGAGGATAGCAGATGATCGAGAGGTAGCGCATCGGCAGCTGCGTCAGCTGTTCGGGCCCGTGCGGCGCGTCCGCGTCGAAGAACAGGCTGTCGCCGGGCTTCATCGGATAGAGGTTGCTGCCGTGCCGGTAGACGACCTCGCCTTCGAGCATATAGAGAAACTCCATGCCCTCATGCTGGAAGGTCGGGAACACGTCCGAATCCTCGGTCAGCGTGATCAAATAGGGTTCGACGACGACGCCGCTGGTGTTGGAGCCGATATGGCCGAGCAGATTGTACTGGTGACCGGCGCGCGTGCCGCGACGTTCGACGTCGAGCCCTTCGCCGGCCTTGACGAAGACGGCGCTGCGCTCCTCCTCGAAGCGGCGGAAGAAGGCGGTGACCGGAACGCCGAGCGCCCGCGACAGCGCCTGCAAGGTGGTCAGCGACGGCGAGGTGATGCCGTTCTCGATCTTCGACAGCATGCCCAGCGAAATGTCGGTGGCGACCGCCAGATCGGCGACGGTGATGCCGAGCTTCTTGCGGAACGCCCGCACCTCGCGGCCGATCGCGACCTCCAGCACTTTTTCGCGGGTGTCGCGAATGGCGTGCGGGTTCTGCGTCAGCGGTGCCCGGATGGTCTTGCCGTCCGACGAAACCTTGGGCAGCGGCTTGGCCTTTGCGCCGTCAGGGCCGGCACCAAGCTTGGGATCGGAAATCTTGTTCGCCATGTCGCCCTCGGACTCTGCGGATTTATTTCACTCTAGGTGAACATGTCAGGTGCCGATACATGAGCGCAACCGCGACGGCAAGTCGCCTGAAGGCGCATGCACCAGATCCGGTGTTTGGTCGCGCGAGGTTTTGCGCGAAATCCTCACAGCCGAAACGCTGTTTCGACACAGGAACTGTTGACAGCACGAACGGGCCAATTACTGTCCTGTGAGTGAAATTTGTTTCGTAAGAGCAATTCCAGGAAAAGTGTGAAACGGTTTTCCGTCCGGGATTGCGTCAAACAAAAAGTCGAAATCAGATCGGGAGGCCTGCAATGAAAAGTCGCGTTGCCGTTATCGGAGCCGGGCCGTCCGGTCTGGCACAGCTCAGGGCCTTCAAGTCGGCCGCCGACAAGGGCGCCGACATTCCCGAGATCGTCTGCTTCGAGAAGCAGTCCGACTGGGGCGGCCTGTGGAACTACACCTGGCGCACTGGCCTCGACGAGCATGGCGATCCCGTGCACGGCTCGATGTACCGCTACCTCTGGTCGAACGGACCGAAGGAATGCCTGGAATTCGCCGACTACACCTTCGAGGAGCATTTCGGCCGGCCGATCGGCTCCTATCCGCCGCGCGCCGTGCTGTGGGATTACATCAAGGGCCGCGTCGAGAAATCCGGCGTGCGCAAATGGGTGCGCTTCAACAGCCCGGTGCGCATGGTGACCTTCTCCGAGACGACGAAGAAATTCACCGTCACCGCGCATGACCGCACCAACGACATCACCTATTCGGAAGAGTTCGACAATGTCGTCGTCGCATCCGGGCATTTCTCGGTGCCCAACGTGCCCTATTTCGAGGGGTTTTCGACCTTCAACGGCCGCATCCTGCACAGCCATGATTTCCGCGACGCCATGGAATTCAAGGGCAAGGACATCCTGATCATCGGCCGCTCCTATTCGGCCGAGGACATTGGTTCGCAGTGCTACAAATACGGCGCCAAATCGATCACCTCCAGCTATCGTTCGAAGCCGATGGGTTTCAAATGGCCGGAGAACTGGAAAGAGGTGCCGCTGCTGCAAAAGGTCGTCGGCAAGACCGCCCATTTCAAGGACGGCAGCACCAAGGATGTCGATGCCATCATCCTGTGCACCGGCTATCTCCACTCCTTCCCTTTCCTCACCGAGGATCTGAAGCTCAAGACCGCCAACCGCATGTGGCCGGACGGGCTCTATGAGGGCGTCGTCTGGGAGAAGAACCCGAAGCTGTCCTTCATCGGCATGCAGGATCAGTTCTACACCTTCAACATGTTCGACGCGCAGGCCTGGTTCGCCCGCGACGTCATTATGGGCCGTATCAAATTGCCGTCGGCCGAGGCGATGGCCGCGCATGGCGCAAAATGGCGGGCGCGCGAGGAAACGCTGGAGGACGCCGAACAGATGATCTGGTTCCAGGGCGACTACACCAAGGAATTGATGGACCAGACCGATTATCCCGGCTTCGACGTCGAGGCGGTCAACAAGACCTTCATGGAGTGGGAGCACCACAAGGGCGAAGACATCATGAGCTTCCGCGACCACGCCTATCGCTCGCTGATGACCGGCACCATGGCGCCGCTGCACCATACGCCCTGGCTGCAGGCGCTGGACGATTCGATGGAGAGCTATCTCGAGGTGAAAGGCGTCGCGGCGGAGTAGCGAGGCGCGCCGGCTTCAATCCAGCGGATAGTCGGGCGGAGCGTCGGTCTCCGTCACCTTGACCGACAGCACGTCGCTGGTGTTGGCAAAGTCGGGGCCATCGCCGCGCACTGCCAGCGTGTCGGCCATCAGCAGGAATGTCATGGCGGCGAGGGCAGGTCCGCTAGGCTCTTCGGGCCATGCGAAGATGCCGTCGGCGTTGGCGCCGAATTTCACATCGTGGCAGACAAATTCGATCTCGATCTTCCAGGATCTCAGCGGCCGTGTGTCGCCAAGTGGCGGATGCGGCGGGTCGGGAAGCTCGAAATGATTGGCGACAAGGATTTTGGCCGGCACCAACGGCACGATGCCCTGGCGATTGAAGGCGGCGATGGCGTCGTCACAGAACCGGTCGAGCAGGCCTTGCCCCGACAGCCTGTACGGCTCGCGGAAAAAGCCTCCGGCCCAGACCGACTCGTCATTGTCGTTGGAGATCAACAGGGAGGCACGGAAGCGGCGCAGCCTTGGCGCCAGCGCCTGCCAGTCGCATTCGGCAGGCGTCGCCGGCGTTGCGATGAACTCGTCGAGAAGATCGCTGCCGCGCACCGGATTGCCCAACACCGAGCAGTCTTCGCCGTAGAGATGCCAGAGCTGGCGCAACTCAGCGGCCGTGATGCCGGGCTTGCGCAGTTCCTCCACCGAGGCGCGAACCCGCGCGACGGCATAGGCCGTAGCCGCCTCCAGCGTGCCGAAGCCCGGGACGAGATGTTCGCCGTCCGGCTCGCCG
The DNA here is from genome assembly GCF_056404355.1 of Mesorhizobium sp. P2_D5. Taxonomy (NCBI): domain Bacteria; kingdom Pseudomonadati; phylum Pseudomonadota; class Alphaproteobacteria; order Hyphomicrobiales; family Phyllobacteriaceae; genus Mesorhizobium; species Mesorhizobium sp. P2_D5. Next base: position 583,038 of record NZ_JBFUEE010000002.1, read on the forward strand.
GTTCTGGCCATGTCGAAAACAAGGACGGTAAAGGGCGGATCGCCTGGCTCAGACATTCAGCACCAAATTGGACTAACCCAGCCTTGCCCGTGCCTTCGCCGTCCAGGCGTTGAACAGTCTGTCGGCGACGATGCCGATGAAGGCGATGGCAAGGCCGGCGACGATGCCGCGGCCGGAATCCGCCTTGGACAGCGCGATGAACACTTCCTGGCCGAGGTCGCGCGTGCCGACCATGGCGCAGATGATGATCATCGCCAGCGCCATCAGGATCGTCTGGTTCACGCCCAGCATGATTTCGGGCAGCGCCAGCGGAAGCTGCACGCGAAAGAAGGTCTGGCGCGGCGTGCAGCCCGACACTTTTGCCGCCTCGATCAGCGCCGGTGGCACCTGCCTGATGCCGTGATTGGTGTAGCGGATGGCTGGCACCACGGCGAAGGCGACCGTGGCGATCATAGCGGTGACGTCGCCGACCCGGAACAGCATCACCACCGGGATGATGAAGCAGAAGGACGGCAGCACCTGCAGCGTGTCGATGATCGGCGTGACGATCTTCTCGAAACGGTCGCTGCGTGAGGCCATCAGGCCAATGGGGATGCCGATCAGGCATGCGATAAAGGCCGAGATGCCGCAGAGATAGACCGTCGCCATGGTCTTTTCCCACAGCCCGGTGACGGCGCAGAAAGCGGTGAGTGCGGCAACCAGGGCCGCGAGCCGCAGGCCGGAGAGCTGATAGCCGGCAAGGCCGAGCAGGCACACCGCGCCCAGCCACGGAAAGCCTTCGCAGAAGGCGCGCAGCGGGTTCAGCACGTTGAGGATCAGCGCCACGCGAAACGCCTCGATCGTGTCGAAGAAGTTGATGGTGATCCAGTTCACCGCTGCCTTCCACAGCGGCGCGGTGGTGAAGGTGATCGCCTTCGGCACCGCCGCGAAGGCCGGCACGAACAGGCCGAGCAGCGTGGTGACGACAAGGATGGCGATCGCCAGCGTCAAATTGGGATAGCGCCGCCAAAAACTGGGGCTCACTTCCCGATGAACATGGCCCATTGCCTGCTTGTGCGCGATCGCCTGGCTCAGCCGGTCGAGCGCGATCGCCAGCGCGACGATGGCGAGACCGGCTTCCATCGCCTCGCCGACCTTCAGCGCGCGTAGCGCCAAGAGCACGTCGTAGCCGAGCCCGCCGGCGCCGATCATCGAAGCGATGATCACCATGTTCAGCGCCAGCATGATCACCTGGTTGACGCCGACCATCAGCGTCGGCCGCGCCGAGGGCAAAAGCACCCGCCACAGTTTCTGCCGCGCCGTGCAGCCGGCCATCTCGCTGAAATCGTCGATCTCGGACGGCACCCGCGACAGGCCGAGCATCGTCGCCCGTACCATAGGCGGCGTGGCGAATATGGCGGTCGCGATCATCGCCGAAACCGGGCTGTTGCCGAACAGGAGCAGCATCGGGATCAGATAGGCAAAGGTCGGGATCGTCTGCATCAGGTCAAGGGCAGGGGAGACGATGAGCCTTTCCGCCCATGGTTTGCGCCATGCCCAGATGCCGGCGAACAGGCCGGTGACGATGCAGAACGGCACGGCGATGGAGATCAGCGCCAGCGTCAGCATGGCGCTGGTCCATTGGCCGAACAGTGCGATGTAGAGGAAACACCCGCCGACCAGCATGCCGAGCTTCCGGCCACCGGCGGCATGCCCGGCAAGGAAGGTAGCGGCACAGACGCCGACCCAGGATAGGCGCGGCAAGACATAGGCGTCGGCGCCGTGACCGATCTTGAAATTCTTGGCCAGCAGGTTGAGCGCGAAGTCGAGCGGCACGCCGAGCACCGCGGTGATCGAGCGCGTCAGCCACGACAGGTTCGACTTGATCCAGCCCATCAAGGCGCCGACCCAGTCGGCGACCGGCACGATTGCACTGGCGGGATAATTGACGGCCCAGGGCAGGCTGTCCTGCAGCAGGAACACGACAAGCACGGCGGCAAGCGCCGAGGCCCAGACGATCAGCCAGACCTGAACCGGACGCGCCCTTGCTTCGCTGGCACCAGCCGTCACCGTCATGCGCCGGCCCTCGAACGATCGATGCCGGCCAGCAGGTCGATCACCGCTTGCGGCGTCACCTCGCCGATCGGCTTGCCGGTGCCGTTGACCACCGCGAACGGCTTGCCGGCGGATACGATCTCCGCTGAAAAGCTTGCGATCTTGGCATCTGGCGCAACGGTTCCGCCATGCTCGGTGCCGTCGCAGGCGCGCATCAGGCTGCGCGCCGAGATCACCTTGGCGCGGTCGACGTCGCGGGTGAACTCGGCGACATAGTCGGTCGCCGGGTTGACCACCAGCTCTTCCGGCGTGCCGATCTGGATGACCTCGCCGTCCTTCATGATGGCGATGCGGTCGGCCAGCCGGATCGCTTCGTCGAAATCATGGGTGATGAAGACGATGGTCTTGTGCAGCATGGTCTGCAGCCGCATCAACTCGTCCTGCATCTCGCGGCGGATCAATGGGTCGAGCGCCGAGAACGGCTCATCGAGAAACCAGATTTCCGGTTTGGTCGCGAGGCTGCGGGCGATGCCGACACGCTGCTGCTGGCCGCCGGAAAGCTCGCGCGGGTAGAAATGTTCGCGGCCACGCAATCCGACGAGCTCGATGACCTCACGCGCCCGCGCTTCGCGCGTCGGCCGGTCTTGTCCCTGGATGCTGAGCGGAAAGGCGATGTTTTCCAGCACGTTGAGATGCGGCAAGAGCGCAAAATTCTGGAACACCATGCCCATCCGGTGGCGCCGCAATTCGATAAGTGCCGCATCCGAGATTTTCAGCAGGTCGTTGCCTTCGAATTCGACCTTGCCGTGCGTCGGCTCGACCAGCCGCGACATGCAGCGCACCAGCGTCGACTTGCCGGAGCCTGAAAGGCCCATGATGATGAAGATCTCGCCCTGGCGGATTTCAAGGTCGACTGCCCGCACGGCCCCAACCAGCCCGGCGGCAGTGACGTCGGCCATGCTGGCCTTGCCATCGCGCTCGCGGATGAAATTAGCCGCGTTCGATCCGAACAATTTCCAGACATTGCGGCAGGCGAGCTTTATCGGGCGGGCATCCTTGCCCGGCTGTGTCGGTGCCTGTTCAGTCCTATCCGTCATCCAATCGTCCTTCTGGAATATCAGGAATCGAGACCCGGCCGATCAACAGCCGGGTCTCATCTCTCCAGTCGGAACAATCACTGCGCCCAGGCTTTCCAATCTGCCTCGTGGGCATCGATCCAGGCGGCCGCGACGTCTTCCGGCGTCTTGCCGCCGAGGTCGATCTCGCCGCTCATCTTGTTGAGCTCATCGGTGTCGATCGTATACGCCTTCGCCACCTTGTAGGCGACCGGCCATTTGTCCTTCATGCCGGACCAGGAGTACTTCCAGATCTCGCCATGCGGCTTGCCGCAATCATATTTGGCGTCCGGGTTCACGCCCCATTTCGGGTCATTGTAGCATTCGGGTGTGTATTCGGGGAACTGCACCCATTCGCCCTTGTACTTGGCCGGTGCCCAATGCGGCGAATAGATCCACAGCATGATCGGCGCCTTGCGCTGGTAGGCCGAGTCCAACTCGGCGAACATCGCCGCGTCGGTGCCGGCATGGATGACGGTGAAGGGCAGTTTCAGCGCCTCGACACGCTCGTCGTCAAAGCCTTCCCAGGTCACCGGGCCGCCGAGATAGCGACCCTTGGGTGCGGTCTCCGCCGTCGAAAATGCTTCGGCGCATTTCGGGTCCTTCAGCGCTTCCCAATTGGGCAGGCCCGGACACTTTTCCTTCATGTATTCGGGAAACCACCACTCTTCCTTGGCCTTGGGCCCGAGCTTGCCGAGCCGTTCGGTCTGGCCGGTCGCGTCGGAGGCTTTCATGGCTTCGCCGGCGGTCGTGTCCCAGAACTCCAGCCCGACATCGAGGTCGCCATTGGTGAGGCCGGTGGTCAGGCTGGAGAGGTAGTCCGCGGTCGGGTATTCGACGGTATAGCCGAGCTTTTCCAGTATGCCGCCGAGAATCTTGGCATTCAGGTTGACGCTGGTCCAGTCGAACAGCGCGATCTTGATCGGGTCGTTGGATTCGGGTGCTGCGGCTTGGGCGGAAGGTGTCAGCAGGCTTAGGGACGCGAGCGCGACCGCGCCCATCGACAGTTTCGAGATCTGGCTGCGAAATGACATGCTTGTTCTCCTTCAAGCTGTGAAAATTATCGTTCGTTCCCTTCTTGCGGCTTTTCTTGATTGTGTTGGAAAGGCTGGTCGTTGCGCAAGGCCGTCGGCGCCGAATTGTCGCCCTGGCTTTGGCCAAGGCAGGCAAGATGGTGCTCAATTCTGCTGATGGTCGAATAAGACTGGAGGGTCAGCGTCATGGCTGCCGACGGATCGCTGCGGGAGCGATCACCTGCGGATCAATTGCCAGTCTTGCGGCGCCCTGCAAGGTGCGAGCCATCAAGGTCCCATGATCTCGGCTGTCGGCCCGGCAAGCCCCATCTCGCCAGGACCGTTTCATAGGATGAAATTATATATACCAACGTTCATGTCGCGCAACGACTAACGCCCACGGGACGCATAATTTCAGACTACAGGCGAAGTCGAGCCCGGTCGGCAGATCTTCCATCCTACCAGCAGACGTAGCCGCCATCGACAATCAGGTCGAGGCCGGTGACGAAGCTCGACGCACGGCTGGCCAGGAACACCGTCGGCCCGACCATTTCCTCCGGCGCCGCCATGCGCCCCATCGGCGTGTCGCGCTTGAAGATCTTGACCTCTTCCGCCACCTCCGGCCGCTTGTTCATCGGCGTCAGCGTGTAGCCCGGGCTGACGACATTCACCCGCAGCCCGCGGTCGGCCCACTCCATGGCGAGGCTCTTTGACATGTGGATGACGGCGGCTTTCGAGGAGTTGTAGTGCGCTTGCGTCAGGCCCCGGTTGACGATGGTGCCCGACATCGAGGCGATGTTGATGATCGAGCCCTTGCGCCGCGCCAGCATCTTGCGGGCTTCGGCCTGGCAGGACAGGAACACGCCGGCGACGTTGACCTCGTGCACCTTCTGCCATGTCTCCAGAGACAGCGTCTCGGTCGGTTCCGAACCGGCAATGCCGGCATTGTTGACGGCGACGGTCAGCGCACCAAGTTCGCTCTCGACGCGATCGATCGCCGCCGCGAGATCGCTCTGCGATGTCACCGTGCCGGTCAGCACTAGCGCCTTGCGGCCGAGCGCCGTGATCCGGTGAGCGGTTTCGTCCAACCCGCCCTTCGAAGCATGGCCGAAACAGGCGACGTCGGCGCCTGCCTCTGCCAGTCCGATCGCGATCGCCTGGCCGATGCCGCTGCCGGCGCCGGTGACCAGCGCGACATCGCCGTCCAGCTTGAAAAGATCCATCGATAGCCCTCCCTGCCTCGGAGAGGGTACGCGCTGAGCCGTGCTCCGATCAAGCGCTCTGCATCGTTCAGAAATAGCCGTCCGACGCGGCCGTGGCTTCCTTCGGGATTTCGACCCCGTCGACGAGGATCTTGTCGACCAGTTCGTGGTGGAAGCAGACCAGCCCCTTGATCCGCTCCGACTCGTGCACCGGCTCTGGATAGTACCAGACGAGGTTCTCGTGGCGCTTGGCCTTGGTCGTCACGTGATAGTAGTTGGAGATGCCCTTGTAGGGGCAGCGTGAGATGTAGCGGCTGGGCGCAAACATATCGAGCCGCGTATCGGAGATCGGCAGATAGTGGCGCACCGGATGGCCAGTCTCGAACAGGAACACGCCACGGCGTGAATCGGCGACCTGCTCACCGTCGAGAATGACCTGCACGCGCCGTGACGACCGCAGGCAGTCGACGCGGCGGAACGGATCGCGGGCGTGGACGAAGATCTCCTCGTCCTCCTCGAACCAGTGGCCCATCTTGCTCCAGTAGAACGACATGTGGTCGGCGAGCGGCGGGCTGCCTTTCACCGGATCGGCGTAGCGCCAGGCCGCGTCCTCGACCAGCGTCACGCCGGTGTTGAGCGAGTAGTGGGTCGCCACGCCCTTGAACGGGCTCTCGGTCGTCGTCGTGCTCGGCAACAGAAATTCTTCGCGCACGTCGCTCATCGGGAAATAATAGACCGGCAGGTGGTCGGACTCGTAGAGCACCAGCGCGTTGACCGTGTCGGCGACAATCATCGACCCGACCTGCACCCGCAGCCGCTTCTGCGTCGGCATGGTGAAGGCGACATAACCCGGCTCGAAATCATATTGGGTGATGCTGTCGAGCAGCGGAAAATGCGGCCCGCGGCCGCGCAGATGACGCTTGCGAATGGTACTCTCCCGGTTCTTGGTCTTGGCGATCACGTTCATGATCAGCCTATGGATACGCGATCGAGCAGCAGCCCGGCGGCGATCGGCGGCAGTCCGCTGACATTCTTGCGCACTGGCACCAGCAGGTCGGGGAAATAGCTGAAAATGACCGGCGTCTCGTCGAGCAGCAGTTTCTGGATGTCGGAGGCGGCACTGCGCTGTGCGCCAATATCGAGCGCCTTCAGATAGCTGGTGACCATGCCGTCATAGGCCGGGCTCTTGAAATGCGCCGCATTCCAAGGGCCGTCGCTGACCAGCGGGCTTTTGAGGAAGACGTTGGGCACGCTGCGATGCGCGTAGTCGGTGATACCGAGTGGACTGTCCAGCCAGTCCGACTGGCCGAATACCGCCTTGCCGTAGTACTTGTCCTGGTCCTCGATGTTGAGCGCGATGCGGGCGCCGATTTCCTTGGCGAAGTTCTGGAACAGCTGCGCGTAGCCGGGAATGTCGGAATAACGCAGCGTCGTCAGCGTGATGTCGAAGCCGCTGGCCACGCCGGCCGCTTCGAGCAGTTGCTTGGCCTTGGCGATATCCTGGACGCGTTGCGGCACCGTCTTGTCGGTCGCCGGGAAGGCAGGCGCGAACGGGCTGTCATTGCCGGTCGCCGCCATGCCGCGGCACAGACCATCGACCAGCTTGGAGCGGTCGATGCACAATGCCAGCGCCTGGCGCACGCGCTTGTCGGTGAAGGGGCCGGTGTCGCAGCGCATGTGCAGCTGGCGATGCGCGGTCGATGCGACGCGCAGCACCGTGATGTCGGGGCTGTTCAGCACGACCTGGCTGACGTCGAGCGGAACGGCGTCGAGAATGTCGACCTCGCCGGCCTGCAGCGCGAGGATGCGCGGCTGCACGTCGCCGTAGAACTTGAATTCGAGACGGTCCGGCAGCGCCTTCTCGCCCCAATAGTCGGGGTTGCGTACGAAGGTCGCGCCGACCTTCGGCGTGTAGGTCTCCAGCCGGAACGGTCCGGTCCCTTCGAAGGTCTTTTCGTAGTCGCCCTTGTAGCTCGCCGGCAGGATGACGGCGTTGTAATTGTCGATCGACACCGAATAGGGAAAGCTGCCGTTCGGCGCGTCGAGGTGGAAGGCGACGGTATGGTCGTCGACCTTCCTCGTGCCGCCCTTCGACAGCAGGCCCTTGAACACCGACAGCGCGTTCGAGGCGCCGCTCGGATCGGCCAGACGGTCGAAGGTCGCGACGACGTCATCGGCCTTGAAGTCTTCGCCATTGTGGAATTTCACGCCTTTGCGCAGCTTGAAGGTCCACACGCTGCCATCATCGTTCGGCGCCCAGCTTTCCGCCAGCACCGGCTTCAACGTGAGGTCCGCCTGGGTGATGCAGAGAAACTCGGCGGTCTGGAAAACCAGCTGGTAGCTGCCGCTGTCATAATAGGTGACGGGATCGATGGCGCCGCCCGGCGTGGCCACGCCGGCGCGCACCGTGCCGCCCGGCTTGCCCTCGGCGCGGGCCTGTTGCGTGCCGAGGCCGGCTGCGGCGACAAAGCTGCCGAGGAACGGCAGGGAGAGGCCAAGCACACTGCCATGGCGCAGGAAATCACGCCGGCCCATCCTGCCGGCCAACAACTCGTCGACAGCGGAATTTTCGATTGCTGTGAGATTCCGGCGAGCGGCGTCGATCGTCCTGAAATGCTTTGGCATGGCTGCATTCCTCGCTTGGCTTGGGGTTTGCCATCTAGTTCATTGTTGACTGCCGCCGCAAAGCGATATTTTTTGATAGGGGCCATCGAAATTTTCGATGCAAGGGGTGAGGCATGGACACTGAAAATCTGCGCAGCTTTCTCGAAGTTGCCGCCCATGGCAGCTTCACCGTCGCGGCCAGCCGGCTCAACCTCGCCCAGTCCACCGTCAGCGCGCGGATCCGGGGACTGGAGGAGCAGTTGGGGCGCCGGCTTTTCGTGCGCGACCGCGATGGCGTGACGCTGACGCCGGCCGGCCGGCAGTTCCTGCCGCACGCCTCATCCATCACCCGCACCTGGGAACAATCGCGGCAGGACATCGCCGTTCCCGATGGCTACGAGACGCTGCTGCGGCTGACCGCTCCCGCCTATCTTTGGGACCGCATCACCTCGCCGTGGGTCGAGTGGATGCGCGCCAGGCGGCCGAACGTGGCGCTGCGCCTGGAGGGCAGTTTCCCGGATCTGGCGATCGACCAGCTGGCGGAAGGCCTGCTCGACATCTGCATCCTCTATCTGCCGCGCCCGCATCCAGGCATCGTCTACGAAACGCTGGCCGTCGACCAGGTCGTGCTCGTTCAGCATGCCGCGCAGACGAAGCCGTGGACCGAGAACTACATTCTCATGGATTGGGGGCTGGAATTCCGCATCGAGCACGACCGCGCCTTTGCCGGCATGGTCAAGCCGGCTATCTCGGCCGGACTGGTCTTCATCGGGCTGCAGCATGTGCTGTCTCGGCAGGCGGCGGCCTACCTGCCGCTCAGTGCCGTGAGCACGCATATCGAGCGCGGCGAAATGCGCCGCATCGACAACGCGCCGGTGTTCCAGCGCCCGATCTACCTTGCCTATCCCAGCAATCCGGTCTCGTCGGATGTCCTGGATGTCGCGCTCACCGGGCTGCGCTCGCTGGCTGGAGATTGGGCGGAAGGTCAGGGGTTTTCGGAAGGCGACCGTTCCCTGGGCATGACCGGCCAGTTGTGACGGGTCAGGCCGTATCCATGGCCATGCCCGCTACGCCGGTTCGGTCACCACTTCCTTCTGCAGCCGTGCCAGTTCCTCATAGGGGATGTGGCAGCGGATCGAGTGGCCGGGTTGCGCTTCGCTGAGCGGCGGTTCCTGCTGCTCGCAGATCGCACCGATCTTGCGCGGGCAGCGCGTGTGGAACACGCAGCCCGACGGCGGGTTGGTGGCGCTGGGGATTTCGCCGTCGAGGCGAATGCGCGCTGTCTCGGTCTGATCGAGCTTGGGCACGGCCGACAGCAGTGCTTCAGTATAGGGATGATGCGGGCCGGAAAAGACGTCTTCCGACGGTCCGAGTTCCATGATCCGGCCGAGATAGAGCACGGCTATCTTGTCGGAGAGGTAACGCACCACGGCAAGATCATGCGAGATGAAGATGTAGCTGACGTCTTCCTTCGACTGCAGGTCGGCCAGCAGGTTGAGGATCGCCGCCTGCACCGACACGTCGAGCGCCGAGGTCGGCTCGTCGCACACCACGATGCGCGGGTCGCCGGCGAAGGCGCGCGCAATGGCGACGCGCTGCTTCAGGCCGCCGGAGAGCTGGCGTGGCTTGACGGCAAGATGCCGGTCGGTCAACCGGACTGAACGGACGAGGTCGTTGAGCCGAGCCTCGAGCGCCTTGCCGCTCAAGCCCGCAAGCCGCTTCAGCGCGCGGCCGATTAGGTGCCGGATCGAATGCGAGCGGTTGAGTGCCGAGTCCGGATTCTGAAAGACGATCTGCATCGCCTTGATCTGGTCGTCGCTGCGGTTTTCCAGCCGCGGCGCCAGCGCCTTGCCTTCGAGCACGATCGTGCCGCCGTCATCCGGCGGCACAAGGCCGAGCAGCAGCCTGGCGAAGGTCGTCTTGCCGCTGCCGGACTCGCCGACCAGCCCAAGCGTTTCGCCCGGGCGCAAATCGAGCGAAACGTCCTTCACGGCGCGCAGCGCGTGGCCATGGCTGGAATAGGTCTTGTTCAGCCCGGCGACGCGCAGCACCGGCACGGCTGCCGCCTTTGGCGCGGGCGCGACATCGCTCGGGGTTGCGCGCGGCAACGCCTGCGCCTTCTCGTGATAGAAGCAGCGCGACAGCCGGCCGCCCAGATCGTAGAGCGGCGGCAATTCGCTGCGGCAGCGGTCGTCGGCGAGCGCGCAACGGTCGGCGAACGCACAGCCCTTGATGTCGGCGCCGATGCCGGGCAGGAAGCCTGGAATGGTGTCGAGCCGACCCTGATCCTTGCGCTGACCGCCGCGCGGCAGGCAGCGCAGCAGTGCCACCGTATAGGGATGGCGCGGATCGTTGAACACGACCTCGGTCGGCCCTTCCTCCACCAGCATGCCGGCATAGAGCACACCGACCCGGTCGCACATGTTGGCGACGACGGCGAGGTTGTGGCTGATGAACAGGATCGAGGCCGACAATTCCTGCCGGAGTTGCGCGATCAGGTCGAGCACCTCGGCTTCCACCGTCGCATCGAGGCCGGTCGTCGGCTCGTCGAGGATCAGCATCGACGGATCGTTGGCCAGCGCCATGGCAATCGCCACGCGCTGCTGCATGCCGCCGGAAAGCTGGTGCGGGTAGCGCTGCATGACGCTTGTCGGGTCGGAGATGCGCACCCGGTTCAGCATGGCGACCGCACGATCCTCGGCCGTCTTGCCTGTTATGCCGCCAAGTTCAAAAATCTCGGTCAGCTGGCGGCCGACGCGGATCGACGGGTTCAGCGCCTTGCCCGGATCCTGGTAGACCATGGAGACGCTTTCGGCCCGCGCCCGCCTGAGCGCCTCGGCATCCAGCTTCATGACGTCCTGGCCGTCGAGCGAGATCGCGCCGCCCGTGATCGAACCGTTTCGCGGCAGATAGCGCACGACGGTGAGCGCCACGGTGGATTTGCCGCAACCGGACTCGCCGACCAGCCCGTAGGCTTCGCCCTGGCCTATATTGAGGCTGAGGTTGCGCAGCACCGCGCGGTTGCGGCCGGCGACGCGATAGGCGACCGATAGGTCTCTGAGTTCGAGAGCGTTTTCGGCCTTGGCGGATTTAGTCATTGAGCGCTCCGTGAACGCCATCAGCCGCCAAATTGACGCCAATCACCAGCGAGGCGATGGCCAGTGCGTCGAACAGCACCGTCCACCAGAAACCGCCGCCGATCATGCCGTAATTGTTGGAGATCGAGAGCCCCCAGTCGGGCGAGGGCGGCTGGATGCCGAAGCCCATGAAGGAGAGCGTGGCGACCGCGAAAATGGCATAGCCGAGCCGCACGGTGGTCTCCACCAGGATCGGCGGGATGACGTTGGGCAGGATCTCGACGAACATCGTATGCGCAGCACTTTCGTGCCTGAGCTGTGCGGCGGCGACATAGTCGAGTTCGCGCTCGGCAAGCACCGCCGAGCGCACCGTGCGCGCGATGATCGGCGCGAAGCTGAGGCCGATGACGACGATGACCGTCGTCTTGGATGTGCCGAGCGCCACGATGGCCAAAAGCGCGACGATGACCACCGGGATCGCCATGAAGGCTTCAAGGATGCGGCTGACGACATCGTCGACAAGGCCGCGAAAATAGCCGGTGATGAGGCCGAGTGCCGTGCCGGCCACGGTCGCCAGCAAGGTTGCCAGCGGGGCGACGGTCAGGATGTCGCGCGAGCCGACGATGACGCGCGAGAAGACGTCGCGGCCGATCTGGTCGGTGCCGAACCAGTGTTCGGCCGAAGGCGGCGCTAGCGCGTTGATGATGTCGTCGGCGAGCGGGTCGTAAGGCGCGAAATGCTCGCCGAACAGGGCGCAGGCAACCCAGAACATCACAATGGCGAAACCGGTCAGGAAGGTGCCGGAACGCAGCAGCGAAAACAGCACCTCCGCCAGCGGGCCGCGCCGGCGCGTGTCGTCTGATGTGGGGGAGGTGGTCTGGACAGCGCTCATTGATCTGACCCCAGCCGGATACGCGGATTGAGCACGGAATAGAGGAAGTCGGCGACGAGCGTCGCCACAGCATAGACGATGCCGATGGTGAGAATTCCCGATTCCAGCATCGGGAAATCCTTGCCGCGCGCCGCGGTGAAGATCAGCGAGCCGATGCCCTGGTAGCGGAACAGCGTCTCGATCACGACGAGGCCGCCGATGAGATAGCCGGTCTGCGTCGCGATGACCGTGATGGTCGGCAACAGCGCGTTGCGCAGCACATGCCGCCAGATCACTGTGCGCCATGGCAGGCCCTTGAGCACGGCTGTTCGTGTGTAGTCGGAATCGAGCGCCTCGATCATGCCTGAACGGGCCATGCGGGCGATATAGCCGAACAGCACCAGGAACAGCGGCAGCGATGGCAGGATCAGGTAATAGAGCTGGGTGAAAAAGCCGGCATTGCGCGGCCATGCGGCCGATATCGGCAGCCAGCGCAGCCAGACGCCGAAAATCAGGATCAGGATGATGCCGGTGACGAATTCCGGCAGCACCGTCACCGACAGGCCGCCAAGGCTGATGATGCGGTCGAGCGGCCGGTTGAGATTGAGCGCCGCGATGACGCCGCCGAGGATGCCGATCGGCACCACCAGCACGAAGGCGACCGCCGCCAGCTTCATCGAATTGCCGAGTGCATCGATGACGAAGGGCGCGACCGGCGAGCGGAAGATGTAGGACGTGCCCATGTCGCCCTGGACGAAGTTCGAGATCCAGCCCCAGTACTGCGCCAGCAGCGGGCGATCGACACCGAGCGTGTGATTGAGCGCGTCGACGGCGCGCTGGTCGGCGAACGGGCCCAATATGGCGCGCCCGACATTGCCGGGCAGCACCTGGCCGCCCAGGAACACCATGATGCTGAGCAGGAACAGCGTCACCAGCGACAGCGAGACACGCCGGGCAAGGAAGGAGAGAATGGCATCGACTCCTTATGTAAGATCCATCGGCCCAGGCATGCCGGACACGTCGGGTAAACTCACTGTGACAGGCGGATCGAATGCTGTCACCGGGGGAACGGCTCCGTCAAATCGCGACACCTCGACCAGCGTCGAATTGCAGGTCGGCGATTGGGCAAGGCGCGACGTCCCCCGGTCGGGTGTCAGCACATTCGGATTGCCATGCTTTTCCAGACTGTTCGGCTGTCCGGGCGAGGAGGGGTCGAACCATGCACCGGTGGGCATCTGGACGACGCCCGGAATCAGGCCATCCGTCAGCACGGCGCCCGCGAGGCACGCACCGCGATCGTTGAAGACGCGCACGACCGCGCCGTCCAGGATGCCGCGCGCGGCGGCATCGGCAGGGTTGATCCACAGCGGCGCGCGGCCCGACACTTTGCCCGCCCGGCTCACCGAGCCGTGATCGTACTGGCTGTGCAGCTTGTCCGCCGGCTGCGGGGATAGAAGATGCAGCGGGAACCTGCTGGCAAGGTCGCTGCCCAGCCATTCCCGCGGCTCGCGCCAGACAGCGTGACCCGGACAGTCGTCATAGCCGAAGGAATCGATTGTCGGCGAGAACAGCTCTATGCGGCCCGATGGCGTCGCCAGCCGATGCCGCTCGGGATCGGCGCGGAAGGAACCCAGCAGTGTCTGCGACGTAACCTGCCGGGCAAGGTCGGCGTAGCCGTCATGCCAGAAACGGTCGAAGGGTGGCATCTCGACCCCGGCCGCGTCCGCATTGTCCCTGGCCTGCTCGTAAAGCACCCGGATCCATTCGCTGGCTCCGCGCCCTTCGGTGAAGGCTTCGCTGGTGCCGAGCCGGGCCGACAGGTCTGCAAAGATCCGATAATCGTCGCGGGCTTCTCCAACCGGGTCGATCGCTTGCTTCATGGCGACGACGAGGTTTTCCCGGTTCGAAAAGGCGAGATCGTTTCGCTCCAGCGGTGTGGTGACTGGCAGCACGATGTCGGCATGGCGCGCCGTCGCCGTCCAGAAGGGCTCGTTGACGATGATCGTTTCAGGCCGCCGCCAAGCCTCGACCAGCCGGTTCAGGTCCTGGTGATGGTGGAACGGATTGCCGCCGGCCCAGTAGACGAGCCTGATGTCGGGGTAGACCAGCGCGGCGCCGTTGAAGTCGAACGAGCCGCGCGGATCGAGCAGCATGTCGGCCATCCGCGCGACCGGGATGAAATCCGGCACCTGGTTCCTGCCTTGCGGCACGGACGGCCACCGGAATCCCATCTCCGGTCTTCCGGCGCCATTTGTCGACGAATAGCCGAAGCCAAGGCCGCCGCCCGGCAACCCGATTTGGCCCAGCAGAGCGGCAAGCGTGATCGCCGCCCAATATGGCTGCTCGCCATGGTCGGCGCGCTGCAGCGACCAGCTCACCATCACCATCGTGCGCTTGGCCGCCATTTCCCTGGCCAGCGCAATGATCCTGTCTTCGGCCACGCCGCTCAGGGCGGCCGCCCATGCCGGGCTCTTCTGCTGGCCGTCTGTTTCTCCCTGGACGTAGGCCCGCACGACCTCGAAGCCGGTGCAGTAGCGCGCCAGGAATGCCTCGTCATGACGGGCCTCGGTGATGAGGACATGGCACAAGGCCAGCATCAAGGCGGTGTCGCTGTTTGGGCGAAGCGGCAGCCATTCGGTCTCGACGCCGCGCGGTGCATCGTCGCGCACGGGCGAAACGCTGATCAGATGGGCGCCGTTGCCGACGGCGTTGCGCAAGGCCGCCGACGCTTCGTGACGTGCCGCGCCGCCCCCCTGTATCTGCGCATTGCGCCAGGGCAGGCCGCCAAAGGCGACGATCAACTCGCTATTCCGTTCGATCCCGTCCCAGGTGGAATGATTGCCCGTCAGGCCATCGGTCCCGCCAAGCACGTGCGGCAGGATGATCTCGGCAGCGCCATAGGAATAGCTGAGGACCGAGCTTGTGTAGCCGCCGATCGTGTTGAGGAAACGGTGGACCTGGCTTTGGGCATGGTGGAATCGCCCCGCACTCGCCCATCCGTAGGACCCCGCATAGATCGCGGCATTCCCATGCTCAACGCGAATTCGGTCCAGTTCGGCCGCCACGATATCCAGTGCGGTTTCCCATGGGACTTCGACAAAGGGTTCGCTGCCGCGCCCGGCCTTAGCGCTGGACCTGTCCCCCTCCAGCCAGCCACGCCTGATAGCGGGACGGGAGACGCGCAGGTCACCCTGTACCGTACCAAGCATGGACTTGCCGATCGGCGATGGATCGGGGTCGCCGCTCCATGGCTCGACGCCGACGAGCCTGCCGTTCTCGGCACGGACTTCGTAAGTCCCCCAATGCATGGTGGTGAGCAGGGTCTCGGACTCCATGGGACAATGATAAATCGCCCCGCAACGCGGGGTTTCACGTCAGGCCGACGCGCAGCGCCTTGCCTCGGCCTGGCAGAGAAAGCGCCAGCCCCCGCAGGGGCTGGCAGTTGCGGGTTGGGCTTGTCTGCCTCCGTTCAGGCCTTCGATGCCTTGTCGAGGAACAGCTGCGACATCGCGGTCGGCTGCACGCCGGCCACGCCTTTCGCCGTCGCTGTCAGATAGTCGTAGAAATAGCCGAAGATGACCGGCGTTTCTTCGAGCAGCAGGTTCTGGATCTTGCCTGCGGTCGCCTTCTGCGCCTCGAGGTCGAGTGCGGCGATATAGCTGGTCGCCAGCGTGTCGTAGTCCTTGTTCTTGAAATGCGCGGCGTTCCAGGTGCCGTCGCTCTTCAGCGGTGCTGCAAGATAGACATTCGGCACCCCGCGGTGGCCATAGTCGGTGATGCCCATCACCGAATCCAGCCAGTTCGACTTGCCGAACACCGCGTCTCCGTAATAGCCGCCCTGGTCGAGGATATTGAGCTCGAGCTCGATGCCGATCTCCTTGACCCAGTTCTGGATCAGCTGGGCGTATTCGGGGATTTCCAGGTAACGCTCGGTGGTCAGCGTCACCTTGAAGCCCTTGCCGGCGCCCGCTGCTTCCATCAACTGCTTGGCCTGCGCGATATCCTGCTTGCGCTGCGGCACGCTCGCATCGGTTGACGGATAGGCCGGGGCGAATGGGCTGTCATTGCCTGGCGAAGCCCGGCCTTTCATCAGACCGGCAACCAGCTTGTCACGGTCGAGGCTGAGTGCGATGGCGCGGCGCACGCGCGGGTCCTTGAAGGGGTCGGAATCGCAGCGCATATGCAGTTGCTGGTGAGCGACCGACTTCAGGCTGATGATGTCGACATTCGGATCGTTGAGCAGCGCGACACCGGACAGCACCGGCAACTGGTTGATGATGTCGACCTGTCCGCCCTGCAGTGCCAGGATTTGCGGCTGCGTGTCGGTAAAGAAGGTGAACTCGGTGCGCTCCGGCAACGCCTTCGTGCCCCAATAGTCTTCGTTGCGGACGAAGGAGGCGCCGACCTTTGCCGTGTATTTCTCGATCTTGAACGGCCCAGTGCCGTCGAAGCTCTTCTCGTACTCGCCCTTGTAGCTCGCCGGGATGATGACGGCGTTGTAATTGTCGGACGACAGCATGTAGGGGAAATTGCCGTTCGGCGCGTCGAGGTGGAACTCCACCGTGTAGTCGTCGACTTTCTTACTGGCGCCCTTCTGCAGGATGCCGTTGAACACCGACAGCGCGTTGGACGAGTTTGCCGGATCGGCGAGACGGTCGATGCTGGCCACGACGTCGTCGGCCTTCATCTCGCCGCCGCTGTGGAATTTCACGCCCTTGCGCAGCTTGAACGTCCACACCGTGCCGTTGTCGTTCGGCTTCCAGCTTTCGGCCAGCGCCGGCTGCAGCACCAGGTCGGGGCCGTCGACGCAGAGGAACTCGGCAACCTGCTGCATGACCAGGAGGCCGCCGGCGTCGGCAATGGTAACAGGGTCGATCGTTGCCGCCGGCACGCTGCTGGCGACGCGGATGGTGGCGCCGGGCGCGCCCTGGGCGCGCGCCAGCGACGGCATGCCGCCGAGGCCGGCTGCCGCGCCGATGCGGCCCAGCAGCGGCAGCGACAGGCCGAGCAGGCTGCCGTGACGGATGAAGTCGCGGCGGCTGACCCTGCCGTCGACGAGGCCATCGATCAGGTGATTTTCAAGCGGCGAGCGATTGCGCCGGATCAGGTCGAGAATGTGATAATTCTTGCTCATGGGTTTTTACCCTTTCCCCTATGTTTTTATGGCTGACGAATTTTGCGGATAGCTCCATTTTCCGGCCGCCAGAATAGCCCGTGACCGGGACTGTAGCATGCGATCTTGTCCGGTCCATCCAGTCCTTGGCGTGGATGCGCCGGATTCCTCACCGCACTGCTTTCACCCGTCTTTGTCCAATCTTCCCGACCGAAATCGCGGCGGTTGGCTTCTCGTTTCTTGGTCGCCTGCCGTCATCTAGTTCAGCGGCAAACGGCGATAGGTTCCGGGCTTTGCCGGGTCATGATACTTGTTGCACGGTCCTTTCTCGATAAAGTCTCTGTGACAGGCAGCGAGGTTTTCCCGTGACAACGTGACGCCGAGACCGGGGCCTTCCGGAACGCGCACGACGTTGTTCTTCGGCGAAAACGGCCCTTCCTCAATGACATCCATCGGCAGCATGCGAAACAGCGACTGGTTAGGCTCCCTGATCCAGCCCAGCGCCGCGCACAGATGCAGATAGGCCGCGCTGCCGATGCCGCTGTCGCCGCTGTAGCACCAGAAATCGATGCCTGCATGTTCGCAGGCACCGACGAAACGCAGCATGCGGCCGATGCCGCCATGCGTCGTCGGGTTGCCGACGAAAGCGTCCGGCACCTTCATGTCCATGGCGCGTGCAATGTCGATGTTGTGGGTCGAGAACGGGATCGAGCAGTGGCGCCGCAGTTCGCGCATCTCCTCGATCGTCGCCACCGGATCCTCCCAATTGCGCACGCCCAGCTCCTCCAGCGGCCGCGCCAGGCGACGCGCCGTCGCCAGCGAATAGGCCTGGTTGGAATCGATGCGGATCATTGCATCGTCGCCAAGTCGTTCGCGGATCAGCTCGACCATTCTTAGCGAGACTTTTGGATCCTGCGTCGAGAACTTGCCTTCGAAGAAGGTTGTCCCATGGGTCTGGTGCAGCTCGACGCAATAGTCGGCGACCTCTTCCGGCGTCCTCTCGCCCTTGACCTTCAGCCCGTCGCCGCGCAGCGAAAAATAGTCGGTGAACGGGATGTCCTTGCGCACGGCGCCGCCGAGCAACTGGTAGAGCGGTTGGTTCCATGCCTTGCCGCGCAGGTCCCAGAACGCCATCTCGATGGCACCGAAGGCCATGATGCGGGTGCGGTCGTTGATCGACTGCACGCCGGTCCAGTAGGGCAGGCAGACATTCTCGGCGCCGGCGATGTCGAAGGCATCGCGGCCGACGAGGCGCGGCGCCAGGACATCATTGATGATCGCGGCGGCCGCCGGCGTCGGCGCCTCGCCGAGGCCGATCAGCTCATCCTCGGTCTCGACCTCGACGATGGTCGGCGAGAACCCGTCGAGTTCGCCGAACACCCAGGCGTAGGGCGCCTCGAGGCGCAGGTTGATCGGCGTGGCCTTGATGCTGCGGATTTTCATCTCAGCGGCCGATTTCGAAGAACGGCGCGCCAAGCAGGTCGGGAACCACGTCGATGCCGAGGCCCGGTCCATCCGGAATGCCCATGCGGCTGCCGGTGACAGGCGGCTTGTTCGACGCCGTGCGCACCGTCACCCATTCGTGGAAGGCGATGGCGTGCAGGCGGCGTTCCTCCGGCGTCGACAGCGACAGATGCGCCATCGCCGCGGTGTCGATCTCGGCACCGCCGGTGTCCTCGACGGTGATCATGAAGCCGAGGTCGACGGCGAGATCGCGGATCTGCCGCGTCTTCGTCACGCCGCCAAGCCGCGAGATCTTCAAAGTCAGCCCGTCGGCTGCACCCTTGCGATGGATATCGAGCATGTCGTCCAGCGAGGCGACTGATTCGTCAAGCACCATAGGCTTGTCGAGCGAGCGGCGCACCGACATGCATTCGTCGATGGTCGTGCAGGGCTGCTCGAACGTGTAGTCGATGGCCCGCGTCGCGTCAGCGAACTGGCGCGCCTGGTAGGGGGTCCAGCCGGCATTGGCATCGCAGAAGATCACCGTGCCTTTCGGCACCGAAGCGGCGACCGCCGTTACACGCTCGATGTCGTCATGGACATTGCCGCCGACCTTGACCTGCAGCCGGTGGAAGCCATCCTTGACGATGCGCTTGGCCAGTGCCGCCATGGCCTCGACGCTGCCGTGGGTGACGACCTTGTAGAGCTCCGCCGTCTCGCTCTCCCGGCCGCCGAGCAGCGTCACCAGCGGCACATCGGCGGCGCGCGCCGCCAGATCCCAGCAGGCCATGTCGAGCGCCGACTTGATGTAGGGATGGCCTTTGAACACCGTATCCATCAGCCGGCCGATGCCGGCCAGCCCACGCGGATCGTGGCCGATCAGATGCGGCGCGATCTCGACCACGCCGGCTCGAACGCCGGCCGCGAAGGCGGGCGAGTAGAAATTGCCGAGCGGCGCCATCTCGCCCCAGCCGGTGATCCCGCTATCCGAGGTGATGGCGACGATCACCGCGTCGAAGGCGTCGGCAACGCGCCCTTTGGACATGCGGTAGGGCCCGTCCACGAAGGGCTGCACGACATGGTAGGCTTTGATGGTTTCGATCTGCACGTGTCTGTCCATTGTCTGCGGTGGTGAGGAACGGGTCAGGCGCCTTTCGACGGGCGCTGTTCGAGACCGCGCGCGTAGGAGAGAAGCTCCTCGAAATCGAGGTCGATATGCTCGCGGGCATGGCGCTGGGCAGCGCGCATGTCGGCCCCTTTGAGCAGCGACACATAGGTCTCGTGAACGTCTTCGGCCGGCACCGCCTCCTTGCGGGCCTGCTGGTGCAGGGCAAAATACATCTGCAACCGGCTGGTCAGCCGCTGCCAGGTTTCCAGCAGCACCGAATTGTCGGCCCATTCGTAGATCAGGCCATGCAGTTGCAGCGCCGTTTCGATCTGGCGGGTGGTGTCGCGGTTGCGGGTCGCCTGTTTCACCGCCTCGTGGCGCTGGTCGAGCTCGTCGAAGAAACGCTGGTCCCGCAGCGGCCAGGTGCGCTCGATGGCGAATTCGTCGAGCACCTTGTTGAGCGAATAGGCATCGTCGATGTCCTTGGCGGTGACATCGACGACGAAAGTGCCGGCATAAGGAATGCTGGTCAGGATGCCCTCCTGCACCAGCTCGCGCATCGCCTCGCGCAGTGGCGCGCGACTGACCCGCATCTGTTCGGAGATCCGGAGCTCGTTGAGTTTCTGGCCCGGTTCCAACTGGCCGGTCAGGATCGCGCGCCGCAGCAGCGCGACGATCTCGGCGCGCCGCGTCGTATCCGCGATCGGACTGAAATCCACTTTCGCCATTCGGCCACTCCCAAGGAAACCGAGAGCAAGACAAGCAGATTGTCGACAATCTAACAAGGCACTATTTTCGGATTCTTCGATTGCCTGTCGGTCGGTGCACTTTTCAACGACTGGCGGTCAGGCCGCGCGGCCGTAGAAGCCGACCCGTTCCTCGGCGCTGAACATCACGCCGGGCTTCTCGTAGTAGGAGAACACCGCGATCATGCGCTCGCGCTCGCCTTCGACGGTGGTGACGCGATGCGCGGTGTTCTTGCCACGAAAGACGTTGAGCGTGCCGGGCTTCATACGCAGGATCTTGGCTTCGGGGTCGCGCCCTTCGAGCAGTCTGGCGACGCCGTCATAGTTCGGATTGTCGTCCGACCGCAGGTCCGTGCGGTATTCAAGGTCGCCGCCGCGTTGCGACTGCTGAAGCAGGAGGGTTGTGGTGAATTCCGAACGGTCGAAATGCCAATTGAGCGCCTCGCCGGCGCGATAGGCCATGACATTGGTGCGCGCCAGTGGATCCTGCATGACATGCAGCTTGGTCTTGCCCATCGCAGCCGCCAGGAAGCGCAGCAGCGGTTCGTATTCGTAGATGGCGAGCACGACGCTGCCAGGGATCTGGTCGGCGCAAACGGTGTGGCTGATGGTCTCGACCTTGCGCAATGCCGGATGGTCAGGCGCAAGCTCGGGAATGTCAGGCTTGAAGTAGATGTTGTGCATCCGCTTGTGCACATGCGAGCGCGCAGCCATGACCGGCTGGATTTCCCGCACGGCCTTTTCAGCCACGCCGGGCCGCAGAAACCCCTCGAGGTTGAACATGCCGTCGGCTTCGAGTGCGGCGACGGATTGGTCGACGAGGCGCTGCCATTCGGCGCTGCCTTCGCGGTCGAGCGGATAGCGGTCGAGATCGAGGATGTCTTTCATGGTCGTGGGCTCGAGTTTCCGAGCCTATGAGATGGCAAAAAAATCTTTCTCTCAACGCGCAAAATAATTAGGATTGGACAAGAAAAACTTTTGGAGGATCGATGTGGAACGGCTGCCTCCGCTGAATGCGATCAAGGCCTTCGAGGTCGCGGCGCGTGCCGGCAGCTTCACCCTGGCTGCGACCGAGCTTGGCGTGTCCTCGGCGGCGGTGAGCCAGCAGATACGCAATCTCGAAACCTGGTTCGGCAAGCAACTGTTCGTGCGCAGCGGCAACCGCATCGCGCTGACCGACGCCGGCCACGCCATCTATCCGCAAACCGCGCGGGCGCTGGGCGACATAGCGGCGATCGGCCGGCGCATGCTGGAAGGCGGCTTGCGAACCCGCCTTGTCGTCAGCGTGCCGTTTTCGCTCGCCGAACTGTGGCTGGCGCCGAAGCTCGCCGTGCTTCTCGATGCCTTTCCGCAGATGGCGATCGATGTCCGGGTCGAGGACGATCCGGTCGACCTGATGCGCCAGAACATTGACCTGCGCATCAGCTATGGCGACTATCACTATCCCGGATTGAAGCTCGTCCGGCTTGTCCATGATGACGTCTTGCCGGTCTGCGCGCCCGAATTCTGGCACCGGCACGGCAACGGCGATCCGGGCCTGGCGGACCTGCATGAAAGCCTGTTCATCCACACCAATTGGGGGCCGAACTATGCCTCTCACCCGACCTGGGCCGATTGGTTCGCGGCATCCGGCGGCAGTCGCTCGCCCGACCCGTCGCATGGGCGGCGGGTCGGCCTGTCCAGCCTGGCAATCACCTCGGCGAGGCTGGGTCTCGGCATTGCGCTTGGTCAGCAGGTCATGGCGCGCGCCGATCTGGAGGCAGGCCGCTTGATCGCGCTGTCACCCGTCTCGGTCCGCCTCGGGCATCCCTACTGCGCGTTCATGCCGCCGGCCAAGGCTGATCGTGCCGATGTCGCGGGCCTGGTGGAGCTGCTCACGAAAGCGGCGCCCGCGACCTATGGGAAGGTCGGGGCGCCGCGCTGAGGCCGGACCTGACGGGGGTGTTCAGGTGGCCGGCTTTTCCGGCAGCGGAGAAATCGGCATTCCGGGTCCGATCTTCTGCAGATTGCCTGTTATCACCTGATCGCCTTCGGCCACGCCGGTCAGGATCGCCACCTGACTGCCGCTGGTCGGGCCAAGCGAGACCAGCCGCTGGTCGACCGTGTTGCCCTTGCCGACGACGTAGAGGTATTTGCCGAGCTGGCTCGAGCCCAGCGCCGTCTGCGGCACCATCAGCGCATCGGCCTGCTGCTTCACATGCAGCCGGACGCGTACATATTGGCCCGGCAGCAGCGTGAACTTGCCGTTGCCGATCGTCGCCCGCGCCGTGATGGTGCCGGTCGAACGGTCCACCGTATTGTCGATGAAGGTGAGTTCGCCCTTCTGGCTGGCCTCGGTCTCGCCGGGAAGCAGGACCTCGACCTCGATCGGACCGGCCGCGCGAGCCTGCTCGATCTCAGCCAGGTCCGTCTCGCTCGGATTGAAGGTGACGTAGATCGGATCGAGCTGCACCAACGTGTTGAGCACGGTGCCGGCAACGCTGACCAGCGTCCCGACCGAGGCCTGGTTGCGACCCAGGCGTCCGGCGAACGGCGCGCGGATTTCGGCATAGCTCAGATTGAGCTCGGCCGTGCGGACCGCCGCTTGGTTGAGCGCCAGCGATGCCTGTGCTTCGCGCAAGGTGCTGGTGCGCTGGTCGAACCCGTCCTTGGCGAGATAGCCGCTCTTCGCAAGCTCGGTGCCGCGCCCGAGATTGGACTGGGCATAGTCGAGCGTTGCGGTGTCGCGCTGCACCTGCGCCTTCGCCTGGTCGAGAGCCGCCTGGAAGTCATCAGGCGAGATCTTGTAGAGCAGATCGCCCTGGCGGACGTCGACACCGTCGGCAGCGGCCTGCTCCTGCAGATAGCCCGGAATCCTAGCCTGCAAGGTGATGCTGCGGATCGGCTCCGTCCGCGCGGCGTAGTCGAGGTAGATCGGGATCGTCTTCTTGACGACGCTGACCACCGGCACCGGCATGACGAACGCCGCCGGGGCGGGCGCCGCACCAGCGGTGCCGGCATTGAGGCTGACGTTGCCCATGTCGAGCAGATGGACGCTGGCCACCGAGATCGCTCCCAGCGCGACAGCCGTTCCCAACGCGATTTTCCATTTACGCATGATTAGTCTCCAATCTTATTCGGCCGCTTCCGCCAGGGGAGGGAAGGCGGTTTCGGCAGTTGGTTCAGTGTGTTCGTCAGCGGCGGGCTCGTCATTGCCGCCGCGTTCGCGCAGCTGTTCGATGACCGCGTAGAAGACCGGTACGAACACCAGCGACAGGATGGTGGCCGCCACCATGCCGCCAAAGACGGTGGTGCCGATCGACTGACGGCTTGCGGCACCGGCGCCGGTGGCGAACATCAGCGGCAGCACGCCGAGGATGAAGGCGAAAGCCGTCATCAGGATCGGCCGCAGCCGCAGCCGTGCCGCCTCCATCGCCGCGTCGACGATGCTGAGGCCTTCCTCGCGTCGTCGCCTGGCGAACTCGACGATCAGGATGGCGTTCTTGGCCGCCAGGCCGATCAGCATGACGAAGCCGATCTGCGAGTAGACGTCGATCTGCATGCCACGTGCCCACAGCACCGCGAACGCGCCGAACAGAGCGAGCGGCACCGCCAGCAGCACCATGAACGGCATCGCCCAGCTCTCATACTGCGCCGCCAGGATCAGGAAGACGAAGACGATGGCGAGGCCGAAGACGACGGACGCGATCGATCCTGCCTTGAGTTCCTGGAAGGTGATGCCGGTCCATTCGAAACCGAAATCCCTGGGCAGCGCCGTGGCGGCGGCCCGTTCCATCGCAGCGACCGCCTGGCCCGAGGAGAAGCCCGGTGCGGCACCGCCATTGATCGAGGCCGAGGCGTTGTTGTTGTAGTGCGGCACGGTTTCCGGGCCGACGAACGGCACGAGCTTGCCCAGTGTGCTCAACGGCACCATGCCGCCGGAGGCATTGCGCACATAGAGCCTGGAAATGTCGGCGGCGCCCGCACGTGCATCCTTGTCGGCCTGGATGGTTACCCGGAAGGTGCGGCCGAACAGGTTGAAGTCGTTGACGTAGAGCGAGCCGAGATAGATCTGCAGCGTGTTGAAGACGTCCGGCAGGTTGAGGCCGAGCAGTTTCGCCTTGCTGCGGTCGAGGTCGTAGTTGAACTGCGGCGTCGAGGTCGAGAACGGCGAGAACAGCTGCTGCGGATTGATCTCGGGCTGCTTGCGCGCCTCTGCGATCACGGCTTGCGTCGCGTCGTTGAGGGCTGAACTGCCGCGGCCGGTGAGATCCTCGACGACGAACTCGAAGCCGCCCGTGGTCCCGATACCGGGGATCGAGGGCGGATCGAAGCTCAACGCGAAGGCTTCCGGGATCTGCAGCAGCTTGCCGCGCACATCGGCGACGAGCTTCGACGCGCTCTGGTCGGGACTGCGTTCCTCCCAGGGCTTGAGGATGGCGAATTCGACCGCCGAGTTCGACTGCGCCGCACTGGTCAGGAAGTTCAGGCCGCTGATCGAGCCGACGATGTCGACGCCGGGTGTCGCCTGGAGGATGTCGCGCGCCTTTTGCGCCACCGCGTCGGTGCGCTCCAGCGAAGCGCCATCGGGCAGCTGGATGACGACGAAGAAGTAGCCCTGGTCCTCGACCGGAAGAAACGTCGAGGGCAGGCGCTGCCAGACAAAGTAGGTGGCGACAAGTCCGGCTGCAAACAGGCCAAGCATGATCCAGCGCAAGCGGATGAGGATGCGCACGCCGTGCGCATAAGCATGCGACAGCCGGTCGAAGCCTGTGTTGAACCAGCGGAACAGCACGAACTGCGTTGGCTCGCGATGCCGCAGGAAGGCGGCACTGAGCGCGGGGCTCAGCGTCAGCGAATTGAAGGCGGAGATGCCGACCGAGATCGCCACCGTCAGCGCAAACTGGTTGTAGAGCTTGCCGGAGACGCCGGGAATGAAGGCGACCGGCACGAACACCGCCATCAGCACGGCGGTGGTGGCGATGATCGGACCGGTGACCTCGGCCATCGCGGCTTTGGTCGCCGCCAGAGGCTTGAGCCCGGCCTCCAGCTGTCGTTCGACGTTCTCGACCACCACGATGGCATCGTCGACGACCAGGCCGATCGCCAGCACCATGCCGAGCAGGCTCAGCATGTTGAGCGAGAAGCCAAGCATCTCCATGACGACGAGCGTCGCCACCAGCGACACCGGAATGGCGATGGTCGGAATGATCGTCGTGCGCCAGCTCTGCAGGAAGATGAACACCACGGCGACGACGAGGACCAGCGCCTCACCCAGCGTGATCAGCACGTCATGCATCGACGCCGAGACGAAGCGGGTCGTATCGTAGTGCATCGCATAGGAGACGCCCTTCGGGAAACGGGCCGACAGCTCCTGCATCTTGTCCTTGACGCGCTGCTGCAGATCGAGCGCGTTGGAGCCGGGCATCTGGTAGACGGCGAGCACCACGGTCGGGTCCTTGCCGAAGAAGGCCGACGATGAATATTGCAGTGCGCCGAGCTCGATGCGGGCGACGTCGCGCAGCCGCACCAGGGAGCCGGTGTCCGTGTTGGCGCGCACGACGATGTCCCCGAACTCCTTGGGATCGCTCAAGCGGCCGACGGCGTTGACCTGCATCTCGAAGGCGGTGCCGGCCGGGGCCGGCGACTGGCCGATCTTGCCGGCCGCCACCTGGACGTTTTGCTCGGCAATAGCGTTCTGGACGTCGACGGCGGTGATGCCGAGATTGGCGAGCTTGTCCGGATCGAGCCAGACGCGCATCGAATAGCGCCGCTCGCCGAAGATCTGCACGTCGCCCACACCGGGCAGCCGCTTTAGCGGATCGACCACCTGCAGATAGGCAAGGTTGCTCAGCGCCACCGGATCGACCGAACTGTCGGGCGAGGTCAGGTTGACGATAAGGACGAAGTTCGGATTCTGTTTCTTGATCGTCACGCCGCCCTGATTGACGATCGCCGGCAGCGACGAGGCCGCTTGCGAGACGCGGTTCTGGACGTCAACGGCGGCGGTGCTGAGCGAATAGCCGACATCGAAGGTGATGGTGATGGTCGAGGAGCCGTCATTGGAGCTCGTCGACGACATGTAGGTCATGCCTTGCACGCCGTTGATCTGCTGCTCCAGCGGCGTCGTCACGGTGTCGGCCACCACCTGGGCGCTGGCGCCCGGATAATGGGCGCTGACCACGACCTGCGGCGGAGTGATGTCGGGAAACTGCGAAACGGGCAGCAGGAAATAACAAATCGTCCCGGCGAGCACCATGATGATGGCGATCGCCGAGGCGAAGATCGGACGATGGATGAAAAAGTTTACCACGAAACACACGCCTCCCCGGCCGCTCTTGCCTTGCCGAAGGCGCTGGCAACCTTGGACAGCCTTTGGCCGCGCCCGTCACCGGGCTCTCCCAGCGAACGCAGCAACGGCATCTCGCTGTGCTGCGCATCGGCGAGCGAGCGCAGCATCCTTTCGAAGGCGCGCGGGTCGACGCCATCTGCTTTCATGACCAGCCGGATCATCGGATCCCGGACGGCTTCATCTATGGTAAGATCGCGGCGCTGTGGCATTGGCCGGCTCCTTGTCTGTCGGTTCGCAGCCCATGCTCGCAAACCGTTTTCATCTCTTCACCGGCCGAGGCCGCATGAACTGCAATTGTTCGCCCATCTCGCTGAGGTCCCTCTCGATCTGGCAGGACCAGTTCACGGTCTTGTGATTGACGGAGGGCGACATAGGTGTTACCAGTAAGTAACATTCATGACGTTACAGACCGGTAACACCCTAGTCAAGAGGCGTACCGAGGGATTTTTGGGAAACCAAGGAGGTTTTGATGGAAGACGGCACTGTGGAACGCGTTCGCCCCCGGGACAGGATCCTGGAGACGGCGCAGGACATGTTTCACAAGCATGGCATCAAGGGCGTCGGCATCGACGCCATCACTGAGGCCGCCGGAACCAACAAGATGACGCTCTATCGTCATTTCGATTCCAAGGACGATCTCATCATCCAATGCCTGCGCGCCACCGCCTGCAAGGCTGGTGCGATCTGGGAGAAATTCGAGGTTCAGCATCCCGGCGACAAGCTGGCGCAATTGCATGCCTGGGTTCGCATGGCCGCCGATTGCCTGACGGCTGACGGCCGCGGCTGCGATATGGCCAACGCAGCCATCGAGTTGACCGACGCGGATCATCCGGCCCGGCGCGTCATCAAGGAACTCAAGGAAGCCCAGCGCGATCGCCTTGTCACGCTGTGCCGGGATGCCGGCATCGGCCAGGCCGAGCTGCTTGCCGATACGCTGTCGCTTCTGCTTGAAGGCGCCCGTGTCAGCGTTCAAAGTGTCGGTACCGAAGGCCCCAGCGCGCAGTTCGTGCGCATGGCGGAAGGGCTGATCGTCTCCTTCCGCGGCACGGCGGCCGGCTGAATTCTCCCCGGCACTTTTTCGATCTGGCCACCGAGATGAACGATGCCTCACGTCTTTGGCGTGAGTGGCATTGCAGTCGCCATTGACTGGAACGAAAAAAGCCCGCTGCCGGGAGGAGGTGGCAGCGGGCTCGATTTCGAGTGTGGCGCGGGAGGAGGTGCACCCCACTCAGCGTCGGCATCGCATCTGGGAGGAGTAGATGGCCGACAACTGCAAATTAGGGGCTGCCCAATGATTCGGCAATCGTGGATCGTGCATAGCAGCTGTGCAGATTCGCTGTATCACCCGCGAAAGTTGCCGAGTGTGACCGGAAAAGCGCAGGCCAGCTTCACTGCACCGGAACGTTTTCCCTGAAGATCAGGCGCGGCTCGATGAACTTCCGCGTCAGATAGGGCGCCGAGGATGCAATCGAGCCGAGCAGGCGGATGACCGACTGCTCGGCGATCAGCCTGGCATTCTGGTCGATGACGACATCGAGCAGGTCGTCGACGAGATAGCCCCGCGTGTCCTTTGTGAGGTCGTGACAAATGAACACCGGCTTGCGGTTCGGCCTTAATTCCCGGATCGCCTTTGCAACGCCCGAATGTCCGGCTCCGACGCAATAGATACCGAGCAGTTCGGGCTCGTTGTGCAGCGCCTTCATGGTCTCGGCATAGCTGACGTCGGGCTCGTCGTTGATCTCGACCGCGCTGCTGACGGTCAGGTTGGGAAACTCTTCGTTGAGCACCGAGCGGAAACCCATTTCGCGCTCTTCGTGGCCGCGATAGGAGCGCGAGCCGACGACCATCGCCAGATGGCCGGTGCGGCCGCCCAGGAAGCGTCCCATCAACAGCGCCGCGGTTCGTCCCGCCACCCGGTTGTCGATGCCGACATAGGCCGATCGCGGTGCAGCCGGAACATCGGACACCAGCGTGACCAGCCGCATGCCGGCGTCGACGATGTCGCGCAGGATGTTGCGTGTGCGCGGATGGTCGACGGCGATGACTCCGACGCCATTGGCCCTGAGCGAGAGGTTTTCGACGGCGGTCTGCAGCGCGCTCGGCGAGATTCCGGCGAGGTTGTGGATCCGGCACGAGGCGACAAGCGGCAGCCGCGCGGCGTAGTCCTCGATATGTCCGGCGAGATCGCGCATGAAGGCATTGCTGCCGATCGGCAGCAGGAATTCGAGATGGGCGGGCCGCGAGGGCAGCGTCACCTGATCGGCGACCGGCAGATAGCCGAGCTGCTTGGCGGCCTCCATGACGCGCTGCCGGTTGGCGGCACTCGCACCTGGCCGGTTGTTGAGCACCCTGTCGACCGTTGCGGTCGACAGCCCGCAATTGCGGGCGATATCCGAGACGGTGGCTTTCATGCCCTAACCCTATGTCCCGATGCGATGCCGCGCCAGTCGAGCGATGCGATTTGAGGTGACGGCTGATTGCCGCCCATCAGCCGGACAGTCATTCGGCCGCCTCGACAAGACGGCTGTCCCGGACTCAGTGCGATGGCTTGCCATCGGCGATGGCATCGCGGATTTCCTTGTCCGACATGCCGGTGATGATCCGCTCGACTTCCGCCACGCTGGTCTTCTTCGGGTCGATGTCGTCGGCGACCACTTTGCCCCGGCGCATGACGACGATGCGGTCGACCACCTGGAAGACATGGTGGATGTTGTGGGCGATGAAAATGCAGGAATGACCGGAATCGCGCGCGTTGCGCACGAAGCTCAGCACGCCCTGTGTTTCGGCGACGCCGAGATTGTTGGTCGGCTCGTCGAGAATGATGAGGTCGCTGTCGAAATGCATGGCGCGCGCGATCGCCACCGCCTGCCGCTCGCCGCCGGAGAGCGAGCCGATCGGTGTCGTCGGCGGGATGTTCTTCGAGATGCCGACCTGCTTGAGCAGGTCGCGTGCGACCGTGTTCATGGCGTCCTGGTCCATCCGATTGAGGAAGCGCGGCGGCTTGATCGGCTCGCGTCCGAGGAACAAATTGCGGGCGATCGACAATTGCGTGACCAGTGCCGAGTCCTGGTAGATCGTCTCGATGCCGTGGGCGATGGCGTCGCTGGTGTTGCGCAAGCTCACCTTCTTGCCGCGGATGAAGATGTCGCCGCTGGTCAGCGGAACGGCGCCCGAGAGCACCTTGATCAGCGTCGACTTGCCGGCGCCATTGTCGCCGAGCAGGCCGACGATCTCCCGTTCATTGACATGGAAACTGGCGTCCTCGAGTGCCTGCACGCGGCCATAGGACTTGCGGATGTTCTGCATGCGGATCAGTGGCTCGGCCATGGTTCAAGTCCCTGCCTGATGCCGGCGTTCCAGCCATGAATGGAGCGCCATCATGCCAAGGATGATCGCACCGATGAAGATATTGTAGGCAAGGCCGGGCACGCCGATCAGCACGATGCCGTTGCGCATGACGCGCAGGATCAGGATGCCGAGCACGGTGCCGATGATCGTGCCGCGCCCGCCGGTCAGCGCCGTGCCGCCGATCACCACCATGGCGATGACTTCGAGCTCATAGCCGGTGCCGCTGTTGGGGTTGGCGGCCGAGGTGCGCAGCGACGAGATGACGCCGGCAAGCGAGGCCATCAGCGATGACAGCACGAACAGGCCGATCTTGACGCCGCTGACATTGACGCCGCGGGCGCGCGCCGCATTGGGATTGCCGCCGGCCGCCTGGATCCAGTTGCCGGTGCGGCTCTGCGTCAGGACATAGCCGAGCGCGATGGCCGCCGCGATGAACCAGAACAGCGACATGTAGATGCGGAACGGCCCGATGAAGAAGTCGCCGACCAGCGCCTCCGCCAGCCAGCTGCCTTCGGCGCTCCAGGTGCGCTGCGGAAACCCGTCGGTGACGAAAAGGGCGGTGCCGCGCACCACCAGCAGCATGCCGAGCGTCACCAGGAAGGACGGGATCTTGAGCTGCGTGACGAACCAGCCATTGACCAGCCCGATGAAGGCGGCGACCAGCAGTGCCGCGACAAAGCCGACCTCAAGCGAGGTGAGGCCGCTGTTGAACAGCGTCCACATCAGCACCGGTGAGAAGCCGAACAGCGAGCCGACCGAAAGGTCGAACTCGCCCGACGTCATCAACAGCGTCATCGCCAGCGCGATCAGGCCGAGTTCGACCGTGAAGGCCAGCGTGTTCGAAATGTTCTGCGGCGACAGGAAGTCGTGGTTGATGCTCCAGAAAACGGCGATCTCGATGACGAGCAGCACCAAGGGGCCGAACTCAGGCCGCGCAATCAGGTGTTGGATGAGCGAACGATTTTCCACGAGCAACCCGCGATAGGATTGGAAAGGCTGAGCCTTGCACAGCGAAGGGCTCGGCGAAAACGGAGAAGTCAGTCGCGACCGCCGGGGCAGTCGCGACTGTTTGAGTTTGGGATCTTATTTGCCGGACAGGATCTTGTCGTAGACCGCGGCGGTATCCTTTTCGTAGAGCGCACCGGTGATCACGTTGAAGCCCGGAGGAATGCCGGCAGCGGCCATGTTGGCCAGGGAGAGGGCGACATAGCTGGTCGCCTGCGGGTCCTGCCACTGGCCGGCATTGACGTAGCCGTTCAGCACTTCCTGGGTGGTGTCGAGCGAGTTGCCCCAGCCGACGACCGGAATTTCACCCGGCTTGATGCCGACCTGGTCGAAGACCCGCTTGATCGAGCCGGTCACCAGGTCGCCAAGGCCGATGATCGCCTTGACCTTGGCCTTGTTGGCGGTGAGGTAGTCGACCATGCGGTTGATCACTTCGGCCTGGTCAAGCGTGGCTTCGGTGATTTCATAGGTGATGCCGAGCGGACCGAAGACGCTCTTGATGCCTTCCTCTTCCTGGACGCCATAGGTGGCCCCGGGAACCTCGACCGGCATCCAGACGAAGTCGCCTTTCTTCACCAGGCCCTTGTCGACCAGATACTGCGCCCAGTGCTTGCCGAAGGTGACGTTGTCACCGCCGACATAGGCGTTGAAATTGGCCTTGGGATCGGGCGTGTTGAAGTTGATGATCGGGATGTTGGCCGCGCGGGCTTCCTTGACGATCTCGACAAGGCTGCCCGGATCGGGACTGGTGGTGACGATACCGTCGGCCTTGGCGGAGAGGGCGGCGCGAACCGCTTCCTGCTGCGAGGCCACGTCGCCATTGTGGAACGAGGTGTTGACGGTGTTGCCGGTGTCCTTGGCCCATTGCTTCGCGCCGGCCAGGAAGTAGGTCCAGACCGGGTCGGCCGGGCCGCCATGCGAAATCCAGTAGAAGGTCTTGGCCTGTGCCGCTGCCGGAACAATCGTCAGCGCCACCAACAGGCCATATAGAACGAGTCTTAGCCGTGTCAGCATTTGATTTCCTCCCGTTTGTAGATGGTCAGTTCCTTATCCGTCCCTTGTTCCGGCGACCGCCGGATCGCGTATTTGCCAGCGCCGGTTGGATGCGTCAGAGCATTCCCTTTTTCGACGGATGGCAAGCCTCCATCTGCAGATGTAGTGGGCGCCTGACGGGGCGCCATCAGCGCTCCCATCAGATTGCATCAGTTGCGGTGGTTTTTCGCGGCGGTCGAAAGATTGGCGTCGACGATGCCGCCGGCGCCGACGTGGATCACTCCGGCAACCTCCGCCATCGCGCCTATCGGCACCAGCGTCAGCCGCCGCGCCTTGGCGGTCGGAATGCCGCCATGGGTGGCGGCTTGCGAGCAGAGGCCCGCTAGATGAGCTTGGCCCCGGCCAACTCGCGCATCAGATGGCTGGCGCCGTAGGTCCAGTGCGGGCAGTCGGGCGACAGCCGCACGCGGTTGACCAGCGCGCCGAATTTCTCAGACGAGATCGTGACGATGTCGCCGACCTTGTGGGTGAAGCCCTTGCCCTTTTCGCCGCGATCCTTCGACGGCACGAACATGGTGCCGAGGTAAAGCGCCAGCCCGTCCGGATACTGGTGGTGAGGGCCCATGGCGGCGGCAACCAGCTCTTCTGGCGAGCGGCTGATCTCGGCCATCGAGCTTGCGCCCTCCAGCGAGAACCCGTCCTCGCCCTCGACCTTCAGGCGCACGACGGCCCGCTTCACGTCATCGATCGAGAATGTGTCGTCGAACAGCCGGATGAAGGGGCCGAGGGCGGCCGAGGCATTGTTATCCTTGGCCTTGCCGAGCAGCAGCGCCGAACGCCCTTCGACGTCGCGCAGATTGACGTCGTTGCCGATGGTGGCGCCGACGATCCTGCCGCTGCCGGCGGCGATCATGGCGATCTCGGGCTCGGGGTTGTTCCAGGTCGACACCGGGTGCAGGCCGACATCGGCGCCGAAGCCGACCGAGGCCATCGGCTGGCACTTGGTGAAGATCTCGGCATCGGGACCTATGCCGACTTCCAGATATTGCGACCAGGCCCCGCGCGCGATGAGCTTGGCCTTGATCTCCATCGCTTCTGGCGAACCGGGCTTGAGCTTCGACAGATCGTGGCCGATCAGCCCGGCAATGTCGGCGCGGATGGCGTCGGCTTTTTCGGACGAACCGCGCGCCTGTTCCTCGATCACCCGTTCGAGCAGGCTGACGACGAAGGTGACGCCCGAGGCCTTGACCGCCTGGAGGTCGACCGGGGACAGCAGATACGGCTTGTTCGCATCGCGCGTGGCCTCAAAACTGTTGGCGGCGACGGCCTCGAGCGAGCCGATCGGTTTGCCCTTGGCAGACCGCACATGACCGGCCGGATCAGGCATCCCGCAGACATCACGCACGGTCGGTGCCGCGCTCGACGTGATGTCGAGGACCGTGCCGTCGCGCACCGTGACCACCATGGGGTACGGGACATCACTGCTCCTGGCGCGGCCGACAAAAAGGCCTTCAGCGGGCAGGTGCGTGGGGTTGGTCATGGCGTTCGGTCCTCTGAAATGATCGACAATGCGGGCTGGCCGCATCGGCGCGGCACCTTCACCGGATTCCGGTCAAAGGTCTATCCCGTTTGCTTGCCAATCTGCATTGCCGTGTTCGATCGGCAAGTACCTGGTCCGAAAGGTCCGTTGGCGTTGGTCCAAATGTCAGGGCCGCGAACGCTATTTCAAAATCGTGAAATTCTGACTACAGTTTTCATTCATCGCAGCCCATCCAGGTGACCCTTTGCCCGCACCGTTCTCCGATCCCGTCTGGCGCAAGCCGCAAGCGGCCTCCAGGTTTCAGTCGCTGTTTGCCGGCGGCGGACGTGTCGATGTCGTCATTGTCGGTGGCGGCATCATGGGTTTGTCGACGGCTTTGCATGCGGCCCGCTCTGGCATGTCCGTGCAGGTGCTGGAGGCCGGCGACATCGGCCGCGGCGCCTCGGGGCTCAATGGCGGGCAGGTCATTCCCGGTCTTAAATACGATCCGGCATGGTTGCTCGCGCATTTTGGCCCGGAGCGCGGCGAGGCGCTGATCGATTTCGCCGCTTCGACCGCGGATGCCGTGTTCGAACTGATCCGCGATGAAAAACTGGCGGTTCCCTTCGTCCGCAATGGCTGGATCCAGGCGGCGCACACCGAGGCCGCGCTGAAGGCGGCGGCAAACCGTGACCGGCAATGGCGGGCGAGGGGCGCCGACGTCGAGCTTTTGAGTGAGGCCGAGATCGCGGCGATGACCGGCGCTCGAGGGTATCTCGGTGGCTGGCTCGACCGCCGCGCCGGTGTCATCGATCCGCTCGCTTTCACATCGGAACTGGCCCGGGTCGCAGCGGCGGCCGGTGTCGGGATAGCGGAGCGCCAGAAGGTCGTAAAGCTCGTCAACGCCGGCGGCGTTTGGCGTGTTTCGACCGGAAGCGGCACTGAATTGCAGGCGAAGGCGGTCGTGCTGGCGACCAACGCCTATACGGATGGTTTGATCCCTGGCCTCGCCGAGACGATCGTGCCGCTGCATTCCTTCCAGATCGCCACGGCACCGCTGCCGCCCAAGCTGGCGGCCACGATCCTCCCGGAAGGGCAGGCGGTGTCGGATTCGCGTCGCATCCTCGTCTACTACCGCAAGAGCGCCGATGGCCGTCTGGTGCTGGGCGGGCGTGGCCGCATGGCCTTGCCGACGAGCGCCAGTGACTGGGCGCATCTCGAGCGGGCGCTGCGGCGGCTCTATCCCGGCCTGTCCGGTGTCGCCATCGAGAAGCGCTGGTTCGGTCGGGTAGCGATGACGCCCGATCACCTGCCGCACATCCACGAGCCGGAGCAAGGCCTTGTCGCCGTGGTCGGCTGCCAGGGCCGTGGCATCGGCCTGATGACGGCGCTTGGCGAGCGCATCGCAACCTATCTTTCCAATGGCGACGCCACTCAGTTGCCGTTCCCGCTCTCGCCGATCCGGCCGATCCCGTTCCATGCATTCCGGCAGATCGGCGTTGCCGCGACCATCGCCTGGTATCGCCTGCTCGATGCGCTGGAGCGTTGACGCAGCATGCCAGCGGGATTCCGCTTGACAGTTTCATGAATATGAAAAATTCTTAGGTAATTTCAAAATTTCGATGGGCAGGTCGATGTCGACCATTGTTGCAACGCAAGCGCCAGAGGCTCGGTCTTCATCGGGCTTCCGGGTCGCGATGTTGCTGCCGGGCGCATTGGTCACCTTCCTGCTGATCCTGTTTGCCCTCGGCCTGGTGCTCTTCCTTGCCTTCCGCAACAACGACGGTTCGCTGCTCGGCACCGGTTTCAGCCTGGCGAATTTCGCCACCGTGCTGTCCGATCCGCTGTACTGGACGGTGACGCTGCGCTCGCTGATCATTGCCGCGCTGGTGACGCTGGCCACTGTCGTCACCGCCTATCCCGTTGCCTACTACCTTGCCTTCCATGCCGGACGGCGGCGCGGCCTGCTGCTGTTCCTGGTGACGTTGCCGTTCTGGACCAGCTATCTCCTGCGCGTCTTCGCTTGGAAGATCGTGCTCGCCTACAACGGCGTCTTGAACTCGGCGCTGATCGAAAGCGGCATCTGGTCCGAGCCGACATTGGCCTTTCTCAACACGCCGGCCGCCGTCGTCGTCACGCTCGCCCACGCCTATGCGCCGTTCGCCATCCTCCCGATCTATGTGGCGCTGGACACCATCCCGAAATCGCTGATCGAGGCCGCTTCCGATCTCGGCGCCAGACCCTTCACCTCTTTCCGCCGGGTCGTGCTGCCCAATTCGATGCCCGGCGTGCTGGCGGCCGCACTTGTCGTCTTCGTGCCGACGGTCGGCGACTATGTCACGCCAGCGCTCGTCGGCGGCCCGGCCAGCACCATGATCGGTACGCTGATCCAGGCCGAGTTCGGCAAGGCCAACGACTGGCCGTTTGGCGCCGCACTCGCCGTCGCCGTCATGCTGGTCATCCTTGCCGTGGTGCTGGTCGCACGCTTCACCGACCGCAGATTTGGCAGCCGCACATGAACATCGCGCACGCGCAGGGTGGCGGCCGCTGGCTTGGCGTCTATGTCATCGCCTACCTGGTCTTTCTCTACCTGCCGGTGCTGCTGATCCCGCTGTTTTCCTTCAACAACTCGATCCAGGCAGCATTTCCGCTGCAGGGCTTCACCTTGCAATGGTACGCGACGCTCTACGGCAATTCGGTGCTGTCCGGCGCGCTCGTCAACAGCCTCGTCATCGCTGCGATTGCCGCCACGGGGGCAACGCTGTGCGGCATCACCGTTTCCTACATGGATCTCTATGGCCGCTCGCCGCTGGCCGCCGTCATCAGCGCCGTCGCGCGGCTGCCGATCCTGATCCCGGGTGTCATCGTCGGCATATCGTTGCTGATCCTCATCAACCTCATCGGTCTCGGGCCGTCGCGCATTGCCATCGTTCTCGGCCACATACTGGTGGCGCTGCCAACGACGGTGGTGATCATGCGCAGCCGCTTTGCCGCCATTCCGAAAACCATTCGCGAGGCGGCACTCGACCTCGGCGCTTCCGACTGGACGACCTTCCGGCGGGTGATGCTGCCGCTCAGCCTGCCGGCCATCGTCTCGGCCTTCATGCTGGCCTTCCTGATCTCCTTCGACGAGTTCATCGTCGTCTTCTTCCTCGCCGGCACAGAGCCGACGCTGCCGCTCTATATCTGGAGCCAGCTTAGGTTCCCGAAATCGCTGCCGACCGTCATGGCGCTGGGCACGTCGATCCTGGCCGTCTCCTTCGTCATTGCTGCAATCGCCGAAATCCTGCGCCATCGCGGCCTGTCCGCAGCGGCGCCACGACCCGCGGATCCATCACAACCAAAACAAACCAAGAGAGGAGAACTGCAATGGCATTCGACCTGATATCTGGAAAGTTGGCCCGGACCGGCCTGGCCGCCCTGGCTCTGGCGCTGTCGTCGACCGTGGCTTTCGCCGGCGACAAGCTGCAATATTTCACCTGGTCGGGTTATGAACTGCCCGACTTCAACAAGAGCTTCCTTGCCGCGCATCCCGATGGCGTCGAGGCTTCCATATTCGGTGACGATGATGACGCCTTCACCAAGGTCAAGGCGGGCTTCCGCCCTGACATCGCCCATCCCTGCTACGACAAGGTGGCGCGCTGGAACAAGGAAGGCCTGCTGCAGCCCATCGACACCAAGCGCATCAAGAACTGGGATTCGATCTTCCCGGTGTTCAAGAACCTGCCCGACCTGCAGGCCGGTGACGGCAAGGTCTGGATGGTGCCGTGGGACTGGGGCAACACCTCGATCCTCTACCGCACCGATCTGGTGAAGAACCCGGAAGCAAGCTGGAACCTCCTGTGGGACAAGCAGTATGCCGGTCGCATGGCGACCATCGACGCCGTGCATGACACGCCGATCGTTGCGGCACTTCTGGCCGGCGTCAATCCGTTCGACATGACGCCGGAGCAAATGGACAAGGTGGCGGAGAAGCTGCGCGAGCAGCGTCCGCTGCTCTCCAACTACACCACCGACATGACCTCGGTCGAACAGGCGCTGGCCAGCGGCCAGCTGGTCGCCGCCATGACCTGGAACGCGTCGGCCACCTCGCTGAAGAAGCAAGGGGTGCCGGTCGAGTTCATGAAACCGAAGGAGGGCATGCTGACCTGGTCCTGCGGCTTCGTCATGCTCAAGGACGCCAAGAATGTCGATCTCGCCTATGATTTCATCAACAGCCGGCTGGACGCCGACTCTGGCAAATACCTGATCGAGTCCTATGGCTATGGCAGTTCGCTGAGCTCTGCCTTTGCCACCGTGCCGAAGGAGGAGCTGGAGAAGCTGCAGCTGCCGTCCGACCCGGAGGTGATGCTGAAGACCACCATCTTCACCGGACCGATGAAACAGAATGACGAACTCGCCAAGATGTTCGAAAAGGTCAAGGCAGGCGGCTGAGCCTGGTTCTTCCTTCTCCCCTTGTGGGAGAAGGTGGATCGGCGCGCAGCGCAGAGACGGATGAGGGGTGTTGGACGGATCACCGTCTTTGCCAAGCTGGAACACCCCTCATCCGTCGCCTTCGGCGACACCTTCTCCCACAAGGGGAGAAGGGAAGCCCAGCAAGCGCCCCGCCCAAAAGTTGACTGCAACGAGGACGAATGCATGGACATGCTGGACGAAGCGGCTGAAAAGCCGAAGGACGATGCCGATGTGCGGGTTGGCCGGCGCGTGCGGGCGTTGCGGCTTGAGCGCAACCTGTCGCTGGCCGATCTGGCCGCCAGGGCCGGCGTGTCGATTGGCGCGCTCAGCCAGATCGAGCGCGGCATGTCCTCGCTGCGCGTCAAGGTGATCTGGCCGCTCGCGGCCGCCCTCGATATCGAGCCGTCGGCGCTGATCGCCGACGGCAACGATGCCGTTAGCGATCTCTATTGCGTGCGTGCCAACAGCCGCCGCGCCATTCCGGTGAAGTCCGAAGGCATCGCCAAGGCGCTGCTGTCGCCGCCGGGTGCGACGCTGACTGGCATGCTCGTGTCGGTGGAAGCAGGCGGCGGCACCGCCGAGGCCTATGCCCATGCCGGCCATGAATTCGGCTTCGTCGTTTCGGGTGAGGTCGAGCTGGTGGTGGATTCGACGAACTACGTGCTGAAGACCGGCGACAGTTTTGCGTTCAAGAGCACGCTTTTGCACGCCTTCCGCAATCCGGGCGCCGAGCGCTGCCAGATCCTCTGGGTCAACACCACCAAGCCGTCCGAGGTTCGCGATGGCGCCTGATCCTCTTGTCCGGCTGCAGGCGGTCTCGAAGATCTTTCCCGGCGGCATTGTCGGCCTCGACGCCGTCGATCTCGACATCGTCCGCGGCGAGTTTCTCACCCTGCTTGGGCCGTCGGGCTGCGGCAAGACCACCAGCCTGCGCGTCATCGCCGGCTTCGAAAGCCCGTCGAGCGGCAAGGTGCTGCTCGACGGCCGTGACATCACGGCACTCAGGCCCTACGACCGGCCAGTCAACACCGTGTTCCAGGACTACGCGCTGTTTCCGCATATGAACGTTGCCGAAAATGTCGGCTTCGGTCTGTCCTTGCGAAAACTTTCCGGCGCCGAGCAGGCAAAGCGCGTCGGCGAAGCCCTCGATATGGTTGGTCTGGCCGACAAGCTCGGCGCCCGCGTCTCCGAACTGTCGGGCGGCCAGCGCCAGCGCGTCGCGCTTGCTCGCGCCATCGTCTGCGAACCGCGCGTGCTCTTGCTCGACGAACCGCTGTCGGCGCTCGACGCGCATCTGCGCGAACAGATGCAGGTCGAGCTGAAGCGGCTGCAGTCGCGGCTCGGCACCACCTTCGTCATGGTCACCCACGACCAGACCGAAGCGCTGTCGATCTCCGATCGCATCGTCGTCATGAACAAGGGCCGCATAGAGCAGATCGCGCCGCCAGCGACGCTCTACGACCGGCCCGCGACCACATTCGTCGCCAGTTTCATCGGCACCATGAACCTGTTGCAGTCGCGTTTTATCGGGCGCGACGGCGACCGCTTGCGGTTCGCCGCGGGTGCCTTGCCGCTGGAAGCGACCTCCGAAACCGGCGAGGCTCCCGCCGAAGGCACGATCCGCACCGTCGGCGTGCGGCCCGAGGATTTACTGGCAGCCACCGAAGCGGCACCCGGCACGGCGCCGGCGCGCGTCAACAGCATCGTCTTTCACGGCCGCACGTTGCGCCTGCATGCCGAACTCGGGCAGGGCGCGCCTGTTGTCATCGACGCACCGCGCCAGGCCGATGGTTTTCAATTCAGCGTCGGCGATGTGGCGCATATCAGCCTACGCCGCGGCGCCAACTGCCCTGTGCTGCCGGGCTAGTTTCACCGACATTCCAGAACCGGAGCACCGCAGGTGAGCAGTTATCTGGACTGCTTCACCGACGGCAGATGGGTGGCACACCCGTGGTATCGTAGGCTTGGAAACTCCACGCTTGACTCGAAGCTAAGTTCCTGTTTTGTTCTTTGCTGTACAAGGCAGGAGCGTACTTCTGCGGGCGTATGCGTATGTATCTGCAAGGCGAAATCGACTTCGGCATTCCAAAGCGGTCATGGTGGCCCAAACGGCCGGCCGCTGAGGGCGATGTGATCCGCCGATCGCTCCCTCAAATCGTCGTCACATACCCCGCGCGATATCATCATCCTGACATCGCTTGTCAGCTACCAAGCGGATCGATGATGGCAGGCCAACAGGCTGTCCCCTAATTGCAATGCGTCAGAACAGGAGGAACACAAATGACCATCGCGGAAATTGCCAAGGATTTCACCGAACTCCTACAGCAAGGCGACCACCACGGTGCCGCTGAGAAATACAATGCCGACGAAATCGTCAGCTACGAAGCCATGGAGGGGCCGATGGCCGTCTCCCGTGGCAAGGAGGCCCTCAAGCAGAAGGGCCAATGGTGGCAAGAGAACCACGAAGTCCATGGCGGCTCGGTCGAAGGCCCCTATGTCAACGGCGACCAGTTCGCAGTGCGCTTCAAGTTTGACATAACGCCCAAGGCTACGGGCGAGCGTGTCACCATGGATGAGGTCGGCGTGTACACGGTCAAGAACGGCAAGATCACCGAAGAGCGCTTCTACTATTGAGGCCGGAAATAATACCGGACTCCGGGAGCCTGCTCACTTCGCTGCAGGCTTGAAAATAAGCATGGCGGCCGGGACGATAGCCCGGCCGCATGTGAGAGTTCAAATCGTCTTCACGTACTCTGCCAGTTGATCCGCCACCGTGCCCCAGCCATCGAAGAAGCCCATATCTTCATGGTTCTTGCGGGTCGCTTCGTCGCGGTGGATGGCGGTGGCGGTGTAGCGCGTACCCTTGCCGTCCGGCTGCAAGGAAATGACCGCGGTGATGAACGGCTCCCTTGACGGCCGATAACCCGGCAGCAGCGCATCCGTCCACACCAACCTCTCGTTCGGCACGATTTCCAGATAGCAGCAATGGCGGTCGCTGACCTCCTTGCCGTCAGGCGACTGCATGCGCGTGCGAAACAGCCCGCCCGGCCTGAGGTCGATCTCGCAGTCGGTGACGGTCCACGGCTTCGGCGTGAACCACTGCTTGACATGGGCCGGCGTCGTCCAGGCTTTCCACAACAACTCGCGCGGCGCATCGACGACACGCTCCAGCACGAGGTCCAGCCTGGGGTCCGGCTTGAACGGATAGCTCATGCGTCTTTCTCCTTCAGGGTCATCACATAGGCGTCGAACTGGTCGAGGCGGCGCTCCCAGAGCGTGCGCTGTTCGGCCAGCCAGTTTTCGGCAAGCTTCAGCGGCTCCGGCGCCAGTTGATAGGTCCTGACCCGGCCGGTCTTTTGCGAACGCACGAGCCCGCAGCCCTCCAAAACCCGCAGATGCTCGATGAACGAGGGCAGGGCCATGTCGAAGGGCTGCGCGAGTTCGCTGACCGAGGCGGGGCTGCGGTTCAACCGCTCCACCACGCGTCGCCGCGTCGGGTCCGACAGGGCGCGAAAGATGCCGTCGATTGGTGGCGGTGTTTGTGTCGCGGATTGCAGACTTGTCATGGCGATCACCGCTCGACACGATAGGTGAGCACCACGGCGCCGTTGGCGAAGGAGCGTGTGTCGACCAGCCTGAGGTCCGTCGCGTCCTCGGTCCTGTCGAAAAGCTGCGTGCCGCTGCCGAGTATGACCGGGAACACCATCAGCCGGTATTCGTCGACAAGGTCGTGCTGCTTGAGCGCATTGACCAGCGTGCGGCTGCCGCCAACGACGATATCGCCTTTCAGATCCTGCTTGAGTTTACGGATGGCGGCCATCGGC
This sequence comes from Mesorhizobium sp. P2_D5, assembly GCF_056404355.1. NCBI lineage: Bacteria > Pseudomonadati > Pseudomonadota > Alphaproteobacteria > Hyphomicrobiales > Phyllobacteriaceae > Mesorhizobium > Mesorhizobium sp. P2_D5. The sequence continues at coordinate 624,839 of NZ_JBFUEE010000002.1, forward strand.
TCGCCTTGAAGGACTGTCGTGTTGTTCCAGGCCGGGGTCTTCACCGTCGCCGACACCACATATTTCGGCATGCTGTTCATCCGATCCGCAAAGGCGCCTTTGTAGGTCGGCCAGGCGTCCGCGAAGCTTTCATAGGTCACCCGGCCGATCAGCAGCGCTTCGTGGTCCAGTACCTCTTGGAATTTGTACTCGATCTGTCCGGCCTCGTGGCGTTTGCCGACCCAGTTGGTGTGCCGGTAGCCCGGCTCGCCTCCCGGCGCTTCCATCACGCCATCGATGGAGATGAATTGCGATACAACGATCCTGGCCATGGTCATTCCTTTCCGGCTTTGGCCATTACTTAGGAAAATTCCTTAGTGTTGGCAACAGCCAAAATTCGAAGGATGCCAACCAGGGGTGCTGGCAAAGCGGGAAGGGCGGTTCTAGGCTGGGAGCGGATTCGACCTGTAAGTTTGGGGAAGTGCGCTTGACGATCACGATGTACGGCATCACCACCTGCGACACGATCAGGAAGGCACGCGTCTGGCTGGAAGGTCATGATGTGCCCTATCGTTTTCACGACTACAGGGCGGAAGGGCTGGAGGCGAAGCGGCTGGATGGCTGGGTCGGCAAGGTTGGCTGGGAAATCTTGCTCAACAAGGCAAGCACGACCTTTCGCGAATTGGCCGACACGGACAAGCAGAACCTCGACGAGAAGAAGGCCAAGGCGCTGATGCTGGCCAAGCCGACCATGATCAAGCGGCCGGTGCTGGACCTGGGCGACAGGATTCTGGTCGGCTTCAAGCCGGATGTTTATCAGCAGGCGGTGGACGGGTTGGAGTAGCAGGCCGGCGAAGCTGCCGATCTCCCCCCTTGCGGGGGAGATGGCCGGCAGGCCAGAGGGGGGTGGGAAGGATCGCCAACCGTCGGCCGACTTATTCCAAAGGGGCCTGTCGAAGCACGTGGCCGCAGTTGCAATTAGTTGACAGACCGGAGGGACAGCACCCCCCTCTGCCCTGCCGGGCATCTCCCCCGCAAGTGGGGAGATCGGCCAATCGCCACCGTTGCAGGGAATAGGCGCCCTTCAATCCGACTTTCTGAGATACGCCGCCAGCGCCACCGCATTGTTGTGCGCTTCGTCATGCGCACCATAGAGCAGCGTGACCTTTCCCGTGTCGAGCAGCGCACGCAACTGCCCGACTACCTCTGCATTCCCGTCCAGCTCAGCCCGATATCGCTTCTGAAACTCCGCCCAGCGCTCCGGCGCATGGCCGAACCATCCGCGCAAGCCGTCGCTCGGTGCGATCTCCCTCAGCCATAGCGCCAGCACGGCCTCTTGCTTGCTGACGCCGCGTGGCCAGATCCGGTCGACCAGAACCCGTTGCCCATCGTCGGGCGCCGGCGGCTCGTAGATCCGCTTGACCGCCAGGTCGAAGGCCATCCGACGCTCCTCAAGTGCCTGTCAGGCCCACTCGCCCTTGCGCATCACCGGCACACGAGCGCCATCCTTGTGGACGCCATCTATGTCGATCTTGTCCGAGCCGATCATCCAGTCGATGTGGATGAAGCTCTTGTTGCCGCCGCGTGCGGCGATTTCGTCCTGGCTGAGCGAGGCGCCATCGACAAAGCACTTCGAATAGCACTGGCCGAGTGCGATGTGGCAGGCGGCGTTCTCGTCGAACAGCGTGTTGAAGAACAACAGGCCGCTGGCCGCGATCGGCGAAGAATGCGGCACCAGCGCCACCTCGCCGAGACGGCGCGCGCCCTCGTCGGTGTCGAGCACCTTCTTCAGCACGTCCTCGCCCTTCGAAGCCTTCGCCTCGACGATCCGGCCCTCCTCGAAACGCACCGAGATCTCGTCGATCAGCGTGCCTTGGTAGGACAGCGGCTTGGTCGAGGAGACATGGCCCTCGACGCGCCTGGCATGCGGCGTGGTGAAGACTTCCTCGGTCGGGATGTTCGGGTTGCAGGTGATGCCGTTCTTGGCGGTCGAGGCGCCGCCCATCCATTCGTGGCCGTCCGCCAACCCGACGGTCAGGTCGGTGCCCGGCCCGGTGAAATGCAGCGCATGGAAATTGTGGCCGTTGAGCCATTCGGTGCGGCCACGAAGTGCTGCATTGTGCGCCTTCCAGTTGCCGATCGGGTCTTCGACGTCCACCCGCGACGCCGCAAAGATGGCGTCGGCGAGCTTCGCCACGGCAACGTCGTCGGCATCATCCGGGAAGACCTGCCTGGCCCAGGCGAGATCCGGGTAGGCGACGATGTTCCAATTGATATCGAAGCCGGTGATCTTCTCCAGTGCCGGCTGATAGGCCATCGAATTCGCCTTGTTGGCGCGCGCCACTTTCGCCGGATCCTGCGCCGACAACAGCGACGGATCCTCGCCGCGTACGGCAAGCCGCGCCGCATTGTTGGCGAAGGCCTTAGCCATGCCTTCATAGAGCCAGCCGGCGGCCCGGTCGAAACTGGCATCGGCGCCGAAGCGATAGCGCGCCAGCGTCATCTCGTCGTCGTTGAAGATCGGCGTCACCAGCCCGGCGCCGGCCTTGTAGGCATGCTCGACGATCCGTCTGGTCAGCGGCAGTGCCGCGATCGACGACGTCAGCACCAGGTCCTGTCCGGGTTGCAACTGCAGCCCGACCTTGATGGCGACTTCCGCCAGCCTGTCGAGCTTCACCGGGTCTATCGATGCGGCAACGCCGCGCGAATGTGTGGTCATGATCCTGCCTGCCGTAGTTTGATGTCTCACTCTACATAGACCGGTGCCACGGTGCTTTCCACCGCGATCCCACCGGTGGGTGCGGTGGCCGCATTCGGCGACCCGAACTGTGCCATCGTCGCCTCGATCTCTTCCTTGATCCAGACCTTGAAATCCCGGACCTTGCGGTTTTCGGCCTTGGCCGAGGAGGTCACCAGCCAATAGCCGAGACCGCTCTGGGCGCGGATTCCGAACGGCGCCACGAGCCGGCCGTCGGCCAGCGCATCGGCGGTGAGCAATTGCCAGCCGAGCATCACGCCATGGCCGGCGATCGCCGATTCCAGGCACAGCATCGGATCGGTGAAGCGCGCGCCCTTCAGGAAGGTGACGGGTGGAACGCCGGCTGCCTCGAACCAGCTTTCCCAGTTGATCATGGCCCGCTCGTCGGTGATGGCGCAGGTCTGGGCAAGATCCTCGATCGATTTCAGTTTCCTGGCGATCACCGGGGCGCAGACCGGAAAGACTTCCTGGGCTAAAAGCAGTTCCGCCCTCCCGCCCGGCCATTTGCCGTCGCCGAGCCGGATGGCAATATCGATATCGGAGTGGTCGAGATCGGCCAGCCGCACCGAAGCGTCGATGCGCAACAGCACGTTGGGATGACGTGCGAAGTGACGCGACAGCCGCGGCAGCAGCCACTTAGAGGCAAAGGCTGGCGCCACCGAAACCACCAATGTGCATTGCGTCGCCTCGTCGGCCAGCGCCACGGCGTGGGCAAGCTCGCGAAACCCCGCACCGAGGCGCGCCGCGAAGGCGGCGCCGAACTCGGTCAGCACGAGACCGCTCGCCGTTCGCTCGAACAGCGCCTGGCCGAGCTGCTTCTCGGTGCGGCTGATCTGCTGGCTGACGGCGCTGACGGAAACGTTGAGTTCGCCGGCGGCCGCCGCGAGCGAGCCGAGACGGGCAACGGTTTCGACGGCGCGAAGGCCGTTGAGATGGACGCGATTGAGCATGGCCATTTGAGTTTTTCTAAACCGATCCGGCTGAAATCTCAATTGAAAGACACATCGGAACGGCACACTTTACGGAGGGAGCCAGACCCGTGGAGCCGAAAATGCTGAGCATGTTGTCATCGCTGAAGATCTTTTTCTCGACCCATGCTCCGCAAGAGCCAAGCCGGGAGAGCGTGACGCAGAGATGGCTGACCGATCCGCTTTCGCATCCTGTGCTCAACACCATGTCGGAGCGCGAATTGGGTGATGTGCCGTTCAGGCTGACGGCGCTCCGCACGGTGCACGAGACTGCTTCATTGCATGCGGGTTTCGGTGGACGCTGCTAAACGGACGCCTCGCTTTCCGGCTTAAGCAAAAGTCGAGGCGAGCGCCGCGCACTGCGACCGCGCTGGCCCAACCAAAGGTGGATTGTTTCACAGCCTCGCGCACTTAATTGTGCACTGCAATGACAGCCACCTCGACAGCACTACGTTTCGTCATCGCCGGTATGATCGCCATGGCTGTTGCCATGGGCATCGGCCGCTTTGTCTATACGCCGATCCTGCCTGGCATGATGGAGGAGCTCCATCTGTCGCCGGCCGATGCCGGGTGGATCGCCTCCGCCAACTATCTTGGCTACCTTGTCGGCGCGCTGGCGGCGGCGGGCGGTTGGGCGCAGGGACGTGAACGCATGCTGATGCTGGTGGGTCTCGGCGCCAGCACTGCCCTTGCTGCGTTGATGGGACTGTCCGACACCATGGTCGCCTTTCTCGTCATCCGCTTTCTGGCCGGCCTGGCCAGCGCCTTCGTCATGGTGTTCATGGCCAGCATCGTTTTCAGTCATATTAACGCTGCCGGCCGCGGCGACCTGCAGGCGTGGCATTTTGGCGGCGTTGGTCTCGGCATCGCGGTGTCCGCGGCGATGATGGCGGCGCTGGTCACCGGACATGCCGGCTGGGCGGCTGGCTGGCTCTGGTCGGCGGCAATTTCGGCTTGCGGTTTCGTCGTCGTGGCGCTGTTGGCGAACGAAGGCCCACTCGCCAATGGCGACGCCACGCGCGAGCCGGCGCTGCCGAAGGACTGGTCGCTGATGAAGATCATCGTCGCCTACGGCCTGTTCGGTTTTGGCTATGTGGTGACGGCGACGTTCCTGGTCGCCATCGTCCGGCAAGGCGGCGGCAGCCGCGTCTTCGAGGCGATGGTGTGGATGGTCGCCGGCCTTGCCGGTTTTCCCTCCACCTGGCTCTGGCAGAAGATCGCCGCCCGGATCGGGCTTTACGCAGCCTATGCGCTGGCATGCTTCATCGAAGTTGCGGGCGTCACCGCCAGCGTGGCTATCGGCGGACGCACAGGGCCACTGCTTGGCGGCCTGTTGCTCGGCGGCACCTTCATTGCCATCACGGCACTTGGCCTGCAGGCCGCGCGGCACCAGGCGCCAAAAGCGCCGCGGCGTATCTTTGCCTTTATGACGGCGTCCTTCGGCCTTGGCCAGATCATCGGCCCGATCGCCGCCGGGTTGCTGGCGCAGATGTCAGGCGATTTCTTCCTCGCCTCGATCGCCGCCGCAGTGATGCTGGTCGTCTCCGGCGCCATCACATGGTCGGCCGCGCCAAAATCGCCATGATTATAGGGTTGCTCGATGCCGGGCATCGGGTAGGCATTTGCTTTCCACCTAATATGTGACTTTATGCCCGCTAAACCCCGCTGATTTGCGCATCGACCGAGGAATCCCCCACAGTGTTCGTATCCTTCTTCCCGCAGCCGAAGCTTTTTTTCTCTTCGGCAGCCATCTGGAGCCTTGCGGCGATCCTGTTCTGGTTTTTCGGCGGCGAGCAGTTGGGCGCCGTTTTCGGATTGCCGCCGGCCGCGGCTGGCGCGCCCCCCATCATCGGCATCGCCATCCTTTTGTCGCCGCCGTTTCTCTGGTTTTATCTCTACTTCGCGTTTTGCGTGCTCGTCTTCTACGCGTTCTGGAACTGGTATTCGCCGCATCCTTGGCAGCGCTGGTCGATCCTGATGACGGCGGTCATCCTGTTCTTCATCTATTTCAATGTGCAGGTCAGCGTCGCGGTCAACGCCTGGTACGGTCCCTTCTTCGACTATGTGCAGGGGCTGATGTCGGGGACTGGAAAGTCGACCAACGGTGAGTTTTACATCGGGCTGGCCGATTTTTCGTGGCTCGCGCTCGTCGGCATGAATGTGCAGGTGGTCAACGCCTTTATCGTCAGCCACTGGATCTTCCGCTGGCGCACCGCGATGAACAATTATTTCGTCGAGAACTGGGGCAGGCTACGCCATATCGAGGGCGCCTCGCAGCGTATCCAGGAAGACACGATGCGGTTCTCGCAGATCATGGAGGATCTCGGCTCGAGCTTCGTCCAGTCGATCATGACATTGATCGCATTCCTGCCGGTCATGATCCAGTTGCAAGCTCACATCAGCGAGTTGCCGATTGTCGGCGCGATCCCGCAGCCATTGGTTGTCGCAGCCCTGGCCTGGTGTCTGTTCGGGACGATCTCGGTGATGATTGCCGGGCTGAAACTTCCGGGACTGCAGTTTCGCAACCAGCGTGTTGAGGCCGCCTATCGCAAGGAACTTGTCTATGGCGAGGATCATGCGGAGAGGGCCCAGCCAGCTACCACCGCCGAGCTGTTCGCGAACGTTCGTCACAACTATTTCAGGCTCTATTTCCACTACATATATTTCAACGTGGTCCGGTATACGTATCTGCAGGCCGACAACATCTTCTCGCTGCTGATCCTGGGGCCGTCACTGGTGGCGCACAAGATAACCTTCGGCGCACTGAACCAGATCTCGAACGCATTCGGCAAAGTGACGAGTTCGCTGCAGTTTCTGCTCACCTCCTGGTCGACCATCGTCGAGCTGCAATCGGTCCACAAACGCCTGCGCGCCTTTGAAGCGACGCTGCAAGGCGAGCCGCTGCCGCCGATCGATCAGCGCTATCTGGAACGCCAAGGCGCCGAGGACCCGGCTTAAAGAGCTGAGGTTTGGAACCGGGTTGGCGGCTCAGCCGCCAACCGATGCCTGTGTCTCGCCGGCTTTCTGCCGCGAAACATAGTCGCGAAAACTGATGCATTCGACATCGGCCTTGACGCAGACCTCGCCGGCGAAGCGCTCCAGCGCGTTCCAGTAGGCGCCGTCATTCATCAGGGCGAAGTGGAAGCCGAGTTCCAGCGGAATGCGCTTGCCCTGATATTGCGCATCGAAGGCGGTGCGAAAGGCATCGTAGGTTCGGTTGGCGAACCCGTCCGCCTTGCTCGGCCGCTCGAAGCCGCCGGAATGTCTGACATAGAGATTGTAATCCATGGCGATCACTGGCCTCGATTTCGGTCCTTCCGGAATCTGCGGCAGTGAAAAGTGCATGATGCCGTGGCTGGCCGTCGGCCGGGCAGGGCCCTGCGAGACGCCGCTGGCGTCGAATTGATAGCCGGCCGCCGGCAGCGCCTCGTAGAGTGCCTTGCCTGTCGACAAATACGGCGCGCGGAAACCGACCACCGCATGCCTTGCGAAATCGCGCCAGCCGTTGGGTTCGGGCGCGATGCCGTTGATCGCGTAGGCGTTCTCGAGAATGTGCTCGAACGAGCCGAACTCCTTCAGCCAGTCGGCCTTGCTCCAGTCCTTGCCGTCGAAATGGCCGCAGCCATGGCTGGCGATATCGTGGCCCTCATGCGCGGCAAGTCCGATCTGCTCGAGCCGTTCGCTCACTTCCTGCTTGGAGGCGGCAAAGCCGATGTTGGATTTGCCTGATGTCTTGCCGGGCGCCGTGTATTCCTTGCGCGTTTCCGGCGACAGAAGGAACACACAGGACAGAAAATAGGTGAAATGCGCCCCGGTGCGCTGCGCCAGCGCGCGGCTGCGCTTCCACTGCGAAATGTCGCGGGCGCTGTCGAACGAGATGATGACGACCTGCCTGGGCTTTGCCGGCGTCGGTGGCGCCGGCGGATCGGCCAAAGCCACACCGGCGGTGGCGAGCGAAGCGAGGGAAAACGCAACAGCGCGGAACGAACGATACATCGGCAATCTGATCTTGACTCGGAGGATGTCTGGAAGCCGGCTATCGCGCAAATGTGGCGCGGGTACGATTGGCCTTTTGGGCGGCCGGCCCTGGGATTGGGCGATTTTCCCGTCGAACCCCTTCCATGCCGACAAAATTTCGCTAAAACGCGGGCTGACAACGGCCCGAGAGGGCAGGAATGGTTTGATTGATGTCCGACGACAGTTTTATCCGTGAAGTCAACGACGAGATGCGTCGCGAACAGGCGCAGAAGCTATGGGACCGTTTCGGTCCCGCCTTGCTTGTCCTCGCGATCCTCGTGGTGCTCGGCACCGCCGCCTTCGTCGGCTATCGCTATTGGGACGAGACGCGCGCCAATCGCTCCGGCGATGCGTTCTCGCAGGCGCTGAAGCTTGCCAATGACGGCAAGAACGACGAAGCGCTGACCGCTCTCGACCAGTTGGAGAAGGATGGCTACGGCGCTTATCCGCTGCTTGCCCGCATGCGCGCCGCGACTGTCAAGGCCAGCAAGGGCGACGTCGACGCTGCCGTCAAGGACTTCGACGATGTCGCCGCCGACACGGCCATTCCTTCAGGCATTCGCGACATGGCCCGGCTCAGGGCAGCGCTCCTGCTTGTCGACCATGGCTCCTTCGCCGATGTCTCCAGCCGGGTCGAGGCGCTTACGTCAGACACCAACACGCTGCGCCACACGGCGCGCGAGGCGCTCGGTCTTTCCGCCTGGAAGGAAGGCAAGACCCAGGATGCGCTGAAGCTGTTCGACCAGATTGCCGCCGATGACGGCGCCCCGCGCAACACTCGTGAGCGGGCAACCTTGATGTCCGAGCTGATCCGCGGGTCGGGCAGTGCGTCGTGACCTTCAAAGTCGCCATCATCGGCAGACCTAACGTCGGCAAATCGACTCTTTTCAATCGGCTGGTGGGAAGGAAGCTGGCGCTTGTCGACGACACGCCGGGCGTCACCCGTGATCGCCGCGTGCATGCCGCCAAGCTTTACGACCTGCATTTCGACGTCATCGACACGGCCGGCTTCGAGGATGCCGCCGCCTCGACCTTGCCCGGCCGCATGCGGGCGCAGACCGAGATTGCCATCCGCGAGGCCGACCTGATCTTCTTCACGGTAGATGCCAAGTCCGGCCTGATGCCCGATGACAAGACTTTCGCCGAGATCGTGCGCAAGTCCGGCAAGCCGGTCGTGCTGGTCGCCAACAAGGCCGAGGCGAAAGGCGCCCAGGGCGGTATGCTGGAGGCCTGGGAGCTCGGCCTCGGTGAGCCGATCCCGGTGTCGGCCGAACACGGCCAGGGCATGCCCGACCTGCGCGACGCGGTGATCGGAGCGCTTGGCGAGGCGCGCGCCTTTGGTGAAGAAGAAGACGGCGAAGGCGAAGAGGTCGTCGCCGGCGAGGTGCTGATCGGCGAGGACATCGTCGACCCGGATGCGGAGGATGTGCCTTCATACGACGACACCAAGCCGATGCGCATCGCCGTGGTCGGCCGCCCGAATGCCGGCAAATCGACGCTGATCAACGCGCTGATCGGCGAGGAGCGGCTGTTGACCGGGCCGGAAGCCGGCATCACCCGTGATTCCATCTCCGTCGAATGGGACTGGCATGGCCGCCGCCTGAAACTGTTCGACACGGCCGGCATGCGCCGCAAGGCGAGGATCCACGAAAAGCTGGAAGTGATGTCGGTGCAGGATGGCTTGCGCGCCATCCGCTTCGCCGAGATCGTCATCATCGTGCTCGACGCCACCATTCCTTTCGAGAAGCAGGATCTGCAGATCGCCGACCTGATCATCCGCGAGGGGCGGGCGCCGGTGATCGCCTTCAACAAATGGGACCTGATCGACCATCCCCAGGAGCTTCTGGCGGAGTTGCGCGAGAAGACCGAGCGGCTGCTGCCGCAGGTGCGCGGCATCCAGGCGGTGCCCGTCTCGGCCGAAACCGGGCGCGGCCTCGACAAGCTTATGGATGCGGTGCTGAAGACCCACAAGGTGTGGAACAGTCGCGTCTCGACAGGCAAGCTCAACCGCTGGCTGGAAAGCATCCTGGCGCATCATCCGCCGCCTGCCGTCGCCGGTCGTCGGCTGAAGGTCAAATATGTCACCCAGGCCAAGACGCGGCCGCCGGGCTTCGTCGTCCAGTGCTCGCGGCCGGAGGCGATGCCGCAATCCTATGTCCGCTATCTCTCCAACAGCTTGCGTGAAGCCTTCGACATGCCCGGCGTGCCGATCCGCATTGCGCTGCGCACCTCGGACAACCCGTTCGCCGGCAGGGCCAAGAAACGCAGCTGAGCATCTGCGCCTGTCTGGCGCCGATCACGCCACCTCGCGCAAACCGTTTTCGTTGGTCCGCGTATTATCGGGCAGCGCCTGCCGTGCCGCCTGCAGCAATATCTCGGCGAGGCGCGCGACCACCGGCTCGGGTTCGGCATCCTTGCGGTGCAGGAACAACGCCATTTTGGGCAGTGCCGGCAGCCCGGCGATCTCCGGTGTCATCGCGCTGACGCTGGCCGGCAGACCGATGTCGGTGCGGATGGTCAGCCCCAGTCCCGCCGCGACAGCTGCCCAGATGCCGCCAAGGCTTGGGCTGGAAAAGGCCATCCGCCACGACAGGCCGGCACGGTCGAGCGTTTCGGTCGCCACGGTGCGCAAAAGGCAGGGTGCTTCAAGCGCCACAAGCGGCAGCGGCTCGCCGTTGCGCAGGCTGGTCGCGATGCGCTTTGCCGGGCCGATCCAGCGCATCTGCACGTCGGCGACGTGCTCGCTGTAGGGCAGCGTCTCGCCGCTGTGCCAGGCCAGCGCGATGTCGAGGTTGCCTGACATGATCCTTTCCGCGACTTCGTAGCTGCGCGCGATCCTGGCTTCGATCTTGACCTTGGGATGGGCGCGGGCGAAGCGGCCGAGCACGTCAGGCAGCACCGCCTCGCCGAAATCCTCCTGCAGCCCAAGCCGTACCCAGCCTTCCAGCTCAACGTCATGGATGGCGGATGCCGCCTCGTCATTGAGCTCGATCAGCCGCCGCGCATAGCCGAGCATGGTCTCGCCGGCCTCGGTCAAGGCGAGGCCACGTCCCGACTTGCGGAAGATCGGCGTCGCCGCCTGCTCCTCCAGTTTCTTCAATTGGGCGCTGACCGCTGACGTCGATCGGCCAAGCCGGTCGGCAGCCTTGGCGAAGCTGCCCAGCTCCATGCCGGTGACGAAACTGCGGAGAACGTCGAGGTCGAATGTCACGCGTCGCATGGCAATAGTCCTGATTCTCAGGATAGTAAGTCAAAAACTTCCCGATATTCAGCATGAACCTATGGCGGTAAAGACGAGGCGTCAAGGTTCGGATGCAGTCAGACCATCAAGGGAAACTCAGCCATGTCGCTCGTCGCTACGGATTTGAAATGCAGCCAGGGCAGGCCTCGGCAACAGGCTGGCGCAGCCGCCGCTGGTGCCGCGACAGTCCGCTCCAATCATCGCTGGAAGGTGCTGGGCATTGGCGTTGCCGCCAATGCCAGTTTTTCCGCGACCTTCTCCGGCATCCCGGCGACGGCGGTCTTCTTGCGCTCTGGCTACCAGCTCGGCAATGGCCAGCTCGGACTGGTTCTCGGTCTGCTTGGCCTGGGTGTGGCGCTGAGCGAACTGCCATGGGGATTGCTCACCGATCGCTGGGGCGATCGCCGCGTGCTGCTCACCGGCCTCGGCGCCACCGCGGCATGGCTGCTTCTCATGGCATTGCTGGTCGTGCCGTCGCCGGCACACCTTCCCGGGGTCGCGGTTCTGGCCGCCGTGTTGCTTGTCACTGGCCTGCTTGGCGGCAGTGTCAACGGCTCAAGCGGCCGCGCCATCATGGCTTGGTTCCGTGAAGGCGAGCGCGGCTTCGCCATGAGCATCAGGCAGACCGCGGTGCCGCTCGGCGGCGGGCTCGGCGCCTTTGTCCTGCCGTCGCTTGCCTCGGTGCATGGCTTTGCAGCGGTCTACGGCTTGCTGGCCGCATTCTCCGCCGTCACGGCGCTTTTCGCGTGGCGCTGGTTGCACCAGCCACCAATCGGCGAAGACGCGACGTCCGCCAGCGACGCCATGGTGTCGGCCGGCCCGACACCGCTGCGCAATCCGGACGTCTGGCGCATCGCAATGGCCATCGGCCTGCTCTGCGTCCCGCAAGTGGCGGTGCTCACCTTCGCCTCCGTCTTCCTGCATGATTTCGGCGGCATGGGAAGGGCAGTGATCAGCGCCAGCCTGGCAGCCGTGCAGGTCGGCGCCATGGTCATGCGCGTCTGGAGCGGCCGTTTCACCGACCGTCACGGCAATCGCCGCTCGTTCCTGCGCTTTTTCAGCATGCTGAGCGCAGCCGCCTTTGCCACCCTCATGCTGCTTGTGTTTGTCGCGGCCACCATTCCCGGCTGGCAGCCTATGCTCGCGACAACGATCGTTGCCGTCCTGATCCTTGCCGGCATCTGTGTTTCAGCGTGGCACGGCGTTGCCTATACCGAGATTGCCACGCTTGCCGGCGCCAGCAATGCCGGGACGGCGCTCGGTCTGGCCAACAGCTTTGTCTTCGTCGCCTTCTTCCTGGTGCCGATCGCCATCCCCGGGCTTCTGGTCGTCGGATCATGGGCGTGCGTCTGGCTGTCGGCCGCCATCTGCGCGCTGATCGCCCGGCCGATCTTCCTGCGGCCGGCCTGACTTCGCATGCTGACCGCAAAATCGCCCGACTTCGGAACCACGACCTTGAGCCGACTGAGAAAACCCGATCGAACCTGTTAACGTCCCATCAAGGTTAATGCATCATTTTGCTCTCCAGTGGGGTCAGTCGCGTTCCTGGAGAGAGTTCCGTGCATCGACGTGTGTTGAAGCGGCTTGCGGCCGCCGCCGGTGAGAAAAAACGTGGCTTTCTGACCCCGTTCGTCATCGGTCTCGGCATCTGGATCGGCTTTCCGACCGTCGCCGCCTACCAGGACATGACCAGTTTTGTCTCCGGCCTCGAAGCGTCGAACACCCGCTGGAATTCCTATGTCGAGAAATCCGTCGCCGGCTCGACCCATGCGGCCGAGATGCCCTTTGTCGATTCCGACGTCACCGGTTCCATCTCCGGATCGGGCGTCCATCTGGCCGGCGTCGGCAACGTGTCGTTTCGTGGCAAGGGCGGCAAGGTCAGCGGCACGCCCGACGAGGATCGCATCGTGCGGGCCGACAAGAAGGGCCGCATCGTCCAGGTTTCTCCCGTCGCGCCGCCGAAGAATTTCAATGCCGGTTCGATCTTCGAGCGCACCTCATCCTTGCTGCGGCCCAGCATGGACAGCGGCTTGAAGATGGCTTTCGCCAAACCGCAGATCAAGGGCAAGGAAATCCAGATCGCCGCGGCATTCCATGCGCGTGAGGACAAGAAGCCGGATCCCGGCGTGCCGGCCATGCTTGCCGCGCTGGTCAACAACGACCATCCCGATGTGCTGGCGACCGCCTATGCGCAGGCCGAGCCCGACTATGCCAAGGCATCGCCCTTCGAAGCCCTGCTTCAGGACGAGCAGCCCAATGACGGTCGCTTCATCCCGCCGATGGCCAAGGGCGACCATTCCTGGATCCAGAACCCGCTGCCGGCGAGTGTCTTCTCCAAGAAGGAGCAGGCATGCCTTGCCAACGGCATCTATTTCGAGGCGAGAAGCGAATCCGTGCGCGGCCAGGCCGCCGTCGCTCAGGTCATCCTCAATCGCGTCCGCAACCCGGCCTATCCCAATTCGATCTGCGGCGTCGTCTACCAGAACGACAGCTGGTTCAACCGCTGCCAGTTCTCCTTCGCTTGCGACGGCAGGAGGAAGCGCATCGACAGTCCCGCCGCCTACAAGACCGCGCAGGATATCGCCATGGCCGTCACCGCGGGCAAGATCTTCATCCCCGAGGTCGGATCGTCGACCCACTACTACGCCCAATATGTCCATCCCGGTTGGGCGCGCACGATGCAGAAGATGACCAAGATCGGCCTGCATATCTTCTACCGCACCTATGGCGGCGGCTGGAGCTGAGCACCGCACAGTCACCGATCTTTTCGCGCTGCGTGCAGCCGATCGAAGAGCCAATGCCGGGGGGATTCGTGCAGCGCATCCCCGTCGTCGTGGCGGGCACGATGTCGCACCTTTATAACCAATTGATTTTGTTGCCTAAAATACATGACAATGAACTTCCGCCCGTGGCTTGACTGGCGCAAACCCTCTAACTATGTTGCCGGCGACTTTAGAAGCGGACGGACGGTGACGGTCTGACCGGGCAGGGGGGTTGCGATGGCCGATAAAAACAGGCCAGACGGAACCGGAGAAACCGGCCGCGGCAAGCAGCATGAAGCCGAAATCCGCGACGACGATCTTGAGCGCCGCCGGCGTGAACTTGAAGCATCGCTTGCGACAAGGCGGCCGGACCGGCTCGAGGGGAAAGACGACGCGAAAGCGGGCAGTGTGGCCGGTTATGGCCAGGCGCTCAAACTCTCTAGCGAGTTCATCGCCGGAGTGGTGGTGGGTGCCGGCATCGGCTGGATCATCGACCGTCTGGCGGGGACATCGCCATGGGGTCTGATCGTGTTTCTGCTGCTGGGTTTTGGCGCCGGCGTGCTCAATGTGATGCGTTCCGCGGGCGTTGTGGCAGAATTCGGACAGGGCGATAAATCGCGCCGTGACCAGGACGACAGGAAATGACCGCGCTTCATGTGTGGTAATGGTAACGAAGCCGTACGCGGCATTGACGGGGTTTGAACGTGGCAGCTGACAAGGTCGATCCGATCCACCAGTTCCATATCAACAAGCTGATACCGATCGAGATCGGCGGCTACGACCTGTCTTTCACCAATTCCGCACTGTTCATGGTCGCAACAGTGGTCGTTGCGGCGGCATTTCTGTTTCTCACCACCTCGAGCCGCAGCCTGGTTCCGGGCCGCCTTCAGTCGGTCTCCGAGATGGCCTATGAGTTCGTCGGCAACATGTTGCGCGATGCCGCCGGCACGCAGGGCATGAAGTTCTTCCCGTTCGTGTTCTCGCTGTTCATGTTCGTGCTGGTCGCCAATCTGCTTGGCCTGTTCCCGTATTTCTTCACCGTCACCAGCCATATCATCGTCACCTTCGGCCTCGCCGCCCTGGTGATCGGAACCGTGGTCGTCTACGGGTTCATGAAGCATGGTCTGGGCTTCCTGAAGCTGTTCGTGCCGCATGGCGTGCCGGTGTTCCTGCTGCCACTGGTGGTGCTGATCGAGGTGATCTCCTTCGTGTCGCGCCCGGTCAGCCTCTCGGTTCGTCTGTTCGCCAACATGCTCGCCGGCCACATCACCCTGAAGGTGTTTTCTGGATTTGTCGTCAGCCTGAGCGCGCTGGGCGCAGTCGGCGTCGCGGGCTCGGTCCTGCCCCTGGCAATGGCGGTGGCCCTGACGGCACTGGAACTGCTGGTCGCTTTCCTGCAGGCCTACGTCTTTGCGGTGTTGACCTGCATGTACCTCAACGACGCCCTGCATCCCGGGCACTGATCAAGAGTTTCCGGCCCAAGAGTTTCCAACATTGGCGCCGGATTGAATCGCAACGGAATTTTAGATCCAAAGGAGTTGAACAAATGGACGCAGAAGCAGCAAAGTACATCGGCGCCGGCATCGCTTGCCTGGGCATGGGTGGCGCGGGCATTGGCCTCGGCAACATCTTCGGCAGCTACCTGGCGGGCGCTCTGCGCAACCCGTCGGCTGCTGATGGCCAGTTCGGCCGTCTGATCTTCGGCTTCGCCGTGACCGAAGCTCTGGGCATTTTCTCGCTTCTCATCGCGCTTCTGGCCCTGTTCGGCTGAGCTAAGCGTTGGGAAGATTGGACAGGCCGGCCGCGCAAGCGGCAGGCCTGAATTTCGGGGATAGTCCATGTTCGTGACATCTGCCTTCGCGCAAGAGTCCGCACCTGCAGCCGACACCAGCCACGCTGCGACGGAAGGCGACACGCATTCCGGCACCAGCGTGCCTGCCGAAGCGCACGGCACCTTTCCGCCATTCGATCCTGCGACGTTCCCGTCGCAGCTTCTGTGGCTGGCGATCACTTTCGGGCTGTTCTACCTCTTCCTGAAGCGGGTCGCGATGCCGCGCGTCGCGGGCATCATCGAGGTCCGCAACGACCGCATCACGCAGGACCTCGACCAGGCTAGCAAGTTGAAGGGCGAGGCCGACGCTGCCGTTGCTGCCTACGAGCAGGAACTGGCGGAAGCCAAGACCAAGGCCAACGCGATCGGCCAGCAGGCCGGCGATGCGGCCAAGGCCGAAGCCGAGACCGCACGCAAGAAGGTCGAGGCGGCCCTCGACGAGAAGCTTGGCGAGGCCGAAGCCCGCATTTCTTCCATCAAGGCCAATGCCATGAAGGAAGTCGGCAGCATTGCCGAGGACACCGCTTCGGCGATCGTCGAGGCACTGGTCGGCGGCAAGGCCAGCAAGGCCGAGATCGCGGCCGCGGTCAAATCCGTGGCCCGGTGAGGAGCGCATCATGGATTACACATCTCTCGCGACGCTCTGGGCAACGATAGCCCTCATCATCTTCCTCGGCGTTGCCGTCTACATCAAGGTGCCTGGCATGATCGCCAAGGCGCTCGACGCCCGCGCCGCCAGGATCAGCAACGAGCTGGATGAAGCGCGCCGGCTGCGCGAGGAGGCCCAGCAGTTGCTCGGCCAGTACCAGCGCAAGCGCAAGGAAGCCGAGCAGGAGGCCGCCGACATCGTTGCGGCCGCCAAGCGCGAAGCCGACATGCTTGCTGCGGAAGCGCACAAGAAGACCGAGGACTATGTCGCCAGGCGCACAGCACTTGCCGAACAGAAGATCGGTCAGGCCGAGCGCGACGCCATCAGCGAAGTCCGTGCCAGCGCCGTCGACATCGCCGTCGAGGCTGCGCGTGCGCTGCTCGCCGGCAAGATGGACGCCAAGGCCGGCGCCGACCTCTTCAAGGCATCGCTGGCGGATGTGAAGTCCAAGCTCAACTGAGCTTGTTGCATCGAGCAAAGATCAAAGCCGCCGGGAAACCTGGCGGCTTTTTTGTTGTGGAAAACTATCCGCTCAATCCAGGCCGGCGAGGCTCTCGTCTTCCGCCACTTCCGTCCCGCCAAGCCTGAACGGCGCGAAGGAAACGCGGTGCAGCCGCGCCACCGGCCCATGTGCTTCGATCGCCGTGCGATGGCGGGCCGTGGCGTAGCCCATGTGGACCTCGAACCCGTAGCGACCGTGATGGTTGCCGCAGCCGCACATCATGCGGTCGCGCATCACCTTGGCGACGATCGAGGCGGCGGCGATCGATTGCGAGCGCTGGTCGCCCTTGATCAGTGCGCGCCCCGCGCAGGGCAACCCTGGCGGCACGTCGCGCCCGTCGGCGAGCGCGAGCTTCGGTTGGACCGACAGCCCGACCAGGGCGCGACGCATCGCTTCCAGGCTGGCCTTGAGGATGTTGCTGCCGTCGATGCCCTCGGCGCTGATGGACGCCATCGAAACGCCCAGCACCGAGCCAAGAATTCGTACGAACAGCGCTTCGCGTTGCAGATGGCTGAGACGTTTGGAATCGTCGAGCCCGTCCGGAATGTTGGCGGGGTCGAGCACCACCGCCGCCGCGACCACCGGCCCGGCCAGCGGACCGCGGCCGGCCTCGTCCATGCCCGCCACCGGCCACAGTCCATCGGCCATCGCCTTCGTCTCGAAGGAGAAATCGGGTTTCTCGATGATCTCAAAGAGAAGCGGAGAATCGGAACGCGCGCGAGCCATGTTGCGGCGAGGTTCGCATCGGCTCCGATTCTCCGCAAGTCCCTCCGGGTCGGGTGGGGCGCCGGACCGGGAGGGCACCGTCTGCAGGCCGGGGCAGGCCGGACGGGATTCTTGTGTCGCGACAGGTCAAACCGCCGCGGTGAATTGTTTTCAAAGCAGGGTCAGCTGCACCTGGTCCTTGCCGCCGGCCACGAACTGATCGGTCCGAAGCGTGCGCCGTTCGACGTTGAGGCCGAGCCGCTTGGCGGTGATCTCGAAGCGCCGGCCGATCTGCCAGGCGTAGGGACCAGCACCCTTCATGCGCTTGCCCCATTCCGAATCGTAGTCCTTGCCGTCGCGCATCGAGCGGATCAGCGACATCACGTGGCGGTAGCGGTCGGGATAGTGGCGCAGCAGCCAGTCCTTGAAGATCGGACTGACCTCCAGCGGCAGGCGCAGCACGACATAACCCGCTTCGCGCGCACCAGCGGCGCGTGCCGAATCGAGGATGCGTTCCATCTCCTGGTCGGTCAGGCCGGGGATGATCGGCGCCACCATGACCGAGGCCGGAATACCGGCATCCGAAAGCTGTCGGATCGCCTCCAGCCGCTTGGTCGGCGTCGAGGCGCGGGGCTCCATCGTTCTGGCCAGCATGCGGTCGAGCGTCGTCACCGACAGCGCCACCTTGGCCAGCCCGCGCTCGGCCATGCGCGACAGGATATCGATGTCGCGCGTCACCAATGCGGACTTGGTGACGATGCCGACCGGATGGCCGCGCGCTTCCAGCACTTCGAGGATCTCGCGCATGATCCGGTATTGCTTCTCGATCGGCTGGTACGGATCGGTGTTGGTGCCGATCGCGATGGTGCGCGGCTGGTAGCTGTCCTTCGACAGTTCCTTGTCGAGCAGTCGCGCCGCATCCGGCTTGGCGAACAGCTTCGATTCGAAATCGAGGCCCGGCGACAGGCCCATGAAACTGTGCGTCGGCCGGGCAAAGCAATAGACGCAGCCATGTTCGCAACCACGATAGGGATTGATCGACCGGTCGAAGGAGATGTCGGGCGATTCGTTGCGGGTGATGATGGTGCGTGGCTTCTCGACCTGCACCTCGGTCTTGAAGGGCGGCAGTTCCTCCAGCGAATTCCAGCCATCATCGAAGACATGCCGGCTGACCGGCTCGAACCGGCCGGATGGATTGATGCCCGCCGACCTGCCGCGATTGCGGTCCGGACGGACACGCACGCCACTCTGCTCGATCATAGCATTGGCCATCTCGGCTCTTCCAGCTCCGAAAGCTGCAATGTCGGCGCGCACGATCTGTTCCATCTTCGCCCGCTCCCAGGGACTGTCCATGTTGTGTCGAATCGCTCTGTTCATGAAATTATTCCTATTTCGTCGATGAGAACAAAGCAAGAACTTTCTATGGTGCATGGCAAAAACTGGCGCTGCGTTCGGCTTTCCGCTATTCGGCTAATGATGCTCAGTGTCCTGATCGAAACCCGCAATGACGAGGAGGGCCTCGCCCGCACGCTCGCCTCGCTGATTGGCGGCGCGGTCGAGGGCGTGGTGCGTGACGTCCTCGTCTGTGACACGGGTTCCACCGACCAGACGCATCGTGTTGCCGAGCATGCCGGCTGTCAGTGCGTAACTGGCGGTATCGCTGCGGGCATCCGCCAGGCCAAGGGTGACTGGCTGCTGCTCCTGGAGCCGGGCTCGCGGCTGATGGATGGCTGGATCGATGCGGTCGTTGCCCACACGGCCAGGCAGACAATGGCGGCACGCTTCTCGCGGGCGCGGGGCAGCCGCACACCGTTCCTGGCCCGGGTGTTTTCGGGAAACCGCGCCTTGGCCGATGGATTGCTGATCAGCAAGCTTCAGGCCGCGGCAGCGTCGAAGCGGGCCGGCAGCGCCGAGGCCATCGCACGCGGCCTCGCGGCAAAGCGGCTCGACGCCGAAATCTGGGTGGCACCGCCGAAGCAGCGCTCCCCGGAGTGATCTTTTTGCAGCTGCTCTCTTCATTGTGCATTGCACAAAATCTGACGCGAGGTTAGTTTCCCGTTCAGACGGGTGGATTGGGTTGGGGTCATGCCGAGTGATGAGCACCGATGCGGCATCGGCGCCACGCTCATAGCCGAGGACCCGATGAAGCTTTCAACCCCCGACAAATCCGGCGCTGCCAGTCTTGAGGCCGTTGCCCGCAACGGCAGCCTGCTGCGCCGCATCGCCGTGCGCATTCCGACCTATCTGACGGACCTGCGCGAAAACCCTGCCTGGCTGCCGATGTTCGTGCTGGCGCGCACAATGCCAGGACGCCGGATGCATTGGCTGGGCGCAAAACGCGCTCGTCCGGCCCATAATTCTGGGGATACGATGTTTGCCGGCGTCGACCGCGAAGCCGTTGTCGAATCGTTGCGCTCCGACGGGCTGTTTTCGGGCCTGGTGCTGCCACCGGCGATCCATGAAGAGATCGCCAGTTTCGCCCAGCGAACGCCTTGCTTCGGCAATTTCGACCGCCGTCTCGAATTCATGCCGGGTGAACATGCCGAGGCCGAAAAGCGCTTCGGCCGCTCACTGCTCAGCGGACATTTTTTCGAGCGCATCCTCGACTGCCGGGCGGCACTCGCCATCCAGCGCGATCCGCTCCTTCTGGATATTGCGGCGCACTATCTCGGCGGCCAGGCAAAACTGATCACCACGCGCGTCTGGTGGAGTTTTCCGACGGGTGAGGCTTCGGACGCCGACAAGAACCTTGCCTCGCTCGGCAAGTATCATTTCGACCTCGACGACTGGCGCATGCTGAAATTCTTCTTCTATCTCAAGCGGGTCGACGCCGACACCGGCCCGCATGTCTATGTCCGGGGCAGTCACAAGCGCCGCAGCCTCAAGCATCAGCTCACCTTGCTGGTCGGCCATCCCGCACAAGAGGTTCTGGATGTCTACGGCGAGCACAGCCCGGTGACGCTGACCGGTGAAGCCGGTCTCGGCTTCGTCGAGGATCCGTTTGGCTTCCACATGGGCACGGTGCCGGCGCGCACGCCGAGATTGATGATGGAGGTCGGCTTCGGCGTATCGCCGCCCTCACGCCGGCGCTTTCATGGCGAGCCGGTCATCCGCTGAGAGGGAACCATCCCAGCTCATCTCGACAGGCATCCAACGCGCGGCGAATGACACTTCGAAGGGCGCACGCGGTGTTCTGCTGGCGAAACCGAGGTCGGGCGCTTGAACTGCTTGCTGTTTGGCGTTAACCGCGCCGCAGATGCTCGTCCAGGCGCGGCATGATCTCGACGAAGTTGCAGGGCATGTGCCGGTAGTCGAACTGCGCCTTCAGGATGCCGTCCCAGGCGTCCCTGCAGGCGCCGGGCGAGCCCGGCAGCACGAAGACGAAGGTGGCGTTGACGACCCCGCCGGTCGCCCGGCTCTGGATCGTCGAGGTGCCGATCTTGTCGTAGGAGATGCGGTGGAAGACTTCCGAAAAGCCGTCCATGCGCTTTTCGAAGATCGGCTCCAGCGCTTCCGGCGTCACGTCGCGGCCGGTAAACCCGGTGCCGCCAGTGGTGATGACGACGTCGATCGCAGCGTCCCGCGACCAGCCGAGCACCTTGTCGCGAATCTTTTCGCGGTCATCGGTGACGATAGCGCGGGCGGCGAGGACGTGGCCGGCTTCCGTGATGCGGTCGGCCAGTGTCTGGCCGGATTTGTCGTCGGCGAGGCTGCGTGTGTCCGAGACGGTCAGCACCGCGATGCGGATCGGGATGAAAGGCCGGCTCTCGTCAATCCTAGCCATCTCAGCCAGCCTCCGATGTCATGCTGCGCGTCGCGGCGACGAACCAGTCGGGCTGGCGGCTGCGGATGTCCGCGGCAGCGCGCTTGGCGACATTGCCGGTCTCGAACAGGCCGAAGCATGTCGCGCCGGATCCGGACATCCGGGAGAAACCCGATCCAGCCTTGTTAAGCCAGGAAAGCGCTCTGCCGATGGCGGGCTGCATCGCCAGCGCCGCAGGCTCAAGATCATTGCGGGTGATCTCCAGCCAGTTGCGCAGGCTATGGAAGTCGATGCTGCGCGGCAGCGGCGGCAGTGGCTCATTGTCGCGACGGGAAAGCGCTGCAAACACCTCGGCGGTCGAGACGGCCGTTCCGGGATTGACCAGCACCAGCCCCAACGCCGAAAAATCCGGCACCATCGACAGTTCGTCGCCGATGCCACGCGCGACCAGCGGCTTGGCCGCCAGGCACATCGGCACATCGGCGCCAAGCGAAAGGCCGATCCGCGCCAGCTCAGTGCTGTCCATGTCTAGGGCCCATGTCTCCGCCAGCCCGCGCAGCACGGCTGCCGCATCGCTCGAGCCGCCGCCGACGCCGGAGGCAACCGGCAGGTTCTTTTCGAGCCGGATGGCGACCGGCGGGGTTCTCTTGGCCCCAGCCTCTCTTCGCAGCGCATCGCGGGACTTAAGCACGAGATTGCTGGCGTCGAGCGGAACGGCCTGCGCGTAGCGGCCAGACACGGTAAAATCGTCGCTGTCGGCGAGCGCGATTTCGACCCGGTCGCCAAAACGCGTGAACACCGCCAGGCTTTCGATCAGGTGATAGCCGTCAGGGCGCCTGCCGGTGACATGCAGCGCCAGATTGATCTTGGCGTGCGCATGCCAGATGCGCGACCCGATCTCGGTGTCCACGGCGTCAGTCGTATGCGGGATGATGCTCAGTCCTTGGCCAGCCGGTATTCGCCGGTCTTCGGATCCTTGACCAGCGTACCCATGGCACCGTTGGCTGCCTGCTTTTCCGTGCGCCGCACCTTGGCGGTCACGCGCTCGGCTTCCCGGATGAAGGTGCGGTAGCCGAAATAGGCGGCGACGCCAACGACGGTGAAGAAAATGATCTGCGGCATGTCAAAACTCCTCCCACGCTGGGCGGCGGCCGGTCGGGTCGGTTCATGCATGTCGCCCAAAAGTGGATCCGGTTTTAGGAAAGCGACATGCATAAGACTTCAAGCTCTCATGCTAGACGGTTTTGCCGGTTTTTCAAAGCCCGAACCGTGCCCACAACGCGCGCTCTTCCGCCGCATCGATCACGCCGCTGGCGGCTGCCGCGGCGATATCGGGCGCTGAAAAGCCCTTGCTCGAGCCGAATAGGCCGAAGCGGCTGAGGAAACCGCGCGGCGCCGTGACCAGCCTGAGCTGGGTCTTCGCTCCGAACCGGGTCTTGAGCACCGTGCGCATGTCGCCGAGTGCATCGACCAGGCCGAGTTCGAGACCCTTCATGCCGGTCCAGAACAGACCGGTGAACAGGTCCGGATCGTCCTTCAGCTTCGCGCCGCGCCTTTCCTTGACGAGGTCGATGAACGTGCCGTGCACCTCGAGTTGCAGCGCTTTCAGGCGCTCGACGTCTTCCTTCTTCTCCGGCTTGAACGGATCGAGCACAGCCTTGTTCTGCCCGGCGGTGTGGACACGGCGCTCGACCCCGATCTTCTTCATCAGTTCCGGGAAACCGAACGAGGCCGACACCACGCCGATCGAACCGACGATGGAGGACGGATCGGCGAAGATCTCGTCGCCGGCGACCGCGATCATGTAGCCGCCCGATGCCGCGACGTCTTCGACGAAGACCAGCACCTTTTTGTTCTTTTCGCTCGCCAGGTCGCGGATACGCTTGAAGATCAGCCGCGATTGCACCGGCGAGCCGCCCGGCGAATTGATCGAGATGGCGACCGCCGGCGCGTCGTAGGAAAACGCCTTCTCGATAAGGCCGGCGGTCGAGGCCAGCGACAGACTCGGCCGGAACTGGCCACCCCCCGGCATGATGGTGCCGTGCAGCCGGATGACCGGAATGGTGACGACGGTTGAGCGCCAGGACTTCGGCAGCAGGCGGTTGATTAGTCGTTTCACGAGGGCGCGGTCTCCGGTCGATAGGTTGCAGGCATGTAGGAACTCCCCGGCCAACGGCAATGCGGCCGGTAAGAATAGCTCAGTCTCCGAACAGCGAGGCGAGGCCGTTGGCAATCATTTCGCTGCGCTCATCAGGTCCGTCGCCCGATTGCGGATGAAGCATCAAGGGAGGGCGAATGGCGAGCTTCCCCCGCGCCCCGAGCGCAGCCCTGACGACGATGCGGATCGCCGCCGCGTCGGGGCGGGGATGGACAGCGAGGATCTCGGCATCGCCGAAGCGGCCGGAGAGCGCATCGAGAATGGCGCCGAGCTGCTCGGGCCGGGCGATGACTGCGAGGCCGCCGCGCGGCCTGACCACGGCGGCAGCACTTCGGATCCAGCTCTCGAACAGTCCGTCCTCCGTGACGTGGGCTTCCTTTCTCAGGCGATCGGGCGTGGCACGGTCCCGTGCAGCGTTGAAAGGCGGGTTCATGATGACGAAGTCGAAGTCGTTGTCGGCGAGGCCGGCCGCCGCCCGCGCCCGTCCCGATACGGTGACATCGGCGATGAGCACAGAGGCACGGTCACTGAGATGGGCATTGCCGGGATGGGCAAGCGTTGCTGCGGCGAAAGCAGCCATTTCCGGCGCCCGTTCGACGAGCACGGCCGCGGCCGCCGGGCAGCGCGACAGCACCGCAAGGCCGGCGGCCCCGGCGCCGGCGCCGAAATCGGCGAGACGTCCGCCAAAGGAGGATGGCACGGACGCCGCCAGCATCATGGCGTCCATGCCGGCGCGATGGCCGCCTTGCTTGGGCTGCACGAGCCAGAACCGGCCGCGATGGAAGGCATCGACCGTATGGGCCGGCGTGTCCGGGGCAAGGGTGGCCGGCGCGGCGGACATTATTTCCCGCGGATCTCGTTGGCGATGCCGGCATCCGTCAGGATGCGTCGTGCCGCGTCGGCCTGGTCGGCATCGACCATGATGCGTCGCGGCAGGATGCCGAGCGAGCCGTCGAGCACGCTCATATTCTGGTCGGCGACGAAGCAGCCGATGCCGGCATCGCGCATCAGCGATTCGACAAAGGAGATGATGACGGCGTCGTTGGTGCGAATGAGCTCTATCATCGGGCGAAACTCTCAGTTTGCGGCGCATATGTAAACGGGCAGGCGGATTTCCGTCACCAAGCAGACCTGCTCTTTCGGCAGGGTTGACAGGCTGTCATCGCCGCCGCGCCAATTCGCCACTTGCCGTGGCCGTGTCTAGCGCCCTAGAGTCCCTGTAGGGACCAAGGGTGCCGTCGCACGCGTTATACCAAGACGGGAGTGATTGTCGTGGGTGTCGTTCTCAACATCGAAAACGGGAAGCGGGAACCCGCCTCCATCAAGGATTTGATCGATCTGACGGCCGCCGACATGGGTCGCGTCAACGAATTGATCCTGTCCAAGGCCGGCTCCGACGTCGAGATGATTCCGGAGGTTGCCAACCATCTGATCTCGTCCGGCGGCAAGCGGCTGCGGCCGATGCTGACGCTCGCCGCCGCGCAGATGTTCGGCTATGTCGGCGAGGGCCACGTCAAGCTCGCAACGGCGGTCGAATTCATGCACACGGCAACGCTTCTCCACGACGATGTCGTCGACGAAAGCGGCATGCGGCGCGGCAAGAAGACCGCGCGCATGATCTGGGGCAACCAGGCGAGCGTCCTGGTCGGCGACTTCCTGCTCGGCCAGGCCTTCCGCATGATGGTCGATGTCGGCTCGCTCGAAGCGCTCGACATCCTGTCGAGTGCGGCCTCGATCATCGCCGAGGGCGAGGTGATGCAGCTCGCCGCCGCCAAGAACCTCGAAACCACCGAGGACGAGCATTTCGCCGTCATCAAGGCCAAGACCGCGGCGCTGTTTTCGGCCGCTGCCGAGGTCGGCCCGGTCATTGCCCAGGCGACACGCAACGACCGTGCCGCACTGCGCTCCTACGGCATGAACCTCGGCCTTGCCTTCCAACTGATCGACGATGCGCTGGACTATGGCGGCACCAGCAAGGATCTGGGCAAGAATGTCGGCGACGACTTTCGCGAGGGCAAGGTGACCTTGCCGGTCATCCTCGCCTACCGGCGCGGCACCAAGGCCGAGCGCACCTTCTGGAAGCGTGCCATCGAGGACAATGTCGTCGATGACGCCGGCCTGGAAAAGGCGATCGGCCTGATGACCCGCCACGGCGCGATCGCCGACACGATCGGGCGTGCCCGCCACTTCGGCGAGATCGCCCGCGACGCGCTGGCGCCGCTGGAAGCGACGCCGCAGAAATCGGCGCTGATCGACGTCATCGATTTCTGCATCAGCCGGGTGAACTGAGCGGCTGGCGTTTCGACAGTGGACAGTAAATCCGTTACTGCTCCTTCTTGAACAGGTCCTGGAAGATCAGCCGGCCCCAAATGCGGCCGCGTGCGTGCACCAGCGCGCCACCCTCGTTGAGCTTTCCCAGCTTGACGGGTGCGAACCCGAGTTGTTTGGCCAAATCCGCCACGGGAGCGATCGCGTCCTCGTCGTCGCTCGACAGGAAGACCACCCGGTGGCCGCCTTCGACGATCGGATCGGCAGCCAGGGTGGCCGCAACCAGATGATTGAAATCTTTCACGAACTTGGCGCCGGTGAACGACTTCGCAACGAAGGCGGAGGACGGAAGGCCGTCCAGCTCCCCAAGGGGAACCAACGCGTTCATCGCGTCGATGACCGTCTTGCCTTTCCAGCTCGGCAGGGCCTTCGCAACCTCGCGATGTTCCCCGAACGGGACCGCCAAGATGATTGTGTCGGCCTCGAGTGCATCCCGCAGCGACTCGGCGACGACCGTGGGTCCAATCGCCCGAGCCTGCGGCGCCAACGCCTCGGGCGGCCGGCTGCTCGCGACGGTCACGTCGATGTTTTTACGGGCGAAGGCGTGGGCGAGGGCCTGGCCTATCTTACCGAATCCTACAATCGCATAGCTCATAATACTTCTCCGATCCGTGTCGATAATGATTCCCCGGCCTTCAACGGCGGCGGCTATCCGTTCTGCTGTGTGGCGACCTTTGCGTAGACGTCCGGCCGTGAACGACTTCGCGGCCGGACGGTCAGCCGCTTCCGTGATCGGGCGCGATTTCAGATGGCCGAGAAGCCGCCGTCGACAGACAACTCCACCCCATTCACGAAGCTCGAATCGTCTGAAGCAAGAAACAGCGCGACCGCCGCAATTTCCTCAGGACGCCCCATCTTTCCCCGCGGGATCAGAGATTCGAACATCCGCTTGGCCTCCTCGGTGAGAACTTGGTCCTGCATCGGTGTGGCGATCGGCCCCGGGCTCAGCACGTTCACCCGGATATTCCTGCCCTTCAGTTCGTTGAGCCAGGTGCGTGCGAATGAGCGCAACGCTGCCTTGCTCGCCGCATACACGCCGTAACCAGGAAAACCTTTCACCGAAGCAACTGACCCGGTCATGAAGATCGATCCGCCATCGTTGAACAGCGGCAACGCCTTCTGAACTGTAAACAGCGTGCCGCGCGTATTCAGGCCGAAGGCCGCATCAAAATGCTGTTCGGTAATCTCCCCCAGTGGGACGGCTTCGCCCATGCCGGCGCTCGCGTACAGGACGTCGATCCTGCCCTTTTCCCGCTTGACTGTATCGAACAGGCGGTCGAGGTCGTCGAGATTGGCCGCGTCGCCACGCACGCCGGTCACGTTCCGGCCAATCAGCTTGACCGCCTCGTCGAGCGCCTCCTGCCCTCGGCTCGTGATGAAAACATAGGCGCCTTCTTCAACGAACCGCTTGGCGCTCGCCAGCGCCATGCCGCTCGATCCGCCCGTGATGACCGCAATCTTACCGTCCAGCTTTCCCACGATTTTTCCTTTCAGGCTCTGCCTTTGATCGTTCGGGAAGAACCCCGAGAGCCTCGAAATAAGTCTGCCGGGGTCAGCCTTTGAGTGCGGAAACGCGCACATCGGTGGTGCAAAATCGATCCGGCTGGACGACGGACGCCAGCCGCGACGACCGGTGTGCGCCATTCAGGATTGGGCCGCGCTTGTCGGCAGGGGTTATGATCATCGCCGTGCTACCCGCAAACGAGATGCTGTTCGATGTGGTAGATGTGGGCTTTGGAAGGCGCACCGCGCGGTGCGAGATTGCACCATGATCGACTGGGATGACGTTCGCTACTTTCTTGCCGTCGCGCGTGGAGGCTCGGTGCGGGCTGCCGCCGAGCGCCTCGGTGTGAACCACTCGACCGTGCTGCGACGCATCGCCCAGCTCGAGGAACGCCTCGGGGTGCACATGTTCGAAAAGCTGCCTTCGGGCTACCGCCTGACGGCCGCGGGCGAGGAGGTCCTCGAGTTCGCGGACCAGATGGAAGCGTCGTCGCACCTGCTGGAGACGCGCGTCTTCGGGCGCGACCAGAGCGTGCGCGGGCTTCTGCGGGTGACGCTGGCACCGCCCCTCGCGACACACCTGCTCATGCCGGACTTCGCCGATTTCGCGCGTCTGCATCCGGACATCGAGATGGAAATCTTGTCGTCCGGCGAGCTGGCAAATCTGACCAACCGAGAGGCCGACGTCGCGATCCGCGTCGTCTACGACCGCAAAACCCTGCCGCTCAATCTTCACGGCCTGAAGGGACCGGAGCTGTTCGGCGGCGTCTACATGTCTCGCGATCGACTAGCCGCGTGGCGTGCGGGCGCGCCTGATCCCATCCGCTGGATCGTCATAAGCATTCATGGAATTCCGGATTGGGCCAGCGAGGGTGAGGTTCGCACCACGGGGGTTCCATTCAGGACCACGGACGCCGAGGCGCAGATCGTTGCTGCACGGCAAGGGCTCGGGATGACGACACTGCCTTGCTTCGTTGGCGATGCCGACCCCCTACTGGTGAGGGTGCCGGGTACCGACCTGCATATGTACGGAACGCTCTGGCTTCTCACGCAGGGGGAGACACGCAAGACGAAGCGCGTGCGGCTCTTTACCGAGTTCGTATCCCGCAGGCTCGCCGCGTACGCTCCGCTTCTCGCGGGGCTGAATGGAGGCGAGAACTTAAGCCGACCCCGGCCTGATGACGATCCGACGATGTACCGATGAGCACCCCTTCGGGACGATCAAACGCATGTCGGGCGGTGGAAGGTTCCTCACCAGGGGGGCTTAGGGCGGTGAAGTCGAAGCGGCGCTCTAAATCCTCGCCTTCAACATCCTCCATGCCGTGAACGCCTTCGGTTATCGCGACACGCAGGTGCAGCGGCCTGCCTTGCCGGGCAAGTGCTGATATCGGAGTCCCAGCGGACCGAAGATGTGATATGATCGGCTCCGCGCGGGGCCATGACCGGAACTCGAAAACGGAAAACTGTCCCTGGTCGCCATGGTTTGTTAATCGGGTGCCCGGATTGTGAATTCGAGGCGGATTGAAGCGCGACCCCAAAAAGGCCATGCTTTGCCCGGAAAGATCGAGTCTACGCCAATCCCGCTGACGCGGAGATGGCGCCTGGCTGAAAGGGATACGATGCAGCAAGGACGTGCGCGCTGGCTGACAAGGCTGGCAATTGTGACAGGCATGGCGATCTCGGCTTTGCCGGCCTATGCCAAGCAAACCGCCGAACCGGTCAAGATCACGTCGTTCTCGGGTGCCTATCTGGCCGCCCGGATCGCCGAAGGCGACAACGACCTCGACAGCG
The DNA here is from genome assembly GCF_056404355.1 of Mesorhizobium sp. P2_D5. Classification (NCBI taxonomy): domain Bacteria; kingdom Pseudomonadati; phylum Pseudomonadota; class Alphaproteobacteria; order Hyphomicrobiales; family Phyllobacteriaceae; genus Mesorhizobium; species Mesorhizobium sp. P2_D5. The sequence continues at coordinate 653,794 of NZ_JBFUEE010000002.1, forward strand.
CAATCGCCTATTACAAGCAGGCATTGGCCTTCAATCCGAGCGACACCGGCCTGCAGCAGAGCCTGATGCTGTCGCTGATCGCTCAAGGGCGCTTCGACGAATCCCTGGTCTATGCCGACAAGCTCAAGGAAGTTCCCGATGTCGAGCGCTTCTCGCGCCTGGCGCTGGCGGTCGATTCCTTCCACAAGAAGGATTTCGCCAAAGCACAGTACTGGCTCAAGCTGTCGCTGGAATCCGATCTCGACCGGCTGATCTCTGGCGTCATGTCCGGCTGGGCCCAACAAGGCGCCGGCCAAGCCAGCGATGCGATGGCGTCCATCGACAAGCTGCAGGGGCCGGACTGGTTCGGTCTGTTCAAGTCCTTCCATCGCGCGCTGATCGCCGACGCGTCGGGCATGCCCGAAAAGGCCGAGGCGATCTACGCCGCGACGATGCAGGATACGGCCGCCGGTGGTGCGGCTCCCGAAACCTGGATGCGCAACGCCCAGGCCTACGCGTCGTTCCTGGCTCGCAAGGGCGACAAGGACAAGGCACTGTCGGTGCTCGATCAGGCCGAGGCGTTTGCGCCGGGCAAGCTGGAAATCGTCGCCTTGCGCGACAAGATCAGCAAGGGTGACAAAATTGCGCCTTTCGCTGCCGGCCCGTCGGACGGCGCGTCGGAGATACTGCTTAATCTCGCCACGGCGCTCAATCGCGGCGGTGGCGAGCCGTTCGTACGGCTTTACCTGCAGTATGCCCTGGCCCTGAAGCCTGACAGCGACGCAGCCCTGGTGCAACTCGCGGCCGTCTCCGAGCAGTTGAAGGACGGCGAGGGCGCCATCGCGCTCTATCGGCGCATCCCGGACTCTTCGCCGTTGAAAGAGCTTTCGGACCTGCAACTCGGCCTCAACCTTGCCGATCTCAATCGCCAGGACGAGGCGATCACCCATCTGAAGGCTTTCGTCGACGCGCATCCCGACGACATGCGCGCCTATCTGGCGCTCGGCGGCGTCTATTCGTCGAAGGATGATTTCCGCTCGGCGGCCAATCTGTACGACAAGGCAGTCACGGTGCTGAAGACGCCGACTGCCGCCAACTGGAACATCTTCTACCAACGCGGCATCGCCTATGAACGGCTGAAGGAATGGCCCAAGGCCGAACCGAGCTTCCGCAAGGCGCTGGAACTGTTCCCCGACCAGCCGCAGGTGCTGAACTATCTCGGCTATTCCTGGGTCGACATGAATACGAACCTCAAGGAAGGCCTGGCGATGATCCAGAAGGCCGTCGATCTCAGGCCGAGCGACGGTTACATCGTCGATTCCCTGGGCTGGGCCTATTTCCGCCTCGGCCGGTTCGATGACGCGGTGCGCGAGATGGAACGCGCGGTGTCGCTGAAGCCGGAAGATCCGGTTCTCAACGATCACCTCGGCGACGCCTACTGGCGTGTTGGCCGCAAGCTGGAAGCCACCTTTCAGTGGAACCAGGCGCGCGACCTGAAGCCGGACCCCGATGTGCTGGCCACCTTGCAGCAGAAGCTGATGAAGGGCCTGCCGCCCATCGAATCCAACACCGCGCAGGAAACCCCGAAGGTCAAGCCCGAGCCGGTGCCAGCCCCGAAGGGGTGAAATCGGTTTCTTTGAATGCAAACGGGGCTCTTTCGGAGCCCCGTTTTCGTTTGGACGTCCATCCGTCCAAAAACTCAACACGCGCCAGTGCGCCGGAAACTGGCTCAGAACATCTTCCGGTAGACGATGAACCCGGAGCGCTCGCCGACCTTGTCATAGAGCTTCATCGCCGTGTGATTGGTCTCATGCGTCAGCCAGTACACCCGCCCCGAACCGGCAGCCTGGGCACGCTCGTAGACGCCCTCTATCAGGGCCCGGCCGATGCCTTTGCCGCGCGAGGCCTCTGTGGTGAAAAGGTCCTGCAGGTAGCAATTGGGCGAGATCGCCGTGGTGCTGCGGTGAAAGAGGTAATGCACGAGGCCGAAAAGCTGTCCCTCGCTCTCGGCAACCAGCGCATGCATCGGCTCATAGGCATCGAAGAAGCGCGACCATGTCATCGCGGTGATCTCGCTTGCCAGCGCCGTCTCGCCCGAGCGGCCGTAAAAGGCATTGTAACCGTCCCACAGCGGCATCCATTGGTCGAAATCCTGCTGGGCGATAGGACGGATGATGGTGGAACTGGGCATGATTGAACCTGTTGTCCTGACACTTTGCGGCATGAGCAGACCGCAGGCGCCCATGGCCGGCAATGGGCCAGTCGCTCGCAAAGCTTTCAACATCATCGGCGGGGTCGCTAGGTCCGCACCGGTGCGCCTTGCTTGACGCTACGCCGCCGGGTCTCTAGGACGTGCCGGCAAGCTAGCCTTTGCTGCCGAGGCCCCCGTGACGATTGAAATCCCGACGATTGAAATCCCCGCCCATATGCATCCCAGCCGCTCGTTCCAGGGGCTGATCCTGACCTTGCACAATTATTGGGCGAACTATGGTTGCGTCATCCTGCAGCCCTACGACATGGAGGTCGGCGCCGGCACCTTTCATCCGGCGACGACGCTGCGCGCGCTCGGGCCAAAACGCTGGAACGCCGCCTATGTCCAGCCGTCGCGCCGCCCCAAGGATGGCCGCTATGGCGAGAACCCGAACCGGCTGCAGCATTATTACCAGTACCAGGTGATCCTGAAGCCGAATCCGCCGAACCTGCAGGAGCTTTATCTCGGCTCGCTGGCGGCGATCGGCGTCGATCCGCTGCTGCATGACATCCGCTTCGTCGAGGACGATTGGGAAAGCCCGACCCTGGGCGCCTGGGGGCTGGGCTGGGAGTGCTGGTGCGACGGCATGGAAGTGTCGCAGTTCACCTATTTCCAGCAGGTCTGCGGCATTGAGTGCGCCCCGGTTGCGGGCGAACTGACCTATGGGCTGGAGCGCTTGGCCATGTATGTGCAGGGCGTCGACAATGTCTACGACCTCAACTTCAACGGCCGCGAAGGGGCCGACAAGGTCACCTACGGCGATGTCTTCCTGCAGGCCGAGCAGGAATATTCGCGCCACAATTTCGAATACGCCAACACGGCGATGCTGCTGCGCCATTTCGAGGACGCCGAGGCCGAGTGCAAGGCGCTGCTCGATGCCGGTGCACCGGCGTCGAACGACAATCTGCCAATGCATCGTATGGTTTTCCCGGCCTACGACCAGTGCATCAAGGCCAGCCATGTCTTCAACCTGCTCGACGCGCGTGGCGTGATTTCGGTCACGGAACGGCAGAGCTACATCTTGCGGGTGCGCAATCTGGCGAAGGCCTGCGGCGAGGCGTTTTTGAAGACGCAGGCCGGTGGACTGGCGGCCTGAGTTCAGGCACGCTTCATCACCTCGAGGCAAGCATTGATCGGCAGCACGTTCTGACCGCTGGCACCGTCGATCGTGCGCAATGCCTGCCGAACGCCCGGCATCGAGAAGGCACCGTGAGCCTGCGCGGTGAAGCAGGCGGTGAGTGCTACAATCTGCAGAAGTCTGGATGCCGTTTTCATGGTCGTTCAGCCAATAGTTCCCTACCTGAGCGTGGGTCGCTTCAGCGCTGCGTTCGGTTCATGGAAATCTTTGATCCAAGGACGGGCGGGGTCGCCTCGTCCCGACAGGGCGGCCAAAATTTCCGGAAAGGGTGACAGCGGCCAGCCGAGTTGCTATGCCCCGCGCGGACCATCTTGCCGCGTGAGCCTCATCCATGCCTGACCTGCTTCTAGAACTTCGCTCAGAGGAAATCCCCGCGCGCATGCAGCGTAAGGCGGCGGGTGATCTCAGGAAGATGCTGACCGATGGTCTGGTCGAGGCAGGCCTGACCTATGAGGCGGCGCGCGAGTACTGGACCCCGCGGCGTCTGGCGGTCGATATCAGGGGCCTGACCGCGCGCTCGAAGGATATAAGCGAGGAGATCAAGGGACCGTCTACGACGGCGCCCGAACAGGCAGTCCAGGGTTTCCTGCGCAAGGCCGGGCTTTCGTCGATCGCCGAGGCGCATGTCCATTCCGACCCGAAGAAGGGCGATTTCTACGTCGCCCACATCTCGAAGCCGGGCAGGGCATCGGAGGAGATCATCGCCGAGCTGGTGCCGGGCATCATCCGCGGCTTCCCCTGGCCGAAATCGATGCGTTGGGGGCCGGCCTCGACCAAGCCCGGTTCGCTGCGCTGGGTGCGCCCGCTGCAATCGATCCTGTGCACTTTTGGCCCGGAGACCGAGGAACCGGTGGTGGTCGATTTCGAGATCGACGGCATCCGTTCGGGCAACATCACCTATGGCCACCGCTTCCATGCGCCTGGCGCCATTACGGTGCGCCGCTTCGACGACTATGTCTCAAAGCTGGAGGCGGCCAAGGTCGTGCTCGACGCCGACCGGCGCAAGGAGATCATCCTTGCCGACGCACGCAATCTCGCCTTCGCCAACGGGCTCGATCTGGTCGAGGACGAAGGGCTGCTGGAGGAAGTCTCAGGGCTGGTCGAATGGCCGGTCGTGCTGATGGGCGAGTTCGAGGAGGCTTTCCTGGCCATTCCGGCCGAAGTGATCCGGTTGACCATCCGCGCCAACCAGAAATGCTTTGTCACGCGGCCGCAGGGTGCTGCCGAGGGTCTTTCCAATCGCTTCATCCTCACCGCCAACATCGAGGCCAAGGATGGGGGCAAGGAGATCGCCCACGGCAACGGCAAGGTGGTGCGCGCCCGTCTGTCCGACGCGCTCTATTTCTGGACGACCGACCAGGGCGATTTGCCGGATCTAGGTGAGCTCGCGGCATCGGCGGAAAAATTCGGGCTCGATCTGAAGAAGCCGCTCGACCAGCGCATGGCGCGCCTCGATCATCTCGGCGTCACCTTCCACGCCAAGCTCGGCACGCAAGGTGAGCGGGTGGAGCGGATTGCCCGGCTTGCCGAGGAATTGGCGCCGATCGTCGGCGCCGATTTTGTGCTGGCGCGCCGCGCCGCTGTCCTGGCGAAGGCCGATCTCACCACCGAAGTCGTCGGCGAATTTCCCGAACTGCAAGGCGCCATGGGCCGCAAATACGCGCTGCTGCAGGGCGAGCATGCTTCGGTCGCCGCGGCGGCGGAAGAACACTACAAGCCGCAAGGTCCTTCCGACCGTGTGCCGAGCGATCCGGTATCGGTCGCTGTCGCGCTAGCCGACAAGCTGGATACGCTTATCGGCTTCTGGGCCATCGACGAAAAGCCGACGGGATCGAAGGACCCCTATGCGTTGCGTCGGGCAGCGCTCGGGGTGGTTAGAATATTGATCGAAAATGATATTCGACTGGCGCTGGCACCCATCGTGGGGAGGGTTTCCGACCTCCTCGCCTTCTTCCACGATCGCCTCAAAGTCTACCTCCGTGACCAGGGTGCGCGGCATGATCTGATCGACGCCGTCATCACACCGCAGTCGGACGACCTGCTGCAGATCGTGCGCCGTGTCGAGGCGCTTGGTTCTTTCCTCGACACCGAGGACGGCAGGAATCTGCTCGCCGGCGCCAAGCGTGCGGCCAACATCCTGGCTGCCGAGGAGAAGAAGAAAACGGTGGTCGCCAAGACTGTTGAGCCGGCGCTGTTTCGCGAGGATGCTGAGAAATCGCTGTTTGCGGCGGTGAATCAAGCTGAGAAGCAAGCCGGCGAAGCGATTCAAAACGAAGACTTTTCCGATGCCCTGCTGGCGCTTAGCGTGTTGCGCGAACCGGTTGATTCATTCTTTGAGCATGTTCTCGTGAATGATGAGGACGAGGCCGTGCGCGCCAACCGCCTGGCGCTCCTCGCCCGCATCCGGGCGGCCACCGGTCAGGTCGCCGACTTCTCGAAAATCGCGGGTTGAGGCCTGAAATATTCTGAAGATGGGCCCTTCGAGCCGGCTTACAGTCATATGACGATGATCTCTCCGTGGCAAATGGGACATGTTCCCCAACCCACGGAGGCTTCCATGAATTCCGATCACGAAATCGAAGTGACAGAAGAAACCCCGGCTCCCGCCGAGGCGCTTGAATCCGCTTCCGAAACCGCCCTCGATCACGCTGCCGCCGCCACGGTCGAAGCGGCCGATCTGTCGGATGAAGACGAAGACGGCGACGATGAAGAAGGCGAAGAGTCTGACGACGCCGAAGCCGCCACGCTCTCCGATGATGATGAAGACGAAGAAGACGAAGACGATGAGGACGAAGACGACGCCGATGACAGCGTGAAGGCTGAAGGCGACGACGAGAAATCCGAAGAAGACGAATCCGAAGACGACGAGTCCGAAGAAGGCGAAGACAAGGAAGAAGCCGCCTGATTTTAGGCCGCCGATCTATTGATTGATGAAAGGGCGGCGCTGACGCGCCGCCTTTTCTGTCAGATGCGGACCTATCAGTCTTCCCGGAAGCTGACTGGGTCAGGCTTCCCGGAAGCTGACGGGTCAGTCTTCCAGAATGCTGACACGCACGCTGTTTTCGTAGACGTCGACCTGGATCAGCGGCTCGCCATTGACGATGGCGCGCTTGGTCGAGGAGCTCATCGCGCCGGAGCGCTCCAGCATGCGCTGCAAATCGGCGCGCTGGTCGTTGGTCCTGAACCAGCCATCACCCTCGTCGTCGCGGTCGCGACGGTGGAATTTGTGCCAGTTGGCGCGGTCCTGCCGTACCATCTGCGCGGCAGTCTCCAGTGCATAGCCGTCACTCGCCTGATGATCCCGATCGGAAATGCGCGCGACATAGGATCCCAGCATGTCATCGGCTTGGGCCGCGCCGGCGCCAAACAAGGACGCCAGCAGAAGCCCGGCCGCAGTAACAATTTTGAATTTTCTCATGATCAGCCCCCTTACCCCAAATGACAAAAACCCGTCTACCATGGCCGCTTGACGAAATTCGGACAGTGGCACCCGGCGGCGAAGAACCGCGACGGGTCTGCCTGCAAATGGTGCGCTGGGCGCCAGACCGCCGTCAAGTCGCGGTCCAGCCTCTAATTGGCTTTGCTGACCCCGCGAGCGGGCTGGGTTGTTGCTCGTGCGGGTGCTTTCGGCGGCGAGGCCGAGTTTGTCCCGGCGTCTCCCGCAGGCGCGGCGGAGGCTGTAGCCGTTGCCGGCGCAGTACCTGTCGCCGGCGCAGTACCTGTCGCCGGCGCGGTGCCCGTCTCTGGTGCTTCGGCTTTCGCCGAGGCGGCGCTTGGCGCCGGCGCCGAGAAGGCCGGACCGACGATCCCGCCGCGAATGACCATCGGGTTCTGCTCAAACCCACGCCTGGCCTCCGGCTTGTCCGTGATCGCCGACACCTTTTCATAAGTGACGTCGGGCTGCGCTTCGCCGAGCCCCACCACCGATTGCACATTGCTGGCCTTGGCGGTTTCGGCGGTCTTCAGGGGTTTGGCGGCATCGAGCTTGATGATGGATGGCGTCGAAGAGGGCACGCCGGGGAAAACCAGCGACGAGGCCTGTGCCCCGCCGGCCGCCACCACAACGACAATACCCAGCAGCATACGCACAGACACCATGATCGCTCCCCTTTGCCCAGAAGCCGCACAGTAGCGGGCCGGAATTGATGCCGGCTTTCGCGTGAACGTAGCATTTTAGCGATTGATAAATCGCCAATGCCCAGATTGCCCGACAGCGACTTGTCGCAACAGCCGACTTGCCCAACAGCCGCCATCGTACTACGCAGCCGTCATCTGCGAGGTGATGAGAGTGGCTGAAATACTTGCCGTCAGCGAGGCGCTGGAGCGGGCGCTGGCGCTGCTCCGGGACGGCGACGTCGTCGCCATCCCGACCGAAACCGTCTACGGGCTTGCCGGCGACGCCACCAACGGCATCGGCGTGGCGCGCATTTTCGAAGCCAAGGGGCGGCCCCGCTTCAACCCGCTGATTGCCCATGTCGCCGACATGGCGATGGCCGAGCGCATAGCGCTGTTTGATCCGCTGTCGAAGAAACTGGCGCTTGCGTTCTGGCCGGGTCCGCTGACGCTGGTGCTGCCGCAGCGGCCCGGCAACGGCATCCACCCGCTGGTCACGGCCGGGCTCGATACGATTGCCTTGCGCATGCCAAGAGGCTTTGGCGGCGAGCTCATCGCCCGGCTTGGCCGGCCGCTTGCCGCGCCCAGCGCCAATTCATCCGGCAAGATCAGCGCGACCACGGCGCAAGCGGTGGCGGCGGATCTCGGCGCACGCATAAAGCTGGTGGTCGATGGCGGGGCGACGCCAGTCGGGCTGGAATCGACCATCGTCAAGGCCGAAGGGGAAAGATTGCGGCTGCTCCGGCCTGGCGGCATTGCCGCCGAAGACATCGAGGCGGCCATCGGCATGGGGCTCTTGCGCGGCGGCGCCGCCGGCGTCGAGGCACCGGGCATGCTTGCCTCGCACTATGCGCCTGACGCCGCGATGCGGCTCAACGCCGGAACAGTTGGTGAGGGCGAAGCCCTGCTCGGCTTCGGCAGCCAGCGAGCCGAAGGCTGGCGACATGCCGCCGCGTTCGTCAACCTGTCCGAGACAGGCGACCTGCGCGAAGCGGCGAGCAATCTTTTCGCTCATATGCAGGTACTCGACAGCAGCGGCGCACGGATTATCGCCGTTGAGCCTGTTCCCTTCGACGGGCTTGGCGAGGCGATCAACGATCGGCTCTCGCGCGCCGCCGCCCCTCGTGACAACATCTTGGCAGCAACGTAGTTTTCCCCATGACCGAAGTATCAGAGAAACTCGATCCCGCTCTCATCGATCGCTTCGCGGCGATCGTCGGTGACAAATACGCGTTGCGCGACGAGCAGGATATCGCGCCTTACCTCACGGAGCGACGCGGGCTCTGGCATGGCGCGACGTCGCTGGTGCTGCGGCCGGGCAGCGTTGAGGAAGTCAGCCAGATCATGCGGCTGGCAACCGAGACGGGAACGCCAGTCGTGCCGCAAAGTGGCAACACCGGACTGGTCGGCGCCCAGGTGCCGGATAGATCCGGCCGCGAGATCGTGCTGTCGCTGTCGCGGCTGAACCGCATCCGCGAGATCGATGTCTTGTCCAACACGGTGACGGTCGAAGCCGGCGTCATCCTGCAGACGCTGCAGGAAGCGGCTGATAGCGTCGACCGGCTGTTTCCGCTGTCGCTGGCCGCGCAGGGCTCCTGCCAGATCGGCGGCAACCTGTCGTCCAATGCCGGCGGCACCGGCGTGCTTGCCTATGGCAATGCGCGCGAACTCTGCCTTGGGGTTGAAGTGGTGCTGCCGACCGGCGAGGTGTTCGACGATTTGCGCAAGCTGAAGAAGGACAACACCGGCTACGACCTGAAGAACCTGTTCGTCGGCGCCGAGGGCACGCTAGGCGTCATCACAGCCGCCGTGCTCAAGCTGTTCCCGAAGCCGAAAGGGCGCGAGGTGGCTTTCGTTGGCCTGTCATCGCCGCAAGCAGCGCTCTCCCTGTTCAGCCTGGCGATGGACCGCGCCGGAGCAGCGCTCACCGCCTTCGAACTGATCGGCAAGCGCCCGTACGACTTCACCCTGGCGCATACCCAGGGCGTGGTGCGGCCGCTGGTCGAAGATTGGCCGTGGTATGTGCTGATGCAGATTTCGTCCGGCCGCTCATCGGAGGATTCGCGGGCATTGATCGAGGAGGTGCTCTCGACTGGTCTCGAACAGGAGTTCGTCGGCGACGCAGTCATTGCCGCAAGTCTTGGGCAGGGCGATGCCTTCTGGAACTTCCGCGAGCTGCTGCCCGAGGCGCAGAAGCCGGAGGGCGCTTCGATCAAGCACGACATTTCGGTGCCGATCGCTTCGATCCCGCGCTTCATCGAGGAGGCCGCCGGCGCGGTGGCGTCGGTGAGTGCCGGCGCCCGCGTGGTCTGCTTCGGCCATATGGGTGACGGCAATCTGCACTATAACATCTCGCGGCCCGTCGACGGCGACGACGAGGCGTTTCTCGCTCTCTATCATACGATGAACAAGGCCGTGCATGACGTGGTGCGCAGCCTGCACGGTTCGATCTCGGCCGAGCATGGCATCGGCCAGTTGAAGCGGGACGAACTGATCGCCACAGCGGCACCGATGGCGATCGACCTGATGCGCCGGGTGAAGGCTGCCTTCGACCCAGCCGGCATCATGAATCCCGGTAAGGTTATCTGATCCTTTCGGCATCTTGTGGCTGGTGGCATTCCGATAACCATCCCGCAGATCAGCAAAATTTAACCGACTTTCTTAAGCGGGGCGGTAAGGAGCCCACGCTACTGTCTGCTCACAAACGAGGCTGGAAAAACCGGCCCGGAGAGAACCGGACACCGGCTCTCAGGAGACAGACAGGAAGGCACTCTATGAACACCGGACTGAAGCCAGTCTGGGCCGGACGCAACATGCGTCTCGACCCATTCCGCCTGCCGCAAGTGGTGAGCTACGCCACACGCGACGACTACGGCGACGTGACCTTTACCATCGACAAGCGGGGCGCAGTGATCCGCCGCATGCTCGAGATGAGCGGTTTGCCGGCGATCATCGCGCTGCCAGCCAATGCGTTTCGCGGCGTCGCCGCCCGTGCGATGGAGGATCCGGACGGCAATGTTACGGTGACGCTGGAACTCCTGCACAACGATCCGATGCTGTCGGTGCCGCTGCTGGTGGCCGATGATCTCGAAGATGTCGCCGCCGACTGGCGCGCCTGGGCCGACGCCTACCGTCTGCCGATGCTCTTGATCGAGTCGGACGGCGTTGCCCGTACCCTGGAAGAATCGCTCGGCGCCGCCATCAAGACGCTGCCGCCGCAGGATCGTCGCAAGGGCCGCGTTTCGCACATGCGCCGCCCGCGCTTCCTCGCCCGCCGCAGGGCCGGCGATCTCGGTCTCAGGCTGGTCATCGACGGCCAGGAGATTATTTCGCGGGAGTAGAAAGAGCTTGGCGCGTTCTTCCTTCTCCCCTGTGGGGTGAGAAGGAAGAAAGCCGCTAAACCAGCGGCTTCAATGCCACCCACACTGCGCCGCCGATCAGGCCAAGGAAGATCAGCCAGCCGACCTGGTTGTTCGAACGGAACAGCCGCAGGCACTGGTCCGGATTGTCGATATCCAGTACGGCGATCTGCCGGGCCATATGGGCGCCGGCGGCGATCAGCCCGGCCAGCGCCACCACTGGAGCCTGAGCCGACGCGAAGGCGATGGCGAAGCACACAAGCGTGCCGCCATAGAGCCCGACAAGCCATGACTTGGTGTTGTCGCCGAACAGGCGCGCCGTCGAGCGCACGCCGACAATGGCGTCATCTTCCTTGTCCTGATGCGCATAGATCGTGTCGTAGCCGATCACCCACAGGATAGAGCCGATATAGAGCATGATGGCGGGTCCATCGAGGTCGCCGAACTCGACTGCCCATCCCATCAGTGCACCCCAGGAAAAAGCAAGGCCGAGAACCAGTTGTGGCCAGTTGGTTATCCGCTTCATGAACGGATAGACGGCGACGATGGCCAGCGAGCAGATGCCGAGCAGAATGGCGAAACTGTTGAACTGGATGAGCACCACCAGGCCGATCAGCGCCTGCAGGACAAGAAACACCCATGCCCGCCGACGCGTGGTCTTGCCCGACGGCAGCGGCCGTGACCGCGTCCGCTCGACCTTGTTGTCGATGTCCTCGTCGACGAGGTCGTTGTAGGTGCAGCCGGCGCCGCGCATGGCGATGGCGCCGATCAGGAAAAGCACGAGATACAATGGCGCCGGCAGCAGCGAGAGCAGCGGATCGCCGGGACGCGGATAGGCGCTCGCCGCAAGTGCCGCCGACCACCAGCAAGGCCACAAAAGCAATTGCCAGCCGATCGGCCTGTCCCACCGGGCAAGCTGCGCATAGGGCCATATCGAGCGCGGCAGCACGCGATAGACCCAATGGCCGTTCGGTGCATCGGCGACACGGCCCTGGGCCGCTTTCGACTGGATCGGTTCCATGCTGCTGGATTGGCAGCAGACTGGAAGGCCGTCAAGCAGTCTCGCTTGCGGACGCGAAGATGTCATGAGAGGCGAACCAATCCTTCGCGACCTCGATGAACGCCAGCGCCGCATTGGAAACGCGCTGGTGCGTGTCATAGGTGAGCAGGATCCGCTGCATGGGCAGCGGATCGGACAACCGTTTGCAGAGGAGCGGCAGGCCGTCATAGCTGCGGTCGCCATGCGGGCGGGTGTAGCTGACGGCGACGCCGAAGCCATTGGCGACCATGCTGCGCTGGAGTTCGAACGAACTCGTCGTTGTGTCCGCCACCGGGGAGAGACCGCGGCTGCGGAACAGGTCGAGCATGTGCTGCCAGCTGTGCGGTTGGTCTGTCGTGATCAGCGGATAGGCGGCCAGATCCGCAAGGCTGACCTCGGAACGATCCGCCAGGGCATGACCTGCCGGCAACAGCGCATGCGGCCGAAGCTCGCGCAGTAGGATGCGGGCGAAATGTGTCGGCAGGCTGAGGTCGTAGGTGAGGCCGAGATCGATGGCGGCGTCGCCGAGCCGCCGCCCGAGCGTTTCGAACGTCTCGTCGCGAACGACGATTTTCACGGCCGGATAGCGTTCGGAGAAGGCGCGGATCAGGGCCGGCGCAAAGAAGGGCGCTAGGTCCTCGAAACATCCCAGCACCAGTTCGCCGCCGACGGCCGATTTGCCTGAACCCAGGCCGACGAGTTCGTCCGTTTCGGTGAGAACCTGTCTTGCCTTCGCCACGACAGCGCGGCCGAACGACGTCGGCGACACGCCGCTGCCCCGCTGGCGGACGAACAGCTTCTGGCCGAAATTCTTTTCGACGGCGTCAATGGCCACCGAAACCGAAGGCTGCGAGACGTTCAGCATTTTCGCGGCGCCGGTGACGCTGCCATGACGCGCAACGGCGACCAGATAACGCAGCTGCGTGAGGGTCACATTCATAGAGTGATCCTATATATCAAATGAGAAGTTATTATTTTACTGAATGAAAGCGGGTTGCGATAGTCGGTCATTCCAAGAGGAGAACGCGATGGCTTCCCAGACTGAGACCCAGACAATCGACGCCCAGGCCATCGACGCAAAGACGATCGCCGATTACCAGCGCGACGGTGCGGTTTGCATCCGCGGTGCTTTCAAGGGCTGGGTCGACACAATTGCCGCCGGCATCGAGCGCAACATGCAGAACCGCAGCGCCACCGCATCTGATATCGCCAATGGCCGCGGCAGTTTCTTTGATGACTATTGCAACTGGGAGCGCATTCCCGAATTCGTCAGCGTGGTGCGGGATTCGCCCGCTGCCGAACTGGCAGCGGCGGTAATGCAGTCGCGCACCGCGCAGTTCTTCCACGATCACGTTCTGGTCAAGGAACCCGGCACGCAGAAGCCGACGCCCTGGCACCAGGACATCCCGTACTACTTCGTTGATGGCCGGCAGACGGTGAGCTTCTGGATTCCCATCGATCCGGTGAAGGAGGCGACGCTGCGCCTGATCGCCGGCTCGCACAAATGGGATAAGATGATCCTGCCGGTGCGCTGGCTCGACGACACCAATTTCTATGCCGGTGAGGGCGACTATCTGCCGGTGCCGGACCCGGACAAGGACCCGTCGATGAAGGTGCTCGAATGGGAAATGGAACCGGGCGACGCCATCCTGTTCGACTTCAGGACCGCGCATGGCGCGCGCGGCAACATGACCTCGGCACGGCGCCGGGCGCTGTCGCTGCGCTGGGTCGGCGACGATGCGCGTTATGTCGAGCGGCCGGGACGCACCTCGCCCCCCTACCACGGCCATGGCATGCAGCCGGGACAGAGGTTGCGCGAGGACTGGTTCCCGGTCATCTTCCAGGGCTGAGCGGCAGCCAGAAAATCGGCGGCGGTGTCCGCCGCCGATTTTCGGCAGGGGTAACGTTCCCGTGCGCAAATCCGATCAAAGCACCCTGATGCCTTGACCCATCGTGCAGAGAGCAATAGCGGGTGCTCTGCAGGTTAATAGGCATCACGAGGTGGCCATGAACGTTCTTCTTCTCGGCTCCGGCGGCCGCGAACATGCGCTCGCCTGGAAGATCGCCGCGTCGCCGTTGTTGACAAAGCTCTATGCGGCTCCCGGCAATCCGGGCATCGGCGGCGAGGCCGAGTTGGTGAAGCTGGACATTTCCGATCACGCAGCCGTTGCCGCCTTCTGCAAGGACAAGAAGATCGACCTCGTCGTGGTTGGCCCGGAAGGGCCGTTGGTCGCCGGCATCGCCGACGATCTGCGTGCGCAAGGCATTCGCGTCTTCGGACCTTCCAGGGCCGCCGCCCGGCTGGAGGGCTCGAAGGGGTTCACCAAGGATCTCTGCGCCAGATACGACATCCCCACCGCCGCCTATGGCCGTTTTGGCGATCTGGCGTCCGCCAAGGCCTATGTCGAAAAGACCGGCGCACCGATCGTCATCAAGGCCGACGGCCTGGCGGCAGGCAAGGGCGTCACCGTCGCCATGACGCTGGACGAAGCACTGGTAGCGCTCGATGCCTGTTTCGAGGGGTCCTTCGGCGCTGCAGGCGCGGAAGTGGTGGTCGAGGAATTCATGACTGGCGAGGAGGCGAGTTTCTTCTGCCTCTGCGACGGCACCACAGCGCTGCCCTTCGGCACCGCGCAGGACCATAAGCGCGTCGGCGACGGCGATGTCGGCCCCAACACCGGCGGCATGGGCGCCTATTCACCGGCCCCGGTGATGACGCCGCAGATGATCGAACGCACCATGCGCGAGATCATCGAGCCAACCATGCGCGGCATGGCCGAACTGGGCGCGCCTTTCGCCGGCATTCTCTTCGCCGGGCTGATGATCACTGACAAGGGGCCAAAGCTGATCGAATACAACACCCGTTTCGGCGACCCGGAATGCCAGGTGCTGATGATGCGGCTGAAGGACGATCTGCTGGTCCTGCTCAATGCGGCAATCGACGGCCAGCTTGCACACACTTCGGTGCGCTGGCGCGACGAGGCCGCACTGACCGTGGTCATGGCGGCCAGGGGCTATCCAGGCACGCCGGAAAAGGGATCGGTCATCCGCGGCGTCGAAGACGCGGCGGCCGACGGCGCCCAGATCTTCCACGCCGGCACGGCCATAAACGGCGGCGCGCTGGTTGCCAATGGCGGCCGCGTCCTCAACGTCACGGCATCAGGCGCTACGGTCGGCGAGGCGCAGAAACGCGCCTATGCCGCGCTCGACCGGATCGATTGGCCGCACGGATTCTGTCGCCGCGACATTGGCTGGCAGGCCGTGGCACGCGAGCAGGCAGATTAAAGTTCTGCGACGGTTGCTTATCGCAGCCCGCGGTCGATCTCGGTCGAAGCGGTGCTGAGCGGATCGGCGGCGGCAAAGGCGGCGTCGAGTTGCAACGGCGAACGCTGTTCGGTCCGCTTCCAGGCGACATATTGGACAATGCCGAAAGTCGGCCGCTGCGGCACGGTCTTCACGACAGGCATGCGGAATCCGTCGCGGAACTTCGTCCAGCGCGTGCCCAGCGCCGCGACCATATCCTCGAAGGTCGGCGGCGCCGCCACCGAGGCGTAGGTGATCGTGACATTGCCGGCGAGGCCGGCTTCGCGTGAGACCGGCAACGGTATCGAGGCGAGATAGTCAGGCGGCACGTCGATGAGACCACCGAAAGGCCATTGCGCGCGCAGCGTGGCCGCGTCGGTCGGCGCGACATTGACGTCGATGTCCTTGGGCGTGCCGGCGACCCTGTAAGGGCAGCGGAGCCGGCCGCAATTGGCTTGCGCCGAGAACTGCCACAGCGCGTAGCCCTGCCAGTTGCCCATCGGGAAATGCACGTCGATGTCGGGCTTGTAGCGGGCATACCAGAGCGGCAGCCTCGACAAGAGCCGGTACCTGTAGCTGTTGTCGGCAATGTACTGGGCCGTCTTGCCATTGGAGTAGAGCACCGGGAAGCGGCCGATGCGCCGATGCACCTGGCGCACGAACTCCTCGGCATCTTCGAGCGACATCCACTGCGAAGGATCATTGCCCTCGATGTCGAGAGCCAGCAGGTCGTCAGGCGCGGGTTCGGCGAAATCGAGGAAATTATTGGCCTGTTCGACCGGATTGCCGGGGCGGGCGAGGTGATAGGCTCCCCATTTCAGGCCGAGCGCCTTGGCGACCACCTTGCGTGTCTGGAACAGTTCGCGCGTCACCGCGTGGCGTTTCCACAGCGCCTTGCACAACTTCACCTCGGTGTCGTCGCCGAAACAGAAATAGGGTGGCGGCAATCCGTCGGATGCCTTGTTGATGAAGCCGACGATCCGCTTGTCGGTGGCAAGTTGGCCCCAGTCGATGGAATTGTACTCGTAGGCGTCGACGACCAGGGCGCGGTCGGCGTTCTTCCACGGTTCGGAAAAATCCGAGGTTTTTGCCGCTGATATCAGCGCCATCATCGCCGCGAGAGCGATCGCTGAGCGGCGTAGAAGATGCGCCGGCGTTTTCAAACAGGGAATCCCCGTTAACCAAAGACAAATCCTGGACCGTCATGGTTAAGGAAGTGCTTCCACGGGGCTGGCGCCGGCAAAGCTATCGTCTGATGAGTGGCTGAAATTCAAACGGGTCTGGCGCCGGCTCTTGCGGCAGCGTGCCCTCGGCGGCGCGTTTGCGGTGGTGTGCGAGGGAGCATTGCGGCGAGCATAATATGCCGTGATCCGACCAGTAGGCGGCGCCGTTTTCCAGTCTGCCCTGATGGTGCGAGAACCCTGCCGCGCGATAGGGCAGGCCGCATTCGATGCAGCGATAGGCATCAGGTCTCGCAAGCATGGGTGGTTCCGGTCTGTTGGTTCGGTCTGTCGCCGGTCGACTTGATCCGGCGTCGATAGAATCTAATACGTGTCGGCGCGATTGCAAAATCCACGTGACAAAGTTTGACGTTTACGTAAAAAGAAGATGGGAGGCCGCCGCTGAAAGGCGGATGGTTTTGCGGCAGTGCGGGTCCTAGGATCGGTGGGCCTATATCAGGAGGAGGGAGCGGCATGTATCGGGCACCGGTCGAAGATATCGCTTTCACGCTCAAGCACGTGGCTGGTCTCAAGTCCGCCCTTGATGCCGGCATGTTCGGCGATCTCGGCGAGGATCTGGTCGATGCCGTTCTTGGCGAGGCCGGCCGCTTCGCCACCGACGAAGTCGCGCCGCTCTACAAGATCGGCGATGAGCAAGGTGCGGTGCTGAAGGACGCTATCGTCACCACGCCGCGCGGCTGGAAGGAACTCTATCGCCGCTGGATCGACGGCGGCTGGAATGCGCTGTCCGGGCCCGAGGAGTATGGCGGCCAGGCGTTGCCGACCATGCTTGGCGTCGCAGCGCTCGAAATGTGGAACTCAGCCGCCATGGCCTTCGGCATCGGCCCCACGCTGTCCATGGGCGCTGTCGAGGCGCTCGACAAGCACGCCTCTGAGGCACTCAAGTCGAAATATCTTGAAAAGCTCGTCTCCGGCGAATGGATGGGCACGATGAACCTGACCGAGCCGCAGGCCGGCTCGGATCTCGCTGCCTTGCGCGCCCGCGCCGAGCCGGTGGGTGACGGCACCTACCGCATCTTCGGCCAGAAAATCTTCATCACCTATGGCGAGCACGACTTTACCGACAACATCATCCATCTGGTTTTGGCACGGCTGCCCGATGCGCCGGCCGGCACGCGCGGCATATCGCTGTTCCTGGTGCCGAAATTCCTGGTCGGCGACGATGGATCGCTGGGCGCGCGCAACGACGTCTTCTGCTCCGGCCTGGAGCACAAGCTCGGCATCCACGCCTCGCCGACCTGCACCATGATCTATGGCGATGGCTTCGGGGGCGCTGCGCCTGGCGCCATCGGCTGGCTGATCGGCGAGGAGAACAAGGGCCTGGCCTGCATGTTCACCATGATGAACAACGCCCGCCTTTCCGTCGGCATGCAGGGTGTCGCGGTCGCGGAAGCCGCCACGCAGAAGGCGATCGCTTATGCCAATGAGCGCCGGCAAGGCAAAGCGGCAAGCTACGCCGGCGCCGGCATGGCGCCGATCGTCCATCATCCCGATGTGCAGCGCACTCTCCTGACCATGAAGGCGCTGACGCAGACGGCCCGCGCCATCAGCTACTGCTGCGCCCATGCCATCGACCTGGCGCGCGTATCGGTCGGCGATGAGGCGGCGCATTGGCGCGACCGTGCCAATCTGCTGACGCCGCTGGCCAAGGCTTTCTCGACCGATGTCGGCGTCGAGGTTGCCTCGCTCGGCCTCCAGGTGCATGGCGGCATGGGCTTCATCGAGGAGACCGGCGCGGCGGCATTCTACCGCGATGCGCGCATCGCACCGATCTATGAGGGTACCAACGGCATCCAGGCGATTGATCTGGTCATGCGCAAGCTGCCGCTCGGCGGCGGCGAACACGTCCATGGCTTCATCGACGAACTGGCGGCGGTCGCCAATGCCGTGCGGACATCGAATCTCGAGGGTTTCGGCCGCACCGCCGATGCTCTCGACAAGGCGCTCGGCGAACTCAGCGAAACGACCCGCTTCCTGCAAAGACTGTCGGCCGACGGCCGGGCGGACGAGGCGCTGGCGGGTGCTACACCCTATCTCAAGCTGATCTCGCTGGCTGCCGGCGGGGCCTATCTGGCGCAGGGCGCGCTTGCCGATCAAGGCCGTATCGCGCTTTGCCGCTTCTTCGCCGAAAACCTGCTCGGCGAGGTCAGTGCCCTGAAGGACCGCGTTGTCGATGGCGCCGAAAGCCTCGCCGCTGCCGGCAAGGCGCTCATCTCTGCCTGACGTTCACAAGGAAAAACCCGTGACAGACCATATCCTCGTCGAGCGCCAGGGCGCCATCCAGATCATCCGCATGAACCGCCCGGACAAGAAGAACGCCTTGACGCGCGCCATGTATGCGAAAATGTCGGCCGCTCTGGCCGAAGGTGACGCCGACCCGGCGATCCGCGTCCATGTCTTCCTGGGCGTGCCCGGCGCCTTCTCCTCCGGCAACGATCTTGCCGATTTCATGGTCGTCGCCACCGGCGGCGACGGCGGCACCGAGGTCTGGGACTTCCTGATGGCGCTGGCCAAGGTCGAGAAACCCATTGTCTCCGGTGTCGACGGCATCGCGGTGGGCATCGGCACGACGCTCAACCTGCATTGCGACTTGACCTTCGCCACGCCGCGCACCGTGTTCAGGACGCCTTTTGTCGATCTCGGACTGGTGCCCGAGGCGGGCTCCAGCCTGTTGGCGCCGCGCATCCTGGGGCAGCAGGGTGCTTTCGCACTGCTCGGCCTCGGCGAGGGCTTTTCGGCCGAACGGGCGAAAACCGCCGGCCTGATCTACGATGTGGTCGAGGAAGACGCGCTGGAGGCCTCGGTGCTGGCGGCGGCCGGCCAGATCGCGGCCAAGCCACCTCAGGCCTTGAAGATCGCGCGCGACCTGATGCGCGGCTCGCGCGACGACCTCCTCGCCCGCATAGGCGAGGAAAGCGAACATTTTCGCGAACGGCTGAAATCAGACGAGGCGCGCGCCGCGCTCACGGCGTTCATGACCAGGAAGAGGGCCTGAATCTCCCTTTAGGGATAAAGCCTCGTCTTGTCCCAACCGCCTTTTGCATCACGCGAAAAGACCACCCGGTCATGTAGCCGAAACGGCCGGTCATGCCAGAACTCGATGGTCGTGGGCACGATGCGGAAGCCCGACCAATGCTTTGGCCGTGGAATTTCGCCGATCGGATAGCGCGCTGTGTATTCGGCCACCGCCTTTTCCAGCGCAAAGCGGCTTTCCAGCGGCCGCGACTGTTTCGAGGCCCAGGCGCCGATACGGCTGCCGCGTGGCCGCGTCGCGTAGTAGGCGTCGGCTTCGGCGTCGCTGACGATCTCTACCGGGCCGCGAATGCGCACCTGGCGGCGCAGCGACTTCCAATGGAAGCACATCGCCGCCTTCATGTTGCCAAGAATCTCCTGGCCCTTGGCGCTCTCGAAATTCGTGTAGAACACAAACCCGCCTTCATCGAACCCCTTGAGCAGAACCATTCGCACATCCGGCATGCCGTCGGCATCGACGGTCGCCAGCGCCACGCCGTTTGGGTCGTTCATTTCGCTCTTGGTGGCGTCCTCCAGCCATGCGGCAAAGAGGCGAAACGGCTCCGCCGCCTCGGTAAAGTCACTGCTTGTTAACTCTGTGTCACTCATAGTTTTTCTCAAATCGTTACGAGGCGGGGGAGGTTGCAGATTGTCGCGTATCGCGCAAGCTTTTGACAGCAGGCAAAGCGGCCTAATTGCTTCAGCCAGCGCCAAAGCCGCGATCATGATGATCGCTCTGCCGCTTGCCGCCTGCGGCGCGGGTGGCTTCAGTCTGGAAAAGGCAGAAGTCGACCGCTCGATCCTGACCAGCAGCACGTCCGTCCCCTCCGCGCCGGTGAGTTCGGATCGCGACTCCGACCAGACGACGATCGGCAATGCAGTGTCCTCGGCCGATATCGAGCAGCTCGGCGGACAGGCCGTGCCGTGGGCGAATGCAGGCACCGGGTCGCGAGGCTCCATCACCGAACTGGCGGAATTGAAGGACAAGGGCCAGACATGCCGCCGTTTCAGGGCCTCGCGCGAGAGCTTTGATGGCGTTGCCATGTTCGAAGGCGAACTTTGCCTGGCCAGCGCCGGCGGCTGGCACATGCAGGACTTCAAGGCGCTCTGATTTTCCGTTTTTGATATGCTGCTCGGCCACTGGAATTTCTTCCTATGCGAGCGCATATAGGGGGCAACCAGAGACTCACTCCTTTTCCAGGGCAGTAAGCATGCGCGACCCCTATGAGGTGCTGGGCGTTGCCAAGAACGCATCGGCCAAGGACATAAAATCGGCCTACCGGAAACTCGCCAAGAAGCATCATCCGGACCAGAATCCGAATGATCCCAAGGCGAAGGACCGTTTTGCCGCGGCCAACCAGGCCTACGAGATCGTCGGCGACGAAAAGAATCGGGCCGCATTCGATCGCGGCGAGATTGATGCCGACGGCAAGCCGCGTTTCCAGGGCTTTGAGGGCGCCGCCGGTGGTGGTGATCCGTTCGGCGGGTTTCGCCGGCAGCAAGGGGCCGGCGGTTCACGCTTCGAATTCCGCTCCGGCCGTCCGGGCGGTGATCCGTTCGATGGCAACAGCGATATTTTCAGCCAGATTTTCGGCGACGCCTTTTCGGGCGCGCGCGGCCCCGGCGCGGGCGACCGGCGCCAGCCGGCGACCGCTGCCGACCTGAACGTGACGCTCGACGTCACCATCGAGGAGGCGGCAACCGCCGAAAAGGTGACGGCGATGTTCCCCGACGGCCGCAAGGTGGCAGTCAAGCTGCCGGCCTATGTCGAGGATGGCCAGACCATCCGGCTAAAGGGGCAGGGCGAGCAAGGGCCGGGCCAGCCGGGCGATGCGCTGGTCAAGGTCCATCTGCGCCGGCATCCGCGCTACCGCATCGAGGGCCGCGACCTGCATGCCGATCTGCCGGTGACGCTGGCGGATGCGGTGCTCGGCGCCAAGGTGCCGGTCGAGACGCCGACCGGCAAGCTCGCGGTCAACGTTCCCGCCTGGTCGAACTCGGACAAGGTGCTGCGGCTGAAGGGCAGGGGCCTGCCGGAGAAAGCCGGCGGCCATGGCGATCTCTACGCCCATGTGCGGATCATGCTGCCGGAAGGCGGCGATAGCGCGCTCGAAGCGCTGCTGCGCAGCCAAAAAGGCTGATTGGCGGCTTTTGTCCCCCGAACTGTCCGGTTTGAACGCTTGAAGGGGCAGTGTGCCTGTGCGATAGGGCACTCCACAAAGCTGAAAAATCTTGCGGAGAGCGCTGACATGGCGGGTGGACAGGGCCTTATGGCCGGCAAGCGCGGCCTTATTCTTGGCGTCGCCAACAACAGATCGATCGCCTATGGCATCGCCAAGGCTTGTGTCGACCATGGCGCCGAGATCGCGCTCACCTACCAGGGCGAGGCGTTCAAGAAGCGTGTCGAGCCGCTGGCGGCCGAACTCGGCGCCTTTGTCGCCGGCCATTGCGACGTCACCGATCCGGCCAGCCTGGACGAGGTTTTCGCCAGTGTTGCCAAGCATTGGGGCAAGCTTGATTTCCTCGTCCACGCCATCGCTTTTTCCGACAAGGACGAGTTGACCGGCCGCTACGTCGAGACGACGCGCGACAATTTCCTGCGCACCATGGACATTTCGGTTTATTCCTTCACCACCATCGCCAAGCGCGCCGAGGCGTTGATGAGCAATGGTGGCTCGCTGCTGACGCTGACCTATTACGGCGCCGAAAAGGTCATGCCGCACTACAACGTCATGGGTGTCGCCAAGGCGGCGCTTGAGGCCAGCGTGCGTTATCTCGCGGTCGACCTCGGCGCCAAGAAGATCCGCGTCAACGCCATTTCGGCCGGCCCGATCAAGACGCTTGCCGCATCAGGCATCGGCGACTTCCGCTACATCCTGAAGTGGAACGAATACAATTCGCCGCTGAAGCAGACGGTGACGCAGGAGGAAGTCGGCGATTCCGGCGTCTATTTCCTGTCCGATCTGTCGCGCGGCGTCACCGGTGAAGTGCATCACGTCGATTCAGGCTACCACGTCGTTGGCATGAAGGCGGTCGACGCGCCGGATATTTCGACGGTCAAGGACTAACATCCACCACCGTCGTCCGTCCCGATCCCGTACCGGAAGACCTGATGTACCCGCTGGTTTATATCGTGCGCCACGGCCAGACCGCGTGGAACGCCGAATCCCGGCTTCAGGGGCAGGCCGACACCGACCTCAATGCGCTTGGCCGCGAGCAGGCGACCGGAAACGGTCATCGGTTGGCCGAGGTGGTGCAAAATCCCGCGGATTTCGATTTCGTTGCCAGCCCAATGAAGCGGACGCGCGAAACGATGCAGCGCATCCGCGCCGCGATGAAGCTCGATCCGAATGCCTATCGAACCGATCCTCGCCTGGTGGAAGTGAATTTCGGCGATTGGCAGGGTTTTACCTATGCCGAGCTCAAGACGCGGTATCCTGGCGCGCGCCGTACACGCGCGCTGGACAAATGGAACTTCCAGCCGCCCGGCGAGGGCGCGGAGAGTTACCAGATGCTGCTCGAACGGGTGAAGCCCTGGTTCGACGCGATCCAACGCCAGACGATCTGCGTGACGCACGGCGGGGTCATGCGGGCTCTGTTTCGCTTCGTGCTTGGGGTGGCGGAGGACGAGGCAGCCAACCTGGAGATACCACAGGACCGCGTGCTCAGGCTGCAGGGTGACCGCCTTGAGTGGCTGTCGCAGTCCTAGCCAGGACGCTTGTTCATCCCAGGGTTTGGAAGGCTCCCAACACTTGACCCGGTCGTTCCGATGAACGTGTCATTCGATGTAGGTCACCACACCCGTTTCAAGATTATAGATTGCCGCGACGATCTTCAGCTTCCCGGCCCCGGTGAGATCGGCCAGGAGCTTGCTTGAAGCAGCCAGGCGCCGCACAGTCCTGCGCGCGCTCTCCTTGGCGGTGTTGTCGACGAAATCGCCTGCCTCGCTCCGCGCCGCGATCGCCGCAGGCAGGATCGGTTCGATCATCGGGCCGATCGCGCCCGGATAGGTCGCGTTCTTGGTGACCACGTCGCAAGCCGCCTTAACGGCACCGCAGCTTGTGTGCGCGAGGACAACGATCAATGGCGAGCCGAGCACCGCCGCGCCGTATTCGACCGTGCCGAGCGTCGCAGTGTCGGCGAGGTTGCCGGCATTCCGGGCGACGAATAGCTCTCCAACGCCTTGGCCGCCGAAGATCAACTCGGGCGGAACGCGACTGTCGGCGCAACTGATGATGGTAGCCCAAGGCGCCTGATGCCCGGCGACAGCCTTCCGCTGCGCGGCAAGGTCGATCGAGCACAGTTCCGGGTGGCTGACATAGCGCTCGTTGCCGGATTTCAGCGCGGCGAGCGCTGCATCAGGGGACAATGCCGGCGCAGCACTCTCTGCCGCACGCGCGGACCACGAAGCTCCACCGAGACCGATCGCAACGAGCCCCGCCGCGCCGACCTTGAGGAAATCCCTCCGGTCGACCCCTTCGCCTTCGCAGTCGCTGCACATTGTTCGGTCCCCGCTCGCATCTTCCACTTGATGGCTGAATCTGCGCGCTGAGATTGCTACCAACGGACGGCGTTGGCAAGCGCGCCGTGCGGGGCCGGAAGGCGCTTATTCGGTGTCGGGCAATTGCATGTCGGTGACGATGTTTTCGCCATTGGTCTCATCGTAAGCGATGACGACATCCATGCCCGGCTTCAGCGAGTCGAGGTCTGTCTCGGCATTCAGCTTGTAGGACTTGCCGTCATCCAGCGTCAGCGTCGCCGTGTCCTTGTCGATCTTCTTGATCAGGCCTTCGGTCTGGCCGGCGAAAGCGGCGGTGGAAAGCAGCAGCGTTGCGGCTACGGCGCCAATCAGGGTACGCATAATCGTTCCTCGTTATCATTGCACCGGCATGGGCGGCGGCAGGCGAATGGAAGAGAGCAGAAACCAACCGAATGTGTCAAAACTAAATCCGCCAGATCACAGTTTGACCACTGTGAAAAACGCCAATAGAAGGCAGGCCACGGCGCCGAGCGTCCTCCTGGGTGCGCGGAGGACGCTGTGGCACTTTTTGATTTGCTCATGATCCCTTGCGAGAACGGCTTCGTTTTTTGGGTCATGTGCTAAGCTGGCTCCGATGCCGGGCAGGGTCATTTCATGTCTCACAACACGTTCGGCCACCTTTTCCGCGTCACCACCTGGGGCGAAAGCCACGGCGCCGCACTCGGCTGTGTGGTCGACGGCTGTCCGCCCGGCATCCGCTTCACTCTGCGAGACATCCAGGTCGAGCTCGACAAGCGCCGGCCTGGCCAGTCACGCTTCGTCACCCAGCGCCGCGAACCCGATGAAGTCAAAGTGCTGTCGGGCTTCATCTTCGACGAGGACGGTGAGACGATGATCACCACCGGCACGCCGGTCTCGATGCTGATCGAGAACGTCGACCAGCGCTCGAAGGACTATGGCGAGATCGCCCGCCAATACCGGCCGGGCCATGCCGACTACACCTATGACGTCAAATACGGCCTGCGCGATTATCGCGGCGGCGGCCGCTCCTCGGCTCGCGAGACGGCGGCACGCGTCGCGGCCGGGGCACTCGCCCGCAAGGTGGTGCCTGGCATGGTAGTGCGCGGCGCGCTGGTGTCGATGGGGGAAAAGTCCATCGACCGCGCCAACTGGAACTGGAACTTCATCGGTGACGCGGAAAATCCGTTCTTCACTCCCGATCCGGCTTCCGTTCCGGTCTTTACCCAGTATCTCGACGGCATCCGCAAGGCGGGGTCCTCGGTCGGCGCGGTGATCGAGATCGTTGCCGATGGCGTTCCGGCAGGCCTCGGCGCGCCGATCTACGCCAAGCTCGACCAGGACATTGCCTCCGGCCTGATGTCGATCAACGCCGTCAAGGGCGTCGAGATCGGCAATGGTTTCGAGGCCGCCCGGATCACCGGCGAGCAGAATGCCGACGAGATGCGCATGGGCAATGACGGCAAACCGGTGTTCCTGTCCAACAATGCCGGCGGTATTCTCGGCGGCATCTCGACCGGCCAGGCGATCATCGCCCGTTTCGCCGTCAAGCCGACCTCTTCGATCCTGACGCCGCGAAAGTCGATCGACAGGGACGGCAACGAGGTCGAGATCATGACCAAGGGGCGTCACGATCCCTGTGTCGGCATCCGCGCCGTGCCGATCGGCGAGGCGATGGTTGCCTGCGCCATTGCCGATCATTATCTGCGTCATCGGGGACAGACAGGTAAGGGAGTAGGGGAGTAGGGCAGTAGGGTAGTAGGGGAATATGTTACGCTACCCACCCGAGACAGCCATTTTTTCCTTTTCCCTACTCCCGTACTGCCCTACTCCCTTATTTCCCTGCGAGTGAAACGAGCGCCTATGCCTTACGACCAGAAGAAAATCGTCGAAGCCCTGCGCGCTTTCGAGCGCGGCGAGATCGTCGTTGTCATGGACGATGATGGACGCGAGAACGAGGGTGACCTGATCGTCGCCGCCGTCCATTGCACGCCGGAGAAGATGGCGTTCATCATCCGTCACACCTCCGGCATCGTCTGCACGCCGATGCCGCGCGAGGAGGCCAAGCGGCTCAACCTGGCGCCGATGGTGGCCGACAATGATTCCGCCCACACCACCGCCTTCACCGTCAGCGTCGATTTCAAGCACGGCACGACAACAGGCATTTCGGCCGAGGACCGCACGCTCACCGTGCGCAATCTCGCCAACGGCAATGTCGGCGGCTCGGATTTCGTCCGCCCCGGCCACATTTTCCCGCTGATCGCGCGCGAAGGCGGCGTGCTGATGCGCTCGGGTCATACCGAAGCCGCGGTCGATCTGTGCAAGCTCGCCGGTCTGGCACCGGTCGGCGTCATTTCGGAACTGGTCAATGACGACGGCACTGTCAAGCGTGGCCCGCAGGTCTCGGCCTTTGCTGAAGAGCATGGTCTCAAACAGGTTTCGGTCGCCGACCTCATTGCCTACCGGCAACGCAAGGAAACGCTGGTCGAACGCGTGGCTTGCTCGGAAATCGACACGCTCGGCGGTAAGGCGCAGGTCTTCACCTACACGCTGCCCTGGGACCCCATGCATCACGTCGCCATTGTCTTCGGCGACATCCGCGACGGCGAGGAGGTGCCGGTGCGCCTGCATTCCGAGGATGTGGTGACCGACGTGTTCGGCACCAGCCACCGGCTCGACGGCATCATGAAGGCTATAGGCGAGCGCAGGCGTGGCGTCATCGTCTACCTGCGCGAGGGCTCGGTCGGCGTCGCCCACCAGGAGCGCAAGCGGCCGGCGAGCGGCGACCGCGAGGATCACGAAGAGGCGCGCCGCCGTGAGAACGAATGGCGCGAAATCGGCCTCGGCGCGCAGATCCTCAAGGATCTCGGCATTTCCTCGATCAATCTGATCGCTTCGCGCGAACGCCACTATGTCGGTCTCGAGGGCTTTGGCATCCATATCGCCAAGACCGAGATTCTCTGAGGGGCAACAGCCGGGGATAGCGCCCGGTCCGTTCGAAACCGGGCGCTTCGGGGATCATTCAGCGGGAGCGACGGCTGCTTCGCATCCGCCCAGGTCGCACTCGGGCGCAGCCAGGCTGCGCTGACCAAGCAACACGGTGACCAGTGCGATCGTACCGGCCGCAACCGACACCCAGAATCCGTTCTGGGCGCCGAACGCATCCACCACCGAGCCGGCCGCGAACGAGCCCAGCGCCATGCCGATGCCGATCCCGGTGGTCACCCAGGTGATGCCCTCGGTCAGCATCGCCTCCGGCACATGCCGTTCGATCAGGCCGAACGCCGTGATGAAGGTCGGCGAGATCGCCACGCCGCTGACGAAGACGGTCAACGCCAGCAGCGGCACCGTGCCGGCGGTGAGCGGCAGCAAGGTGCTGAGCGCGATGATGGCGATTGCGATGGCAAGCTGGCGTTGCAGCGGTGCTTTCAGGTTGAGCGCGCCGACGATGATGCCGAGCACGAACGATCCCAGCGCGTAGACACCGATGACGAGGCTTGCGGCGCCTGGCTGGCCAAGTTCCTTGGTGATCGCCACGGTGCTCACTTCCGTCGTCGCGAAGGTCGCGCCGATGAAGATCAGGGCAAAGGTGATGATCTGCACCGGCCGTAGGCGGATTGCCGAGCCGCGCGACCCATGTTCCACCGGCCGCACTTGCGGCTCGGTCGAGCGCTGCAGGATGAACGCCGCCGAGCCGAAGGCGAGAAACAGCGTGCTGGCCAGCATCCCTGCTTCTGGAAACAGGGCGGCACTCAGGCCGACCGACAGCGATGCCCCGGCAATGTAGACCAGTTCATCCGCCGCCGACTCGAAGGCGAATGCGGTGTTCATCTCGGGCCGTCCGCGGAAAATCTCGGTCCAGCGAGCGCGCACCATTGCCGGGATGCTGGGCATCGCCGCCGCCAGCAGCGCCGACACGAACAGCGTCCATATCGGCCAGTCCTGGTTGGCCGCTGCAATCAGGACGGCGAAAGCGAGCACCGAGATGATCGTGGTGGGCACGACGATCCGCGTCTGGCCAAGGCGATCGACAAGCCTTGATATTTGCGGCGCCATGAAAGCGTTGGCCAGTGCGAATGTCGCGGAGACGGCGCCGGCCAGCCAGTATTCGCCACGCGTCTGCGACAGCATCGCCACGATGCCGATTGGCGCCATCGCGATCGGCAGCCGCGCCATGAAGCCCGCTGCTGCAAAGCCCTTGGCGCCGGGGGCGCGAAAGATCTCCGAATAGGGATTTTGCATGTCCGGTTCCTCGACAAAGGCAGATTCGACAATTACATACGATGCGTATGATTGTTAGATAAATCATACGCCGCGTATGTCAATTGGCATACGAAGCGTATGTTAGTAGGTCCAGAAGCCATGCACAAACCTCGCAAGGAGATGATCGCCGAGACGCGCGCCAAGCTGATCGGGGCCGCCCGCCATGCCTTCGGCACGATCGGCTATGCCCAGGCGTCGATGGATGATTTCACCGCATCGGCCGGACTGACGCGCGGCGCACTCTATCATCACTTCGGCGACAAGAAGGGCTTGCTGCAAGCGGTTATCGCCGAAATCGACGGGGAGATGGCGGCGCGCGTGAACGAAGTGGCGTCGAGAGCACCGACCCGCTGGCAGCATTTCGTCGACGAATGCACGACCTATATCGAGATGGCGTTGGAGCCGGAAATCCAGCGCATCATGTTCCGGGATGGCCCGGCCGTGCTGGGGGATCCTGCACAATGGCCAAATGCCAATGCATGTGTCGGTTCAATGACCGATCATCTGACCAGGCTGCAGGAGGAGGGCGTGGTCGTTCCCAGCCTCGACCCCGAGACCGCCTCGCGGCTGATCAACGGGGCGAGCAGCCAGGCAGCGCAGCGGATCGCCAATTCGAGCGACCCCGAAGCGACGTCGAAGAAGGTGGTGGCGGCCTTCAAGCAACTGCTCGAAGGCTTGCTCAAGAAGCAGGGTTCGCAGCCGGTCTGAAATCTCCATTGCCGGTCTGGCGCGCCACTCCCACGATTGACAACAGCCGGTTTCGGCGCATCCTCTCGCGCCATCTCTGAGCGGAGATTCGGGGGCATGTGGGATTTCAATATCGGCAGGTCGGTGTCCATCATGATGCGGACCTGGCCCTTCGTTGTCTTTCGCATGATCGTCTATTTCGGCATCACGCTGGCCTATATCGTGGCGACCGGCACGGGCGCCTCCGTTGGCTACGGCGTCGGCCATATCTCCACCGATCCCGACGGGCCGCTGTCCTTTGCCTTGTGGGGCGGCGTGGTTGGCTTTGGCGTCGTCTCGATTGCCGTCTACTGGATCCGCGAATACATCCTCTATGTCGTCAAGGCCGGCCATATCGCCGTCATGGTCCATCTGATTGACGGCCGCGACGTTCCCGACGGCCAGAACCAGATCGCCTATGCCAAGGACATCGTGACCCAGCGTTTTGCCGAGGCCAACATCCTTTTCGTCGTCGACCAACTGGTCAAGGGCGCCATCCGCGCCATCACCGGGCTGCTCGGCGGCATCTCCGCCTTCCTGCCGATCCCGGGCCTGAGCGGCCTGGTCAGCTTCGTCAACACGGTGATCCGCCTGTCGCTGACCTATGTCGACGAGATCATCCTCGGCTACAACATCCGCATCAATTCAGCCTCGCCGTTCGAGACTGCCCGCCAAGGCGTCGTGCTCTATGCCCAGAACGGCAAGATCATGGTCAAGAACGCCGTTTGGCTGGCGGTCATCATGTGGGGCGTCTCGTTCGTCATCTTCCTGCTGATGCTGGCGCCGGCCGGCGCGATTCTTTTCCTCATGCCCGGGCAGCTTGCCGGCTGGGCTTTCGTGCTCGCCATCGTCTTCGCCTGGGCCTTCAAGGCGGCGTTCATCGAACCCTTCGCCATCGCCTGCCTGATGCAGGTCTATTTCAGGATCATTGAGGGCCAGGTGCCCGATCCCGCCTGGGACGCCCGGCTGGCCGAGGCGTCGTCGAAGTTCAGGGAACTCAAGGACAAGGCGCTGGCCTCCTTCGGCGGTTCGCGCTGGGGCACGGCCGGCGCGACGCGCTGATCGGCAGTGGTCGCCGGCGCGGCATCGACCCCGTTGAGGCGCGCCACGGTCGATTTGAGCAACGCTTCTCCTTGCCCGCAAAAGGTCTCGCTCATGATCAACTCCGGCAGTGGCAAGCGGCGGCCCCAGCCATGTGCTTCGAGGTCCGGCTTTGGCGCGAACTCGGAAACACGGCCGACGCAGAGATAGGCGACCGGCGTCACATGCTCGGGAATTGACAGCAGGCTTTTCAATGCCTGCGCCTCGATGATGCTGACCCAGCCGACCCCGACACCCTCGGCGCGCGCCGCCAGCCAGAAGTTCTGCACCGCGCAAACCGTGCTGTAGAGGTCCATCTCCGGATTGTGCCAGCGCCCCAGCGGCGAACCCTTCGAGCGCTGCCGGTCGCAGGTGATGCAGATGTTGAGCGCGCTTTCGCAGATGCCTTCCAGCTTGAGCTTGCGGTAAAGCGCCTGTCGCTCTTCCGCGATGGCCGGCAGTTCCTGTTCACGCGCCGCCAGGAACAGGTCACGCACTTTTTCCCGTCGCTCGGCATCGCGAATAACTATGAAATTCCAAGGCTGCATGAAGCCGACCGACGGCGCATGGTGAGCGGCAAGCAGCAGCCGCGCCAGCACCTCATCGTCGAGCGCGGTTGGCAGGAAATGGCTGCGCACGTCGCGCCGCGTGAACATTGCGCGATAGACCGCATCGCGTGCACTCTGGTCAAATCCGTCGCCAACAGAGGCGGTCATGTGTTCCGGCATCGCGTGTCCCCTTGCGATTGCTGTGGATGTCTTCCGCCTGACCATGCGGATGACGATGCCTGCCAGGCCGGTCTTCTGGCTTGGGATCAACCCGCGTCCGGTGCCTTCCCGTCATCGACAGTGGCATTTACCGGCGCGGTCCCCCTTACAGCGTTGGGCACGCCACGGAGTTCAACCGTGTTCCCGATTCTCCCGCTTGCGGCGGGCACCAGGCAGTGGCAGCGACCTTACGCCGAAGCGCTGACGACGCCAATGCCTGCAGCGACACCAATGGACGCATGTGTGATTTTCCCCAGCCATCAGGCCACGACGCATGGCCATCGCGACGTCGGGGCACTAGATAGGGAAGATGGCCACTCGTCTCTACACCCATCCGATCTTCCTTGAGCACATCACGCCGCCCGGTCACCCCGAGCGGCCGGACCGGTTGCGCGCCATCGAACGGGTGCTCGACGATGAGGCTTTTGTGGGGCTGGATCGCATCAAGGCGCCTGAAGGCGACGAGGCCACCATTCTCTACGCGCATCCCGCCGATTTCGTCGCCCGCGTCCGCGCCGCCATTCCCGACGAGGGCATCGCCCGCATCGACGCCGACACCACCGCTAGCCCGAAGAGCTGGCAAGCGGCGATCACCGCGATCGGCGCCGCCAATGCGGCCGTCGACGATGTCTTTGCGGGCCGCGCCGACAACGTCTTCGTCGCCGCGCGGCCGCCCGGCCACCATGCTGAAAAAACCACGGCCATGGGCTTCTGCCTCTTCAACACGGCGGCGATCGCCGCGCGTTATGCGCAGAAGAAACATGGCGTCGAGCGCGTTGCGGTCGTCGACTGGGACGTGCATCACGGCAACGGCACGCAAGATATTTTCTGGGACGATCCGTCGGTGCTCTATTGCTCGACGCACCAGATGCCGCTTTATCCCGGCACCGGGGCAAAGAGCGAGATCGGCGCCGGCAACATCGTCAACGCGCCGCTGGCGCCGCAGACCGGCAGCGAGGTTTTCCGCGATGCCTTGCTGTCGCGTGTCCTGCCGGCGCTCGACAATTTCGCGCCCGACCTGATCATCATTTCGGCCGGTTTCGACGCGCATCATCGCGATCCGCTGGCCGAAATCAACCTGACAGAGGATGATTTCGACTGGGCGACCGGCCAGCTTATGCAGCGCGCCACGCGCCACAGCGGCAACCGGCTCGTCAGCCTGCTCGAGGGTGGCTACGATCTGCAGGGACTGGCATTTTCGGTCGCCGCCCATGTCGGGCGACTGATGAAAGGGTGAATGATGGCTGGAGAGACCAACGAAGACGTCAAGGCGATGAGCTTCGAGCAGGCACTCGATGCGCTGGAAAAGATCGTCGATGATCTGGAGCGTGGCGACGTGCCGCTCGACCAGTCGATCAGGATCTATGAGCGCGGCGAGGCGCTGAAGGCGCATTGCGACCGGCTGCTGAAAGCCGCCGAGGACAAGGTCGAGAAGATCAGGCTGTCGCGCGACGGCAAGCCGGTTGGAACGGAGCCGCTCGACGCCGACTGAGTCATGCTTCCCGAACGATGGGCTTGCCTCACTGGCTTTGGACATGATCATGGTCGAGGATAGTAGCCGTCCCGATTGAAACGGCTTCAGGACAAGAGGAGGTTCGCAAACGATGTGCAGAAACATCAAGACCCTGTTCAATTTTGATCCGCCGGCATCCAATGACGAGGTGCGCGACGCCGCACTTCAGTTTGTTCGCAAATTGAGCGGAACGACGCGACCTTCGAAGCAGAACCAGCACGCCTTCGATCATGCGGTCGAAGCCATCGCGGCATCGGCGCGTGAGCTTCTCGATTCCCTCGAAACCCATCAGCATCCTCGCAATCGCGAAGAGGTGGCCGCCAAGGCGCGGGCAAAATCGGCGATCCGTTTTGCCTGATCCGACAAGCAGGCACGGCCGCTGACAAGGAGAGTCCATGAGCTTCTTCCCCGGGAAAGACCCTGAAGTCGGCGACGCCTTTGCCAGCGACCAGATCGAGCTGATGGTCATTCCGAACGCCAAGGACATTGGCGGTTTCCAGGTACGCCGCGCTTTGCCGACCGCCAAAAGACGGCTCGTCGGGCCTTTCATCTTCTTCGACCGCATGGGCCCAGCGATCCTGCGCGCGGGCCAGGCGCTCGATGTCCGTCCTCATCCGCATATCGGGCTGTCGACGGTGACCTATCTGTTCGACGGCAAGATCAGGCATCGCGATTCACTCGGCACCGAAATGGTCATCCAGCCCGGCGACGTGAATTTGATGACCGCCGGCCGCGGCATCGTCCATTCCGAGCGCACGCCGGAGGAATTGCGTGGCGCGCCGATGTCGGTCTCCGGCCTGCAGACATGGCTGGCACTGCCGGACGGCAAGGAGGAAGTGGCACCGGTTTTCGAGAACACCGCTGCCTTGCGGCTCCCCGAGATCGATGCCGAAGGCGTCGGCGGTCGCGTCGTCATCGGCGACTTCCAGGGACTGCGGTCCCCCGTGAGGGCTCACTCCGAGACGCTTTATGCCGACCTTAGGCTGGCGCCTGGCGCCAGCGTGAAAATCCCGGCCGATGCCGAGGAGCGCGCCATCTACACGCTCGAAGGCGAGGTTTCGATTTCAGGCGATGTTTTTCCGGCGGAGCGGCTGTTGGTGTTTCGGCCCGGCGACGAGATCGTCGTGTCGTCGGAAGGCGGCGCGCATTTCATGCTGTTCGGTGGCGCCTCGCTCGGCTCGAAGCGTTACATTTGGTGGAATTTCGTCTCGTCCTCCAAGGAGCGCATCGAGCAGGCCAAGCAGGAATGGAAGACCGGCCGCTTCGATATCGTTCCCGGAGATGAGGAAGAATTCATCCCGTTGCCGGAAAGCTGATGCATGTCGCCCAAAAGTGGCCGGGTTTTGGGACCTAAAGCCTGATCCGCGTCACAGACACGCATTTACTTTCGCCGGCGGCCGGCCTATCCCGCCCATGAACAGAAAGCCTGAGCAGGCCTACCCGTGAATTCAACGCCGCATACGCCCCTTCTCGACAAGGTCCGCATCCCGGCCGACCTGCGCACGCTTGCCGAGAGCGAATTGCCGCAACTGGCATCCGAGCTTCGTGCCGAACTGATCGACGCCGTGTCACACACAGGCGGCCATCTTGGCGCCGGCCTTGGCGTGGTCGAACTGACGGTCGCGCTGCACTATGTCTTCAACACCCCGGATGACCGGCTGATCTGGGATGTCGGCCACCAGGCCTACCCGCACAAGATCCTGACCGGCCGCCGTGACCGTATCCGCACCTTGCGTCAGGAGGGTGGGCTGTCGGGCTTCACCCGCCGCGCCGAGAGCGAATACGATCCCTTCGGCGCCGCTCACTCCTCGACATCGATATCGGCCGGCCTTGGCATGGCCGCCGCCCGCGATCTCTCCGGCGGCCGCAACAATGTCATCGCCGTTATCGGCGATGGTGCCATGTCGGCCGGCATGGCCTACGAGGCGATGAACAATGCCGGCGCGCTCGATGCCCGGCTCATCGTCATCCTCAACGACAACGACATGTCGATTGCGCCGCCGACCGGTGCGATGAGCGCCTATCTGGCGCGTCTGGCCTCGGGCAGGACCTATGTCGGCCTGCGCGACTTCGGTAAGAAACTGACCTCTTATCTCGGCAAGCGCGCCGACCGTGCGATCACCCGGGCGGTCGAGCATGCACGCGGCTACGTCACCGGCGGCACGCTCTTCGAGGAACTCGGCTTCTATCACATCGGCCCGATCGACGGTCACAACCTCGAGCATCTGATCCCGGTCCTGAAGAACGTCCGCGACAATGGCGAAGGCCCGGTGCTGATCCATGTCGTCACCCAGAAGGGCAAGGGCTACGCGCCGGCTGAAGCCGCCGCAGACAAGTATCACGGCGTCAACAAGTTCGATGTCATCACCGGAGCGCAGGCGAAGGCGCCGGCCAACGCGCCGGCCTACACCAAGGTCTTCGCCGAAAGCCTGGTTAGGGAAGGCCGCGAGGACGACCGCATCGTCGCCGTCACCGCAGCCATGCCGAGCGGCACCGGCCTCGACCTGTTCGGTGAAGCATTTCCCTCGCGGATCTTCGATGTCGGCATCGCCGAACAGCACGCGGTGACCTTCGCCGCCGGCCTCGCCACCGAAGGTTACAAGCCGTTCGCCGCGATCTATTCGACCTTCCTGCAGCGCGCCTACGACCAGGTCGTCCACGACGTCGCGATCCAGAAACTACCGGTGCGCTTTCCCATCGACCGCGCCGGCTTCGTCGGCGCCGATGGCGCCACCCATTGCGGCGCCTTTGACACCACCTTCCTGGCAACCTTGCCCGGTTTCGTGGTGATGGCAGCAGCAGACGAGGCGGAACTGCGCCACATGGTGCGCACCGCGGCAAGCTATGATGACGGCCCGATCGCCTTCCGCTATCCGCGTGGCAACGGCGTCGGCGTCGACATGCCGGAGCGCGGCGCGGTGCTCGAAATCGGCAAGGGCCGTATCGTCAGGGAAGGCACCAAGGTGGCACTCCTGTCCTTCGGCACGCGGCTGCAGGATTGCCTGATCGCCGCCGAGGAGCTTGGCGCGGCCGGGCTTTCCACCACGGTCGCCGATGCCCGTTTCGCCAAGCCGCTCGATGAGGATCTGATCCGCCGGCTGGCCCGCTCGCACGAGGTTCTGGTGACGGTGGAAGAGGGCGCCGTCGGCGGCTTCGCCAGCCATGTGTTGCAGTTCCTCGCCCATGAGGGCTTGCTTGAAAGTGGCCTGAAGGTACGCCCGCTGGTGCTGCCCGACGCGTTCACCGACCACGCCAAGCCGGAAAAGATGTATGCCGATGCCGGGCTTGATGCCGCCGGCATCGTGCGCACGGTGTTCGTCGCGCTTGGCCATACAGCCCGCGCCCAGCGCGCCTGAATCAATATCTCAAGGGCTTGAATCAGTTTGCCGGCTTGATGCTTTAACGCATTGTTAACGCTGCCGTTTGGCGCTTTGCTTACCGTGTCTCTTGGCCGTTTTTCAACGGCGCCCTGCTAGATCGTGACCAGGCAGGGAGACAAAAACAATGAGAACGCTTCTGTGCGGCGTGGCGCTTTCAGCGGTCATCGTCGCGCCGGCCGCCGCCGAAACGCGCTATGATCGCAGTCTCGAAAAGGCGGCCATGGGCATCATCGCCGGCAAGATGGGCGATATTCGCGGCGGCTTTTCCTACAAGCAGGTGCCGCAACTGGTTGTCCTGCCGGACCCTGTGCCAGCGCCGGCGCCTGCGACCGAGCATCCGGGCGAGCAGGCTTCGGGAAATCGGGATGACGGTTTGTCTCCAGCCGTCGATCGCCGGGTTTCGCGAACCATTTTCTAGAGCATGCCGCCGTCCAAGCGCGGCGCGCTTTAGAACCACATGTCGCGCACGCAGCGGCCATCGCGCGGCAGGTCGTCGTAAGTGTCGAGGCCATCGAAATGGTCGATCGGCAAGTCGGCGACGGCCTCCGGCGGCGCAAGCCTTACATTGACGGCGATTCGAGTTTGGCCGGTGGCGCTGGAGCCCAAGCCACGCCAGGCGAGCACGCAAGCGCAAGTGGGACAGAACAGGATCTCGAGCGAGGGCGTGTCCTTTCCGGGGCGCGTGTAGCTTTTCATCGGTCCCGCGACGCGGATGCGTTCGTCGACATAGTCGTAAGCCCAGAGCGCGCCATAGCGACGGCAAAGCGTGCAACTGCACGCGGTGACCGGACCGGGATCACCCTCCAGGGTCCAGTGGGTCGCACCACAGTGGCAGGTTCCTGTCAGCATTCGTCCTTCCTCGTTCGGACAGTACGGCGCTCCTGCTTGGTATTGTGCCGGGCCGATGCGATGCTCGCAAGCGGCGGAGCGGCTTGAAGTGTTCGCATGCTTTCGAACGATGTTCCTTGTCCCGCCCCAATATCCTTGCCTTCGCGACCGGCTTTCGCCATGAAGGCCAATGAACTCGCCTCTGCCAGCCAGCCCCCGCCAGCGGCTCGACGACCTGCTCGTCCAGCGGGGCCTTTTTGCCAGCCGTTCGCGCGCCCGCGACGCGGTCGAGCGTGGCACGGTGATGGTGGACGGCGTCATAGCCCGCAAGCCCGGCCAGAACGTTTCGCCGCAATGCCTGATCGCCATCGATGATCCGGCGCAGGGCTATGTGTCGCGTGCGGCGCTGAAACTGATCGGTGGGCTCGACCATTTCGGCCTCGATCCCGCCGGCCGCGAGGCGCTCGACATCGGCGCCTCGACCGGCGGCTTCACCCAGGTGCTGCTCGAGCGCGGCGCGGCCCACGTCACTGCCATCGATGTCGGGCATGGCCAGATGCATGCCGATATCGGCGGCGATCCGCGCGTAACTGTCATCGAGGGCCTGAACGCGCGCGATCTCACAGCCGATGATCTGGCCGGCCGGATCCCGGATTTCGTCGTTTCCGACGTCAGTTTCATTTCGCTGAAACTGGCGCTGCCGCCGGCGCTTGGCCTTTCGAAGGCTGGTGCCGGTGCCATGTTTCTGGTCAAGCCGCAATTCGAGGCCGGCCGCGAAGCGATCGGCAAGGGCGGCCTGTTGAAGGATCCCTACGACGCCGCCCGTGTCGCCGGCCTGCTGCAGGATTGGCTGGACGCTGTTCCAGGCTGGCGTTCGCTGGGCCTGCATTTGTCGCCGATCGAAGGCGGCGACGGTAATCGCGAATTCCTGCTCGGTGGGATCAAGGATCGATGAGCGCGCGATTCAGCATCAGGAAACTTGGCGCCCAGGGCGACGGCATCGCCGAGACCGAGAGCGGCGATCTGTTCATTCCCTTCACACTACCCGGGGAGGTCGTCACCGCCGCGCGCGAAAAAGACCGTGCCACGCTGATGGCGGTGCTGGAGGCTTCGCCGCTGCGCATCGATCCCGCCTGCCGCCATTTCACCGAATGCGGCGGTTGCGCGCTCCAGCATTTCGAAGCCGCAGCCTATCGCCAATGGAAACGCGAAAAGGTGGTGCACGCGCTGAAGGGCAAGGGCATCGATTGCGACATCGGCGAACTGGTCGCCTGCGCGCCGCACACGCGCCGCCGCGTCGTGCTCGCCGCGCGACGCACCGACACAGGCATGCTGCTCGGCTTCAATCGCCATCTGTCGCCGGAAATCATCTCGATATCGGAATGCCCGATCTCGCTGCCCGAGATCGTCAGCGCGTTCGATCGGCTGAAGGCGCTCGCCGAACTGGTGTGCGCCACCACCAAATCGTTCCGGCTGGCGGTCACCGTGACCGGGTCGGGCCTTGACGTCGCAGTCTACGAGTCCGGCAAACTGGGCGAACACCAGCGTCGGATCGCCTCCAACTTCGTATTGGCTCAGGGATTTGCCAGGCTGTCCATCGATGACGAGATCATCATCGAGCCAAGGAAGCCTGTGGTCATGTTCGGCAATGTCGCGGTCGCCGTGCCGCCGGGCGCCTTCCTGCAAGCGACCGAGGCCGCCGAACAGACCATGGCCGATATCGTCGGCGGACATCTGAAGCGCGCCAAGAAGGTCGCCGATCTGTTCGCCGGCTGCGGCAGCTTTGCCTTGCGGCTGGCAGAGAAGTCGGAAGTCCATGCGGTCGAAGGCGATGCGCCAGCCCTTTCGGCGCTCGACCGGGGCTCGCGCTTCGCGACCGGCCTGAAGCGGGTGACAGGCGAGCGCCGCGACCTGTTCCGCCGGCCGCTGACCTTCAAGGAATTGAATGGCTTCGACGGCCTGGTGTTCGACCCGCCCCGCGCCGGCGCCGAGGACCAGTCGAAGCAGATCGCACGCTCGGACGTTCCGTTTGTCGCGGCCGTATCCTGCAATCCGGTCACGCTGGCTCGCGACCTGCGAATCCTGCTCGACGGCGGCTACACCTTGAAAAGCGTGACGCCGATCGACCAGTTCCTGTGGTCGCCGCACGTCGAGGCCGTGGCGCTACTGGAGAAGCCCAAACGAAGGCGGTAGCGCTGTTGGCATTTCCCTCGGCTCAAGCGCGAACCAAAATGATCACATTTTCTTGAGGTTTCCGCGTCGGGCGGGTTTGCCGAAATCGCGCCGCGAAGCCGCCTCTTTGCGCCCGTCTATTTTGGAAATCACTGGAGGAAGGAACCATCCTGCTCCATCACCGTTTCCATACTTGGTGGCCAGAAATGCGGACGCTCCAGAAATTCCTAGGCTTCTTCCTCCTCTTCATTTTCGTGGCCGCTTCGGTGACCGGTGCCCTCGCGCAGGGCGAAAAACGCCTCGCTTTCGTCATCGGCAATGCGGCCTATCCGTCTAGTGCGCTAGCGACGCCCGCCAATGATGCCGGGCTGATCGGCCAGACCTTGCAGGCAGCAGGGTTCGATGTTGTCGGTGCCCGCGACGTCGACCAGGAATCGCTGCGCGGCGCGCTGCGCGATTTCCTTGGCAAGGTTTCTGCTGCCGGTCCCGACGCGGTCGTCTTCATCTATCTCGCCGGCCATGGCGTACAGTTCGAAGGCGAGAATTACTTCTTGCCTGTCGATGCCCAGATCGCCAATCCAACCGACGTCCCGCTTCAGGGGATGCGGCTCTCCGATGTCACCAAGTCGCTGGCTGGACTGCCGACGAAGGTCAATATCGTCGTGCTCGATGCGGCGCGGCCGAATGCATTCCCGCAGACGAACCAGCCGCTGGCCGGAGGTCTCGCACTGGTCGATCCCGATCCGAACATGCTTGTTGCGTTCAATGCCGCCCCGGGTACGGTCGCGCCTGAAGGCAAAGGTCCATACGGTGCCTATGCCCAGGCGCTGGCGGAGATGATGCGCGAAGGCGGCCTGCCGCTTGACGATGTCTTCGATCGCACGCGCCTGCGCGTCAACGAGGTGACCCAGGGCGCGGAAGTTCCGTGGAGCGCCTCAAAGATCACGGCGCCCTTCGTCTTCTTCGACCGGGCTCCGGACGCGCCCGCGCCCAGGGTCTCGGAGGCTGAGTCCCAAGCCAACCGGACCAGAGAGATCCGCGACTTCGACGCCCGCGACGCCTATGTCGCGGCCCTCGACCGCGACACGCTCAGCGGTTACGAGGATTTCGTCGGCGCCTACCCGCGCGATCCAATGGCCAAGCGCGTGCGTGCCATCATCGCTGCTCGGCGCGAAGCAATCACTTGGCGCGAAACCTGGCTCCGGGACACCCCGGAAGCCTACTGGTCCTACCTCGATCGCTATCCGCACGGCCCGCATGCCTGGGATGCCCGCCGCCGTCTGGAGCATTTCGACGCAGCGCTGGAGCCGCCGGAGGATTTTGCCGTCTATGACTACGACATACCGCCGCCGCCACCGGAAGAGATCATCTATGTCGACCGGCCCGTGCTCTATTTCGACGATCCCGATTTCGACTTCGAGCCACCACCGCCTGTCGCGGTGATCTTCCTGCCGCCGCCTCCGCCGGATTTTGTCGTGTTGGCGCCGCCGCGGCCGGCAGTCGATGTCTTTGTCCTGCCGGTGCCGGTCTTCGTGCCGGTGCCGGTGTGGGTCAACCCGCCGCACGACATTGCGCCGCCGCCCGACAACGTCATCTTCAACAACATCCACAACACGACCGTCATCAACAACACGACGATCAATACCGAGAACAATCAGGCAGGGCAGGGCGGCGGCCTCACCACCGGCCAGAAGCTGACCGGCGCCGCTGTTGGACTGGGCGCCGCAGCGCTCGCGACCAAGGTGGCGCTGCCGCCGCTGCTGCATAAGAAGGCCGTGCTCTCTAACCAGAACCCTGCCGCTCCGGGCAAACTCGGCCAGGGTGTGACGCAAGGCCGGCAGCCTCCCGGCGCAAAGCCGGTCTCGAAGACGCTCTCAACTGATCACACCCTGCCGGGAGCGAACGGCAAGACGCTGCCACTCGTCAACGGCAGACCGCCGGTGCTCAACGGCCAGAATTTGCCAAACAACAAGAATTTGCCCAACAACAAGTCCAAGAAGCTGCTTGGCAAGCAAGGCACCTCGGGCGGCAACCAGCAGGCTACGGGAAATGCCGGCGCTGCCGTTACCGGACAGGGCAATGGCCAGCAGAACGGAGCCGGCAATAGGCAGGGCAAGAACGGCAAGCTCAACAAGCTGCCGACCGTCAACGGTGCACCGGCCGGGCAGCGCCCGAACGTGCAGGAGAGGATCAAGAAGAACAATCCAGCTGTCTTCTCCGACCAGGGTGGCGGCAAGCCGAAGAAGCTGACGCGCAAGGATCTGTCCGCCGGCCAGGCCGTTGTCGGACCGAGCGATCAGGCTCCGGGAAACGGGAACAAGAAGTTCCGCAAGCCGCAGAACGGCGGTGGAGGCTCCGCCGGCCCGCAAGTCAACGTCCAGCGGAATTTCAAGGTCAACAAGCCGAACGAGAGTCCGCAGCGCCAACTCAAGCTGCAGGAGAAGCCGAACGTGAAAGTGTTCTCCAAGCCGCAGAAGCCGGAGTTCCATGCTCAGCCCAGGCCCCAGGTCCAGGAGCGGCGTCCGCCGCAACAGCCCAATCAGCAGCCGCCGCGAGGCAACAAGAAGCCTGCCTGCGGACACCCGGGCGAGCCTCCATGCAAGCAGTAGGCAGGAGTGAGGCAGGTATTGCCCGCCGGTCGCTGGGCACCGAACCTTCAAAAAGCTGAAGTGCTCTGGTCTGGCAGGCCACTCAGTCTACGAGCTTGGAAACATTCGTGAGGGTTTTCGACGTGCCGCCCCGTTGGTTGATCGACACCCATGTGTTTGGGTTCTGCTGGGACTGGCGTTTGAGGAAGTAATAGCCCGTCGCACTCCAAGGCCTGATCTCATCGACCAGATTGTCTAGCACAAGATCGCCCTTGTCGGTTTTCACCGTCAGGATGGTGTGGCCTTCATTGTCTAGGTCGCGCACCACGGTCATCAGCAGCGCCTGCCTGGGGAATCCCGCCTCCAGAAGAAGCTTGCGCTTGTAGAGGGCGTAGATCTTGCAGTCGCCCTTGCCGTCCACGGGGTAATCCCAATGGTCCACCATCGTGCCCCAGTGGTCGAAATTGCTGACCGGTTTGATGAAGCTGTTCGCCTTCTGATTTATCCGCTTGAGGATGCGCAGGTTCTGCGCGGTCAACTTGACATTCGCGGCCGGCAGAGCGGGTACCTTGCACTCTTTTGGTCGACGATGGCAGAAATCGACCCAACCGTAGGGGACGCTGGTGCTTGCACCAACCGTGGCAGAGCGCAGCCCTGCCGTGGGAGATTGCGTCGATCGCGACTTGAACAATGTCGACTGTGCTTCCGCCGGACTGGCTTGCAGCAATGTCGCACCAATCAATGAAACGAAGCCAAGTAGGAAAGAGGAAGTGAGAACGCCGGGGACATGCCGCATTGCCAAAACACCGCCGCAACCAGGAAGCTGGTGCTGCGTTCGTGCGCAAAAGGCAGCCCAGGCAGTTAGAGACTTAATAATTTCTTAACGTGGATTGTGTTCGCTTCAAGGTGCCGACAGGGATTCGGCTGGAATGCGCCGTCTTTGGCCCAGACCTCCACAGAGTTGAGCAACATTGCGGCACCCGATTCCGCCGAAATGCCGGCGCCTGTCAGGATGAAGATCTTGGCTCTGGGGCATGGTCGGCTGCACCCCGGAAAACACCGCTTGGATGGCGATGTTTCGGGGATATGCCGATCATTCAAACCCGCGTGCCGCCCACCGTCATCTGGTTCATTCGGAGATGCGGTTGGCCGACGCCGACCGGGACGCCCTGTCCGCCCTTGCCGCACATGCCGATGCCGGTATCGAGCTGCATGTCGTTGCCGATCATGGAAACACGGTGCATTGCGTCCGGCCCATTGCCGATCAGCATCGCGCCCTTGATCGGCTGTGTCACCTTGCCGTTCTCGATCATGTAGGCCTCGGTGCAGCCGAACACGAACTTGCCCGAGGTGATGTCGACCTGACCGCCGCCGAAGGAGACGGCATAGATACCGTTCTTGACCGAGGCGATGATTTCGTCCGGCTCCATGTCGCCCGCGGTCATGAAGGTGTTGGTCATCCGCGGCATCGGCTGGTGGGCATAGCCTTCGCGCCGCCCGTTGCCTGTCGCAGTCATGCCCATCAGCCGTGCGTTCTGGCGATCCTGCATGTAGCCAACCAGCCTGCCGTCCTCGATCAGCACGTTGCGGGCCGTCGGGGTTCCTTCATCGTCGACGGTGAGCGACCCGCGCCGCTCCGGCATGGTGCCGTCGTCGACGACGGTCACCCCCTTGGCGGCGACCTGCTGGCCCATCAGGCCGGCGAAGGCTGAGGTCTTCTTGCGGTTGAAGTCACCTTCGAGCCCATGGCCGACGGCCTCGTGCAGCATGACGCCCGGCCAGCCGCTGGACAGCACGATGTCGAAGGTGCCAGCCGGCGCCGGGATGGCCTCGAGATTGACCAGCGCTTGCCTCAGCGCCTCCTTGGCGGCGTGCTTCCAGCTGTCCTCGACAAGGAAGTCGCCGAAGGCCTTGCGTCCGCCCATGCCGTAGGAGCCGCTCTCCTGGCGGTCGCCATCGCCGACGACGACAGAAACGTGGACTCGGACCTGCGGGCGGATGTCGCGCACAACCTGGCCATCGGCGCGCACGATCTCGACATGCTGCCAGGATGAGGACAGCGAGGCAGAAACCTGGCGCACGCGAGGATCCTCGGCGCGCAGCCAGGCGTCGATTCCCTGCAGCAGCTTTGCCTTGACCTCGAAAGAGGGGGAGGGGATCGGATTCTCTTCACCATAGAGATGGCGGTTCGTGCGGGCCGGTGCCGCGGCCAGCGTGCCGGAATAGCCGCCCTTGACGGTTGAAACAGCGTCGGCGGCGCGCAGCAGCGAGGCCTCGGACAGGTCGCTGGAATGGGCATAGCCGCTGGCTTCGCCGGCGACGGCGCGCAGGCCAAACCCCTGGTCGGTGTTGAAGTTGGCGGTCTTCAGACGGCCGTTGTCGAACATCAGCGCTTCGCTCTCGGCGTATTCGAGAAACAGTTCGCCGTCGTCGGCGCCACTGATGGTCTCAGTGACGATCTGCTTGATGCGATCGTCTGAAATGTCGAATTGGCCGATCAGGCTGTTCATGGCGCGTCCGTTCACAGGAGAAATGCTTCTTTAGCCACGATGTAGGCGCGAAGGGGCGCCGAGACAATCGCCCCGCTGCATTGTGAAGACAAATGCGATCGTCGACAGCCCGTCAGGATGGATGTCAGCTTCCTTGGCGGCATCACCACGGCCAACCTTGAGGAACAGTTCTCGAACTGGGGTTCAATGGCCAGTGACATCGACGACTTCATCAACCAAATGTGACGTCGACGTTGGATCCGTCGCAAGCGCCGAGCTCTCAGGGCAGGGCGGCGAAACCGTCGGCGAAACCCTTGAGGTCGACGGGGATGCCGATGCCTTCTTCCGGTGTCTGGAACACGATGAAGGTGGCCGACGTGCCGGTCTTCAACGTGTCGAGCAGCGGCTTTTCGAGAATGACTTCGGCATAGCAGCCATCCTGGAAGCAGCG
Source organism: Mesorhizobium sp. P2_D5 (assembly GCF_056404355.1). Classification (NCBI taxonomy): domain Bacteria; kingdom Pseudomonadati; phylum Pseudomonadota; class Alphaproteobacteria; order Hyphomicrobiales; family Phyllobacteriaceae; genus Mesorhizobium; species Mesorhizobium sp. P2_D5. The sequence goes on from NZ_JBFUEE010000002.1 coordinate 697,984, forward strand.
CACGAAATAGGCGCGGCCGATATCCTTGCCGTCGACGTTGAGGCCGAGACCGTTGGGCAAAAGCACGCCGAGCGGCGCCAGCACGCGCAGGATCTCCGCCTTGTTGTCGGCTGTGCGCAGCACGACCACCGACAGCCCCATCTCGGGACGGTCCTCGGCGACGACGTTCTGCATCATCACGCATTGCTCGGAGGTGGCGCCGGCCGGCGTGTCGCAGATGATCGACCACGCGCCATGCGTCGAGCGGACGGTGCCGCTTGGCTGCGCGGCATTGGCCTGGCTGGACAAGCCGACAACGGGCTGGCCGATAACGGACGGGCCGATTGCGGACAACGCGGCGAGAAAGATGACCTTCGCCAAGATTCTCGAAAGCGCAAGTCTCGAAAGCCAAGAGTTCATGACGGCTCCATTGCGAATCACGGCACTTTAAGCCGCGCCAAAGCCAAGTAAAGGACGAGACCGCAACCGGTCTGCCCCGAAACAGCCAATACGGCGCTTTTCTTAGCCAATTTCGCCCGAATTGCGACGGTCGGCACGCCCGGCCCATAGGAATGTGGCCATGGCCGATCATATGCGATTCGGGACCGTTGCCGCTGCCTTGAAAGGCACATCCGGGCTTGCGCGCAAAAATGCCGCACGGTTTCGCCCGCTCCTTTCTTGCGGAGGGAAAAAGAGTATGGTTTGAACCACCTTGAGACTGTCGGGATTCCCGTCCCGGCATTGTTCGATATTCTCGTGGGCACAGCCTCGAGGAACTGGGAGACGATGAGGGCGATGAGAAAATTCCTAGCAGGCGCAAGTGCCGCTGCCACGTTTTTCGCCGGCGCATCCGCCCATGCCGATCAGCCCAGGGACTGGCAGACCGGCTTCCAGGCGCCGGCGACCGATATGATGCGGCAGATCGAGTGGTTCGGGAACTACACGATGTGGTTCATCGTCCCGATCACCATACTGGTGCTGTGCCTGCTTGCTTATTGCATCCTCAAATTCCGCGCGAGCGTGAACCCTGTTCCCTCCAAGACCAGCCACAACACGCTGATCGAGGTGATCTGGACCGTCGGCCCGGTCGTCATCCTGCTCTGCATCGCCATTCCTTCGTTCCAGCTGCTGACGGCGCAATACACGCCGCCGGAAGACGCAAAGCTGACCGTCAAGGCGACCGGCAACCAGTGGAACTGGGACTACGAATACCAAACCGAGAACACGATTTCCTTCAACTCCGCGATCCTGCAGGAAGCCGACCGGGCAGCTGCGGGCAAGGAAGATCGCAAGATCTATCCGCGCCTGCTCGCCGTCGACAACGAGATGGTTGTGCCGGTCAACACCATGACCCGCGTCCTGGTGACCGCAACAGACGTGATCCACTCCTTCGCCATGCCGTCGTTCGGCATCAAGATGGACGCGGTTCCCGGTCGCACCAACGAGACCTGGTTCAAGGCCAACAAAGAAGGCCTCTACTATGGCCAGTGCTCGCAGCTCTGCGGCAAGGATCATGCTTTCATGCCGATCGCCATCCGCGTCGTCTCCGATGCGCAATTCAAAAGCTGGCTGGCGGAAGCCAAGACCAACCTGCCCGGGGCCAACAAGGCGCTGATGGCTGAGGTCGACGGCCAGAACAAGGTAGCGGCCGCCGGCAACTGATGCCGCGGCCAATAAAAGATCAGGGAACGGAGCGGAACATGGCAGACGCTGCAGCTCACGACGACCACGACCACAAGCCGTATCACGGCTGGGTCCGGTGGGTGTATTCCACCAACCACAAGGACATCGGCACGCTCTATCTGATCTTTGCGATCTTCGCCGGCATCGTCGGCGGTGCCTTGTCGGTCGCCATCCGCATGGAGCTGCAGGAGCCGGGGATCCAGATTTTCAGCGGCCTCGCGCAAATGGTCTACGGCATGAACGGTGACGCCGCGATCGACGGCGGCAAGAGCATGTACAACGCCTTCGCCACCGCGCACGCGCTGATCATGATCTTCTTCATGGTCATGCCGGCCCTGATCGGCGGTTTTGCCAACTGGATGGTGCCGATCATGATCGGTGCGCCTGACATGGCCTTCCCGCGCATGAACAACATCTCGTTCTGGCTGCTGCCGCCGGCCTTCCTGCTTCTGATCGCCTCGGCCTTCATGCCGAGCGCGCCTGGCGCCTTTGGCGTCGGTGGCGGCTGGACGCTTTATCCGCCGCTGTCGACTTCGGGCCAGCCCGGGCCGGCGATGGATCTGGCGATCCTGTCGATCCACATTGCCGGTGCCTCGTCGATCCTTGGCGCCATCAACTTCATCACCACCATCTTCAACATGCGTGCGCCCGGCATGACGATGCACAAGATGCCGCTGTTCGCCTGGTCGGTGCTGGTCACCGCTTTCCTGCTGCTGTTGTCACTCCCGGTGCTTGCCGGCGGCATCACTATGCTCCTGACCGACCGCAACTTCGGCACGACCTTCTTCGCGCCCGACGGCGGCGGCGATCCGATCCTGTTCCAGCACCTGTTCTGGTTCTTCGGTCACCCTGAGGTCTACATCCTGATCCTGCCGGGCTTCGGTATCATCAGCCACATCGTGTCGACCTTCTCGAAGAAGCCGGTGTTCGGTTACCTCGGCATGGCTTACGCGATGGTCGCCATCGGCGCGGTCGGCTTCATCGTCTGGGCCCACCACATGTACACGACCGGCCTGTCGCTCGACACGCAGCGCTATTTCGTCTTCGCCACGATGGTCATCGCGGTGCCGACCGGCGTGAAGATCTTCTCCTGGATCGCCACGATGTGGGGCGGATCGATTTCGCTGAAGCCGCCGATGCTGTGGGCTCTGGGCTTCATCTTCCTGTTCACGATCGGCGGCGTCACCGGCGTCCAGCTGGCCAATGCGGGTCTCGACCGCTCGCTGCACGACACCTATTTCGTGATCGCGCACTTCCACTACGTGCTCTCGCTGGGCGCGGTCTTCGCCATCTTCGCCGGCTGGTACTACTGGTTCCCGAAGATGACCGGCTACATGTATTCCTTCGCCATCGCCAACACCCATTTCTGGGTCACCTTCGTCGGCGTCAACCTGATCTTCTTCCCGCAGCATTTCCTCGGTCTTGCCGGCATGCCGCGCCGCACAATCGACTATCCCGACGCGTTTGCCGGCTGGAACATGGTGTCGTCCTACGGCTCGTATATCTCGGCCGTTGGCGTGGCGATCTTCCTCTACGGCGTGTTCGAGGCTTTCCAGAAGAAGCGGGTCGCCGGTGCCAATCCGTGGGGCGAAGGCGCCACGACACTAGAATGGCAGCTGCCTTCGCCGCCGCCCTTCCACCAGTGGGAGCAGCTGCCGAAGATCAAGTAAGTCGGCAGCCTCCATGGAATCAAAACCGCCGGCCTGCCGGCGGTTTTGGCCAAACGGAACGATGGATTTGAGTACGCATGGCCCTAGTCGACGAAACCAGCATTGACGAAGCGGGCTTCCGCATGTCGGAAGCGACGGCGGGCGATTTCTTCGCCCTGCTGAAGCCGCGCGTCATGTCGCTGGTGGTGTTCACCGCCTTCGTCGGATTGGTCGCGGCTCCTGTGACCATCAATCCGTTGCTGGCGGTGATCGCCATCCTGTCGATCGCCATCGGCGCCGGGGCCTCCGGCGCGCTCAACATGTGGTACGATGCCGACATCGACGCGGTGATGACGCGCACCGCATCTCGTCCGGTGCCGGCCGGCCGCATCCGGCCGGGCGAAGCGCTGAGTTTCGGGCTGGTTCTGTCGGTTCTGTCGGTGATGACGCTGGGCGTGCTGGTCAACTGGCTGTCGGCGACGCTTTTGGCCTTCACCATCTTCTTCTATGCCGTCGTCTATACGATGTGGCTCAAGCGCTGGACGCCGCAGAACATCGTCATCGGCGGCGCCGCCGGTGCCATTCCGCCTGTTATCGGCTGGGCCGCGGTGACCGGAAGCGTCAGCCTGGAAAGCTTTGTCCTGTTCCTGATCATCTTCCTGTGGACGCCGCCGCATTTCTGGGCGCTGGCGCTGTTCAAGTCCGAAGACTATGCCCGCGCCGGCATTCCGATGATGCCGAACGTCGCCGGCCAGGCTTCGACCCGCCGCCAGATCTTCGCCTATGCGCTGCTGCTGGCGCCGGTCGGCGTGCTGCCATGGATCCTGGGCTACACCACGCCGGTCTATGGCGTGGCCGCCGTGCTGCTTGGGTTGGGTTTTGTCTGGTACGCGTGGAAAGTGCTTGGCATGACCGACGATGACCGCGTGATGAAGCCGGCCAAGGCCTTGTTTGCCTATTCGTTGCTCTATCTCTTCGCCATCTTCGCTGCCTATCTCGCCGACAGCGTCGTCGAGCGCGCGCTTGCCATGGGTGGAGCATGACCATGATCGAAGAAAAACTCGAGCTGGTCACGCTGACCGAGCGGCAGAGGAAAGCCAGACGCAATCGTTCTGTCGCCATAGGCTTGGCGCTGGCGGTGCTGGTGATCATTTTCTACATCGCGACGATCGTGAAATTCGGTCATCACCCCGGCTCGATGTGAGAACACGATGAGCCAGGTGACCGCCAGCAGGAAGAACACCAACCGCGTCGTCGCGTTTGTCTGCCTTGCCTTCTTCGGCGGCATGATCGGCATGGCCTATGCCGCAGTGCCGCTCTACAAGATGTTCTGCCAGGCGACGGGCTATGGCGGCACCACGCGGCGCGCCACGCAGCAATACGCGAACCGGGTGCTCGACCGCGACATCGTTGTCCGTTTCGACGCCAACATCGCCGGCGTGCCCTGGGATTTTCAGCCGGTCGATCGTTCGATGACGATGAAGATCGGCGAGACCGTGCAGGCGCACTATCAGGCCACCAACAAGTTCGATCGCCCCGTTACCGGCCGCGCCACCTTCAATGTGCAGCCGGAACTGGCGGGGCCCTACTTCAACAAGGTCGAGTGTTTCTGCTTCACCGATACGACTTTGAAGCCCGGCGAGACGCTGGACATGCCGGTCGTGTTCTATGTGGATCCCGATATCGTGAATGTACCGGAACTGAAGGACGTGAAGACAATCACCCTGTCCTATACGATGTTCCCGGTCGAGAAGAGCAAGCCGGTCGCGTCATCAGTGCCGGTCCAAGGCAGCAGCAAGACAATTTCGAATACCGAAGCAAATCTCGGGGGTTGATATGGCAGACGCGCACGCAAAACCACACCATGACTACCATCTCGTCGACCCGAGCCCATGGCCGTTCCTGGGGTCCATCGGCGCGCTGGTGACCGCAATCGGCGGTGTCTGCCTGATGCAGTATCTCAAGGCCGGCGACTTCCCGATCTTCGGCTTCAACATCGCCAATCCGTGGCTGTTCTTCATCGGCCTGGCGATCGTCCTTTACACCATGTTCGCCTGGTGGTCGGACACGATCAAGGAAGCGCATGAGGGCCATCATACGCGTGTCGTGTCGCTGCACCTGCGATACGGCATGATCATGTTCATCGCCTCCGAGGTGATGTTCTTCGTCGCCTGGTTCTGGGCCTACTTCGATGCCAGCCTGTTTCCGGGCGAGGTGCAGCAATACGCCCGCACCGCGTTTACCGGCGGTGTCTGGCCGCCGAAGGGCATGGAGGTTCTCGATCCCTTCCACCTGCCGCTCTACAACACCATCATCCTGCTGCTGTCGGGCACCACGGTCACCTGGGCGCACCATTCGCTCATCCATGGCGATCGCAAGGGGCTGATCAACGGCCTGGTGCTAACCGTCGGCCTCGGCATGCTGTTCACCATGGTGCAGGCCTACGAGTACATTCATGCTCCGTTCGCCTTCAAGGATTCCATCTACGGCGCAACCTTCTTCATGGCGACCGGCTTCCATGGCTTCCACGTCATCATCGGCACCATCTTCCTCTTGGTCTGCCTGCTCAGGGCGATGAAGGGTGATTTCACCCCCAAGCAGCATTTCGGCTTCGAGGCGGCCGCCTGGTATTGGCACTTCGTCGACGTTGTCTGGCTGTTCCTGTTCTCAGCGATCTATGTCTGGGGATCGGCCGGCGCGGTGATCGAAGCCCACTGATTTCGACCTGAGCAAAACAGAGGCCCCCATCCCGATTCATCGGGATGGAACAGGCTCCAGGGATTTAGAGAAGGCGGTCGCGGCGACGTGGCCGCCTTCTTCATTTCGGCGCAAAGATCGCCGATCGATGGCCGATGCGGCTAACTCGTCTCTGTGCCATTTACGCGTGCATGATTGCCACAGCGCCGGCCCTTGCTGGCGAGAAAGTCGATCTGGTGCGTGTCGACAAGTCGGACCGGCGATTGGAGTTGATTGGCGGCGGCAAGGTCCTGCGAAGCTACAGCATCGCGCTCGGCGGCGATCCGCTTGGGCACAAGCACCAGGAGGGCGATCAACGCACACCGGAAGGGCGCTATGTCCTCGACTGGCGCAACCCGAACAGCATCGCCCACAAGTCGATCCATATCTCCTATCCCAATGCCGACGATCTGGCCGCCGCGAAGGTACGCCATGTCGATGCGGGAGGCATGATCATGATCCACGGCCAGCCAAACGGTTTCGGCTGGTGGGGCTGGCTGCTTCAATTGGTCGACTGGACCGACGGCTGCATTGCGGTTACGGACTCCGACATGGACGAAATCTGGGCAATGGTGGCCGATGGGACGCCGATCGAGATCGAGCGGTAAGCAATGAGCGACGACAAGGCGATCTGGCCGCCCATCGATCCAATCTCGGCCGGCTTGCACGGCCGCTGCCCCCGCTGCGGCGAGGGGCAGCTGTTTTCCGGCTTCCTCACCGTTGGCAAGCGCTGCACCAATTGCGGCCTCGACTATTCCTACGCCGATGCCGGCGACGGACCGGCGGTCTTCGTCATCCTGATCATCGGTTTCATCATCGTCGGCCTGGCGCTCTGGGTCGAAGTGACGCTCAGCCCGCCGCTCTGGCTGCATCTGCTGCTCTGGATTCCGCTGGCTGTTGCGCTGTGCCTGACGGCGCTTCGGCTGATCAAGGGCGTGCTGCTCACACTGCAATACCGCAACAAGGCGGCCGAGGGCCGGCTGGATCGCGGCGAATGAGCGAGGCATCCGTTAGAGTTGGCGGCCGCTCGCGGCCAAGGACGGCATTGCTGCTTGGCCTTGGCCTGGTGCTGTTTTTGATCCTGCTGGCGCTCGGCACCTGGCAGGTCCAGCGTCTGCACTGGAAGGAAGGTCTGCTGCAGACCATCGATCAGCGTACGCACTCGGCGCCGCAGCCGCTCGCCGAGGTCGAAAGGGAATTCGCCTCGACCGGGGACGTCGACTATACGCCGGTGACCGTCAGCGGCACCTTCCTGCATTCCGGCGAACGGCATTTCTATGCCACCTGGGAAGGCGACGCCGGCTTCAATGTCTACACGCCGCTGGCCCTCGACGATGGCCGCTTCGTGCTGATCAATCGCGGCTTTGTACCCTACGATCTCAAGGATGCCGGCAAGCGCGCCAAGGGGCAGGTGACGGGCAAGGTGACGGTCACCGGCCTCGCCCGCAATCCGCTGCCGGCAAAGCCGTCGATGATGCTTCCCGACAACGACGTGGCGAAGAACATCTTCTACTGGAAGGACCGCGACGCGATGGCGGCGAGCGCCGGGCTGCCGGCGGGCGCCACGCTGGTGCCGATCTTCATCGACGCCGACAAGACGCCGAATCCGGGCGGCTTGCCGGTCGGCGGCGTCACCATCATCGACCTGCCGAACAGCCATCTGCAATATGCGATGACCTGGTATGGCCTCGCCGCCGCACTCGCCGCCGTGCTCATCCTGCGGCTTCGCCGCCCCTTGAAAGAGGAATGAAGGCGACCGCCGCCCCCTTGCACTTGACAGGGCAGGGGTAGGCACTTCATTTCGGCTTTGATCAACCGGCCAGGATTTAATGCTTCAGACAACCACCAAGCCCCCCCTGACGATCCGGCTCTGCCAGCCGCGCGGCTTTTGCGCCGGCGTCGACCGCGCCATCCAGATCGTCGTCCTGGCGCTGAAGAAATATGGCGCGCCGGTCTATGTCCGTCATGAGATTGTGCACAATCGTTACGTCGTCGAGGGACTGCAAAGCCTTGGCGCTGTCTTCATCGAAGAACTCTCCGAGATTCCCGCCGAACATCGGCAGTCGCCGGTCGTGTTCTCGGCCCACGGCGTGCCGAAATCGGTGCCGGCTGACGCGCAGGCCCGCAACCTCTTCTATCTCGACGCCACGTGCCCGCTGGTCTCGAAGGTCCACAAGCAGGCGATGCGCCACCAGCGGCTTGGCCGCCATGTGCTGCTGATCGGTCATGCCGGACACCCGGAGGTGATCGGCACCATGGGCCAGCTGCCGGACGGCGCGGTGACGCTGATCGAGACCGAGGCCGATGCCGCGAAGCTTTCGCCTGCCGATCCGCAGGCGCTTGGCTTCGTTACCCAGACCACGCTGTCGGTCGAAGACACCGCCGGCATCATCCGCGCCTTGCAGGATCGTTTTCCGCAATTGCATGCCCCGGCGGCGGAATCGATCTGCTATGCCACCACCAACCGCCAGGAGGCGGTCAAGGAGACCGCGGCCGGCGCTGATCTTTACCTGATCGTCGGCGCACCCAATTCCTCCAATTCGCGACGCCTAGTCGAAGTGGCGGAGCGTGCCGGCGCCTCGATGTCGCTTCTCGTGCAGCGCGCCGCCGAGATTCCGTGGAATGACATCGCCGGCATCTCGACGCTTGGCCTGTCGGCTGGAGCGTCGGCGCCGGAGATCATCGTCGACGAGATCATCGACGCGTTCCGCCAGCGCTTCGACGTCACGATCGACCTGGCCGTCACGGCCACGGAAACGGAGGATTTTCCGGTCATGCGGGTACTGCGCGATGTCGAACTGACGCGAGCCGACATGGCTTTCGTCAATGGAGCCGCGTAAGGCACATGGCGGTCTATACCGACGTTGCCGAAGGCGAACTCGGCGCATTCCTGAAGCAATATCCGGTCGGCGATCTCCTGTCTTACAAGGGCATCGCCGAAGGCACCGAGAACTCGAACTTCCTGCTGCACACCTCCAGCGGCTCGTACATCCTGACGCTCTATGAAAAGCGCGTCGAGAAGGCGGATCTGCCGTTTTTCCTCGGGTTGATGGGCCATCTCGCCAAAAAAGGCGTTTCCTGCCCGCTGCCGGTGACCGCGCATGACGGCAGCGTCATCGGCACGCTCGCCGGCCGGCCGGCGGTCATCATCACGTTCCTCGAAGGGCTTTCGCTGCGGCGGCCGACATCGACGCACTGCGGCGAGGTCGGCAAGGCCCTGGCCGCCTTGCATCTGGCCGGAGCCGACTTTTCGATGACGCGTCAGAACGCGCTCGCCATCGACGGCTGGCGCAAGCTTTGGAATGCCGCCCGTGACCGCGCCGACGAGGTTGAGCCGGGTCTGGCTGCCGAGGTCGATGCCGACTTCGCCGACTTCGAGCGGAACTGGCCGACGGACCTTCCCCAAGGCATCATCCATGCCGATCTTTTCCCGGACAATGTCTTCTTTCTCGGCGAGAAGCTTTCCGGCCTGATCGACTTCTATTTCGCCTGCGACGACCTCTACGCCTACGATGTCGCCACCTGCCTCAACGCCTGGTGCTTCGAGAAGGATTTTTCCTTCAACCTGACCAAGGGCAAGGCATTGCTGGCCGGCTATCAGAGCGTGCGTCCCCTGAGCGACCAGGAAAAGGCGGCGCTGCCGATGCTGGCGCGCGGCTCGGCGCTACGCTTCATGCTGACCCGGCTCTACGACTGGTTGACCGTTCCCAATGGCGGGCTGGTGATGAAACGCGATCCGACCGAATATATCCGCAGGATGCGATTCCATCGGGCGATCAGGTCTCCTTCGGAATATGGATTGGCCTGATATGGGGTATCATGAGCAAACACGTTGAGATCTTCACCGACGGCGCCTGTTCGGGCAATCCCGGCCCTGGCGGCTGGGGCGCGATCCTGCGCTTCAACGGCACCACCAGGGAGCTTTCCGGCGGCGAGGCGGAGACCACCAACAACCGCATGGAGCTTCTCGCCGCCATCTCGGCGCTGAATGCGTTGAAGGAACCCTGCACGGTCGACCTTCACACCGACAGCAAATATGTCATGGACGGCATTTCCAAGTGGATCCACGGCTGGAAGAAGAACGGCTGGAAGACGGCCGACAAGAAGCCGGTCAAGAACGGTGAGCTCTGGCAGGCGCTGGATGAGGCCAACAGGCGTCACAAGGTGACCTGGAACTGGGTCAAGGGCCACGCCGGCCATGCCGAGAACGAGCGCGCCGACGAACTCGCGCGCGAGGGCATGGCGCCGTTCAAGAAAGGCCCGGTCAAGCCCGCTGCTGCGCCGAAGCCAGTTGCGCAGGCAAAACAGCCGGTAGCAGCGAAGGCGCGGCGCTCGACCCAGAGTTATTGAACTCAGGAGCAGGTCAGCACTCTCAGGCAGGAATCTTCGATCATGCCGATCCTGTATTATGTCACCCATCCCCAGGTTCAGGTCGATGCCAACATTCCCGTGCCGGAATGGGGGTTGTCCGACATCGGACGAGCGAGAGCGGTTGCAATGCTCGACCAGCCCTGGATCGGCTCGATCCGGCGCATCGTGTCGTCGGCTGAACGCAAGGCGCTGGAAACCGCCGAAATCCTCGCAACACATCTCGGCCTTGCCATCGAGGTGAGGGAAAGGATGCATGAGAACGACCGATCGGCGACGGGGTTTTTACCGCCGCCGGAGTTCGAAGCGGTCGCGGACCAGTTCTTCGCCAACCCTCATGACAGCATTCGCGGATGGGAGCGGGCCATCGATGCCCAGCATCGCATCGTGAGCGAGGTCGACGCCGTGCTTGGCGCCGCCGACGCGGGCGACATTGCCTTCGTCGGCCATGGCGGCGTCGGAACGCTGCTGCTGCTCGCCCTCAGCGGTCGGCAGATCAGCCGCGAAGCGGATCAACCGGCGGGCGGCGGCAACCACTTCGCCTACGATCTCGGCGCACGCCGCCTTGTCCACGGATGGCAGCCGATCGACGCACCGGCGCAGCGTCGCGACGATTAACTTCGCTTCAGCGGATCAGCAGCGCCGTGCCGTAAAGCCCGAGCGCGAACACCGTGTGCGATACCAGGTTGAGGGCGCGGATCTGCATCGGTTTGGGCCGTTTCGAGGCGGCCCAGCCGGCACCCATGCCAGGCGCCAACAGGAACCAGCCGGCACCGACGGTGACGATGCCGAGGATGAAGGCCGGCAGGAAGGTCGGCGCCGCCAGCCATGCCGTTCCCGCCAGCGCGACCAGGATGATGCCGTAGACGATGCCGACAAAATAATGAAAGGCCCAGCCCAGCGCCACTTCCTGCGCGTACGGCTTTGCATCGCCGATATCGTCGTGGAAGACCTTGCCTTCCCTGAGATGCCACACCCAGCGGCCGACCAGGCCCCAGTTCGGTCGTGGCTGGGCAAACACCGTGTTCAGGAAAATCGCCCAGATGTCCATCAGCGCCGTGGCGCCGATGCCGATCGCGATACTGCGCCAGAAGATGTCAGACATCGTCGCGGTCCCCCCCAAAGCTGTCGGGCGAGGGGACTTTGCGGTCCCTGGCCTAACGCTGTCGCCAATATTGTTAGAGCTGTCCCAGAATATGAGCCGCGCCGGACTCGTCGACGCCGGGCTTGGTCTCGACATTGAGCGCCGTGACCTTGCCGTCATCGACGATCATCGAAAACCGCTTCGAGCGCAGTCCCATGCCGGCTGCGGAAAGGTCGTTGTCGAGGCCGACCGCCTTGGCGAAGTCACCGCTGCCATCGGCGATGAAAAGGATCTTGCCTTCGCCGCCGGTGAAGCGCGCCCAGGCGCCCATGACGTGGACGTCGTTGACCGAAACGACGGCGATGGTATCGACGCCGCGTGCCAGGATGGCGTCATGGTTCTCGAGATAGCCGGGCAAATGGTTGTTGCTGCAGGTCGGCGTGAAAGCGCCCGGAACACCGAAAAGCACAACCTTCTTGCCTGTGAAAATCTCGGCCGACGTGATCGGCTTCGCGCCGTCGGCGGTCATCGTCTTGAAGGTCACATCAGGCAGCTTGTCGCCAACGGAAATGGTCATGAGTTCCTCGTCTGGGAAAATGGGGGAGGTCGTGTGATTGCGTAGCGAACTCGACGGCCCTCTGCAACTGTCAAGGAGCGGCCTCAGTCCATGTCGCCCAAAAGTGAGCAGCTGTTTTGGCACTACGACATGGACAAAGAGAGGACCAAGTGCGTCGTATGAATCCGTTCAATGCGACGCGCTTTAAGGAAACGGCAACAGCCCTTCGACGGCGCCGGCCGAACTTGTCAGTGTATAATGAAGCCCGCCATCCGTCGGCGTTGTCGACGGGCGGTCGAGGATCGGCACGGTGAAGATCAGCTTGCCGTCCTTTTCGCTGCGGGCAGGGGTGCCGAACATATAATCCCGCTCGCCGGCGACAAAGAAATCCGCCGCCTCCGGATCGCCAGGAAAGCTCGCTTCGACAATCAGCGTCTCGTGGTCACCCGGCAGCACGTTGATGCCGAAATCGGACCTTGCGGGTGTAGGCAACGCCGCGAAGCTCGCCTTCACCAGCGCCGTGTCTTCGGCATTGTCCGGATCGGAGCCGGGGTCGACGGTCAGCCGCGTCTGCACCGGAATGCAGATCGTTTCACAAATGCCGAGAAAGATGTCGGCGTCGATAACGGCTGGATCTTTCGCCGCCGACAGGGTGAACACGACCGGCAGCGAAACCGGATAGTCGTAGCCTGCCCATTTGCCATAGCCTTCGTCATGACGCTGCGGCGCCGGGAAGGAAAGCTGGGCGTCGGCGATGTTCGTGCTGGCTGAAATGTCGAGCTGCGGCGGCACGCCCGCGTCGCCCGGGTCACGCCAGTAGGTCTTCCAGCCGGGCTTGAGCGCTATGTCGAGAACGCCCTGGATGCGGCCGGCGGCATCGGCCTTGCCGCTGGTCACCAGCCGGACCTTGCCGCCTTCGCTGTTGTACCACGACGATGATGAAGCGGCGGCGGGAAGAACGGTTGCCGATCCGATGGCGGCGCCGAGCAGCAGGATTTTCAAGCTTTGCATGGCGGTGATTTGATCGTCCGTTCGTGGCCGCGCAATGTTTTCATGACCTTGCCGGTATCATATTTGCGTGACCTCGAGGGAAGAATGCTCTGCCTGGTCACATAGGCTTTGGTCGAATCCCGCACGGTGCATCTTTTCGGCGCTTTGGAAACGCGTTACCTTTGCTGTCATGGACTTGTTGCGCCACAAGAAGACAGCCGCCAGCCGCGGTTTTCTCGACGATCAGTTCCTGATTGCCATGCCCGGCATGAAGGACGACCGTTTCACGCGCTCGGTCATCTACGTCTGCGCGCACAGCGATGAAGGCGCGATGGGCCTGATCATCAACCAGACACAGCAGATGCTTTTTCCGGATCTGCTCGTGCAACTGGGCATCATGAACGAACAGGAAGCGATCCGCTTGCCGGCGCAGGCTCGCGATTTCGTCGTGCGCAATGGCGGGCCCGTCGATCGCAGCCGGGGTTTCGTCCTGCATTCGGGTGACTACAGGGTGGAATCGTCGCTGACCGTGTCGGACGACATCTGCCTGACCGCGACCGTCGACATATTGCGCGCCATTTCGTCTGGCCGTGGACCCCGTCACGCGCTGATGGCGCTCGGCTATTCGGGTTGGGGCGCCGGCCAGTTGGAGACCGAGATCGCCGAGAATGGCTGGCTGACTTGCCCGGCCAACGCCGAGCTTCTGTTCGACACCGACATTGAGCGCAAGTACGACCGCATCCTCGCCTCGATCGGCATCGACCTCGCCCATCTCAGCCTCGCCGCCGGACACGCCTGAGCCTCATCACAGAGGTCTCAGGCTTGCGTCAGCGGATACTGTTCCTTCAGCGTCTTCAGCACCTGGTCGCCCGGCATCGGCGCGCCGAACATGAAGCTTTGCACATATTCGCAGCCCATCTGGCGCAGCTCCAGCGCGTCGCGTTCGTCCGAAATGCCCTCGGCGACCACGGACAGTCCGAGTTCATGCGCCATGTTGACCATGGATTTGAGCAGCACCGCGCGTTTGGGGGTGTTGTCGTCGACAAAGCTCTTGTCGATCTTGATCGTGTCGAAGGGAAAACGCGTCAGATAAGCCAGTGAGGAATAGCCGGTGCCGAAATCGTCCAGCGACAGGCCGATGCCGAGCTGTTTCAGCTTGGTCAGCACATGGGCCGTCTGCTCGGGATTATCCATCACCAGCGATTCAGTGAGCTCGAGCCGGAAGCAGCGCGGCTTCAGATTGGCGCGTGCGATGACCGAGCGGACGTCGCTGACCAGGTCGCGGCGGATGAGCTGGCGGCTGGACAGGTTGACCGAGACCGACAGCGGCGCGTCGCCGATCTGCTTTTGCCATCCGGCAAGGTCCTCGGCCGCCTGCTGCATGGCGAAGAGGCCGAGCTGCACGATCAGCCCGCAGCTTTCGGCGACCGGGATGAAATCTGCCGGCGGGATCATGCCGCGACGCGGATGGTCCCAGCGCAGCAAGGCCTCGAAGCCGGCGACGCTGCCATCCTCCAGCCGCACGATCGGCTGATAGGCGAGCGTGAATTCGCGCCGTTCGATGGCGCGGCGCAGGTCGGATTCGAACTGCAACCTGTCGGTGCCGACGGTGCGGAAGGCCGGGCGGAACGGCTCGATCCTGTCGCCGCCGAAGCGCTTGGCCTGATGCATGGCAAGCTCGGCGTCCTTGACCATGTCCTCGGCCGACATCTGCGTCGAGTTCCAGGTGATCAGTCCGATCGATGCGGTCAGCACGATCTCGCGCTTGGCAAAGGTGATCGGGTTGTTGATGGCATGCTTGATGGCGTCAGCGACGGCGGCGATGCGGGACGGATCCTGCTCGGACAACAGCATTAGTGCGAACTGATCGCCGGCAAAACGCGACAGCGAATCCTTCGGCTTGAGCAACCGGTGCAGCCGGCGCGCAATGGTCAAAAGGATGGTGTCGCCGGCCGAGATGCCGAGCCCGTCATTGACCTGCTTGAAACGGTCGATGTCGATGACGAAGACGGTCGGGCGCACTTTTTCTTCGGTGCGGGCGATCGAGATGACCGCTTCCAGCCGGTTCATCAACAGTTCGCGGTTCGGCAGCCCGGTCAAATTGTCGTGCACGGCGTCGTGCAGCAGACGCTCCTCGGATTTCTTCTGTTCGGTGACGTCGACCATGGTGCCGACGCAGCGAATGACTTCGCCGTCCGACCCGATCACCGGCCGCGCGCGCAGCGAGAACCAGTGATAGTGGCCGTCGGCGCCGCGCAGGCGGAAGTTCTGCGACACCCGGCCGCGCCGGTGTTCCAGCACCACGTCAAGCGTCGTGCGGAAGGTGTCGCGATCGTCGGCATGCAGCACCGGCAGCCAGTTGCGCGCGGCACCGCCAAGGCTGTTTGGCGCCAGACCGAGCTGGATGCTGACATCGGGCTTGGTGACGACGCGGTCGCGCAGCACGTCCCAGTCCCACACCGTATCGCCAGATCCGGCCACTGCCAGCGCCTGCCGCTCGAGGTCGGAGAACAGGCCCTGGTGCAGCGCGCCGCCGGCAAAGGCGTGCTGCATGACGGTGAAGCCGATCAGAAGGATGATCAGGATCAGTCCGCCGCCCAATGCCGGCTGGGCGATGTCGTTGTCGAGCATGCCGGTGATCGCCATCCATGACCCGCACAGCCACAACAGCACCATGACCCAACTGGGCACCAGCATGATGGCGCGGTCGTAGCCGCGTATGCCGAGGAAGATGATCAGGCCGAGCCCGGTCAGCGCGGTGGCGGCGAAGGACAGCCTGGCGATGCCGGCGGCGACGGCCGGATCGACGATGGCGACGCCGGCGATCAGCAGCAGTCCAAGGATCCAGACCAGCGCGCCATAGCTGAAATGGCCGTGCCATCGGTTGAGGTTGAGATAGGCGAACAGGAACACCACGAAGGTTCCCGCCAGCGCCACCTCCGTTCCCGCTCGCCACATCTGCTCGTTGCCGGGCGAGATCTCGATGATCTTGTTGAGGAAGCCGAAATCGACGCAAATATAGGCCAGCACCGCCCAGGCGAGCGCCGCGGTCGCCGGGAACATCGAGGTTCCCTTGACCACGAAAAGGATGGTCAGGAACAGCGCCAGCAAGCCGGCGATGCCGATGACGATGCCGCGAAACAGCGTGTAGGAATTGACCGAGTCCTTGTAGGATTCCGGATCCCACAAATAGACTTGCGGCAGTTTCGGCGAAGCCAGTTCGGCGATGAAGGTGATCACCGTGCCCGGGTTCAGCGTCACCCGGAACACGTCGGCGTCGGGGCTGGTCTGGCGGTCGAGCGCGAAGCCTTCGCTGGGCGTGATGGCGGCGATACGGGTCGAGCCGAGATCGGGCCAGAAGATGCCGGAATTCACCAGTCGGAAATGCGGCGCGACGATCAGCCGGTCGAGCTGCTGGTCGGTGGTGTTGGCCAGCGCGAACACCGCCCAGTCGCCGGTCGAACGCGCATCATTAGCCTCGACCTCGATGCGCCGCACGATGCCGTCCGGTCCGGGAGCGGTCGACACCTGGAAATTCTCGCCCTGGTTCCGGTAGATCTCGACGGCGCCCGAAAGGTCGAGCGCGACGTCGTCGCGGGCAATCTTGATCGGTTCGACGGCGAAGGCCGACGATGCCGCGCACAGCGTCAGGATTGTCGCGAGGACAAAGGCGAACAGCGGCCCGTTTCGCAGGAAATTCGTCAAGATCAGTCCTTCGTTCCAGCGCCCGGCGGATCGTCCGAGATCCGGGCGTAGAGGTAGTGGTCCTGCCAGATGCCGTTGATCCTGAGATAGGATCGCAGAAGTCCTTCGCGCCGGAATCCGGCTTTTTCAAGCACGCGGATCGACCGGGCGTTGTCGGGAATACAGGCCGCTTCGATCCGGTGCAACCTCAGCGTATCGAAGGCGAAGCGCGTCACCACCTTGACCGCGTCGGTCATCAGGCCACGACCGCCAAAGCGCTCGCCGATCCAATAGCCGACATGGCCGCTTTGCGAGACGCCATGGCGTATGTTGCCGAGCGTGATGCCGCCCGCCAGCTTGCCGCTGCTCTTTTCGAAGATGAAGAAGGCGATCGCGGTTCCCTGCGCATAGTCTTCGCGGTAGCGGCTGATGCGCAGCCGCCAGGCAGTGCGGTCGAGTTCGTCGGGAGTCCAGCGTGGCTCCCATGGCTCGAGAAAGGCACGGCTTTCGCCACGCACCGCCGCCCATTCGCGATAGTCATTCGTGAAGGGCACGCGCAGCATGACGTAGTCACCCTTCAGCGCCGGCAGGTCACGGCGAAAGAAAGGGAGCGCGAACACGACGCTTTGAGGGGCTTAGACGGCGAGCTTGCGGGTCGCGGTCTGCGTGCCCGCAAGCGAATCGAGGATCGCCTCGTATGGCGCCAGCGTACCCACAGGCCCGACAGCTGTAAGCGTCGGCTTGGTCGAGAACAGCCGCGACGACAGGTCGGTCAGTCGCTCGATCGTGAGCGCCGACAGCCGTTCCATCAGTTCTTCCTTGGCGATCGGCCGGCCGAACAGAAGCAGCTGCCGCGCGATCTGCGAGGCGCGGCTGGCCGGGCTTTCGGCGGACATGATCAGCCCGGCGCGATATTGGGCGCGCGCCCGGTCGAGCTCTTCCTGCAGGATCTTCTCGCCGGCCTTCTGCAGTTCGTCGATGATGACCGGCACCAGTTCGGCGATATCGCTCTGGCCGGTCGCGGCATGGACACCGAAGACGCCGGTGTCGGAAAAGCCCCAGTGGAAGGCATAGACCGAATAGCACAGGCCGCGCTTTTCGCGGACTTCCTGGAAAAGACGCGACGACATGCCGCCGCCGAGGATCATCGACAGCACCTGCGAGGCATAGAAGTCGCGCACATGATAGGCGCGGCCCTCGAAGCCCAGCACAATCTGCGCGTCCATCAGGTCGCGGTCCTCGCGGAAGTCGCCGCCGACATATTGCGCATATTGCGGGATGGTGCTGTCGGCCTTGCTGCGGAAGCCGCCGAGTTGCTTTTCAACCTCGCGCACGAAATTGTCGTGCTTGATGTCGCCGGCAGCGACGATCACCATGCGCTCGGCGCCGTATTGCCGCTCGATGAAATCGTGCAACTGCTTCGAGGTGAAGGATTTGACGGTTTCCGGCGTGCCCAGGATCGAGCGGCCGATCGTCTGGTGGCGGAAGGCTGTCTCGGTGAAACGGTCGAAGACGATGTCGTCGGGCGTGTCGTGTGCGGCGCCGATCTCCTGCAGGATCACATGCTGCTCGCGTTCGAGCTCCTGCGGGTCGAACTCGGACTCCTGCAGGATGTCGGCAAGAATGTCGACGGCCAGCGGAACGTCGTCGGAGAGCACCCTGGCATAGTAGGAGGTGGTCTCGACGCTGGTGGCGGCGTTGATCTCGCCGCCGACGTCCTCGATCTCCGAGGCGATTTCGAAGGCGCTTCGCCTTTTCGTGCCCTTGAACGCCATGTGCTCGAGCAGATGGGCCATGCCATGCTCTTCGTCGCGTTCGTTGCGGGCACCTGACTTGACCCAGGCACCAAGGGCAACCGATTCGATGCTTTGAAGGGTTTCGGTGGCGACTGTCAGGCCGTTCGACAGACGGCTTACCTCAACACCCATATGGCTACTACTCCCTAACGCGCCGCCCGCGCGCGGCGGCCGACGTAATCTTCCACCATTTTCAGGTCGGATGGAAGTACCGTGTATTTTTCCTCCGATGTCATCAACCCACCTAGCCATGCGGGCAGTGCGGGCGAGACGCCGCTGGCGGCTTCGACGGCGGCGGGGAATTTTGCTGGATGGGCGGTGCCAAGCACCACCATCGGCACCGCGCCTGAAGCCTTGCCCGCCGCCACATGCACGGCTGCCGCGGTGTGCGGATCGAGCAGGTAGTTGCTGCCGGCGAGCGTCGAACGGATGGTGGCGGCGACTTCGTCCATGGTTGCGCGGCCGGCGTCGAATTCAGACCGCATCCCAGCGATTTGCTGCGTTTCGATGGTGAAAGCGCCAGACTGCTTGAGACCGTCCATGTAGCCCCGCACGGTCGCGGCGTCACGGTTGGAAGCCTCGAACAGCAGGCGTTCGAAATTGGACGACACCTGGATGTCCATCGACGGCGAAGTGGTCGCAAAGACGCCCTTGGTGCGGTATTCGCCGGTTGCGAAAGTGCGCGCCAGGATGTCGTTGTCGTTGGTGGCGATGATCAGCCGCTCGATCGGCAGGCCCATCTTCTTGGCGGCATAGCCGGCGAAGATATCGCCGAAATTACCTGTCGGCACCGTGAAGGAGACCGGCCTGTCCGGCGCGCCCAGCGACAGCGCCGAGGAGAAATAATAGACGATCTGGGCCATGATGCGGGCCCAGTTGATCGAATTGACGCCCGACAGCGCAACCCGGTCGCGAAAGCCGTGATCGTTGAACATGTCCTTGAGCAGGCCCTGGCAATCGTCGAAATTGCCTTCGATCGCCAGCGCATGAACATTTTGCGCGGTCGACGTCGTCATCTGCCGCTGCTGCACCGGCGAGACGCGGCCATGCGGGAAAAGGATGAAGATGTCGGTGCGGCTGCGCCCGGCAAAGGCATCGATGGCGGCGCCGCCGGTATCGCCCGAGGTGGCGCCGACGATGGTGGCGTGCTGGTCGCGTTCGGCAAGCACATGGTCCATCAGCCGGGCCAGAAGCTGCATCGCCACGTCCTTGAAGGCGAGAGTCGGCCCGTGGAAGAGTTCCAGGATGAAGGTGTTGGGGCCGGTCTGCACCAGCGGGCAGACGGCCTCGTGGCGGAAGGTGGCATAGGCTTCGCGGACCAGGCGCTCGAAGACGGGCGCCGGGATTTCGTCGCCAAGGAAGGGCGACAGCACGCGGATTGCGAGATCAGGATAGGCAAGGCCGCGCATGGCGCGGATCTCGGCAGCGGAAAACTGCGGCCACTCGCGCGGCACGTAAAGCCCGCCGTCACGCGCCAGTCCAGCCAGCACAGCGTCGGAAAATCCAAGCACGGGCGCTTCGCCGCGGGTACTCACATAGTGCATGTCACAAATCCGTTACCGCTGGGTTTTCCGTTCACCACAAGGTGGTTAATTTCTGCGCTGGCTCAGTCGCATTTTTGCCGCGCGGTTGATATACGTCACCAGCTTTGCGAGAGGGAAGTGCAGTTTCATGGCGTTTCGTACATTCAGTGGCCGCTTTTTGGCGGGTCTTGCGCTTACCGGCTTTATGCTCGCCGCCGCCGGCTGCCAATCGAGCGACAATGGCATCCTGGACCTCGGCTTCGGCAAGAAGGATCCGACAGCGCCGCCGCCGCCACAGGATCCCAAGGTCCTGTCTAGCCAGTTGCAGGCCTATTGCCCCAGAGTGACGGTGCGCGACGGCACGGCCTTCTTCAACACCTATGCCAAGGGCGTGCAGAAGCCCAAGTCGAAGCCCATGCGCAAGCCGAGGAACCAGGCCGAGGCCGAGCAGCAGGCGCAGGAGGCACAGGCCGCGGCCGACGCGGCCGCGACCGCGCCCGACGAGTCTGCGAACATCATCTACCAGGCGTCGATCAGCGACGTGACCCGTGATTGTCTGCGCGCCAACGGGCAGTTGACGATGAAGATCGCGGTCGCCGGCAAGGTTGTGCCCGGACCGAAATTTTCCCCCGGCACCATCACCATGCCGATCCGTATCGCGGTGATGCATGGCACGGATGTTCTCTACTCGCAGATCCATCCGTATCAGATCCAGGTCACCGACCCGTCGGTCGCGACGCAGTTTGTCTTCACAGATTCCAATGTCGTCGTGCCCGAACCGTCGGCGCAGGACTATCAGGCCTTTGCCGGATATGATGAAAACGCGCCGAAGGGGACGACGGACAAGCCGAAGAAGAATCACAAGAAGAAGGCTGTCGCGACGAACTAGTCTCGCGTCGAGACGCACGTCTCTCAGGCGTCAGCCGACCACTCCGACAGCGCGGCGATCACGCTTTTCAGCTCCGCCCAGCGCCGAATGACCGTCTCGGCGCCGGCTTCCGTCAAGGCGTCGGCATGACCGGGATAGCTGTGGCCGGCGCCGGTGAAGCCGATCACGCGCATGCCGGCCGTCCTGGCGCCGTGGACGCCGTGCACGGAATCCTCGATGACGAATGTGTTCGCCGGCTTGGCGTTGAGTTTCTCCGCAGCGAACAGGAACACGTCGGGCGCCGGCTTGGTCTTCTTGCTTGGTATCTCCAGGGCCGAGAAGATCCGGCCGGTGAAAAACGGCAGCAGGTGCACCTTCTCCAGCATGAATTCGATCCGCTCGGAGCGCGAATTCGAGCAGACGCAGTGCGGAGCGGTGACCGCGGCGACCGCCTCGCGCACGCCGTCGATGGCGCGGACGTCGCTGCGCAATTTGCGATCGACGAGGTCTTCGGCGCGGTCGATCAGCGAGGCCTGGAACGGGATGCTGGACTTCTCCTCGACCCGCATCATGATGTCCTTGAAGGTCAGTCCGGCGTAGGTCTCGGCGAGTTCCTCAGCCGATATTTCGTAGCCGGCCAAGGTCAGCAGTTCCGCCTCGACCCGCGCGGCGACGATTTCGGAATCGACGAGCACGCCGTCGCAATCGAAGATGACAAGGTCTGGCTGGGGCATGGTGATCCGGACGGTTGGGAGAAGGAAGGGCCAGGGAAGGCTCAGGCGGCGCGGCATACACCAACAGGGCCGCCTTCGCAAATTTGGAGATCCGCGGTGGCCTTCACCGAATATTTACGCTGATCGGTAACCATAACAGAGAGTAAAACTGTAACGCGTGCCTCGGGTGTCAGAATGTCTGCCGTGCGTCTTCTCGACGAGCTATCCCACGCCCCCCAGCAATCCGAATGGCTGGACACGATCCTCAAGGGTGACTGCGTTGCCGCGCTCGATCGGCTGCCGGAAAAGTCGATCGACGTCATTTTCGCCGATCCGCCCTACAATCTTCAGCTCGATGGTGACCTGCACCGGCCCGACCAGTCGAAGGTCGATGCCGTCGACGACGATTGGGACCAGTTCGAGAGCTTCGAGGCCTACGACGCCTTCACCCGCGCCTGGCTGCTGGCGGCGCGGCGGGTGCTGAAGCCCAATGGCACTATCTGGGTCATCGGCTCTTATCACAACATCTTCCGGGTCGGCGCCAAGATGCAGGATCTGGGCTTCTGGATCCTCAACGACGTCGTCTGGCGCAAGACCAATCCGATGCCGAATTTCCGTGGCCGCCGTTTCCAAAATGCGCATGAGACGATGATCTGGGCGTCGCGCGACCAGAAGTGCAAGGGCTACACCTTCAATTACGAAGCCATGAAGGCCTCGAACGACGACATCCAGATGCGCTCTGACTGGCTGTTTCCGATCTGCACCGGCGGCGAGCGGCTGAAGAACGACAATGGCGACAAGCTGCATCCGACGCAGAAGCCGGAAGCGCTGCTCGCGCGCATCATGATGGCCTCGACCAAACCCGGCGACATCGTACTCGACCCCTTCTTTGGCTCAGGCACCACCGGCGCGGTGGCCAAAAGGCTTGGCCGCCATTTCGTCGGCATCGAGCGGGAGCAGGCCTATATCGATGCCGCCAACGAGCGCATCGACGCGGTGCGGCCGCTGGACGGCGCCGACCTGACCGTGCTCACCGGCAAGCGCGCCGAGCCGCGCGTCGCCTTCGTCAGTCTCATCGATACCGGGCTGATGGTTCCGGGCGCCACGCTCTACGACGCCAAGAAGCGCTGGGCGGCCAAGGTGCGCGCCGACGGCACCGTGGCGATCGGCGACAGCGCCGGCTCGATCCACAAGATCGGCGCCGAAGTGCAGGGCCTGGATGCCTGCAACGGCTGGACCTTCTGGCACTATGAGCGCAGCGGCGGCCTGACCCCGATCGACGAGCTTCGCCGCATTGCCCGGCTCGGCATGGAGCGGGCAGGGGCCTGAACCCCTGCCAATTGCCACCATTCTCGCTGACTCAAGGTATCAACGGAACGCCGGAAGCGATTCAAATCACGCCATGATTCCGAGGCGTTCAAGGTCTGCCTGAAGCGTCTTGGCATCGGTGAACAGCACCGCTTGCCAGCCGGCCGCCTTGGCGCCGTCGACGTTCTTCTGGCTGTCGTCGATGAACAGCGTGGCCGACGGCTCGAGCCCGAACGCGGCGACGTGATGGTCGTAGATGCCGCGGTCCGGCTTGATCATCCCGACTTCGCCGGAGATGGTGACGCCGCGCGGCCGTTCGAGAAAATCGAAGCGTTTGCGCGCCTCGGAGAGCGTGTCGCTGGCGAAATTGGTCAGCATGGTCACGTCGTGGCCGCTTTCGATCAGGCCGACCATGATGGCGACACTGTCGTCATAGGCGTGCGGCACCATGTCGTGCCAGTAGCGGCGGAAATTGCGGATGTTTTCCGCGTGATCGGGATGCTCCGCAATCAGCAGCGCCTCGGCCTCTTGCCATGTCCGGCCGCGATCCTGCTCGATGTTCCAGTCATGCGTGCAGACATTGTCGAAGAACCACTTTCTCTCTTCGGCATCCGGAATGAGGAGGCTGAACGGAATATTCGGATCGTAGTGGATCAGCACCCTGCCGATGTCGAAAACGATGTGGCGGATTTCAGTCATGGGGCCTCTTTGCACTGTGTGGCGACGGTTTTTTCGTCGCGCCGGGTATCGCAGCCTCGATTGCCTTTTTCATGACAGTGGGCAGTGCTTCGCCTGAAATGTCCGAAGGCAGCGACCAGAAATGGCCGGCCGGCGTCTCGCCGTTCGTGTGGGCGAGGAACACGTCGAGCTCGAGCGCGAAGTGGGTGAAGACATGGGCGATCCGCCCCGTGGGCTTCCAGTTGCCGGGAAAGGGTGCCGCCGCTTGCGTGGTGGCGCCATCGATCCGCGCTGTCCAGGCGGTCGTCGGCACTTCGGTCATGCCGCCAAGCAGGCCTTTCTCCGCCCGTTTGCGCAGGAGAACGGCGCCGTCGCCCCGCACGGCGATGAAGGCCGCACCGCGCCGCAGCGGCTTGTCGGCCTTGGGCAGCCGCACCGGGAAATGTTCGGGGTCACCTGAAACGACCGCGCTGCAATCTTCGCGCAGCGGGCACAGCATGCAGCGCGGCCGGCGTGGCGTGCAGATGGTGGCGCCGAGATCCATCATCGCCTGGGCGAAATCGCCCGGCCTTGTCCCTGGCACCATACGCTCGACATGGGCGCGTATCTCGGCCTTGGCTTCGCTCAGCGGTGTTGTGATCGAAAACAGCCGGGAGATGACGCGTTCGACATTGCCGTCGACGACGGCGGCTGGGCGGTCGAAGGCGATCGCGGTGATCGCCGCCGATGTATAGGCGCCGATGCCGGGCAGTTCCCTGAGGCCGGCTTCCGTGTCGGGAAACCGGCCGCCGCGCTGGGCCACTAGGTCGGCGCAGGCCTTGAGATTGCGCGCGCGGGAATAGTAGCCGAGCCCGGCCCAGGCCTTCATCACATCCTCGGTCGGTGCCGCAGCAAGCGCCCCGACATCAGGCCATTTCTCGACGAAGACGCGAAAATAGGCCTTCACCGCTTCGACAGTGGTTTGCTGCAGCATGACTTCGGACAGCCAGATGCGGTAGGGATCGGGCATCACGCCGCGCGCGTGCTCACGCGGCGTGATGCGCCACGGCAACTCGCGATGATGCACATCGTACCAGCCGAGCAGGCGGGACGCGATGTCGGCACCGAATGGGGGTGTGGTCTTGCGGGTCTGGTCTGCTGGTGCCATTGATCGGGAATTGGCCTTGGCCGATGCTGGTGAGGCTGGAGAACGTACATGGCAGGGAGAACGCCCTACGGCAATCCCGTCCCGGTCAGCGATCTTGCGACCAAAATCCTCGACCCGGTGCTGCGCAAGCGGGCCGGCATTTCGATCGGCCTCGTCCAGTCGTGGGAAGAGATTGCCGGGCCACGCCTTGCCAGCCGCTCGCGTCCCGAAAAAATCCAGTGGCCGCGCCGCATGCATGAAGACGATCCGTTCGAGCCGGCGGTGCTGGTCATCGCCTGCGAAGGCATGGCGGCGCTGCACCTGCAGCACGAGACCGGCGAGATCATCAACCGGGTCAACGCTTTCCTCGGTTTCACCGCCATCAGCCGGATCAGGATCCTGCAGAAGCCGATGACAGCGGACCAAGGAAAGCGCAAACCGACCTTCAGGCCGCTGACCGCGGCCGAGAAGACGAAACTGTCCTCGACCGTCGGCCTGGTCGACGATGATGGGCTGCGCGCCTCGCTGGAAAGGCTCGGCGCCACCATTCTGGGCGAAAGGAAGTCATAGATTTGTCGTCAATATCTCGCATTCGTGATCGCCCCTGTCAGGTTTGGCGATTGGATTGGGGATGGAGATGCCTTAATTCGCGCCAACTCTCGCTTTTTCGTGCCTTTGCATTGCAAAATCCAACTCTTGTCAGGTGATTCGTATGAACCGTCCCCCGTTTGGCCAAAGCTTGTCTCGCAGAAACGTCCTGACTTCGCTGGCCGCCATTCCGGCGGTCGCCCTGCTCGCCGCCTGCAGCGACTCTGACGAGCAAGCCAAGGCGGCGGATGTAAAGCCCGCGGACCCGGCCGCGCCTGCGAAGCCGGCCACGCCGGCCGCCGCGACTGCACCGGAAGCCCAGGGCACCGTGGATATGGCGGAACTGCTGAAGCCGGGTGCGCTGCCCGACAAGCAGCTTGGCAAGGACGACGCCAAGGTGACCATCGTCGAATACGCCTCGATGACCTGCCCGCATTGCGCGCATTTCGCCGAGACCACTTTTCCGGACCTGAAGACCAAGTACATCGACACCGGCAAGGCCCGCTACATCCTGCGCGAATTTCCGTTCGATCCGAGCGCCGAAGCCGGATTCATGCTGGCGCGCTGCGCCAAGGATAACTATTTCCCGATGGTGGACGTGCTGTTCAGGCAGCAGGCGAACTGGGTTGGAGTGCCCAATACCAAGGATGCGCTGCTGCAGATCTCCAAGCTGGCCGGTTTTACACAGGAGTCCTTCGAGGCCTGCTTGACGGACCAGAAACTTCTGGACGATGTGAGATCGGTCCAGAAGCGCGGCGCCAATGAATTCAAGGTCGACTCGACACCGACCTTCTTCATCAACGGTAAGACCTACAAGGGGGCGATGTCGATTGCGGAAATGTCGGCCATCATCGACCCTCTGCTCTGACGCTCAGGCAGCATCGAAACGGCCGCGCCCGACGCCGGTCGCCCATTTGCCTTGCCGTGGAAACCGCGGCACACTTTTGCTGAATCCGCTTAGCGGGCGGCGCGAATGAAGTTTTCGCGCCTTCGCCTCCTTGGTTTCAAGTCCTTCGTCGAGCCCGGCGAGTTCGTCATCGAACGCGGCCTGACGGGCATTGTCGGGCCGAATGGCTGCGGCAAGTCGAACCTGGTCGAGGCGCTGCGCTGGGTAATGGGCGAAAGCTCCTACAAGAACATGCGCGCGTCCGGGATGGACGACGTCATCTTTTCCGGCTCGGGCACACGCCCGGCACGCAACACCGCTGAAGTCACGCTTTTCCTCGACAACAGCGACCGCTCGGCGCCCGCTGCCTTCAACGATGCTGACGAGTTGCAGGTGTCGCGCCGGATCGAACGCGAGGCGGGCTCGCTCTATCGCATCAACGGCAAGGAGGCGCGCGCCAAGGATGTCCAGCTCCTGTTCGCCGATCAGTCGACCGGCGCGCGCTCGCCATCGATGGTCGGGCAAGGCCGCATCGGCGAACTGATCCAGGCCAAGCCGCAGGCGCGCCGCGCCTTGCTCGAAGAGGCTGCCGGCATTTCCGGCCTGCACACCCGTCGCCACGAGGCCGAGTTGCGGCTGAAGGCGGCCGAGCAGAACCTGGAGCGCCTGGACGACGTCGTCGGCGAACTGGAAAGCCAGATCGAAAGCCTGAAGCGCCAGGCGCGCCAGGCGTCACGCTTCAAGAACCTGTCGGCCGATATCCGCAAGGCGGAAGCGACGCTGCTGCATCTGCGCTGGACACTGGCCAAGACACAGGAAGGCGAGGCGCGCTCGGCGCTGTCGGTTGCCACCGCGCTGGTCGGTGACCGCGCCGCAGCCCAGATGGCCGCCGCAAGGGAGCAAGGCATCGGCGCCCACCGGCTGCCGGAGCTGCGCGACGCGGAAGCCGCCGCTGCCGCCGCCTTCCAGCGCCTGTCGATCGCCAAGTCGCAGATCGAGGAGGAAGCCGGCCGCATCCGCGCCCGTCAGGGCGAACTCGAGCGCCGGCTGCAACAACTCGACGGCGACATTGCGCGCGAGGAACGCATGGTCCGCGACAATGCGGATATTCTTGAGCGCCTTCGCACCGAAGAAGCCGCGCTCAATTCCGAAAATGCCGGTGCTGCCGAGCGCGAAGCCAGCACCCGCGCGGCTTTCGAACAGGCGGCATCGATGCTTGCGGCAAGCGAAGCCAAACTCGCCGCGCTGACCGCCGAGCGGGCCGAGGCTGCCGCCTCGCGCAACCAGATCGAACGGACGCTGCGCGACACCGCCGAGCGCCGCGACCGTTTCGGCCGTCAGCTTGCCGATGTCGACCGGGAACTGTCTGATATCCTCTCCAAGGTCGCCGGCCTGCCGGATCCGGCCGAGAAGCGCATGCTGGTCGAACAGGCGATGGCGCTGCTGGATGAGGCCGAGGCTGCCGTGGCGCAGGCCGAGCAATCGGTCATCGATGCCCGCGCCAGCGAAAGCGCGGCCCGGCCGCCGCTGCAGGATGCCAGGGCCGAGCTGGCACGCATCGAGACCGAAGCGCGCACGCTGGCCAAGATCCTGAATGCCGCCAGCGGCGATCTCTTCCCAGCCGTGCTGGAGCAGATCAGCGTCGAGCGTGGCTTCGAGACGGCGCTGGGTGCGGCCCTTGGCGAAGATCTCGACGTGCCGCTCGACCGCAGCGCACCGGTGCATTGGGGCGAAAGCGAGATCCAGCCCGGCGACGCGGCTCTGCCTGAAGGCGTCAGGAGCCTTGCCAGCGTCGTTCACGCGCCGGCACAGCTTGCCCGCCGCCTGGCGCAGATCGGTATCGTTGTATCAGGCGATGGCCGCCGGCTGCAGGCGCTTCTTGCTCCCGGCCAGCGGCTGGTCAGCCGCGAGGGCGCGCTCTGGCGCTGGGACGGCTTTACCGCCAGTGCCGATGCGCCCACCGCGGCCGCGCAAAGGCTGGCGCAGAAGAACCGGCTGGCTGAACTTGATGCCGAAGCGGTGCAGGCGACGCTCGTCCTGCGCCAGGCCGAGGAGGCACTGGCCCAGGCCGAACAGGCGCTTCGCCTGGCGAGCGAGACCGAGCGCAACGCGCGCCAGGCTGGGCGTGACGCCCAGCATCGGCTGGACGCCGCCCGCAACGCGCTGGCCGAGGCCGAAAAGGCCGGCGGCGAATTGGCGAGCCGGCGCGCGGCACTGGATGAGGCGCGCGCCCGCATCGTCGATAGCCATGAAGAGACTTCGGCGGCCTTCGCCGAGGCCGAAATGCTGCTGCAGGACGCGCCCGATCTCGGCGATTTGCAATTGCAGCTCGAACAGTCCGCAGCCAATGTCGCCCGCGATCGCGCCACGCTTGCCGATGCGCGTGCCGTGCATGAGGGGCTGCGCCGCGAAGCCGAGGCGCGCACGCGCCGGCTCGATGCCATTGGCGCCGAGCGTAGCAACTGGCTGGAGCGGGCCGAAAACGCCTCGACGCAGATCGCATCGCTTGGCGAACGCAAGGCCGAGGCCGAGGCCGAACGCGAGCGGCTGGCCGATGCGCCCGATGAAATCGACGCCAAGCGGCGCGCCTTGCTGTCACAGCTGACGGAGGCCGAGACCTTGCGCAAGGCCGCCGCCGACCGTCTGCAGGAAGCGGAAAACCGGCAATCCGAAATGGACAAGGCGGCCACCGGCGCCATCCAGTCGCTGGCCGAGGCGCGCGAGACCCGCGTCCGCGCCGAAGAGCGGTTGACCGCGGCCGACGAACGCCGGCTGGAGGTCGAGGCGCGCATCCAGGAAACGCTGAACACGCCGCCGCATCTGGTCATCCGCCACACCGGTCTGGAGGCCGACAGCCCGATGCCCGAAATGGCCGAGATCGAGCGCCAGCTCGACCGGCTGAAGATCGAGCGCGAACGGCTCGGCGCCGTCAATCTTCGTGCCGAGGAAGAGCAGAAGGAGCTTTCCGACCGGCTGGAGACGATCGTGTCGGAGCGCGAAGACATCATCGAGGCGATCCGCAAGCTCCGGCAAGCGATCCAGAGCCTGAACCGCGAAGGCCGCGAGCGGTTGCTTGCCGCCTTCGACGTGGTCAACAGCCATTTCCAGCGGCTGTTCTCGCATCTGTTCGGCGGCGGCACGGCGGAATTGCAGCTGATCGAATCCGACGATCCGCTCGAGGCCGGGCTTGAAATCCTGGCCCGCCCGCCCGGCAAAAAGCCGCAGACCATGACGCTGCTGTCCGGTGGCGAGCAGGCGTTGACGGCGATGTCGCTGATCTTTGCCGTGTTCCTGACCAATCCGGCGCCGATCTGCGTGCTCGACGAAGTCGACGCACCGCTCGACGATCACAATGTCGAGCGTTTCTGCAATCTGATGGACGAGATGGCCGCCACTACCGAGACGCGGTTCGTCATCATCACCCACAACCCGATCACCATGGCGCGCATGAACCGGCTGTTCGGCGTCACGATGGCCGAGCAGGGCGTCAGCCAGCTCGTGTCGGTCGACCTGCAGGCCGCCGAAGCGATGCGCGAAGCAAGCTGAGCCGCCGCGCGACGCGCGTCGCGTTGAAACGGATTCAGGCGCCGCGCTTTAAGTCTTTGTTTTTATGCATGTCGTTGCCCCAAGCCGGGGTCGTTTTTGGGCGACATGCATTAAAAATAGGTTCTCGGCTCGACAAGGTTCTTCTGCTGGCGAAGGTAGAAACAATAGAAGCCGAATGCAGCAGCGAGCCACATGAAGGCCTCGCCGATCGCCAGCCGATTGTTCGAATTGCTGAGGACGGTGAGGGCGAAGAAGACCAACGTTGAGATGTAGCAGGACCATACGGCCGGAGCGACAAGCTTGGCCCGCACGGCCAGCACGACCTGCCTGGACGACCAGGCGTAGAGAAAGCCGAAGAACGCCAGCCCGACCACGCCGTAGCGCACGGCTATCTCCAGATAGCCGTTGTGGAAGACGTTGAAGATCATGGGGTGGTAGGTTCTGTTCTGCCATTCGGTGAGCCAGCTGGAACTGGCTCCGAAGATCGGGTGGCGTTTCCAGACCTCGATCGCATCGGCCCACAGCATCAGCCGTTCCCTGGCCGCTAAGGGAACCGTATTGCTGGCGATGGCGCGGTCGAAGGCCGGGAGGACGCCATGGCTCAAAGCATCCGAAACCAGGTTCTTGACGAAGATCATGGTGTCGCCGGCGGTGGACCAGAAGATGTTGTGCATGGCGACAACGCTGGCTGCAACGATTGCCAGCACGCCGCCTCCGATCATCAGCTCGCGGCGATGACCTCTCGCCAGCGTCATGATCGCCAGCAGGAGCAGGACGAGCGCGAGCGCAAGCCAGACGCCCTTCGACCGCAGCGCAACGATGTTGGCGAAGGCAAACAGCAGAACGGCGGTCGACAGCGCCCAGTGCAGGATCCTGGATACCTTGTTCAGGTCCGTTCTTTGGGCCGTGTATGCCATGAATTGCAGCGTGCAAAGGAAGATGAAACCAGCCGCCACCGACGCGTGAATGGGATTGTTGAAGAGCCAAGGCTCCGGTCTGGTTCCGTGAAGGATGTCCGAATAGCCGGTGTCCGCCGCCAGGAAGACAAGACTGAGGACCATGAACCAGAGGACGAGCTGCCCAGGCCGCCTGACAAACAGCAAGAGGGCGAAGCCGGTCGTCGCATAAAACAGCGGAAACAGGTAGATGCCTTCGGCGGCACCCAGCTGGTGGGTGCCGAAATAGACGATCGCCAGTCGGATGAAGACATAGAGCGACCAACCCAGGCAGAGACCGCCGACCCATCCGATCAGTGGCTTGCTGTAGGTCCATAGGTCCTGCCTGAACCAGCGGATGGCTGCGACCGCGGCGAGCGCTATCCCCGCGAAGCGGTAAGTGTCAGCCTCGCGCCAGACCGCGGAGGCCATGGCGAGAATGGCGAATGCCGCAAGGACTAGAAGCACTGTGTAGCGCGGCGCGTCGGCCCTGGCATAATCCGGAATTTCGCGCGGCAAGGGCGGCCGCAGCAGGACGTGATGCAGGCGGCTCAACTCGTCCTTGGCCCGGAACGCCCCGGCGTCCAGCCGGCTCGGCCAGGCAAGCCGCGCGAATTTGTAGCTGCCCGAGGGGCCGGCTATGCCGGAAATCTTGCTGCTGGCGGCGAAGCCGAGCACGTTTTTGCGGACCGAATAGACTTTCAGGCCGGTATCCCAAAATCGTTCGAGTGCGACGTCCCACGGCATTTTCATCACCGCGAGCGCCGACAACAGCCCTTGCGCGCCCTCCCGCGTCACCAGATAGGCCGCGGCCGAGCCCTGCGGGCCATGCAGCGCGCGACCGATCTCGTCGCCTTCCGTCGTCTCGACGGCGCGCATGAAGAAGCTCATGCGATGGTTGTTTAGCTTGATGACGTCGAAATCCGGCACCGCGGCGATGATGGCCTGGATGCGCCGCATGGTGTTTTCGCTGAAGAGGACGTCGTCCTCGACAATCAGGCCATAGGCGCTGCCACCGGCCAGGAACGTTTCCAGCGCCTGGATGTGGCTGCGGTAACAGGCATATTCGCCGGGCAGAATGTCGCGCCCGCTCAACTTGCGCGCGGTTGGAAGATCGATCTCCGTCCAGTCCGCCTTGGCAAGCGCGCGGCCGTCGATAGCCGCAATGCGCTGCAAGGTCAGGCCGGACGCTTCGGCGCTGGCGAGCAATTCGCTCCAGCGACCGGTCTCGCGATCGAGGTTGATGGCGAAGATGGGAAGGTTCATTGAAGTTCCATTTTGACCGCCACCCGTCTTGGTGGAATCTTCGATGACCTTGTATGGAAAAGAGAGAGATGTTCAAGGCTATACTGTTGAGGCTATGTGCATGCTTCGGACGGCCAGCTTGAAGAGATCGTCCGAGTTCGCGTGAGCCATCACATGGCCGCCACGCACCATGGTCGCTGAAAGGCAGTGCCGAGTGGCGGACAATGCACAAGCCCTCTGTGCATGACCATGAAACAGGTGATTGCGGCCAACGTACGATCAAAAAGCCGAAGAACACGATCGGACGCCAAATCGGAATCTCTCGGCGCTGGGCGTTTCCTGCGGTTGGCTTGTCCGCAACGATTGACCCTAGCGCAACAAGGCCGGCGCGTCCGCTTGCGGGGGGTGCGGGACGGACGCGCCGACGTCACCAACAACGCCGAGCCATCTTTCTGACTCGTACGACCGCGGTCGGTACGCCGGCAGTCATGCCGTTGCCTCGCCGAGATGGTCTTAGGTTGTAGGTCCGGTCCGGAGGGTGGGACCGCTGTGAAAATGTAACATGGGCGCGAGTGATTTGACTGTTCCACACTGAACAGTCCTCAACGGCCCCTGTCCCTGAGGTGAGGATTGTCGTGCAGGACGACGTTCAGGAGGGAGTTGTGAACCTCCAAATCTCCATTGTAGTGGATGAACCCGAGCTTGCGGAACTTGTTCATGAACGTGCTGACGCGCGACCTGGTGGTGCCAACCATCTCCGCGAGCGTCTCCTGGCTTATCTTCGGTATGACAGGCTGAGGGCTCCCCTCCCTGCCAAAGTTTGCCATCAGAAGGAGCAGCCTCGCCAGACGCTTCTCGCTCGAATTGAAAAGCTGGTCTACCAGGTCCTCTTCGACGCGGGCGTTCCTCGCCAGCAAATAGGACATGAACATCTCTGAGAACTTCGGCTCTTCCCGCAGCACCCGCGTGATTGATGCTTTATCAAGCCGCATAATGACGCTGTCCATCATCGCGGAAACTGTAGCCAACCGCAGCGGCTGGCCGGACAAGCAGCCTTCGCCGAAGAAATCCCCGCTCTCATGGAGAGCGACGATCGCTTCCTTGCCCTGCTCCGATACGATGCAGACTTTGACCTTGCCCTTCTGGATGTAGAAGACGGAATCCGCCGGGTCGCCCTGCGAATAGACAGTCTCATTCTTGCGATACGTCGCCACAGTCCTCCCGCCGTCGACCGTATTGAGGAAGACGTTGACGTTGAATGGGCGCTTGTTGGTCCTGGCCACGACGGGTCTCAACTTAGGTAAGGGGATATTTTAGCGCAGGTCGCGCGTTAGGAAAATCACCTAGATTGATGACGGCAGCCGGTCCGGCGGCTGTCATGTCACAAGTGTGAACTGGACCACGCATCTTTGCCATTGGCCAATCGCTGCTGCCTATTCGAGATGGGTGATGTTCCAGGATGGACCCGGAAAAGTATGGCTGGGGTTCCTGGAAGCTTTTCGAACTTTCTGGGTCGCGCCTCAGCCCGAGTTGCGGGTGCTTATGGACAAAGTAGGATACTAGATTCGGCTTTTGATAGTGCGGAAGGCATCGACTTCCTGAGTTCTCTGCGGTCTGAACGGCAACTTTGCGCCCAATGGTAGTCGTTCCGACTAGTGGTACAGTTTCCTAAAAGCGGACGCTCAGACAGCAGTCACGTCGCCTTCGCCGCGTCCGCTGGCGTCGTCCTAGCTTGGTGGCCGTTTTAAAGCACCGAGCGGCCGAGACTTAGGGCTCCTTCCACGTCGCCCGGAATATCCTCGACCAACATGGAAATCGCAGCACTGATTTCGATCGCGACCATGGCTTGTTCGGTCACATTGCTGTCGGCGGCATGTTTGACAAGCAGCATGCCATATTCTTCGCTTTCGGCCTTGAGCCTTTCCGCTGCAGCCAATGGGTCAGCCTCCAAAAAGCAGCGATCTACAGCCAGACGCCTGACCAGCCATTCAATTGCGCAAAGCCGATCATGTCCCTCTGGAAATCCTACCATGTTTCACGCCCCCCTGGCTCAGGTCTTTCTTCTGGCTCCAAGGAACTCAAGTGGCGAAATGGCGGCATCTCTGGGACCGAACGTGATGTCTACCCAATCGTCATCCTCTGGATGACTGTCGACGAATTCGATCTTCGTGATTGTTCTGCCTTCACTGACGAATTGGGCAAACATAAGTGGCAAAGCGTTTTGAGCAGGTTCTTGTTGGTCGGTGCCTTCGGGTTGTGGCTGTAGGGATTTGGATCGCCAACCTCTAGGCGCTCATCTATGTATTGCGCCGGGTAGAAGTCCTTTGCGATCAAAAGGTACTCGCCATCCCAATCGCCTAGCAGCGTCTCCGTCCCCCATAGGTGCCTATTCCCCAGGCGGAAGGAAGATATGTTTCTGTAGAGTGGATGCGAGAGTTTGTGCACCCACGGCGGGATGGCGGGTGTCTTGAAAACTACAGGTTCTGCAGCAGTTTTCATCTCCGTGCCTTCCTCCAGCCCGCCGCACGTGCCTCAGCCTCCGAGCAAAACCATTGCTCTCCGAACTCAGGACGGATGACAGTGTCATCGTAAAACATCTGGCCGGGAACATGATAAATCCGCTCGCCGGTGTTGATCGAGATGTTGCCTTTGATGTTACAACTACCCGTGGCGTTGCCGGCGGCTATTGTGAGCCAGCCGGCGGGGACGAAGCCGACAACGGTATCAAGGGTTTGCGGTCGCACCGTGAGAAACACAGCCACGGGAACCGTCACCAGCGGAAGTAGATATTGCCATCGCCACAACCGCGCTCGACGCCTCGTGGCGTTCCTTCGCCAGCGGTCAGCCTGATTGGCACCCTGATGATGACGCTGGACTTTGCCCACGCCCCTATCTCCCCGTCGGGAGAATGCTTCCAATCTGCGACTGAGTCCATACATCTGAGCAATCGCTAATAGGCGCTCGGACCGACCTGTCCGGGCGCAACCCCCCTTGTGTGTCATACGACTTTATTTCGATGGTGATGCGATCTTCCAGCCCTCGGCATGGATGCTATCTGCATCATGCCATCACAAGGCGAAGCAAGGGTGACATTAGAAAGACCTTGCGCAAGGGGCCGGAGTACAAAGCGCTGATCAAATACATTCTTCCTCGGGGGCGAGCTCGACACGAGCGGCATGACGCTCGGCAATCTCGAGGCGCATGGCTTCTTGGTCTATGACGTCGAGAATTTGCGCGAGCACTATGCGCGCACCTGTCGGCTGTGGGCCGAGCGGCTGCAGGCCCGTTTTGACGAGGCGATCGCCGAGGTCAGCGAGCCCAAGGCGCGGCTCTGGCTGCTCTATCTCATCGGCTGTTCGATCACCTTCGAACGTGCCTCGGCGCAAATCTTCCAGACCGTCGCTACAAAGCGCGCGCGGCGCAAGCGGCCTGTCACCAACGCAGGCGGATCTCTATGAACGTTGATGGGGGGCGCCCATCTCGACTACCTGCGTTTTGCGGACAGCTCCGTGGGCACGTCGGAACGGCTGGCTATCGGCCGACCGCCGCTGGCAGAAACCCGTCACTCCGAAGAGCGGCGGGCGTGATCGAGTCGATCACCGAATGATCACAATGAATGATCTTCACGATCTTGCGTGTGCCGGGGTCAACCACCACTGTTTGATTGTCGACCACGACGTATCGGTATTTGACGTTGGGAACTTCATGGAGCTCCACGGTGTCTGGCTGGGCTGTGCCGACATTAAGTTCCATGCCGGGAAGCTTGATGGAAGCTAACGGCTGCTTGTGCACATACTCCTTGATTACGGTCTCCTGTTCAGGCTAACCACATCCTGGGCAGCGGCGGCGCCAATACCAGCCAGCAGCCTTCTCGGCGTCGAAGGCCGCCTTTTCAAAGATGCCCTGTTTCCCGTACCAAATCACCGTGTAGGCCATTGCGAAAACGCTCCCTCGGCAGGCTAGCTGAAATGCTGCGGACCGGGCGGGATAGGTGCTAAGCCGTTGCTGGCCAGGATATGAAACCGGGAAAACCATCCTGTTCACCGTACCGCCACGCCCGGTTGACGCGGCCCGCAGCGGCCCAAGGAACGCCGGCCCTAAACGATTGTTCCCCATCCGCCAGAGGCGCGGGCTTTTCCCGAAAAGTTGGAAGGGGTCGTTTATTTCTTCGGCGTCTGGGGTGGCGATAGCGTGACATAAGGTGTCCTCGGCTCCTTGCCGGGCTCCCGGTAAAACGGGGCCAGCTCGCCGGGTGGTCCGAGCGACTTGATGTAGAGATAGATGGAACGCAAGTCGCTTTCGCTCATGGCTTTGACTTGGTACCAGGGCATCGGAGGCAGATTGACCTTGTTCTTGAGGTGGTCGACCCATTTGTCCTCGTTAAAGCCCATCGCCGAGTCCCTGAGGTTTGCTGCGTAGGTCGTCCCCCATGGACCCTGCCAGCCAATGGAAGAGCCTTTCAATGCTTTCTCCGGGTCGATTTTCCCATCGGCTTCACGGTATCCTTCCGTGTGGCAGAAATGGCAGCCGCCTATGATCGAAATATACAAACCGCGTTCGATGGAAGCCTCGTCTGCCGCCAGTAGGCTGGATGGCACGATGCACAGAGCAACGGCTGCACACAGATCGATTGTTCGCATATTCCGCCGCCCTCCCCATGACTGAAACCCGATAGGTGAATAGCGGCCCGACAGTCTCTCGGGGTGACCTACTAGCTGCCTGGCCTCACCGGCTCTGTCACTGCCGGCTGGCATAATATTAGCAGTTTCTTATAGGACCGCTCGTGCTAATTTTGGAGGCGAACGAACCGCTGCAACCAGGAGAACTTATCTCCACAGGAACGCTGACCGAAGCAATGCCGGTCAGGGCAGGGGACGTATGGAGCGCAAGGTTTGGCGGAATTCCGGTGTCGCCCATAAAGTTGAGGATAGAATAGCTCAGACCGAGCACCCCAGGCTACTTCTCCGTTAGACTTCTTATAACGAAGAGCCGATCAGACACTGTGTCCCCCCTAAGCCAATGTTGCTACGCTTGGGCGGGAGCGCAGCACTCGATAATCGTCCAGCCGCGAGCCGCAAGTGTCTCGACCTCCCCTCGCCGAATGTATCCTTGCGCATCGCCAGAGACAGCAAGTGGGTCGGCGGGTCAGTGCGACATAATGGAGCTTGAGGCGCCAGAGCATGCGGGGGTCTTTGAAGACCTGCCTGCCCCTGCGGTTTTTCGAAGATCCGCCCGATTTCGTGCCTAGCAACCACTGTTGAGCTCGCTCAGGT
Source organism: Mesorhizobium sp. P2_D5 (assembly GCF_056404355.1). Lineage (NCBI taxonomy): Bacteria > Pseudomonadati > Pseudomonadota > Alphaproteobacteria > Hyphomicrobiales > Phyllobacteriaceae > Mesorhizobium > Mesorhizobium sp. P2_D5. The sequence goes on from NZ_JBFUEE010000002.1 coordinate 735,198, forward strand.
GGCGGTTGTGGGGAGCACGAAGGCCTGATCACCTGCGCCTGGCGACCCCTAGCGGTCATTCGATCCAAGCAAGATCAATTCTTGCCTCGGGATGGGCACGGCCGCCATGTTTCAACGTCTGACGACAGCCGTACTTCCCCTAACAATCAGCCTGATGGCCAGTTCGCGATGTCTCAGATGCAGTCGCTGCGACGGCGATGCCAAGATATAGTCGGCGGCAATCCGACCCATGTCGCGCGCGGGCACCTCCAGTGTGGTCAGTTCCGGCGAGGTCAGTTCCGCAATCTCCAGATTGTCGAACCCGACAACCGAGACCTCCTCCGGGACTGCGATGCCTTCGGCGCGGCAGTATTTGATGGCGCCGGCGGCCAAGATATCACTGCCGCAGAATACCGCGGTCGGTCTTCTGGCGCCGTCCATCAGCCGCTGCATGCAGGTGCGGCCGTCATCCAGTCTGTAGGCTCCCTCCACGACCGGAACCAAGCCTCGATCGATGCCTGACCGTTCGAGTTCATTCAAGAAACCGTCGCGGCGTCCTGCAGCGCGATCATTGTCCTGGGTGATGCCGGCGATCATCCCGAATTTGGTGTGGCCGAGGTCGAGCAGGTAACGGGCGGCTGTCCGTCCGGCCTTTTCGTTGTCGAACCCCACGGCCGCACCCGCCTCTGTCGCCTTTGACGTGTAAGTGTACACATAGTTGATTCGCTTCTGTTCGAACATGGCCAGAGTGGCTGGCCGATGCGTTGACCCGACAAGAACCACAGATTCGACGCCGCGCTCGACCAGCAGACGTGCCTGCTCGTATTCAAGATCGATGTCGTAGCCCGAGGTGTTGATGATGAGCGAAACGTCTTTTTCGGAGAGCCGCGCCTGAAGTCCATCGACCATCGTGGCATAGATGGCGTGGTCCAATGTGGGGATGATCGCGCCGACCAACCTTGTCCGGGTCGACCGCAGAGCTCTGGCGGAACCATTGGGCACGTAGCCGAGATCGCGCGCCGCCCGGACAACACGGTCCCGCACGACCTCGTTCACGTTGGGGTTGCCATTGAGCACGCGGGAGACGGTAGCCGGCGAACAGTTCGCAAGCCTGGCCACATCAATCAGCTTTGCGCCGCCATCCTCGATATCCATTGAGCCTCGAATCCGACGGTTTTCGAGAAACCGTTTTCCTGATGACACACTTCTTTTCTGAAGGCTACACCATCTTTCTTTGAGAAAGCGTTTCAAATTGGGCTTGACAGCTATAAGAAAAGGCGTGAAAACGATTTCACAAATGCGCAACTTATAGCGCAGAACCAAGGGAAGAGAAATGCTCAGCGGCATCAAAGTCGTCAGCTTCTGCCATTTTCTGCAGGGTCCTGCAGGCGCCCAATATCTCGCCGACATGGGAGCGGATGTCGTCAAGGTCGAACCTATCGATGGCGCCCATGAACGCCGCTGGTCGGGTGCTGACGTTTACGTGGAAGGAGTCAGCGGCTTCTATCTCTGCGCCAACCGCAACAAGCGCTCCATCGGCATTGATCTGAAGAGCACCGAGGGCAAGCAAGTCGCCAGACGTCTGATCGCCGGCGCCGATGTGGTGATGGAGAATTTCCGGCCGGGCGTGTTCGCCAAGCTCGGCTTTGACGATGATGCACTCCGGGACATCAATCCCAATCTGATTTTCGCCTCGGCGAGCGGTTTTGGCGCAACAGGCCCGATGGCGACGAAGCCCGGCCAGGATCTTCTCGCCCAGGCGCGTTCCGGCCTAATGAGCGTCACCGGAACTCCGGAACGTGGCCCCACGCCGGTCGGTGCGGCGATCGTCGACCAACATGGCGGGGCATTGCTGGCGATGGGCATTCTGGGTGCGCTGGTGCGCCGCTTGCGGGATGGCAAGGGGACTCGTGTCGAGGCAAGCCTGATCAACTCGGCGATCGACCTGCAGGGCGAGGCGCTGGTCAATTACTTCGCCGGCGGCATGAGCCGCGAGGTGCTCAACCGCGAGGCGAATCTGGCGACGTGGTTCCATGCCGCGCCCTACGGTGTCTATCCTGCCTCCGATGGCCATGTGGTGGTGTCGCTTTGCGATTCTTCCGTGCTGGCCGAAGCGCTCGACAGCGACGGTCTGCGCGAGGTAGTCGGTGTCGACCGCTACGTCGAACGCGATGACTATGCTCGCCGGCTCGCCAGTGCCACGGCCCGGTTCGCGGTGGCCGAACTCGCCGAGCGCTTTGACCGCCATGGCATCTGGTGGGCGCCCATCAATTACTATGACGATCTGCTGGCCGACGCGCAGCTCAGCCACGCGCAAGTGTTCCGGCAGGTGAACGTGCGTGGCCGAACGATCCACCTGGTCAACCATCCCAACCGCTACGACGGCGAGGTGCCCGCGCTGCGATACCTCGCTTTGGAGATCGGCGAGCACACGCGCGAGATCCTGGATGAGCTTGGCTATGCCGATGACGAGGTTCAGCGGCTGCTGGCGTCGAAGGCCGTGATCGCATCCCGCGAAAAGGACGATGCAGTGGCAAGGAAGGCTTCGTGATGCTGGAACAGGTCTCCCCGGCTGCAATCGGTGTTGCTGTGCCCGAGCACGCAGCCTCCATCAACCGCGGACTTGCCATTGTGACGGGTGGCCGTCGCGGCATCGGCCGAGCCATCTGTTGTGAACTCGCGCAGGCGGGTTTCGATATCGCTGTGGTCGACATAGTCGACGATGAGAATGCCAGCGAGACAGTCAACCTTGCCCGCACGCACGGACGAAATGCCGCCTTTTATCGCAAGGACATATCCGAGACCTCGGACAATGCGGCGTTGATAGAGCGCATTGAAGCCGATCTGGGGGTAACCACGTGCCTGGTCAACAACGCCGGCGTCCAGGTTTCCGTGCGCGGCGATCTTCTCGATGTTACCGAGGAGAGCTTCGACCGGCTGGTCGGCATCAATCTGCGCGGCACGTTCTTCTTCACCCAGGCCGTAGCGCGCGCGATGATTTCCCAGCCGCAAGCCCGGCTCGAACGCTCGGTGGTGACGATCACCTCTGCTAACGCAGGCTTGGTCTCGCCGGAAAAGGGGCCGTACTGCATATCCAAGGCCGGACTGTCGATGGCTTCCCAGCAGTTCGCCATTCGTCTGGCGGACGCAGGCATCCGAGTGCACGAGATTCGCCCAGGCCTGATCCAGACCGATATGACCGCCGATGTCTACGATAAGTATTCGCGGCAGGTCGAGGCCGGACAACTCTCGGCAATCAGGCGGTGGGGGCAGCCCGAAGACATCGCCCGCGGCGTGGCGACGTTGGCCATTGGCGGCATGCCCTTCAGCACCGGGGACATCTACCACATCGGCGGCGGCATGCAGATGCATCGCCTGTGAGCTTTTTTTGAGGGATCGAGAAAACGATTTCTCGAATTGGGAGACGACGTGATGAAGGACGCAGTTCTCGAAATGCGCGGCATCCACAAGCGCTTTCCGGGTGTGTATGCGCTGAACAATGTCAGCTTCGCCGTCAGCAAGGGAAGCGTGCACGGCGTCATCGGTGAAAACGGGGCCGGCAAGTCGACATTGATGCGCGTCCTGTCTGGCGCGTTCTTGGCCAACGAAGGTGAAGTGGCCATCGACGGAGATGTGGTGGCGGCGCCGACGCCTGAGCGGATGCTCGAGCTCGGAATCGCGGTCATCTATCAGGAGCTTGCCCAGGCTCCGCATCTTACGGTGGCTGAAAATATTTTTCTCGGTCGCCTGCCGAAAACCCGTCTGGGCACGATCGACTGGCGCCGGGCGAAAGCCGCAGCTCAGGATGTGCTCGACAGGCTTGGCTTCCGTGTCGATCCGGCAGCGCGCATCGACACGATCAGCGTCGCGCAGCGCCAGATGGTAGAGATAGCCAAGGCTATTGCCCGCGATGCTCGCATCGTGGTGCTCGATGAGCCGTCCGCTGTTCTCGGTGACTCCGAGCTTGAACATCTTTTCAAGACGATCCGGCGGCTGAGCAGTGAGAACGGCGTCTCGTTCATCTACATCACCCATCGCCTGAAGGAGCTCTATGAGATTTGCGACGAGGTCACCGTGCTTCGGGATGGCCAGGTCGTAGCCTCGATGCCGCTTGGCCAGACGACCACGGCCGATCTCATCCGCCATATGGTCGGGCGCGAACTCAAGGACGTATTTCCACCGCGCTCGCAGCCCGGCGACGAGATTCGCTTAGACGTACGCAACCTATCGCGGAACGGCGTGCTAAAGGATATCTCCTTCAATGTCAGGCGCGGCGAGATTGTCGGCATCTGCGGCCTTGCCGGCGCGGGCCGGACTGAGGTGTTGCGCGCCATCGCCGGAGCCGATGCGCTCGACGGCGGCGAAATCAGAATCGACGGCCAATTGGTCGCCATCGACGGGCCGCGTCGGGCACTTGCGCACGGCGTCGGCCTGCTGCCGGAGGATCGCAAGACCGAGGGGCTCTTCCTCGACCAGTCGGTCGCATTCAACGTCACCGTTTCCCAGATGGCGCCGTTGACCCGCGGCGGCCTGATCAGTGGCTGGCGCGAGCACGAGGCTGTCTCCCGGTTCATCCAGCAGATGCGCATCAAGACCCCGGGCTCCAGCACCAAGGTCCGCACGCTGTCGGGCGGCAATCAGCAGAAATGCGGCATCGCCCGTCAACTGCATGCGGGAACGGAAATCCTGCTGGTCGACGAACCAACGCGCGGCGTCGACGTGGCAGCCAAGCGCGAAATCTACGACCTGCTCGCCGAACTGACATCCAAGCGCGGCGCAAGCGTCGTGATGGTCTCGTCGGAATTGCCGGAAATCCTTGGCCTCTGCAATCGCATCATCGTCATGCGCGAGGGCGCCATCTCGGCGGTTCTAGAAGGCGAGGACGCAACCGAGGAAACAATCATGGCCCATGCGGTTTGGCAGTGAGGAACGACATGAGCACGCGCAGCTATCACCAATTTATCGGCGGGCGGTTTGTCGATGGTTCGGGTTCCGGTTCGATCGAGCGCCGGTCGCCGGCCACAGGTGACGTGGTCGCCCGCTATGCCGATGGCACGCCCGAAGATGTCGATCTTGCCGTCGAGGCGGCGCGCATCGCCTTTGAGGAAGGGCCGTGGCCGCGTATGAGCGGCATGGAGCGCGCCGAGGTCCTGAATCGTCTTGCCGATCTGATCCGCACCAACCGCGACCGGCTGGTCAGGATTGAGGTCGAGGAGGTCGGCAAGCCAGTTCGTTTTGCGCGCGGCGATATTGATGGTGCAGCCGGCCTGATACGCTATGCAGCTTCGCTGGCCATGCAGATGGCGGGCCTGACCTACACGAACATCGGCGATGGCAAGACGGCGCTGATCAGCCGCGAGGCAGTGGGCGTCGTGGCGCTGGTCACGCCATGGAATTTCCCGGCGCTGATCCTGGCGCAGAAAGTCCCGTTCGCTCTGGCTGCCGGCTGCACTGTGGTGCTGAAGCCATCGGAGTTCACGTCAGGCTCAGCCTTCGAGATCGCCGCGCTGGCGAGCGAGGCCGGCGTGCCGGCCGGCGCCTTCAATGTCGTCAGCGGTTATGGCGCAACCGCCGGCGACCACCTGACCGGGCATGCGGGCATCGACTTCGTTTCCTTCACCGGTTCGACGCGCACCGGCAGCCGTGTGGTCGGCAACACGTCCCGTCATCTGGTCAAATCCTCGGTCGAACTGGGCGGCAAATCGGCCAATATCGTCTTTGCCGATGCGGATCTGGACGCCGCGGCGGACGGCGCGCTGATGGGCGTGTTCTTCAACAATGGTGAGTGCTGCGTTTCGGGTTCTCGGCTGTTCGTGCAGTCCGCCATCGCCGACGACTTCATCGCCAAGGTGGTCGCGCGCTCCCGCAAGATGAAGGTCGGCGATCCGTTCGACGACGACACGGATGTCGGCGCGCTGATTGATCGCAACCATCTGGCCAAGGTGACCGGCTTCGTCAAAAGCGGGATCGAGGAAGGCGCCCAACTGGTGCTCGGCGGAAACGCAGCGGCAGGGGCGGTCGGTCATTTTCACGAGGCGACCATTTTCGACCGGGTCGAACCGCATATGACCATCTTCCGCGAAGAGATCTTTGGCCCGGTGCTCAGCATCACACGGTTCGATACGGTGGATGACGCGGTGCGGTTGGCCAATGACACTGCCTATGGTCTGTCCAACTACATCTGGTCGAAGAATATCGACACAGTCCTGACCGTCGCCAAGCGGCTGAAAAGCGGCTGGGTGCAGGCCAACACAATCATTGACGGTGCGCCGCAGCTGCCGCTCACCGGGGTGAAGGGATCCGGCTTCGGCTACGAGATGGGCCAGGCGGGCTTTGAAGAGTTCACCCAACTCAAGACGCTTCTCATTCAGACCGGGCCGCGCGCTCCGGTGTTTCCGGTCTGAGGCGGGTGATGACCATTCCGCGCCTCATCGTCACCGATGTCGACCGCACCTTGCTGACGCATGACCATGCGTTGCCGCAGCGTGTGGCAGACGCGCTTCGCGAGGCGCGAGAGGCTGGCATCACGATTGTTCTGGCAACGGCGCGCTCGCCGCTCGGGGTAAAGCCCTATGCGGAGAAGCTTGGGATTGCAGGCCTCGCCATCTGCTTTAACGGTGGCTGGATCGGTAATGTCTCGACCGGCGTTGCGCTGTCCGAGCAGCGGATCGGTCGCACCGATGCGCTGCACACCATGGCCACGGCGCAAGCGGCGGGCGTTCGACCGATGTGGTTCACCGGCCACGCCATTCACGCACTTGCCGAAGACCCGATCATCGCACGCGAAGCCGGCGTGACCGCAGAGCCTTTGATCGTGGCGAAGGCGCTCGAAGACCTACCGGGGGAACCGGGCAAGATCATGTGTGTCGCCGCGCTGCCCACAGACCGTGAAGCCTTTGGAGCTCTGCGCGTGCAGCTTGGCGGGTGCCTGTCGGTATCGGGTTCGCATCCACGTCTGCTCGAGATCGGTCCGCTCGGCATCTCCAAGAAGACTGCCATCGCGACCGTTGCGGCCGAACTCGGAATGGCGGCGCAGGACTGCGCCGCGGCCGGCGACGCCGAGAATGATCTCGAGATGCTGGCCTGGGCCGGAACGGCGGTCACGGTCGAAAACGCGGTCCCGGAAGCCAAGCGGCTCGCGCATTTCGTTGGACCATCCTGCGACGAGGGCGGGCTGGCCGATGCGGTGGCCTGGCTGCTGCAACAGCAATCGACCCTCGCAATGGCGCACGAATCGGGAGGAAGGAATGGCTGAGATGACAACGGGACAGGGATTGGCGTCGATCCGGCCGGGGTCGGTGGGTCGGTTGCGAGGCTGGGCGCAAAGCCTTGGCCTGCTCTGGGTCCTGATCGTGTTGTGCGCCTTCGCGGTGTATCTGTCGCCGAGCTTCATCCAGACCGGCAACATGTTGAATGTCGGCCGCCAGGTCGCGCTGTTTGGCATCGTCAGCGTCGGCATGACCTTCGTCATTCTGACACGCGGCATCGATCTTTCCGTCGGTTCCATCGTCGGTGTCGTCGCGGTTGCCACCGCGCTGATGCTCTCATCTGGCGTTCCAATCCCGCTGGCGATGATTGCGGCGCTGGGGATGGGAGCCCTGTTCGGCGCCATCAACGGAGCTGGCGTCGTTTTCTTTGGCATGCCGCCCTTCATCATGACCCTCGGCACGCTGGTGATGGGGCGCGGCATTGCCATGACCATTGCCAACGGCGAGCCGAAGACGCTTGGCGATGCTTCGGATGCCTTCTCCTATCTGGGCAGCGGTTTTCTCTTCGGCATTCCCGTACCGATCTGGATCTTCGTTGCCATAGCCGCCGCGGCTTTCGTTGTCCTGCGACACACGCCTTTCGGTCGCCAGATCTACGCGGTCGGTTCAAACACCGAGGCGGCGCGGCTTGCCGGCATCAACGTGCCGCGCGTGCTGATGTCGGTCTATGCCATCTCCGGCGTGTTGTCGGCGCTGACCGCCCTGGTTTTCGTCTCGCGGCTGACCGTTGGTGAGCCCACCGCCGGCACCAATCTCGAACTCGAGGCCATCTCGATTGTCGTCATCGGCGGCACCAGCCTGTTTGGCGGCGAAGGCGGCGTCATCGGCACCGTGATCGGCGCCGCAATCATTGCTGTCATGGCTAATATATTGAATTTACTAGGCATATCGCCATTCACGCAGCAGATCGTGAAGGGCGCCATCATCATCGCCGCGGTGATGTTCGAGGTCTACCGTCACAAAAGACGGTCCTGACATCCATGCGCGGCAGCACTTGCCAGACGGGCCGGCCGTCGCGCTTTGGAGCCTGAAACGAAAAACAATGGAGGAGTGAAAAAATGACCAGTCGCAGACATTTCCTACGCACCACAGCACTTGCCGCCACCCTGGTACTGGGCGCCATGATGCCGGGCGCGGTCCTGGCTCAGGACAAGATCAAGATCGGCTTCAGCCAAGGCACCATGAACCATCCTTGGCGCGTCGCCATGGTGGAGGGCAACAAGAAGTACGCCGCTGAGCATTATCCGGATGTCGATCTCATCGTTACCGACGGCAACAACGATGCTTCCAAGCAGGTGGCAGACGTCGAAAGCCTGATAGCACAAGGCATCAAGGTGCTGATGATCTCGCCGCTGACCGAGCAGGCACTGACCCCGGTCGTCAAGGAAGCAATGGATGCCGGGATCAAGGTTGTGACTCTCGACCGCAAGGTCAACACGCCTGTGACTGTTCATGTCGGCGGCGAGAACCTGCCGCTCGGCGTTGGCGCGGGCGAATTCCTTGCCAAGAAACTGAATGGCAAGGGCAACATCATCGAGTTGCAGGGGACGGCTGGGGCATCGGCCACCATCGATCGCAACAAGGGGTTTGCGGAAGCGATCGCAAAGCACCCGGACATGAAGGTGGTCGCATCGCAGAACTGTGACTACACCCGCGACAAGGCGGTGAAGTTCATGGAAGACATGGTGCAGCGGTTTGGTCCAGGCCAGATCCAGGCGGTATACGCGCACAATGACGAAATGGCACTCGGCGCAATCCAGGTGCTGGAGGCCGCCGGCCGGCTCAATGAAGTGGCGGTGGTCGGTATCGACGGCCAGGAGACGGCTTTCGAGGCGGTCAAACAGGGCAAGCTCGCCGCAACCTTCGTTTATCCGTTCGTGGCGCCGGAAGGCATCGAGACCGCTTACAAGGTGGCCAAGGGTGAAGAGGTCCCGGAGACGATCACCTTGCCGACGGTTTCAGTGACCCCGGACAACATCGCCGACATGATCGGCAAGGGCTTCTAAGTCCTCCCTGGGCAACGGGACGCCGCACTGACGCGGCGTCCCGAATTTCAAATAGGATCTGAATGATGAGCGACAAGAAACCGTTTGCTGCCCACGGCGTCATTCCCGCGTGCCTGATGCCGTTCACCACCGATCTGGCTGTCGATGAGAGCGCATACCGCAAGCACCTCGCTGACGTCTCCTCGGTCGAAGGCATTTCCGGCATCACCATCAACGGTCATGCGGCCGAAGTGCACGCGCTCACCATCGACGAGCAATACCGCGCGATCGTGGTAACCAAGGATGTGTTGCAGGATCAGGTTTCGACCATTGTCGGTGTCTATACCAACTCCAGCCTCGAGGCCGCGCGCATCGCCGCTTATGCTGATCGGGCGGGTGCCGACGCGCTGCTGGTTTTCCCGCCGGACTTCATGACGCTCGGTGGGCATCTGCGCCCAGAGATGATCGTCGAGCATCTGAAGCGCATCACCGATGCTTCGAACCTTCCTATCATCCTGTTCCAGTATCCGCTGGCATCGAACCTTGCCTACCCGCTGCAGACATTGCTCGACCTCTGCCGTCGTTTTCCCTCGATCGTCGCGATCAAGGACCAGTGCGGCGATGGCAATTTGCATGAACGCCAGATCCGCGAATTGAAAGCGCTCGACCGTCCGGTCAACACCCTCACCACCCACAGCGCCTGGCTGCTCGGCTCGCTGGCGCTTGGCTGCGACGGGCTCTTGTCGGGCGCCGGCAGCGTCATCGCCAGCCTTCAGGTTGCGCTGTTTCGCGCCGTGCAGGCGAACGATCTCAAGACTGCCAAGGCGATCAATGACCGCATCTATCCGACGGTGCGGGCCTTTTATGACGCGCCGCTTCTCGATATGCACAATCGCATGAAAGAGGCGCTGGTGGTGCTCGGGCGACTGGACGAAGCTCACGTCCGGCCCCCACTGATGAAGCCAAACCCCGCCGAGATCGAGAAGATCCGGGGACTGCTGGCTGCTGCAGGATTGAGCGCGGAGACGCTTTACAGGAAGGTCGCCTGATCGATGATGGACCGCCTCGTTCAGGCAGTGGAACCGGCGCCCGGCATCCGACTGCTGACGCTCAACCGGCCGGACAAGCTGAACGCGTTGTCCAAAGCGCTGCTGGCCGAATTGAGCCACCTGCTCTCTGGCTACGACGCCGACACGGAGGTCGGCTGCGTGGTGCTGACGGGTGCCGGTCGCGCCTTTGCGGCAGGCGCCGACATCTCTGACATGCTGGAACGCGGGGTCGCCTCCTATGCCGACCCGGAACGGCTGGCATGCTGGCGCGCCATTGAGGGCTTCACCAAGCCGATTATCGCCGCCGTGAATGGCTATGCGCTGGGCGGGGGGCTGGAGCTTGCGCTGCTGTGCGACATCGTCATTGCCTCGCAAGCAGCTCAATTCGCGACTCCTGAAATCAAGATCGGCTCGTTTCCCGGCGATGGCGGCACGCAGCGTCTGCCACGCCTCGTCGGCAAATCCTTTGCCATGCAGATGGTCCTGACCGGCGACATGGTCGATGCGAGCCTCGCCGAGCGCAAAGGATTGGTCAGCGAAGTCGTGGAGGCCGACAGGCTCCTGCCACGGGCGCTGGAGATCGCCGCTGCGATCGCCGCCAAGTCGGTTGCCATCACGCCCTATGCCAAGAAGGCCGTTCTGGCAGCATTCGAAACAGAACTGCAAAGCGGGCTCAAGATCGAGCATCGGCTGACTGTCGAGGCATTCGGCAAGGAGGACCGGATTGAAGGGCTGCGAGCCTTTGCCGAGAAACGGGCGCCGGCCTTCAGGGGCAAATAGGATTTAGGAGCAATGTCCGCGGTCGGGTTTCGTCGCGCTGACGGGAAGGCGCCTTCGGGCGAGTGGAGGCAGACTATGTGGGATTACATCATTGTCGGCGCGGGCTCGGCCGGTTGCGTGCTGGCAAACCGCCTGTCCGAGGATCCTGACGTCAAGGTCCTGCTGCTGGAGGCTGGCAGCCGGGATTGGAACCCGATGATCCATATTCCTGGCGGCATCGGCAAGCTGTTTGGGCCGGGCGTCAACTGGCGGTTCCACACGGTGCCGCAGAAGAACCTCGACAACCGCTCCATCTGGTATCCACAAGGCAAGACCCTTGGCGGCTCAAGCTCGATCAACGCGATGATCTACATCCGATGCCAAAAGGAGGACTACGACAATTGGGCAGCACTCGGAAATGACGGTTGGGCTTATGAGGATGTCTTGCCCTATTTCCGTAAATCCGAGGACAACGATCGGCTCGCCAATCGCTATCACGGGCAGGGCGGTCCACTTGCAGTTTCGGATCAGGTCGGCCCGCACCCATTGACCCGGGCCTTTGTCCGCGCCGTGCAACAATATGGCCTGCCGTTCAATCCCGACTTCAACGGCGACACCATGTATGGCGCCGGCTTCTACCAGGTCACCTGTCGCGATGGCCGCCGCCGCTCGTCCGCTGTTTCCTATCTGCATCCCGTCAGCAGGCGGCCCAATCTGACAGTCAGGACCCATGCCCGGGTCACAAGGATCGTTGTCGAGAACGGCCGCGCCGTCGGCGTCGAACTGTCCGAGGGCAAATCGCGGAAAGTGTTGCGGGCCGAAAACGAGGTGATCGTATCGGCAGGAGCCATCAATTCGCCGCGCCTGCTGATGCTGTCCGGTATCGGACCGGCCGACGAGTTGAAAGCTCTCGGGATCGCGACGATCGCCGATCTCAGCGGTGTCGGGCGGAACCTCCAGGATCATCTCTGCACCAACGTCCATCTGACGCTCAAGGACCCGATCAGCTATGACGGCCAGGATCGCTATCCCAAGGCGCTCCTGCACGGCATTCGCTGGCTGCTCTATCGCAATGGCCCTGCCGCCTCGGTGATCGTTGAGGGCGGCGGCTTCTTCCAGAGTGAGGGAGCGAAGCGGCCCGACCTTCAGATTCACATCGCGCCAGCGATGGTGGTGCGCGGCGGCCAGACGCGGCTCGACGGGTATGGTTTTACCATCAACTCGACATTCCTTCGGCCACGTAGCATCGGCTCGGTGAAGCTGCGCTCGTCGAACCCCGCCGGCGAGCCGCTGGTCGACCCCAACTATCTATCCGATCCCTACGATCGCGGCATGGCACTGAAATCAGTACGGATCATCCGGGAGGTGCTGGCGCAAAGTGAAATCGCGAAGTTCGTCAAGGTCGAACGGCTGCCTGGGCCGGCTGCGAAGACCGACGAGGAACTGATGGCCTACATCAGGCAGTATGCCTGCTGCGACTATCACCCTGTTGGCACCTGCAAGATGGGCGTCGACGAAACCGCAGTCGTCGATCCCGAACTGCGTGTGCGCGGACTCGACGGGTTGCGGGTGATCGACTCCTCGATCATGCCAGTCCTGATCAGCGGCAACACGAATGGGCCGACGATGATGATCGGCGAAAAGGGCGCCGATCTGATCAAGGGCGTCCGGTCTGCGCATGCCCGCCACATGATCGCAGCCGTTGCGTAAGTCTTCGGAGACCAGGCCGATGCAATTTCTTGTTTTGTCTCGACGCCGAACGGACCAATTCAGCGACGCTGATTTCGAACAGCTGGTACCCAGCGAGGGGGCACAGGCCCGCCATCTCTATAGCATCGGCTTCACGCGCCAGATCTGGCATCGCGGTGATATGCCCGGTGCGTGCCAGATCGTCGAGGCGAGGGACGAGATCGAGGTTCGCGAGATGCTGGCGACGTTGCCGCTGGCGAGGGCGGGGACGCTTGACTTCGAAATCGTCCCGCTGAAACCCTACGCTGGTTTCAATCTGCCATGAGGCCCACTGTTGTCCCTATGCAGTCGCACCGAGGTCGATTATGGCGCGACGCGTCAGCAACGTCGTTGCGGCTGAGATGGGGTCGCCAGCGAAATGGCGCCTTTCCCGCTAGTTAATTCTGGAACCGGACCGTCTGCTTTCGGCCCAACGAGGACAGTCAGACGGTTCTACAATTGACCATCGACTGGGGTTCCTGGAAGCTTTTCGAACTTTCTGGGTCGCGCCGCAGCCCGAATTGCGGGTGCTTATGGACAAATTGGGACACTAGATTCGGTTTAAGGATAATCTGGAGGCATCGGATGTAGACGGCCGCTTTGCGCCTCATATCGGCCGCATGCGCCGGTCCACCTTCGCCTGAAACCAGCCATTGTCTAAAATGCCTGGAAGCCGAAATTTCGCTATCTTACCCTCGTTCTAGGGATAACCGTCCGTCACTCCGGTCCGGCGCGATCGAACATGCCAAAGATCGAAACAAGCAGGATGGCCGTGGGCCGAGCCCGATCTCCGCCATCGTAGCGGTACGAATTGCCGCTTAGGGCAGCGACTTGGTTTCAAGGAAGGTATCCTGTCCCCGCAACCAATTTTATCATAAATCAATAACCGCCCCGGTCTAACCGGGGCGGTTTTTGTGTTTCGGGGTTCTGAAATGTGGCTTGCAACCCAAAGCGTAGCCGGCGAGGGCCGCGGCCGGCACGCCGCAGATCCGGGCGAAAAAGGCACGCTACTGTGAGGGTGTGCGCACGCGCGCATCCTGCCGCTTGTCGCCCCAAAACAGACGCGGCCCCGATGACTGGTCGACTCTCCCGTTGCCGCCGCTTCCGCTGATCGCGGAATCAAAGCCGGCGCTGGAAACTCGCTTGTGCGACACGGTTGATGCCCAGGCTTGCCGCGAAGTTGACCAGCTCGGGAAGTGAGCGCGCGTGCATTTTGCGCATCACCTGCCCGCGGTGTGCTTTGACCGTAATCTCCGTAATGCCAAGCTCGTATGCGACTTGCTTGTTCAACAGACCGCTTACAACGAGCGCCATGACCTCTTGTTCGCGGTGAGTAAGCGAGGCGTGGCGCTGCTGAAGCAGACGCATCTCGGCGGCAAGTGCAAGTTCGGCGCGGCTCCGTGTGAGCGCCTGTTCGATCGCTTCGATCAATACTGTGTCGTTAAGCGGCTTCGGCAGAAATTCGACTGCGCCAGCCTTCATTGCATTCACTGTCGTTGGGATGTCGCCATAACCGGTAACAAAGATGATCGGCATTTCGGTGCGATCGCTGGCAACCAACCTCTGGAGATCGAGACCGTTAAGGTCTGGCAGGTTGACATCCAAGACCAAGCAGTTGGCAACGTCCGGCCGCACGCAATCCATGAATTCCTTGGCTGATGCACAAATCTGCGGCTTCCAGCCGGCAGAGCGGATTAGCAATTCGAGCGACTCGCGGACGGACACGTCATCGTCCACCACGAAGACAACAGGAGCCTCGTCAACCATCGATATCGCCCTTGCCAGGCACGGTCGCCAGAGCCGCTGGGATCATAATTGTCCTCCTTCCCGGCGGCGCTGGCAAGACAAGGCGCTCAGTCGGATGCGAATGCCGAACCGAGGGCCCCTTGCAGTGCTGTGTCGCTGAAAGGCTTGAACAGGCAATCCACAGCGCCCTGCTCAATGAGCCGCGGCCGCATCGTCTCATCCTTGTGTGCTGTGATGAAGATGGTTGGCATCGACTGGCCTCGGCGCTGCAGCTCGGAGTGCAATTCGAGTCCGGTCATCCCGGGCATGGCAAGATCCAAGATCAGACATTTCGTCTCGACGATGCTGCCGGATGACAGAAAGTCTTCGGCGGAGGGGAATGTCTTGGCTCGAAAACCGAATGCGTTCAGCAAGTCCGGTAAGGACTCGCGGACAGATTGGTCGTCATCGACGACAGAAACGAGGGGGCCCGAGCTTGTCATGAGGACCCTGTCGTGGCTGAAGCACGCGTGGCGTCGGTGTCCGGAATACCTGGATTGCTCTTCGCACTGCTGGGAATTGTGAACGAGAAGCTGGCGCCGGGGCCGTCATGGCCTTCCGCCCAGAGCCGCCCGCCGTGGCTTTCGATGATGGACCGGCTGACCGACAAGCCGATCCCCATGCCGTCGCTCTTGGTCGTGTAGAAAGCTTGAAAGACCCTGTCCGGATCCTCGGTCCCCAAGCCGACGCCGACGTCCCGAACCGTCAGCTTCACATGATCGTCGCCGGCAGGCTCGGTCTTGATACTGAGCTGTCGCGGACGATCATCGACGTCTCGCATCGCATCGGACGCGTTGCGGAGCAAGTTCATGATGACCTGTTGAAGCTGAATTCGATCGCCACCCACCAGCGGAAGCCGATCAACAAATTCGGCGTGCAGGACCACGTGGTTTCTCTGCAGGTCGCCCGCAACCAGGGCCAGCACCTCGCGCGCCGCCTCGTTCAGATCGACGGGTTGGTACCTGACGGTCTTCTTGCTGAAGAGCGCGCGCAATTGCGCGATTATATCAGCGGCACGGTTGCCATCACGGATAGTCCGGCGAGCCGTCTCTTTGGCGATCTCGATGTTCGGCGGATCGGCAGACAACATGCGAAGGCAGGTGCCGGCATTGGTGACGATACCGGAAAGCGGCTGATTGACTTCGTGGGCGATCGAGGCGGTCAGCGCGCCAAGACTCATAATCCGAGTGACTTGGGCAAGTTCGGACCGAACTCTTTCAAGTGTCTCTTCGGAAACACGCCGCTGAGTAATGTCGAGAACCGCGCCAATGTATTCCACTTCGTCACGATCCGTGGCGCGGTGCGCGATGAGGTGAAGATGTTTGATCCGTCCGTCCGCAAACATGATCCGGTGCTGGTACTCGAAATCAGTTTCGCCGCGCTGTGCTCGCCCCACCATGTCCACCATCATCGGGACGTCTTCTGGAGGGACGCGGATAGCGATCCGATCGAGAGTAACGGCGGTGCCCGGCTCGAGCTCGAAGATTCTGTAGAGCTGCTCTGACCAAATGATTTCACCGCTCGCGACACGCCAGGAAAAGTTGCCCATGCGCGCGAGATGCTGGCCTTCCGCAAGGAAGGCCTCACTGCGGCGCAGCCTCCCTTCCATCTGCCGACGATCCTCAATGTCCGTATTGAAACCGTACCACTTCGCAACCTCGCCCTTCCGGTCGCGGCGAGGGGAAGCGCGAAACAGGAACCAGCGATATTCGCCGTCATGCCGTCGAATCCTGGCTTCCGCCTCTCCGGCTGTCCCGAGGATTGACAGCGCCCGCCAGGTATCCAGGAGCTTTGGAAGATCGTCCGGGTGAATTGCTTGCGTCCAACCCCAACCCAACGCTTCTTCTAATGGAAGGCCGATATAATCCAGGTAGTGCCTATTGAAGAAGTCAGCTGAGCCATCCGGACGAGCGGACCATACGGCTGCCGGAATCGTATCGATCGTGAGCTGGAGGTTTTCTGCGCTGGAATTGGGCGACTGGAAATCGATGTCACGCGGCTGGGTCTCGTCGGCGGACCGGGAATCCTCGAGGTCCGTGACTATGGCACACCATCGCGAGATCCGTCCTTGCTCATCGCGAATAGGTCTGCAGCGCATCAGGACCGCGCGGTACTGCCCGTCGAACCTTCGCAAGAGGGCTTCGATTTCTCCCCGTTGGCCCGACGCCACTATCGATCGCCAATCGGCGACAACCGCCGACACGTAGTCCGGATGGATCAGGGCCTCCCAGTCCCATCGCCGGGCTTCCTCCGCCGGCTGGCCGACATACTCCAGCCACCTCCGGTTGATGAAGTTGACGTGTCCGTCGGGCAGCGCAGTCCAGACCATTGCAGGCAGTGAATCCAAGAGACGGGCGAGCTCAACCTGCATCGTCATTCTCTGCCCTTACGTCTATTGTGCCTTGGTATCGGGCCAATCCGCTCGGCTCAGACATTCGCGAAGTCATTCGCCAATCTGAAGGGCATCAATCCGAGGGACGCTCTGGCGGGCGCACGACCAGCGACCCTGTACGATGGTATCACAAACACCATGGTATAATAGCGATTGCCGACCGCGAATGACACTTAGGTGTCCATGAGAGCGGACGGTTCGCTCACTCCCCTCTGCCCCGTGGCTCATTCCGCGTTCCCATGTCTTGGGACCGCGAGCACGCAACTCGGGAGAAAAGGAATTGCTATGCGCGGCGTACAACAGAGCGAAGACATCCAGGTGGAAAATATCGATGGCGGTCGCCGGACCTTTTGCGGCACCGCCGTGGCATTTGCCGCCATGCCTTTCGGTATCGTGAGCGCTTCGAGCCGAGCGGCCGCCAAGACCCCAAAACCGGTTCAGCCGAAATTGGCCGCGACCTTTGCGCCCATCAAGCAGGCGCGGACGGAGCTGCTCAACATCGGCTATGCCGAAGCAGGGCCGGCGAACGGTCCCGTTGTGATCCTGCTGCACGGCTGGCCATACGACATCCATAGCTTCGTCGAGGTGGCGCCGATCCTTGCCGGCGAGGGGTATCGCGTCATCGTGCCTTACCTACGCGGATTCGGCGACACCCGCTTTCTGTCCGCGGATACGATGCGCAACGGCGAGCCGGCTGTGCTGGCGCAGGACCTAATAGATCTGCTGGACGCGCTGAAGATCGAACGCGCATTGCTGGGCGCCTTCGACATCGGCGGACGCACGGCCGACATCGTCGCTGCGCTTTCACCCGGACGCGTGCGCGGGTTGGTCGCGGTCAGCGGATATCTGATCAGCAGCCAGGAATCGAACAAGCAGCCGCTGTCACCCGACGCCGAATATCAATGGTGGTATCAATTCTATTTCGCGACCGAGCGCGGCCGGCTCGGATACGAAAAGAACACCCGCGCCTTCAACAAGCTGATCTGGAAGCTCGCCTCGCCGCAGTGGCATTTCGACGATGCGACGTTCGATCGAACCGCGGCGTCCTTCGACAATCCCGATCATGTTGCGATCGTGATTCACAACTATCGCTGGCGGCTTGGCCTGGCGGAAGGCGAAACACGTTACGCCGATGTCGAGCGCAAGCTGGCATCGAATCCGGCGATCACCGTTCCGACGATAACCATGGAAGGCGACGCCAACGGTGCGCCGCATCCGCCGCCCGAAGCCTATCGCGCGAGGTTCACCGGCCGGTACGAGCATCGCACGATCCGGGGCGGGATCGGCCACAACCTACCGCAGGAAGCGCCACGGGATTTCGCGCAGGCGGTGATGGACGTCGCGAGCCGATAGGCCCGGATGATCGCCGCAGTCAGAAAGGACGCGTGGCCAATGCACCGAACTGCCATTTTGCTGAGCGCTGCAATTCTCGTCGTGGCGGCCACTCCGGCCCCGACGGCTACGAGCGAGTTTGCGGATGAAATGAATGCCGCGATGGACAGCATGATGGACGCGATGCAGGCCCGGGCCACCGGCGACGTCGATCGCGACTTCGCCACGATGATGATCCCGCACCACCAGGGCGCGATTGACGTGGCCGTCGCCGAGCTTCGCTACGGCACGAATCCGCAGCTCAGGCGCATCGCCCAGGAGATCATCGTCGATCAGCAGCAGGAGATCGCCGCCATGCGGCTTGCCATCGGTGATCCACTCCCCCCGCTTGAACCTGTTCCCACCCAACCGGAGGCGCATGAGCGACAGAAAGGGCATTGAGGTGTACAAGACATTCGTAGTGCTGATCTCAGCTTCCGTGGCGACGGCAGCACTTGCGCAGCAGCAGCGGCAGGCGCCTTGGGGGCGCGACGTTGCCGCGAGCCATCACGACCGCGTCTACGCCGCCGAGCAATTCTCGAACACCGTCTCCGTCACCGATCCGATCGAGGCCAAGCTGCTCGGGGTCATCCGGCTGGGCGATCCGCAGCCGGGCAATTTCAGTCCGCTCTACAAGGGTCAGGTCCTGGTCCACGGCCTTGGCTTTTCTCCCGACGGACGCACGCTTGCCGTCGTGTCCATCGGCTCCAACTCGGTTACTTTCATCGACACCGCCACCAATGCGGTGAAGCACACGACCTATGTCGGCCGCTCGCCACACGAGGCTTTCTTTACGCCTGATGGCACGGAACTCTGGGTCACGGTCCGCGGCGAGGACTATGTCTCGGTGATCGATCCGCAGACCTACACGGAGAAGGCGCGGCTCAAGACCCCCAACGGTCCAGGGATGACGATCTTCTCGCCCGATGGCCGCTACGGCTATGTCTGCTCGTCCTTCACGCCCGAGCTGGTGGTGTTCGACGTCGCCAGCCACAGCCAGGTTGCCGGCCTGCCGCAGCCCAGCCCCTTTTGTCCCAACATTGCCGCAACGCCTGACGGCCGGCAGGTCTGGTACACGCTGAAGGATATCGGTGCCACCGTGGTGATCGACGCGCATCCACCCTTCTCACAGCTCAAGGTCATGGACACCGGCCCCCTTACCAACCATGTCAACTTCATCGACACGCCGAAGGGTCAGTTCGCCTACGTCAGCGTCGGCGGACTCAACCAGGTGCAGGTATTCCGCACCGATAGTTTCGAGAGAGTCGCGACCATATCCGTTGGCCGTCTTCCGCACGGGGTTTGGCCGTCTGGCGACGGCAAGCGGATCTTCGTCGGGCTCGAGAACGACGATGCCCTAGCTATCATCGATACGGCCACGAACAGGGTAATAGGAACTGTCCCAATCGGCCAGGCGCCGCAGGCGATCGGCTACGTAACCAACGCGGTGTCGGAAGGCGACGGACTCGCGAATCTGCAGCCGGTGGCGGTCGCTGGAGGGGCTACGAAGCTCATTTTGGGCGCGGGAGGAAAGGCGCTCACGACCGTCGCGTTGTTCGACCAGGGCCTCACGCAGATCTTGCAAGCGGGAGTGACAGGGCTTCTGCCGAAGCATCCCTACCAGCTGGTGCTGTCGGCAAACCCCGACGGGAGCGGCACTGTGGAGCCGCTTGCCAAGTTCATGACCAATCCGACGGGTTCGGCCGTGGTCAACACGACCGGGCCGATCCGCCAGATCGTCCAGGGCGATGTGCCGGTTGCCCGCCGTTACCTCGGCATCCGCGAGGGCACACCCAACGCGCCTGGCGCGGTGGTGCAGGTTCAGCAGCCTTGATGAACAGGAGCTTGATATGACAAAGATTTGGTTGATTACCGGGGCGGGGCATGGATTGGGACGCAGCATCGCGGAGGCCGCGCTTCACGCTGGCGATCGCGTTGTCGCGACGGCGCGCGATGTTGCCAAGCTCGACGATCTCGTCGCGCGCTTTGGCGATAAGGCTCGCGCCATGTTGCTCGACGTTACCGACGAGGCGCAGGGCCGAGCAACTGTCCGAGGCGCGGTCGAGTCGTTCGGCAGGCTGGATGTGCTGGTCAACAATGCCGGATATGGCCAGAGCCATCCGTTTGAGGAAATGCCGTCCGAAGATTTCCGGAAGCTCGTCGAGGCTACCTTCTTCGGCACGGTGAATCTCACCCGCGCGGCCTTGCCGGTCATGCGCAGGCAGCGTCGTGGATTGATCATGCAGATATCATCGATTGGCGGGCGTTTTGCCGGACCTGGGCAGGCCGCTTATCATGCGGCGAAGTGGGCTGTCGGCGGCTTCACGGATGCCGTGCGCGCCGAGGCGGCGCCCTTCGGAGTTCACCTCATGACGCTGGAGCCCGGTGCTATGCGCACCGGCTGGGGCAAGCGCGCCTATGATAACCGGCCTGTCATCGGACCAGATTATCAGGTGTCGGTTGGAGCGGCGCAGGACCAACTCGAGTCGCTCTGGGGCAATGAGCCGATCGATCCGCAACGCTTCGCAGCGCTGATAGTACGTCTTTCGCGCAGGGAGCAGCTGCCGTCGCACCTAGTGATCGGTGCGCACGCGGTTCCCATCGTGCAGAATGTGGAGGCCGAGCGGACAAAAGAGCTGGAGCGCTGGCGTCCGGTTAGCGAGAGCGTGGAGTTCGGGTCTCCTGTTTCGATTGCTGAGGTTGAGCCGCTGCACGCGCTGCCCTGACGCTAAGCGCTCGCGTCAACCACCAATGCTTGGACTTACAATATTTATGCTTAGCAGGGGTGTTTACCTTCGTGTTCAGCGACGGCTCACCAGACGGGATTTGGCTTCGTGGACATGAGCCTGGCTTACATCTCGGGATTGGCGGCCATGGCCGGCTCCGCGGTAGGGGCCCTCGCGTCCTCCGCAACAACATGGCTTACGCAGCGCCATCAAAGCGATGCGCAGCGGCGTAGTGTCGATGCGTCGCGTCGTGCGAGGCTCTTTGGCGAGTTTATCAACCAGGCATCGGAAACCTATGCGGATGCGATCGCTTGCGAGCGTCTGCAGAACCCTGCCAAGCTGGTTCCGATATACGCCGCCATCAGCAAGCTTCGTATGATTGCGACGGCAGGCACGATCGAAGCTGCCGAAATTGTGCTGCAAGAGATTTTGGAGGCCTACGATCAGCCGCCCCTTGTGCCGCGGGGCCATGATCGGAACGGTCGTAGTAGCGATATTTTGCGCTTTTTTGCGGAATGCTGCCGAGCAGAATTGAGGAACCTTCACTGACGGGAGCGCCCTACTTCCGATTCGTGACCGCATGCGAACTGCGTCATAGGCGCTACTTAACGCGCCTTTAAAACTAAGTGCTTGTTTTTATTATTGGCCGTTACCGGTCGCTCGAAATTCAGCAGTGGTTCTGGGCGAGTAGAGGCGCGGCTTCGCCCCGAGGCGGGGATTTTCGAGCCCGCCTTATCTCATTTTGCCGGCAAGGCGATCGGCACAGCCGCGCCGCGCGGCACGACCAGTACGCCGAGCGGACGGGCGCGGCCGCGAATGTCGATCTCGCGCGCCTCCGCGCCGGGGAGCTCCATGCCCGAAAGCCGTACCGCCGCTTCGGAGACGACGACTTCCGCCTCGAATTCCTTCGCCGCGGCCTCCAGCCGGCTGCCGATGTTGATGGTGTCGCCGATCGCGGTCACGTTCATGACCGCGCCGTAGCCCATCGAGCCGACGATCGCCTGGCCGACATGGATGCCGATCGCGACCTTGATGGTGGCGCGCAGTTCATCGGCAAGGTCGTCGCTGAGTGCGCGAACCCCCTCGACAATGGCGCTGGCGGCGGAAAGCGCATTGCGGCAAGCCTCGCCGGGCGTAGTCTCCAGCCCGAACAGCGCCATGGCGCCGTCGCCGACGAACTTGTCGAGGCGGCCGCCTGAACTCTCGACCGCGCGGCCGATCACGCTGAAATAGCGGTTGAGCAGGAAGACCACGTCGAACGGCAGGCGCTGGTCGGCCATCGCGGTGAAGCCGCGCATGTCGCAGAACATCACCGCTACGACCTTCTCGTGGCCGGGATCGCTGGCGGTTGCGGCGAGCGGGCCCTCTGCCGTGACCGGCGGTGACAGCAGCGGCGTGACACGAAGATCGCCGCGCGGCCTGAGCTGGCAGGCGAGCCGCACGTCGCCCTCGGCCGCGATGCGGCGCAGGGTCGCCGCTTCGATCGGACCGGGCTCCGGCTGCTCGGCAAGGCCGTCAAGCACGCGGATGCGGCAGGTCGAGCAGCGGCCGCGCCCGCCGCACACGGCATAATGCGCGATGCCGCCCAGCCGGCTGGCGTCGAGCACGCTGTAGCCGCGGGGAATGCGAACCTTGGGCCCGCCGGCATAGCGCACCTCGATCAGGTTGCGCCGCTCGATGCGGTCGCGAACGATGCGCGCCACGAGCACCAGGACAATCAGTCCCGCAAAGCCGGCATAGATGCCGCTGTCGATGCGTTCCTTGGTCGCAAGTGCCCGATCGAAAAGGGCTGGCTCGATAAACCGCGACCGCGGCGGTCCCATTCCAGAGACCTCCTTTCCGGCGCTGGCGAAGCCGAGCAGCGCCAGGACCGGAACCAGCACCGCCAGGACCAGCAGGGCCGGGGCGGTGCGCGGATACCATTGACGATAGCGCAGCCAGAAGTAGAGGCCAAGGCAGCCATGCGCCCAGATGACGACCACCGCGATCGCCTGCCGCACCCCGTTCTGCGGGGTCAGGATCCACAGCGAGCGCACCACAAACTCGTAAGTGTCGTTGGCTTCATAGAGGGCGTGCATGGCACGCGTGCCGACCACGTGCTCGGCAATCAGCAACGGGATGGCGAGGCCGAGCAGTATCTGCGCCCACTCCCGCACCGGCATGGTCAACGTGCGGCGCTGGTAGAGCGCCAGCAGCGAAAGGATGGGATGTGTGGCGACCGCGCCGTAGAGGAGCAGCGTGCCGGCCGGGTTGCGCCAGATCAGCAGAAACACTGCGCGCCCCTTCTCCGCCGCTTCAAGCGAGATCAGGAGCAACGCATGGTTCAGGAGATGCAGCGTCACGAATGCCATCAGCACAAGGCCCGACGCCAGCCGTGCATTGCGCAGCCACGCGTCCGGCAGCCATCCGGACGGCGCTGCCGAGACCTGCGATTGGCTCATTTCCAGTCCCTTGAACGATTCGCTGACCAAGACACGCCGGCAATAGCGCCTTCCGGTCAAGATTTGCCGGCGGTGACAATCAGTCAATCAGGCCTTGCCGCCTGCCATTCCACGATGTGGTGGCAGTTCGATACGGTCAAATCGCTTGGGGTTCCTGGAAGCTTTTCGAACTTTCTGGGTCGCTCCACAGCCCGAATTGCGGGTGCTCATGGATAAAGTAGGATACTAGATTCGGCTTTTGCATGGCTTTGAAGGGATCGACCCCTTGGCACGTTGCGCGCGATAGCGCGACTTACCATGTTTTGAATGGCCGCTTTGCGCCACAATATAGTCGTTCAGCCAATAGTCGCCGCGGCTCCGAAGCAGATGATGTGGATGGCTCCCGCTCCCGGCATCTGAGTGCCAAAGTGTGGATGCTGTCAAAGCGACCACGAGCCAAGGGAGCCACCCGTCATGGATATTATCACGATCGGCCTGGATTTGGCCAAAAGCGTTTTTCAGGTTCACTGTATTGATGCGGTGGGCGATGTTGTCGTCCGCAAGCCGCTGCGCCGCCGGCAGGTACTGCCCTTCTTCGCGAAGCTGTCGCCCTGTCTGATCGGCATGGAGGCATGCGGGACATCGCATTACTGGGCGCGCGAGCTGATCCGGCTTGGCCATGAGGTGCGGCTAATGCCGCCGGCTTACGTCAAGCCTTATGTAAAGCGCGGCAAGACCGATGCGGGCGACGCGGAAGCGATCTGCGAGGCGGTGACGCGACCAACGATGCGTTTGTGCCGGTAAAGTCGGCCGAGCAGCAGGCGGCTCTGGCGCTGCACCGGACGCGCGATCTTCTGGTCAAGCAGCGCACGCAGCTGGTGAACATGGTGCGCGGGCTGCTCGCCGAATTTGGGATCGAGATGGCGCGCGGGCTGCACCACGCGCTTGCGCTTGCCGCGCGGCTAGCAGCCGGCGAGGTGCCCGAAGTACCGTCCCTGGCGCAGCGCATCGTCGTTGGCCTGACGCGCCAGATCGGAGACCTGCAAGACCGGCTGACAGCAATCGAGAAGGAGCTCCTCGCCTGGCATCGCTCAAACGAGTTGTCGCAACGGCTTGCGACGATCCCCGGTATCGGGGTCATCTCGGCCACTGCGCTGGCTGCCTCGGTGATTGAACCAGAGCGCTTCCGCTCGGGCCGACAATTCGCCGCTTCGCTGGGCCTGACGCCGCTTGCCAACTGCAGCGGAGGCAAGGAACGATTGGGCAAGATCTCGCGCATGGGCGATCGCTATCTGCGCCGGCTGCTGGTGGTCGGCATGACCTCGCTCGTTCGGCGGGCAAGGACAAGGCCTGACTCGGTCGATCCGCGCATGGTCGCGATGCTCAAGCGCCGGCCCGCCCGAGTCGTGACGGTGACTGCCGCCAACCGGACGGCGCGCGTGGCCTGGGCGATCATGACGCGCGGAGGAACCTACCGGGCGCCGATCAGTGCCGCAGCCTGATCTGGTTCGGTGGCAATCAAACAAGACGCGAAGGAAAAAGAAGTTCACCAGTTGCAAGGGCGATGAGATGTGATGGCGAACCGGTCATACCGGGAGCTGGGATAACCCGTGCGAATGTCGTGGGCGTCATTGCCCGCAAAGCAGAGTGGGACCTGACTCGCGGATACCATCAAGGCCAGCGGTCAACATGAACGACTGCATCAACAGGCCGGACAGAAGACCGCACCTGACCCAATCGTCAGAAACGTCAAATCACCCCTTGCATCGCGGGAGCCATCCACAGAAGACATCACGAGCTACCCACGCTGTACGTCGTATTTGCGCCGCATATCGGTCAGCAGAGGCTGAAACTATTTCCGCTTCGCCCCGTGATAGGACGTTGTACTATGAATAGATGTTAGCGGCAGCAACCTCCGTCTGGGTCGAGGGGCTTACTTCAACCATTGGTCACGAGAAACCAATTCGGCAATAGTCGGATCGGCAATGGTTTGTACAAGGACGGCAAGTTGCGGGTCGTCGATCAGCTTCGACGCGTCCGATAGCGACAGCCACGCCCGTTCTCGCCGGGACGATTCTTTCCAGCCTGGAAGTGCGTCGGTGACTGACAGCAGGTAGACCTTGACGGTTACTTTGACGAAGTGATTGGCAAGGCGCTTCCAATAGGAGTACGACCCAAGGGGTTTCTTCAGCGCGGTGCCAAGGACACCTGCCTCTTCTCGCGCCTCCGTTGTCGCAGCCTCCCGGCCGCTCTTACCCTTCATCGGCCAACCTTTCGGAACGATGAAGCGTTTCGTCGTGCGAGACGTGATTAGCAACACCTCGACCTTCCCCCCTGCATCCAACCGAAAAGGGATTGCCGCGACCTGGCGGATGGGTTTGCCTTTCTTGGCCTTGCTAATGATCTGCTTTTCCTTAGACATCCTATTCACTGAGTTCATTCTCTGGCGCCGGACGCCACTGGTAGCCAGGAACAGCGACGTAATGCTGGTCTGAGGTGCGGGTTGCTACCGTCATAACCGTTATTGCGGTCTTTCTCGTAGCCGGCGTCGCCGTAGGCGCCGAAAGCTGATGCTCTACGACGCGCGCTGCTGGCGTTCAGAGCAGCTTGGCGGATAGCTAGTTCCAATCCATTCACAATGCCAGCCCAACCGCAACGTAACACAGCGCCGAAATAGCGGCCGTGGCCGGCAAGGTGAAGACCCAGGCAACGACGATGTTGCCGGCAATGCCCCAGCGCACTGCGGAAACGCGGCGGGCAGCGCCGACGCCGATAATGGCGCCGGTGATCGTGTGCGTGGTCGACACGGGAACACCGAGCCATGTGGCGGCGAAAAGCGTGATCGCACCGCCGGTTTCGGCGCAAAAACCCTGCATCGGGTTCAGTCGGGTGATCTTGGAGCCCATGGTGTGGACGATGCGCCAGCCGCCGAACAATGTGCCGAGCGCCAGCGCCGACTGGCAGGTGAGGACCACCCAGAGCGGCACGTAGAAGGTTCCGCCGAGCATGCCCTGTGAGTAGAGCAGCACGGCGATGATGCCCATGGTCTTTTGCGCATCATTTCCGCCGTGACCGAGCGAGTAGAGCGAGGCGGAGAAGAACTGCAGGACGCGGAAGGTGCTGTCGACGGCGAAAGGAGTCTGCCGCACAAACAGCCAGGAAACCACAAGGACCAGAAGAAGGGCGAGGACAAAACCGGCTGCTGGCGACAGAACGATCGCGGCGACGGTCTTGCCAAGCCCCGTCCAGACGATGGCGCCGACGCCTGCCTTGGCAATGCCGGCGCCGACCAGTCCGCCGATCAGCGCATGCGAGCTGCTGGAAGGAATGCCGACTATCCAGGTGACGATGTTCCAGACGATAGCGCCGACGAGGGCCGAGAAGATCACCGCCGGCGTGACGATGCTGACATCGATGATGCCTTTTCCCACCGTTTCGGCGACGTGGAGGCCGAAAAACATAAAGGCGATGAAGTTGAAGAAAGCTGCCCAGAACACCGCATAATGCGGCCGCAGCACGCGCGTCGAGACGATGGTGGCGATGGAGTTGGCGGCGTCATGCAGGCCGTTGAGAAAATCGAAGAACAACGCGACGGCGACAAGGCCGACCAACACGGGAAAGGCGATTGTGGCTTCCACTACACGTTCTCGATGACGATGCCGCTGATCTCATTGGCGACGTCTTCGAAGCGGTCGACCACCTTCTCCAGCTGGCCGTAGATCTCGCTGCCGATCAGATAGGCCATCGCGTCCCCGCGGCCGTGTTTCCTGAACAGATCCTTCAGACCCTGCTCGTGCAGTTCGTCCGCCCGGCCTTCGGCGCGCATGACCTCTTCGGCAATAGCGTTGAGGCGCGGGGTGTGGGCGCCTACCTTGCTGAGCAGCGGGATCGCTTCCGCAACCAGCTTGGCGGCGTCGACAATGACGCCGCCCATCTCCTGCATCAGCGGGTCGAATTCCTTTTTCTCGAACAGCTTCACCGTCTTGACGGTCTTGTGCATCATATCGATGGCGTCATCCATCGACTGGATGAGATCCTTGATGTCGCCGCGATCGAAGGGAGTGATGAAGGAGCGTCGCACCGCGAGCAGAACTTCGGCGGTTATATGATCGGCTTCGTCCTCGAGATCGACGATCTTCCGGCACCAGCGATCGATGTCGTTGCCCTGAAGAAGCTGCTCCAACGCTTCGGCGCCGCTGACCACGGTGCGGGAATGCCGTTCGAACAGGTCGAAGAAGCTATCTTCGCGCGGCAGCAGCTTTCGGAACCAGCCCAACATCGCTTTCTCTCCGCGGCCCATGGATCGGGGTATTGAACCCTTCGGGATAGATGAGCGACCTGCAAACGCCCCCGAAACGCTATTGCGCCAGACATATCGAGATTTGCTAATGGCGCAAATTGGTTTCTCGAGCGACTAGAGCAAATAGCTTTTGGTCGAAGCAGCAGAAATCTGCCGTCGGTGGCGGAACGCGGCATAACCATGGAGCAGACAAACCGTCCGCCGCCACCAGCTTTACCTTAGGCTTTCGTCCTTCTTGAACTCGAATAGCTCGATGACGTTGCCCGATGGATCTTCGAGCAAGATGGCGCGCCCGGCACCGCCGTCGCTGATTTCGCCGCGGAATCTTGCATCAGCCCGGCGTAACCGCTCAATGAGGACATCGACCTCGTTCGTAACGATCATAAATCGATTCCACCCGCCCGGCTTCGGATCGCCGCCCGCCTGACCACCGCTCCCCGCACCCGGCGCGCTGAGATACAGCGTCAGGTCGTCGCGCAGCAGGGCAGCGAACTTGCCCGGATTGTGCATGTCGAGCTTGAAATCGAGATTGTCTCGATAGAACGCGACCGCCTCGTCAACGTCCGCAACGATGTACCGAACGGATGCCATTCAACCTCCTCCTCTGTCTTGTAGATACAACTGTCAACTCGCTCAAAGGTTTCCCTGTCGGTGGAGCTGAGTGCAGAGGCAGACTGTCTGGACGCCAGCCGAAGTAGTCGGATGAGGGTTTTGGACGTACCTGGGTGGCCCTCGTGTGCGCTGACATGGATCGTTGTGAACTGTGGAGGCTCGGCGTAGCCGGTCTACCGGACAAGTGGCTGTTAACCGGCACCTGAGTGAGGCCGGTGACAATGTCATCGGCGATTTGGGCAGGTTCTGTCGCGTATTGGCGCGATCCGGATAGCACAGGTGTTCGCATCGACAATCCGACCTAGACGGGAGCATCGCTGCTGTCGCTTCTACTGGCTGCCGTTTTACCGAGCGAGGGAGCAGAAGCTGATTTTGCTCACGATGAAAATGGAAGTTTCCTGCACAGAGCTGGCCGATAGCAGTCCGTCCGCGTTCGGCCCACTGCGGTCATTTGATGCCTGTCCCGAAGGGGCCGCTCATGGCGCAAGGCGGTTGTTTACTGGGTACGTTCCGAAGGTCTGCACCTGACGCTACTTGCTCGTTTTGCAGATAAGGCCGAACAGCAGCTTTCCAACCGATCTCCGCCACAGGCGGCAGCGGATGGCGGTCGGCACCAACCAGGTTCATCGGCAGGTGGGGATGGGGAGTGGCTTGTGGGGCCCACCAGCAGGCCGAATAGCTGAGGCGCATGACACCGTTATGCAGGATCGGTTGCACTGAGACAGCGGCTCTGCTACTGCCAACCCACATCCAGAGAGGGCTTCGGCCCCGCCAACCAGCCTTGACCGGCAACGGTGGTGACAATGATGTGGCCCAGAACGGGCAGCAGTAGGTCGCCAACCCTCTAGATGCGTTGTGCCATTCTTGGAGGGTTTCTTCATGATCTGTCTAACGCCCAAATGCTGCAAGCCAGTTATATCGCTGGGCCTTTGCATCGAGCATTTCCAACATCCCGGCCGCATGCGGCGGATGAGCGCGAAACGCAATGCCATCATCGAGGCACTGGCGGAAAGATACGTCGCCGCCGACGATCCTCTGCCGGGCGAGTGGCCTGGCCTCCACTACGCCATGGGGCGCGCCTTCAGGAAGGGCGGCATCCGGGCCTATGTGCGATGCTGGGTCCTGGCTCACGGAACCCTGCCGGAGGGACTTCACGACGTCCTCTGGAACCGTGGTGAGAACGGTATGAACATCGACTTCACTCGTCTGCGAGACGATCCGACTTACCCGATGGGGCGGCGGTGACATCCCGACCATGCCACGCCGCAGATCCCGAGATGCGGACACCACTGGAACCGCATGGTAGTCGAGGGGCCGGTTTGATTTTGGGAGGACGGGATGGCTCTTCAGCTGTGGGTCAACGATAGCGGCCACTATTTCGTGGACACCGCGCTTGGCGGGATCCAAGTAGGACAGACTTGGTGCATAGAGGATGGCGACTGGGCGGTTGAGGTTAATGATGAGCCCGCGGCGGCTACGGGTAGCAGGAACAGATCGCCTTTCTCAATTCTTTGGCCGGCAAGTACAAATGGCTTGTTTGCATGCTCTTCCACCTGATCTCGAAGCTCTATGAACGCACCTCGATCATCATCACCACCAATCTTGCCTTCGGGGAATGGCCGAGCGTCTTCGCTGGCGATGCCAAGATGACCACCGCGCTGCTCGACCGCCTCACTCACCACTGCGAGATCGTCGAGACCGGAAACGAGTCCTGGCGCTTCAAAAGCCGATCTCAAAGCTAAAGCCGAAAAGCTAATCAGCCGCGCGCGATCAGGCTGTGCAACCCCGACCAGCTCCGCCTGATCGGGCGCTTACCGGCGTGCCTCTCACAACCGAAAGCCGGGGTCCCTTTTGCGCAAAAATACGAAGTCCCGATTCCGCGGTCATTGACAGCCAACGGCAGCGGCACCAAATGCGCTGGGCCGGCCGCCGGGATTTTTGATCGGAACGCAGAAAACGAACTCGAGCCGGTGCAAGTCGGGAGATTTGTGATGCACTGCCACATCCCTGAGCACGAGGACGTGATCGAGGTTTTGCCTACCGTGGAGGATGCCAAGTGAAGTCCCGATGCGGTCGGTTGCAACGGTCGCTGTCGTTCATTTTTTTAGCGGATTTAATCTTGCTCGCGGCTCCGGCCGGCGCCGCCGACGCGTCCGGCCAAGCAGGTAGCTCAATCTGGCAGTGGGATCACCTCACTGGGGACTGGAATGGCGACCGGACGGCGCTTGAGGACAAAGGCATTAAGTTCACCCTCGATTACGTGAGCGAGGTCATGGATGTGGCGAGTGGCGGCATCCGCCAGGGCGCGACTTACGAAGGACGCTTCGACGTCAACTTAGACCTCGATTTTGAGAAGATGGGTCGGTGGCAGGGTGGATCTGCCCATGTGACGGTGTATCAAATACACGATCTCAATGATCGCAATGTCGCTGCTGAGGTTGCCAGCCTCGGCGATCCGAGTAACATCGATGCGGTTCCGACCACACGGCTCTTCACCGCCTGGGTCCAGCAAACGTTTGCAGACGACAGCTTTGTCAGGTTGGGGCAGGTTTCGGCGGACGAGGATTTCGCAACGAGCAATTCAGCCGGGAAATTGCTAAACGGTGCGTTTGGATGGCCTGTGCTGAATGCCTCGGATTTGCCGAGCGGCGGACCGGCCTATCCGCTTGCGACGCTCGGTGTGGTTTCAGCCGTTTACCTCAAGCCGAAACTTGTCGTGCGCAGTGGGCTTTTCAGCGGCGACCCGGCCGGACGAGATTGCCAAAACGATCCGCAGGTTTGCAACCTACACGGCACCACCTTCAGTTCGGCCGGTGGCGCCCTGCTGATGGCCGAACTGGCGTACGAACTCAATCCGGACGGTGCTGCGGACGGGCCATCGGTTTCTTACAAGCTCGGCGGCTGGTATCACACCAGCGCGTTTGCCGATGAGCTATATGGCCTGAGCGGTTCGGGCAGTGTGGTGCCGCTCGCGTCGCCTCAAGCGGTGGGTTCGGTCATGCATTCGGGGAACTGGGGTGTCTACGCGCTGGTCGACCAGACGCTGTTTGAGGGAAGCGGCACCAAAGTCGGTGGCTTCTTGCGCGGGCAGTTGGCGCCTTCTGACAGGAATCTGGTCGCGTGGGGTGTCGACGTAGGCCTGGCCTTTACGGGCCTATCGCCAACGCGCAAAGACGATACGTTGACCGTTGGTGTTAGTCATTCAGCTATCAGCCATGCGGCATCGAATCTTGATAGAGACACCGCAACCGAAACAGGCACAGCGTATCCGATACGTTCCGGCGAGACCATATTCGAGGTGAATTACAACTTCGTCGCGGCACCATGGTGGAATATTCAGCCGGATTTCCAGTACATTGTCCATCCCGGCGGAGGAGCTGCGGATGATGCGACCGGCCAGGCAATCCCCAACGCCCTCGTTGTTGGAGTCAGAAGCACCATCGACTTTTGAACTGCTCTCGCCGGAGTGACTCGCACGCGTTCGTTACATCAGATTTAAGCGGGCAATAAGCTTGGATGGCCGCTATGAGGTGCCAACGGAACGGCTGCTCTTAACATTATCTTCCCAAAAGCTGCCGGTCCGCCTCCGGCCCAAACGCGACGTCCGAGTAAGTGGCGTGGCGATGTCCGTAGTTGGCGCAACGTGCCCGTTCTGGTTGTCAGCCGAACGGCAACTTCCCGTCCATCAGTCTCGGCGATTGGCAGCAGCCGGCTGATTGAGTTTGACCCGAGAGCGCCAGCGCGATGCCAGTCGGCACCCCGGGCTTTGACGGCAGCGGGTAGCGGGAGGAGTCACCCGCCGAACACTTCTTGCGTTCCCCGCTATAACGTCGGTCATTGAACCGACGTTTGCTGAAGGTGAAGCTACCTCACCTACATTGCAGGCGCTGATCGTTGCCCATGAGACCGCCTATGTCGCGCTCCACAGGATCGTTCGTCGAGCGAACAGCAGCTGGCACGACCGCAAGAGGCAGACCGAATTGAAGAAGAAGCATTTGTTGGCCATCTGCTCCTATCGCACATCTCGCTCTGCGACGCTCACGCCGTTCGTGATTCTGTCACTCGGGTGCAGCACCACACGATCACCTGCATCAAGGCCTGACAGAACCTCCGCCATCCTATTGTTTCGCTGACCGACCGTGATGATAGTCGCGCGTGCGCGGCCATCACTGACCGCGAATACCGCCCAGTCGTCCCCTTGTCGGAACAGGGCGCCCACCGGCACGGTCAGGACGTCATCGGCCTTCCAGATCGTGACATGCACGATCACCCGATAATCGTGTCCCAGTGCCGACCATTTTGCGGGAGGGTCGGTGAAGTCGATGGTCGTGCGGACGCGTTGTTCCTCGATGCCGAGTGCGGAAATCTTGGTAAAGCCCGCCGGATCGACGCGTTCGACGCGGCCCTGGACCGGTAATCCACCCCAGTTGTCGATCCAGACCGGCGCGCCTGGCTTGATCAGGACAGCGTCGGTCGACAGGAGGTCCGCGACGATTTCGAGATCGAGCGGGTCACCGATTTCGATCAGCGGTGCACCGGCCTGAACCACTCCTTCGCTCTCCTGGATGATGTTCAGGACGCTGCCTGTCACGGGAGCGCGCAACTGTACGCAGCAGGCGGGATCTGGATCCGGGGTGCCCCCCCACTGTTCACCTAGCCGCGCTGCAACGCTGTCGCGCTCGTTTCGGCGAACCTCCAGCTGAGCCTTCGCACTGGCCAAGGCCGCTTCATTGGTTTCGAGGTCGAACTTGGCTCCGTCGAGGGCTTTGAGAGAGATCGCCTCGGTGCGCGCAAGCGCTTCGGCCCGTGCCAACTCCGTTCGCGAAAATGCAAGCGCGGCCTCGATACGGCGCATTTCGGCTGCCGCAAGGCTTACCGCCGCATCGGCCGCAGCCAGCGCCGACCGCAGCTCCTCATGGGTGCGCGCATCGTGAAAGCTCGGCAGCGTCGGTTGCATCACCGCCATGACAGTTTCGTCCTTTGTGACTCGGTCCCCAATGTGGAGAGGCGGAGAAATGCGCAGGACCTTGCCAGCGATGGGGGCGGACACTGTATAGACGTGACGCACGCGCGTTTTCGCCTCGTCGTCGATCGTGACTTCCATAGGCCCTTTCGTCAGTGTTGCCAGATCCACAGCAATCGGCCGCGGCCATGCGAACCAGACGGCGCCGGCGCCCAACGCCACCAAGGCCGCAATGCCCAACGTTCGCCTCATCCAAATCGTGCGCATGGTTCAATCCCGTGTCTTGAGAACGGCGACCAGGTCCAGTTCGTTAAGCCTTCTACGAACGACTAGTGCCGACAGCACTGCCGCTGCAATTACGATCGCACTGGCAAGGACGTAGGTGGATTGCTCGACGATCAGACGCACCCGCATCAATTCGCCGGCCAGGTTCTTCTGCATGATCCAGGCCAGTCCATAGCCAATGACCCATCCAGGCGGCTGTGCGATCAACGTGAGCAGGGCGATTTCGAGGAGGAGGATGCGCAACACTTCACCCCGAGTGAAACCGAGGACGCGCAAGCTGGCGAGCTCCCGCGCGCGTTCGGAAAGCGAGATGCGGGCGCTGTTGTAGACCACACCAAATGCGATGACAGCAGCCAACGCTGTGTAGATGCTCGCCATTGTCGTGATCAGCAAGGCGACCAGCTTGCGGAAATTCGCCAGCGAGACGCGCTGCAAAGCCAGACCGCTGACGATAGGCATGCCCTTGATGGCGGCATAGAACGGCTCCCGGCTGTTCTGGTCGAGGCTGACGTTGATGCTGTTCAGTGACGGCGCTTCGCGCATCAGGCGCGCGAGCGTCTCCGAATCCATCATCCCCCGGATGCCGAAGTAATCTTCGACCAGCGCCGCCACAGGAACGACAACAATCCGCCGCGTTCCTTCAAGCAGGTCGACCTCGACGGAATCGCCGACACTCACTCCGAGGATCCTGGCAAGCATGCTCGAAATCGCCAGGCCCGCTTCCGGGAGCACTACCGGCCGCAGGTGGACGTCGATGATGCGGTTGAGATCCGCGTCGCGCGGCCTGCCGCTGATCATGATCCGGCGCTCGACGTTTCCGTTCCTTATACGGACAGGAACCTCGCGGTATGGCTCGGCGGCGAGAACGCCCGGAAGCCGAGCGATCTGCAGGATGACGTCCCGCGGACGTTTTTCCGCGAAACTCACCGTAGCGTCCTGACGGTCGGCCTGGAAATACGTCACGTCGATCAGGTGCTCCACCGCGTCGCCGGTGAAAAGTGAAACGATGAGGATGGCTGTCGCCAGTGCAATTCCAAGCGTCGTGAACAACGACCTGACCGGATGGCGAGTGACATTGCGCAACATCATCGTGGTCGGCTGCGTGATGAACCTGTCGAGTGCGAAGCTCGCAGGCAGTAGCCGCCGATAGCGCGGAGGCGCGGGCGGCTGCATCGCGACGGCAGGCGCCAATCGCACAACATCCTGAAGTGCGCGGACCGCCCCGATGATTGCGGCGACCAGAGTGAGCGTAGCAGCGATGACGTAGAGGTCCGGGCTTTTGGTGAATACGAGGAACGGAAAGTGGAAAAAGTCGCCGAACAGATTGGTGATACGCATCCCCAGCCAAGTGCCAACCGCGCTCCCGATCACAATGCCGATCATCGCGATGACGACGACGAATTTGAGGTAGTGCGTAACGATGACGGTGTTGCTGTAGCCGAGCGCCTTCATGAGCCCAATCTGTTCGCGCTCCAGACCAACCAGCCGGCTGAGCGTGAGATTGACCAGAAACGCCGACACCAGAAGGAAAATCGGCGGCAGCGTCCGGCTCATATTGTTGAGCATGTCAAGTTCGTGGTTCAGCCAGGCATGTGAAGTCTGATCCTTCCGCCCATAGGCCGCTCGCCCACCGTAGCGCTCGAGCATCGCGTCGAGGCGCATCATGACCTCGCTCTCGGACGCGCCACGCAGCAGCTTCAACGAAACGGATGAAAACGCATCATCGAGGTCATAGGCGCTGGCGAGCGCTCTTTCCGACATCCAGATGAGGCCGAAGCGGCGGTCGTCCGGCATGATGTCGCCAGGCCCGACTGCGTATATGAACTCCGGGGACAGCGCGATCCCGACAATCGTTAGTTCGCGCTTTCGCCCGTTCAATAGCGCCGAGAAGCGGGCTCCGGGCTGAAATCCATGGGACTGGGCAAACCCTTCATTGACGATGACCTCGTCGGCTCGTCCAGGCTCCGGCATACGACCGGAACGCATGTAGAGACGGTTGAGGGAGGCCTCCTCGATCTCGGGCAGGGATATAACTTCACCTGTCGCCGGTTCCAGATAACCCGGTATGTCGAGCAGAACGAGCTTGGCAATTCGCGTGTCGACCGAAGCAACGCCGGGAATCTCTGCAATTCGGTCTACAAGCGTTTTTGGCGCACGGCTCACCGAGGCAAAGACGTCGGCAAACCGGTAGCGTTCGTAGTATGCAGTGCGCGTCTCGTCGAGGGAACGGTAGGATCCGACGGCGAGGATGAGCGTCGCCACGCCTCCGGCTATGACCAGGGCGATGGCAAGCGCCTGCGCCCAGAGCCGCCCAAAGTCGCGAAGGAGCTTGACATCCAGAGCACGCATCCTGATCACCAGACAAGTTCAGCGGCGGTCCGGCGAACCTCATTCTTGCGAATTCTGGAGATTTGCCCGTCGGCGAAAAACAGGACGCGGTCGGCGACATCCTGGATGCTGGCATTATGTGTGATGATCAGTGTCGTGGTGCCAAGCTGGGCATTGATGCCAAGCAATGCCTCGATTACGCGGATGCCTGTCTTGGAATCGAGGGCGCCGGTCGGCTCGTCGCAGAGCAACACTTCCGGCCGCTTGGCGATCGCGCGGGCAATGGCCACACGCTGCTGCTCGCCACCGGAGAGTTGAGCCGGAAAATGATGCATTCTGGGTTCAAGCCCGACCAGTTCAAGAGCCTCCTCCGGGCGCATCGGATGATCTGAAATCTCCGTAACCAGGGCGACATTCTCGTAGGCTGTCAGACTGGGGATCAGGTTATAAAACTGGAAAACGAACCCGACGTGCTGCCGTCGATAGGCAGTCAGCCCCCGATCGTCGAGGTTGGTCAGTTCCTGATCCCTGAAGAACAACTGGCCGCTCGTGGCATGGTCAAGCCCGCCCATGATGTTGAGCAGGGTCGACTTCCCGCTGCCCGATGGTCCAAGCAGAACGACCATCTCTCCCGCCGAGATCTCAAGATCCAGATTACGCAACGCAAGCACTTGCGTCTCACCTGACGTGTAGGTTTTGGTCAGCGCTCTTGCGGTGAAGACGGTTTCTGCCATGGCCGCCGGAATTTGGATGTTCGAGTCATCGCGTCGGTTTCGACAGTCATCCGTCCAGGTGAGTGCGACATTGATGCAAGTCAAAACGGGAATTCGAAAGCCGTCGGCGATGCCGGACAAGTAGCGGGATGACCATCCAATCCGCTCGGATCTGCTGTTCGAAGCCGGTATTGATTTGCCTCAAAAGAGGTTGCGAGCGGCTGCGCTACAACATTGCCGATTGATGCTCGAGCGTCCGCCAGGGCTGACCTATGGGATGAAGGCAATGAAAGCAAAAAATGTAATGACTGCAAATGTCGTTACGATATCCCCCGACCACGGCGTAAGACACGCCGCGAAGATCATGCTCGATCATCGCATCAGCGGTATCCCGGTTGTCGGCGACGATGGCCGGCTTGTTGGAATTGTGAGCGAAGGCGATTTCCTGCGGCGGTCAGAGCTAGGTGCGTCGTCGCCGGCCGAGGCGCGCGGCTATGTGAAGGGCCATAGCTGGAAAGTGGCGGATCTGATGACCTCGGATGTCATTGTGGCTGATGGGGACACCCCGATAGCTCAAATTGCTGCGCTGATGCAGGAACACGGCATCAAGCGCATTCCGATCATGGCGGGACAGCGTCTGGTCGGTGTCGTCAGCCGTGCTGATCTTTTGCGCGTCTTCGTTGCGGCAAAGTTCGACGACGCCACGGCGGCAGGTGACGACGCGATC
The DNA here is from genome assembly GCF_056404355.1 of Mesorhizobium sp. P2_D5. Classification (NCBI taxonomy): domain Bacteria; kingdom Pseudomonadati; phylum Pseudomonadota; class Alphaproteobacteria; order Hyphomicrobiales; family Phyllobacteriaceae; genus Mesorhizobium; species Mesorhizobium sp. P2_D5. The sequence goes on from NZ_JBFUEE010000002.1 coordinate 772,588, forward strand.
CGACGCAGCATCCTCACCCGGCTGCGAGACGACGTAGGCGTCAAAGGAGACACGTTAACCCTCACGGTCAGCGATGGCCTGGTGCATTTTTCGGGCACCGTCGGATCGCAGACTGAGCGGGATGCCCTCCGCGTGGTTGCCGAGGGCGTCAGAGGCGTCAAAGGGGTGTTCGACCACCTGAACGTGGCACTTCGCTGAAAAGCGATCCGGGAGCATACAGAGATGCGACCGCATGTTTCGGAAGCCAACCAACCGGCGACCATCTCTGCCATGCAAGACGACCTGGCGATGTTGCAGCGGGAGACATTCGACTACTTCCTCCACGAGGTGAACCCTGCCAACGGCCTCATTCTGGACAAGACCGAAGCGAATTGGCCCGCAAGCATCGCGGCCACTGGCCTTGCGCTGTCTTGCTATCCAGTGGGAGTCGAGCGCGGATTCATGAGTCGGAGCGCGGCTGTCGAACGCACTTTGACTACGCTGCGCTTCTTCTGGAATAGCCCACAAGGCCCGGAGCCGGACGCCACGGGATATCGCGGCGTCTATTACCACTTCCTGGACATGCAGACCGGCCGGAGGGCTTGGCAATGCGAGCTGTCGACCATCGACAGCACGCTCCTGCTGGCGGGCGCGCTGGCCGCAGGGCAGTATTTCGATGCCGACACCGAGGCCGAAACTGAAATCCGCACCTTGGCGAATGCGCTCTATCGGCGGGCAGACTGGTGCTGGGCGCAGGATGGGGGAGAAACCGTCACCCATGGGTGGACACCGGAGCACGGATTCCTGAAGTATCGCTGGGAAGGCTATGACGAAGCGCTCTTGCTCTATGTCATGGGGTTGGGTTCGCCGACACACCCCTTGCCCAAGACCAGCTACACGGCCTGGACCGCAACATTCCGATGGGAGAACTGTTACGGTTACGAATACCTCTATGCTGGACCGCTGTTCATCCATCAGCTCTCGCATGTATGGATCGATCTTAGAGGCTTGCAGGATGCCTTCATGCGCAGCAAGGGCAGCGACTACTTCGAGAACAGCCGACGCGCCACCTTCGTCCAGCAACGCTACGCCGTCGACAATCCGCGCGGTTTTGAAGGCTACGGCGAACACTGCTGGGGCATTACCGCAAGCGAGGGACCTGGTCCCTCCACGCTCAAGGTGAACGGTATCGAACGTCGGTTCGAGGGCTATGTCGGGCGCGGTGTGCCCTATGGTCCCGACGACGGCACGCTCGCTCCGTGGGCCGTTGCCGCCTCCTTGCCCTTCGCGCCGGAAATCGTCCGGCCGGCGATCAGCTTTTGCATCCATCAAGCCAAGCTCAAGGCCGCCAACGCGTATGGCTTCAAGGCGGCCTTCAATCCAACGCATCCGGGGACGCCCGACAGCGCTTTCGGATGGTGGATTTCGCCTTGGCATTTCGGCCTCAACGAAGGCCCAGTTGTCCTGATGATCGAGAACGACCGCAGCGCCCTCCTGTGGCGGCTGATGCGCTCGTGCCCGTATATCCGTAGCGGCCTGCAACGAGCAGGATTTGAAGGCGGCTGGCTGGGAGAGTTGGATCAGGAGTCGACGCCAACTGCTTGCTCGGCATGGACTGAGTTCGCGTGGATGCGACCAAGGCTGAGAAATTGGCGAGCGTTACGTTTATGACGTTTCCTTTGGAAGGGCGTTCCCGAACAATTCGACGCTACCCTCGGCCAGCAAGCAGGCGAGGGAAATGGCATTCGACGGATGCGGAATGGAGTCCGTGCTCACGACCCTTTCAGCGCCGGCCGCCAACAGCTGCGTGTAGGCGTCTTGAGCGAATACGGGGTGAATGACGATGCAGACTGCGGGAGGCAGACCGAGCTGCCGCAAATGATCCAGGGTTTCGATCATGGTTCGCCCCGACGAAGCGATATCATCGACGATGACCGGGGTTCGGTTGCGAGTTGCATCGATCGAAGGAAGGCTTACCTCGACGTCGCGGTCACCTCGTCGGATTTTCGTCAGGATCTGATAGGCGACACCGGCGCAGTCGGCGATGTCGGATACCCATTGGCTGCTTTCACCATCTGGCCCTATCAGGACGGCATTGGGGACGTTGTCTCTAATCCAGTCAGAGATGAGAGGAGCCGTGGCCACCGCATGGGTCGGGATGCGAAAAAGCTCGGTAAGCTTGGGAAGCCTGTGCTGGTGAGGATCTGCCGTCACCAACCAATCGAAGCTTTCCGCCAGGAAACGTGCGAACAATAGCGCGCTTTCCACTTCGCCGGGATTGAACCGCTTGTCCTGGCGCATGTAGGCCAGATATGGCGCAATGAGCCCAACAGAGCGAGCGCCGAATTCGCGGGCAGTCGCGGCCGCGAACCGCAATGGCAGCGCGAGTTCGTCAGGGTTGCGGAGACTGGCTACCAGGGCAACGTCGACGCCGCCCAGATCCTGTTCGATCGTGACCAGGGATTCGCCATCGGGAAAGTGGCGCCAGTCCAGCCGGCCGGTTCGCGCGGCCAGCAAAGGGCCTACTACGTCAGCCATGGTTCGCTGCAACGGGAAAGGAAGCAGCACGCGGGTCATTGACCGTCTCCGATTTGGAATATGTCTGGATGAGCCGAAGCATATTCAAGTGCGTATTCCAGTTCTCCTGGCGAACGGGCATGGACATGAAACAGAGGCTCACCAGCCTGGACACTATCGCCGATCCGAACCTGGGAATCGGTTCCAGCCAGTGGGCTGCCTGGCGCGCCTGCGAGCTTGGCGATCCTTGCAAGCCGACGATTGTCGACCGCCTGAACCTGGCCGTTACGGTTGGCTAGAACCGGGCTGATGTATGTGGCCACTCCCGGCTCGGCAAAGCCGCCCTGTGCCTGGCAGATTGCCATAAACTTGCGGAGAGCTGCGCCACTGTCGAGCAGCGTGGACGCCACGGCGCGGCCCTTTCCTGGCACTGCCCCGGGTGCGGAATCGAGCAAGACGCCAGCAATGTCGAGCGCACGGCTGCGGAGATCGCGGGGCGCTGCCGCGTCGTTTCGCATGACGCTAAGCACGTCCCGCGCCTCTAGAGCCGGACCGATGCCGTAGCCGACGGGCTGGAGGCCATCGGTGCGGAGGACTGAGAGGTTAAGTCCAAGAGCTTGCGCCGCGGCAATGAGCCTTGCCTCGAGGAGAGCGGCGGCTGAGAAAGAACGCACCTTGGCGGTCGGTCCGATGGGAATGTCTATGACCACATGGGTGGCGCCGGCTGCGGCCTTCTTGGAAAGCACGCTTGCGACCAGTTGGCCGTCGCTGTCGAAATCGAGCGGACGCTCGATGCGGATCAGAATGTCGTCGGCCGGGCTGAGCCGGACATTTCCGCCCCAGACGATGCAGCCTCCTTCGCGCTCGACCACGCTTCGCATGGCTTCGAGGTCCAGCGCCACCGGCGCCATAACCTCCATCGTGTCGGCCGTGCCTGCGGGGGACGTGATGGCACGCGAGGACGTCTTTGGGATTCGGTGACCAGCGGCAGCAACGATCGCAACGACGATGGGCGTGGTGCGGTTTCCGGGGAGGCCGCCGACACAATGCTTGTCCAACACCGCGCCGCCGCCCCAATCCATGCGCTCTCCGACCGCCAACATTGCCTTGGTCAGAGCAATCGTCTCTTCATTGTCGAGTCGGTCGCCGGCGCAGGCCGTGACGAATGCCGTCAGTTCCATGTCTGACAGGCGGTTGCTGACGGTGTCGTGGATTAGGGCGAGGAAATCAGACTCGCCGAGCCGCTGGCCGAATACCTTCGCCCTTAACGCCGGTGCCGAGACGGGCGGCTCTGGATGGCTGATTACGGCGACTGCGTCGGCCCCAGGTTGGAGAATAGTCCAGGCCGCCTCGGACAGCGCGGCGACATCCAGTTCGAGATGATCGTCGACAACCACGTTAAGCGTGGCGACCACCTCGCGGTCACCGCTGCGCGCCAGAACTCGGGTCAGAGCGGTGAAACCTTCCGACCGGCAGACGTGACAATCGCGATGCATATAGACGACGGGTTGCTGATAGGTGTCGATGCCCGCTCGGACGAGGCGTAGCGGGCCATGTGCGTCACTCATGTCGGCTGCTCCAGCGGCGGTTGCGGCAGTTTCATGCTTGCGATCGCGGCGAGACCCATGGCCGCGGCAGCGATGAGGAAGGCGGCGCCTTGCAGACGATGGAAACCGAACAGCAGGCCGGCGGCCGCAGAGCCAACCGACAGCCCGAGACTGACTGCCGCCGACTGGATGCCGAGTTCCACGCCCTGGCTTCGTGCGCTGATGCGCGATACCCAGTAGGCGAGCAGCGGGCTGATCACACCGGCCGAAGCCGAAACAACGGAAACCGCAAACAGCATTTCCGTGAGCCCGGCAAGTGTCGGTAAAACCGCCAGACCGATCGCCATCACAAGGAAGGCAGGAGCCACAAGTAGCCTTGCTGCTGCTGGTTTGACGAGCGGCGAAAAGACGAGGCCCTGGACCGCAAACATGACAACGCTGCATGTCGCGAACATGAGGCCGAGCGCGGCAGGCCCCATGGCGAGTTCGACGTTTCGCAGGGTGAGCCCGACCTCGAATGCACCAAGCCCTGCCGCGGCCACGGCGGCAAGAGCGAGCAGTCGTAACTCTCCCGGCACGAACATTGACGAGCCGCCCTTGCTCACCTCAGCACGAGGTCTTGGCAACAGCTTTCCAGGAAGTGCAAGCCACGCACCGAGGGCCGCCGCTACAGCGAGGCCGGATGCAAGGAAGAAAGGGACTGCCTGTGGCGGGGCAACCGCCAGCCCCAGGTCAAAATTCAGTTCCGAAGCGAGGCCGCCGAACATCGGCCCGACCAGGAAGCCTGCGATCGATGCCATGCTCACCCAGCCGAACGCTCTTGTGCGGCGATCGTCCTCGCCTTCGGTGTCGGAGATGAACGCAAGAGCCGTTGGCCCCACGGCAGCGGCGAAACCGCCATTCAAGATCCGCCCGGCATAAAGAATGAGCAGACTTGGGGCCAGCGCCGAAGCGGCCAGGGTAATAGCAAAGCCGATCAGACTGACAACAAGGACAGGTCTGCGCCCGATCAAATCCGACCACTTCCCCCAGAGGAAAGCGGCGCCCACCGGCGCGGCGACATAGGCAGCGGTCAAGAAGCCAACCTGCCGCGCATTGAATGTCGGTTCTGTGGAACCGGCAAGCCGCTCGACCATTATCGGTAGGACCGGCAAGATGATTCCGTAGCCGAGCGCGACGACAAAGGCCGAGGCGAGAAGTGCACCTAGCGCCCATCGCGACGTTGGCAGGCGAGCTTGCATCGACACGCTCATGCCTGTGCCCCTGTAGGGTGCTGATGAGCGACGCCTTCGGTCATCGATGCTGCGGCTGGCCTAATGCCTTCGAGCCTGGTTCGCTTGAGCAGAAGGGCGTTGACGGCCACGAGAGCCGAGCTGCCCGACATGGCCAGCGCGGCAAGCTCGGGGCTCAGCAGGAACGGGTAGAAGACGCCCGCTGCGATCGGGAAGGCGATGAGATTGTATCCAACCGCCCACCATAGGTTCTGGTGCATCTTGCGCAGCGTGGCGTGCGACAGCGTCATCGCACCGACCACATCGTAGGGATCGCTCTTCATCAGCACGATGTCGGCGCTCTCAATGGCGACATCGGTGCCTGCACCGATGGCGAACCCGACATCGGCTTGCGTCAGGGCTGGTGCGTCGTTGACGCCATCGCCGACCATGCCGACCTTCAGGCCCTGGCCTTGCAGTTCCCTGATCTTTTCCGCCTTCTGCCCTGGCAGCACGTCTGCGAGGACGATGTCGATGCCGAGCACGTCCGCGATGCGCTTGGCGGTGCCAGCATTGTCACCGGTGAGCATCGCCACGCGAACGCCCTGCTCGTGCAGTTTGGCGATCGTTGCAACGGCCGTCGGGCGCGGCGTATCGGCGATCGCGATCAGCCCGAGCAGTTTGCCGGATCGCGCCACATGGATGACGGTGCGGCCTTCGCCCTTCAGCGTCTCGGCTTTCTCACCGAGTGCCAGAAGATCGACCTTCTGCTCGTCCATAAGCCGTCGGTTGCCAAGGAAAACCTGGTCCCCGCCGATCGCGGCGCTGGCGCCTTTGCCTTGGAAATTCAGAAAGTCCGACACTTTGGGAAGCTTCAGATCCTTGGCCCGCTCGACGATAGCCAGGGCTAACGGGTGATCCGAGCCCTGATCCACGGCGCCCGCGACTTGCAGAACCTCGTCGGGTGAAACGCCGGCGGCGGGAACGATTTCGACGATCTTGGGCTGCCCCATCGTGAGCGTGCCGGTCTTGTCGAAGACGATCACGTCGAGCTTGGTCGCCTCCTCGAGAGCGGCGGCGTTCTTGAACAGGATTCCGTTTGCGGCGCCAAGGCCGGTGCCGACCCATGACGGCCATCGGGGTGGCGAGGCCGAGTGCATCGGGACAGGCGATGACGAAAACAGTGATGGTCAAGGTCATCGCGAACAGCAGAGGCTGGCCGAGCCACCAGAACCAGACGGCGAAGGTCACGAGCCCAATGAGGATCGCGGCGAGCACCAGCCATTGCGAGGCACGATCAGCGAGCAGTTGCGCCGGCGCCTTCGAATTCTGCGCCTCCTGGACCAGCTTGACGATCTGGGCAAGGGCCGTGTCAGCGCCCACCTTGGTGGAGCGATAGCGCAGCGTGCCGCTCTTGTTGATCGTCGCCCCAATGACTTTGTCGCCGACGTTCTTGGTCACCGGCATCGACTCGCCGGTAAGCATCGATTCATCGATGGTCGACGTGCCCTCGACCACCTCGCCGTCGACCGGAAGCTTGTTGCCGGGCCGCAGGATCACGATGTCGCCGAGCACGACGTCGGCGGTTGCAACCTCGACCTCCTTGCCATCACGGAAAACCGACGCCCTTGGCGGGGCGAGGTCGAGCAGGGCCCTGATCGCGGCCGAAGCCCCGGCGCGGGCGCGCATCTCCAGCCAGTGGCCGAGCAGGATGAACACGAGGAGCACGCTCGCCGCCTCGTAGAACTGCTGCCCCTCGAAGAAGAAGGTAGTGCCGACGCTGAACAGGTAGCCGGTGCCTACGCTCAGCACCACCAGCACCGCCATGTTGAGCACTCCGTTGCGCAGGGCCCGCCAAGCGGCGACCAGGAACGGCCAGACCGGATAGAGGATCGCGGCGCTGGCGAGGAAAAACATCGCCAGGTCATCACTTAGGCCGAAGGGCGGACGCAGCCAGGGCTCGCCGAGACCCATCGGCTCCATGGCAAAAATCGGCAGTGCGAAAACCAGGCTGATGAAGAATCGGTTGCGCATGTCCTTGACCATGCCCTGCATGTCCATGCCGGCACCGTGTCCCATCTCATGGGCCATGGCGTCGTGCGGCGCCTTGGCCGCGGCCGTCCTCTGCCCTGCCGGACCGTGCAGCGCGGTGGTGGCGTGCGCCACATGATCATGTCCGGCATGCACGAAGGTCGCGCGCGAATGTCCCGGCGGAATCGTCGTGCTGTCGGGAACGCATAGATGGCGAGGCACAGTCTCGCCACGGCAATGGAAGCCGCAGGCCTCGACTTCCCCAGCAAGGGTCTCGGGGTTCGTCCGTCCTTCGTCGAATTCGACGGTCGCGGTTGTCGATCCTGCGTTCATCGCAACACTGGCGACACCCGGTAAAGCCGCCAGACGTTTTTCAACCGCCGCGAAGTCCATCATCCCGATAAGGTCGCGCACTTCCAGATTGATCTTCTTCATCATTGTTCTCCGTGCCGCGGTTCGTGGCACCATCGCACCGGCTGCCGTGTCTCAGGTTCGATAGGCAAAGGTCGACATCATACCGCGCGTCATGTGGTAGAGATGGTGACAATGGAATGCCCACTGACCGGGATTGACGGCATCCACCGCAATGGTGACCGAGCGCATCGGCGGCACCAGCACGGTGTCGCGAACGGCACCGTGGAAGCGCTGCCCGTCAATCGCGACCACCTGGAAATGGTGGCCGTGAAGGTGCATCGGGTGAGCCATCATACAGTCGTTGCGCAGCGTGACCTCAACGCGATCGCCCTTGTCCACGAGGATGGGCGCGCTGGTTTCGAGACCCCAGCGATAGGCGGCCATGTCGCCGGTCAGCGCCATTTCGAACGTCTTGTGGGCAAGGCGTGATGCCAGTGGCGCCTTCGCCCGAAGTTGCGCCTCGAGGGCCAGATCGAGAACCGGAGCGTAGACATCGGCAGCCGTCCCGAGCTTGACCACCGCCGCCCCCGTCGGACGCAGGACAATTCCGGTCCGTTCCTTGCTCCCCTCGCGCAGTGCCAAGATCGGAAAGGAAGAGCTGAGGTCGCGCGGCAACTGCAAGCGCACGTCGATGCGCTGTCCCATCGTCATCGGAAACCGCCGGCCCCTGACCGGCTCGACAGGCTGACCGTCAACCGCGATCAGTTCGCCTTCAAGTTCGCCGAAGTCGATCGTGAACGCGGTTGCCGTGCCGCCATTGATGATCCGCACCCGCACGCGTCCGCCTCGTTCAACCGACACGATCTCAGGGTCGTTCAGGGACCGGTCATTGGCCAGGTAGGCGTCATAATCGATGTCGTTGAGATCGGTCATCATGCCGCCATCGTTCATCCCAGCCATGGCGTCGGTTTGCGCACCCGACATATCCATCCCGTCCATCGGCATGGAGCCACCGGTATTCTTACTGAGCAGCCCGGCCAGCAGCTCCTGCGGCGATGAGAACGAGAAATCGTGGAGCAGGATGACAACCTCCTGCTCATCCTTTGCGTCATCGGCGGGATCGGCGACAATAAGCGGAGCGGCGAGCAGCAACTGTTCCTGTAGTGTATGGGCGTGCATCCAGAAGGTGCCAGGCTCGCCGACCGGAAAATCGAAACTGCGATCGGCTTGAGCCTCGATGAGGGGCCGTGGCGCGTCGGCGACGCCGTCGCTCGGCCAGGGCGGCGTCAGCCCATGCCAATGTATGATCGTCGGTTCGGCGGTCTCGTTTCGCAGTAAGACGTTGAAGGCTTCGCCCGCCCGCAAGCGCAGGCCGGGGGCGCCGTCGGCCCGTCGCAGTCCGAAGACGCTTGCAGCTTTGCCGTTCACTTCGATCGTGCGGCGTGAGATGCCAAGCGTCTGGCCGCCTGACCGAATGGCGGAGACTGCCGCGAGCAAGGGTGATGGGATCGCCAAAGCTGCGGCACCTGCGACTGCGCCCTTCAGGATGTCTCGGCGTTTCATGATCGTTTCCTCACTTTCGGTTCAGATTTCGGAATTTCGTTTGTTTCGTCTGCACACAAGGTTCAGCCCCCAACGGCCCTCCTTCAGGGCGCACGGCGCTCGCCGGCGGAACCGAACAGCTTGGCCAGATGTGGAAAAAAGGCAGGCACACGGCCCGCATAACGGTCATATGCGTCGCCGAATTCCTTTCTCGCTTCACGCTCTTCGATGAAGGAGAGCCGCACATACATGCCCACCAGTATCGGGAACATTGCCAGCGTCAGCAGCGTCGGCCACTGCACGAGGAATCCCGCCATGACGAGGACGAAGCCGACATATTGCGGATGCCGGACGGAGGCATATGGACCGCCCGTTGCGAGGCGATTGTGACGTTGCGCGTTCGCCACGCGGTCGAGATCAGCATGAAACCGCCGCCTATCAGGAAAAAGCTGAGAACGTGGAAGGGCCCGAAATGCGGATTGAGCCGCCAACCCAACATCATCTCCGGGAGGTGACCGGCATCATGCGAGAACCGGTCGATGCCGGGGTATCGTGACTGCAGCCACCCCGAGAACAGGTAAATCGTCAGGGGAAAGCCATACATCTCGGCAAACAGCGCCACCAAAAAGGCGCTGAAGGCACCGAAGGAGCGCCAGTCAGGGCCGGTCCGCGGCTTGAAGAAGCTGAACGCAAACAGGATGAAAACCGCCGAATTGATTATAGCCAGGCCCCAGAGGCCGTAGGCGGGAGATTGCTCGACCATGGTCATGCTCCTCTATTGTGGGCGTGTGCCGTCTTGTGCGCCCGGCTTAGTTTCCTTCTGTCCGGTATGCCTCCCATGACCGCCATGCCCGCGGTGGCCGCCATGCATGAACATGTGAAGCAGAGGACAGGCGAGCAGTAGCAGAAAGGGAAGGGCACCGAAGGTATGAGCCCAGTGCTCAGTGAGCAGGAAAAACGCGGCGATCAGCAGGAAAGCGATCGTGACCAGGCCGGCCTTCGAAGTCCAAAATCCGCCTGCCTCGGCCTCCGGTTCTGGTTCGGACCCGGTCGGGGGACCGGACATGCGGTGCACGTTGTTGGTATTCATGGGATGGGTTCCTTGTTTGTCAGCGGTTGTCATTGACGGAGCTTTCGAGCCAATACGCGATGAGGCTGACGGCCCAGACCAGCGCGCAGGCAAACAGTGGCCACCTGAAGTCGGAGCCAATCGTGAAGTTGACCACCGACATCAAGCCGATGGACGACCCTCCTCCGACCAGAGCGCCGGCCACCGCGACCGGTTGGCGCGCGCGGAATGCGGTGATTGCCAGCGCAACCAGGAGAACGCCGGTGGCTAGGGCGTAGCCACCGAGCACCCGGAAAACCTGGGTGAGCCACATCGCAAGCCGTGGACCGATGGCTTCGAGCTCGGCGACCGAGAGGTCCATATAGCGGACATCCTCGGCCAAGAATGGTGGCCTGAGGGCGATGAAATACAGTCCGATCCCGGCGATGATCATCCCCGCCAGAGCAAGAGTGACGGACGACGTCGTCCATGGATTGACTGTGGCTTTCATGGACTGAACCTCGGCTTGCTTTACCGCCGCCCCGTGGCGACGACATTGTAGATCGAGGCGTAAACGACACCCGCCAACAGCCCAACGATGCCAAGGACGCCGACACCGTAGAGAGCGCGGCCCGGCCTCATGGGCGCCGTAGACTTGACCGCGCTAAGGTCGAGTCCATGCATGAAGGCACCGAAGAAATCGAGTGTTGCGTCGGGCCACATGGCGAAAGCCAGGGCACAGAGCATGCTCATCAGGGCCAGTGTCACGCCCAGCGCGATGCCGACGGACAGGATGCTGAGTTTGGCCATGGGTTCCTCCCGTCATTTCGCGTGTTGCTTGAGCCATTCCTGCATTGCTGCAATTTCGGCCTGCTGAGCCGCGATGATCTGATTGGCCCAGACCTTGACCTGATCATCCTTGCCGAATTGCAGGACCGCACGGGCCATATCGATGGCCCCCTGGTGGTGCGGAATCATCGCCTGGACGAAAGCGACATCGGGATCGTCGGCCTGGATGCCCTGCATCATCGGCCCATCCATCTGCTTCATCGCCTGCATGTAGTTTCTGGAGGCATCGGACATCTTGGTCGTGTCCATCGGCATAGCGTTCATCATGCCGCCTTGCCCGCCCTGCATCATGCCACCCTGCATTCCGCCGCCCTGACCGCCTTGCATCATCTGTTGCATCATCGGCATCATCTTCTGCATCGTGGACATCATCGCCGAGCACTGCTCGGGCAACCCGCCCGGCATCGCCTCCGCGGCCGGTGCCGTTGTCGTAGTTTGTGGTGCGTCGGCCGCCGGATGGTGCGGATCCGTCTGAGCAAAAGCCGCGCCCGACAGAGTTGCGATTGCGGCAAGCGCGATCAATCGAAGGTGGGTTTTCATGACTAGTTCCTTGTCGTTGGTGTGAACCGACAAACGAGCTCTGAACGGGTAAGCAAGGCAGCCCAGATCGCCGCTGCTGGTTGGTTTCGCGGATCGGTCGCGCGTTATGGGGCCTTGACAGACACTGCTGGATTCAACAGTCCCTAGGGCTGCGACTGCGCGATATCAGGCTAGAATCTGGGGAGGTTGCAGGAGGGCCTCGGGGTCGATGCCCGTTGCCAGGAGCGCCTTGCCCGCCATGAAGCGGATTGCAACCGGCGCATCATCAAGAGCGCCGCATTCGCTGGCGGAAATGCCTGCAGCACAACAGCCGAAGCCGGCCGAGTGCATGCAATCCAGGCAGCCATCGCATGAGGCGCGATGGTCGTCCTGGTCTGTGGACGCAACGTGACCCATCACCTTGAGCAAAGCGCCCGTCGACGTCGCAACATCAGTGGTAACGCCGACGCCGATTGCAGAAGCCTGTTCGGTAGGACCAGCAATGGCACCGCCCGCGATCAGGAGGATCACGGCTAGCAGCAAGCGAAGCTGGGCCAAGGTGATTTTCATGGATTCAGTGTAGCCCAACTGCATGTCGCCACTTTGATGCAAATCAATGCCCACGAGCGTGCCTAAGCCGAAATTGGTAACATTCCGGCGGCCGGCAATGAGGAGATAACTACGTGCTCACAGTCCCCGGGGTGGCAAAAGCCAGCACGTCCCTGTCGGGGCGGCTCAACCGCAAATGCTTCTGCATCTCGCTCGATCGGGCGAAACTTTGGGCGGCGCTGGACCATGAGGCCGGCGAGCCTGGTTTCTGCGAAACCTTCATGGCATCGCGGCCGCATCTGTTTTCCAATGTCCCGGTCTTCCTCGCCGCGTCCGCCCTCGATGAGATGCAGGCAATCGTCGTTGCCGTCGAAGCGGCAGCCGGGCTACCGGGTTACCGCGATGCCGTCCTCTCCTGGGCTCCGGAAATTGCGCAGAGGGATTTTGGACCCGTCGGAGCTCTGATGGGCTACGACTTCCACCTCGACGATGAAGGCCCCAGGCTGATTGAGGTCAACACCAACGCCGGCGGGGCTTTCCTCAATGCGTTGCTGGCCAGGACACAGAAGGCCTGCTGCTCCGAAGTCGACCGGGCGTTGATCGGCGCCAGGGACGATCACTTCGAAACCAATGTCGTTGCGATGTTCGAGAACGAATGGCGCCGCCAGCGGGGAGCTGGTTCGCCGCGAACGATTGCGATCGTCGATGATCAGCCTGGGGAGCAGTATCTCTATCCTGAATTCGTGCTAGCCCGGCAGCTATTGCTGAAGCACGGCATAGACGCGATGATCGGGGACGCGAGTGAGCTGAAATATGACGGCGGAAGACTTCGGCTCGACGGACAAGAGATTGACCTCGTCTACAATCGCCTGGTCGATTTCACACTTGATCGCCCGGAACATGCTGCGCTCAGAGCGGCTTATCAGGACGGCGCCGTGGTGGTCACACCCAATCCGCACAACCATGCGCTCTTTGCAAGTAAGCGCAATCTGACACTGTTGTCCGATCCGGCGGCGCTCGAAGCATTCGGCCTTCCTCCGGAGATGCGCTCGCGGCTTGCCGATGTCCCGCGGACCACTCTGGTCACGCCCGACAATTCGGATGCCGCCTGGCAATCCCGTAAGGACATGTTCTTCAAGCCGCTCTCAGGCCACGGCAGCAAGGCGGTGTACCGCGGCGACAAGGTGACGAAAGGGGTGTGGGCCGAGATCGCACGTGGCGGCTATGTGGCCCAGGCGTTTGCCTCACCCGGACAGCGCATGATCGAGATCGATGGCGCGCTCACGCCGCGCAAGATGGACGTGCGGCTTTATACCTATGATGGCCAGATGTTGCTCGCGGCAGCCCGCCTCTACCAGGGTCAGACTACGAATTTCCGCACACCAGGCGGCGGTTTTGCCCCTGTATTGGCCATCTGACCATGCGCGGATCATCGCTGCAGATGATCAGCGGCGGCTCCTTGAGCATCAAGTTTGCATTATTCGGGCGGCGGACACTTGAGGTAGAGAGAAACTTGCCTGAGTTGGGCGCGGGCTTGGTCCGTCGAAAGCGGGCCGCGCCCGCGCAATTCATGCCTCCCCGTGCCACCGGCCACACGCATGGTGGCCTATTCACTTGCTTCCCGGCCAGACATCTCTTCTATGAGGATCCGGAAGAAAACGTGCGGCAAGCTATCTGACACGGGAGGTATGACAGGCTTGAGCGCGCCGGGCTCCCACCAGTCCGCGTGCTTGCTCAAGACTGACCATGCGTGATCGCGCTGAAGCTTGTGTCCGATCTGGTCAGGCAGTTCTTCAAAGCGGCCGTCGACAATCACGCTTCTCCATCCGCGTCCCTGGGTGTGTTCGACGATCTGGGCGCATACCAGGGAGTTGGCCCGCATCCAGTCGATCTTCTTCCCCGGCAAGGAGAACGCGTAGAGGTGACCGTCGGCGTAGGCGTAGTTGAAGCAGACGACGTAGGGTTGTCCGTCCTTAGCGCATGCCAGATGGCCGACGCGATTGGCGGCCAGCAATTTCGCGCATTCCAAAGTGGAGAGCGTGCGGATCAGCATCGATGCGACCCTCCTATTTTCTTACACTTCACACTTTGACAGCCGAACTCGCTATGACGTGGATCAAATTGCCGCGTCTGTTTGGTCAGCAGGAGTCCGGCCACTCTTCGGGACGCAGAAATTCGCAGGTGCCGCGAGACCCTCTGAGGCGAGAAGCGGGCCGATGAAGGCGCTGACGGTGTCAAGCGACTGGCGCAGACCAAAACTAGCGCCGCGCAGATGCGGCGGGGCGATGTCGGCGACAAGCGCGTCGCGTGGCGCGCCGCGAATACCCTTACCGACACGATCGATGAAGCGCGCCGCGAAAAGTCCGGGAAGGTCGACCAATTGCCGCAGCATCTGCCGGTGACATGCCGGGGGGGTATCCTGCCCGCGATAGACGGGTTCTTGCGCAATGGACTTGGGGTTTGGGAACTATCGCCTGAAAAGATCCGAACGGTTGCTGCTGGGGCCCGACGGGCCAATGGATCTTTCGGCGCGATCCTTCGACATCCTGGCCACGTTGCTGGAGAGGCCGGACGAGGTGATCGGCAAGACCGAATTATTAGATGCAGTCTGGCCCGGCGTGGTGGTCGAGGAGAACACGCTGCAGGTGCACATTTCGGCGCTGCGAAAACAGCTGCCCGCCGAGATGATCGTAACCGTGCATGGTCGCGGCTATAAATATGCTGGCCCCAAGCCTATCGAGGCCCCCGCGGAAGCTCCGGCGCCGCTCAGACCGTCCATCGCCGTTCTTCCCTTCGACAACATGAGTGGCGATCCGGCGCAGGATATTTTCTGCGAAGGATTGGCGCTCAACATCGTCGCCAGCCTCGGGCGCTTTCACGAGCTGTTCGTCATCGACAGGTTTTCGACCCTGGCCTACCGCAACCGGCCGGTGACATCGGCCGAGGCCGCGCGTGAACTTTCGGTTCGAACTCATGCCCGTCGCATTCAAATAGATGCAGGTCCGTATGATAGCAGACCATTCCTCATGACGCCGGGCGCGCCCGGTGGCTTTCAGGTGTCGGACGATATCGCCGTCCGGATCGAGCAGGCAAACATCCGGCACTGCCTGCGCTGCCGCTTGCTTCTGGCGGCGCGCCTCGCGCAGCAGATTCTCCGGTGTAAATGCCGACGGCTCGGCGTAGTGCTTGCCGGCAAGGATCGGCGGCGCGTCGTTCTCAGACATGGCACTCATTCCCCGGGCACGGCGCATCATTGACGATGAAAAGCGAATTCATGGCGCGGCCTTTCCGGCGTCGGCTTTGACGAGCGGCGCGCCGGTCGGATGGTCTTTCATCAATGCGGCTACGATCACGCCAGACACGAAGGTCAGCCCCGCAATCGCTGCGATCGCCGAGGCCAAGCCGAAGAAATCGGCGATGAAGCCGGCCGATAGCGCGCCGATTGCGTAGCCAAGATCGCGCCAGAATCGGTAGACGCTGAGTGCGCGGGCGCGCCACGAAGGGTGGGCGGCATCCGAGACGGCCGCGATCAGGCTCGGATAAACCATGGCGGTGCCGAGCCCGAGCAGAACGCTCGCCAGCAGCCACCAGCGAAAGTCACGGGTCCAGGCGGTCAGGAACAGCGCCGCCGCTTGCACCCACATCCCTGCCGCGATCAGGCCCTTGCGCCCCCAGCGATCACTTAAAGGCCCTGTGGCGACCTGCAGCAGTCCCCACACTCCGGGATAGACGGCCTTCAGGATGCCGATGCGCTCGACACCCAAGCCGTTGGCGGCGAAGAATAGTGGGAAGATGCCCCAGCTCATGCCGTCATTGAGATTGTTGACCAGCCCGGCCTGACAGGCGGCGAACAAATTTCGGTCGCGGAAGGTGGTGAGGGCAAACACCTCGCCGAAGGAAATCGGCGAGGCTTGTTTGACGTGACCGGCCATCTCCGCCCGAACATGGTCCCGCGTGTCGCGCACCAGTACGAGCGAGAGAATGGTTCCAAGCAGGGCGTATGCCACGCCGAGATAGATCGGAACCGGCCGTAGGCCGTATTGCCCTGCGAGATACCCGGTGAGAAAGGCCGTGACGCCGACGGCGAAATAGCCAGCGAACTCGTTGAGGCCGACCGCCATGCCCCGCCCTTTGGGGCCGACAAGATCCACCTTCATGATCACTGTCATCGACCAGGCAAACCCCTGGCTGATGCCAAGCAAGGCGTTTGCGGCAATGATCCAGCCCCAGCTCGGCGCCCAGATGATGATGAACGGCACCGGCAGCCCGAGCAACCAGCCAAGAATGAGCACGCGCTTGCGGCCCCATGTATCGGCGAGTTGCCCAGAGATGAGATTGGCAAAGGCCTTCACCACCCCAAAGCTTACGATGAAGGAGACGACCAGCGTCGTCGAAGCGATCCCGAATTCTTCCGAGCCAATCAGCGGCACGACGGTTCGTTCAATGCCAACCATGCCGCCGACAAAAGCGTTGATCAGCACCAGGAGTGAAAACTGCTGCCAGTTGGCTTTGAGCCCGAGGGCAACACGCGGCGCGACGCCGGCTTCACTCACTGCGCGGCTCCGGCATTCAGCGCGCGGGTACGTGCCGCCTCCGGTGGTGGCGGAGGAATATCCGCCACCATGGCCGCGACGAACTCGTCCTCATCAGCGATCCGAAAAGCCTTGTTGAAACGCTTCTCAAAACCGATGGTCGATGTCGGCTTGCCGCTGAGCGAACGGCCACAAACCGACCCGGAAAAGGCGCCGGGCAATACCTCGACGTGGTCGGGCAGGTCCTTGAGGCGCTGGGCGCTGGCAAACAGGCGACGCGCGCCATCCTCTGCGCTCGAGGCAAGCTCAGTGCGGCCGAGATCGCCAACCATCAGCGTATGGCCGGTCAGCACGAACCAGGGTTCGACGGTGCGTGTGCGGTCGGTCACCAGCAATGCAATATGCTCAGGCGTATGGCCGGGCGTGTGCATGATCTGCGCGGTGACATTGCCAAGTTCCAGCACCTCGCCGTCCTTGACCCGGCGGAACGGAAAGTCGGCAGCTGCACTTTCGTGGAGTACGTATTCCGCGCTGGCAGCCTGCGCGAGTGCGCGGCCGGCCGAGACATGATCGGCATGAATATGCGTGTCGATCACGTAGAGGATGCGCATGCCGGTGGCTTTGGCCGCATCGAGATAGCGTTGAACATCGCCAACGGGATCAACGACCGCAGCGGATGCCTTGCCGCCGCAGCCAAAGAGGTAGGATACGGCGACGGGATCGGAATGAAGAAACTGACGCAGGATCATGGGGAAGGCGAGCGCCGCGGCGATCGCCGGGATGGCGACCGAAGCGAACACGCTTGGCTCGATGATCAGAACCACGGCGCAGACGCGGAGCACCGAAACCGTTGCGGCCAGGGATGCCGCCCCGGCGAGCGGCAGCGGATTGCTTGCCGACGCGGCATTGCGGGCTAGCGCCAAGGTTACCGCCGTCGAAGAGACGATCGCACCGGCGAGCGAACTGACCAGCAGACCACGCGTATTGCCCAGAATGCGAATAGCCACATAGCCGGCGAACGAAATCGAGGCCATCAGCACCGTCAGGAACCAGACTTCCCAAGGATTGAAACCGCCCCACGGGTCCATCGGCCGGTTTGGCAGCAGGGGCAGAACGATCGCCGTCATCACCGCTAGGATCAGCGCCGAACGGAGTTCGACCCAGGTCAGTCGCTTCAAAAGACCGTGCAGGACCTCTCGGCTGGCCAGGATTGCCGCCAATGCCGCCCCACCCGCAGCAGCAGCCCGATAATCGCCGGCGACGGAAAGCGCGCCAAGGGCAAAAACGCCCAGGCCTGCGATCACGCTCGTGACACTGAAATCCTCGTCATGGGCAGCCTCACGCGCCTTATACCAGGCGAAGATTGCCGCAAAGGCGATGAAGCCGCCGACCAGCACGGACACCGCGCCAAGCGCGTCGGCAAGTGCGGCGAGAACGCCGCCAAGCAGCCCGGATATGCCGAACGTCCGGATGCCGGCCGTGCGACTGCGATCGGGCGCCTCCCGCTCCCGCCAGCCGCGCTCCAGGCCGACGAGCAGGCCTATTGCGAGGGCAAGTCCCAGCCGAGCGATGAGCGGATCCATTGGCGCGGCGACTTCAGGCGGCGACCGTCGGCAGGCGGTCGCGAACCCACCTGACGATCTGGCCTGCCGTCATTGCGCCTGATGTGCGCGCGATCTCTCGTCCGCCATGAAAGAGGAACATGGTCGGGATGCTGCGAATGCCGAGCCTGGCCGCAACAGCCTGCTCATTGTCAGAATTGAGTTTGATCAGACGAACACGCGGCTCCAGTTCATTTGCTGCTGCATTGTAAGCCGGCGCCATCATCTTGCAGGGGCCGCACCATGGTGCCCAGACGTCGACGACAACGGGCAGGCTGCTGCGCGCGATCTGATTGTCGAAGATCGCGGCATCGACATCTTCGGGATGCCCTGAAAACAGCCGGTTCCCGCACTTTCCGCATTTCGCCTCAATGGCATTGCGGACCGGCGGCAATCGGTTGACCCCACCGCATTTGCTGCAAACCACCAGATTCTGCTGTGCCATGGCCATTCACCGATCAGCTGTCGTCTACTATGCGCGCCACAGATGTCCATCGCCAAGGGTGCGCAACGCGTTCAGGATAACCGCCACGTCAATCCCTTCCTGAAGCAGCGCTCCGGCAACCGGGGTGATCTGCCCCATGGCAGCCGCGATCATTGCCAGCCCCGACAGTGCCAGCCCGGCGATGATGCTTTGCAAGGCAATCGATCGCGTTCGCCGTGCAATCCGAACTGCATCGGCGACGGGCTGTAGCCTGTCGGTCAGCACGATGACGTCCGCTGCCTCGGAGGAGGCGGTGGCACCACGTGCGCCCATGGCGACACCGACCGTTGCGGCCGCCAGGGCAGGGGCGTCGTTGATGCCGTCGCCGACCATCATCGTCGGCGCCGAGGCTTTCTCGGCTTCGACCGTTGCGACTTTTTCGGCAGGGATCGCATCGGCGACAACGGCGTCGAGGTCGAGCCGGGCGGAGATGCGCGTGGCTGCCACTCTGTCGTCGCCTGTGAGCATAATCATGCGCGCAATGCCGGCTGAGCGCAGCTTGCCGAGTGCATCATGCGCATCAACACGCAAGGCGTCGCCGAACGTGAAAACACCGGCAAGCCGTCCGCCGAGTGCTACAAAAACCCTGAGCACCGCCTCGTCCCGGTATTTTTCCTCGCCGCTTTTCGCCCAGCCGGGTAGCGGCTTATTGGCGAGCACGAGAGCCCGCGATCCCGCCGCGATCGACATGTTGTCGACCCGACCCTTCAGGCCCGCGCCCCGATGCTCGCGGACATCATGCGGATGCAAAAGCATCAGCTGCCTCCCGCGCGCCGCCCGGATGATCGAGTCTGCGAGCACATGGTGCGAGGCCTGTTCCAACGATGCCAACAACTGCAGCAGATGGTCGGCATCGCAGCCGGGTTCAGCTTCGATTTCGATGAGCTCGGCGCCGCCGATGGTCAAGGTGCCGGTCTTGTCGAAGATCGCGGTCCGAACCTGCGCAAGGGCCTCCAGCGCCGCCGAACCTTTCATCAAGATACCGGCGCGTGCAGCGCGGGACACGCCGCCGATGAAGGCAACAGGTGCGGCGAGAATGAGGGGGCAGGGCGTCGCGACGACCAGCACGGCGAGCGCCCGGATCGGATCGCCGGAGATGAACCACGCGATGCCGGAAACCAGCAAGGTGGCCGGCAACAGGAACAGGGCAAAACGGTCAGCCATGCGTATGAAGGGCGCTTTGGCGGTCTGCGCCGCCGCGACCATGCGCACGATCGCCGCATAAGTGCTCTGTTCTGCGAGGGCGGAAGCCCGCATGCTGAAGGTCTCGCCCGCGTTGACGGTGCCGCTGCGGAGCGTGTCGCCAGCGCTGCGCGGCACCGGCAATGGCTCTCCGGTCACCGCAGCCTCGTCGAGCGAGGCGGAAGCATCAAGCAGGATGCCGTCGACGGGAAGAAGTTCGCCGGCCCGAACCAAAAGCTCATCGCCGACAACAACGTCTTCGACGGAGATGGTCTCTGTGCCCGGCGTTGACGTCCGATGGGCGACACGCGGTGACCGGTCGGTCAATGCCTTGAGGTTTCGTTCCGCACGGCCGCGGGCAAAATCCTCAAGCACCGTGCCGCCGGCATACATGATCGCGACCACTACTGCCGCCAGAGGTTGACCGAGCAGCAGCGCGGCGGACATCGACACCAAGGCAATGGCATCGACACCGAAGCGGCCTATCCAGAAATCACGCAGAATGGAGATGGCGAGAGCCGCCACCACGGGCAAGGTAGCCATCCTCCAGATCGTGTCGGCTTCAAGGGGGCCGAGCCCGGTTCGCCAGGTTCCGATTCCAACGGCGAGACCCAGGATGGCAATGACCAGCAATGCGCGCCGCAGAGCCGACTCGTTCATACAATGTCTCACAACCCTGATGGCCCTGGCGCTAGAGTTCGCGGACCATCTCCTCGAGCAGGCGCCGCACATCGTTCGCGACCTGCGCAAGCTCACGATTGCTGATAGCGCCCATTGAAGCGACCGGATCCACTGCTGCGACCTCTACCTTTCCTGGTCCGACCTCCGCGACGATTACGTTGCAAGGCAGCATGGTTCCGATCTTGTCTTCGGCCTGAAGCGCCCGCCATGCGAAATGCGGATTGCACGCGCCCAGGATAACATAGGGCCTGAAATCTGCGCCAAGCTTGGCCTTCATGGTCTGCTGGACGTCGATCGAGGTCAGAACGCCAAACCCCTTGCTTGCGAGCTTGTCGGTCACGTGGTCGATTACCGCCGTGAATGGCATGGCGACGATCTTGCTAAAATAGTAACCCATCTAACTCTCCAATCGTTGATCGCAACAGCTCGTCGCCACTTTGCGAGTGACCTTGCGTAGGAGCTAATCGCGATGGCCGCAGAACGCTTTGATCCAACGCAACGAACGGGCAAGATCGACTAGGCGATTATCGCCCACGAATGGGAGACATAACGGGTGACGATCCGAAATCTCGAACATGCGTTCGCTCCGAAGTCGGTTGCCGTGTTTGGGGCATCTTTGCGTGACGGCTCGGTCGGCCGTGTCGTCTTCGACAACATCGTCAATGGCGGCTTCGAAGGCGATATCTGGCCGGTCAACCCGAAATATTCCGAGGTCGCGGGTCGCCGCTGCTATGCCAAGGCGGCGGACCTTCCGGGTGTTCCGGACCTCGGTGTTATCGTCACGCCCCCTGGGATAGTTCCCGCAATCGTGCACGACCTTGCTGAAAAGGGCACGCGGGCGGCAGTTGTCATCACGGCTGGGCTGACACGTGAAAACGGCCTGCGCCAGGCGATGCTCGATGCCGCCAAGCCCAGTCTGTTCCGCATCATCGGGCCGAACACGGTCGGACTGATGATCCCGCCCGTCAAACTCAACGCCGGATTTGCACACATGGCCGCCAGGCCCGGCAACATCGCGCTGCTGTCGCAATCCGGCGCCATTGCCACGTCGCTGATCGACTGGGCGGCACACAACAATGTCGGCTTCTCGCAGATCGTCTCTCTCGGCGACATGGCGGATGTCGACGTGGGTGATTGTCTCGACATGCTGGCGGGCGATGCGCACACGCGCGCCATCGTGATGTATCTCGAAACCATTCCCAATCCGCGCAAGTTCATCTCGGCCGCCCGTGCCACCGCACGCATCAAGCCGGTCATCGCGATCAAGTCTGGCCGCCACGAGCAATCAGCCAAAGCGGCTGCGACCCACACTGGCGCGCTGTCGGGCGCCGATCGCGTCGTCGATGCGGCATTGCTGCGCGCAGGCATCCTGCGCGTCAAAGGCCTGGCCGAGTTGTTCGATGCGGTTGAAACGACCGCCCGTTTCGCTCCGCTCGAGCGGACCCGGGTCGGTATCGTCACCAATGGCGGGGGCGCCGGTGTGCTTGCCGTCGATCAACTCATCGACTGCAAGGGCGAACTGGCCGAGCTCTCTCCAGAGACGATCGCCCGCCTGAATATCGCCCTGCCGCCTATATGGTCCCACGCCAATCCGGTCGACATCATCGGCGACGCCTCGCCGGAGCGCTACAGGGCCGCCGTTGAAGCCGTAGCGGCTGATCCCAGGACCGACGTTGTCCTGGTCATGAACTGCCCGACGGGGCTTGGCTCGCCGCTTGCGGCAGCGGGCGCGGTGGCAACACTTGCCAAGGGCGGCAAGATCGGCGGCAAACCGGTCCTGACCTGCTGGCTTGGCGAACACACGGCGCGCGAAGGGCGACGTGTCCTTCAGGATGCCGGCATTGCCAGTTTCGAGACGCCCGCCGATGCCGCAACCGCAGTCTCCTACCTGAGCGAATGGTCGCGAGCCGAGCGGGCATTGATGCGGACGCCCTCGAATCGCAGCGAGGACACAACGAGCGACCGGGAGGCCGTGCTTGCCATATTCAGGCAGGTCGCCGGCGAAGGCCGGCGATTACTAACCGAGCCCGAAGCCAAGGCGGCGATCTCCGCCTATGGGATTCCGGTGCCCGAGACGATCGTCGCCAGATCTTCCGCCGAAGTGGAGGCGGCGGCTGGCCGACTTCTCAGGGCATCCAAGCAGGTCGTCGTCAAACTGCTGTCCAAGACGATCTCGCACAAGTCGGACGTTGGTGGGGTGGTGCTTGGCATCACTGCCGCCGCCGCCGCCGGCGAGGCCGCACGCTCAATCGAGGTGGGTGTGCGCAAGCACGCTCCGCAAGCCGATATTGAGGGCTATGCAGTCCAGCCGATGGTGATACGAAGACAGGCGCAGGAATTGATCCTTGGCGTCAGTCGCGATCCAATCTTCGGCCCGGCGATGCTGTTTGGAGCCGGTGGCGTCGCGGTTGAGGTGACGGACGATACCGCGATCGCACTGCCGCCGCTCGACGATGTTCTTGCCGGTGACTTGATCGGGCAAACGCGGATCGGTCGCCTGCTCGCCGGGTTCCGAGATCGCAAGCCGGCGGATCGGCAGGCGATCGTTGCCGCGCTGAACGGCCTGTCCCAGATGATCGTCGACTTTCCGTGTCTCGTTTCGATGGACATCAACCCGTTGCTGGCCGACGCCGAGGGCGTGATTGCGCTTGACGCTCGCATCGAGATCGAGCCGGAACGCGTGGAAGAGACGGGGCCGAACCCGGCGCTTGCCATCAGGCCTTATCCGTCGGGTTGGGAAAAGGCGTTTTTGGGAGGCGGCACGCACTATAACATCCGCCCTATCAAGCCGGCCGACATCGCTCTCTATCCCGAATTCCTTGCCAGGATTTCTCCTGATGATCTGCGCCTGCGTTTTCTGTCGCCGCACAAAAGCTTCTCCGACCAGATGTTGAAGCGACTCACCCAACTCGACTACGATCGCAACATGGCTTTCGTCGCTCTGGAGACGAGAACTGGCGCGCTGGCGGGTATCAGCCGAATGTCCTGCGATCCGGACCACACTGTCGCCGAATACGCCTTGCTGGTGCGTACGGATCTGCAGGGTCATGGCCTGGGTTGGGAATTGCTCTGCCGAATCGTCGACTACGCAAGGGCAGATGGGATCGGCCGGATCGAAGGCATCATGCTCAGCGAAAACAGCAAGATGCTTGCCATGTGCCGCGAGTTTGGCTTCTCGATAAGGCGTCATCCGAGTGAACCCGGCCTTGTCGAGGCAACTCTCGAACTCCGTTGAGGCCGATCGCCCTGCCGCACCGGTCAGGAGGCTGTGCGCAGGGTCCTAGCAGCATCGTTCTCGGAAAGCCCTCTCAATTCCTCGACAATGTCGGCGAGCTTTCGATCGGCGTTGATCTTGCGCCAGGTGGCCTGGGTGGCATTTCGCTGCAGTTGCCGCGAGAGGATATCTATAGTGGCGTCTGAAGGACCGCCCTTGCGTTCACTGACCCGCTGCCACAGGACGAGCGGGTCCGCTTCCAACCAAAATCCACAGGATGTGATACCCCGGTCGCGTGCGGCCTTCTCGATGCGGTCGCGATCGGCTGATCGGTCAAACACAGCATCGGCAACAACCGAACCACCCTCGGAAAGGATCAGGCCGGCCCGCCATGTCATTTCCCGGTAGACGCGGTCGGAGACCTCCGGCCGGTAAGCCTTGTTCGGCAATCTGGTCTCGGCGGGCACTCCATGTATGGCTTTGCGAATGCGGTCGCTTTCGACAATGCGGGCGCCGGGCGGCACCCCGACATGGGCGGCGAGCGCTTCTGCAACGGTCGTCTTGCCGGAGCCACTGAAGCCACCGATGGCAACGAGTCGCGGCGGAGCTTCCTGGAGAAAGCTTCGGGCTAGTTCGAAATAGGATCTGGCCTCGGCAGTCAACTTGTCGGAATCGGCACTGCCCTCCGCGACCTGCGTTGCGGTAACATGCGCACGAACAGCAGCTCGCACCGCCATGAAGAACGGTAGCAGGATGAAACCGTCCTCATCGTCGGCTTCGTCGAGATAGCGGTTCATCACAAGATTGGCGAGCTGCGGAAAACCACGATGCCAAAGGTCCATCAGCAGGAAGGCAAGGTCGTATAGAACGTCGATGGTGGCGATCTGGTCGTTGAATTCGATGCAATCGAAAAGTCGGGGCTCGCCGTCGAAAAGGCAGATGTTGCGCAGGTGCAGATCGCCATGGCATCGGCGGATCTTGCTCGCGGCCTCCCGACGGTCGAGCAGTCCGGAATGCCGGGCGAGGGTGGTGCGGAAGGCCTCGGCAAAGCTCCTGACCTCTGCTTTTGCGAAAACATGACTGGTGGCAAAGCCGGCCTCGTTGATGTCAAGCACACCCGCCATATTGGACGACCCGCTGCCATTGTGAATCGTCGGCGCAGCACGGTGGTAGCCCACGATCATGCGTGCGACCGCGGTCATCAGCCCAGGCGTCAGTTCTCCAGCGGTCGCCATCCGATCGAGAAGCTTGGACTGATCAAAGCGGACCATCTCGATCGCCGCGTCGACCATTTGCCCCGTACCATCAAAAGCCAACTTGCCGTCGGCTTGCCGCGTGATGCGCCGCACCCCCAGATAAAGGCCGGGTGCGGTCCTTGAGTTGAGTTCAACCTCTTTCTCGCAAGCGGCCAGCCTGAGGGCCGGCGCCGAGAAATCGACATAAGGCAGCTTGACCGCCCGCTTCATCTTGTAGGCACGCTGGCCAGTTAGAAAAATGCGCGAGATATGGGTCTCGATCGCTTCGACCGGCGTTGTCGCGCCATATGAAGCAGGATCAAGCAGAAACGCGATGGCGGCTTGCTGGTCGTCAACGATCATGGTTCGCTATCCTCGATGTTGCGTCTTCCGGAGACTGTTTCCATCATCTGCTCTCATCGCTGCAGCGTCTGGACATAACCGGCCAGATCATGGATCCGCTCCCTGGTGACGATTTCCCCGG
The DNA here is from genome assembly GCF_056404355.1 of Mesorhizobium sp. P2_D5. NCBI lineage: Bacteria > Pseudomonadati > Pseudomonadota > Alphaproteobacteria > Hyphomicrobiales > Phyllobacteriaceae > Mesorhizobium > Mesorhizobium sp. P2_D5. Next base: position 798,147 of record NZ_JBFUEE010000002.1, read on the forward strand.
CGTTCGGACCATATTTCTTCACGTCGCCGGGGAGGAACTGGCGACCCCAGACCGGCATGTCGCGATCGCCGTGCTCCGGCACCATTGTGCGGCCGTCGATCATGGCGAAAACGCGCCAATAGGGAAACGCGCCGCCATTGCGCCTGGAGAGACGCGTCAGGTCGGCCGGGCGTTTCAACAGTTCGTCACCCAAGGGGCCATCGCCCTTGCCTTCGGGACCATGGCAAACGGCACATGAGTTCATGTATTCCGCCTTGCCGTTTCCGAGTTCCTGGGCGTCAGCCGCATTGAAGGGCAAACCTGCCAAGGCCACCGCGATCAGGAACTTCATCTGCGTTCCCCCGATTGATTAGCGCAAGCCTACAGCCCCGGCCTGACAGTGCGTTGATGCGGATCAAATGCCGCCGCACCCAAAGTGTTTGATTCAGCGCAATGAACGCACCAGCCCCTCTCGCTTACGCTTCAGCAACGATTGAACTTTCTTTCGAAATGAGGAGTTGTTGCCGTGACTTTCAAAACACTGCTTACGGTTACCGGACCGAACCAGGGCGAGGGCGATCTCAAGCTGGCCGCCGGCCTGTGCGAACAGATCGGCGCCCATCTCTCCGTGCTCGTTCTCGAGCTGGCCGCACCGCCCTCAGGCGGTGCGCATCTGGGTGTCGTTTCACCAGCCTGGTTCGAGGAGCGTCAGGTCGAGGTCAACAGGCTCAAGAAGCGAATCTCGACAGTCGGCGCCTTTCTTTCGCACAGCGCGGTATCGGCTGATCTGAGCGACGACTACCCCGACACGGCCTGGGCGGACGAAGTCATCGGAAGGCGCGCCCGCTATGCCGATCTGACCGTTCTTGGCCCAGATCTGCTCACAAGCCCGACGCTGAGGGATAGAGTCATCCAGGGCGCGCTGTTCACATCGGGAAAGCCTATCCTGCTCGTTCCCGAGGGCGCGCGGCCAACGCTGAGGCCGAAACGCATCTTGGTTGCTTGGGACGCCCGCATTGAGTCATCGCGCGCCGTTCGCGAGTCGCTCGACATGCTGAAAAGCGCCGAAGAAGTTCACCTCGTCATGGTCGACCCGATCGAGGACGAGTTCCATCACGGTGCGGAACCCGGAGCAGATGCAGCGACTTATCTTGCCCGGCACGGTGTGAAGGTGACGGTCGAACGACTACCGAGCGCGAACCATTCGGTCGCCGATGTGCTTCGCCAGCATGCGGGCGACGTTGCGGCCGAGCTGATGGTCATGGGCGCCTATGGTCATTCCCGGCTGCGCGAGCGGATTTTCGGCGGCGTCACCAAGTCAATGCTTGAGGGGCAAGCGCTGCCGGTCTTGATGGCGCGATAGCATTTTCAACGGGAAAAGGGCCGGTGCAGGTTGCGCCGGCCTTTCATTTCTCGGAAGGCTTGATGGGGCGACTACTCGCTCGCTTCTCGTCCGGATACCTGCTCGATCAGGAGCCGGAAGAAAACGTGCGGTGCACTGTCGGCCGCGGCCGGAACGGCCGGCTTGAGTGCGCCAGGTTCCCACCAGTCGGCGTGTTTGCTCAGGACCGACCAGGCATGATCCCGCTGAAGTTTGTGGCCGATCCGGTCAGGCAGTTCTTCGTATCGGCCATCGGCAACGACGCTTCTCCATCCTCGCCCTTGGCCATGTTCGTCAACCTGGACGCACACCAACGGATTGGCCCGCATCCATTCGATCTTCTTGCCCGGCATGGAAAACGCGTACAGATGAGCATCCGAATGGGCGTAGTAGAAGGGCACGACGTAGGGCTGCCCGTCCTTCGCGCATGCCAGGCGACCAACGCGATTGGCCGATAGCATTTTCGTGCATTCCAATGCAGAAAGCGTGCGGACCTGCATGACGGTCTCTCCTCTTTCTCTTATTTCTCTCGGTTATTCCGTCTTATTGATTTCGTGGCGGCTTTCGAACCGGAGCCGGCTGCGTGTTGCCCACTTCGGTGTTGCCCGCCCGTTTGCAACCGAACAGCCTCGTCCATCGCAGCGATGACATCGCTGTCCGAGAGCTGAGGAAACCGCAAGTAATGGTAGCTCAGGGCACGGAACTGTCCGGGCTGACTTAGGCAAACCACACGATCCGCTTGCCGAGCCAGTTCAGCGACCGTCTCTTGCGGTGAAACAGGAACGGCCACGATGATTTCTCTCGGTGACCGGCGCTTCAGGGCCCGGATCGCTATTTTCATGGTCGTACCGGTCGCGGCCCCGTCATCGACGATGATCACGGTCCTTCCCGCGATCGAGATTGGTCTGTTGTTGCCTCGATAGGCAACGCGCTGACGTTCGAGTTCGGGACGCTCTTTGGCAATCAAGACACGTAATCCGTCTTCGTCGAGCGCATAGGTCTCAACAATCTCACGGTTCAACACCACCTCCCCAGGGTCGCCATCGACGATTGCGGCAACAGCCAGCTCGGGATTGCCTGGGGCGCCGACCTTGCGGACGATAAGTAGGTCAAGAGGAGCATTGAGAGCTCTGGCCACCTCCACTGCGACAGGCACGCCGCCACGCAGCAATGCCAGCACAACAGGCCGATGCAGATGAAGGTTGGTCAGCTCCAGGCCGAGCTTCACTCCAGCGTCCTCCCGGTCTCGGAACATGGGTCAATCCACCAGCCACAATTTTCTAAGGGACTTCTTCATCGAGTTTCTGACCTGCACGATCTCGCCATGCGAAATATGACGGTCGAGAAGCTTGAACACAGCGTTGATCGCGACATCGAAATCGATCTCCTCATCGCAGCCGAAACTGTTTCTGACGCTGAGAACAAAGTCGCGCTTCGTGCGCTCATGCGCAGGCGCCGATGGGTTCCAGCCTTCGAAGTAGATGCCACGAATTAAAACAGGCAGTTGCGAAGAAAGATCGGCCATTTCCGCTTGCGATAGCCAATCCCGCACTGTGTGCAGAACGGACCTCAGGAGGCGGCACGCGCTCGGTTCGCTCCAGCGGAGATCCTTGGCAAGCTCGTTGACCCACTGCTGCGCCTGTTCGGCAGCGTGCGTGAAGTCAGCAAAGGAAGTGTGAGACCTATGACCCATGGCGATGCTCCTCGAGGATTTGAGCTCCATTCTTAGCCGTTGAACAGCTTCGAGCATTGAGCCGGATCAAATTGCTCATTAAGCGCGCTGCCCCGATTATGGCTCCACCGCCGCCTCGATCAGCCTGAGGAAGCCGCGGTCCGGCTGGCAAAGGGGATGAAGACCGTTTTGTGCAGGCGGCATTCAGCCGCCGGATTTCTGCACCAGCAGCGGAATAATGCGGTCGCTCTTGGCGACCGAAGGCCCGGCCTGCCGAACCATAGAGGATGCCAAGCGCGTCCCAGGTCTCGACCAGCGCATCCTGCAGCGACGCGATCAGCGCATCGGTGTGGAACGGCGTCGGCGTGATACGCAGCCGCTCCGTGCCGCGCGGCACGGTCGGATAGTTGATCGGCTGTATGTAGATGCCGTGCACGCCTAGCAGGCGGTCGCTCGCCATCTTGTAGAGTTCCGGGTCGCCGACCAAGGCCGGGTGCGATGATGGCCGACCACCAGATCGACCACCGGCGAGCCGGTTACGATCAGGTCGGCGACACGTGCCTTGAGCGCCAGCTGCCCAGTCGGATTTCCTATTTCGCCGCGCCACGAAGCGCGATTGCTGCCGTTGACGGTGCTTAGAAATTCCTCTCTCACGCAGTTGAGGCGACCTTCAATCTCCTCCACCTGAGACCAGATCGCCTTCGTTGCGGCCTGGTCGTCGGTGCCAGTTGGCATGACAAAATGTGGCTCGGCCGCACAGAAGCCGATCAGATCGGCCTCATACCGTTGGGCAGGATCCCACGCCATGGAGATGCGCGGCGCGGCGACCTTGATGCGTGTCAAACGCGGCAACGAGATCAGTGGCGCTCGATTGCTCCTACATTCCAGCAAAGGTCATACGCCGGTTGATCCGGATCAATGACCCGGCGACGAATGGCGCTAGCGTGGTGTGGAGCAGACCTTCGTTTGCACCGCCTCACACGGAGTATCGACCATGCAGACCCATCCCGAACCATCGCAATTCGGCATGCAATTATTGTCGATGGCGGAAAATGGCCAGAAGGCCTTCCTCGCTGCCGTGTCCTTTCAGGCGCACGCTTTCAAGGTAGCAATGCGCTATCACATCGCAACGCTGGCGTTTCTGAAGCATCGCTACGCGCAGGATGCCAAGCTCGCCGATGATCTCATCGCCGGTTCCGAGTTCAATGATGCCTTCGACATCTTCTCTAGCTTCCTGCAGAATGCGACATCGGAATATGCCACCGAAGCCGGCAGGGTCGCGGCACTGACCTCCAAGCTCGCGTCGGAAACGGCTAGGTGCTTGCGCAACGAAGCCAGAACCGCGATCGAGGACGCGGCGGCGAAGACAGTTGCGTAGATCGAAAATGCGGAGGCAACCATGAACACCTATATGGGCAATGGTCGTCACCGGCGTCGTCTGCGGGCTTCCGTACTTGGAGCGATGCTGCTTGTATCCGTGCTGCCCGCCTTGGCCGATAGCGTAACGGAACACGGAAAGGCGTTGGTGGAAACTAATTGCGCCGTCTGCCACGCCACCGGAAAAACCGACAAGAGCAGCCATCCCGACGCGCCCGCCTTTCGCACCTTATCAAAGCGCTATCCGATCGCGGACCTCGAGGAAGCACTTGCCGAAGGCATCTCGACCGGCCACCCGGACATGCCTGAGTGGGTTGCGAATCCCGACCAGATCGAGGCAATCATCGCCTATATCACCAGCTTGCAGCAACCGTGATCGAGGCAATGGCCGATTGCGGCGCCAGCAGGCTAGCCCCAGACCGAGCTAGGGCAACATCTGGTCAGCGGCGCGGAAGAAAGACCGCGCATGCGCCACGATCTGGGCCTCCGTAGGATGATCCGCCGGTTCAACGCCGACGATACGATCCTTTAACTGGGGATGGTGGTCGCGTATATGCTTGGCCAACTCATCCTTTGCCGATCCTGGTCCCACGATCAGCCATTCCGTCGCCGGCTGCAGGGCGTTGACGACATCGTGTTGCGATTGAATGATAATCCCCTCGCCACGGTGGTCCTTGATCACGATCAATCGACGTACGACGCAGGTTGCTGCAATCGTGTGGCGTTTGATGGCGATCAAGGTCTCACTCCGAAGCCGGCCAAGAATCGCAGGCAGTTGACGGAGCGAGATCATGAAGGATTTCAATGACAAGGTGGCGATCGTGACGGGTGCCGGGTCAGGTATCGGCGCTGCGATCGCAATCAAATTGGCGGCCCACAGTGCGCAGGTCGTCGCCGCTGATATCGACATGGCGTCTGCCGTAAGAACGGTGACGCAGATCAGTGATACGCTCGGCAACCCGCGTCCCTGTCAGGTCGATGTTGCCGATCCGCGCTCGGTCGAGCAGATGGTGGCGTTCGCCGTCGAGGCTTTTGGAGGGCTCCACCTCGCCTTGAACAATGCCGGTATTGGCGGGCCAAGCGCGACGACGGCCAACTATCCCCTGGAGGACTGGCAGAAAATCATCGATGTCAACCTTAGCGGTGCTTCTTACGGTCTGAAATATGAGATCGCCGCCATGCTGAAATCGGGCGGGGGCGCGATCGTCAACATGTCATCCAATCTGGGCGCAGTTGGTTGGCAGAATGCCTGTGCTTACGTCTCGACCAAGCCCGCGCTCATCGGACTGACGAAGACAGCCGCCATAGAATATGCCGGCCACAACATTCGCATCAATGCTGTTGGGCCCGCCTTCATCGATACACCATTGCTGACGAAGAACCTGGATGCCGAAACGGTCGGACAGCTGGCGGCATTGCATCCCTTGGCCGCCTGGGGACAGCGGAGGAAGTCTCAGCACTGACATGCTTCCTGCTGTCCGCCAATGCCAGTTTCATCACCGGCAGCAACCACCTCGTGGATGGCGGCTACACAGCCAAATGACAGGACCCTTGTCTGCTTGGAACGACCGACACGGATACTTGCCGACAGTCACATCGCGCAATTGCAGAAATGATCCAGATCAAGGCGCGAACCTGCGCTTAAGGAATCATAGGATTATGTGGAACCCGATCCTAAGCGCACCATTTGGTCGCGATCTCGAACTGGCCGTCCTCGACGAGGAGGGGACGCATGCGCTCGTATTTCCATGCATAAAGGATCGTGAAGGGTGGAGGAATGCCACTACCGGCGCTCGTGTCGACATTCGGCCGACCCACTGGCGCGACTGGGAGCCGGAGCAGGCCAAGGCCCCATTTGACAAACCTCTCGAAGGCTCTCCCTAGGATCTGGATTCCGCGATCAACGCCATGCGCACAAGATGTGACAGGCTGCCCGCGCCCATCTTGCTCATGACATTGGCGCGATGGATTTCGACCGTGCGCGGGCTGATTCCAAGGTCATAGGCGATGGTCTTGTTCGGCAGACCCGACACAAGCCCGTCCAGCACCTGCCGCTCGCGCTCTGACAAAGTCGACAGACGCCCGCGGATATCCGCAGACTGCGGATGCGCTGCATTGACCTGGTTTCGGTTGGCCAGCGCCGAGCGGATCGCTTCGATCAGCATTTCGTCGTCGAACGGCTTTTCGATAAAATCGGACGCGCCTTCCTTCATGGCCTGAACAGCGAGCGCCACATCGGCATGGCCTGTCATGACAATAACCGGTATTGTATGACCGCCCGCTCTGAGCTGGCGCAGGAACTCGATGCCGTCGATGCCCGGCATGCGCACGTCGGTGACAATGCAGCCGTCGAGATTGCCCGTCGCGGTAGCCAGAAAAGCCGTAGCCGATTCGTGCAGGCGTACAGCGAAGTCTGCAGTGGCCAGAAGAAAGCCGAGCGACTTGCGAACATCGACGTCGTCGTCGACCACGTGCACCAGATTACTATCGGCCACTGGAGACCTCTTCTTTTCTCACGATGCGCAAGGTGAACCGAAAGGCGGTGCCCCCAGCCGGCACCGCGTCGGCCCATATGTGGCCGCCGTGCGATTCGACGATCGTGCGACAAATGGAAAGGCCGACACCCATGCCTTGCTTCTTGGTGGTTACAAATGGCTGGAAAAGTTGCGCCGCAACCTCCGGGGCGAGGCCTGGGCCGGTATCGATCACGCTCACCTCGGCCATCCCATCATCCCGGGCAACGGTTGTGACTTTCAATTCGCGGCGCGGCGCGCCCTGCATGGCCTCCACCGCGTTGCGCATCAGGTTGAGCAGAACCTGCTGAATCTGGATGCGATCGGTCAAGACCAGTTCGGCGGCGGGGTCAAGCTTGTAGCTGACGAGGACATTTATCTCCCTTGCGCCGACCAGCGCGAGCGACGAGGCTTCCTCGATCAGAGCCGGCAGTCGTTCAACCTGACGTTCACTTTCGCCCCTTGCAACAAAATCCCTCAGATGACGGATGACGTCGCCTGCGCGTAGCGCCTGCTCAGCTGCCTTGTCCACGGCATCCCGCAGCATGGGCGCGTTCTCTTCCGTGCTCTTCTCGAGCAGCCGACGACTGCCCTTGAGGTAATTCGTGATCGCGGTCAGCGGCTGGTTGATCTCATGAGCGAGTGTCGATGCCATTTCGCCGAGTGCCGTAAACCGCGCCATGTGCAGCAGCTCCTGCTGCTGCTCCTGGATTCTTGCTTCTGCCCGGTGGCGTTCGGTCAGGTCGCGGCAGAAGCCGGTAAAGAAGCGTCCGGTTCCCGGATGCATCTCGCCAACGGAGAGCTCCATCGGGAAAGTCGTGCCATCCTTGCGCGCCCCGGTTACGGTGCGGCCGAGCCCGATGATCCTGCGTTCTCCCGTCGTCAGATAGCGAAGCAGATAGGCATCATGCTCATCGCGATAGGGCGAAGGCATCAGCATGTTGACGTTTTTGCCAATGACCTCGCCTGACTGATAGCCGAACAGCGTTTCGGCAGCGGTGCTGAAGGACTGGATCCGGCCCTGTTCGTCGATAACGACCATAGCGTCCGGCACTGTTGCCAGGATTGATCGCAAATGGTCCTCACGCAACCGAAGTGCGGCGTTTGCAAAGGACAGGTCGCTGACATCCGTGCCTTCAACAAAGATCGCGGTGATACGGCCGTCGTCGGCCTTGATCGGCTGATAGACGAGATCCAGGATGCGTTCTTCGACCGGCTCGTCGACTTTGTTGCGAAGGCCCACCTTTACGCCCTGGCCCCTGTATGGCTCGCCCGTCGTGTACACGTGGTCCAGATGTTCGAAAAACTCATGTCCTTCGAGCTCGGGAAAGGCCTCCCGTACCGACTTTCCAATCACTTGCCTGTTGCCGATCAATCGCTGGTAGGCTGCATTGGTCAGGTCGAAAATGTGACCTGGCTCGCGGATGAGCGCAATAAAGCCCGGTGCCTGATCGAACATTCGTGACAAAAGTGATTTCAGCGTCGTCCCGCCGGGCGACAGTCTGAGTTCTTCGTCTTTGATCACCTGAAGTTCCTGGGTACGAGACGGTGCTACCAAGGCTAACTATCACCTCTTGCCGAACACTCAAAACGGATCGGATCCGACGTTTTCGAACACAGATGCAGTTGGCGGGTCTTTGACCCGCATCAAGGCATTGGGCGCCAGCGAATGCAATTCATCACGCATTCGATCATTGCAGCGAAAGGCACCCGCAATGACCTACAAGTCAATCATCGTGAACCTCGCCATCGATGCGCCCCCCGCACCCGTTGTGCGGGTTGGGATCGAACTTGCCGAACGATTTGGAGCCCATCTTATTGGCCTGGCGGCCGCTGACGTCCCGCCGCTGGTCGCGACAGGCGACGGCATGGTCTACGAAGGAGAGGTCATGCAGATCCAGAGAACGGAAATCGAACAGCGGCTTGCGGAGCTGCGTTCCGATTTCGAGGAGCTGGTGCCAGCCTCGATTACCAGCGAATGGGGGCAAGCGGTATGCAGTCCGACCCGGTTCCTCAGCACTTCGGCCAGAGCGGCCGACCTCATCGTCACCGGCGGCGTGGATGGAGACAACGTCTTTCGCGCCGTGGATATCGGCAGCCTCGTGCTCGGTGCAGGACGGCCAGTCCTGGTCACCGCGGGCAATATCGAACATATCCGTGCAAAAACCGTACTGGTTGCGTGGAAGGACACCAGGGAGGCACGGCGCGCGATAGCAGATGCACTCCCATTTCTGGCCAAGGCCAACGAAGTTGTCATCGCCACGATAGACACCAACCGCGACGAAACCAGTCGTGACAGCCTCGACGACGTCGCCGCGTTTCTTGAACACCATGGCATCAAGGCGCGAACCGAGCTGATCGCCGGCGAGGCTGACGGCGACCGGTTGCTGACATTCGCGTGCTCGATCCATGCGGATCTGATCGTCTCGGGCGCCTACGGCCATAGCCGCCTGCGGGAATGGGCGTTTGGCGGCGTCACTCGCACGCTGATCGAAGAGAGCAGCATCAACCGCTTCATGTCGTATTGATGTTGGGCGAAGCTGACCAGCAATCCGTCCCGCCAGGCGGTGCCTTTTGGTCGATCGAGACCAATGACCTCCTGCGACGCCTCGATACGTCTGCCTTGGGGCTTGCAGCTTCCGAGGCCGCATCGAGGCTCGCAAAATTCGGCCGAAACACACTGGTGTCGAAGTCAAGCGCGTCGGCCCTGGTAGTGTTTGCCCGCCAGTTCCGTAGCCCCCTGGTCTTGATCCTCATTTTCGCGGCCAGTGTATCGGCCTTCGTCGGAGAGGGCCAGGAGGCTGCGATCATCGGCGCGATCGTGCTGGCAAGCTGCATCCTGAGCTTCACCCAGGAGTACGGTGCGTCGCGAGCGACGGAAGCACTGAAACAGCGTATTTCGCGCAAGGCTATTGTGTTGCGTGACGGCCTCGAGTGCTCGGTTGCTGCCGAAGATATCGTACCGGGCGACTTGATCCGCCTCTCGGCCGGAAACCTCATTCCTGCAGACGGTATCATTCTGGACGCGCGCGATTTCAATGTCAGCGAGGCCGTGCTGACCGGCGAAACCTTTCCCGTTGTGAAGGCACCGGGGCGGTCGGCGCCCGAGGCTTCCGTCGCACAGCGCAGCAATGCCGTTTTCACGGGCACTTCGGTTCGCAGCGGCACTGCAACCGTGCTTGCGGCAGTGACCGGCGCCGGCACTGAATTCGCGTCGATCGCAGCGGCCCTGGAGCGACAAATCCCCGAAACAGGGTTTGCACGCGGCATCAGACTGTTTGGCTATCTGATGACCGAGATCATGCTGGCGATTGTCATCCTGGTGTTCTTCGCCAACCTGATGCTACATCGACCGCTGATTGAATCGCTGCTGTTTTCGCTCGCACTGGCGGTTGGTCTTACGCCGGAACTCCTGCCGGCCATCATCAGTGTGACCCTGGCCAGAGGGGCTCGCGCGATGGCTGCCAATGGTGTCATTGTGCGCCGTCTCGACGCCATCGAGAATCTGGGCAGCATGGACGTGCTCTGCACCGACAAGACCGGCACGCTGACGGAAGGCGTGATCCACCTCGACGGATGGCTTGATGTCGACGGCAATCCGTCAACCGACATCCTGCTTTGGGCACGTCTCAACGCGACCATGCAGACCGGACTGAAAAACCCGCTGGACGAAGCGATCGCCGGTGCGCCGGGCGAGGGCGCATCATTGGCTGCTTTCACCAAAGTCGACGAGATCCCTTATGATTTCATTCGCAAGCGCCTATCCGTGGTTGTGCGGACCAAGGATGCCGAAGATATTCTCATCACCAAAGGCGCCGTACTAAATGTCCTCGAAACCTGCGGCTTCGTCAGCACGGCGAAAGGCCTGGAACCCCTCGATGAGAAGCAGCGTGCGGCAATCGACGAAAAATTCCGGCGCTGGAGCGCGGACGGCTACCGCGTCCTGGGCCTGGCGACCCGTAGATTTGAGAGCCGGAAAACGTTCAGCAGGAAAGACGAAATCGATCTCGCCTTCGCGGGCTTCCTGCTTTTCCTCGACCCGCCAAAGGAAGGCGTCAAGGAGACGCTTGCCGAGCTCGCCCACCGCGGCATCGCGGTAAAAGTTATTCGGGCGACAACCGTTACGTTGCCGCACACCTGGCGCAAGCGGTCGGCTTGCACGCCAACAGGATCATGACCGGCGAGCAGCTTTCGAAAATGACGAAGAGCGCGCTCTTTGCGGGCGTGCGACACGCCGATCTCTTCGTCGAGATCGACCCCAACCAGAAGGAGCGCATCGTTCAGGCCTTGCGCAGCAGGGGCCATGTCGTTGGCTACCTTGGCGACGGCATCAATGATGCGCCCGCCCTTCATGAGGCAGACATAGGCATCTCGGTCGACACCGCTGTCGATGTCGCGCGCGAAGCGGCCGATATCATCCTTCTAAAGCAAGATCTGGGCGTGCTCGTGCGCGGCGTCGACGACGGCCGCAAGACATTCGCCAATACGATGAAGTACATTTCAATCACCACCAGCGCCAATTTCGGCAACATGATCAGCATGGCTGTCGCCTCGCTGTTCCTGCCTTTCCTGCCGCTTCTGGCAAAGCAGATCCTGCTGAACAATTTCCTTTCTGACGTTCCTTCGCTCGCCATCGCAAGCGACAATGTCGATGCCGACCAACTGCGCCGACCTCGTCACTGGGACATCCGTTTTGTGCGGCGGTTCATGATCAGCTTTGGCCTGGTCAGTTCGCTGTTCGACTTAGCGACCTTCGCGTTCCTTCTGTTTTTCGCCCATGTCACGGAGGCCACATTTCAGACCGCCTGGTTTGTCGAGTCGCTGCTGACAGAGCTTGCCATCGTGCTCATTGTGCGCACGCACAGGGCTTGCTGGGCGAGCCGTCCAAGCCCGTTGCTTGCCTGGCTTACACTGGGTGTCGGGGGTGTCGCGATCATGATCCCCTATCTGCCGTTTGCCGCCTGGTTCGGCTTCGTGCCGTTGCCGCTGCCCGTGCTTGCCGGGCTTGTCGCGATCACCGCGCTCTATCTACTGGCCTCCGAGACGACCAAGCGCTGGTTCCCCGGTCAAGAGAGCCGCCAGTCGCACCGGAAGAGGGCGGGGCAGCTGATCGACGGAGGGCCCAAGCCTCATGCGGCCTATCCGAGATCGTAGGCCGCGTGGGGAGGCTTGAAGCGATGATGAAAAGAAGCGCGGGCATTCTGCCCTATCGTAGATCGACCAAGGCGCTGCAGGTACTGCTCGTCCATCCGGGTGGCCCGTTCTGGCAAAGCCGCGATCTTGGCGCCTGGTCCATCGCCAAGGGCGAGTACGACGAAGGCGAGCTGCCGGAAGCTGCGGCGCGACGCGAATTCACGGAAGAGACAGGCTGGGAGGCCAAGGGAGCCCTGCTCAATCTGGGTGAGTTGCGCCAGCGAAGGAGCAAACTCATCACCGCTTTCGCGCTGGAAGCCGATTTCGATACCGCGACATTGCGCAGCAACATGTTTGAGATGGAATGGCCACGAGGCAGCGGCCGGGTGCAATTGTTTGCCGAGGTGGATCGCGGTGAATGGCTGGATTTAGACCTGGCCCGGGAAAAACTGCTTGCCGGTCAGCGGTCCTTACTCGACCGCCTTGTCGCTTCGGTTTAGCGCGCCATGCTTCCTGTTTAGGGCTCAGGGGTTGGCAACGATGCCGCGTGTTGATCGAGGTCAACGCCACCTGGCGCCAACAGTGGCAAGAATGGCCACTAGGTAGGAGTGATCAATATGACCTTTCTCGATTGCCTGATTTCGGTTGACGCCAGAACCGCTTTGATGCCGTCGCATGATGCAGAAGCTCGGCGTCGACAAACAATTGAAATCGGTGCCGGATCACGCGGGCGTCACCAAACGGGCGGTGGACCGCTGTCGTTCCTGCGGGCACCAGGATGAATGTTCGACCTGGCTTGACGAACATCAGCAAGCCGATATTCCGCCAGATTACTGCCGCAACAGCGACCTGATCGCACGACTGCAGCACGCAGCCGGCCAACGGTAGTGCATCGAGCAGATCAGTCTCGAGGTAGTCGTGACTTCAGTGGACGATCCGGTCTTTCTAGAAGCGTTTCTGCTCTTTGTCGCACCAGGGCCCACCAACGCTCTTTTGATGGCGGGGTCGGTCAAACGAGCGAATGCGATCAAACTTTTGGCCGCTCAGGCATGCGGATACGGGATCGCATCCGCGTGCTGGTTTTCGCTGCGCCCCTTTGTGTCGCCCGATGCCATTCAGATACTTAGGCTGGTTGCAGCCGGATGGCTCGTAATCCTTGGCCTGCGTCTGACGGCGAGCACCCGGATCAACGTTTCCAAAAACGGCGACGCCATTTCTGTTGCGGCGACCAGCGCCCTGAACCCGAAGGCCTTTATGCCTGGCTATCGTGCCGATGCACATTGAACCGCGAGCGCTGGAAATTTTCTGGATTGCGCTCCTCGTGACCACGGCCGCCACAGGATCGTTGTGGCTGTTGCTAGGCAGGCGCTTTGGCGGAGGCAAAAGGATGGCAGAAAGAGTTGTGGGCACGGCGCTTATTGCATTCGCCCTGTTGCTCCTTCGACCATTGATACCTCTGGTCGCGACCTGAGCGCGGCGAGGCCTGGGCGAAACTGGCAGCCTATCCTTGATGCAACGTTGAAAGCCGCTGGTACGGCCGCTCTCGGCGGATAGCGCCGTCATTCTTAGCCACCGGTTCGCGACACTAACTCAGTGGCGGTCGGCCACCGCTACGAAACAAGGAGGACGGACATGGGATCGGCGCAGAAGAGACCATCCTCGACCGCTTTTACGCCGGCGACGTTTTCGGCCGCAACAATGGCTGCCTGGCGCTCACGTTCGTCGAAGATGGCGCCGCTCAGTTCACCGCGCCGTTGTTCACCGTCACGTGGATCAAATCCTTGCCGGCCCATTTCCGCGACGCTAGCTCGGTCATGATGTTCTGCCGAATCTGTTCGTCATCGATGGCTGCAGGGGCTACATCCGGAAGGACGCTGAGCAATGCCCGCAGAAGATCAGAGCGGGTGATGATGCCGACGACCTTCCCGGCGTCGACGACAGGAATGCGTTTGATGAGGTGACGCGTCATGAGCTCGACGACCTCGGCGAGCGATGCGGTAGGGGATGCCTTGACAACATCTTGCGACATCACCTCCTCGATCCGTCGCCCATTGGCGTGGACATATTCATCGGCCGCCTTTCCGGGGCTGACGAGAAACTCAAGCCAGCGCGAGCGCTTGCGCTGCGTGCCCAATTCCCCGCGACGCAGGAAATCGCCCTCGCTGACGATCCCAACCAGGGTGCCGTCGCCGCGAATGACGGGAAAGCCGCTGATCTTCTTGGAGAGCATCAACCCGGCCGCCTCGGCGATCGATGCGGACGGGTCTATGCCGACGACTGGCTTGCTCATTATGGCTTCGGCTTGCATGTTCGCTCTCCGGAGTTTTCCAACCTTCGGCTTGTTAGAATTCCCATGCATGAAGCGCCTTGATCTGAATCATTTTGCCATCGAGGCAGATGGTCCAAATGTGGGTCGCGAATGACGGTCGCATGCCTGTCAACCAGCCATCGCGGCCTTGGCGACATTCACGCCAAGTTCGTAGACAAGCAGTCCACCATAATAGGCCGTCGCAGTGACCAGCACCGCTCCGCCAATTTCGATCAAAGGGATGGCGATCGTCACAGCCCGAAACTCGCGATTCCGGATCCAAAGCGTAAGCCGCACAAGTCCCCAGATCAGAAAGGCAAAGGCGGTGATACCTCCCAGGCTTTCGTGGATTTCCGCGATATCGCTGCTGAAGCCGGCCGCTTCGGCGTGATCCAGGGCAAGACCGCCGAAGAACCAGGTCCCAATGGCGAACACTCCGGCAGCCAGGGCCACAAAAGTAGAGATCGTGCCGGCGCCCGATTTCCTGGTGACGGCGCTGCCACCCGCCAACGCCACAAGGTCGATAGCCGCGAGCGTGTAGATCAGAACAATAGGAAAATGAACAAGAACGGGGTGGATGTGTTGAATGGGGACCACGAAAACTCTCCAGAAATTGGTAGGGGACTTTGGATAATTGCCAGCCTTGCAGCGAGCCTTGGCCGACGACATTTGCGCGCGTTATGTGCTGTAGCGGGCCACGCACTGCGAACGAGAGATCTAGTCGTTTTCGTCGGCCTCATCGCCCTGCCGGTCGTCGCACGCATCGTCATCACCCTTGATGGCTTTCGGGGTGGTGGCGTCCTGCATCGGGATGGCCTGCAGGTCGATCGGACCGGACGGGACAACAGATGACGGCGCCCCACATGATCCTTCGTCCGATTCAGCCGCCGCCGGCAGGGCAAAGATCGTGAGGCCTGCAAGTGCTGCAAGGACAAGCATGGAATTGTGCATGGTCTGGTATCCTTCTCGGCGCGGCCATGATTGGACGCGATAATGCCTTGATATGGACCCTTCGCTTGCTGCGGGCTGAGAATGACTGACAGCAAATTGAAAGCTTCAACGTGCGACATGCCTTGCCGATGAAAAGCCAATTGAAGCGTTTGTCGGTGCTGGGTCTCGCGGGCCTTGTCCTGGCCATGCCTCTCGCTGCCCAGGCCGACGAGGACGATGACGGCGACCATGACCGGGCGCGGGATCTGTACGAGCACGGCGAAATCAAGGGTCTTGCCAACATACTGGACGTTGTCCGCGCCAAAGCTCCCGGCGATGTTGTTGCGGTCGATCTCATCCGCAAGGCAAACAGATGGGTCTACCGGTTCCAGGTCGTCGATGCAGATGGCCGGCGAAGGACCATCGACGTCGACGCCGGTGCCGGTGTCATCATGCGTGATGGGGAGGGCGACTGATGAAGATCCTCCTGGCCGAGGACGAGCCGCGTATCGCGGCCGATATCGCTACAGTCCTTAGGGCATCCGGAATGGCGGTTGATACCGTTCGCGATGGAGAGGCTGCCTGGTTCGCCGGCGATGTCGAGAACTATGATGCCGCGATCCTGGACCTCGGTTTGCCCAAGCTCGATGGTCTCACCATATTGAAACGCTGGCGAGCCAACGCCCGCCGGTTTCCGGTTCTTATCCTGACCGCAAGGGGGATGTGGACGGAGCGTGTCGAGGGCATCAATTCCGGTGCTGACGACTATCTTCCCAAGCCTTTTGAAATGGAAGAACTGCTCGCCCGGTTGCGGGCAATCCTGCGTCGCTCAGCAGGGCAGGCGGCACCAGTGTTGAGATCCGGCCCGCTGCTTCTGGACACGCGCCAAATGCGGATATCGCTTCGCGGCATTCCCGTTTCCCTATCGCCGCTGGAATACCGGCTCCTGGCGTTTCTGATGCATCATGCAGGGCGGGTGGTGGCGCCGACCGAACTGGCTGAGCATCTTTACGATTCAGGGAACGACCGCGATCCGAACACGATCGAAGTCATTGTAGCGAGGCTGCGGCGGAAGCTCGGCAGCGATGTCATCGAAACACGACGCGGGTTCGGGTATCTGATGCCCGATGATCCCGCCTGATGGGCAACTCGATCCGCTTCCGGCTGTGGTTGGCGGCAACCATCTCGATTCTTGTCGCACTCGCCATCGCCGGCGCCGGCCTGCGCTATCTGTTCGAACTTCACGTTGAACGACGCGTGGTGGGCGAGCTGACGGTTGACCTCAACGAGTTGATCGGCGCAACGACCTTCGCAAGCGATGGCCGCCTGATCGTGACCCCAGCGCTCACTGACCCGCGTTTCGCCAATCCGCTGTCCGGTTACTACTGGCAAGTGGAGGACATCGCCACCGGCAGCCTTGAGCGTTCGCGATCATTGTGGGACGCCAAGCTGGTCCTGCCTGCCCGGAGCGCAAGTGGTGAGCTGCGAGCGGTCGAGGAGTTCAAGGGCCCTGGTGGCGAACTCAGTATTGCGGTCGAGCGTACGATCATCGATGCCGGAGGCCGTTCCTTTCACGCAATCGTGGCGGAAGATCATCGAACCGTGGAGGTGTCTGTAAGCGAATATGTTCGCGATCTTGCTCCAGCCCTCCTGATGCTTGCGGCAGTTCTCATGGCCGCGTTTTTCATCCAGATCACCATCGGCCTTGCGCCGCTGGAGACCTTGCGGGTCGCCGTCAGAAACGTGATAGCACAGCGAGCGGCACGGCTCGATGTGGTGGCACCAAACGAAGTGCAGCCGCTTGCAGACGAAATCAACCGTCTTCTCGATGCCCAGGAGAAGGCTCTTGCGCGAGCCCGCTCGCGCGCCACCGATCTGGCGCACGGCCTCAAGACGCCGCTGCAAGTGCTGTCGGCCGATATCCGTACGTTGCGAACGAAAGGCGAGACGGGTCTGGCCGACGAGATCGAGAAGAGCGCCGGAGCGATCCGGCGCCATGTCGAGCGGGAGTTGGCGCGTGCCCGCCTTGCGCCGGGCGTCTCCGGCAAGGCATCCTGCCGCGTGTCGGACGTCGCGGCTGGCGTCATTGCCGTCGTCAAACGGACGCCCAGTGGCAAGCAGCTTTCATTCAAGCTGGATGTCGTAGAATATCTGACGGCGCCGATCGATGAAGGCGACCTGTCTGAAATCCTCGGCAATCTGGTCGAGAATGCCGCACGCTATGCAAAGTCGTCAGTCCGTGTCGGTGCATCCGCCACCGCCGGCGAGGTGATCGTCACTGTCGCCGATGATGGCCCAGGTATACCGGATGCCGATCGGGAGACCGCCCTGTCGCGTGGCGTCCAGCTCGACAGCAAGAGCGGCAGCAACGGCCTTGGCCTTGCCATCGTTTCCGACATCGTCGAAGCCTATGGCGGACGCCTTGCCATGGCTAACGCCGATCCGGGTCTGGTCGTGACCATTTGCTTGCCGCGACACAGTTGAGCGTGCTTCAGGCAAAGCCTGGGAAATAGTCGACCTTTATCTTCGAGCGGCGAACGCCCATGGCCAGCAGTTTCTGGCGCAGCGCCTTGACCATCGCCTGCGGGCCGGAAATGTAGAAAGTCCGCTCGAGGTAGTCGGGGATAGCCAGGCGCACCAGGCGCTCGTCGATGTATCCGGGATACTGGCCCCGCTCGCCACCGCGCGCCACAGCGTGGACCGTCTTGATGCCAAGTTCCTGCCTGGCGGCGCCAAGCACGTCGCGATAAGCGATGTCCTCTTGGCTCTCGGTTCCGTACAGAATGACGATCGGCCGCGCCTCCTTCCGGTCGAGGAGATACTGCAGCATCGAGCGGAACGGCGTGATGCCAATGCCTCCGGCCAGGAAGGCGATCTTGGTTTCACGCTTGGCGGGCAGCGTGAAGTTGCCGGCCAGTTGCGCGGCGTGGATCTTGCTGCCTGGCTTCATGGTCATCAATTCGCGCTTGAAGGCGCTTGATTGCGGATAGAACTTGACGCCGAGGCGGACCGTTTCCTCCGTGGGCGCTGACGCAACCGTGAAATAGCGGCGGTTGCCGCGATTGTCGGCACGATTGAGGCCAAGCGTCCATTCGAGATACTGGCCGGCCTCAAAGGCGAGCTTGCGGGGCGACCGGAAGATGAAATCAAAGCTGTCGACAGCTGATTGCTCGATGCGCTCCAGGGTCAGCACGAAGCGTCCCTTGGGGCCCGCCGCATAGGCAAACAGGTTGCCGGCGAGCAGCGCCAGTTCCGGTGTGAAATAGAACGAGCCCATGTGGATGTTGGGAGCAAACAGAAAGCCGACGATGGCGGCAAAGGCGATACGCGGCCAACGCATCGTCGGTGCGGTCAGCGGCTCGGTCAGCATCACAAAGGCAAAGAACAGCAGAGGCGACGAACCCAGGGTCTCAGCTAGCGCGGTCCAGTACTGCGATGGGTCCGTTGTTGCCATAATGGTCGCCAGCGCAACGATAAGGAAGGTCGAGACAAGATCAAGCCGGCGCAGTTTCCGGACAATGAGCATGCCGCCGAAGAGCACGAGCGAAAGCAACGCCAGATTGCCGCCAACCCACCAGGTGGCTGGTTGGTCGAGCAGCAGCGCGGACAGCGCCACGCCCAATGCAGCCGGATTGAAAAGGTGCTTCCGGCCGATAGCGAGAATGAATTTGGATGATATCGCCCAGACGCACGCGAGTGCCACCGCCGCGATCCCCTTTGTGTCCGTGACGGCTACCGGATCAAGGATGAGCGCCAGAATGAGCGCGGTGATGTAGACGGACTCGTTGTTAGCCGGGACCGCGAAGGTATGCGCAAAGGCCCTGTTGGTGAGCCAGCAGGCGGCCAGCGCCAAAGCCGTCGTGAAGGCGAGTGCAATCGGATCATGCGGTATCAGCTTCAAGAAGCCGAGCACGAACGCCGCGCCGACCAGCGCCATCAGATAGTAGAGGACCAGCCTGTACATGGTCAGGTGATCGAGAAATCGGTCGATTTTCTTGATCATGGCAGGCAAAGGGCTCCGAACCCGGATGTCGGCGTGGCGCGGCTATTGGCGTCGACGACATACCCCTCCAGGCCTGGCGTCTGCTCGATGAAGAGAATGCCGTCCCGGCCCATGGCGAAGGCAGCGGTGGCGAAACGATCGGCTTCGAGCACATCGGCGCCGATGACGGTCAGGCTGACGATATCCTGGATCGCGCTGCCAATACCATGCGGGTTGTAGATGTGTTGACCGCGGACATAGGTGCCGGAGGTCGCGACACCGCGACCGCGGGGATAGACGACCTTTACGACCTCGTCCGCTTGGAAGGGATTGCGGATGCCGACACTCCAGTCATGGCCCGAAGCATTCTTGCCGCAGGACTGGACGTCCCCTCCCGCCTCGATGAAGAAATCGCTGATGCCGGCCCGTTGAACAATCCCGGCCGCATTGCGGATTGCCCAGCCCTTGACAATGCCGGAAGGATCGAGCGAACCGTCGGGCTTGCGAATATCAAAGTATCCGGCGGTTTCGCTTCTCGTCCGTTCGGCAATGGCCAGCACTTCCATCATCTCGCCACTCCAGTCGACGACTGGAACGTCGCCGCGGTTTATGGCCGTGATCTCGCTGTCGGTCCGGTATGTGCTGAAGCGTTGGTCGATGTGCTCGAAATAGCCAAAGACCGTGTCGATCAGCTCACCGTTCGACGCGCCGCCGATGTCGACCGTAATGGGCATGCCCATCAAAATTCGCGTTTCACGCATGGGACTAGGAAGACGCTTTCTTCAGCGCGCCGCGCAGCGACTGGATAAAGGCCCTGCTGGTCAGTGTCGCGCCCGAAATAATGTCGACATTGGCGCTTTGGGCGCTGATCGCTTCGTCGCGCAGCATGGGCAGCGCCTGCCTGTTAATGCTGATGGAGGTGCGGCGATCGGAGGGATATTTCAGCACTTTCAGCGCCGTAAGCTGGCCACCCTGTACGAGAGCCTGAATCTGGATGATGCCGTAATAGGCATCGGCAGGCGGGCCGGTGTAGACGCCGTCGGCATAACCCTGTGCGGCGAGTTTCATACCGGCCGGGACAACACGTGCTGGCGCGTCCGGATATGCCGGCCTCGGCTGTGGGACTGGTATATAGACGGCAGGAGTTACGGCGAATGAGGATGTTGATGACGAGGGATCGGTGACGGGCGGCGCCACTAGCTGCTCCGGTGGCGCTGGCGATGGTTGGGGTGCCACCCGAACCACTGTCTGCTTGACGGGATCATTTGGCCGTTTGGCAGCAACGGCTTTGCCCGCCGTCGTTTCCCTTGCAAGCGGGAACCTTGTTCTGAACTGGGGTGAGGGCGCCGGCAAGGCCCGGAAAATCGGCGCGGCTGCGGCGGGGACCTCTGTCGCGTTTGCCGGCAGCGCCGAACCCAGCACATCGTCGGCTGGCCGTTTGCCTGCCTGATCCCAGACATAGGCGCCGGAGGCGGCGATCACCAAAAGTGACAGGGCAATCTGTTTCATCGGAATTGTGCTTCCACATTGAACCTTGCAGAGGCGACCCATCTGGTACGCTTCGGATGCAATATCCCACGACCAAGCTGACAACTGGCTGTCAGCCGAGGTCGAGCTGCGAGTGGCCGTGAAAGCTCAAGGGGACGACAAATTGACTTGGATCAAGATCGTCGCATATGCAGCGAGGTAGGAAGGTTCTCTCAAACGAGGTAGCTGCCTTGACTGTTGCCAACGAGCCGGCCGGATACACCGGAATCCAGATATTGCTGCATTGGACTATCGCGGTGCTGACCGTCCTGCAGCTTGTAATCGGCGAGGACATCAAGCCGGCTTACCGGGCGTTCTCGCGCGGCACCGAGCCGGCAACTGGCGACATTTTCAATGCGAATGTTCATGTCTATGTCGGTTTGGCCGTTCTGGCGCTGGCGATCTGGCGGTTTGCGGTCCGTCTCAGGCATGGCGTGCCGGTGGCGCCGCCCGAAGAAAGCGTCCTGCTGAAGCGGATTGCCGCAGCCGCTCATTTCCTGCTGTATCTTTTCATTTTCGGGATGCCGATTACTGGGGCGCTGGCATGGTACTTCAGCTTTCGAGCGATGGGTGAGATTCACGAACTCGCCAAGCCGGTGATCATCATTGTCGTCGGCCTCCATGCGGCAGCCGCGCTGTGGCAACATTTCTATGTGAAATCGGATGTGCTGGTCAGGATGCTGCGACCTGCCGGACGGCGCGCTCTGTGATGTCATGAGCCGCCTGCACAGTGAAAACCATCTCGTATCGCGCGTCGGCTGGTTGCGCGCTGCCGTGCTCGGCGCCAATGACGGAATCGTCTCGACGGCCAGCCTGATCGTTGGCGTGGCGGCGGCCAATGCAGCGGCCTCCAATGTGCTGGTGGCCGGCGTTGCCGGACTGGTCGCCGGTGCGATGTCGATGGCGGCCGGCGAGTATGTCTCGGTCAGTTCGCAGTCCGATACCGAACGAGCCGATCTTGCGCGTGAGAGAGGGGAACTGGCGACGCAGCCAGATTTCGAGCGACGGGAGCTTGCGGAGATCTATGTCAAACGTGGCGTGGAGCCAACGCTGGCCTTGCAGGTCGCCGATCAATTGATGGCGAAGGACGCGCTTGGCGCCCACGCTCGTGATGAACTCGGTATTTCGGAGGTGACGACGGCGAGACCGATCCAGGCCGCGCTGACCTCTGCGGCTGCATTTTCGGTTGGGGCGGCCATGCCATTGGCGATGGTGCTTGTTTCACCGGCCGCTTGGCTTGCCGCAACGGTTTCTGTTGCCTCGCTCCTTTTCCTGGCTGTTCTGGGCGCCATTGGGGCCAAAGCCGGCGGCGCCAATATGATAAATGCAACTGTTCGCGTCACTTTTTGGGGCGCGCTGGCAATGGCGCTGACTGCCGGTATCGGTGCCGTCGTTGGCACTGCCATCTGACGCGTCTTGCGACTTTGATCACGGCCCATCACGTGGGCGCCTATCCTCCGCAAAATAATCCCGAGAGGGTCGGCGCCAGTTCTATGAAGTTGCGAAAGCGCAACGAGGGCGGCGCGAGCGGGATATATCATGAGGCATCGCAAATCGCGGAGACTGCATCGTGAAGGAACTCAGTTCGGCCGCGCCGAGATCGGCGCCGCCTGGTCGAAGACCTCCAACGAGGGCCGCGACTACCTGGGTCTCAAGCTCGACGATCCGAGCTTCAACGCCCCGATCTACGCCAACCTCTTCGACGACGAGGAAGGTGAGGGCTTCTCGCTCATCTGGTCCCGCCCGAACGCGCGGCGGGGCGATTAAGGCCCCGCGCAGGCCCCGGCCAGTAGGCCGGGGCCCTCTTCCGCGGAGGCCGGTTCATCCCAATCAAGCCGAGGCGATGCCGAAACCGCATCGCGTGATGCTTATCGACCATGCTCCGCTGGCAAAATTGTTTCTATCTGTGAAGACGAGGGCAAGCGATGATCGAACCATTTGATGACACCGCGCCGACCAGTGACGAACTCACCGAATACGACCGGGAACACGTCAAGCTCTATGTGCGCCTGCTTGACGCCGCCGACGACGGCGCGGACTGGCGCGAGGTGGTCGAAATTCTCTTCGGCATTGATCTGACGAAGGAGCCACAACGCGCCCGACGCATCCATGACAGCCATCTGGCGCGAGCGCGCTGGATGGCGCGTGCTGGCTACCGCCATCTCTTGCGTCAACCCGGCAGCTAGGATCACCGCTCCTGTCGTTCCCGGGTGATGCCGAAACGGCATCACCCGATGCCCGGCGAGGGTCTTCCGCCAATCGCTACAACCCGGAATTGTTTTGAGGCGGGGTCTACGCGTTTCTTGCGAGGAGCTCTTGGATGAGGCCGGATACGTCGCTTTGGCGAGACAATGCCAGCTATGATTATTTCGATACATTAACTATCGAAGGGCTCGCCTGGGAGTGTCTGCGGCGTCACGAACCCTATCAACGGCACTACCAAGCGCTCCTGACCACAAGAGCCGACAAGGCACCCTTCAACCCTGAGGCACAGCGGCAGTGGGGGTTGCGATTTCCCGGCCTCGCCGGATTTGTCGGCGTTGGCGCAAGACGTTTTTTGGTCGCCTGACGTCGATCCAGCTGTGGTTACTCTCGTGCCGGCGCCGGAATTCCTGTCATCCTTGCGATCGGCTCCGTTGACCGGCCTGGGTGTGAGCCGCGACAGCGTGGAAGGACGCCACACTGTCCATAGTGCAGGTGTCGGCACCCAACTTCTGCTTTTGCCCGGTAGTGAGCCGCACGGCCCTTTGGCGGCGTTGATCCCTTTGGATGCAGAAACGTTGGGACGGATCGAAGCACTCACCCGTTTCTGGCGGGCCTGGCAGGGGCGCCCCACACCTTCTGACACGCGGATGACCCCGCAGCAGCGCCGTCGCTTTCGACTGATGATACAGGCCGCTGACGGCCACTCGAATGGCGCGAGTTACCGCGACATTGCGATCGCCCTTTACGGGTTGAAGCGCGTCGCCGCCGATCCTTGGAAAACCTCCGCGCTGCGCGATGCGGTGATCGGTCTCGTCGAAGGCGCCACCGCCATGATCGGCGGCGGCTATTTGCAAATCCTGCGTCATCGCCGTCGATCCTAGCGGGTCTGGCCGCGCAAAAGGGGTGGAGTCTTAGCCCCCCTCAACTTCCCCATCCCTGACGAAGCTTACTCTCCGCCACCGTGGTCTCCGCCCACCGCTGAACGCCAGCGGCCGTCCAAAACCCCACGGAGGCCCGATCCATGCGACCCGATATCGCCGTTTTGCCGCCGCGCTTCCTGCGCACCAAGGAAGCCGCGGATTTCCTCAGCCTGTCCGCCCGCACGCTCGAAAAGCACCGTACCTAAGGCACTGGTCCTTCCTACCGCAAGCTCGGCGGCCGTGTCGTCTATGCCGTCGACGATCTTCAGGCTTGGGCCGAACGCGGCGCTGTCACCTCTACATCCGATCCGCGTGGGTCGGTCCTGCCGGCCAAGCGTCACACGCCGGCGCCGCCGGCGCACGGCGGACGATACGCACGCTGACCGCGCGGGGATTTCCAAATGGCTGCGCGAAACCAATCCCTATCGGAGCGCGGGCAGCTCGACCTGTTCCGGGCGCTGCCTGGCGACTTCGCCCCACGAGACGCGCAGGATCTCATGGCCTATCCGTTCTTCTCCCTTTCCAAGACCCATCGCGTCACCCCGATCGACTTTGCCGCGGGCAACGTCACGATCCGGGTCGAAGCCGTACCCGATCATGGGATGGCCACCATCTGGGACGCCGACATCCTGATCTGGGCCGCGAGCCAGATCGTCGAGGCGCGCGACACCGGGCTTCGCACTTCGCGCCTGATGGCCGCCACGCCCTATGAGATTCTCACCTTCGTCGGCCGCGGCAAGAGCCTGCGCGACTATCAACGCCTGAAGGCGGCGCTTGATCGGCTGCAGTCGACCACCGTCTCGACAACAATCCGTCAGCCCGCCGAAGGTCGGCGTCACCGCTTCTCATGGATCAATGAGTGGCAGGAGCGCATCGATCGCCATGGCAAACCCGCGGGGATCGAGTTGATCGTGCCCGACTGGTTCTACCAGGCAGTCCTCGATGACGCGCTCGTGCTGACGATCGATCGCGCCTATTTCGACCTGACTGGCGGGCTGGAGCGCTGGCTCTATCGGCTGGTGCGCAAGCATGGCGGACGCCAGCGCGACGGCTGGCGCTTCGACTTCCGTCACCTTCACCTGAAATCCGGCAGCCTGTCGCCCTACAAGCGCTTTGCCTTCGAGCTGCGCGACATCATCCGCCGCCAGCCGCTGCCCGGCTATGCCCTTGCGCTGGAAGTGGAGATTGGCGGCCGGGTGCTGCTCGCCTTCGAGCGGATCGCCTCCTGTGGAAGGCCTGTGGACGGCCTCGTGCTATCAGGAACCGGACCTATCGTGCCATCGGGAACCGCAGGCTCGTGCTATCAGGAACCCAAACGGGGCCTAACCTCGCGAAAGCAAAGCCGAAATCGCGCCTCTAACTTAGAATCTAACCCAGATTCTAACTTTGAAGAGCGCGCGCGCAATGCGCAGAGGCTCATCCGACGAACCAGCCACGCACTCAGCATAGACACCGACAAGACCTCGAATGCGCCATCGGTTTCTGACGGCAGCAGCACGGCAACCAGCGTCTCCGAAGCCCCGAATCCGCCTCTAGATCCGCGCTCGGGAGCCACCCGATGATCGCTGCCACGCACCACGCTCGCGACGAACTCGTCCATGTCGAACTGACCTGGGTCGAGAAGAAAATTGAGAACTGGATACGCTTCGGCACGCACGCCCAGGAACAGATCGTTGATCGTCGCCGGCGCATCCTGTCCTATCGCCCCGGCGCGGTCTTCGCCTTTGTGCGCTGGGCGGCGAACGACTTCGGAACGATCATCTCACGCATCGATATCGTGCGTGCGGTCGCGCGTGGCGAAGCCTATCAGACACTGCCCTTCGTGCGCCCCGGCGGCGACATACTGCTGAAGGTCGAGAACTGGCCCAGGGTCGAACGCGTGCTGCAGGCGATCGACGCCATCCAGCACCTCGACATCGAGCCTGAGTTGGTGTCGCCCGATCATTGGCGGCACATCCACAACCGGATAACCGCCGGCCACGCGCCGCGCAGCTACACACTCGACCAACATCGCGCCTTCCTGCTGCGCAAGCGGACCGAGCCGTGATGCGCGCCGCGATCATCCTCGCTAGCGTTCTCGCAACCATGGGAATCGGCTTTCCCGGCCTCACTTCGACGCCCAGGAAGCTCATCTGGAATGCGTCAGCTAGCGCACCGATCGGCTTCTACACGATCGACCCCAACGGACCCTTCGAGGTCCCCGATCTTGTCGCCGTCGACGCGCCCGAGCCACTCGCGGCTTTCCTCGCTGATCGCGGCTATCTGCCGAGGGGCGTGCCACTCTTGAAGCGCATCCTTGGCGTTGCCGGGCAACGAGTCTGTCGCTCGAACCTCACCATAACTGTCGATGGTATCGAGGCGGGCGCGGCGCTCGATCGTGATCGGGCCGGCCGCGACCTGCCGGTCTGGCAGGGCTGCCGCCGCATCCCGACCGGGGAAGTCTTCCTGATGAATTGGCAGGTCCGCGACAGCCTCGACGGCCGCTACTTCGGCCTCATCTCCACCGCCCAGATCATTGGCCTCGCGGTCCCGCTGTGGACCGACGAGGACGGGAACGGCCGCTTCGAATGGCGCGCGCCAACGCGGTGAGCGCGCGACCGGCGGCGCGCGTCGTGCCGCCAGCCATCATCACCGCACCACTGAAAACAGGAGTCTGACATGCAACAGATCGGGGAATTCACGCGCCAGAAGACTGGCTATAGCGGGCGCATCCACACACTCAGCCTCAACCTGGATATCGCCATCGTGGCGGCAGAGGCGAGCGAAACGGAGAAGGCGCCTGACTACCGCGTTCACGCCGGAAGCGAGGACGGCCCCGAGATTGGTGCCGGCTGGAAACGCTCCAGCGAAAAAGCCGGAGACTATGTCTCGATCCAGCTCGACGACCCGACCTTCGCGCAGCCGATACGCGCGAACCTCTTTCGCAATGGCGACGACAAGACGTCCTGGTCACTGCACTGGGCGCGCCCGCGCGACCGCAGCGAGAAGGATTGAACGATGCGCGCTCGCCGTCCGTCGACGAGCCATCGCGGTGCGCCCGGGCCGCTTCGCGCTGCCCGGCGCATGGCTCTCTTCCTCCTTTGCGGCCTGTCCGTCGCGACCGCCATGCCGGCGGCGACCTTGGCGCAGGAACCGCCTGTCGCGCGGTCGTCGCAACGCGATCCGTTTGGCGCGCACATCAGCGAAGCCTCGCAACGCTTCGGCGTTCCGACCGCGTTGATACGCGCCATCATGCGCAAGGAGAGTGCGAGCGATGCGCGCGCCGTCTCCAGCGCCGGCGCCCGCGGCCTGATGCAGATCATGCCCGGCACATGGGATGATCTACGCGCCCGCTGGTCGCTTGGCCGCGATCCGTTCGATCCCCGGGACAACATCCTGGCAGGAACGGCGTATCTGCGCGAACTGCACGATCGCTTCGGCTCGCCGGGGTTTCTGGCCGCCTACAACGCGGGACCTGCACGCTACGAAGCCTACCTCACTGGGCGTCCGTTACCGGCCGAGACCCGCGCCTATGTCGCGACGCTCGCCCCCCTGATCGGTGAAAGCGAGGGTATGCGCCCTTTCGCCGTCACGCCTGTCGAGGCCATTCCCTGGAAGCACGGCTCGCTCTTCGTAGGTCAGCCGGATCGCATACAAGCTGTCGCTCTCGTGCCGACCGAGCTACCACCAAATGACGTGAGCTCTGCACCCAGCGTGCGCGATGTCTCCGCCATCGTGCCGCTGTCCGAGGGCCTATTCGTGGCGCGACCAGGCGAAGGGACCCAGCCATGAGCGTGTATGGGCGTCTTCGCGCAACCGCAAGCTCCAGCGCACCGTGGCGTGCATGGAGGCGGAAGGTGGGCAGAACAACCGGAAGATGGCAGGATAAAAGGGAGCACATTACGCTGCGGTCGGGTCGTTGTTTTTCAATGGGTTAGATCGTGATTTCGCAATGTGTGCATGTTTTCCGCACATTGCAAGAATCGCGATTTCTCAGCTTTTCCCGTGACTTAGTGCAATGTGCGGGAGCAATGCCGGCGGCTTTGTGAGGATAAGGCCGGGAAGGAGGGGTGGTCAGAGACTACGCGTGACAGCCTCTCGTCGGCACACGACGAAGTGGTGGACAGTCGACGTCGGAACCACCTCGACCTGGCCTGCGGAGGCTCGCGATGGCAGCCAGTACGCCTGCCGGAGAGAGGCTTCACTACGGCCCCGATAATCGACCTCGCCAGCGTCGGCCGTAGGATGGCGGCCGAGCGCTGGCTTGTCGGCTGGCGCCACTATGCATCCCTAGGTCTCACAAGGAAGGCGTCCGGCCGCAACGGGCCGCGCCCAAATCGGAGCCTCCGCCCCAGGGTGGTTGGGCGCGGCATCCTTTCCGAAATTCAGTCGCTGCGCATCGCCCAGCCGTACTGACTGTCGTCTGCCACGGCTCGCTCCATCCTGACACGAATACGCAAACCGTCGTGTTACGGTCTTATGGTTTCACGTCACTGGCCTGATCACCATCAAGGCAAATGGGAGAGTTCGCCACGTCTAGGATCAACCGCCGCGCCTTGCTCCTCCACTCTGGCAGCGCAGTCGTCGCCTCGACAGTTGCGGCAACGGCGCTCGGTACTGAGCCGCCAGGCCGAGACCGAGGACCGGTCGATAGTCTGCGAGCGTTGATTGAGGCGCACAAGATAGCGTATGCCGCGTTCGGTAAAGCCCTGCACGAGATAGGCGGTGGACGCGGCGACTCGGCCAGAGCCAGCCGGGAAGAGGAGAGGGCGCTGCTCGCCATCTGCGGCTATGTTGCGGTTGAGGAAGGGGATCGGCTGGCCAAGGCCCGATATCTACTAGAGATCGAGGCGCGCGGTGAGCTCGACCTCGCACAGCATATGCAGGCGGTTCTCCGATCGACGATGTGGAAAGCATGAGGCGACCGGAGCACGGTCGGTCAGCTACTGATTGTCTGGTATGCGCCTCATCTCGGAGAATGGAATCGACGCTCCCTTAATAGCGATCATAGTTGGCAACGACGTTGGCACTCGCTGTCGCGCCAAAGTCAAATTCGACGGATTTCGTCCGACGGTTCATGACGGCACGGCAAGCGGGCGATCTTTCAGGTAGCCGTGAGAGCACAGCGTGCGATTGTTCGCTGTTGCGGCTTTTGACACGGCTGCTGGCATTAGGAGCGACGCGCTGCCGAGAGATCTACTGGGGTACCGCGGATGTCCGAAAGTCGACGACGGTTGACGACCCCAATGAAGTCGTAGGGTTCTGAAGTTCGTGGCATAAACCAGTACAAGACTAGAACGTCGTCCTGTCCACCCTGTTCAAGCGCACCCTCTGAATATGCTCTGAGATTACGCTCAAATTGCTCCGGTTGCACTGGAGCACCGACTGCGACTGCGATTGTCTGCATTTTTTTGCTGGCGCCGAAAGTGATGCCCGAGTGAAAGAAAAGACGCGGATTGCCACTCGTCTTTCTCATTCCCTCCTTCATCAACTTCTCAATCTGTTTCTGTTGCGTGATGTCAACGTTCAGGAGACGATGGCCGAATCGGGTCCAGCCGTCAGGCAGCCTCTTTTCTAGAGAGGTTAGGAGTTTTGCCCAGAACTCGGTGGTCGCAGCAGACGGTGACGACAGTCGAACACCTCGGTTTTCGTCACGGACATACTTTAGGGTGGCGGATAAGCCATACCAGGCGTGGTGGCTTCCATCATATTCGTCCTCACCGATGTTGAATCGCGTTCTCGAATATAGGGCAAGAAGGTCCAATTCGTCCGCCGTGTAGATCGCATTTCGCTCAAGTTCGGCCCTTCGGCTCAGATAGTGACAGCGTTCGACTTCCGTCGGCACCAGCTCGAAGACTGTTTCAAGGTCGAACACCGACATCGTTGGCGCGATGTCCGATTCTTGGGGCACAAGACCGACTTGCTTGAGCTGCGGCCAATGGGATGACAGGGGCCCTACGACATCTTGGACGATATTCACCCGTACAATGTCGCGAACATCTTTGGCCCGAATAATGAGCGGGCCCTGCCGAGTTGAAAATGATAACGGCCCGCTTGTGCCGACAATGCGC
Source organism: Mesorhizobium sp. P2_D5 (assembly GCF_056404355.1). Taxonomy (NCBI): domain Bacteria; kingdom Pseudomonadati; phylum Pseudomonadota; class Alphaproteobacteria; order Hyphomicrobiales; family Phyllobacteriaceae; genus Mesorhizobium; species Mesorhizobium sp. P2_D5. The sequence continues at coordinate 828,124 of NZ_JBFUEE010000002.1, forward strand.
TGTTTTAATCGCAGCGACTGTTTCGAAGGCGCGACGATCAATTCATTCAACGTGTCTTTCAAGCTTCGGAAAGCTCCCCGACGGGCCGCGGCGCTTATTTTGGCCGACTTTGCCTCGAATATGAGCACAGTCTTGTCAACGATCGCCACAAGATCGGATTCCCAAGTGGTCACCCCGCCGTCATCGCTCCATTTCACCTGCTCGCGAACATCGGCATGGGGTAAAGATTTCCGCACCGCAGCACTTAGTCGAGCTTCTAACCAGTCCGCACGCGCTTTCTCAGCGGCCTTCTTGAGCTTGGGCAGCTTTCGCGCACAGGCTTTCGACAATCTCTGCCAGGTGCACGCCTAGGATTTGAGGACCGACACAGAAGAACGTTTTGTCGTCCAGCTTAATGAGTGGTTTGCGTTGAACCGGATTGTCAAGATGCAGGTGTTGAAGGTCCGCGTCTGTAACTTCACCGAAACTTATCGACAACTGCGAGAGTACAGCGGTGATCGACTGCCTCTGTTCGATTGGCGCAGCTGCTACCACCTCAGCATTGGAGAACCTGAAAAGGTTCATCCAGCGTTGTTCGTTGATGTTCCACAAAAGTGCAAAAAGCTGCTTTTGATCTTGTAGGAGCATCGCTGCGCGGGAGGAAATCTCTGATTGCTCATTTGGTTCGAGGTTTCGGATGAAAGCCTCAAGCATCGCCTTTCCGGAGTTCTTTCGGGTCATCCAAGCGCGCATTTCTTCCAGATGACCCTGAACCCGGCTTTCACATATGTCGATGATCGCCGCAAGCGCAGCAACGACTTCTGTCGCGTCGCAACCGTAGTGATGCCGGAACGACCCATTGACCGACATCGCTAGCTCTGAAGCATACTGCCGAGTTTGAAACCCCTGCCGCGGCCCCCTAACTGCCAGCGTCCAGCGTTGAATTAGGTTCAACATTTCCTGTCGGCGGTTTTCGGCTGCGTCGGGGGAGACCTTACTTTTTGTTTGATCCTGATAGGCCCGCGCATTCTGACCGATCAGGTCGATGATGCGCTCCGTGACCAGCGGATAATCGGTTTCAGGATCGGCGGTGACGCGGTGACGTGAGAGAGCCAGCGCCTGGATCAATTCAAGGTGAAAAAGCTCCAAGCGGGATTTGTGACCCGGCTTTGATGGGTTCAAACCGTGAATAATCACCGAAAAGGCGGCACGTACCAGAAACTCCAACGCATCGACGGAAGTCGTCTGTTCGACGAGCTTAGCAAGTGTCTGCCGAAACAGATCGGCCGCGACGCTTCCTGCTGCATGAGCGGCGGCTACTTCTTCGTCACTTAACCGGTCCGAGCTCATTTTCATCTCTTTGCCGCCGTGACAATCTCTCTACAAACGCCAAGCTCATCCGGGCGCGTGCCTTCCATCGATCCCACTGTCCGGCCCTGCGCAGGACGCCTCGAACGGAATGCCGAGTTCTTCGCCGATCAGATCGCGCACGAGATATTCGAAGTCTGCCCCGTTGAGGGGCACGTCTGTTGGTTGTGTCAGTTATCGTCCAGTCGACGGGCAAGGCGGACGCCCGGTCCCGCTCCATTCTGTGAAATGAATTCGATCCCCGCCGCTTCCAACGCAGAAGATATCGCCTGAAGTGTTGCCGTCCTGGGAAGCGTTTGAGAGCTTTCAATTCTGGCGAGCGTACGCACTGTCACTCCAGAGGCGTTTGCCAAGTCCTCTCTCGTCCAGTCAATCAAGGCCCGAGCTGCTCGGATCTGCTGAGGCAGTATGTCCGTTTTCATGACATTCATCTTGTTAAAAGTCACAAAAAGTGACATAAGCGATGGTGACTAGCGGCCACACCGGTGCTCGATACACTCGGTGCGGCCTGACCACTACCAAGCTGTTAGGAGCTCGGATCATGGCTGATTCCGACAATAGCACGCCTTTGTCTTTCGTCACCCGCAGGAGGGTACTTGGTGCAACGGCGATTGCAATCTTAGGATGGGAAAGAGGTGCTTTTGCCGATAAGGGGCCGGCAGCAGCTCTCCCTTCCGATCCCGCGCTGGCGATTTGGCGGGAATGGTACAACGCTCACGAACTGAGCGAGCGCCTCTGCGATCAAAGTGCGCACTTGGAACGCACGCTCGTGGAGACCGTCGGTTACCCTTGCGCGACCGTCCAGTTGCCCGGTGACGAGAATGTAACGATCCATTCCCTCGGGGCACTCCGCGAGGTGCTGGGCGCTGGCACCGATGACGCTCGCGCCGATGCAGAAGCCCGGTTGGCGGCTCATCAAGCACGCTGGGATGCCGCCGAGAGGCGAATTGGCTATTCGTCCGTGACAGAGGCGGAAAGGAAGGCAGCTGATCGAGCCGAAGAATTGCTCGAAGCCTTGGCTGCGGCACCTGCCACCTCCCTTGCCGGCGTAGCGGCCAAATTGAATGCGGTGCTTCTTGAGAGCGAGGTGCGTGAGGGAGGCGCAGAGTTTCCCTGGCCGCAGATTCGCTCGGCGTTCGATGATGTCATGCGGCTGGGCCAAGAAGGTGCGTTCGCGTCGGCAGATCGAGACTGTTTTTCGACCGCGCCCATATCGACGAAACCGGAAAGGGAAGGGTAGGGGTTTAGTTCCCAGCCGTCCAAGGCGGCGGCGCGGAAAAGGTGGCTTAAGCGTACACATCGGCCATTCGAGATTGGAGAGAGATCGGCGATCCTTGCCTGGTGCTGCAAAGCGCCTGAAACCGGGCACAGACGATGAAGAGACCAAGGAACGCTTGTCGGTCGGTTGAGACGACCCTGTCCCCACAGAATTGCGCCGTGGATGGTGCCTTCTTGGATAGAACGGCTCGGTTGTTCGAGCAGCGCACTGGCCGAAAGCTCACCAAGGAGGATGCGCGCCAGATCGTGGAAAACGTCACCGGGTTCTTCCGCCTCCTTTCCGAATGGCAAAATATGGAATGAGCGAGGCTTCACCTCGCTCCGCCCTCAGGAGACGAGGCTAAGAGATGGTCAGGAAAACTGCGCAGATCGCAACTCGCAGCGGCTTGGTGAAGGCGCTGCTCTATGCTCGGGTCTCTTCTAAAGAACAGGAGAAGGAAGGCTTTTCCATCCCAGCCCAATGCAAGCTTCTCAGGGAGTATGCGGCTCAGAAGCAGTTTGGTATCGCTCAGGAATTCATCGACATCGAGACGGCGAAGAGCAGCGGGCGGACCAACTTCACCGAGATGGTCAAATATCTGCGAAAGCACCCTGGTGTTCGGGTCGTTCTGGTCGAGAAGACCGATCGGCTCTACCGCAATCTAAAGGATTGGGTGACGCTCGACGAGCTCGATGTCGAGATCCACCTCGCCAAGGAAGGCGTGATTCTCTCGCAGGACTCGCGCTCGTCGGAAAAGTTCATGCACGGCATCAAGGTGCTGATGGCGAAGAACTATATCGACAATCTCTCGGAGGAAGCCCGCAAAGGACAGATGGAGAAGGCGGAGCAGGGGATCTGGCCGACCAAGGCACCGCTGGGCTATCTCAACGTCACGGGAAGCGACGGCAAGAAGGTCATTGCGCCAGACGCTGAGCTGGCTCCGATGATCACGAGGCTGTTCGAGCGCTACTCAACCGGCGGATATTCCCTCAAGGCAATCACGAAGGCAGCCCATGCTGAAGGCCTTGTGTATCCGAAGAATGGACACCCGGTTCCGGTGAGCACGGTTCACTCGATTCTCCGCAATCGTCTCTATACCGGATTGTTTCAATGGAACGGCAAGCGGCACCACGGCAAGCATGAGCCTCTGGTGTCGATCGAACTGTGGGAGCGGGTGCAAGGCGTTCTGACGGGCCGACATGCGACGCCTGTCCATTCCTACGGCTACGAGTTTGCCTTCAGCGGCCTGATGACGTGTGCCAGATGCGGCTGCGCCGTAGTGGCCGAGATCAAGAAGGGCAAATACGTCTACTACCACTGCACTGGTCACAGCGACAAAGGCCGCGGCGGCTATGCCGAGTGCCGCCGCAAGTACGTCCGCGAGGAGGTCCTCGAAGAGACCTTTGGCGCCTTGCTGGACAAGCTCCATTTCGATGAGGAGGTGCTGGATTGGGTCCGCGACGCGCTCAAAGCCAGCCACGCCGATGAGAGGAAGGAGCAGGAACAGGCGATCCTACGGTGCCAAAAAGAATATAAGCGCCTCGAGGATCGGCTACAGGCGATGTACCTGGACAAGCTTGACGGACGCATCGACAGCGCCTTCTACGATCGAATGTCGGCGCAATGGCGGGTCGAGCAGACGCGCCTGCTCCGTGAGATCGAGCGGCATGGCGAGGCCGAGGAATCATACATGGAGGATGGCGTGCGCTTGTTGGAGCTGGCGCGGAACGCCCGCCAACTGTTCGCCCGGCAGGCCCCAGGTGAGAAGAAACGGCTTCTGAATCTGCTGCTGTCGAACTGCACATGGGATGACGGCGAGGTTCGCGCTGTCTTCCGACAACCGTTTGATTTGCTTGCTGAAACGAATGCGGCGCTATCGACCGGCCAGTCCGAAGGGATTGTCACATCCAAAGGACATCCAGTTTGGCTGGGGCGCCAGGATTCGAACCTGGGAATGTCGGTACCAAAAACCGATGCCTTACCACTTGGCGACGCCCCAATTGCCGTCAGAGTCGCTTGTGCGGCGCGTTCTTAGCAGAGCAGCCGAAAAGCACAATCCTTATGAGCGACGATGGGAACGCCCAAAATGGGCAAGCAACGCAGCGCTGCCAGATGACATGCGATGGCTATTCGGCCCACACCGCCATCTCGTTTCCGGCCGGATCGACAAAGTGAAAGCGCCGGCCGCCGGGGAACGAGAAGATCGGCTTGACGATCATGCCGCCGGCACTTTCGACGGCGTCGAGTGTCGCTTCCAGATCCCTACTGTAGAGCACGGGCAGCGGCTTGGCGGGGGCTTCCGCCGCGTCGGCCTGGAAGCCTCCGTCCAACCCCTCGGCAAAGGCTGAGTAGGTCGGTCCATAGTCGGTGAACGACCAGGCAAAGGCAGCGCTGTAGAAAGCCTTGAGCCGGTCCAGCGTTCCGCCGGTCGCCGGCATTTCCAGGTAATCGAGTTTTCCGTGTAGTTTCATGGCGCACCTTTGTTCCTGTTATGTTCTATTCCAAAAGCTCCGGAATGGCAAGTCTTTTTGCCGCATCCTTGGACAGAGCTTTTGCTTAATCGATTGTAGCGGCCGCACAACTTTGCCGACGCCTTGCGTTTCGCACTGCAGCATCATATCGCTCCACAGTCGGACACGGCGGAACTTTCCGTTTCGCCAATCTTTCCAATCTCCTGCAACCGGAGAGCAAAGCATGACCAAATGGGTTTTCACCTTTGGCGATGGTGCGGCGGAAGGCCGTGCCGGCGACAGGAATCTGCTGGGTGGCAAGGGCGCCAATCTGGCCGAGATGTGCAGCCTGGGCCTGCCGGTGCCGCCCGGGTTCACCATCACCACCGAGGTCTGCAACGCTTACTACGCCAATGGCCGCACCTATCCGGCAGGGTTGGAAACGGATGTCGCGGTCGCGCTCGATCACATCGGACGGCTGACTGGCCGCCGGTTCGGCGATCCGTCGAAACTGCTGCTGGTCTCGGTGCGTTCCGGTGCCCGCGCCTCGATGCCCGGCATGATGGATACCGTGCTCAATCTCGGGCTGAACGACGAGACGGTCGAGGCGCTGGCCGCCGATTCGGGCGACGCGCGCTTTGCCTATGACAGCTACCGTCGCTTCATCCAGATGTATTCCGATGTCGTGATGGGTCTCGACCATGAGGTGTTCGAGGAAATCCTCGAAGACCAGAAGGGCGGGCTCGGCTATGAGCTCGACACCGAACTGACGGCTCTCGAATGGCAAGGCGTCATCGCGCTCTATAAGGCCAAGGTCGAGGAAGAACTCGGCAAGCCGTTTCCGCAGGTTCCGCATGAGCAGCTCTGGGGCGCCATCGGCGCGGTGTTTTCGAGCTGGATGAACAACCGCGCCATCACTTACCGGCGCCTGCACGACATCCCCGAAAGCTGGGGCACGGCGGTCAACGTCCAGGCCATGGTGTTCGGCAATATGGGCGAAACCTCGGCCACCGGCGTTGCCTTCACCCGCAATCCCTCGACCGGCGAAAAGATGCTCTATGGCGAGTTCCTGGTCAACGCGCAGGGCGAGGACGTCGTTGCCGGCATCCGCACGCCCCAGAACATCACCGAGGCGGCGCGCATTGCCGCCGGATCGGACAAGCCGTCCTTGCAGAAGCTGATGCCGGACGCGTTTCAGTCCTTCGTCACCATCTCCGATAGTCTGGAGAAGCACTACCGCGACATGCAGGACCTCGAATTCACCATCGAGCGCGGCAAATTGTGGATGCTGCAGACCCGTTCCGGCAAGCGCACTGCCAAGGCGGCGTTGAAGATCGCCGTCGAAATGGCAAGGGACAAGCTGATTACCAAGGAAGAGGCGGTCGCCCGCATCGATCCGGCCTCGCTAGACCAGCTGCTGCACCCGACCATCGATCCCAAGGCAGCGCGCGACGTCATCGGCGTCGGGCTGCCTGCCTCTCCCGGTGCCGCCACCGGCGAGATCGTCTTCTCCTCTGCTGACGCCGAGGAGCTGAAGACGCAAGGCCGCAAGGCGATCCTGGTGCGCATCGAAACCAGTCCTGAAGACATTCACGGCATGCATGCGGCCGAGGGCATCCTGACCACGCGCGGCGGCATGACCAGCCATGCCGCGGTCGTCGCCCGCGGCATGGGCAAACCCTGTGTGTCTGGCGCAGGCTCACTGCGCGTCGACTACAAGGCCGGCACGCTGATGGCGATGGGGGCGACCTTCCGCAAGGGCGACATCGTCACCATCGACGGCGGCAATGGCCAGGTGCTGAAGGGTGCCGTGCCGATGCTACAGCCGGAACTGTCCGGCGATTTCGCCGCCATCATGGAGTGGGCGGACGCCGTTCGCCGCATGAAGGTGCGCACCAATGCCGAAACGCCGCTCGATGCGCGCATGGCGCGCTCCTTCGGCGCCGAAGGCATCGGGCTTTGCCGTACCGAGCACATGTTCTTCGATGGCGATCGCATCGTTGCCATGCGCGAGATGATCCTGGCCGACACCGAGAAGGACCGGCGCACGGCACTCGGCAAGCTGCTGCCGATGCAGCGCTCGGATTTCCTCGAACTGTTCGAGATCATGGCCGGCCTGCCGGTGACGATCCGCCTGCTCGATCCGCCGCTGCACGAATTCCTGCCGAAGACCGAGGAGGAGGTGGCCGAGGTTGCCGCCGCCATGAAGGTGTCGCCCGACAAGCTCCGCCAGCGCACCGACGCGCTGCATGAATTCAACCCGATGCTCGGCCATCGCGGCTGCCGGCTTGCGGTTTCGTACCCCGAGATCGCCGAGATGCAGGCGCGCGCCATTTTCGAGGCCGCAGTCGAGGCGGGCAAGAAGGCCGGCGCACTTGTCGTTCCCGAAATCATGGTGCCGCTGGTCGGCCTGGTGAAAGAACTCGACTACGTCAAGGCGCGCATCGATGCCGTCGCCAAAAGCGTCATGCAGGAAACCGGCGTCAAGATCGACTATCTGACTGGAACCATGATTGAACTCCCCCGCGCGGCGATCCGCGCCCATGTCATCGCCGCTACGGCCGAATTCTTCTCCTTCGGCACCAATGACCTGACCCAGACCACATTCGGCATCTCGCGCGACGATGCGGCCTCGTTCCTGGAGACCTACCGCCAGAAGGGCATCATCGATCAGGATCCGTTCGTCTCCCTCGACATCGACGGGGTTGGCGAACTGGTGCGCATGGCTGCCGAAAAGGGCAGGGCGACACGGCCCGACATCAAGCTCGGCATCTGTGGCGAACATGGCGGCGATCCGGCCTCGATTCGGTTTTGCGAAGAGGTCGGCCTCGACTACGTGTCCTGCTCGCCCTATCGCGTGCCGATTGCGAGGTTAGCGGCCGCGCAGGCGGCGGTGCTGGTTGCGAAAGCAATTCCCGGAAAAGTGTGAAGCAGTTTCCGTCCCGAATTGCGTCAAAGCAAAGAGCTGGAGCAATTCCAGGAAAAGTGTGATACGCTTTTGCTTCCGGAATTGCGTCAAAGCAAAGGAGATTCGCCGTTTCCGTGAACGGTGAATTGCTCTAAGGCCGGCCGCGGATAGGATCCATCCGGTCGAGCTTACCGTTTTGTAAAGCAATTCACACGAACGTGCTGACGGCATTGCGTAATCATTGCGTAATTTCGACATCCCGCCAATTGTCCTGGGAAACAGATGTTGCAGACTGCACCCGCGCCGATTCGCTCGATCCTGGTCATTCAGACGAAGTACATTGGAGATCTCGTTCTCGCCTCGGTGCTCTCAGAAAACCTGCGGCTCGAATTCCCCGATGCCAGGCTGGTGTTTCTGTGCGACGCTCGCTTCGCGAGCTTCGTAGTCGCCCATGACATTGCCTCCGAGGTGGTCACGTTCAGGCGTGCCCACCTGCGCGGCACCCCCCTGCAGCGCGGCAAGGAGCTTTACGCCGTCGTGCGGGCGCTGCGCCGTTTCCATTTCGATCTGACGATCGACCTGGCCGATTCAAAGACGTCACGCATGCTCACCGGGCTGGTCAATGCAAAGACCCGTGTCGGCTACAATCCCACCGAGAGGCCATTGCGTCTGCTGGAGCGGCAGCCCGCCAACGTGTTTGCCAAGCCATTTGGCTTTGGTGAGGAACATTTCGTCTACCGCTATCTTTCGCCGCTCCAGGCGCTTGGCATCGGTCTCCATGTGACGGTTCCAAACCTCCAACCGCTGCCGCCCGAGACGTCAAATGCGTTGGCGCTGCTGGGCAAGCATTATGTTCATCCAAACGCTTTCATCGCCGTGCACGCCGGCGCAAGCTTTGAAGGGCGACGTTGGCAGCCGGAGCGGTTTGCCGAGGCGATTGGAGAGATTGCCGGCGAAACCGGTTTGGACGTCGTTCTGGTCGGCGGCCCGGACGAGCGCGAGATTGCCGAACGCATCGTCGCCAGGACGGCGTCGCCCGTCGTCAATCTCGTTGGAGCGCTGTCGCTTGAGACGTTGCTGGCGGTGCTGAAACAGGCCCGGCTGTTTCTCGGCAATGAGAGCGGCCCGATGCACATGGCGGCTGCAGCCGGAATCCCGGTTGTCGGGCTGTTCGGCTTGACGCCGCCGTCGCAGTGGGGTCCCGTTGGCGTGCCCAATATCGCGCTTCAACCGCCGATGCCTTGCGACTGCGTGGCCAACGACCGTTGCGGCCGGCCGGATTTCGGCAGGGCCTACTGCGTCTGGCGACTGGAGGTCAAACCAGTCGTCGATGCGGTGCGCGAACTCCTGTCGCGCACCGACGTGAAGCTCGAACGCGCCATCTGAGTTCATGCGTCGCGCGGACAACGGCCATCGCGGGCCGCGGAATAGCCGCTCGCACCACGGACAGTCAAATTGTCGCGCCGGGCGCTTTCTGCTATGCACCATCCCGATTTTCGCCTTCATGCGGGTCTTGGGATACCTGCCTGAAAGCACCGGTCGGGAAGTCGGTTTGATGCGCCTGCTGCAAAGAAGTCTCTGCGTGATCGCCATGTCGTTGGCCGTGGTGTCCAGCGGCCACGCCGCGCCGCTTGTCGAGCCGACATTGCACATCAGGCCGGAGGCAAGCGGAGCCGGCCGCGTTGCGCTCACGCTCGATGCCTGCGGTGGACAGACCGACACCCGGATACTTTCGGCGCTGGTCGAAAACAAGATACCCGCCACCATTTTCGTGACAGGCATCTGGCTGAAGCGAAACGCCGCCGCGGTCGAGGTCATGCGGGCGCATCCCGACCTGTTCGAGCTGGAAAATCACGGCGGCCATCATATCCCTGCCGTCGACACGCCGCAAAAGATCTACGGCATCCGCAGCGCCGGCAGCCCCGACGCCGTGCTGGCCGAGGTCCAGTCGGGTGCCGCCGCCCTTGCCAAGACCGGCGAGCCGGCGCCGAAATGGTTTCGTGGTGCGACCGCCGAATACAGCCCGTCGGCGATCGCCATGATCCGCAAGCTTGGCTTCAAGATCGCGGGATTCTCCATAAACGGCGATGGTGGCTCATTGCTCGGCGCCAGGGAAACCGCGCGGCGCATCGCGGCGGCCAAGGACGGCGACGTCATTATCTCGCACATCAACCAGCCGACCCATGCGGCCGGCGAAGGCGTGGTGCAGGGGCTTCTGGCGCTCAAGGCCAAGGGCCTGACCTTCGTGCGGCTCGACGATGCCGACGGCTTCGGCAATCACGGCACCACGGACTAGAGCAATTCCAGGAAAAGTGTGAAACGGTTTTCCGTCCGGAATTGCGTCGTTCGCCGTTTCCGTGAAACGGTGAACTGCTCTAGGTGCGTTGATATTCGGGTGATGTCGGCCCGACCTGACTCCCGATGCACCTGAGAGGCAAGTCGAAGTGCTCAGCCCGCTTTTGCTTCGATGCTGACCTTGCTGGCGTAGAATGCGCCGTGGTCGCGGATTTCAGCCATTTCGTCGAAAGGCTGCTCGTAAGCCCACATCGCGTTCTGGCCGGTCTCGCCCGCAGGCAGCACGCTCCAATAGCTGGCATCGCCCTTGTAGGGACAGTGGGTCGAATGTTCCGTGCTGCTGAGCTTGCCGAAATCGATGTCGGCGAACGGAATGTAGAAGGCCGCGGGATAGGGGGGCTCGGTCAGCACCTTGGCCTTCGTCGATGAAGCTATGACCGTGTCTCCGACACGCACCGTAACGGTCCCGACATAAGGCTCGATGGTGATGACCTTGTCGGGATTGCGTTGGAACCCGGGTGCCGGGTTGACGATCTGATCCATGCGGGTTCTCCTTGCCTCGGCTTTAAGGTGTGTCGCGCAAACGCGTTGCGCAAGGCCTGCTGTCGCCACGCAAGGCACAAACCGTTAGCCCAGGCCGGGTGCAGGCCCGATCACGGTTTCGAAGATTGCCTGAGATGGTCAGGCGGCGGTCTTGAACGCATCCATCAGCCCGGCATAGGCGGCTGCGATACCGGCCACCGGATTGCTGCTTCTCGACGTGGTCTCGACCTTCAGGGGGCCGCCACCGGTTGGCAAGGTGAGCAGCAGGAACTGACGATTGCCACCGTCGCCGATGGATGCGGCTGCGACGTGCTGGCCTTCGCCTTCGTTCTGGACGCACATCTTGAACAGCAGTGTGCCGCCGACCGCTTCCAGCGCGCCGCCGACAACTTCAACAAATTCATCTTCGGAAACGGTCTTTGTATCAGGGCCCAGATCGGCCAGACTTTCGGCAAGCGTATTCTCAAGGGACTTGTCGTCGAGCTGCGCGTCCATGCGAACCTCTTTCAGTCGCCAATCGCCCCTTGCCCGTTAACTAACCTTAATGCCGACGATGGCCGGATTGTGGCGGTCTTGTCCGTCATGCCGATCAATACTGGGCTTGCCGGTGCTGGTGGCTGGACAATCCGCCGGTTCGCTCCACAATGGCACGAAAAAGCACGACGCAAAGCGCAGGGGAGGAACGAATGCTGGGACTGATGCAGGAATGGCCGCTGCTTTGCCACAAGCTCATCGACAATGCCGAGCGGCAGCATGGCGTGCGCGAGATCGTGTCGCGCTCGATCGAGGGGCCGATCGTGCGCACCAGCTACGCGGACATCCATCGCCGCGCCCTGAAGGTCGCCCAACGGCTGGAACGCGACGGCTATCGCCTGGGCGACCGCATCGCCACACTCGCGTGGAACACGGCGCGCCACATCGAGGCCTGGTACGGCATCATGGGCATCGGCGCCATCTACCATACGCTCAATCCGCGCCTGTTTCCCGAGCAGATCGTCTGGATCATGAACAATGCTGAGGACAAGGCTGTCTTCGTCGACCTGACCTTCGTGCCGTTGCTCGAGAAGATCGCCGGCGCCGTCAAGTCGCTGAAACAGGTGATCGTGCTGACCGACAAGGCGCACATGCCGCAGACGACCCTGCCGAATGTGGTTGCCTATGAAGAATGGCTTGATGAGGCGGATGGCGACTTCGCCTGGAAGACCTTCGACGAAGGCACGGCTGCCGGTATGTGCTACACGTCGGGGACCACGGGCGATCCGAAGGGCGTCGTCTACAGCCACCGCTCGAACGTGCTGCACGCCATGATCGCCGCCATGCCTGACGCCATGGGGCTGTCGGCACGCGATACGATCTTGCCGGTCGTGCCGATGTTCCACGCCAATGCCTGGGGCCTTGGCCAGAGCGGGCCGATGATCGGCGCCAAGCTGGTCATGCCCGGCTCCAAGATGGACGGCGCCTCGATCTATGAATTGCTCGACACCGAGAAGGTGACCTTCAGCGCTGCTGTGCCGACCGTCTGGATGATGCTGCTGCAGTATCTGGAGGAGACCGGCAAGAAGCTTCCCTATCTGAACAAGGTCGTCATCGGCGGCTCGTCCTGCCCGCGCGCGATCATGACCAAGTTTCAGCAGAACTACGATGTCCAGGTCATCCACGCTTGGGGCATGACCGAAATGTCGCCGCTCGGCACGCTGTGCACCTTGAAGCCGGACTATGCCGGTCTCCAGGGTGAAGCCCGGCTCGACGTCCAGCAGAAACAGGGCTACCCGCCCTTCGGCGTCGAAATGAAGGTGACCGACGACGACGACAATGTTCAGCCTTGGGATGGCAAGACATTTGGCCGCTTGAAGGTGCGTGGACCGGCCGTTGCCCGCGCCTACTATGGCGGTGTTGGCTCGGAGCAGTTCGACGAGGACGGCTGGTTCGACACCGGCGACGTCGCTCACATCGACGCCGGCGGCTATATGCAGATTACCGATCGCGCCAAGGACGTCATCAAGTCCGGCGGTGAATGGATTTCGACCATCGATCTCGAGAACCTGGCTGTGGGTCATCCCGATGTCGCCGAGGCAGCAGCCATCGGAGTCCATCATTCGAAGTGGGGCGAGCGGCCGTTGCTGGTCGTTGTTCGCAAGCCGGGCAAGGAACCGACCAAGGCTGACATTCTCGACTTCATGGATGGCAAGGTCGCCAAATGGTGGATGCCGGACGATGTCGCCTTCGTCGGCGAAATACCGCACACCGCCACCGGCAAGATCCAGAAGATCACCTTGCGTCAGCAATTCCGGGACTATCGCTTGCCGACGGATTGACGGGAATGTTGCGTCTTTCGGCTTCAAGCCGCCAGCAAAAGGTTCTAAGGCAATTCCGGGAATTGCGTCAAAACAAAGAGATAGGCGGTTTATCGTTTCGTGAAACGACGAACCGCTCTACGTCTCCGTTCGGGTTGGGGTGGTGCGGCAATCGATGGCAAGTATTCCTGAACGGCAGACCTCGAAGGCGGCCGGATGGTCGCGACGCACGGCCGCCTTTTCGGCGGTGCTGCTGCTGACCGCTTTCGTCGGCCATCGCATCGACCTCGTCGAAACGCCTGTCTTCCTGTGGGTGATGGGTATTGTGGCGCTGCTGGCGGCCCTGGCGCTGTTGTTTGCCGGGTTTGCCTTTTCGCGGCTGTGGAACTTCGGCGACCTTGGCGGTCGTGACCTGACGGTCGGCGCCTTGCTGGCGCTGCTGGTGCTCGCACCCTATGGCGTTGCCGCATACTGGGCGACGATCTATCCGCCGCTCAGGGATATCTCGACGGATTTCGACAATCCACCCGCGCTCGACGTGAGCGACCGGACCAAAGAGATGAATGTGCTCTCCCCATCCACGCCTGGCGAACAGCGGCTGCAGACCGAGAGCTATCCGCTGGTCAGCGCACGCAGCTACGACCTGCCGTTCGACACCGTCGTGGATGCCGTCGAGACCGTGCTCGACCGGCGCGATTGGGACCTTTCCGAGCCCTATCCAGACCTCAGGGGGCAAACCGAAGTGACGATTACCGCAGTGGCCAAAGGCTTTGTCCTTGGTCTTCCCGCCGACGTCGCGATCCGCGTGACCGACGACGGGGACACAATCATCGTCGACATGCGGTCGGCCTCTCGTTACGGCCGCTACGATCTCGGCGACAATGCCGCGCATATCGTCGATTTTCTCGCCGAACTCGACCAGGAAGTCGCCGGTCAGGTTGGCGCGGCTCCGGCCGAATGAGGCTTGAGGCCGGATGAGCGACGGCAAGGGACTGATGATGCGCACGCTTTGAGTTGTGAATCTGACAGTGTCGACGCCTATCTGGAACGAATAACTTCGGCGCGTTTTACCTCGGTTTCTAAGTGAGGGATACCAGATGGACTCCTTAAAACCAATATTAACGGTAAACCCGCCCATCAATTGCCTCAAGATTATTTTGGGTTATTGTTTTTGTTTTACTAGTCTGATGATCATCAACGTCAGTCCGGTGAAGGCCGATACCGCTTTTGGCTCCGGTCCACTGTTTGTGCATATGATTGAACATATGGCCTCGTCTGAGAATAATTTCTCATGCACAGTATACTTTCTAGAGCAATATCAGCTCTCGGAGGATGCAAAGTGTAAACAAACAAACGATTTCATAAAGTATAATTTTGACAGAAAGCATATTGATTTAGATGATAAGAAATATATCGGGATTTTGCTAGAGAGAATGCTGAGAGTTCTCATTAGAAACGGCGCGATTGCTAGCAGTTTAAGGCCGGAAGGGGAGTAAGATGTGTATGTCATAGGCGGAACTCGACCAGGAAGTCGCCGGTCAGGTTGGCGCGGCTCCGGCCGAATGAGCTTGGCGGCCTATCTGGCCGGCGTGAAATTGCCGTCAATGGCTGGTGCGGCGTCTGTCACGACCAGGCCGCGTTCCACCAGGTCCTCGAGATGGGCAAGCACCGACAATCCGGCAGCGCCATGCAGCCGCGGGTCGGTATCGCGATAGATCGCCTTGACCATGTCCACGATCGTCCGATCGCCGGCTCTGACCCGCTCCAGGATGGCGCGCTCGCGCATCTTGCGATGCGTCTTCAACCCGCGCATGAAACGGCGCGGTGCGGTCACCGGCCCGCCATGTCCCGGCAGCAGCAGGCGGTCCCCGCGTTCGATCAGCCGGTCCAGCGAGGCCATATAGTCGGCCATCGCCCCATCCGGTGGCGCGACGATCGACGTCGCCCATGCCATGACATGATCGGCTGAAAACAGGATCCCGGTTCCTTCCAGCGCGAATGTCGCGTGATTGGCGGTGTGGCCCGGGGTCAAAATCGTCCTGATCGACCAGCCGTCGCCGTCGACCACCCTGTCGTCGGGCAATGCGATATCGGGAACGAAAGCAGTGTCGGCACTGGCGTCGAGCGCGTTGGTCTCGCCGATATGCAGGGGTCTTGCAGGGCGATGCGGTCCTTCCGCCAGCACGGCGGCGCCGGTGCGCTCTTTCAGCCGGGCCGCCAGCGGGGAATGGTCGCGGTGCGTGTGGCTCACGAAGATATGGCTGACCGGCCGGCCTACGATCACATCGAGCAGGGTCTGCAGATGCGCCTCGTCGTCCGGCCCAGGATCGATCACCGCCAGCGTATCGCGGCCAACGATGTAGCTGTTGGTGCCGTGAAAGGTGAAGGGACTTGGATTGCGGGCGGTGATGCGCTGGATATCAGGCGCGACGCTCACCGCCTTGCCATAGGCGGGATCGAAGCCGGTTTCGAATTTGAGAGCCATGGCAGGTGCATCGGTGCCTTGTTCGAGGAGACGGCAAAACCGATTGCCGCATAACACACAAGCCAATATAGGAGAACGCGAGGCCGCGAACATGAGATAGCGGCAATCGGATTGGGGAAATACGATGGCAATTGCAACAACGATGCGTCCGCTTGTGTCTCTGGCTTTGCCGCAAGAGGGCGCGGCGCGGCTGGCAACGCAGCTTTTCCTGGCGATCGCCGGAACGCTGCTGCTGACCCTGTCGGCCAAGACCAAGGTGATGCTCGGGCCGGTCGACATTTCGATGCAGACGCTGGCCGTGTTGCTGATCGCCGCTGCCTTCGGGATGCGTCTGGGCGTCGCCACCTTGCTGCTCTACATGGCAGAGGGCGCGATGGGCTTTCCGGTCTTCCAGAGCACCCCGGAAAAGGGTATCGGCATTGCTTACATGCTCGGCTCGACCGGCGGCTATCTCTTGGGTTTCGTGGCCATGGCGGCGATTGTCGGCTGGGCCGCCGATCGGGGCTGGGACCGTCATCCGGTCAAGCTTTTCAGCGCGATGCTGGTTGCCGAAGTCGTCATGATGGCGATGGGCTTTGCCTGGCTGGCGCTGCTGATCGGTCCCGAAAAGTCGTGGCAGTTCGGCGTCGTGCCATTCATCGTCGGCGATCTGATCAAGGTTGCCCTGGCGGCAAGCCTGGTGCCGGCCGTGTGGTCGCTGCTGAAGCGCTCCTGAACACCGGGAGAGATCGAGGACTGGACGGGCGCTTCTGATGAAGGTCCTGGTCACCGGCGCCGCCGGCTTTATCGGCTGTCACGTATCGAAGCGCCTGCTGGAGCGCGGCGACGAGGTTGTCGGCATCGACAGCGTCAACAGCTACTATGATCCGCAGATCAAGGAGGCGAGGCTGCGGCTGCTGGAGGAAGCCAGCCGCAAGACCAATGCGAGCTATCATTTCATCCGCGGCAATCTCGCCGACAAGGGCGTGGTCGATGGTTGCTTTGCGGACCACACGTTTGACCGGGTGATCCATCTCGCCGCCCAGCCAGGGGTTCGCTACAGCCTGGAAAACCCGCATGCCTATGTCGAAAGCAACATCATCGCCTACACCAACATGCTCGAGGCCTGCCGCAGCCGCGCCGTTGCGCATTTGACCTATGCCAGCACCTCGAGTGTCTACGGCGCCAACACCGACATGCCTTTTTCCGAGCATCGGCCGGCCGATCATCCGCTGCAGTTCTACGCCGCGACCAAGCGCGCCAATGAGCTGATGGCGCATAGCTACAGCCATTTGTTCGGGTTGCCCACGACCGGGCTTCGCTTCTTTACGGTGTATGGTCCCTGGGGGCGTCCGGACATGGCGCTTTTCCTGTTCACCAGAAGCATTCTTGCCGGTGAGCCGATCAAGCTGTTCAACAACGGCAACCACACGCGCGACTTCACCTATGTCGATGACATCGCAGAAGGGGTCGTCAGGGCCAGCGATAGCCCGGCTGTCGGCAATGCAGCCTGGGACTCCAGCCGTCCGGATCCGGCCACCAGCAGCGCCCCCTGGCGCATCTTCAACATCGGCAACAGCAAACCGGTGAAGCTGACCGCCTATGTCGAGGCACTGGAAAGCGCGCTTGGTAGGAAAGCCATCATCGAAATGCTGCCGCTGCAGGCCGGCGACGTGCCCGATACCTTTGCCGACACATCGGCGCTGGAGCAGGCGGTCGGCTACCGCCCGGTGACGACGGTTGCCGATGGGGTAGGGCGGTTTGTGGACTGGTACCGGGCGTATTTTGGACTGATCTAACTGAGGCGCGTGTGGCGCGACATAGTCCGGCTGTTTGTCGATCGCCGAGATTGACAAGCCATTGCATGGAACCTAAGCACGAGCGCGGTTTATGTCAGGGCTGGGGGTTTAGGCATGTCAAGGAGAACTTCTTGAAAGGAATTATCCTTGCTGGAGGCAGCGGAACGCGGCTCTATCCGCTAACGTTGGCAGTCTCCAAGCAAATCCTCCCGATATACGACAAGCCGATGATCTATTATCCGCTGAGCGTTTTGATGCTCGCGGGTATCCGCGAGATTCTGATCATTTCAACGCCGCGTGATCTGCCGGTTTTCCGCGAGTTGCTTGGCGACGGATCGGAGTTTGGGCTTGATTTGTCCTACGCCGAGCAACCGCAACCCAACGGACTTGCGGAAGCCTTCATCATCGGCCGGAATTTCATCGGCAAGGACAGCGTGTCGATGATCCTCGGCGACAACATCTATTTCGGCGAAGGCCTGTCGCAGCTCTGCCGTGCAGCGGCATCGCGCGAGACGGGGGCTTCCGTATTCGCCTATCATGTCGAAGATCCGCAGCGTTACGGTGTCGTTTCCTTCGACAAGGTCACCGGAACCGCCCTGACGATCGAGGAAAAGCCAGACAATCCGAAATCCAACTGGGCCGTCACTGGCCTCTATTTCTATGACAACGATGTCGTTGACATTGCCCCGGCGATCCGGCCTTCGGCGCGTGGCGAACTTGAGATCACGGCGGTCAACAATGTCTATCTCGAGCGTGGTCAGTTGCATGTGCATCGATTGGGCCGTGGTTATGCCTGGCTCGACACCGGCACCCACGACAGCTTGCACGAAGCGTCTTCGTTCGTGCGCACGATCGAACATCGCCAGGGCATAAAGGTTGCCTGCCCGGAGGAAATCGCCTTCGAACAGGGCTGGCTGACGGCGGACGATGTCCTCCAGCGCGCCACCCGCCTGGGAAAAAACGAGTATGCCGTCTATCTGCGCCGGCGCGTCGTCGAGCGGTTGGAGGAGTAAATGCTGGAGGTCAGGTCCCTTGGCATCGAAGGCGTGCTGGAAATCATTCCGAAACGACATGGCGATGCGCGTGGTTTCTTCGTCGAAACCTACCATGCCGAGCGCTTTTCGCAGGCCGGCATAGGCTTGAGTTTCGTCCAGGACAATCAGTCCTATTCTGCCGCGGCGGGCGTTCTGCGCGGGCTGCACTACCAACTTGCGCCGCGAGCCCAGGACAAGCTGCTGCGTGTCGTGCGGGGTGCGCTGCTGGACGTGGCGGTCGACATTCGCCGCAGCTCGCCAACCTTCGGAAAATGGGTTGCGCTCGAAATTACCGCCGAGAAGGGCAACCAGATTCTGGTGCCGAAGGGCTTTGCGCATGGCTTCGTGACGCTCGTGCCGGACACCGAAGTCTTGTACAAGGTGACCGATACCTATTCGCCCGAGCACGACCGCTCGATCCGTTTCGACGATCCTGCCATCGGCATCGAATGGCCGTCATTGGCTGGCGGATTCCAGCTTTCGGACAAGGACCTCAAGGCGCCGGTGTTGGCCGCCGCCGAAGTGTTCGCCTGATGGGTTGCATGAGGACAGCAACATGAATTTTCTAGTGACAGGCGGTGCCGGCTTCATCGGTTCTGCGGTGTGCCGGCATCTGTGCGCCAACCCGGCCTATCGCGTGACCAATCTCGACAAGCTTACCTACGCGGGCAATCTGGCCTCGCTGCGGCCGATCGAGAATGCCCACAATTACCGCTTCGCTCATGCCGATATCTGTGACGAGAGGGCGGTGCTCGACATTCTGCATCGGGACGAAATCGACATCGTCATGAACCTTGCTGCCGAAAGCCATGTCGACCGATCGATCGACGGACCCGGGGCATTCATCGAGACCAACATCGTCGGCACCTACAAGGTGCTGAATGCTACGCTGGAATATTGGCGCGGCCTTCCCGACGACAGGAAAAGCCGCTTCCGCTTCCATCATGTCTCGACCGACGAAGTGTTCGGCGACCTTCCTTTCGATGGCGGCCTTTTCGTCGAGGAAACGCCCTATGCGCCATCTTCGCCCTATTCAGCTTCGAAGGCGGCGTCGGACCATCTGGTGCGGGCCTGGCACGAAACCTATGGCCTGCCGGTCGTGCTTTCCAATTGTTCGAACAACTACGGGCCCTATCACTTTCCCGAGAAGCTTATCCCGCTCGTCATCCTCAATGCGCTCGACGAAAAAACGCTGCCGGTCTATGGCGCCGGCGCCAATGTGCGCGACTGGCTGTTCGTCGAGGACCATGCGCGCGCGCTGGAATTGGTGGCCACCAAGGGCACGCCAGGCGAGAGCTACAATGTCGGCGGCAATTCGGAGCGCACCAACCTGGGCGTCGTCGAGACGATCTGCGATCTGCTCGACATCAGGCGTCCTCGGGCGGGCGGCAAGAGCTATCGCGATCTGATCTCTTTCGTCACCGATCGTCCAGGCCATGACCGCCGCTATGCTATTGACGCCTCCAAGATCGGTCGCGAGCTTGGCTGGGCGCCGAAGGAGAATTTCGACAGTGGCCTGGCGAGAACCGTGGACTGGTTTCTCGAAAACAAATGGTGGTGGGGGCCGATCCGCGAAGAGCGCTATGCCGGTGAGCGATTGGGCGAAGCGCGCAAGGGGGCCGCGTGAGGCTCGTTGTCACCGGGCGCGAAGGCCAGGTCGCGTCAAGCCTTCTGGAGGCCGGCCAGAGGCACGCCGGCGTGGAAGTCATCGCAATTGGCCGTCCGGAGCTCGACCTGGCAAAGCCCGATACCGTCATCGATGCTATCGCGGCCGCGAAGCCGGATATCGTCGTGTCGGCTGCCGCCTACACCGCCGTGGATCAGGCTGAGGATGAGCCCGACCTGGCATTTGCTGTGAACGCTGTCGGCGCCGGCAAGGTGGCCGAAGCCGCAGCGCAGCTTGGCATTCCCGTCATTCATCTTTCGACCGACTATGTCTTCGATGGCAGCGCTTCCGGTGCCTATGTCGAAACCGACGCGACCGCACCGCGCAGCGTCTATGGTGCCTCCAAGCTCGCCGGCGAACAGGCGGTGGCAGCCGCCAATCCGCGCCATCTGATCCTGCGCACGGCTTGGGTCTACAGCCCGTTCGGCAAGAATTTCGTCAAGACCATGCTGCGGCTTGCCGCCGACCGGGATGAGATATCGGTGGTCGCCGATCAGTGGGGAAATCCCACCTCCGCGCTCGATATCGCCGACGCAGTCCTGCATGCGGCGGCGACGCTGCATGGCAACAAGAGCTTCGCTGCGTTCGGTGTCTATCATCTGGCCGGCACGGGCGAGGCCAACTGGAGCGGCTTTGCCCGCCATATCCTGGACACAAGCCGAGTGTCTGGTGGCCCTTGGGCGCGAGTACGGGACATTGCTACGAAGGACTACCCGACCAAGGCGCGACGCCCCGCCAATTCCCGGCTATCAAGCGCGAAATTCGCCTCCGTCTTCGGATGGAATGCGCCTGACTGGCGGCAATCGACTGAAGCGGTGGCGCGTCGTGTCCTGGTCTGAAAGACGGGATGGGCTTGAGGCATGAAGAAGGACCTATCGCCGAAATACATGCGCGATGCAGAGGCCGCCTCACAGGCGGTCGACCCAGACGCGCTCGGCCCGGAGGCGGTCGGAGACGTGCCGCAGGGCGTTCAAACCGAGGGCCATGCCGCGGCGGTTAAGGCGCACGCCCCTTCACTTCACGACCTGTACAATGCCCATAGCGGCAAAGTGTCGGACAAATGGTCAAGCTATCTGGATGCATATGACCGCGTTTTTCTGGACTATCGGAAGAAGCCGGTTCGACTCCTGGAAATTGGCGTCCAAAACGGTGGCTCTCTCGAAATCTGGCCGCGATATTTCCCGAATTCGGAACTCATTCTTGGCTGCGATATCGACACGGCCTGCAGCGGTCTGGTCTTCGACGATCAAAAGATTGCTTTGGTCATCGGTGATGCCAATACTGATGAGATAGAAAGAAAAATTGTTGCGAAATCCGCGACATTCGACATCATAATCGATGACGGATCGCATACATCATCAGACATAGTGCGCTCTTTCGCCCGTTATTTCCCTCATCTTTCTGATGGCGGGGTTTTCATAGCGGAAGATTTGCATTGCAGCTACTGGCAGGAATTCGAAGGCGGTCTCTATGATCCGCTTTCGTCGATGTCGTTCTTCAAGCGCTTGCTCGATGTGATCAACCATGAGCATTGGGGACTGCCCCGCTTTCGGGCGGATGCCCTAGCCACGTTCTCCGACAGGTATAAGACCGTATTTGGGGAAGCCTCGCTGGCCTCCATTCATTCCGTCGAGTTTTTGAACTCGCTCTGCATTGTGACCAAGCGTCCAAGTCCGGAAAATGTTCTTGGGACTCGCAATGTGCAAGGCCGGATCGCGCTCGCCGAAAGGGAAATGATTTCTCTTGCCGGCACGACAAGCAAAGCGTTCGATCAAGCCGGAAATCCATGGTCTCTAGCGTCGACGACCATGGAAGAGGAAATCGAGACCAACAGGGCGTTGGTGACGAGCCGCGGGGCGCGGATAGTGGAACTCACCCGCGAGGTGGCCGAGATACGTGAACAGCTCCAGAGCGGTCACGCCCAGATCGCACGGATGGAGTCGGATCTCGTCGAGAGGGCCGAAGAGATTTCAGCCGCGCACGCGACTGTTAGTGCGCTGCAGACCGCGCGCGACAACGAGATCGCACGCGCGCAAGTGCTCCAGGAAAGAATGGAGCAAAGTGAACGGGTCGTTCAAGAGTTCAAGGACTCAACGAGCTGGCGAATTACCAGCCCCTTGCGAGCGCTGTCTGCGATTGCCACGCGGTTGCTGAAAAGGATCGCCGCATTTTTTCGTTGAAGGCGAAATTCAATTGGAGAGAGGCGAGCTCTGCTCTTGGCCTCTCCATCTGAAATCCATTTCTTCAGAACAGGGGCAACATCAAGCCACCGGATATGCTTTCTCATTCATGCGACGGCTGATCGTTCCAGTCGCGCCAACTTGTGGCGTTTGAGACGCACACCGGACCGATCCGGCGGTCCGCTTGCCAAGTCGTCGAATTTTTGTTGCGCAGTCTGGCGGTGTGTGCGAGGTGCCACCTACGCCAACGCAAGGCAATACGCAGCAAACGCAGGACTAATGTCGGCCACCGTTCGCACCCTCTCTGTCAGCCGTTCAACCCCCGCTTTCGCGATTGCGTTTGTTGGTCCGGTCGCGGTGTTCGTGGTTGCGCTCCTCCTGACGGTGCAGGCGAGAGGTGTTCCGGATAACGACTATTGGGGCATTCTCCCTTCAATGGTCGGATCGCTGGACGGGGTACCGACACTGAGGGATCTGTATGTAACGGCAAACGAGCATATTATTGCCGGCGCAAAACTGTTTTATCTGCTGAATTTTCACCTTACCCAAGGGGACAATATCGGCCTGTCGGTCACTGTTGTCGCGTTCTCCCTTCTCATAGCGTTGGTTTTTTCGGGCGCATTGTCGCTCTTTGCGCGATCCTGGTTTGAAGCATTTGTCGTCGGGATAGCCGTGTCGGTGTTCGTATTCAGTCCGCTTGCCGCACACAATTTCTTTGTTGGCATGAGTGGAGTAGCCTGGATCGGCGCAAATCTCTTCACCGTGCTGGCTGTATTGGCTTTTTGGCAGTCGACCGAAAAAGACATGCCGATAGGTTATGTGGCTGCGATCGCGTTGGCTGTTTTTGCCACGCAATTTTACAGCACGGGCCTGACCGCATTGTGTGTGATCGGCATCCAAGGATTTTGCACTGCCAAAACACGGCGGCTCGGCATCTTGATTTTCGCGGCGGGCTTGGCCCTCGTGATTTTTGTCGCAATGAATCAGAAAGTCCCCGATTATCACGCCGCACGCAGTTTCGATCCAATTGGGATTTCGCTGTTTTGCCTGACATTCATTGGTGGCGGCATCGTAACAACCGAAGCGGCCGCAATTCCGCTGGGCGCAATCGGAGTCGCAGCGGCCGCTTTGATCGTTGGGT
The DNA here is from genome assembly GCF_056404355.1 of Mesorhizobium sp. P2_D5. NCBI lineage: Bacteria > Pseudomonadati > Pseudomonadota > Alphaproteobacteria > Hyphomicrobiales > Phyllobacteriaceae > Mesorhizobium > Mesorhizobium sp. P2_D5. Next base: position 851,503 of record NZ_JBFUEE010000002.1, read on the forward strand.
TTTGCCTTTTGCGGCCTGGCGAAAGCAGGTACCGATCAGCTTTCTGGATTGCGATCATGGCCTATGCCGTCATGTCGGGCGTGCTGGCCGCTATTGGTCGATCGAACATGGGAGGAGACGCGGCAGCCTTAGCCAGCAGATATGCAACCCTTCCGGCGCTTTTTTGGGTCGGACTGTTTGGAGCTGTTTCGTGTCTGGTGTGGCAAGTTGATTTCAAGCGTCGTCTGTCGATCGCCATATTCGCGGCGGTAGCCGCACTGATCGTCGTCAACGGCATGCCGAGGCTGAATGACGCTCTTGTCAGGGCTGAAGGAAAAGATCTCGCAACACTGGCATTGTCGCTCGGTGTCAAAGACCCCGACTTGATGCGATACGTTACATTGGCTGGGGTCGATTACTACAATGTCGAAGACAATTTGAAGAAATTCAATCACGTCCCGTTCAACGGGAGGGACTTCGGCTGCCCCTCGCTCGGCGCCGGGTTGGCAATCCCCACCCAGCCGAACAGCTTGACGGGCTACATTGATGCCGTGTCCAAAATAGAAGATCCGCAGTGGGGACGCGTCTCCGGTTGGGTCGCGGACACCTCGAACAAGTGGCCCCCACTGCTGGGCAGCGATATTCTTACCACCTACCGCTGCATTGCCTTCGTTGACGGCACGGGAACAGTCGTGGGGTTGGGATTGGGAGGAACGCATCGGCCGGACGTGGCGAAGTTCCTCGGGCGAGGGCGTGACGACTATGGCTGGAGTGGCTACATAGATCTTCGACGTGTGCCTGCCAGCCCTGCTTCTCGATCGATATATGCAGTTTTGCTTACGCCGTCTGGGTGGACGAGATTGCAGGCACCTGGGGTTGGATTTCAGTTTTGAAAAGTACCTATGTAAGCGTCGTCAGATTCGCCCGGAAAGTAGCTGAGCGCTGCGGATTGCTTGCGGCGTTGGAGCGGTCGAACAACCGCTTTGCCCTCTGGATCAGAAGTCTGTTCGGCATATACGACAGCGCTGACCTGGTTCGGCTTGACATGCCGTGGTGGACATTCTCCGCGATTGATGCCGTGAACAGTTTTCTGGCCTCGCGCAATCACAAGGCCCGCGTTTATGAATTTGGTGCCGGCGCCAGCACAGTTTGGTTGGCGAAACGAAGCGGCTCAGTCGATTCCGTCGAGCATGACGCTCCGTTCGCGCAAACCATGGGCGGCATTTTTGGCGCCTATCCCAACATCGCTGTGCGAGTTGTGGAGCCGGTAGCCGCCTCTGCTTCCAGCAAGGCCAGGTCCAATCGAAAGGGATATACGCAATGCTCTTTCGATCAATACGTGTCATCGATTGACCGGGTCGACGGCACCTTCGACCTCATTGTGATCGACGGCCGGGCCAGGGTTTCCTGCTTGGCGAAATCGGTTCGCCGTCTGTCTCCGGGCGGTATGATTCTGTTCGACAACAGCAACAGGCCCGAATATCGCCAGGCCATCAATTCTTGCGGCCTGCAGGAGCGCGTGACACGGGGGCTTGCGCCTGCATTGCCATTCCCCAGCCAGACCTCCATTTTGACGCAGAGGGCCTGACGTGCAGACAGTCTCGATACTGGTGCCTGTAAAGGACGAGCAAGACACTGTTCAGGCTTTGATTGCCCAGATCGAGGCCGCCTTCGAGCAGATCGATGCCGCCTCGCTCGAGGAGGTCATCTTTGTTGACGACGGCAGTCGGGACAATACCTGGAAGGAGATTCTGGCCGCCACCAGGGCTTACCCCCATGTAAAGGGCGTTCGGCTTCGGAGGAATTTCGGCAAGGCGGCCGCGCTGCAGGCAGGGATCTCCAACGCGTCGGGCAATATCATCGTCACGATGGATGGAGACCTGCAGGACGATCCGAAGGAAATTTCACGTTTTCTGGACGAAATCCGAGAGGGCTCCGATGTCGTTTCCGGATGGAAGCAGGTGCGCCACGATCCGCTCGGCAAGACGCTGCCTTCAAAGCTGTTCAATCGAGTGACGGCCAAGGTCACCGGCGTCAGCCTGCACGATTTCAACTGCGGCTTCAAAGCCTATCGCTCCGAGGTCTTTGACAACATTCGCCTCTATGGCGAGCTTCATCGTTTCGTTCCAGCCTTGGCCTATGCGACTGGTTTCAAGGTCAGTGAGATCGTCGTGCAGCACCACCCGCGCAGATTTGGAAAATCCAAATATGGGGTTGGTCGCCTGCTCAAGGGCTTCCTGGACTTGCTCACAGTCGTGACCATCACGAAGTTCAATTCGCGCCCCGGCCATCTTTTCGGTGGCCTGGGTGTGGCCGTCTTCTCGATTGGCTTCCTGATTTTCCTGTTTCTCTGTGCGCGGTGGTTCGGCGGTGAAGCCATTGGCGGCCGTCCGTTGCTGCTTGTCTCGACGCTCCTGATGATCGTCGGGGTGCAGTTCACGCTGTTTGGCATGGTCGCCGAGTTGATTGTTGCGACCCGTGGCAATCGCGACCCGGGCATTGTCGCAGAAATTGCAAGTTCCGACGGCAGGCTGCCTGTGAAGCCGATCGGCGCTCGTGCCGAACTCTAGGATCATTCGCGCCGGCGGTGCCGTCATTGCCATTGCGGCAATGTATTTTGTCATACGCTCCGTCTACGGATACGCCGATCAGCTCGCCGATATGCTGCAGCGTCCTCGGTTTGTTGCCGTGGTCGTGTCCTGTGCGCTTCTTTATGCGCTCGCGCTGCAGCTGGTGGGCTTTGCCTGGTTCACCTTGTTGGTTTCGGTCGGAGAAAAGGCAATCTCCGCGGTCCGTGCAATGCGCGTTTTCGCGCGGACCCAAGTCTACAAATATCTGCCGACCAACGTCATCCATCTCGTCGGACGCTTTGTCCTGGCGGCCCGATATGGTGCTGCAAAGGATGCGCTTTCTTACGCGCAGGTGATGGAGATCGTTTTGATGGTCCTCGCCTCCGGAAGCGTGGCACTGCTCTTCTCCTTCTCCTTCCTGCTCAAGATCGGCGAGGACTACGGAATAAGCCGCTATCTGGCATCAGCAGTCTATATCGGCGCCGGACTGGCGGCCCTTATGCTGGCCCCCCTCGTTGCGGGCCGATATTTTAAGCAGAGCCGAAAACACCTCGCATTTTCGATGGCTGCGATCAGCGTCGCTTGCTACGGCCTATTTTTCCTTGCCAATGGCTTGATCGTCGTCCTCCTTGTCCATGTGCTGTACGGACCCACGATCGAGTGGCAGATGGTGATCGGGGTCTCAGCCGCCGGCTGGTTGCTTGGTTTTGTTGTGCCTGGGGCTCCCGGCGGTTTGGGTGTGAGGGAAGCGGTTTTCATCGCGGGCCTTTCCTCGATCGGCATACCCGCGGCCGCGGCCACCGCCGTTGCGGTTACGCATCGGATTATCACCCTTCTGGGCGATGTTCTGTTGTCGGCTGGCGAGTTTGGCTATCGAAAATGGACCGCAGAACCAGATTAGCGCATGGCATTGCGCGTGGCTGCCCGAATGCGACACCTCAAATCCAATTCCACCGGAGAGGTGCTCTATACCTGTTCAAATGAGGTTGACGCTGATAACGAACAGCCTGGTTAATGGAACACGGAATGCTGCTTGAATGCCCAAGACATGTATGGTTACCGGTGGAGCCGGATTCATTGGATGCGCGTTGTCCACCAAATTGGCAGATCGCTTCGATCGCGTAGTTGTCATCGACAGTTTGCATCCGCAGATTCACGCTGAGCGAAAGCGCCCTGCCGAACTTGATCCTCGCGTTGAGCTCATGGTTGCGGATGTGACGGAGGCTTCCACCTGGGCGCAGGCATTGGAAACCACCCGACCTGAAGTTGTCGTGCATCTGGCGGCTGAAACGGGCACGGGACAGTCGCTCACAGAGGCTTCTCGCCACGCGATAGCAAATGTCCTCGGCACAACCCGCATGTTGGATGCCTTCGCCACGGTATCGCATGTTCCCGAGCGCTTTGTCCTGGCTTCGAGCCGCGCCGTCTACGGAGAAGGGGCATGGCGGTCCAGAAATCCGGGAGAGGTAACCTATCCGGGTCAGCGATCGAAGCAGCAGCTTGAACGCGCGGAATGGGATTTTCCCGGGCTTGAGCCTCTGCCGATGGACGCGGAAAAAACGATACCGAATCCAACCAGCATCTACGGAGCCACCAAACTAACCCAGGAACAGATATTGCGAGCTTGGGCTCTTTCGTTCGGGACAACCGTCAACGTGCTCCGCCTCCAGAACGTATACGGTCCTGGCCAGTCCTTGACGAACAGCTACACGGGAATTGTGTCGTTGTTCATCAGGATGGCCAAGGAAGGCAAGAGCATTCCGATCTACGAAGACGGGGATATCGGAAGGGATTTTGTCTTCATCGACGATGTCGCCTCGGCGATTGACAAGGCCACGAGAACAAATCTGTCGCAATCGTTCGCCTATGATGTCGGCACTGGCTACAAGACCACGGTTCTCGATCTGGCGAGGATCATCGCAAAGCGGTATGGGGCGCCGGAGCCGCACGTCAACGGCATGTTCCGCAACGGCGACGTGCGGTGCGCTGTCGCCAATATCGACAGGACGGTCCGCGAACTGGAATGGCGACCTTTGAAAAGTGTGGGCGAGGGGATCGACCAGCTTTCCGAATGGATAGATGCACAGCTCGGCTAGAATTTGGGCTCTGCTGGTTTGGAAAATCTGGATTTCTTGAGGGGACGACGAATGAGCTCTGTATTGCGTCGTGTTGCTGTGTTTTCTCTGTATAATGAACGCGGCATCGCGGACGAGTATGTCATATTTTTACTGACCAAACTGAGAGAATTGGTTGAAAGAATTGTCGTTGTCTCCAACGGCAATCTTTCAAAACATTCTGAAGTGGCGGTGGCAAAAGTATGTGATCAGCTCCTGATTCGTAAGAACGAGGGATTTGATGTCGGTGGATACAAGGCCGGAATCGAAGCCATCGGCTTTGATGAGCTTTCCAAGTATGACGAACTTATCCTGCTGAACGATACTTGCTACGGACCTCTTTTCCCCTTTTCAGAAATGTTTTCGGAAATGGAAGGGCGGAACACTGATTTCTGGGGCGCTTCTGCCCATCGGGAAATGACGCCAAACCCATTTACCGGAACAGGCCATCTGCCCCGTCATCTCACGGCAAACTTCATTGCAATTCGCAACGAGATGCTGAAGTCTCGCGCCTTCAAAAGATATTGGGAGAACCTGCCGGAGATAAAAACCTACACCGATGCTGTTCTGCTTCATGAGTCGCAGTTTACCAAGCATTTTACAGACCTTGGCTATTCCGCGGAAGCATATGTTGATCCGGATCAGTATGGCTCGCACTATCCGGCGTTCATCAACGTCGACGAAACAATCATCAACCGCTTCCCCCTGCTGAAGCGGCGAACGTTTTTTCACGATCCGACTTTTCTGGAGCACAATGCCGTCGATCTGCCGCGCGCTTTGCGGATACTTAAAGAGACGTCCGACTACGACGTTAATTTGATTTGGCGCAACGTTCTGCGCGTTTCGGAATTGAGGAACCTCAACAGCAACGCGGCGCTGATGAGCGTCCTGCCGGACAAGCGGATCAAGGATGACGACGCTGCTGCCGACTACGGCAAGGTGGCCGTCTGCGCGCATATTTACTACACCGAGTTGCTCGACGAGTTGCTGGCGCTGACCGAGAACATTCCGGTTCCCTATGACTTCATTGCCACCACGAATACGCCGGAAAAGAAGGCCGAGATCGAAGCCGCCTTGGCAAAGCGACCTGGCGTGAAGAAGGCCATCGTCCGCGTTGTCGAGCAGAACCGCGGTCGTGACATGTCGTCGCTTTTCATCTCCTTCCGAGATCTGTTCATCGACGATCGCTATGACCTCGTCTGCCGTTTGCATACAAAAAAATCGCCTCAAGTGCAGTCGTCGAGAGGCAATCTGTTCAAGCGGCACATGCTCGACAATCTGTTGAATACCCGCGGTTACGTGCAGAATGTTTTGGACATGTTTCACGACAATCCTTCAGTCGGCGTCGCCATTCCGCCGATCTTTCATATCTCTTACCCGACCATGGGGCACTCGTGGTTTGTCAACAAGCCAAGGGCCGAGGAAACGGCGCGCCTGTTGAACATCGACGTCAAGTTCGATGACACCACTCCGGTGGCAGCCTATGGCACCATGTTCTGGTTCCGGCCGCGCGCGCTGCGCAAAATGTTCGAACACAAATGGAAATGGGAAGAGTTCAATGCCGAGCCCGATCATATTGACGGAGGCTTGGCTCACGTGCTGGAGCGGCTGATCACCTACTCTGCTCAGGATGCCGGATTTACCACGCAGCACATTATGTGCGCGCATCAGGTGGCGCACAACTACAGCATGCTGGAGTTCAAGATGCAAAGGCTTGTCGGCATGCTGCCACTGCACGACTTCCCGTGGCATGCTCATCTGTTGTCTGAGTGGAAGAACGCCGGTTATCCCTTGGGGGCGTCAACGATGCAGATTCCAATGACGCCAGCGACGCAGACGTCGCTGACGTCAGGGCCGCAGACGTCAGTGAAACACGCTCTGGCCAGACTCAATTTCGCCATCAAGAGCTCTCTGAAGTTCAGATCGCCTATCTTGTTCAGAATACTCAGACCGTTCTATCGCGGCATAAGGGCGGTCCTGAAGCCAATTCTCGGCGTACTTCTGTAGCGAAAAGAGTAGCGCTTTTCCTGCAGCCTACATTGATGCGCACGCTAGGCAATTCACGCCCCGATGTTCCGATCCGCAATAGGGGCACTTGCCAATCTCGGTCTCATTGGCCTGGACATGCAGCAAGTCAATGCCACGCCGCACCTTTTGAATTTCGCGCAATCTTAGAGCGACGGCTGGGGCCGAAGGCGCGGGAACAGATTTGACCGCAGCCAATGGTATGCTGTCCGCCGCCGATAGTTCTCCCGGTGTCGACGGGTGGCGCCGGCCTTGACGTAGCGCCTTTGCCGATGCCCCTCGCAAAGCCGACAGGTTGCGTAGCCGCCTTGTTCCAAGTAGGGGTGCTGCTAAAATCTCCGTGAGGTCCTAAATTGGCAGGCAGGTACAACGCAGCTCCAAATCGGGTGCCCTTCTTGGACGCCTTGCGTGGGCTGGCAGCCATTTGGGTCGTCGTTGTGCACGTAGCGATGCTTCCATCTCCGCGTCTTCAAGTTGCACCGTTTCTCGATCTGTTTGTCGTAAACGGCACCATGGGAGTGGAACTGTTTTTCGTGGTGAGTGCGTTTTCACTCTGCCTCAGTATGCCGGTTCATGATCGGGAAGTTCGACCGATTCTGGGGTTCGCGCTTCGCCGTTTTTTTAGGATTGCTCCCCTATTTTACTTGATGATCCTGGTCATGTGCATTCACAATTTCAGCGGCGTAAAGATCGACGGCAAATCGATCCTATTGAATATGACATTTCTGTTTAATCTGGTTCCAGGCTACCAGACGTCCATTGTTCCGGCGGGTTGGACGGTTGGCGTGGAAATGGTATTTTACATGATATTCCCCTTGTTGTATCGGTTTTCTAAAGGTGTAATTCTATCGGTTTCGGTATTTTTTGTTTCTATATGCATAGCCACCCTTTTCTTTATGAATATAAATTTATTTGTTGCTGATCCATTCAATTACTATCTGTATTCAATTCTTTATCGAGCTCCGATTTTTACATTCGGCCTTATCGCTTTCTATTTGCTGCCGATATTGGAAAAGCGTCCGGAAAGGAAGCAGATAGGGTTGGCCCTACTGACGTTTGTGCCTGTGATGTTTTTTGCAATCACCGCAAATAAGGTTGCGATATTCGACAAGTATTATTGGGAAGGGGTGATGTTTGGTGCGTTGGTGGTCGGGCTCGGCCTTCTCCCCGTTGCTGTCATCGTCAATCCTGTTTCGGCATGGCTGGGGAGAATCAGTTACTCGGTCTATCTGCTTCACAGCATTTTTATCGTCGTGCTCATTCCGACCATGAGGTCGATCCAGGGGATGGTCGAGAGTCCAACGATTGCTTTCATACTCAGTCTGACGATGACTTTAGCCTTGGTGATCCCGTCTGCCTTCCTGCTCAATTATTTCGTTGAAGATCCAGTCAACAAATGGGGCAAGCGCTTTTCGTCTCGGGTCGCCGGCCGCAAAAACGTCGGCGCGCTTGCAACGGGGGAGCCGGTTCTCGCTGAGTCTTCAAGGGGGTAGGCCGCTTGTCCATTCCCAAGGCTTCTTTGGAGGTAACTCCGGTTACCTTCTGCATGGCTTATGTGTGGGGTCATTTGGCACGCCGCATGTCTGCGCCGGACAGGATCGCGTCCCTCCGGCCTTTTTTATCGGCATCGAATGGTCTAATGCGTGCACCTGATGTCCTCTGCAGGATAGCGCCCATATCACGGACTTCGACGAGACGACCCGGAGACATCATCCCTCGATGACGCCTGGGTGGCAGGATGCGGCCAACGCCTCTTTCGGTCCGGTATCGGGGCGCTCCAATTTCAAGTGCTATATGCACCAAAGAGAGATACGTCGATGAGGCGTCTGGCTATCGCATTTTACTACGACCAGCACGGCAAGATAGATGAGTATTATTTTCACCTGATTGCATCGATCAAACCTTTTGTTGAGAAGGTTTTGGTGGTTTGCAACGGTCCGGTGGACAAAGAGGCCGAATCTCGCCTTTCCGAGGCCGCCGACAGCTTCCTGATCAGGGAAAACAAAGGGTTCGATGTGTGGGCCTATCGGACTGCGCTCGAACATATCGGGTGGGACGAACTATCGAACTTCGACGAGATCTTGCTCTTCAACCACACCTTCTACGGGCCGATTTTCCCTTTCTCGGAAATGTTCTCGGAGATGGACCAGCGTCAGTGTGATTTCTGGGGGATCTCCGCTCACGGGGCGATGAGGCCCAATCCGATCGACGTCAGAAAGGCGGAGCTGCCCTTCCATCTCAACTCCCATTTCATCGCGGTGCGGCGGTCCCTGCATCAGTCAAAGGCGTTTCGGGATTATTGGACCAAGATGGGGCCCATCAACTCCTACATGGACTCAATCGCGAAGCATGAGACGGTGTTCACAGGGCATTTCCAGGCCCTGGGCTATGCCTGTTCGGTTTTGCTCGATCCCGCACGATACAAGACGTCATATCCAGTGCTGATGGAGCCGGACAAAACGCTGGAGGATCGCAGCCCGATCCTGAAGAAGCGGCTGTTTTTTCATGACACGCTGTTCCTCGAGCGCGAGGCCATCAATCTGCCGCGCGCGCTGGAGATCATAGAGAACCAATCCGATTATGATCTGTCGCTGATATGGAAGAGCGTTGGCCGCCTGGGCCCGCCTCGTACGCTAAATGGCAACGCTGCGTTGCTCTCCGTCCTGCCGGATGTACAGGTCGGTCCGCAAAGGAACTGGGACGACTATCGGATAGCGGTTCTCGCGCACGTATATCACGTCGACATGATCGACGAGATTCTAGGCTACACCGAAAACGTGCCGAAGGGCTACGACCTGATCATCACGACCGACAATGCAAACAAGCAGGCGTTGATCCAGCAAGCAATCGCAAAGGCGCAGAACGTCGGAAATGCCGTCGTTCTGGTTGTCGAGAACGACGGCAGGGATACCTCCGCTCTCCTCATCGGGTGCCGCGATTACGTGCTCGAAGACCGTTACGACCTGATCTGCCGGATACATTCCAAGCAATCTTCCCAAGACGGCGCCAAGGGGGAACTGTTCAAGCTTCACACCCTTGAAAACCTTCTTCACACGCCTGGATATGTCTCGAATTTGCTTGAGCTTTTTGCCAGAAATCCGGCGCTTGGTCTTGTCATGCCGCCAATGATTCATATCGGCTACCCGACCATTGGAAACTCATGGTTTGGCAACAAGGACAACGTCCAAAAGATAGCCAAACAGCTGGATCTGATCGTGCATCTGGATGCCAATTCGCCCGTGGCGCCTTACGGTGGAATGTACTGGTTTCGTCCTGCCGCTCTCAGCAAGCTTTTCGAACATAAGTGGACCTGGGACGACTTCGCCAACATGGATTATCGGGATGGGAGTTTGGTCCACGCCATAGAGCGGATCATTGCCTATGTCGCGATCGACGCCGGATACACCTTCCGGCATGTGGTGACCGCGAGGAATGCGGCTCACAACTACGTCATGTTGGAAGCCAAATTGCAGGCATTGTTAGCGGACGGAGCGCCAGCGGAATTCGGAAACTTGGGAGTGGCAAGGTCCTTTCGTGGCCTTCTCTTCTCGATCAAGAGATCGATCGTGACCACATCGCCAACTGCGTTCAGGATCCTCAGGCCGATCTACCGCGGTCTGCGAAGGATGATCACGCTTGGTCGCGGCGCGACAAACTAAGCTCACCCCATGGCCAATTCACTCGGGAAAGGCTCCAGGCGACCTAGGTGAATTTCGCTCAGGCGATATCCCATTTGAGGTTTCGGCACCCGAGGATGGGAGGCCAATCAATCGCGAGGCGCTGTTAAGTCAGCGACTCTACCCGGCCAGCTCGAAGCGTCATCTTCTTCGTGCAAACGCGCTGGATGAGCGACTCGTCGTGGCTGGCCAGCACGATGATACCGGCCTTTTCCGCCAACTCGTCCATGCGTCGCTTGGCTTTTTCCTGGAATGACGCGTCGCCGGCGCCGATCCATTCATCCATCAGCAGAATTTCAGGTTCAAGTGCAGTCGCTGCTGCAAATGCCAGCCGTGCCGCCATGCCCTGGCTGTAAGCCTTGAACGGCAGGTCGATGAAATCGCCCAGCTCGCTGAAATCGATTATTTCTTCCATCTTCTCTTCGATCTCGGCCAGCGTCCAACCGCTGATCAGCCCCCTCAGCACGATGTTTCTGCGCCCGGTGGCCTCTGGACGAAACCCTATGCTGATGTTGAACAAGGCATCGACCTTGCCCGCGATCGATATCGTGCCGCCCGATGGCTGGTAGATTCCGTAGAGAACCTTGAGCAGGGTGGTCTTACCGGCGCCATTCGGGCCGACGAGCCCCAGCCGGTCGCCCGCCTTGAGTTCGAAACTGACATCGTCGAGCGCCTGCACGACCTGCTTGGTGCCCGACTTCGATATGTTGCCGCCGAGAGCGCTCCGACGCCGGCCAGGCGCCGAAAGCGTCAACTTTTCGAACAGGCGATAAACGAGGCTGACATTGTTCAGTTTGATGGAGGTCATGGAACTCAGATCAGGAAAACGATGCGCTTGCGATAAAGGCCCAGCAGCAGCAACGCAAGGGCCCAGACGCCGAGACAAACGTAGCCTGTCACCGTCAACGCATGCGTCGGAAAGATGCCCGCCGTGATCGGCTCACGCACGCCCTCCAGGAAGTAGGTGAACGGGTTCCAATGATAGGCGTATTTTTGAACGCCCTCTTGCCCGCTGTAGACCCAGAAGACCGGCGTCAGGAACATGCCCACCCGCATCAGGTTCCCGACGATGAACTCACTATCGGGAAAGAAGGCGCCCAAGAACGCAAAGACCGTGACAAGTGCAGGAGTGGCCACGACGATGAGCAACAGGCCCAGCAACGACAGCAGCCAGTTTGTGTTGATCCCGTAACCGGCCAGCAGCAAAATAAGAACGCAACCCGCCAACGAATAACCAGCCCGGATGATGCATTGCATCGTCAATCGCATCACATACACGAACAATGGCAGCGTCGTGCCTTGAATGAAGCTCGCTTCGCGCTGGAAGAGTGACACGCTCATGGTGATGGTTTCGGTGAGGTAGAACCACACCAGCATGCCGATGGCGACATAGGCTATGTAGCTTGGGTCGCTGGCGTCCTTGGTCACGAAAACGAAGACAAATGTGCCGACGAAAGCAAAATAATTGACCAGCATCCAAAGCGGACCCAGGGTCGTGCGCCGGTGCTGGTCGCCGATGTCCTCATGGGCGAGCGCGACCCAGACCCGGTGCAACCGCACGGCCTTGGAGATATCGTCAAAAGCGCCGTTTAGTGCCGCAATCATCGTTGGGAGTATCGCAATCTGCTTTTTTCCAGCGCTTGGTTTTTCCGGCGCTTCATCGCTTCAAGTCCCGTGACGAACCACCACGGAGCTCTTAATAGCCATTGCGACGTGCTTATGGCAACGCACTGCGTTTTAATGTCGCGAGTTGGGCCTCGGGTCCGATCGCTTGCCCTCGCGCTCTCTTGAAAAAACATCTAGCTATGACTTCGAGGCCGCAGTATGCGATACAACAGGGCAGGGGCCAGGGATAGCACTTTGAAAGAGCGATCGGCCACGAAGCATATTCGTGCTCGCACCTTGGTGATGTTGATGTCCGTGAGCCTGGAGTCTAGTGCAGTCCAATGAATTCTTACCTCGAAGCTGTATTCGGACTCAGGCCGGAAATGCGGCGCGCCTTCATCATGGTCCAGGACGTGGTCATGGTCCTGGTCGCCGTGGCGCTCAGCCTTGTGCTTTCGCGGTCGAATCTTTCGTTCGATCCGCTCTCCAACCAGGGTTTGGGAACCTGGGGGGGCATTGTCGTCATCAGCCACTTCCTGTTCAGATATTGTGGTCTCTACAAGACCGTCTGGCGCTTCGCTTCGACGCCCGACTTTTTCAATATCCTGAAGAGCTGCGCAATTTTGACGTTGGCTCTGTACGCCACGTCAATGTTGGCTCGTTCCTTCCAGCCTGTGCAGGGGCTCAACGAGCGCCAGTTCATCGTCTTCTTCCTCGTCTCCTTCACGATCATATCGGCGCCCCGGCTGTTCTACCGCTTCCTGCGTGACGGCGCGAGCTGGGGCATTCTGAGCACCAAGACCGGCAAGACGCAGGCCAAGCAGGCGTTGTTCGTTGGCCGACTCGGGGAAGCCGACCTGATCATTCGCTTCACGCGCACGGCGGAGCCGGCGGACTATTCCATCGCCGGGATCATGGCGACCGAGCGCGGCGTACAATTGGGCACGCGGATTCAAGGCGTTCCCGTGGTGGCGAATCGGCCGCGGCTGATCGACGTCCTGGAAGACTATGCGACAGGCACCGAAAGCCTGGACTTGCTGATTTTCGGCAGTGGCGCCGAGCACGAGATCGAGGAGTATTCGGAACTGGTCCGCGTCGCCCGGCATGGCGACATAAGTGTGGTGCAGTTCTCCGGTCTTTCGGAACTGGAACAGCAGGGAAAACTGGTTCTCGACGCGGTCGAGATGGAAACGATCCTACGCCGCCCGACAGTGCCTTCCGATGTCGAGCGTATCGGGACCTTTATTGGCGGCAAGCGCGTTCTGGTGACGGGCGGTGCCGGGTCGATCGGCCGAACGTTGGTCAAACGGTCGTTGGAACTGGGGGCGGAGGCGGTGCTCGTCGCCGACAACTCCGAGTTCGGCATCTTCCAGTTGAGCCAGTACATTGACGAGAAGGACCACGACCGCCTCAAGGTCCGCATCGTCGATGTCGCGGATCGGCGCCAGATAACGCGTGTCGTCACGGAATTCAGACCGGACATCGTCTTTCACGCCGCGGCGCTCAAGCATGTTCCGCTGCTCGAGGAAAACTGGGATTCGGCCATCCAGACCAATGTCTTCGGTACGCTTGTCTGTGCTGAAGTCGCCGCCAAATGCGGGGTTGCCCAGTTTGTCCTGATATCGAGCGACAAGGCGGTGGATCCCTCATCGGTGCTCGGCGTGACAAAGCGGGCTGCCGAACAGATCATCAGCGCCTTGCATGGGCCCCCCACAAGCGAGCCGGGCGCGCGTCGATTGGTCACCAAGTTCGTGGCCGTTCGCTTCGGCAATGTCTTCGGCAGCAACGGTTCGGTGGCGACCATATTCCAGGCGCAGATCGAGGCCGGAGGGCCGGTCACCATCACGGACCGGCGCATGACACGCTATTTCATGACAGTGGCCGAAGCCGTCGATCTCGTCATCATGTCGGCCGCCGATGCCGCATCGCGGCAAAGCGGGGACGATTATGCCGTCTATATGCTCGACATGGGCAAGCCGGTGCCGATCCTTGAAGTGGCCGAAACAATGATCCGCCTGTCCGGGAAGAGCCCCTACACGGACATCCCGATCCGGTTCACCGGTATAAGGCCGGGCGAGAAACTTCACGAAATGCTGCATGGCGAGGATGAGGAACTCGTCGAACTCGGCATTTCGAAGATCTTCGGCCTGAGCACGGATGTCGTGGAATGGTCGGATGTCCAGGCCGCGCTGACAGCGCTGCAGCAGTCGGTCAAGAACCAGGACAAGGATGCCGCGCTCGCCGTGCTGGCAGGCCTTGACCAGGCCAAGAAGGCCAGGGGGAGCATCCATCAGGCCGTGATCCCGAAAACGGCCCGCCAAGCGACCTAACCCGATCTAGAATCGATCTTGATCGTGGATTGGACGAACCTAGAGCAATTCCAGGAAAAGTGTGAAAACGGTTTTCCGTCCGGAATTGCGTCAAAACAAAGAGATAGAGCAATTCCAGGAAAAAGTGTGAAAACGGCTTTCCGTCCGGAATTGCGTCGAAACAAGGAATTGAGCGGTTCTGCGTTTCCGTGAAACGATGAACCGCTCTAGCCATTCCCAGGCATTTGCAGGGTGTTTGAAGCTCGTGAGCAAAGAAGATCCGCGCATCGCAGTCCTGATGGGCACGAAAGACGGCGCCGCCTTCATCGATGAGCAACTGCAATCCGTGCTCGCGCAGTCGCACCCTCTGATCGACCTGTGGATCTCCGACGATGGCTCCGTCGATGACACGATTGCCATCATCGAGACGTGGAAATCCCGCTGGCCCAAGGGTCGAGTGACCCTGGTGGAGGGGCCGCGGCAAGGGTTCGCCCCCAATTTCCGGTCGATGATCCTTGATCGGCGTATCGATGCGGACTGCTATGCCTTCTGTGACCAGGACGATATCTGGGAGCCCGACCGGCTGGAGAGCGCTGTCCGCTGGATGCAGGCTTATGACGCAAAAATCCCGCTGATGTTTTGCTCGCGAACCGCGACCATGACCGAATCCGGAAGCCTCGTCGGCCATTCGCCGCTGTTTCGCCGGTCGCCATCCTTTCGCAACGCGCTTGTGCAAAGCATCGCCGGCGGCAACACCATCCTGCTCAACGCCGCGGCCCGCGACCTGCTGGCCAGGGCCTCAGCGCAAACCGAGTTCGTCAGCCACGACTGGTGGGCCTATCTCATCGTGACCGCCGCCGGCGGCATCGTCCGCTACGATCCACGGCCGCTGGTGCGCTACCGCCAGCATGCGGCAAACCTGGTTGGCGCCAACGTGTCGTGGAGGGCGAGGATTTCCCGGCTTGGCCGTCTGTTCAAGGGCGACTTTGCCGGCTGGACGGATCGCAATCTTGACGGACTTGCCGTCAACCGCGACCTGCTGACCGAGGATGCAGCGGCGTGCGTCGATCTGTTCACAAAAGGGCGGCAGGGCAATCTTTTCCAGCGTTTGGGCGGCTTGCGCAAAAGCGGTGTCTATCGGCAGACACTTGCCGGCACCCTGGGGCTCTATCTCGCATTTATCCTCGGACGCATCTGAGCATCGAACGGTTGCATGGTGTGCTTGGCCAGGAGATGACCTCATGCTACGTCGACCGTATTGACGGGCTTCGTCTGCGGCGTTGTCTCGGGGCTTTGGCAGGGAGCGCTATCGGCCGTTCATGAAGGCAACCAAGCAAATCTTCGATCTTGCCGGCGCGGCTCTGCTGCTGGTGGTCACATCGCCTGTTCTGGTGCTCGCCTTCCTTGCTGTTCGCGCATCATCACCCGGTCCGGCCATTTTTTCGCAGACGCGGGTCGGTCGCGACGGCCTGCTTTTTCGCTGTCACAAATTGCGCACGATGTATGTTGGAACGCCGTCATTGCCCACGCACGAGGCGCCTACGAACTCCGTCACCTCGGTTGGCAAGGTCTTGCGGAAGTTCAAACTCGACGAACTACCCCAGTTCTGGAACGTTCTGAAGGGCGAGATGAGCCTGGTTGGGCCGCGTCCCTGTCTGCCGACGCAAACGGAATTGATCGAGTGTCGAAGGCGACTAGGGGTCTTGGTGGCACTTCCGGGCATAACGGGTCTGGCCCAGATCAGGGGCATCGACATGTCGAACCCCGAGCTTTTGGCCAAAACCGATGCCGCCTATCTCAGCACGGCATCGTTCTGGCTCGACCTTCGGATCCTGTTTGGGACGCTCTATCGAAGCTGAGCAGGCCATGATCCCAAAAACCGAAGCCGGTTTTGGGAAGAGGTCATGGTCAAGCGAGAGGTCGACGTTCACGGAGCCGCGCCAGGTCGGCCAGCCGCTCCAGCGTACCGGTTTCCGGTGCCCAGCCCTGCGATATCAGCAGCGAAGGATCGCATATCTGCGTCGCGGTCATGCTGTCCCAAAACGCCCGCTTGCCTAGCACGGATGCGGCCGGCTGCATCATGCCGGCCGGCACCGTGATCAGGCGCGTCGGCCGTCCGAAACCCCTGCGAAAGGCGGCAATGATGGCAGCGAGTGTGACCGGTGGCACATCGGCGCCGACATAGATCGGGTGAAGCGGTTCCGAATGGCTCAGCAGGTGTGACACCGCTCGCGCCGCGGCTTCGGAGGACATCAGCGAGCGGATTCCCGCCAAGGCGCCTGTCGGCAGCGGCAGCGCCGTATCGGCCAGGCGCATCAGCGTCGCCAGGTTTCCCCTCATGCCGCTTCCATAGACCGGAGGCAGGCGCAACACGACGGCATCGGAACGGCCGTGCGACGCATAGGCGTTGAGAACCTTGATTTCGGCTTCGCGCTTCGAGCGTCCATAGACGCATTGCGGGGCAGGAAGCGTGTTCTCGTCGATCGTTGCGCTGGCGCGAGCGCCGATCACGGCCCGGATCGAGGAGAGGTGGATGAAACGTCCACTAGCCTGCGCGGCCGCTGCCTGCGCCAGCCGCGCGCTCAATTCCACATTGGCCGCCCGATAATCGGCTTCGGTGGCGTCGCCCTGACCATTGTTGAGGCCGGCGCAATGGACGACATGGGTCACATCCCTGGTCAGCGCCAGGAAGGCCGCGGCCGGCGCATCGAAACCGGGCATCGCCACAGCTTCGCTTCCCGAACCCAGCCTCTCCGGGTGACGGGAGGCGAGGCGAAGCTCGGCGCCGGCGTCGCGAAGGTGGTGCACGACAAGACGTCCGATGAAACCCGTCGCACCTGTCACCAAGACTTTCATTGCCTTGCTCGCGACAGCTCTTGGGTGGCTGGTGGAAGCGCCTGCCCTTCCATCTCTGGTGGAAGTGCTTGCCCTTCCGCCAACGGAGCCTGACGTCCGGAGGCAAGATACGTCCCGCACACCAGGAAGACCATCAGCACCGAGTCCAGAATGTCATGGCCGATCAGGATGCCTGTCATCCCGGCTGTGAGATAGGTGATCACGACGATGACAATCATGGTCGCGCCGAACCGCTCGACCGGATCGCTGCTGTCTCGCAAGACCTGGACGGCATTTCCAGCAGCAAAGACGAAGATCGCCGCCAGCGTCATGGCGCCCAGAATTCCTGCTTGTACCAAGGCGGTCAGGAAGCCGTTGTGGAAATGGTTGAAGCCTGTGTCCATTGCGAACTGGTCATGAAAGCCCTGCTTGATCAGAAGCTGGCTCGCGCCCACACCATGTCCAAACACCGGCATGTCATGGAATGCCTTGAGGCCGATGTCCCAAAGGGCAACACGTATTCCCAACGAGGTGTCGTAGTTGTCGTGGGTCCCAAGCGCATCCCAATCGGAGCGCAGAAAGTCGACGCGCCCGGATATCGCCTGGGAGCCGAAAGCCGCGATCACGACACCGACTGCCGTCAGCAGCAGCAGCACGCGAACGGCATTCCTGCCTCTGAGCCTCTGATGGTTGATCAAAAGAACGGCGATGCCGGCAATCAGCAGCGCCAGCCAGACAATACGCGAACCGGAATAGATGATGGCGATCGTCCCGGCCAGTGCGGCGTAGAAGAGGGGGTTCCGGGCTCGCTCTATGCCTGACAAGGCACCGGCCATGCAGACCGCCACGGCAAGGCAGACGACGGTTGCGAAGACGATCGGATTGCCGGCCCCGCCCTCGGCCCTGACCCCAATCCAGTATTGCTGGATGACGGCCATCAGCAGCGCGACAAAACAGGCGGCCATGCTGCTGAGCACGATAGTACGGGCAAGCGTGGCTTTCTGCGTGATGCTCCAGGTCGAATAGGAGATTGGGAAAAACAGGAAGGTAACGAGCGGGATCAGATGTGGCGCATCTCTGACCAACGCGTTGTTGACGATCGAAGCCATGAGATTGGCTGCGCAATAGGCATAGATCGCGACCGTCAGCCAGATCATGGGCCGGTCGATGTTGAAGCGCCTTTTCCCGGCGGCAATCAGCGCGAGGGAGGCGAGGGCTCCGCCATTGAACACAAAACTGACCAACGATCCCAGAACCGGTGGAAAAAAGAAGCAAAGGATGGAGAAGTAGACATTCACCCGCGAGGCAGTGAATTGCTGTCTTATCGATGAAAACCGGTTCAATGCTCTACGTCACAATTCTCTGGGAGCGATAGGTGTCGTCGGCGGCAACGGATATCGCCTCGAAATAGCACGTGTTCCATCATGCGTCGTGCTCGTCTTCAGCAGCCGGTATAGCGGCTTGGCCCTTTTTTCGATAGTGCGGCAGGTGGGATTGCCGCCAGAAATCGATGGCCACCGATGGTGGCCTGGCTGAGGCTCTCACGTGGCAATTTGCATGTTCAGTCAGGCAATATTTTCCCTCGCTTTTCCTAGCGGCTCGCCCTGTGAGCAGGAATTTCCGGGTTTTGCCGCGCCCATGGAAAATTCATTCCCGAACCGTGCGCCGCGGGGCCAGTCCAGCATTGTTCTCTCCAACGGCGATCTGCTAGAACGCCGGCACGAAAGAGATTATCCAGAAGCAAGGCTTGAACCGGGCGCAAAAAGCCCGATGATTTGAGGCAAGGTCTTCTGTCGGAAGGCACGAAAGAACGCTTACAGTCCATGACCATTGCGCTTACGCATCTTCAACGGCTTGAAGCCGAGTCCATCCATATCTTCCGCGAGGTTGCGGCTGCCTTCGCCAAGCCTGTCATGCTCTATTCCGTTGGCAAGGACTCTTCGGTGCTGATGCATCTGGCGATGAAGGCGTTTTATCCCGCCAAGCCGCCATTCCCTTTCCTCCACGTCGACACGACATGGAAGTTCCGCGAGATGATCGCCTTTCGCGATCAGATGGCGCAGAAACTCGGTTTCGATCTGCTGGTTCATGTCAATGAAGACGGCGTGCGCGATAACATCAATCCGTTCGATCACGGTTCGAACACCCACACCCATGTGATGAAGACCGTGGCGTTGCGCCAGGCGCTCGACAAATACGGTTTCGACGCTGCCTTTGGCGGCGCCCGCCGCGACGAGGAGAAATCGCGCGCCAAGGAGCGCATATTCTCCTTCCGCAATGCGCAGCATGTGTGGGACCCGAAGAACCAGCGGCCCGAGATGTGGAAGATATTCAACACCCGCATCGCATCGGGTGAATCGATCCGCGTCTTCCCGCTGTCGAATTGGACCGAGCTCGACATCTGGCAGTATATTCTGCAGGAAAACATCCCGATCGTGCCGCTCTATTTCGCCAAGCAGCGGCCGGTGGTCGAGCGCGACGGCATGCTGATCCTGCGGGACGACGAGCGCATGAAACTGCGTCCCGGCGAGACGGTGGAGAACCGGCTTGTTCGGTTCCGCACGCTCGGCTGCTATCCGCTGACCGGCGCCATCGAATCGGATGCCGACACGCTGGAAGCCATCGTCGGCGAAATGCTGACCGCGCGCACCTCCGAACGGCAGGGTCGCCTGATCGACCGCGATGAAGCCGGCTCTATGGAAAAGAAGAAGCGCGAGGGGTATTTCTGACCATGCGCCACATCATGGCAAAGAGCCTCGCACCCACCGACGGCGTCCGCGACTACCTGGCGGCGCAGGAGAAGAAGTCGCTGCTGCGTTTCCTGACCTGCGGTTCGGTCGATGACGGCAAGTCGACGCTGATCGGGCGCCTGCTGTCGGACACCAAGCAGATTTTCGAAGACCAGCTCGCCGCGCTCGAACGCGATTCGCGCAAACACGGCACGACCGGCGACGACATCGATTTCGCCCTCCTGGTTGATGGTCTCGAGGCCGAGCGCGAGCAAGGCATCACCATCGACGTCGCCTACCGCTTCTTCGCCACGCCGAAACGCAAGTTCATCGTTGCCGACACGCCCGGCCACGAACAATACACGCGCAACATGGCGACCGGCGCCTCGACCGCCGACCTGGCGATCGTGCTGATCGATGCCCGGCAAGGGGTATTGCCGCAGACGAGACGTCACTCGATCATCGCCTCGCTGCTCGGCATCCGGCACATCGTGCTGGCGGTCAACAAGATCGATCTCGTCGGGTTCGACCAGGCGGTCTTCGAACGCATCACCGAGGCCTACGGGCAATTCTCGCGCGATCTCGGCTTCCAGACCATCGTGCCGATCCCGATGTCAGCCCGCTACGGCGACAACGTCACCAGCCGCTCGGACAGCATGGCATGGTATTCTGGTCCGACGCTGATCGAGCATCTCGAGACCGTCTCGGTCGAGGAAGCGGTGGTCGAACTGCCGTTCCGTTTCCCGGTCCAGTATGTCAACCGCCCCAATCTCGACTTTCGCGGCTTTGCCGGCACGATCGCGTCCGGTTCGGTTGCACCCGGTGACGAGGTCGTCGTCGCCAAGTCCGGCAAATCCTCGCGCGTCAAGCGGATCGTCTCCTATGGCGGCGACCTGGCCCAGGCGGCCGCCGGCCAGGCCATAACGCTCGTCCTTGACGACGAGGTCGAGATCTCGCGCGGCAACATGCTGGTTTCGCCGGCCGCACGGCCGCAGGTCGCCGACCAGTTCGCCGCCAACATCGTCTGGTTCGACGAGCATGCGCTGCTGCCCGGCCGCTCCTACATCCTGCGCACCGAGACCGATCAGACCAGCGCCACCGTCACCGACCTGAAGTACCGGATCAACGTCAACGACTTCGCCCATGAGGCGGCCAAGTCGCTTGACATGAACGAAGTCGGCATCTGCAACATCTCGACGCGGACGCCGATCGCCTTCGATACCTTCGCCGAGAACCGCACCACCGGCGCCTTCATCCTGATCGACCGCATCAGCAACGCCACGGTCGGCGCCGGCATGATCCTGCACTCGCTGCGCCGGGCCGAGAACATCCATTGGCAATCGCTCGATGTCGGCAAGCGCGTCCGTGCCGACATGAAGAACCAGCGGCCCGCGGTGTTCTGGTTCACCGGACTGTCGGGCTCCGGCAAGTCGACCATCGCCAACCTGTTCGAAAAGAAGCTGTTCGCCACCGGCCGCCATACCTATATCCTGGATGGCGACAACGTCCGTCATGGTCTCAACCGCGATCTTGGTTTCACCGACGCCGATCGTGTCGAGAACATCCGCCGCGTCGCCGAAGTGGCGCGTTTGATGGCCGATGCCGGATTGATTGTCATTGTCTCGTTCATTTCGCCGTTCAGCGCCGAGCGGCGCATGGCGCGCGAATTGATGGCCGACGGCGAATTCATCGAGGTGTTTGTCGACACGCCCTTCGAGGAATGCGCCAGGCGCGATCCGAAGGGCCTCTATGCCCGCGCGCTGAATGGCGAGATCAAGAACTTCACTGGCGTGGATTCACCCTACGAAGCGCCGGAAAAACCGGAAATCCATCTGCAGACGCTCGGCAAATCGGCCGAACAGATGGTAGACGCCCTGGAACACTGGCTGAACGAGCGCGACATTGCCGAAGACCAATACGACAACGGCGGCGGCATCTGACGACAGGCTGATGCTCGAAATCTTCGAGCGGCTGGCCCTGGCCGCCGGCCGCGAGGTCATGCGTGTCTTCCATGCCGGCTGCGCGGTCGACCGCAAGTCCGACGCCTCGCCGGTGACCGAGGCGGACCGTGAGAGCGAGAAGATCATTCTCGCCGGGCTGCGCGCCGCATTTCCCGACATCCCGTGCGTGGCCGAGGAGGAAGCATCCGCCGGCATAGTGCCGCCGGACCTGCATGGCGCCTTCTTTCTTATCGATCCGCTCGACGGCACCAAGGAATTCGTCAACCGCCGTACAGATTTCACCGTCAACATCGCGCTGGTCCGCCATGGCGTACCGGAAGTCGGTGTCGTCTTCGCTCCATGCAGCGGCCGTTTTTTTTCGGGCCGGCCTGGCAGGGCGGAAGCGATCGAGGTCGACAACGACTACCGGATCACAGGCCGCCGGCCGATCTCGGTGCGGACGGCCGTGGAACCATTGGCCGTCGTCGCCAGCCGCTCCCACAACACGCCGGAAACCGAGGCCTATATTCGCGACCTCGGTGCTGCCGAGATCGTCTCGGTCGGCTCGTCCTTGAAGTTCTGCCTTCTTGCCAGCGCCGAAGCGGATGTCTATCCGCGCTTCGGCCGCACCATGGAATGGGACACGGCGGCGGGCGATGCCGTGCTGCGCGCGGCCGGCGGCATGACGCGCACGCTGGACGGCCAGCCCCTGGTCTACGGCAAGCGCAAGCAGAGCGATGACGAGGATTTCGCCAATCCGCATTTCATTGCCAGTGGCAGGGTTGGCGCCAGCAGCAGGGCAGGCGAGGCCAGCCGCAACTGAGGCGGGCCGGCAGCTTACTCGGCTGCGGCCTGCGCCGAATTCGAGCCGATATAGTTGCGGATCGTCTCGATGATCCGGTCTTGGTCGGCTTCGCCGAGATAGGGGTGCATCGGCAGGCACAGGATCCGCTTCGGCAGGTCCTCCGACACGGCAAGGCCGGTCGGCGTGCGCGGGTAGTCGCGATAGGCGACTTGGGTATGCAGCGGCTTCACATAATAGATGACCGACGGAATGCCCTTTTCGCCGAGATGCGCCTTCAGCCCGTCACGCTTGGGCGTCTCGATCGCATACTGTGCCCAGGCCGACCGGCTGCCGTCCAGATTGCGGGCCGCGGTGACGATATCGCCAAGCCCTTCGGCGTAGCGGTTGGCCACCACCTGGCGGGCCACCATCTCGTCTTCGAGGATGGCCAGCTTCTCGATCAGGATCGCCGCCTGTAGGGTGTCGAGCCGCGAATTGATGCCGACACGGACATTGTCGTACTGCGTCTCGCCCTTGCCGTGGAAGGCGAACGACCTGAGCTGTTCGGCCAGCGCATCGTCATTGGTGAACATCGCGCCGCCGTCGCCATAGCAGCCGAGCGGCTTTGCCGGGTAGAAGCTGGTCGAGCCAACCGCGCCGAACGAGCCGCACATCTTGCCGTCGCTTGACCCGCCCATCGACTGGGCGGCATCCTCGATCACCATCAGCCCTTCGCGGTTGGCGATCGCCATGATGGCATCGTAGTCGGCGGCAAGGCCGAACAGGTCGACGGGAATAATCGCCTTAGGCTTCAGCCGGCCTTCCTTCTTGATCATGGCGATGGCTGCCTCGAGGCTGGCAATGTCGATGTTGTAGCTATGCGGGTCGACATCGACGAACACCGGCTCCGCCTTGGCCAAGGCCACCACTTCGGCGGTGGCGGCGAAAGTGAAGCTTGGCACGAACACCGCATCACCCGGGCCGACGCCGGCCGCAAACAGCGGCAACAGCAGCGCATCGGTGCCGTTGGCGCAGGCCACGACATGCTTGGTGCCGACATAGGCGGCGAGCTTGTTCTCGAATTCGGTGACTTGCGGGCCGAGTATATAGCGGCCTTCTTCGACGACACGGTCGATCGCGGCCTTCAGCCGGTCGCGGATTCGTTCGCGCTGCGCGCCAAGATCGATGAACTGCATGTCGGCCTCAAAACGGGTTAGCCAGATAACCGGCCGCTGGTATCAGAGTTGTGCCGGGCGAGAAAGCCGCAGCAGCAAAACCGCGAATTGCGCAAGTGTCGCAGTCTGTTACCTGTATTTTCCGGCGTGTTCTTCGCGATATGCCGGAAATCCGGCCTTCGTCGGGCCCGATCCTACCTTGATAATCCCTGAGATCGGCCCTGCGAAACATAAAGTGATCGAGAAGCCCGATCTGTCTTGAGCCCTTCGAGACCTGGTCAGGCGATCTCATGCCGCCAGGGCGGATTGGCGCCAGCCCGCGAGACGGTCACGGCCGCCGCCTTGTTGCCAAGCGCCAGTGCCTTGCCGATGGCGTCCTGCGAAAGGCCGGCGATTGCTGTCTTTGTCAGCAGGCCTTGTTCCTGCAGCGAAGCGAGGATGCCGGCATTGAACGTGTCGCCGGCGCCGACCGTGTCGACCACCTTGACCTTCTCCGTCATCACCGTCACGGCGTGTTCCTTGGTGTAGCCTATGGCGCCTTCGCTGCCATGCGTGACGACGATCAGCTTCGGGCCGCGGTCGAGCCAGTTGCGGATAACATCCTCGTGCGAGCCAGCTTCGCCGAACCAGTTCAGGTCTTCATCCGACAGTTTCACGATATCGGCCATCGCCATCATGGCGCGGATGCGCCTGAGGTGCTTGGCCTTGTCAGGGATGAAGTTCGGCCTGATGTTGGGGTCGAGCATCATGACGCGGCTGTCATGCTCGCGCTTCATGAACTCCTCATAGGCACTGCCGGCTGGCTCGGAGATCAGGCTGATGGCGCCAAACAGCATGGCCTCGATCTCGTTGCCGAGCTGCGGCAGGTCGTCGACGGTCAGCATGCGGCCGGCGGTGTTTTCATCATAGAATGTGTAGGTCGCCTGGCCGTTGTCCAGCTTGACGAAAGCAAGCGTCGTTGGCCGTGGTGACGTGTGCGCATAGGTGGAGCTGACCTTGCTCGCCCCAAGCGCATCCCTGAACTGACCGCCGAACAAATCCGACGACAGGCCGGAAAAGAACCCGGCCGGCGCGCCCAGCCGCCCGAGCGCGATGGCCGTGTTGAACACGGCGCCGCCGACATAGGGGGCAAAGGCCGGCTCGCCGTTGGTCGTCGTGCGCGGCAGCATGTCGATGAGGGCTTCGCCGCAGCAAAGGATCATGGCTTCCTGGTCTCCGGCGGATAGATCACGCCCTTGCGGATGATGATGTTGGCGTAGAGCCGAGGCTCGCTTGTCGCGACGATGGCATGCGCCGATTTGACCCGTGCATAGAAGTCGGCGCCGGCCAGCGCAACCACCTTGCGACCGGGCGCGCGTTTTGCGCACAGCGCCTCGATCTCGTGATGCACGGGATCGGCAAGCGAGGGATCTCCCTTGACCGAGGCGCGAAACAGCGCCTCTGGCACGGCATCGTCGACCGGCAGCACGCTCAAGATCGCGTCGAGCACCGGCAGGAGATGATGACCATCGGCTCGGATGAGCCGGTTGGCCTGCTCTTCTGCCGGATAGTTTCCGTCGACAATCGCGATCTCGTCGCCATGGCCCATGGCGCGCAATGTCGCCAGAAGCTCCGGACCAAGCAGCGCCGGGATTCCGATCAGCATCAGGCACTCCTGGAAATCGTCGTCGAACCAATCAGGAAGCGTTCGGAGAGCGGCAGGCTGGCGCCGCCGAGCGCCCGGGCGTGGATGCCGACGGTTCCCTCGCGGACGGCAGGAAGCTTCAGGCCTTCTCCGTCGATCGTGGCGATGGCCGCGATGATGGCGTCGACCAGCCGGCGGCGCACTGCCGTCGGCATCCATCCGTCGATCACCGCTGCCTCGAAATCGATGACCGAGGATGCTGCAACGATGGCATAGGCGAGCGCCCGCGAGGCGCTGGCAATCCAGTCATCGAGTTCGGGGCCGATCTCGCCCCAGTCTTCCGGCGACGTCCACAGATGCGAAGCCTCGACGCCGCGCGCATTGAGCGCCTTTTCGAGCATGGCGATGGACGCCACATCGATCAGCTGGGTCGGCTTGCCATCCGTCCCCGGCACGGGCATCGAGCCGAGTGCTCCGGCATTGCCGGTTGGCCCGCCGAAAAGCCGGCCATTCAGCACGATGCCGCCACCGGCAAAGGCGCCGATGTAGAAATAAACGAAGTCGCGCGCAGCACCGGTCTGGCCGAAGACGAGTTCAGCGCCGCAGGCCGAAGTCGCATCGTTCTGCAGGTAAACCGGAAAATCGCACTGTGCCTGGATGTCCGCCCTGATGTCGCGATGACGCCATTCGTCCATGGCATCGCGCGGCGCGCCTGCGGTATCGGCCCAGTTCCACAATTCGAACGGCATGGCGATGCCCAGACCGGCGATGCGCTTGTCCTGCGCGGGCGTCAGCTCGCCACGCATCTTCTTCATGCCGGTGGTGACGAACTCCACGGTCTCGCGTGGCGCCGGGTAGCGGTAGGAATGCTGCAGCATCGAACGGACTTGGCCAAGGAAGTCGATCAGCACGAGTTCGGCGCTGCGGCGGCCGATCTTCAGGCCAATGAAGTAGGCGCCGTCGGGGTTGAGCGCCATCGGGATCGAGGGTTGGCCGATCTTGCCGCGCAGCGGCGCCTGCCGCAGCAGAAGGCCTTCTTCCTCCAGTTCGCGCATGATGACCGAAACCGTCTGCGCCGAAAGCCCGGTCATGCGGGCGATGTCGGACTTCGCCAGGCTGCCGTGCTGGCGCACCAGCGAGAGCACCAACCGCTCGTTGTGGTCCCGCATGCCGCTCTGGTTGGTGCCACGGTGCAGACGGCTCTCGGCTGCCTCAGGCGAACCGTGCCTCGCAATGCCGGTCTCCACCTTTGTTCCTCCCGTCGTTTCCCCTCACTGCTTTTGGGTCAGAATGGGTGAATGGCGCAAGGCTGTCAATAATAAATAAGAGTGATTTAATTATTGACAGCAATCGTCGACTGGTGTCTGTTGCGATAAGGCGTCCATGCTGGGAGAATGTCGTGGATGCCATGGAGGCCGGTTGGCCGGCACCCGAAAATGCATCATTGGGAGGAAGTCATGGGTAAATGGAATATCATGAAGGCGGCTGTTGCCGGCCTTGCCTTTTACGGCGCGATGGCAGGCGCCTCGTATGCGGCCGATACCGTCGGCCTGATTACCAAGACCGAAACCAATCCGTTCTTTGTGAAAATGCGTGAGGGCGCTCAGGCCAAGGCTAAGGAACTTGGCGTTACCCTGATCGCCGCCGCCGGCAAGTTCGACGGCGACAATGACGGCCAGGTGGCGGCGATCGAGAACCTTATCTCGGCCGGCGCAAAGGGTTTTGCCATCGTGCCGAGCGACTCGAAGGCGATTGTGCCGACCATCAAGAAGGCGCGCGACGCAGGCCTCAAGGTGATTGTGCTCGATACGCCGCTCGATCCGATGGACGCTGCGGACGCGACCTTTGCGACCGATAACCGCAAGGCCGGCATGCTGATCGGTCAGTGGGCTGCCAAGACCCTGGGCGACAAGGCAGCGGACGCCAAGATCGTATTTCTCGATCTCGCGACCAACCAGCCGACCGTCGATTTTCTGCGCGATCAGGGCTTCATGCAGGGCTTCGGGATCGACGTGAAGGATCCCAACAAATACGGCGACGAAGACGACAAGCGTATCTGCGATCACGAAATCAGCCAAGGGGACCAGGAGAAGGGCCGCACGGCGATGGAGAACGCGCTGCAGAAGTGCCCGGATGTAAACGTGGTCTACACAATCAACGAGCCCGCCGCGGCCGGTGCGTGGGAAGCGCTCAAGGCAGTAGGCAAGGATGACGGCAGCGTGATGATCGTTTCGATCGACGGTGGTTGCCCTGGCGTGAAGAACGTTCAGGCAGGCGTAATCGGTGCGACCAGCCAGCAGTATCCGCTGAAGATGGCGGCGATGGCGCTAGAGGCGATCGTCTCGGGCAAGATTCCGGATATCGACCCGAAGATGGGCTTCCTTGACACCGGTGCGCAACTCATCACAGCCAAGCCGGTTGAGGGCGTGACGTCGATTTCGGTCGAGGAAGGCCTGAAGCTCTGCTGGGGCTGAGCGCCTTTCAACATCATTCCATGAAGACTATTGTCCAGAACTCAAAGGGGGCGCACGTGGCGCCCCCTGACAGCGAGGCGTTGGGGAGGATTGCCTGATGAGCGACGATACCGCGGGTTCGGTCACCGCCGAACGCGGGCTGAAGGGTGCCACTGAAGCCCTGGCCAGTTTTGATGAGTCGGATGCCGGCGCGATCCGCCGCCTCCAGGCCTTCCTTCATCAATTTCCCACGTCCATTCCTTTTTTCGTTCTGCTGTTGGGTGTGGTCATCTTTTCGATTGCAGCGCCGGACAAGTTTTTTGCTCCGTTCAACTTTTCGTTGGTGCTGCAGCAGGTGACGATCATCGCTGTGCTCGGTGTGGCGCAGACGCTGATAATCCTTACGGCCGGAATCGACCTGTCCGTCGGCGCTATCATGATCCTGTGCTCGGTGGTGATGGGGCGGACCGCGGTCGTCTACGGCGTTCCGGTATTGATCGCATTTCCGCTCGGGTTGCTCTGCGGTCTGGCATGCGGCGTCGTCAACGGCCTGATCGTGACGATGCTGCGCTTGCCGCCCTTTATTGTCACGCTTGGCACCTGGAGCATTTTTGGCGCGCTGAACGTTTGGTATTCCCAGAGCGAAACCATTCGCCAGCAGGACATGGAGGCGGCGGCGCCATTCCTGCAGTGGACGGGTACGATCTTCAAACCTTATGATTTCTTCTCAAAAACGCTCGGGCTCGACTGGACCTTTTTGAAAGGCTGGGTGCTGACCTATGGTTCGCTGGTCATGTTGATCCTGGCGTTCGTTATTTGGTACGTGCTGAACAGAACGGCGTTGGGTCGACACATCTACGCCACTGGTGATGATCCGGATGCAGCCAGACTGGCCGGTATCAACACCAAACGGACCCTGATCGCCGTGTACGGGCTCGCCGGTTTCATCTGCGCGATCGCCGCCTGGGTGCTGATCGGGCGCATCGGTGGCGTAAGCCCGCAGGCAGGCCAGACCGCAAACCTCGACTCCATCACCGCTGTCGTGATCGGCGGCACCTCCCTGTTTGGCGGCCGCGGCTCGATCGTTGGAACGCTGATCGGCGCCTTGATCGTCGGCGTTTTCCGCAACGGCCTTGCGCTTTCCGGGCTTGAGTTGCTGTGGCAGGACTTCGCCGTGGGCGTGCTGATCATCGTTGCTGTCACCATCGACCAATGGATCAGGAGAATTTCGGCATGAACGACACTCCGGTCCTTCAAGCTAGAGGCCTCAACAAGCGCTACGGCAGGGTTGTTGCCCTCGACAATGCCGATTTCGACCTGTTGCCAGGCGAAATCCTCGCTGTCATCGGCGACAACGGTGCCGGCAAGTCGACGCTGGTCAAGGCGCTATGTGGGGCGGTCATTCCGGACTCAGGCACGATCGAACTCAATGGCCAGCCGGTGCATTTCCGCTCACCGATCGAGGCGCGTGTGGCCGGCATCGAGACCGTCTACCAGAACCTTGCGCTGTCCCCGGCGTTATCGATCGCCGACAATATGTTTCTCGGCCGCGAGATCCGCAAACCGGGCTTTGTCGGACAGTGGCTGCGAAGGCTCGACCGCTCGGCGATGCAGAAGATCGCCCGTGAAAAGCTCTCCGAACTGGGGCTGATGACCATCCAGAACATCAACCAGCCCGTCGAAACGCTCTCCGGCGGTCAGCGCCAGGGCGTTGCGGTGGCGCGCGCCGCCGCTTTTGGCAGCCGCGTCGTCATCATGGACGAGCCGACCGCCGCCCTCGGCGTCAAGGAAAGCCGCCGTGTGCTTGAGTTGATGCTTGACGTGAAGAGGCGCGGGCTGCCGATCGTGCTCATCTCGCACAACATGCCGCATGTCTTCGAGGTCGCCGACCGCATCCACATCCACCGCCTGGGCCGTCGCCTCTGCGTCATCGATCCCAAGCAATATACGATGTCGGATGCCGTGGCCTTCATGACGGGAGCCAAGGTTCCGCCGGAGGCGGCACTGGCGGCCTGAACTGTCAAATTGCCGCAGGGTAACTCCGCGCGGGTTCATCTAAATCGATTGAACATGTGGGAGTATCGGCTAGCATGGGCTGGGAGGAACGATGAAAGCCGGTATGATCATGGCAACCGTACGAGAGGCAGCATGACGCGCGCTATGACATCCGAACCCCTCCCGCCACTGCTCAAAAATCCTGACCCGCAGACGCTCGCAAGGGAAGTCTTGATGGCCCTCAAATACAGGGTCGGCAAGGATACCACCGTCGCGACCCAGTACGACTGGCTCACCGCCTCGATCAAGGTCGTGCGCGACCGTATTGTCGATCACTGGATGCAGGCGACGAAAGAGGCCTACGACCAGAAGGAAAAGCGCGTCTACTATCTGTCGCTGGAGTTCCTTATTGGCCGTCTGATGCGCGACGCCTTCTCCAATCTCGGCCTGATGGACAATATGCGCGAAGCCTTGTCCTCGCTTGGCGTCGATCTCGACCTCATCGCCGCACTCGAGCCGGATGCGGCACTTGGCAATGGCGGCCTCGGCCGGCTCGCGGCCTGCTTCATGGAAAGCATGGCGACCGTCGATATTCCCGCGCATGGCTACGGTATCCGCTACGCCAATGGCATGTTCCGCCAGGAGATTCACGACGGCTGGCAGGTCGAACTGCCCGAGACCTGGCTCGATCACGGCAACCCCTGGGAGTTCGAACGGCGCGAACGCTCCTTCGAGGTCGGTTTCGGCGGCTCGGTGGAATCGATCACCTCGAAGGACGGCCGGCTCGAACGCCATGTCTGGAAGCCGACCGAGCATGTCCTAGCCGTCGCCTATGACACGCCCGTCGTTGGCTGGCGGGCCAACCGCGTCAACACGCTGCGGCTGTGGTCGGGCATGCCGGTCGATCCGATCCTGCTCGACAAGTTCAATGCCGGCGACCACATCGGCGCGCTTGCCGAAAGCAACAAGGCTGATGCCCTGTCACGCGTGCTCTATCCCGCGGATTCGCACAAGGCCGGGCAGGAGCTGCGGCTCAGGCAAGAGTACTTCTTCTCCACCGCCTCGCTGCAGGACATCGTCCAGCGCCATCTCAGCCAGTATGGTGATCTTAAGTCGCTGCCCGACAAGGCGGCGATCCATCTCAATGACACCCATCCGGCCATCGCGGTGCCGGAGCTGATGCGTCTGCTGATGGACGTCCACGGTATGGACTTCGACCAGGCCTGGAGCATCACCAAGCGCACCTTCGGCTACACCAACCACACGCTGCTTCCCGAAGCGCTGGAAAGCTGGCCGGTGCCGCTGTTCGAGCGGCTTTTGCCGCGCCACATGCAGATCGTCTATGCGATCAATGCCGAAGTGCTTCTGGAGGCGCGTGCCTCCGACCAGTTCTCGGACGAGCAGATCAGCCGCATCTCGCTGATCCAGGAAAATGGCGACCGCCGGGTGCGCATGGGCAACCTGGCCTTTGTCGGCTCGCATTCGATCAACGGCGTTTCGGCTCTTCACACCGACCTGATGAAGGAGACAGTGTTCGCCGACCTGCACAAGCTCTATCCCGATCGCATCAACAACAAGACCAACGGCATCACGCCGCGGCGCTGGCTGATTCAGTGCAATCCCGGGCTGACGTCGCTTTCCCGCGAGGCGATCGGCGACCGTTTTCTCGATGACATCGACGCCATCAAGGATCTCGATGCCTTCGCCGACGATCCCGCCTTTCGCGACAAGTTCGCCGCCGTCAAGCGCGCCAACAAAGTGCGGCTGGCCAATCTCGTGGCCGACCGGCTCGGCATCAAGGTCGATCCCTCGGCGCTGTTCGATATCCAGGTCAAGCGCATCCATGAATACAAGCGCCAGCTCCTGAACATCCTCGAAGCGATCGCGCTCTACGACCAGATCCGCTCGCACCCCGAGCGTGACTGGATGCCGCGCGTAAAGTTCTTCGGCGGCAAGGCGGCGCCCAGCTATCACAACGCCAAGCTGATCATCAAACTCGCCAACGACGTCGCCAAGGTCATCAACCGCGACCCGGCCGTGCGCGGTTTGCTGAAGGTGGTGTTCGTGCCGAACTACAATGTCAGCCTGGCCGAGATCATGATGCCGGCTGCCGACCTATCCGAGCAGATATCGACCGCCGGCATGGAAGCGTCGGGCACCGGCAACATGAAGTTCGCGCTGAACGGCGCGCTGACCATCGGCACGCTCGACGGCGCCAATGTCGAGATCAAGGAGTGCGTCGGCGACGACAACATCTTCATCTTCGGCCTGACCACTGCCGAGGTCGCCGAGCGGCGCAACAATGGCTACAACCCACGCGCTGTGATCGAAGCATCGCCCGAACTGGCACAGGCAGTCGCCGCCGTATCGTCGGGCGTCTTCTCGCCGGACGATCCGGAGCGTTACCGCGACTTGATCAACGGTCTCTATCAGAGCGATTGGTTCATGGTCGCCGCCGATTTCGACGCCTACACCGCGATGCAGCGCGAAGTCGATGCCGTCTGGCGCAACAGTCCCGACTGGTACGCCAAGGCAATCCGCAACGTTGCGCGTGTCGGCTGGTTCTCCTCCGATCGCACGATCCGCCAATATGCGAAAGAAATCTGGAACGTGCCTGTCTGATGTGATTGCATGAGGCCGCGAACAATCGGTCTCGTTGCATGTCGCCCAAAGTGCATAGCCGTTTTGGGACAATGACAGGCACGAAACAAACATTGGTGCATGTCGCCCAAAAGTGCCTAGCGGTTTTGGGGTAATGACATGCACAAGAACAAAGAGTCGTGCCCGGGGAGGGACACTGCCTGATGAAGAAGCCGCGCGCGACCGCTGCGACAAGCGGGCCGGACGGACTGGCGGCAGCCAGCGATGTCGCGGCGATTGTTGCCGGCACGCATGGCGATCCCTTCGCTATCCTTGGCGTTCATGAGGTCGGCAAGAGCCTGTTTGCCCGCTGCTTTGTCCCGCACGCGGAGTTCGTCACCGCCTATACGCTGACCGGCAACATCGCCGGTGAACTGTCGAGGCGCGACGACGGTGGGTTTTTCGAAGGCAAGCTGTTGATCCGCAAGCGTCAGCCGCTGCGCTATCATGCCAGGAACGCCGGCGGCGACTGGTGGCTGACGGATCCCTATTCGTTCGGTCCGGTGCTCGGGCCGATGGACGATTACTACATCGCCGAGGGCTCGCATCTGAGGCTGTTCGACAAAATCGGCGCGCATGTCATCGAGCATGAGGGTGCCACGGGCGTGCATTTCGCCGTCTGGGCTCCCAACGCGCGGCGCGTCTCGGTGGTCGGCGATTTCAACGAATGGGACGGCCGCCGGCATTCGATGCGCGACCGACGCGACACCGGCATCTGGGAAGTGTTCATTCCCGATATCGGCGCCGGCCGGCCCTACAAATACGAGATCATCGGGCCCGATGGCGTCAGGCTGCCGCTGAAGGCCGACCCGTTCGCCTTCAAGTCCGAATTGCGGCCGGCGACCGCCTCGGTGACCGCGGTGCCGCCGGCCCATCCGTGGGGCGACGAGGCCCATCGCAGTTTCTGGCGCAATGCCGATCATCGGCGCGAAGCCATCTCGATCTACGAGGTCCATGCCGGTTCCTGGCAACTTCGCGACGACGGCACGTTCCTGTCATGGGACGAACTGGCCGACCGGCTGATCCCCTATGCAGTCGAGACCGGCTTCACCCACATCGAGTTCATGCCGATCTCCGAACACCCCTATGATCCGTCGTGGGGTTATCAGACAACCGGACTTTATGCGCCGTCGGCCCGCTTCGGCGATCCCGACGGCTTTGCCCGCTTCGTCGATGGCGCTCACCGCGCCGGCGTCGGCGTCATCCTCGACTGGGTGCCGGCGCATTTTCCGGTCGACGAGCACGGCCTCGTTCATTTCGACGGCACCGCGCTCTATGAGCACGCCGATCCGCGCAAGGGCTTTCATCCCGACTGGAACACCGCGATCTACAATTTCGGCCGCCGCGAGGTGGTGTCGTTCCTGGTCAACAACGCGTTGTTCTGGGCCGAGAAATATCATGTCGACGGGCTTCGCGTCGATGCGGTCGCCTCGATGCTCTACCTCGACTATTCGCGCAAGCAGGGCGAATGGATCCCCAACGAGAAGGGCGGCCGCGAGAACCTCGAGGCGGTCAGCTTCCTGCAGAAGATGAACAAGGAGGTCTACGGCCACCATCCGGGCGTGATCACCATCGCCGAGGAGTCGACCTCGTGGCCGAAGGTCTCGGCACCGGTGCATGAAGGCGGGCTGGGCTTCGGCTTCAAGTGGAACATGGGCTTCATGCACGACACGCTGGAGTATTTCTCCAAGGAGCCGATATTCCGCAAGCACCACCACAACGATCTCACCTTCGGCCTGACCTACGCCTTCTCGGAGAATTTCGTGCTGCCGCTCTCGCATGACGAGGTCGTGCACGGCAAAGGTACGCTGCTTGGCAAGATGGCCGGCGACGACTGGCAGAAATTCGCGACGCTGCGCGCCTACTACGCCTTCATGTGGGGGTATCCCGGCAAGAAGCTGCTGTTCATGGGGCAGGAGTTCGCGCAGCGCCGCGAATGGAGCGAGGCACGCGCGCTCGACTGGAACCTGCTTGAGTTCCGCCCGCATCGCGGCGTCTGGCAAACGGTGCGCGATCTCAACTATCTCTACCGTTCGCGCCCGGCGCTGCATGGCCGCGATTGCGAACCGGAAGGGTTTTCCTGGCTGATCGTCGACGACAGCCAGAATTCGGTTTTTGCCTGGCTGCGCAGTGCACCGGGCGGCAGCCCGGTGGCGGTCATCTCCAATTTCACGCCGGTGCCGCGCGACAATTATCGCGTGCCGTTGCCGACGGCCGGAAACTGGCGCGAAATCATCAACACCGACGCCGCGGAATATGGCGGTTCCGGCAAGGGCAATGGCGGCATGGTCGAGGCGCTGGCGGAGGGAGGCGGCATCTCGGCAACGATGCTTCTGCCGCCGCTGTCGACGATCATGCTCGAACTCGTTGCGGACTGACCCCCGAAACCGGGTAACATGTCGAGACTGAGTAACTTGGGAGGCTAGAAATGGCAGACTTGAAACGGACCCAGCCGCTGGCGCGCGATGCCATGGCCTATGTACTGGCCGGCGGCCGCGGCAGCCGCCTCAAGGAACTGACCGACCGACGCGCCAAGCCGGCCGTCTATTTCGGCGGCAAGACGCGCATCATCGACTTCGCGCTCTCCAACGCGCTCAATTCCGGCATTCGCCGCCTGGGCGTCGCCACCCAGTACAAGGCGCATTCGCTGATCCGTCATCTGCAGCGCGGCTGGAACTTCCTGCGACCCGAGCGAAACGAGAGTTTCGACATCCTGCCGGCCAGCCAGCGTGTTTCGGAAACGCAGTGGTATGAGGGCACGGCCGACGCGGTTTACCAGAACATCGACATCATCGAGGCTTACGGGCCCGAATACATGGTCATCCTCGCCGGCGACCACATCTACAAGATGGACTACGAGATGATGCTTCGCCAGCACGTCGACGCCAATGCCGACGTCACCGTTGGCTGCCTCGAAGTGCCGCGCATGGAAGCCGTCGGCTTCGGCGTCATGCATGTCGACGCCAAGGACAACATCATTGCCTTCGTCGAAAAGCCCGCCGATCCGCCCGGCATTCCCGACAGGCCGGAGTTCGCGCTGGCCTCGATGGGCATCTACGTCTTCAAGACCAAGTTCCTGATGGAGCAACTGCGCCGTGATGCGGCCGAGCCGGGCTCGAGCCGCGACTTCGGCAAGGACATCATTCCCTATATCGTCCAGCACGGTAAGGCGATCGCCCACCGCTTCGCCAAGTCCTGCGTCCGTTCGACCGCCGAGAACGAGGCCTACTGGCGCGATGTCGGAACGGTCGACGCCTATTGGGAAGCCAACATCGATTTGACCGACGTCACGCCGGAACTCGACCTCTACGATCGCGACTGGCCGATCTGGACCTATGCCGAATTGAAGCCGCCGGCAAAGTTCGTGCATGACGAGGATGGCCGCCGCGGCTCCGCCGTTTCCTCGCTGGTCTCGGGCGATTGCATCGTCTCGGGTGCCTCGCTGAAGAGAAGCCTGATCTTCACCGGTGCGCGCATCAATTCCTATTCGACGCTCGAAGAAGTGGTCATGCTGCCCGACGTTCATGTCGGCCGGAACGCAAAGTTGAAGCGCGTCGTCATCGACCATGGTGTTAGGATACCGGAAGGGCTGGTGGTTGGCGAAGACCCCGTCCTCGACGCCAAGCGCTTCCGTGTTTCTGAAAAGGGCATCTGCCTGGTCACCCAGGACATGATCGACAAGCTGGCGCTTTAGAGCAATTCCAGGAAAAGTGTGAAACGGTTTTCCGTCCGGAATTGGGTCAAGACAAAGGGCTCTAGGACAGACAGGATCGGATTGTAGGCGCATGCAGGTTCTGTCGGTCACGCCCGAGATTTTTCCGCTGATCAAGACCGGCGGGCTTGCCGACGTGACCGGTGCGCTGCCCATCGCACTGGCGGCCAAGGGCGTGACCATGCGCACGCTTATTCCCGGCTTTCCGACCGTGATGGCGGCCTTCAAGAAAAAGAAGGCCGTTCTGCAATATCCCTTGCTGCAGGGCGCCAAGGCCTCCGTCCATTCCGTCCAGCTCGCCGGGCTCGAACTGTTCGTGCTCGACGCGCCGCATCTGTTCGACCGCCCCGGCGGCCCCTATGGCAATGCGACCGGCGTCGATTGGCCTGACAATTGGCGGCGTTTCGCGGCGCTGAGCCAGGTCGGCGGCGACATCGCCGGCGGGGCCATCTCCGGCTACCAGCCCGACATCGTCCATGCCCATGACTGGCAGTCGGCGATGACGCTTGCATACATGCGCTACGGCAAGGCGGTTGGTGTCCCCTCGATGATGACCGTCCACAACCTTGCCTTCCAGGGCCAGTTCGGCGCCGGCATCTTCGGCGAGCTTGGCTTGCCGGCGGTGGCGATGGCGCTCGACGGCGTCGAATATTATGGCGGCGTCGGCTTCCTCAAGGCCGGCCTGCAAGCGGCCTGGGCAATCACCACCGTCAGCCCGACCTACGCGCAGGAGATCCGCTCGGCCGAATTCGGCATGGGCCTCGACGGCCTTATCAACATGCGCTCCAGCGATCTCTATGGCATCGTCAACGGCATCGACACCGGCATCTGGGACCCGGAAACCGACAAGCATCTGGTCTCCGACTATACGGCCGCGACGCTGAAGGCGCGCGCGCCCAACAGGGCTGCCGTGGAGGACCGCTTCGGCCTCGAGCGCGACGACAGCCCGATCGTCTGCGTCATCAGCCGCCTGACCTGGCAAAAGGGTATGGACATACTGGCGATGGTCGTCGACGGCATCGTTGCCAGGGGCGCCCGGCTGGCCATCCTGGGTTCGGGCGATGCCGGCCTCGAAGGCGCGCTGCTCGCAGCCGCAGCTCGACATCGTGGCCGCATCGGCGTCGTCATCGGCTATGACGAGGGGCTGTCGCACATCATGCAAGGCGGCTGCGACGCCATTGTCATTCCCTCGCGCTTCGAACCCTGCGGGCTGACGCAGCTTTACGGCCTGCGCTATGGCTGCGTGCCGCTGGTTGCCCGCACCGGCGGCCTGGCCGATACGGTCATCGATGCCAACGAGGCCGCCGTCTCGGCCGGCGTCGCGACCGGCTTCCAGTTCGCGCCCAACAATGGCGGCGCCCTGCTGCACGCCGTGCGCCGCCTCGTCGACGCACATGCCAGTCCGGCGGTCTGGGAATCGCTGCAGCGCCAGGGCATGAAAGCCGATGTGTCGTGGGACAAGAGCGCCGAAAAATATGTCGAACTCTATCGCTTGCTGCTTTCGAAAAGGGTTGCCTGAAGCATGATACGGACCGTCCCCACCAAGCCCTATCCCGACCAGAAACCCGGCACGTCGGGCCTGCGCAAGAAGGTGCCGGTGTTCCAGCAGGAGCACTATGCCGAGAACTTCATCCAGTCGATCTTCGACGCGCTCGACGGGTTCAAGGGCAAGACCCTGGTGATCGGCGGCGATGGCCGCTTCTACAACCGCGAGGTCATCCAGAAGGCGATCGCCATGGCCGCCGCCAACGGCTTCGGCAAGGTGATGGTCGGGCAGGGCGGCATCCTGTCGACGCCGGCCGCCTCGCATATCATCCGCAAATACAAGACCTTCGGCGGCATCATCCTGTCGGCCAGCCACAATCCGGGCGGTCCGCACGAGGATTTCGGCATCAAGTACAATGCCGGCAATGGCGGTCCGGCGCCGGAAAAGCTGACCGACGCGATCTTCGAAAAGACCAAGACGATTGCGAGCTTCAAGACCACCGATATCGAGGCGATCGACATCGACAAGATCGGCACGGTCAAGGCCGGCGGCATGACGGTCGAGATCATCGATCCGGTCGCCGACTATGCCGAGCTGATGGAAAGCCTGTTCGATTTCGACGCCATCCGCGCCAATTTCAAATACGGCTTCCGCATGCGCTTCGACGCCATGCACGCGGTGACGGGCCCCTACGCCAAGGAGATCCTGGAAAACCGGCTTGGCGCGCCCAACGGCACCTGCCGCAACTTCAAGCCGCTACCCGATTTCGGTGGTCACCATCCGGACCCCAACCTCGTCCATGCCAAACATCTCTATGACGAGATGATGGGGCCGGACGCTCCGGATTTCGGCGCCGCCTCCGATGGCGACGGCGACCGCAACCTGATCATCGGCAAGGGCATATTCGTCACGCCGTCGGATTCGGTCGCCATGCTTGCCGCCAACGCCCGCCTGGCTCCCGGCTACAGCGAAGGCCTGAAGGGCATCGCCCGCTCGATGCCGACCAGTGGCGCGGCCGATCGCGTCGCCGAAAAACTCGGCATCGGCATCTATGAAACTCCGACCGGCTGGAAGTTCTTCGGCAACCTGCTCGACGCCGACATGGCGACGATCTGCGGCGAGGAAAGTGCCGGAACCGGCTCAAACCATGTCCGCGAAAAGGACGGCCTGTGGGCGGTGCTGCTGTGGCTCAACATCCTCGCCGCGCGCGGTGAGAGCTGCAAGCAGATCGTCACCGAGCATTGGGCGACCTATGGCCGCAATTACTATTCGCGCCACGACTATGAGGAGGTCGAAAGTGACCGCGCCAACGCGCTGGTCGACGAACTCCGCGCCAAGCTCGGTTCATTGCCGGGGACCAAGGTGCGCGGCATGACGATCGCCAGCGCCGACGACTTCGCCTATCACGATCCGGTCGACGGTTCGACCAGCGAACACCAGGGCATCAGGGTGCTGTTCGAAGGCGGTTCGCGTGTCGTCTTCAGGCTTTCGGGCACGGGCACGTCGGGCGCGACTTTGCGCGTCTATATCGAGCGCTACGAGCCGGACACGTCGCGGCACGATCTCGATACCCAGGCCGTCCTTGCCGATCTGATATCGGCGGCCGATGATATTGCAGGGATTCGCAGCCATACCGGCCGCGCCAAGCCGAGTGTCATCACTTAATGAAATCTGCGATGCCGGCCGATCAGCGGCCGCGATTTGGCGGGCTTGTTTCGGAGGGCGGCATTCGCTTTGCCGCATGGTCGCAGGCCGCCCGTCGGCTCTGGGTCTCGATTTTTGACGAGCAGGGCAACCAGGAAATCGAACGGCTTGAGCTGCAGCTGGAAGGCGAGGGCGTGCATGCGCTCTTCGTCGCCGGTCTTGGCCCAGGCACCCGCTACGGGTTTCGCGCCGATGGCGACTATGCGCCGGATCGCGGCCTATGGTTCGACCCCGAAAAAATGTTGATCGATCCCTACGCCCTCGGGATCGACAGGCCTTACGCCTATGACTGGCAGCTGACCCGGCGCCGGGGCGAGGGCCTCGATACCGCGCCGCTGATGCCAAAGGCCATTGCCGCTGCCTTGCCGAAACCAGTGCCGGCAGCGCCGCCGCTGTTCCAGCCCGGCGGCCTGATCTACGAAGTGCCGGTGCGCGCCTTCACCATGCTGCATCCGGACATTCCCGAGAACCTGCGCGGCACGGTCGCTGCTCTCGCCCATCCTGTGGTTATCGAGCACCTGAAAAAGCTCGGCGTCAGTGCTGTCGAATTGATGCCGGTGACGGCGTCGATCGATGAACGGCACCTGCCGCCGCTCGGGCTGCGCAACGCCTGGGGCTACAATCCCGTCACCTTCATGGCGCTTGATCCACGCCTTGCGCCTGGCGGCATCATGGAATTGCGGAACGCGGTCGCCGCGCTACGGCAGGCCGGCATCGGCGTCATTCTGGACCTTGTCTTCAACCACACCGGCGAGAGCGACCGGCTCGGGCCAACACTGTCGCTGCGCGGTTTCGACAACCAGGCCTATTACCGGCACACGCCGGACGGCAGGCTGGCCAACGACACCGGGACGGGTAACACGGTGGCATGCGACCACCCGATCGCTGGGGAGATGGTCCTCGACACGCTTCGCCATTTTGTCCGCTATGCCGGCGTCGATGGTTTCCGCTTCGACCTGGCGCCCATTCTGGGACGGGTCGAAGGGACATTCGACGACGAGGCGCCGTTGCTGAAGGCGATGGGCGAGGACGTGCTGCTGGCCGATCGCGTGCTGATCGCCGAACCTTGGGACATCGGTCCGGATGGCTATCAGCTCGGGAATTTTCCGCCGCCTTTCCTCGAATGGAATGACAAGTATCGCGATGATATCAGGCGCTTCTGGCGCGGTGACGCCGGCATGGTCGGCGCACTGGCGACCCGGCTTTCCGGTTCGTCCGATGTGTTTGCGGCAAACGAACAAAGCGCCAGCCGCACGGTCAATTTCATCGCCGCCCATGACGGCATGACCCTGACCGACATCGTGCGCTACGAGCGCAAGCACAACCAGGCCAATGGCGAGCAGAACCGCGACGGCCACAATGAAAACCTGTCCTGGAACAACGGCGTGGAAGGCGATGCGGACAACCCGGCCGTAGCTACGGCGCGCCTCAACGATCAGCACGCGCTGCTCGCCACCTTGTTTGCCTCGCGCGGCACCATCATGCTGACGGCCGGCGACGAATTCGGCCGCAGCCAGCAGGGCAACAACAATGCCTATGCGCAGGACAACGCGATCACCTGGCTCGACTGGGCCGGGCGCGACCAGGCGCTGGAGCATTACACGGTCCTGCTTTCGACGCTGCGCCGAGCGGTGCCGGCACTCTCCGACACGCGCTTTCTCACGGGCCGGCCACCAGGAAATTCCGACATAGCGGACGTCGCATGGCTGACCGAAACAGGCGCGCCGCTCGACCAACAAAGCTGGCAGGACCCGCAGCGGCACCGCCTGGTCATGATTCTGGGCGGCGACAGCGATGACGAACGCCGTCTTGCGGTGCTGATCAACGGCGACCGCCGGGCCTGCATTTTCACCCTGCCGCCTCGCGAGGGATTTTTCTGGGAGCCGGCCATTGAAACGGCTGAGGCGGCCGACATCGAGCGGCCGGTATCGGGGCGGTCGGTGATCTTCATGATCGAACGCGCAGCTGCACAGGCCGGCACAGGGGAGAAGCGCAATGGCGGCAGGTGACCGGATCGGATGGTGGCGTGGCTGCGTCATCTATCAGATCTATCCGCGCTCCTTCCAGGATACGACCGGCGACGGCAGCGGCGATCTGCGCGGCATCGCCAACCGCCTGGAGCATGTCGCCTCCCTTGGTGTCGACGCCATCTGGCTGTCGCCCTTCTTCAAGTCACCGATGGCTGACATGGGCTACGACGTGTCGGACTATTGCGCCGTCGATCCGATGTTCGGTGGCATGGAGGATTTCGATGCGCTGGTCGCCGAGGCGCATCGGCTCGGCCTGAAAGTCATCATCGACCAGGTATTGTCGCACTCATCCGACAAGCACGAATGGTTCGTCGAAAGCCGCTCCAGCCGCGACAACCCCAAGGCCGACTGGTATGTCTGGGCCGATACCAAGCCCGATGGCGGCGCGCCCAACAACTGGCTCTCCGTCTTCGGTGGCCCGGCCTGGGAGTGGGATTCGACCCGCCGGCAGTACTACATGCACAATTTTCTCGCTTCTCAGCCGGATTTGAATTTCCACAATCCGGAGGTCCACGACGCGCTTCTGGAAACGGTACGGTTCTGGCTGGAGCGTGGCGTCGACGGCTTTCGGCTCGACACGGTCAACTACTATGTCCACGACCGCTGGCTGCGCAGCAATCCACCCTTGGCGTCAAGCGTCGCCGGCACCAACAGCGAGACCAACACCTACCTCTACCAGGAACATCTGTTCGACAAGACGCAGCCGGAAAACCTGGCGTTCCTCAAGCGCTTCAGGGCGCTGCTCGACGAGTATGACGACCGCGCCGCCGTCGGCGAGATCGGCGATGAAGGCCGCTCTTTGCAGACGCTCGCCGCCTACACCACCGGCGGCGACAAGCTCCATATGTGTTACACCTTTGACCTGCTTGGCCCACAATTCTCGGCGGCGCATGTGCGGGGCTGTGTCGAAGCCTTCGAGGCGGCGGTGTCCGACGGCTGGGTCTGCTGGGCGTTTTCCAACCATGACGTGGTGCGCCACGTCACCCGCTGGACGAGGCCCGACAGCGATCCCGATACGGTCGCAAGGTTCTCGATCATGCTGCTCTCCTGCCTGCGCGGATCGATCTGTCTCTACGAGGGCGAGGAACTCGGCCTGGAGGAGGCGGAACTCGCCTTCGAGGATCTGCGCGATCCCGTTGGCATCCGCTTCTGGCCGGGCGTCAAGGGCAGGGACGGCTGTCGCACGCCGATGGTCTGGGAGGCCGGTGCCGACAATGCGGGCTTCTCCACCGGTAAACCGTGGCTGCCGATACCGGCCAGCCATCGCGACCGCGCGGTCGACGTCCAGAACGCCGACACCGCCTCGGTGCTCGCCTTCTATCGGACCATGCTCGCCTTGCGCAGGGGGCATCCGGCGCTGGTCGGCGGTTCGATCCAGTTTTTCGATGCGGACGGCGAAATTCTCGCCTTCATCCGCGAAGACGGCGGTGAGAAACTTCTCTGTGTCTTCAACTTCGCCGAGGAGCCGGCGAATTGGCCGTTGCCGCCGGATACAGGAGCTGTCGTGGCTATTGATGGTGGCCGCGGGGTTGTTGAAGAGAGCCAGATCTCGCTGA
Organism: Mesorhizobium sp. P2_D5; assembly: GCF_056404355.1. Lineage (NCBI taxonomy): Bacteria > Pseudomonadati > Pseudomonadota > Alphaproteobacteria > Hyphomicrobiales > Phyllobacteriaceae > Mesorhizobium > Mesorhizobium sp. P2_D5. The sequence goes on from NZ_JBFUEE010000002.1 coordinate 894,445, forward strand.
CGGCGCTTGGCTGTTTCCTTGGTCAGCTCGACTGATTCAGTGCTTCGGCCGCCGCTTGCGAGGAAGGTGATCCCGCTTGGGCTGCTGATGCCTTATTGAACGAGAACCGCGCGCCCGCAGGTCGCACCGGTGACACGCACATCGGCCTGGCCGACGCCGATACCGAGCGCCGAAAGCACGTTGTAGAGCAGGTCGTCGACCGGCGCCGTTACGCCGTTCAGCACGGCCATGACTGCCGGCTTCACCGTTGCGAGCAGTGCGGTCAGATCGATTCCGAGACCAAGCGCATTGACCGAAAGCGACAGGTTGCCGACCAGCGATGTGGTCAGCGACTGCGATATGTTGCGCGTCGAAACGGTCTTGACCGTCTTGTTGGCGATGTCGGTCGCATTGAAGTTCAACGTCGTCGGGCTATTGTTGGTGATCGCGGTGGCGGCGGAACCCATCACCTGTATCAGCGGAATGTTGATCAGCAGCATATGGAGGCTCACATCCGCGATCTCCGCGTCGGTGAACGTCTGCGGCTGACTGAAATCGCCGAAGCCTGAACTGTTGCTGTTGGCCAGATGCAGCGAGGCGATACCCGGGTGCGCGGCGATGGAAACATTGATGCTGGAAGGCCCGGTCGGACAGGTGATGTCGGTCAGTTTGGCTTCGGCATAGGCGACTTCCACATTGAGCGGCAGATTGACGGCCAGCAGGCTGATACCGCCGCCGAGACCGGGCGTGCCGACACCGACGCTGGCAACCAGTTTGATGCGCGTCTGGGCGGTGCGCACCACGGTTCCGATGCCATCGACCGCCAGCCATGGCGAAGATTGCATCGGCTCGCCAATGGCAATGGTAAGCGCCGTGGACAGAAGCCCGGGTACGGTGGCGCCAAGATTGACCTGGGCCTGGTTGGTGCCGTTGGCCAGTACGGCGGCAGCGGTCAGCATGCCCATGGCGTTGGTGTCTAGCCCAAGGCCGGTTGGTCTTTGCCCGAGAGCCAAGCTGCCGACTGAACCGAGATCGACAAGCTTGTTGAGCGGGATCTTGCCCGTGCTGGTCGATTTCGAGGCGATGGTCTGCAGCGCCAGCTTGGCCGTGTTGCCAAGCCTGGGCACGTTGGCCATGGCGGTGGCGATCTGGCCGACAGTCGCATTCGATGCCAGCACGTCCGAATAGGTGACGCCGGTCAGGCTCAATTGTGTGGCAAGACCGTCTATGAACGAGAGCACGCTGACATCGGCCGAGATCAACCCGTTGTAGTCCATGACGCTGAGCGAGATGTTGCCGCCGAGAAGTCCACTGAGCAGCGCGTTGAGAATGCCGCCATCGACGCTGAGCAACCTCGACCCGACCGAGAACGTCGCCTGCGGCGTCATGCTGGCGGTGGCCTCGGTGCCGATGACGGGAGTGGGGAGCAGCGAACTCGCGAAATAGCGGGCAGGGATCTTCTTCAGGGTGACACGGACGGCATTGTAGGGCGTTACGCCGGACTGGAAGCGTTGGCTGACATTGGCGGTTGATGCCGCGTAGCGGCCGGGCGTGACCGACACGACGGTTTTGCCGACGGCCGGCGCGATCGTCTGTCCCGAGCCTTGAACGACCACGCCCGGCATGCCGTTGTCGGTCAGCGTGGTCACGACAGCGGTGTCGACTTTGGTGATGTTCGAGGCAGCGGTGATCGCAGCAAGGTCCACCATTGCCTGGGCTTCGCGGCGCTCGGTATAGATCGAGGCTTCGTCGATTGCCACCGCAGCCAGCGCCAGCGCGACCGGCGCGCTCAACGCGGTCATGACGGCGATGTTCGCCTGTCTGTCGGCCAGCATCAATCGGGCGAGCCGGCCGATCGCATCGCAAGCCCGCAGCAGCATTCAGATGCCCCCGACCCTTATCGTTGACTGGCGCTTGATCGTACTTCCCGGCATGGCGATGCCCGGGAAGAGATTCCAGATCGGCAGGTTGCGGGCATCGTACTGGATGGACACCACGAACTGGCTTCCGTCGGCCGTGCTGTCGTTGGCCTGGTAGGTCAACTTGCTGGCATCCACGAAGGGATACCCGCCGGCATTGTTGGTGACGAAGCTGGCGACGAGCGTCTGGCGCTCGGTCTGGTTCAGTCCGGCAATTGCTGTGCGGGCCGCATCCGCCGCGATCTGCTGGATCGAGTTTGCGGCGCCAAAATATATGCCGTATGCAACCATTCCGAGTAGAAGGAGGATGAAGATGGGCGAGAGCAGTGCGAACTCAACCGCAGAAGTACCGGATTCTTCTTGAAATTTCCGCATTAACTGACGGATTTCTATTGATTTACTTGTCCAGGTACTCATGACTGCCACGCGTCTGAGATGGAATCGTATAAAAGGCACCCATAATGTAACTTCTGGTTGCTTAAGAACGCATTAACACATTCCGGCAAACTGGCGCGGCCACAGATTCCGGGTGAAGAATGGCGTCGAGATGAGGAAACCAAGTCAAGCTTCTGGTTTCGGCTGGTGTTTCGGCCGTCACGGCACAACTTTCGTGCCGCCTTACTTTGGGTGACCCAGAGAGTCTGTTGAAATAAAAATTCTCCGCGTTAGTGTCTGGGCACCAGCCGCAGGAAGGGAACCGGCGGCGCGCTCAAAGGGGTCAGACATCGGCTCCGGGGCGTCAACACTCAAAGGCGCGCCGACGGCAGCGCCGACAGGGAGAACTTCATGCTGAGAAACATGCTGAAGGCGACGGTGTTCGCCACGACGATGGCATTGGCAGCCGGCACATTCTACACGCCGGCTTTCGCCGAGACCGTCTACAACAGAGGCGCCGCCGCCGAGGCGGAGACGGTCGACCCGCACAAGACCTCGACCGTCTACGAAGCCGATATCATTCGCGACCTGTTCCAGGGACTGGTCATGCACGATCAGAAGACGAACCTCATACCGGGCGCCGCCGAAAGCTGGACCGTATCGGATGACGGCACCGTCTACACCTTCAAGCTGCGCAAGGACGGCTTGTGGTCGGATGGCAGCCCGGTGACGGCGGACGACTTCGTCTACTCCTTCCGTAGGCTGGAGGATCCGGCCACCGCCGCCGAATACGCTTCCATGCTCTATCCCGTGAAGAACGCCGAGGAAGTCAACACCAAGAAAGGCAAGCCCGAGGATTTGGGCGTCAAGGCGATCGACACCAACACCCTTGAAGTGACTCTGAAGGCGCCGACGCCCTACTTCCTGGAGATGCTGACCCACCAGGCCACCTATCCGGTCAACAAGGCCTCAATCGAAAAGCTCGGCGCCGACTGGATCAAGGCGGGCAATCTCGTTTCGAACGGCGCCTATACGCTGGCCGAGTGGATTCCCAACGACCACATGAAGCTGGTCAAGAATCCGAAATTCTGGGACGCCGCCACCGTCAAGATGGACGTCGTCAACTATATCCCGACCGAAGACCGTTCATCGGCGATGAAGCGCTTCGAGGCCGGCGAACTCGACAGTTACGGCGACCTGCCGACCGAACAGCTCGCTGACCTCAAGGCCAAGTTCGGCGCTCAGGTCCGCGTCGGACCGTATCTCGGCACCTACTACTATGCGATCAAGACCGACAAGGCGCCTTGGGACAATGTCGAGCTGCGCAACGCCATCTCGATGGCGATCGACCGCGATTTCATCGCCGAAAAGGTCTGGCAGAACTCGATGCTGCCTGGCTATTCGATGGTGCCTCCGGGCATAGCCGGCTACACGCCGGCAATGGCCAAATACGCCGACATGCCGCAGATCGACCGCGAGGACGCCGCAAAGAAAATCCTCGAGAAACTCGGCTATACGCCCGAGCATCCGCTGAAGATGGAGATCCGCTACAACACCTCGGAAAACCACAAGAACACCGCGGTCGCCATCCAGGAACAGCTGAAGCCGCTTGGCGTCGAGGTCACGCTGCTCAACACTGACACCAAGACCCACTATTCCTTCCTCGAGCAGAAGGGCAATTACGACGTGGCGCGTGCCGCCTGGATCGCCGACTACAAGGATCCCGAGACCTTCCTCGGCATCACACGCAAGGCCAGCGGCAACAACTATTCGAGCTATGTCAGCCCGGCATATGAAGCGGCAATGGACAAGGCGGCGGCTGCCGGTGGCAAGCCAGAAGAGCGCATGAAGGACCTTACTGAGGCCGAGCGCATCCTTGTCGACGACGTCGGTAACATTCCGCTTCTCTACTACAGCTTCCACGATATCGTTTCCTCGAAGCTGCATGGCTTCGACGACAATGTGATGGATGTGCATCCGTCGCGCTTCATCAGCAAGGACTGATCCCTGGCCAAGCCGCCGCGCATTGAATGCGCGGCGGCGCTGGTTTGCCATCGCATCGGCCCGGGAACCGGAATCGCTTTTCGGCAATGTCGGTGCGAAGATTTGAAGGCTAGAGTGCAATCGTCCAACTGGACGCGCGCTGCTCTGGATCAAGCGGGGCACCGATGCTGCGATATGTACTAAGGCGGCTTTTGACCGCCATTCCGACGCTGTTCGTCATCGTGACCATGGCGTTCTTCCTGATACGCGTCGCGCCGGGAGGCCCGTTCAACCAGGAGCGAGGGCTGAGCCCCGAGATCAGGGCCAATCTGGAAGCGCAATTCGGCCTAGGCGATCCGCTCTGGCTGCAATATGTCCACTATCTCGGCAATCTGCTGCGCGGCAATTTCGGACCGAGCTACAACATGCCGGATTTCACCGTCACCGAACTGTTCGCCAAGGGGCTGCCGATTTCGATCCAGCTCGGCACCTCGGCGCTTGTCCTTGCACTTCTGCTCGGTTCGGTGCTCGGCACCATTGCCGCGCTCAACCAGAACAAGCTTGGCGACTATACTGTGATTGCGCTGGCAACCGCCGGCAGCACAATCCCCACCTTCGTCATCGCGCCGGTGATCCAGCTCCTGTTCGGGCTGACCTGGAAGCTCCTGCCGATCGGCGGATGGGGCGATGGCGCCTTCATCAACAAGGTTGGCCCGGTGCTGACGCTCGCTCTGCCGCAGATCGCCATCGTCGCCCGGCTGATGCGTGGCTCGATGATCGAATCCTTACGGTCCCATCATATCCGCACAGCCCGCGCGCTCGGCCTCTCCGACTGGTCGGTGGTGGTCAAGCACGCGCTGCGCGGCGCCATCCTGCCGATCGTCTCCTTCACCGGCCCGGCAGCCGCGGCGCTGCTGACCGGCTCGGTCATCGTCGAGACAATTTTCTCCATTCCGGGCGTCGGCCGCTATTTTGTCGATGCCGCGCTTAACCGCGACTACACGCTGGTGATGGGAACCGTGGTGGTGATCGCGATCTTCACCATCGTCTTCAACCTGATCGTCGACGTCATGTACGCGGTCGTCGACCCGAGGGTGCGCTATGACTGACATTGCAGCCACGGCTCCCGCCGTCATCGGCCGCTCGCTCTGGGCGGACGCCTGGGCGCGCCTCAAGGCCAATCGCGCCGCCATGTTCAGTCTGTATTACCTTGCCCTGATCGGTGTCGTCAGCGTGTTCGGACCCTGGTTCGTGCCGCATCAATACACCACCATCTATGCCGACTATGTGCGCATGCCGCCCAGCCTGTCGGCCTATCCGAAGGCCGAGATGATCGAGACGGCGCTCACCGAAGCGATCAAGCGCATGCGTGTCGACATCAAGGAATGGCGGCAGGAAGGCAACCAGGTCTTCGTCACCGTCAAGTCGACCAAGCCGATCGACGACCGCAACATCCGCTATCTCGACCGTTCCGACGCCTTTGACGACACCAAGATCGAAAGCAAGTCGCCCGACGGCCTCGAAGTGACGATGAGCGCCTCGGTCAAGCAGCAGTATTTCCTGTTCGGCACCGACAACACCGGCCGCGATCTCCTGTCGCGCACGCTGATGGCCGGGCGCATCTCATTGGCCATCGGTCTGCTCGCCGGCGTCGTGGCGGTGGTCATCGGCGTCGTCTATGGCGCGGCGGCCGGCTTTGCCGGGGGCAAGGTCGACGAGGTGATGATGCGCATCGTCGATGTGCTCTATTCCTTACCCTTCATCTTCTTCGTCATCATGCTGGTGGTGTTCTTCGGCCGCAACTTCGTGTTGATGTTCCTGGCCGTGGGCGCCGTGCTGTGGCTCGACATGGCCCGCATCGTGCGCGGCCAAGCGCTGTCGATCCGCCGCCAGGAATATGTCCAGGCGGCGGAAGCCATGGGCGTCGGCCAGCGCGGCATCCTGCTGCGCCACGTCATTCCCAACCTGCTCGGTCCCGTGGTGATCTACATGACGCTGCTGGTGCCACAGGTCATCATCCTGGAGAGTTTCCTGTCGTTCCTCGGGCTCGGCGTGCAGGAGCCGATGACCAGCTGGGGCGTGCTGATCTCGGTCGGCGCCAAGAACATCGGCACTGCCAACTGGCTGCTCCTGTTTCCCGCCTTCTTCCTCGTCTCGACGCTGTTCGCCCTGAATTTCGTCGGCGACGGCCTGCGCGATGCGCTCGACCCCAAGGACCGCTGAGATGGCTGCTTCCGAAACGATCCTCAGCGTCAAGGACCTGCGCGTCCGCTTCCGCACGCTCGACGGCGCGGTCGAGGCGGTGAAGGGCATCAGCATCCACGTCAATGCAGGCGAAACCGTTGCCGTGGTTGGCGAATCCGGATCCGGCAAGAGCCAGACGATGATGGCGGCGATGAGCCTGCTGGCCTCGAATGGCGAAGCCACCGGCAGTGTCGACTATCGCGGCCGCAACCTTCTGACGTTGAGCAAATCCGAACTGAACAAGGTCCGCGGCGCCAAGATCAGCATGATCTTCCAGGAGCCGATGACCTCGCTCGATCCGCTCTATTCGATAGGCAACCAGCTGATCGAACCGATCCGCCGGCATCGGGGCTTGAATGCCGCCGAGGCGCACGAAGAGGCGCTCAAGCTGCTGCGCCTCGTGCATATCCCCGATCCCGAGCGGCGGATGAAATCCTACCCGCACGAAATGTCGGGTGGCCAGCGCCAGCGCGTCATGATCGCCATGGCGCTTGCCAACGACCCGGACATCCTGATCGCCGACGAGCCGACGACGGCGCTCGACGTGACCATCCAGGCGCAGATCCTGATGCTTCTGGCCGAGCTGCAACGCAAGCTCGGCATGGCGATCGTCTTCATCACCCACGATCTCGGCATCGTGCGGCGCTTCGCCGACCGCGTCTATGTCATGCGCCAGGGCGAGGTCGTCGAGGAGGGGGAGGCGGAAGCCATCTTCGTCAATCCGCAGCATGCCTATACGAAAATGCTGCTGGCGGCCGAGCCGACGGGCAGCAAGGCGCCGCCGCCCGCCAATGCCCCGGTGGTGCTCGAAGGCAGGAATGTCGAAGTGACATTCAGGATTGGCGGCGGGTTCCTTGCTGGCGAGCCGCTGATGCTGCGCGCCGTCGACCACATCTCGATCCGGCTGCAGCGCAACCAGACCATCGGCATTGTCGGTGAATCCGGCTCGGGCAAATCGACGCTCGGCCGCGCCTTGCTGCGGCTGTTGCCGAGCGATGGCCTCATCCGTTTCGGCGACCGCGACATTTCCACCGCCGACCGACAGGCGATGCGGCCGCTGCGGCGCGAGATGCAACTGGTGTTCCAGGACCCGTTCGGTTCGCTGTCGCCGCGCATGACCGTCGGCCAGGTTATCACCGAAGGGCTGCTGGTGCATGAGCCGAACCTGTCGGGCAAGCAACGCGATCAACGCGCGGTCGAGGCCTTGAACGAAGTCGGCCTCGATCCCAATGCACGCAACCGCTACCCGCACGAATTCTCCGGCGGGCAACGGCAGCGCATCGCCATCGCGCGGGCCATGATCCTGAAGCCCAAGCTGGTGGTGCTGGACGAACCGACCTCCGCGCTCGACCGCTCGGTGCAGAAGCAGATCGTCGAACTGCTGCGCAAGCTGCAGGCGGACCACGAACTGTCCTACCTCTTCATCAGCCACGATCTCTCGGTCGTGCGCGCCATGGCCGACTACATCATCGTCATGAAGCAAGGCAAGATCGTCGAGGAGGGGCCGACGGAGGCGATCTTCAGTAACCCGCAGCACGCCTACACACAGACGCTGATGGCCGCCGCGATCGACGTCACACGCTTCAGGCTGAGCGCCTGAGGCGCGCCCGCTCGGGAGAACTCAAGCTCATTGCGAAGGCGAGGTGCATCGGCGTGCCCTGGCGCTGGCAAGAGCCGCTTGCTGCTGTTTCAGGCGGTCGATCCTGGCCGTTTCGCGCTCCGCGACCGCGCCCTTCACGCGCGCGCCGCCCAGCAGCCAGCGTGGGACGCTGGTGTTGGCGACCTTGCCGCGGGTGATTGCTGTTTGCGAGATGTCGCGCGCGACGACACCCATCGCGCTGTTGAGCTCGGCGCAGCTCATGCTGTCGTATTTCGCCGGATCGACGGTTCGGCCGATCGACGAACAGCCGGCGAGAAGAAACAGTGCAATCACAAGAGCCGGTGGTGAGGCTGTCGTTGAAATCAGATTCATGTCCGCACCCCGGCACAGCCGCTTCACTGGCTCCATCATATGCATCGAACTACTAGAGCCGACGGCGATCTTCGTCAAAGTTTCCGATCGCTACGGAACCCATCGCAGAGCCGAACCCATCGCCACATGAACACACTGGGTGCCCGCAAAATTTCAGGAACGTTCTCGGTCACTCGAAGTTGGTGTCCGTCGAGTGCACTAAAACAATGACTGGTAAACGGGAAAGCCCGTCCTGGCTGACGCTGGGGCGGGCTTTCTTTTCGTGTTCGCTTGGGCAGGCAGTGGGCGATCAGTAGCCGTCGTTTTCGATGACCACGGGGTGGTGGCGATAGTGACGGTGAGTGGAAACGGAGCCTGTCACGACGACGGTGTCTGGGCGATGATGCCGTCTCACGACGACCATGTCTCCGCGATGATGCCGGCGTCCATGGTCATAGAACGCAACTTCGCCATGGCGGCGGTGATGCAAGCGCTGACCGTCCTCGTTGATGATCCTGACGCTGTTGTGGTGTCGATGGTGGGTTCTGATAACCACATCGGCCTCGGCTGCCGAAGCTATGGCCGGCAAGCCGACGGAAAGCGCCAACGCGCACATGATCATTGTTTTCATTGCAGTTTCTCCATTTCCTGAATTGCCCCTTCGTTTGGATAACTGCCTGTGATCAATTTGGTTCCGGCCTGCTTGGGCCAGCCCGAAACGCTTGCGGCATGTCGAAAGAGGGGCGATCGCATCGCCTAGGGCTGAGAAGGGGCTGCCTCTCGCTGATGGTATTTGCAAAGAACGATGCGTCTCGACGCGTCGGTCTCGCTCACGTCGGGCAGCACAACGATCTGCCCCCAAAAATCGCAATATCTGGCTACTGCCTCCGGCAGCTCCTTGCCGCTCATGCCAGAGATCGCAGCGATATCACCTTCGCTACAGTTGGTCTTTCCGGAGAGCTGCGCTGCCGCCGCTACTATCTTGCATGACCGCTCGTCGTTTGCTTGCGAGGGCGCGCAACCGCAGGCAAGTGCGATTGCTGCTGTGACAACCAATTTGCGCATGATGGCTCCGGACCTGACCGGCATTCTGTCGCCGCCGTAACAACAAATATGAAGCGCAGCTAATACAAAGGCAAATTCACCAGGCCATCTCTCGATTTGCCAATGGCGGAACATTAGGCGCGCCTAATTGTTCTACTCCTCACAGCCGACATCCGTGTCTGCTGAAGATCAGCCGGCAAAGGCTGGTCGGCCAGCGTTCTCCGCCAGAGGCGCGGGCTTCCCCAGGCAACAGGAGAACGATTATGAACAACATCATTTGGCTCGTTGGCGCGGTGGTCATCGTAATTGCGATATTGAGCTTCTTCGGCCTCCGATAGGTGCGACGCGGGTTCTGGCCGGTTGCCCGTTGATCGGCCAGTCGGCCTTTCGTCGACTTTCCTGTTCCTCTGACGCTTCCATGGGGAGGAGCGGGGGTGTTCGCATTCCGTCCCCCCGGCGGCCAACCCGGCCGTAGCGCCGATGCCAAGCATGCACTAACATTCCAGCCTGACCCCGTAGGGGCTGCCCAGTGATCTGTTCAAATTGGGGACCTACCCATGACCAATCATTGCTGTGGACCGGGCTATGCTTCCCCAGCCGAGGCGATGACCGCACCTCGCGAAAAGCTGCTCTATACGATTGCCATCTACACCGGCACGGGCATTCAGAAGCCGGACTATTTGTGCACCATTGATGTCGACCCGGAGAGTTCGACCTACAGCCAAGTGATTTCACGTTTGCAAATGCCGGGTATTGGCGATGAGCTTCATCACTCGGGCTGGAATGCCTGTTCGTCGTGCCATGGCGATGCGAGCATGGAGCGGAAATATCTGATTGTGCCGGGTGTGCGCTCGTCCAATCTGCACATTGTCGATTGCGGCACCGATCCTCGCAATCCGACACTGTTCAAAGTCCTAAGCGGCGCTGACATCAAAGCCAGGACCAACTTGTCGGCACCGCACACGGTGCATTGCCTCGGCTCGGACATCATCGTTTCCATGCTTGGCGACGCTCAGGGCAATGCCCCCGGCGGCTATTTGCAACTCAGCAAGGAGTTCGAGATTGTCGGCCGTTGGGAAAACTCCATGGGCGGTATCAAGTTTGGTTATGATTTCTGGTACCAGCCGCGACATAACGTAATGGTCAGTTCGGAGTGGGCCGCTCCCAATACCTTCATGCCCGGTTTTGACCTGGAAGAGGTTGGCCATCTGAAATATGGCCGGGAGATCCATTTCTGGGATTTTGAAAAGAAGGAGCCGAAGCAAACATTCTATCTCGGTGAGGATGGCCTGATCCCACTGGAAGTGCGGTTCCACCACAATCCCGACAGCAGTCACGGCTTTGTTGGCGCGGCCCTTTCAGCAAATATCATCCATTGGTGGAAGGATGCGGCGGGTGATTGGCAATGGGAAAAAATTATCGATGTCGACAATGAGCCACATCCCGAATGGCCGATCCCGATTCCGGGCGTGATCTCGGTCATCCTGCTCAGCATGGACGATAGATACCTCTATTTTTGTAACTGGTTGCACGGCGACATCCGTCAGTACGACATCTCGGACCCTCACAATGCCAAGCTTACTGGACAAGTGTGGATGGGCGGACTTCTCGGCCGTGCGCCTGAGGTCAATGGCGTGAAAGTGACTGGCGGGCCTCAGATGATACAGCTCAGCCTCGACGGCAAGCGCCTGTATGTGACAACCTCACTTTTCTCCACCTGGGACAATCAGTTCTATCCGGAAATCCGCACCAATGGCGGATGCATGCTGATGGTCAATTGCGATACCGAAAACGGCGGCATGGAAATCGATCCGCGATTTGTTGTCGATTTTGGCAAGGAACCAAATGGACCAAGCCGCTGCCATGAAACCCGTTATCCCGGCGGTGATTGCACGAGTGACATCTGGGTATGACCAGCTTCACCATCACTCTCGCCAACCAAGGCGGTGCGGCCTTTGACGTCGATCACCGCAAGCCCCTCTTGCAAAGCTTGCGCGAGCAGGGCGTGGATTTGCCCTACGGGTGCCAGTATGGCGGCTGCATAAGCTGTGCGGCCAAAATAATCAGCGGCAAAGTCAATCAGCGAGCGCAGCGGGCGTTGAACAACCGCCAGATCAACAATGGCTACATAATCCTCTGCGTCGCCCGCCCTTTGAGCGACTGCACGCTGGAGGTCGGCGTTGAAAGTCACGACAAGCTCTACCGCAACCCCTTCCTTGACCCCCTGGCCGCTCATGAATTGAAAGCCGATATTGCCACCCCGTTGGACGAAGAGAAATGACCCATATGAACCATGATGAGCCCTATCCGGAGGCTTATCTGCAAGGAATTCTGAAATCGGTCAAAACCATCGCGATGGTGGGGGCCAGCCCCGACAAGACCAAGTTCTCCTATGGTGTACTGCGGGTGCTGCACGAGATCGGCTACGATATGATCCCCGTCAACCCCAGTCCCGGTCTGGATGAAATCCGAGGGCTTAAGGTGTACCCGTCGCTGGCGGCCATCGACCGGCCTGTCGATATGGTCGAGGTTTTTCGCCGTTCCGAAGATCTGTTGGACGTTGCCGAGGAAGCCATCGCCATCAATGCCAAGGTTCTGTGGGGTCAGATTGGGGTGCGCGATGACGCTGCCGCTCAGTTGGCGGAGGAAGCAGGCTTGAAAGTGGTGATGAACCGCTGTCCAAAGATTGAGTTGTTCCGCCCCTTCTGGAAGCCGAAGTTGCACTTGGGAATATGATTGCGGGTCACCGAATTCGGAGGTGTCGCGGCACCTGTTCCCCTGGTCTTGGATTGAATTCTACCCGAGGTACGACGCCAGATGGTCGCTGAGATCACGCGCGTCGTCGCCAGCGCCGTCGATCAGCGCAGATTTGCGGCGGCGCAGAAACTGCATCCCCATCAGGTACAGGCCCGGATGTTCAGCAACTCCGCCGTCATGACGGAGGTAGCCCTTACGGTCGAGGACCGGCAGTTCCAGCCACGAGTAGTCCGGACGGTAGCCGGTCGCCCAAATGATCGTCCTGATCGCGCCGCTGGCGAGGTCGAGGCCGAGCGGCGGGTTGTCCTCGACACGGGTCGGCGGCGGGCGATCCGGCGGCCCGACCGTCGCGTCCAGGCCGTTGTCGCGCGCCCATTCGTCGATGAGGTCGAGCAGCCGGGCCATCTTCAGATCGGAAAGCGCGCACATGTTGCGCAACGACCCCGCAAACTGGGCTTTGCCGTCTTCGGTGATGCCGGCGAGGCGGCCGACGAGCCGGACGCCGAGGTCGACCAGCGCATTGAGGTCGAGGGTGGTGCGGTCGGGCGTGCCGGCAAGTTGCAGCGAAGGAACCCGTCGTGCCCGCCTGATGTCGTCTACCTCGTCGTAGCGCTCGTCGAGCACGCCGGCGGCGTCCATCCACCACTCCAGGTCCTTGCCGCGATAGACGCGGGGCGCCCGGATGTGCTCGCCCACCGACAGGGTCACTTGGCGCCCCGAACGCTGCAGTTCCTGAGCGATCTGGGTGCCGCTGGCCGACGCGCCCACCACCAGCACGCCACCGTCGGCGACCTGACCCGGATTGCGGTAGGACTGCGCCGTCAGCATGGTGATCGACGGCGGCACGCTGACGGCGAAATCGGGCAGGCGCGCGATGTTGCACGCGCCCGACGCCAGCACCACGGTCCGGCACCGCCACTCGCCGCGATCCGTGCGCACGAGATATCCCGCCCCGTCGCTGCGAACCGAGGTGACGGTCGTGTGGGTTCTGACCGGAGCCGAGATCGCCTTGGCATAGTTCCCGAGGAAATCGATCACCTCTGGCATCGTCCGGTAGCCATCGGGGTCGTCGCCGTCATAGCGGAAGCCCGGTAGCCGGCTCTGCCAGTTCGGGGTGAGCAACCGCAGCGAATCCCACCGTTCGGTGCGCCAGGTATGGGCAATCTCGCCGCGCTCCAGCAGTACATGGTCGATCGAACGCTCCGCGAGGCAGCGGCTCATCGCGAGCCCCGCGTGCCCTGCACCGACGATCACGGTGGTGACGGAACTAATCGCGCCCTCTCAGAGTCTACCGCTCGAAGTGCCTTTCAATTCACCACGACCGTGACGTTCGTCGGATTGGTGACAATGTCATAGACCGCAGATCGCTTCTGCGACTGAGCGACGAGAGCCTCGATGTCCTCGGGCTTGGCGTCGGCGTCGATGTTGTACTTCACCGTGATGCCGCTGAAGCCGTTGCGAACGTCGCTGTCGATGCCGAGTATGCCGGCGAGATCCATGTCACCTTCGATTGTCGCCTTCACCGACTTCAACTGGATATTGCGGTTCTGGGCAACCGCGGCGATGCCGGCGGTCAGGCAACTCGCCAGCCCGACCAGCACGTATTCGACAGGCGTGGCGCCCTTATCCAAGGAAGCGAACACCTCCGGATGGTCGGCATCGAATGCGAACGTGGTCTTGCGATGCTGGTCCTGGCCGAGACCGTAAAAGCTCTCGACTGTTGAGTGGCTGTGGGTGCCGTCCTTCCATTCGCAAGCCGCGCGCCACTTGAATTGCGCGGCCTCCGGGGCGTTGGAAAGCGCTTCCTTTGCGGCGAGAAGCGCCTCTACGTTAACGCCATTGTTGGCCTGTACTTCGGAAGCCATGATTATCCTCCCTACCTTGCACTGGCTCAAAACCCGACCGATTCCACTGACCTCCTGATCAGATTTCACCAAGGTGTGGCATGGTATGGGTAGCGAAGTTTTTCATCAAGTTGTTTCCGCAGGGATACAGTCGTCCCTCGCGCACCGAGTTGCGCTTGCAGGCGAAGGAGTGCCCTGCATGTCGGTCGACGGCGACCGTGGGACTGCCACAAGGGCATGCCGCGCGTTCACGCGCCTGACCACTGTGGGCGCGGTGGATAAATAGGCGAAGCAATCTGTGGGGTATCGGGAGAAACAAATACCTAAGTATCTGTTTTTTCTGGTCGGAGTGGCAGGATTTGAACCTGCGACCCCCTCGTCCCGAACGAGGTGCGCTACCAGGCTGCGCTACACTCCGTGACCAGACCGCGGGCTTATAGCCGCCGCACTTCGTTCCTGCAAGCGGCAATGGCCGTGGTTCTGTCGCATTTCGTCGTCTTTCGTCGGGCATTCCCGGAAAGCCCGGATTTCCACCCGGGATAAACCGGGCATAAAGCCTTGTGTGCTAGATCGCCGCCTCGATGGATCGTATTTCTGCCGCCTGGAGCTTTGCTGTCTTGCCCCCAAAAATCGTTGGCGAAGCCCGCCCCAACAGCTTCGAATTCGAAACCGAGGCGCTGATCAAGGCGTCGGGTTTTCGCGAATACGATGCGCGCTGGTGGTTCGGTCATCCCGGCTCCGCGCAGCCGCCGGAGCTTAATCTGATCGGAGTCCAGGCGCTCGGCATGGGGCTTGGCACGCTGATCCGCCGTCTCGGTGCTGGCCCCGATATTGTCACCGGGCACGATTTCCGTTCCTATTCGCTGTCGATCAAACTGGCGCTGGTCACCGGCCTGATGGCCGCCGGTGCAAAGGTGAGGGATATCGGCCTGGCGCTGTCGCCGATGGCCTATTTCGCCCAGTTCGCGCTGGACACACCGTCCGTCGCCATGGTCACCGCCTCGCACAACGAGAATGGCTGGACCGGCGTCAAGATGGGCGCGGCGCGGCCGCTGACCTTCGGCCCGGAGGAGATGAGCGCCCTGAAGGCGATCGTGCTGGCTGGCGACTTCGACCTCAAGGGCGGCGGTTCCTATGACTTCGTCCGCGATTTCCGCGCGACCTATCTCGATGATCTGGTCCGTGACAAGCGCATCACGCGAAAGCTGAAAGTGGTCGCCGCTTGCGGCAATGGTACCGCCGGCGCCTTTGCCCCGGAAGCGCTTCAACGCATCGGCTGCGAGGTCATCCCGCTCGATGTCGAACTCGACCACACCTTCCCGCGCTACAATCCCAATCCCGAGGACATGAAGATGCTGCATGCCATCAGGGACAAGGTGCTGGAGACCGGCGCCGATGTCGGGCTCGGCTTCGACGGCGATGGCGACCGTTGCGGTGTCGTCGACAATGAAGGCAACGAGATTTTTGCTGACAAGGTCGGCGTCATGCTCGCGCGCGATATTTCGCTGCTTCACCCGGCCTCGACCTTCGTCGTCGACGTCAAGTCGACCGGCCTGTTCAACACCGACGCGGTGCTGCGCGCCAACGGCGCGGTCACCGACTACTGGAAGACCGGCCACTCCTACATCAAGCGCCGCGTCGCCGAGCTCGGCGCCGTCGCAGGCTTCGAAAAGTCAGGCCATTTCTTCTTCAATCCGCCGATCGGGCGCGGCTACGACGACGGGCTGGTCACCGCGATCGCCATCTGTCAGATGCTGGATCGCAGCCCCGGCAGTTCGATGGCCGACCTCTACCGGGCGCTGCCGCTGACCTTCGGCACCCCAACCATGTCGCCGCACTGCGCCGACGATGCGAAGTATGGTGTGGTCGAGCGGGTGGTTGCCGATTTTCAGGCGATGAAGCGCGATGGCGCCAGCTTCGCCGGCCAGAAGATCATTGATCTGATCACCGTCAACGGCGTGCGTGTCGTCACCGAGGACGGCACCTGGGGCTTGGTGCGCGCCTCGTCGAACAAGCCGGAGCTTGTCGTCGTCGTCGAAAGCCCGGTGTCGTCGCAGCGTCGCCGGCAGATGTTCGACGCCGTCGACGCCGTGCTGCGCCGCAGTCCCGAAGTCGGCGCCTACAACCAGACTTTCTAGCTTCGGGACCTAGTCACTTCGCGATTGTCAGCGACAGGGTACTCAGCCGGCGGAAGCGGTCTGCTCCAGGGCGCTCCAGTCGAACGCTCGCGCCCAGTCGGCAAAACTGTGCCAGCGGACCTCGGGGAAATCCTTGCGCAAGGCGGTGATGTCGACGTCGTAGCCGACGCGGTCGAACCATTCGAACATCAGGGCCGCATCCTCGCTTTGCTGGCGCGCCACGGCGAGCGGGATTTCCTGATAGCGGATCGGGCGACCGATGGCCTCGGACAGGATTTTGGCTTGCTCTTCGCCCGACAATTCGTCCCCGGCGAAATCGAACCGCTTGCCGAACACCTGTTCTCGCCGCTCGGCCAAGGCCGCGACGAAGCCGCCAATGTCCGCCAGCGAGACCAGTTGGAGCGCGCGTTCGGGAGGCATCGCGAAGGCATAAGTGCCCTGGCTGAGCGCGCCGATCGACCATGGCGCGACAACATTCTCCATGAAGGCGACCGGCGCGCTGATCGTGTAGGGCATATCAAGCCCGACGACATGCTTCTCGACCAGATACTTGCTTTCGAAATGCGGGATGCCGGTCTTCTTGTCGGCGTCGGCAACGGATGAATAGATCAGGTGTCCGACGCCGGCAGCCTTGGCGGCATCTGCGGCGATGATCCCCTGGCGGGTTTCCTCCTGCATGCCAGCCTCATAGCTGTTGCCCATCAGGAACATGGTGTCGACGTCTTTTGCGGCCCTGACGACAGAGGCTGTGTCAGCGAGGTCGCCGGCCACGATCTCGGCGCCCGCCAACGCCAGTTGGCGTGCGGCCTCACTGTCCGGCTTGCGCGTCAGGGCCTTGACGCGATGTCCCCTGGACAACAATGCGCGCGCAACCGCGCCGCCTTGCTGGCCTGTCGCGCCGGTCACCAGAATGTTTCGTTTGCTGGCCATGGTGTCTGCTCCTTCTTGTTTGGCTGCAGCAAAGTTAGGGTCTTTCGAATTGATGCATAATTGACTATAATTGGGAAACGTCGTCCCAATTTTGAATACAATGATCGACCTCAACGATATCGTCGTGTTCGCTCGCGTCGTCGAAGCCGGCAGCTTCACCGCTGCCGCGCGGCTGCTCGCCATGCCCAAGACGACGGTCAGCCGCCGCATTGCAGCGCTCGAGCGCGAAGTCGGCGTCCGCCTGCTGCAGCGCACGACACGTAGCCTCAACCTGACGGATGCCGGGCGTCTCTACTATGAGCAGAGCAGCCAGGGCCTGCGCACCATCGAGGAGGCAAATCTGCGCCTGGCGGAGGCGAGGGCGGAGCCGTCGGGCACGATTCGCATTTCGGCCCCGGTCGGCTTTGGCGGCCATTTCCTGATCCGCGCCGTGGTCGACTTTCTCGCAATGCATCCGAAGACCAATGTCGAACTCCGCCTCACAGACGACAGGCTCAACCTGGTCGAGGACGGCATAGACCTCGCTTTCCGCACCGGGATGCTTCAGGATTCGACGCTGATCGCCCGCAAGCTCGGCTCCACGCACCGGCTGCTCGGCGCCAGCCCGGACTATCTCGCCCGGCACGGCACGCCGCAAAGCCCGGCGGACCTCACGCACCATCAATGCGTCATCGCAGGCGCTTCGGCCTCAGGCGCCCATTGGGTGCTGGAAGGGCCACACGGCCAGGAAACGGTCATGGTGGCAGGGCGGTTTGCCGCCAATGAAATGCAGGCGGTCGTTGCGGCCGCGCTCGCCGGCTTCGGCATCGCCCAATTGCCCCAGGCGATGGCCGAAGGGCTGATCAAGGAGGGGCGACTGCAGCACGTTCTCGCGGGTTACACGACACCGGCCGGCGGCTTGCATGCCCTCTATCCGAGCAGCCGCCACCTATCGCCCCTGGTCAAGGCATTTATCGAGCTTGCATCCAAACGCATTTCCAAGGGCATAAACACCGCTTAAGGCTTGTATAGTAGCACCGGCCACCAATTGCCTCTGAGCGCGAGACCTGAATGACCGAGCGGATCGTTAGTTTTGTCATGAGCGGCGGCATCGGCTCGCGGCTCTGGCCACTGTCTCGCGAGGACAACCCCAAGCAGTTCCACGATCTCTCTGGCGATGGCTCGATGCTGGCCAAGACCTTGCGTCGGCTCACGGCGAGACCGGAGGGCGAAACGCCCATCTTCCTGATCGCCTCGGAGCGCCATGCCGACCGCGTCCGCGCCGACCTTGCCGGCCTCGATCTCGCCGGCGGCGGGCCGTTGTTCGAGCCGACCGGCCGCAACACCGCCGCCGCCGTCGCGCTGGCGACGCTGCGCACGCTGTCCGAGTTCGGCGACAGCCTGGTTCTGGTGGTGCCGTCGGATCACGAGATCAACACTCCGCGCCAATTCTGGCAGAGTGTCGAAGCCGGTGCCGAGGCGGCGCGCGCCGGCCGGCTGGTGGTGTTTGGCGTCAAGCCGACGCAGCCCGAGACCGGCTACGGCTATATCGAAGTCGCGGCCGAAAGCGGCGGCACCTTCGACGTGTCGCGCTTTGTCGAAAAGCCGGACCTTGCGACGGCGCAAAACTATCTCCAGGCCGGAAGTTTCTATTGGAACACCGGCATCTTCCTGTTTCGCGCCGGCGCCATGCGCGACGCCTTCGCGGCGTTCCAACCTGACATCTGGCAGGCCACCGAAGCGGCCTACAGAGCGGCGACATCGGATCTGTCCGGTCTCTACATGCCGCTGGAACTCTATGGGGCCATCCCGTCGAACTCGATCGACTACGCCATCATGGAGCGGGCAAAAGACATCGCCATGGTGCCAGCCGGCTTCCGTTGGAACGATCTCGGCTCCTGGCAGTCGCTGCTCGATGTCGGCCCTGCCGACGACCAGGGCAATGTCGTCATCGGCGATGTCGTCGCCATTGACTGCGAGAACTCCTACATCCGCAGCGACGGGCGCCTGCTATCGGCGATCGGCATGAAGGACGTCGCCATCGTCTCGACCACTGACGCCACCTTCGTCGCCCCGGTCAGCCACAGCCAGCACGTCAAGAAGATCGTCGAACAGCTCGAGAAATCGGGGCGGCTGGAAACCCGGTTCACGCCGGCGCATGACCGCGTCATCGAAAGCGGCGCCTGGCGACGGCGCGTGCATCACTGGCTGTTTCAGGAGACCTTGCCGCTATGGTCGACATCGGGCGTCGACGAGCGTCATGGCGGTTTTCACGAAGCGCTCGGCCTTGATGCCTCACCGCTGATGAAGCCCAAGCGCATGCGCACCATGGCAAGGCAGGTCTATGCCTTCGCCGTCGCCAAAGCGCGCGGCTGGGACGGTCCGGCCGACCGGCTGATCAGCCACGGCATCGACTTCGTGGCCAAGAATGGCCGCACCGACAAAGGCGGCTGGGTGCGCACGCTGAACGTCGACGGCTCCGTCGCCGACGCCACCGAGGATGCCTACGATCATTCCTGCGTGCTGCTGGCACTGGCGCATGCGCATATGTCGGGCAATCCCGACGCCTTGCGGCTTGGTCAGGAAACCCTCGCTTTTCTCGACACATATCTCGAGGACAGCCGCCTGACCGGCTTCCTCGAAACATCGGACGGGGAGGGCGAACGGCGCTCCAACCCGCATATGCATCTGCTCGAGGCCTTTCTTGCCTGGTATCAGGCGACCGGCGAGCGCACCCATCTGCGCCGTGCGGCACGCATCATCGACCTGTTCCGCAGCTATTTCTTCGACGCCGAAAGCTGGACCCTGGGCGAATATTTCGACGCCGAATGGAAACCGTCCGCTGGCGACAAAGGGTCCAGGACCGAGCCCGGTCATCACTTCGAATGGGCCTCGCTGCTGGTCGATTTCGCCGGGCGCAGTGGCCAGGCGGATTTGAGCGGCTTCGCCCGAAAACTTTATGCCTCGGCCATCGCCAACGGCCTCAACCGCGCCACCGGTCTCGCCTATGGCGCCGTCTCCAGGCAAGGCCTGCCGCTCGACCGCGTCTCCCGCAGCTGGCCGCAGGCCGAAGCAGTCAAGGCGGCGATTGCGCTGGATGGCTCGGGCGGGCCCGACCTCAAGCCCGAAATCGAGGAACGCGTTGGCCGCCTGTTCCGTTGGCACATCGACCCGGCGCCGCTCGGCCTGTGGATCGACCGCATCGATGAACGCGGCCGCTCGCTGGCGACCGATGTGCCGGCCAGCATCTTCTATCACCTGGTTTGTGCGCTGACCCAGTATCTGGACAGCACGGCGCAGAAGGCGCCGTAGGCTGGGTTCAGTAGGGGCTGGCCACGTCGCCGGTCTCGACATAGATCGACTTCAGCTGCGAATAGAGCGCCAGTGCCGCCAGCGAATTCTCGCGGCCGATGCCGGACTGCTTGAAGCCGCCGAAGGGGATTTCCACCGGCGTCAGATTGTAGGCATTGATCCAGCAGGTGCCGGCCTGCAGCTCGGCGATGACGCGATGGGCGCGCGGCAGGTCGCGCGTGAAGACGCCGGCGGCAAGGCCAAACTCGGTGTCGTTGGCGCGGTCGATCACCTCGTCCTCGCCGTCGAACTTCAGCACGCTCATCACAGGCCCGAAAATCTCCTCGCGGGCGATGCGCATCGTGTCGGTGACGCCGGTGAAGACCGTGGGTTCGACGAAGAAGCCACCGTCGAACCCCTGCAGCGAAGGCACATTGCCGCCGCAGGCCAGAACTGCGCCATCCTGCTTGCCGACCGCGATATAGCCGACCACCTTCTCATGCTGCGCTCTGGAGACCAGCGGTCCCATCTGGGTTTCGGGGTCGAGCGGATCGCCGATGCGGATTTTTTTCGTCCGCTCGACAAGCCGTTCGACGAAGCGGTCGTGGATGCCGCTCTGCACGAAGACCCGCGTGCCGTTGGAGCAGATCTGGCCGGTCGAATAGAAATTGCCGAGCATGGCGCCGCCAATGGCATTCTCGATGTCGGCATCGTCGAAGACGATCAGCGGCGACTTGCCGCCGAGTTCCATCGTCGCGTGCTTCATCTTCGAACCGGCAAGCGACAGCACCTTGCGACCGGTCGGCACCGAGCCGGTCACCGAGACCTTGGCGACGACATCATGACCGACAAGCCCGGCGCCGACATCGCCATAGCCCTGCACGACGTTGAACAGCCCATCGGGCAGGCCGGCCTCGCTGTAGATTTCGGCCAGCGCGAGCGCTGACAGCGGCGTGTTTTCCGATGGCTTGAACACCATGGCGTTGCCCATGGCCAGCGCCGGCGCTGATTTCCAGCCGGCGATCTGGATCGGGTAGTTCCAGGCGCCGATGCCGACACAGACGCCAAGCGCCTCGCGCCGCGTATAGGCGAAGGGCCCGCCGAGATCTATCGCCTCGCCATTGTAGGCGGCAACCGCGCCGCCGAAATATTCCAGGCAGTCCGCGGCCGACGGCGCATCTGCCACCAGTGTCTCCTGGATCGCTTTGCCGGTGTCGAGCGTCTCTATGCGAGCGAGGTCGGCGTTGCGGGCGCGCAAGATGTCGGCGGCGCGGCGCAGGATGCGTCCGCGTTCGACCGGCTTCAACCGCGCCCAGGCAGGCTGCGCGGCACGCGCGGCCTCGACGGCGAGTTCCAGCACGTTCGGCGTCGCCGAACGCAGCATGGCGATCGTCTCGCCGGTTGCCGGATAGATGACCGGCAGCGGCGCGCCCTGCTCATCGTCGATATAGCGTCCGTTGACATAGTGCGATGCCGTGGGCTGGGCGCGCATGGAAGTCTCCAAATCGTCTTCGCTTGGGCGGAATGTTCGCCGGATCATGCTCTATCTGTCGGATGCCTGCCAGCGCGGATTGATCCAGGGTTCCTGGTTGGACGGCGCCAGCGGCGTGCGGCCGAGAATGTGGTCGGAAGCCTTCTCGCCGGTCATGATCGACGGCGCATTGAGGTTGCCGTTGGTGACGCGCGGGAAGATCGAGGAATCGGCGACGCGCAATCCCTCGATGCCGATGACCCGGCATTCCGGATCGACGACGCTCATCATGTCGTCGGCGCGGCCCATCTTGCAGGTGCCGCAAGGATGGTAGGCGCTCTCGGCGTGATCCCGGATGAAGACATCGAGATCGTCATCCGACTGCACGTGGCTGCCCGGCGAGATTTCCTTGCCGCGGTAGCCATCGAATGCCTTCTGGCCGAAGATCTCGCGGGTCAGCCGGATGCAGTGGCGGAACTCCGTCCAGTCGTCAGGATGCGACATGTAGTTGAAGCGGATCACCGGCTTCGATTTCGGGTCCGGCGAGCGCAGCGTCACCGAGCCGCGCGACTTCGACCGCATCGGCCCGACATGCGCCTGGAAGCCGTGCGACTTCGCCGCCGCCTTGCCGTCGTAGCGGACCGCCGCCGGGATGAAGTGGTACTGGATATCGGGATAGTCGACACCGGCGCGCGAGCGCACGAAGGCCGCTGCCTCGAAATGATTGGTGGCGCCTAGCCCGGTCTTGAAGAACAGCCACTGCGCCCCGATCAGCGCTTTCGAGAACGGGTTGAGCACCGAATTGAGCGTGATCGGCTGTGTCGATTCCTGCTGGATATAGAGCTCCATATGGTCCTGCAGGTTGCGGCCGACGCCGGGCCTGTCGGCCACCACGGCAATGCCGTTTTCCCTCAGATGCTCGGCCGGACCGATGCCCGACAGCATCAGGATCTTGGGCGAATTGATCGACGATGCGGTGACGATCACCTCACGTCGCGCCTTAACGACCTGAATCTGTTTGTGAGCTTCGATCTCGACGCCGATGGCGCGTTGATTCTCGATGATCACCCGGCGGGCGAAACCCTTGAGCAGGCTAACATTCTTGCGGTTCAACGCCGGCTTCAGATAGGCGCTTGCAGCCGACCAGCGACGGCCGCCGCGAATGGTCTGCTCCATCGCCCCAAAGCCTTCCTGCTTGGAGCCATTGTAGTCGTCGGTCAGTTCGAACCCGGCCTGGCGCCCCGCCTCGACGAAGGCGCCGTAAAGCGGATTGCGTCGCGAGCCGCGCTGTACATGCAATGGCCCGCTATGCCCTCGCCAGCCATCCTCGCCGCCGTCATTGTCCTCCATGCGCTTGAAGTAGGGGAGCACGTCGGCAAAGCCCCAGCCGGTAGCACCTTCTTCGGCCCAATGGTCGAAGTCGCGGGCATGGCCGCGCACATAGACCATGCCGTTGATCGAGGACGAACCGCCGATCACCTTGCCGCGCGGCGTCGCCAGCACGCGGCCGCCCAGATGCGGCTCCGGTTCGCTGGCAAAGCCCCAGTCGTAGAGGCTCATGTTGAGCGGGATCGACAGCGCCGACGGCATCTGGATCAGCGGCCCGATATCGGTGCCGCCGAATTCGATGACGATCACCGAATGCTTGCCGTCTTCCGACAGCCGATAGGCCATGGCCGAGCCGGCCGAGCCGGAGCCGATGATGACGAAATCCGCTTCAAGCATGGTTCATTTCAGCCCATCGTTCATATGCGCGATGAAATCGGCGAGCGAGACGTTGCCGCCAGTTGCCATCACGAGCACGGTCTTGCCCTTTACATCCACCTTGCCGCCGAGCAGCGCCGCCAGCGAGGCAGCCCCTGACGGTTCGAGCACCAGCTTCATGCGCTCGAAGGCGATGCGCATGGCGCGCCGCACCGATTGATCGTCGACGGTGATGCCACGAACACCTGCGGTCTTGACCGCCGCGAACGGAGCGTCGCCGGGCCGTCGTGACATCAACCCGTCGCAGATCGACTTCGGGCCGATCGGCATCGTCTCGATGCTGCCATGCGCCAGCGACGAGCCCATGCCGTTGAAACCTTCCGGCTCGACGCCGATGATCTCGGTGGCGGGCGACAGATAATGGAAGGCAAGCGAAACGCCGCCGATCAATCCGCCGCCGCCGACCGAGCAGAACAAAAGGTCGGCGCTGGCATCCTTGGCGGCAAGCTGGTCGAGGGCTTCGAGGCCGGCGCCCGCCTGACCGGCGACGATCTCCGGATCGTCGAACGGATGCAGCAGGGCCAGCCCTTCGGTCTCGGCGATCTCGCGCGCCTTGGCGGCGGCGACTTCCTCACGCGCGCGCTCGCCATGGTCGGTCAGCACGACACGGGCGCCATAACCTGCGGTGGCGTCGCGTTTGGCGACGGGTGCATCGATCGGCATGACGATGGTGACCGGAATGCCGAGTGCCTGGCCGGCCGCCGCCAGCCCTTGCGCAAAATTGCCGGAGGAATAGGCGACGACGCCTTTCTTCGCCTCGTCGGCCGAAAGCTGCTTCAGCCGCCAATAGGCGCCGCGTATCTTGAACGAGCCTGCCCATTGCAGCGATTCCGGCTTGATGAACACGCGGGCGGCGCCCGTCTCGCGCGCAAGTGCCGCCGATTCCAGCAGCGGCGTAATCTGTGTCGCCCGCGAGGTGACGGCATAGGCCTGCCTGAGATGGTCGAGGGAGGGGACGAGTAGGTCTGCCATCATTCGCCTCGTGGATACCGTTTGCTCTCCTCGAGATTGTCGAGGTTCATGTGATTGCGCATGTAGCGTTCCGACGCCTTTTGCAGCGGCTGGAAATCCCATGGGTAATAGGCGCCGTTGCGCAGCGCCGGATAGACGACCCAGCGGCGCGCCTGGCTTTCGCGCACGGCGGCGTCGAAGCCGGCCATGTCCCAGCGCGCGCGGACTTTGCTCATGAATGCCGCCACCAAGTCCGCATTGGCCGGGTCGCCGGCCAAATTGTCTCGCTCGAGCGGATCGGTCTCGAGATCGAACAGTTGCGGCGGGTCGAGCTCGCAATGGACGAATTTGTGTCTGCCGTCGCGGATTGCAACGAGTGGTGCGCAGGAGCCCTCCGCCGCATATTCCATCAACACAGGCGCGGCGCGCTGCCCGCCATTGGCAAGCGGCAGCAGCGACTGGCCGTCGGTCCACGGTGCGATCGCCCCGATGTCGATGCCGGCGAGGTCGCAAAGCGTCGGCGCCACATCGACATTGGAGACCGGCGCTTTGATCAGTCCGGCGCGAACGCCCTTGCCGGCAATCATCAGCGGCACCCGCGCCGAGCCTTCGAAGAAGCTCATCTTGAACCACAGGCCGCGCTCGCCGAGCATGTCGCCGTGGTCCGAGCAGAACAGGACGACGGTGTCGTCGAGCATGCGCGTTCGCTGCAGGACGTCCAGAAGCTCGCCGAGCTTGTCATCGACATAGGAGATGTTGGCGAAATAGCCACGCCGGGAACGACGCACTTGTTCAGGGGTGATCTCGAAAGACCGATAATCGCTGGCGTGGTACAGCCGCTGCGAATGCGTGTCCTGCTCGTCATGCGCGATGAACCCGGTTTCCGGGTCCAGAGCCTGGCAGTGTTCGTAGAGATCCCAATACTGCTTGCGCGCGACATAGGGATCGTGCGGGTGCGACAGCGAAACGGTGAGGCACCAGGGCCGATGGTCCGCATCGTCCTGTTCGCGCGAAAGCTGATAGAGTTTCTGCGTGGCCAGGAACACGACCTCGTCGTCATATTCCATCTGGTTGGTGGTCTCGGCGACGCCGGCGCCGGTCACCGAGCCCAGATTGTGATACCACCATTCGATGCGCTCGCCGGGGTTGCGGTAATCCGGCGTCCAGCCGAAATCGGCCGGATAGATGTCGGTGGTCAGCCGCTCCTCGAAACCATGCAATTGGTCCGGTCCGACGAAATGCATCTTGCCCGACAGGCAGGTATAGTAGCCGGCGGCGCGCAGATGATGGGCAAAGGTCGGGATCGACGAGACGAATTCAGCGGCATTGTCATAGACCCCGGTGCGAGACGGCAGCTGCCCGCTCATGAACGAGGCCCGCCCTGGCGCGCAAAGCGGCGATGCGGTGTAGTTGTTGGCAAAGCGCGCCGAGCGGGCGGCCAGTGCCTTGAGATGCGGCACATGCAGGAAGTCCGCCGGCCCATCCGGGAACAGCGTACCGTTGAGCTGATCGACCATGACGATCAGGAAATTGGGTCGCTTGGCTGTCACTGTGTCTGCCGTCCACCGAGTTTGGTTTCGAGATAGTCCTCGACCAGCGCGATCGCGGTCGCGGCGTCGGGCACGCCGTCCTTCAGCGCCCGCCTGATGTAGAGCCCGTCGATCAGCGCCGCCGTCGCTTCGGCGACGCGATCGGCCTCGGCTCTTGGCAGGATGCCGGTCAGCCCGCTCAACAGGTTGGAGTGCAGGCGCCGCGCATAGACCCTGAGCAGCCGGCGCAGCGCCGCCGATTTCTGCGCCTCGACATAGAAGGCGAGCCAGGCGGCGATGGTTTCCGGCTGGAACTGGAGCTCGGAGAAGTTGACGGCCACGACCGCCGAAACGCGCGCGCGCGGGCTGCTGGCGGCGCCAAGGGCGCGCCGCATGTCGATGGTCAGTTCCGCCAGGATGTGGCGCATCGTCGCCAGCAGCAGCTCATCCTTGGCGCCGAAATAATGATGGGCAAGGGCAGAGGACACGCCGGCGCGGCCGGCGATCTCGGACATGGTCACGTCGAGCGAGCCGCGTTCGCCGATCGCCGAGATCGTCGCGTCGATGAGCGCCTTGCGGCGCAGGGGTTCCATTCCGACTTTCGGCATCTCGCTAGGGTCCTTTGAAGCAGGATTATTTTTTATTGACGGGTCAATCAACAAAAAAATCGGCGCTCGCTAATCTGCACCAAGCGATTGTCCTGTTCCGGCCCTTCCCGGCGCGGGCACGATTGTTTATATTTGAACAATAAAGGCGAAGTGCGCCATGAGCCCTCATGCTAGGCTGGCGCCAAGGATGGAGACCGCCATGACCGCATGCATCGTTGGCTGGGCGCATTCGCGCTTCGGCAAGCTTGAGGGCGAGACGCTCGAAAACCTGATCGTCAAGGTGGCGACCGACGCGCTCGACCATGCCGGCATCGGCCCCGACGAGGTCGACGAGATCGTGCTCGGCCACTTCAACGCAGGCTTTTCGGCGCAGGATTTCACCGCCAGCCTGGTGCTTCAGGCCGACGACCGGCTGCGCTTCAAGCCGGCGACGCGCGTCGAGAACGCATGTGCCACCGGTTCGGCGGCAGTCAGGCAAGGCATCCGTGCCATCGATGCCAACGCTGCCCGCATCGTGCTGGTGGTCGGCGCCGAGCAGATGACGACGACGCCCGGCCCCGAGATCGGCAAGAACCTGCTCAAGGCTTCCTATCTGCCTGAGGATGGCGATACGCCGGCGGGTTTTGCCGGCGTCTTCGGCAAGATCGCGCAGGCCTATTTCCAGCGCTATGGCGACCAGTCGGACGCGCTGGCAATGATTGCCGCCAAGAACCACAAGAACGGCGTCGACAATCCCTACGCGCAGATGCGCAAGGATTTCGGCTATGAGTTCTGCCGCCAGGAAAGCGAAAAGAACCCCTTCGTTGCCGGTCCGTTGAAGCGCACCGACTGCTCGCTGGTCTCAGATGGCGCCGCGGCCCTTGTCCTTGCCGACACCGCGACGGCACTGAAGATGCGCCGCGCCGTTGCCTTCCGCGCCAACGAGCATGTGCAGGACTTCCTGCCGATGTCGAAGCGCGACATCCTGACCTTCGAAGGCTGTGAACAGGCCTGGACCCGTGCGCTGAAGAATGCCGGCGTGACGCTCGACGATCTGTCCTTCGTCGAGACGCATGACTGCTTCACCATCGCCGAACTGATCGAGTATGAGGCGATGGGCCTGGCCAAGCCGGGCGAGGGGGCAAAGCTCGCCATGAGCGGCGAGACCGCCAGGGATGGGCGTCTGCCCGTCAATCCGTCAGGCGGGCTGAAGGCCAAGGGCCACCCGATCGGTGCCACCGGTGTTTCCATGCATGTTCTGACCGCCATGCAGCTTGTCGGCGAAGCCGGCGGCATCCAGGTGCCGGGCGCAAAACTCGGCGGCATCTTCAACATGGGTGGCGCGGCGGTCGCCAACTACGTTTCCATTCTCGACCGGATCAGATAAACCGCCCGCATTACAGCGCCGCGCGCCTTTTGAGGCGCGCAAAGGACGCTGTAACACTTTGATTCTGCGCATGACTCGAAGATCGGTTCCGATCTTCGAGTCATGCGCAAGCGGGAGGGTTCATGACAAATCCGGTTCTGATCGAAGTCTTGCGCGGCGCGATCGTCGAGAGCGCGCATCGCGGTGCCGTGGCGGTCTTCGATGCCGACGGCAAGCCGGTCTTGGAGATCGGCGACACCTCGAGGCCGGTGTTTCCGCGCTCCGCGGTCAAGGCGATCCAGGCATTGCCGCTGGTCGAAAGCGGCACGGCGGACGCCTATGGCTTCGGCAACCGCGAACTGGCGCTTGCCTGTGCCTCCCATTCGGGCGAGCCGGCGCATGTAGAGTTGGCGCGTTCCATGCTGGCCAGGGCCGGGCTGGACGGGTCAGCGCTGGAATGCGGCGCTCATTGGCCCTCCAATCATGACGCGGAGATTGCGCTGGCCCGCACCGGCGGTTCGCCGAACGCGCTGCATAACAATTGCTCCGGCAAGCATTCCGGCTTCCTCTGCACCTGCGTCCACACCGGCATTGCGCATCGCGGCTATGTCAAGCCGGAGCACGCCCTGCAGGAGATGGTGCGCGACGCCATGCAGGCAGTGACGGGCGCTGTCCATGGCGCCGATGAACGAGCGACCGATGGCTGCTCGATCCCGACCTTCGCGGTGCCGCTCAGGAGCTTCGCCCTCGGCTTTGCCCGTATGGCCACGACAAATGGTTTTGGTCCCGAGCGAGCTAAGGCCGCAAAGCGTCTGATGACCGCCTGCATGGCAGAACCGTTCTTTGTCGCTGGCACCGGCCGTGCCGATGTCGCTCTGATGGAGGCCGCGCCCGGGCGGATTTTTGCGAAAGGCGGCGCCGAAGGTGTTCACTGTGCCGCAATTCCGGAAATTGGCCTCGGCATCGCGCTCAAATGCGATGACGGTGCAGGCCGCGCCGGCGAAGCCATGGTTGCCGCCGTCCTCGCCAAATTGCTGCGCACGGACGAGGCTTTGGCGGCGAAGCTGCTCGAACTGGCCAACGCTCCGATTGAAAGCCGGATTGGGGCCAAGGTCGGGGCGCTGAGGGCCACAGTGGCCTTGGACTAAAAGTCCAGCATTCAGCTGACGTGATTGCGCTCGACGGTCAGGTGCGCGTAGCCGCTGTTGTCCAATGATGTCAGGTCGCCTGTCGCCGGCTCGGCCCAGCGCTGGCCGACAACGGCGCCGTTCAGCGCGCCATCGATGACATTGTCCGAGATGACGGCCGTACCGGCGCCCTCGACCACGCTGACGACGATGCCGGTTCCAGCCTTGCGGATGATATTGCCGGTGGCCACGATATTGCGCAGGTACGGCCCCCAGCCGATCTGCATGCCATAGAGCGGCGCGTTCTCGATGACATTATTGGAAACAGTGGTGTCGGCCTCGACGCCAATGCCGACGCCAAAGCCGGGCGGGTCGGCGGGGTAGGGACCGCTGGTCGACAGATTGCGCACGATGTTGCCCGAGCAGACCCCCATGCGGCCACCTTCGTTGAAGTTGACGATCGAGATGCCGTTGGCGGCGCCGTCGACGATGTTGTTGCTGATGATGGCGCCTTCGAACGAGAATTCGGAATAGACCGCGGTCTCGCCCGAGCGTGAGCAGGTGTTGCCTGCTATCTGCAGATTGCTGGCGCTGTTGGCGCGGATCGCCGAAAAGGCGCAGTCGGAGACGATGTTGCCCGAGATGACGACATTGCCGGCCCGGAAGGCGTTGATGCCATTGCCGTTCTGCCCGGTTCCGCCACTGCGCGCCTGGATGCGCTCGACGCGGTTGCCGGTGACCATGGTGCCGTCTTCCGCCGCCTGCCAGCGGTGCACCAGGATGCCGCCATTGGCGCAGTCGGAGACTGTGTTGCCCGCAATTGCCAGCCCATCAGCCTCGACCGAATAGATGCCGGCATCGGCAGCCCCTGAGATGTCCGAGCGCTCGACCCGGCCCGCCGCGTGTTCCAGCGCCAATCCGTTCTTGCCGCTGCCGGTTATCTGGCAATTGTCGACAATGAGGTGCGCGACCCGGCGCAGATCGAGCAATCCTTGCGCGTAGTCGCCCATCGAGCGGTTGCTGCCATCGAAGACCAGCCCGCTGAGTTCGATATGGTCGGCCTGTTCGGCCATGAACAGGTGGCCATCGCCGCCATAGACGATCCGCGTTGCGCCCGGCACGCCGGAAAGACGCACACGGCTTGGCAGCGAGAGGTTGGACACCACATAGGTGCCGGGCGGCAGGAACACCGGCATGTCGCGGTCGTTGGCATCACGCAGCAGCTTGGCGAAGGCCTTGCTCTGATCGTCGAAGGTGCCAGGTGAGACGCCAAGTTCGGTGGCGTTGATCGAACCGCGCATCGAGGCTTTCTCGATGCCGGTCAGGCTGGCGGCCGCCGCTCTGCCAAGCGAGAGGCCAAAGACGGCAAAGCCGGCGGTTCCGGTTAAAAACGTTCGTCTGTTCAACATCGGCACAGGGTCCTGGCGTTCAACTCAGACACCGCAGGATTCGTGCCAGACGGTCTGTCGCTGCTTGCCAGCGCAGCGACAATGGCTTGTCGAGCAGCCTCTCCGCGCCTAAGCTCAGCGGATGAGCAGAGCTTTTACCCGCGAGGAAGACAGCGAAAACGCGATCGCCGGCATCGGCGAGCGGCCGATCAGCCAGCACCGCAACCTTGTGACGGAGACCGGCCTGGCGATGATCGAGGAGAATCTGGCCGATCTGCGCGACATATTGGCGAAAGCCGAAAGGAAGGCGGATCGCGAGCGTATTGCGGTGGTGTCGCGCGACCTGCGCTATTGGACCGCCCGGCGCGAAAACGCCGAACTGTCCGTGCCGGAGCCGGGCAGCGATCTGGTGCGCTTCGGCATGGGCGTCACGCTCGAGGGCGATGACGACAGGAAGGTGCACTGGAAAATCGTCGGCGAGGACGAGGCCGACCCGGCCAAGGGCACGATTTCCCATGTGTCGCCGATGGCCGTCGCCCTGTTCGGCAAGAAGGTTGGCGACGTGGCTGTGGTCAACGGCAAGGAATGGGAAATCGTCAAGCTCTCCGACAGCTAGTCCTCGAGCTTGACGACGTGGTCGCGGAAGAAAGCCGCGGCTCCGGCTTCATCGATTTCGCCGGAAGCGACGGCCATGACGAATTCGTAAAGCGTGCCGTTGTCAGCTGTCAGAACATGGCCGTTCACAATCAAAAATGCGCCGGCGGCCACGATGGCAGTACGCTTGTTACCGTCGACAAAGGCATGATTTCTGGCAATGCCAAAGACATAGGCAGCGGCGAGATCCTCGACCGACGGGTCGCCATAGTTCGCCTTGTTTTCAGCGCGGGCGAGCGCCGATTCGAGCGCATTTTCATCTCTCAAGCCTTGCGCTCCGCCGTGCCTGCGCAATTGCTCGGCATGCATCGCTTCGACTGCACGACGTGACAGAAACTCCCAGCTCATTCGGCGAGTTTCTGTAGTGCGACCTTGTACTTGTCCATGACCTTGCGAGCTGCTTCCATCTGCCGCTCGAAACTGTCGTCCACCGCCTTGAGGACGATGTCCTTATCCGTTTCGAGAATCTGAAGCTGGTCGCCGGCTTTGAGGTTCAGACGTTCAAGCAGCTCCTTGGGCAGGATCACACCTTCGGAATTGCCGATCTTGCGAATGGTCGTGTTCATGATG
Organism: Mesorhizobium sp. P2_D5; assembly: GCF_056404355.1. Taxonomy (NCBI): domain Bacteria; kingdom Pseudomonadati; phylum Pseudomonadota; class Alphaproteobacteria; order Hyphomicrobiales; family Phyllobacteriaceae; genus Mesorhizobium; species Mesorhizobium sp. P2_D5. Next base: position 926,286 of record NZ_JBFUEE010000002.1, read on the forward strand.
GATCATCCTGTTGCAACGCTGATTATAACGCAATCAGCGCGTGTTGCAACAGATATTATAACAGGCCCAATCAGGCCTTCAGCAGCCGGTCCAGCAAGCGATCCGCCGCCTCCGGAATGACGGTGCCCGGCGGGAAGATTTCCGCCGCACCAGCTTGCAGCACCGCATCATAGTCTTGTGGCGGGATGACGCCGCCGGCGACGATCAGCATGTCGCCGCGACCGAGCTTCTTCAGCGCGTCGCGCAATTCCGGGATCAGCGTCAGATGTCCCGCCGCCAGCGACGAGGCGCCGATGATATGAACGTCATGCGCAATCGCAAGCCTGGCGATTTCATCCGGTGTCTGGAACATCGCACCGACGGTGACGTCGAAGCCGAGATCGGCGAAGGCGGTGGCGATGACTTTCTGTCCACGGTCGTGGCCGTCCTGTCCCATCTTGGCAACGAGGATGCGCGGCTTGCCGCCGGATTTCTTCGCAAAGGCTTCAAGCTTGCCCTGCAGCCCTTCGACCACGGAATTGTCGCCGAGTGCCTTTCGATAGACACCGGAGATCGTCTGCACCGTCGCGACATGGCGGCCGAAGGTTCTTTCCAGGGCGAACGAGATCTCGCCGACCGTGGCATTGGCGCGCGCGGCGCGGACGGCGAACTCCAGCAGGTTTTCATTGCCTTCAGCGGCACGGGTCAGCGCATCGAGGGCGCTCTCGACCGCGCCGACATCGCGTGTGCCTTTCAGCCGCTGCAGCTTCGACAATTGCCGCGCCCTGACTTCGGCATTGTCGATCTTCAGCACGTCGACCTTGATGTCGGTCTCGGGGCGATGCGCATTGACGCCGACCAGCATCTGCTCGCCGGAATCGATGCGTGCCTGCGTGCGGGCCGCCGCTTCCTCGATGCGCAGTTTGGGAATACCTTGTTCGGTCGCCGCGGCCATGCCGCCGAGCGCCTCGACTTCGTCAATATGGGCAAGCGCGCGCGCCGCCAGGTCATGCGTCAGCCGTTCGAGATAGGCCGAACCGCCCCACGGGTCGATGATGCGCGTGGTGCCGGATTCCTTCTGCAGGATCAGCTGCGTGTTGCGGGCAATCCGCGCCGAATGGTCGGTCGGCAGCGCCATCGCCTCGTCGAAGGAATTGGTGTGCAGCGACTGGGTGTGGCCCTGCGTCGCCGCCATCGCCTCGATCATGGTGCGGATGATGTTGTTGTAGGGGTCCTGCGCCGTCAGCGACCAGCCCGAGGTCTGGCAATGGGTGCGCAATGACAGCGACCGCTCGTCCTTGGGCGAAAAATTCTTCGCCATCAAGGTCGCCCACAACAGGCGCGCAGCCCGCAGCTTGGCGACCTCCATGAAGAAATTCATGCCGATCGCCCAGAAGAAGGACAGGCGCGGCGCGAAGCGGTCGATATCGAGGCCCGCCGCAACGCCGGCGCGGGCATATTCGATGCCGTCGGCGATCGTATAGGCGAGCTCCAGGTCGGCCGTCGCTCCGGCCTCCTGCATGTGATAGCCGGAGATCGAGATCGAATTGAACTTCGGCATGTTCTTCGACGTATACGAGAAGATGTCCGAAACGATCCGCATCGAGGGCTTCGGCGGATAGATGTAGGTGTTGCGGACCATGAACTCCTTCAGAATGTCGTTCTGAATGGTTCCGGCGAGATCCTTCTGCGCAACGCCCTGTTCTTCCGCCGCCACGATGTAAAGCGCCATGATCGGCAGCACCGCGCCGTTCATGGTCATCGACACCGTCATGTCGCCGAGCGGAATGCCGTCGAAGAGCTGCCGCATGTCGAGAATGGAATCGATGGCGACGCCCGCCATGCCGACATCGCCGGCGACACGCGGATGGTCGCTGTCATAGCCGCGATGCGTGGCGAGATCGAAGGCGACCGACAGTCCTTTCTGGCCGGCGGCAAGATTGCGGCGGTAGAAAGCGTTGGACTCCTCGGCCGTCGAGAAGCCGGCATATTGCCGGATCGTCCAGGGCTGCTGGACATACATGGTCGGGTAGGGGCCGCGCACGAAGGGCGGCAGGCCGGGATAGGTGTCGAGATGCGGCAACCCCTTGAGGTCGCTTTGATTGTACAGATGCTTGGCGACAAGGCCTTCCGGCGTCGTCCGCTGGCCTTTGACCTCGACGGGTGCGCGGCGTGGCGGCGCCCAACCGATCTGGCTGAAATCAGGGATCAAGAGGCGGCTCCGATCGATTGGTCGATGCGGACCGGATACAGGGGTTCGCAGACGGCAACACCTTCGGTGAAGGCGGGCCGCCGTTCCGCTGCCAGCGTCTCGACGGGACGTTCGCTTTTGGACGGGTAGAGCGTGGTGCCGATGATGACCCGCTCGCCGGCCTGGTAGGCTGCGTTGCGTCGCGCCGCCGCGGCGTGAACGCGCTTCTGGATATGTCCGTCCTGAAGGCTGGACAGGACGCCGCCCTCGGCCTCGATTGTCTGCAGTTCCGCCCACGCCATCTCGCACAGTTCCGCGGTCAGCGCTTCGACCCCGCCGGAGCCATAGGCAGGATCGGCGACATGATCGATATGGCTTTCATTGGCCATGATCAGCTGCGCGTTGCGGGCAACGCGACGGGCAAACCTCGCCGGCAAGCCATGCGCGATCGTGTGCGGCAGGATGGAGATCGAATCGGCGCCGCCGGATGCCGCGGCAAAGCAGGCAATCGTGGTGCGCAGGATGTTGGTCTCCGGATCCATGGCCGTCATCATGCGAAACGACGTCTCGGCATGGATATTGGCGGTGGAATTGGGGATCGAACAGGCCTCCTGCAGCCGTGCCCAGAGCCTGCGCAGCGCCCGGACCTTGGCCACCGACAGGAACTGGTCCTGGTCGACACTGAGTGCAAAGCCGATATGGGGCGCGGCATAGACAAGCGGCTGCCGGGCCGTCTCGAACATTCTGAGATAGGAGACCGCCGAAGCCAGCATGATGCCAAGTTCTTGCGCTTCCGTGGCGCCGGCATTGTGGAACACGCGCCCGTCCGCCTCCAGGAGCACGCCCGGAACGCCCATCGAGAAGAAATGCGCCAGCGACTGCGGCATCGAGGCCTGCAGCGCCTCGATCGACATGCGCAGTCGGCCGGTTCCGGCGAAGATCGCCGCCGGGTCGATGCCGAAGGAGAGGTTGAGCTTTGCCGGATCCGAGCGGCGCTTGCTCAGGAACGCCACCAGCCAGTCGGCCACGGCGCGGCTCCAGGGATGGGCGTCGATACGGACCTGGATGCGGTTGAGCGGTACGCCGTCCAGCACCGTCTCCAGCGCCTGCGCCGTTCTTGGCAGGCCGTAGCCGAATGCGTTCGGCGCGCCTTCGAAGACAAGCGACAATCCCGTCGCGCCTTGCGCCACATCTTCCAGAGCCTGGGCTCTGGCGCGCTCGATATCCGGATCATCGATGCGCTGGCTGACGATCCAGGGCGATTTCGGGTTTGCGCGCACGATCGGTTCCGCTGCGATGCTGCGGTCGTAGAGCGGTTCGATGCGGATGTTGTCGTCGGTATGCGAGACCAGCTTTTCCTCGAAGGATGCGCCGGCCAACGCCTTTGCCGCCAGGGCCAGCCATCGCTGGCGCTCGGCATTCTCTGGTTCAACGTCCTGGATCAAGGCTCCGGCGCCCATCCGTCTTCCTCGTTTTCATGCGGCCGCACCAGCCTGGAGCAGTTCAGTCTAAGGTCCACGGTCCGATATCGCAATGCAATGCGCTTTCAGGGTCTGAATTCAATCCACCAGATATAGGTAGCCTGCATGGACGAACCATGAACGATTGCCAAACACCGGCAAAATCCGCAAGTTCCAAAAAACCGATTTGGACGATTGGGCCGGATTTGGACGATTGGCCCCACTTGAACGATTGGCATTGTCGCTGTGCAAGGGCCTCACTATACCTGCGGCAAGGCCACTGGCTTTAAACACATCAGTTTGCGGAGACCGGACATATGGCTGACGACACCAGCATTTTCATCGGCGCCAGCCGCAAGCCGGACGACAGCTATCAGCGTGCCGAGCACCTGTTGCTGCAATATGGAAATCGTCACGGCCTGGTGACCGGCGCAACCGGCACGGGCAAGACCGTCAGCTTGCAGATCCTGGCCGAAGGCTTTTCCAACGCCGGCGTGCCGGTGTTCTGCGCCGACATCAAGGGCGACCTGTCCGGCATCGCGATGATGGGCACGGCACAGGATTTTCTGGTCAAGCGGGCCGAGCAGGTCAAGCTGGACCCCTATGACTTCCAGGAATTTCCGGTCATTTTCTGGGACCTGTTCGGCGAGCAGGGCCATCCGATCCGCGCCACCGTTTCCGAAATGGGGCCGCTGCTTCTGTCACGCCTGATGAACCTGACGGAGGCACAGGAAGGCATCATGAACATCGCCTTCCGCCTGGCGGACGAGGAAGGCCTGCTGCTGCTCGACATGAAGGACCTGCAGGCGCTGCTGGCCAACATCGCCGAGCGCGCCGACGAGCTGGGCTCGCGTTACGGCAATGTGACCAAGCCTTCCGTGGGAGCCATTCAACGCACGCTGCTGGTTCTGGAGCAGCAAGGTGCGGCGCACTTCTTCGGCGAGCCGGCTTTGCGCATCGCCGACATCATGCGCACCACCCGTGACGGGCGCGGCGCCATCAGCGTGCTTGCCGCCGACAAGCTGATGATGAATCCGCGGCTCTATGCGACCTTCCTGTTGTGGCTGATGTCGGAGCTGTTCGAGGTGCTGCCCGAAGTCGGCGATCCCGACAGGCCAAAGCTGGTGTTCTTCTTCGATGAAGCGCATCTGCTCTTCGAGGACGCGCCGAAAGTGCTGATCGATCGCGTCGAGCAGGTGGTTCGCCTGATCCGCTCGAAGGGCGTTGGCGTCTATTTCGTCACGCAAAACCCGCTCGATGTTCCAGAAACCGTTCTCGCCCAGCTCGGCAACCGGGTGCAGCATGCGCTGCGCGCCTATACGCCGCGCGAGCAGAAGGCGGTGAAGACCGCGGCCGAAACCTTCAGGCCGAATCCCGACTTCGATTGCGCCACCGCGATCACCCAGCTCGGCACCGGCGAGGCGCTGGTCTCGACGCTCGAAATCAAGGGTGTTCCGTCCATGGTGCAGCGAACGCTGATCCGCCCGCCGGCGTCGCGCCTCGGCCCGATCACGCCCGCCGAGAGGCAAAAGCTGATCCAGGAAAGCCCGGTTGCCGGCCAGTACGATCAGGTCATCGATCGCGAATCGGCTTTCGAGATGCTGCAGAAAAAAGCCAGGGAGGCGCAGAACGCCGAAGAGCAGGCGCAGCAGGCTGGAAGCGGCGGCTCGCGCTGGACCATCCCCGGCTTCGGCAATGACGACCCGGCACCGCAATCGGGTGGCAGGCGCGCACCGGCGCCGCGCCCGTCCAATCGCCAGACGGTGGCGGAAGCCGCGATCAAGTCGGTGGTGCGTTCGGTGGGTTCGTCGGTCGGCCGCGCGATCGTGCGCGGCATATTGGGAAGTTTGTCGCGAGGGCGGTAAGGAGCGGCAGCTATGCGGAAGACAATGCTCACCGTGATTGGATGGCTCAAAACCGGGAAAGCTTGACGAGCTCAAGGAAGTCGCGGCGCACGCAAATGGACCTTCACACTGCTGGTGCGCGAGCGTGCGCCTGGCCAACCAGACGCGATCGATGGCTCGCCGTCGGGCGCCATAGCCGCTCCTTTCTGTGACTGACCGCGTCGCAGGAAAGCCACAAGCGGACGTGCAATCATTCCGGGAGCCCCGCTTTTCGCAGTGCCTCTGACCATCGCTCGAAATCCTCTGCTCGGCGTAACGGAGGCAGCCCTTGGAGATCGGAAATCCGCAGCCTTGGATCGAGTTCAAGCATGCGCGCAACGAGCTTTCTCGCTTGATCGAGCCGGCCGGCAACGGCATGACATGCGGCGCCGATCCGGAGGGCGGTGAGCCAATCGGCTCGGCGCAACGCCTTTTCTGCCCATGCCGAAGCGTGGTCGTTCCGGCCGGCAAAGAAATGCGCGTAAGCCAATCCCGCATGCACGCGGAAAATGAGCGGATCAAGTGGATTGAGCTCGATTGCCCGGGTCAGAGGCTCGATACCGGCTTCAGGATCTCCGGCATAAATTCGCAGATGCCCGAGAAGGTACCATGCGGCGGCAAGGTTTGGATTGAGAGCCAGCGCGTGATCGACATATCCGATCGCATCGTCCAGCTCATAGGCAAGAAATCCGAGCGAGAAACCTCCCCAGCATTATGCAAGTGCATCCTCATTCGCCAGTCGCACAGCTTCGCGAGCCATTTCGGCTCCATCGGCAATCTCCGCCGCGCGGTCGATCATCCAGCCATTCACCCTTTGGATGACGCGGCACCACGCGGCCATTCCGTACGCCGCCGCAAACTCTGGGTCGAGCTCTATCGCGCGCCGGAATAGGCGCAGTCCTTCCGCTTGACCGTTCTGCGTATAGGCCATTGTTTTGGCGACGCCGCGCAAATAGACATCGTAGGCATTGAGATTTTCAGTTGGCTTGCGCTTTGCGCGTTCAATCTCGGCTTGCTCTAGCTTTGGCCCGATCGCGCCAATCACTCTTGTGCTGATTTGATCCTGCAGATCAAAAATGTCTTCGGATGCGCCGTCGAAGCGGTCGGCCCAGAGATGTGCACCAGTTGATGCGTCGATGAGTTTCGCCGTGATGCGTATGCGCCTGGGCGCCCGGCGCACGCTGCCCTCGAGCACGTAGCGCACCCCCAATTTGCGCCCGATTTCCTTGACATCGGCGCTGCGTCCCTTGAACGTGAAGGTCGAGCTTCGCGCCATCACGAACAGCCACCGAAAGTGCGACAGCGCTGTTGTGATGTCCTCGACGATGCCGTCGACGAAGTACTCCTGCTCGGGGTCGGCAGACATGTTTGCGAAGGGGAGCACGGCGATCGACGGCTTGCGAAAGCCGGGTGACGGCAGAGCGTCATCGATGTTCCAATGCCCTTGGTCTGTGCGGCCGACAGGATCGAGACGGCCGGCAAAGCGATAGCCGATGCGCGGAAGGGTGGCGATCCACTCGCCGCCGTCCGGTGATTGCCCAAGAGCCTTGCGCAACGTGGCGATTTGAACCGAGAGGTTGCTCTCTTCGACCGTCGTCTCCGGCCAGCCTGCGTCTATCAGCTCAGCCTTGGTGAGCACATCGCCAGGCTTTCGGAGCAGCGCAACGAGGATTAAGACGCCGCGGTGCCCGACAGCAACCGGCTCACCGCCGCGAAGCAGCACGCGCCGTTCGGGATCAAGGAGAAACGGGCCGAATGCGAACTGCCGCCCACGCATTGTCGTTATCGTCCGCTTCGGAAATACTTCGGAAACTTTTTGGAGCGGCTTCAAGACGTTCGCCTCATGCTCCACCATAGTACTTTGCGCCGCGGTAAACCGACAAGACCCTCTGAACTGGGCGGACCAGGAGTCTGATTGGGCTACCTGAGGGCCTATATGGAGACCCAGGAATAGGCATGCGCCAAGCCAATCACATCGACACGGTCATTGTTGGCGGCGGCCAGGCCGGATTGGCCATGAGCTATCATTTGCGTCAACGCGGCAGAGAACATGTCATCCTCGAACGGCGAAGAGTGGCCGAGCGCTGGCGAAGCGAGCGTTGGGATTCCTTGCGATTCCAGTTGCCAAACCACTGGCTGGCGCTGCCGGGGAAACCATATACGGGAATGGACCCTGTCGCTTTTGCGCATCACTCCGAGGTTGTGCGCTTCATCGTCGACTACTCAACGGAGATCGCAGCCCCAGTTCGCACCGGCCTTGAAGTCACCAACCTCGACCGCGACGAAGATAGAGGATGCTATTCGCTCGCAACTACCGACGGCCAGATCAAAGCGCGGCATGTCATTATCGCCACCGGTCCGTTTCAGCACTCGATGATTCCGGATTTTAGCCGCGCCGTTCCAGCCTCGGTCTGTCAGATCGATGCCGCCTGCTATCGGAACCCTGAGCGACTGCCGCCCGGCGCGGTGCTTGTCGTGGGCAGCGCCAACTCTGGCTGCCAGATCGCTGACGAACTTTTGCGTAGCGGCCGGCGTGTATTTCTGGCGATCAGCCGCCACAGCCGCGTACCCCGTCGCTATCGCGGCCGGGATATCATCTGGTGGTACGAAGAACTGGGCCGCTTCGATATCACCATCGACTCGTTTCCAGGTAGGAGGTATCCGCCGCCGATTATTCTGACCGGCGTAGGTGGGGGCTATGATCTCGATCCGCGTCACTTGGGCAGCGCGGGTGCTACTCTCCTCGGGCGCGTGCTTGGCATTGCCGATGGCGAGCTTGCGATCGCCGATGATGCCATGGACGTGTTGGCGGCAGCCGACAAAAGCTATGCCGGTTTCGTCGACGCGGCCGACGCTTTGGCCAACACGCGGCCCGCGTGTTTCGAGCTTGACGAGAAGGAGCCTCCGTCAGCGCCACCGATTATCGACGTTGAAACAATCCGAACGCTGAATCTGCGCGAGGAAAATGTTGGCACCATCATCTGGGCGAGCGGATACGGCTATGGCTTCGGTTGGATAAAGCTGCCGGTCATCCATGCCGACGGCTCGCCAATCCAGCAGCGCGGTGTGACGGCCTGTCCCGGCGTCTATTTCCTCGGGTTGCATTGGATGCACACGTGGCGATCCGCCATTCTCGCTTTTGTAGGTCAAGACGCTGCTTATCTCGCCGATCACATTGATAGATTGGATGCCGGGCTGGAACGATAGGCTGACACTGCGCGAAACGGATCGATGACCGCGCCTCGAGTCCTCCGCAGGGCGGACTAGTCCTAACGAAAGGCAATGAACAGCTTTCAGGATGCTAAGGACGGCGGCGTCCAATTCGGCGATTTCTGCTTCCGCTAGACGACGGCGTCGCCGGACCATTCGAAGCCGGCGCTGATGCCGTCTGGTGCGGCAGCTGTTTCCCTGTTTCGGCCGAAGCGCACGATGCCTACAGAGAGCGCGTACTAGCTGCTGATGTTGGCGACCATCCACGACCCCGAGTGGCCCGATCAGATCAGACGATCCTCGTTATGACATTGATGTTGCCCCGTGTCGCTTTGGAGTAAGGACAGATCTCGTGCGCTTCATCCACCAGAATTTGTACGACATCACGCTCCAGATCCGGCACGGCAATATCCAGTTGGACGCTGAGAAAGTGGCCGTTTTCTCCGCAGTTCAGATTCACTTCGGCCTTGATGCTCACCCCTGCAGGCAGCGCGATTTTTCGTTCGTGGGCCGCAGATGCGACTGCGCTTGCGAAGCTGGCCGACCAGCCGGCAGCGAGCAACTGCTCCGGATTGGTGCCTATGCGCGCCGATCCGGGCGCCGAAAGCCAGATGTCCAGAAGGCCGTCGGAGCTGCGCGACGCGCCATTTTCGCGGCCGCCCTTAGTTGCGGTCCTGGCCGTGTAGACAACCCTTGCGATGCGGCTCATGGGCATTCTTTTTGCTGGCAGCGGTAACCGCCGGGGGCGGGTACCGCGAACTCGATCAGGCGTCGACCTCGACAACGGCATCAGCGAAGGCCTGCGGCGCTTCCTGGGGCAGGTTGTGGCCGATGCCTCCGGTGACAACCCGATGCGCGTATCTCCCTGAGAACATCTTGGCGTACGCGCTGGCGTCCGGATGCGGCGCCCCATTGGCGTCGCCCTCGAGCGTGACCGTCGGCACGCCGATCACCGGTGCCTGCGCGAGTCGCTCCTCAAACGCGTCATATTGCTGCTCGCCGGCGGCCAGTCCGAGCCGCCAGCGATAGTTGTGGACCACAATGGCCACGTGATCGGGGTTGTCCAAGGCCGCGGCGCTGCGCTCGAATGTGGCATCGTCGAAGTTCCACTGTGGGGACGCGAGTTGCCAGATCAGCTTGGCGAAATCTCGTGTGTATTTCTCGTAGCCAGCGCGGCCGCGATCGGTGGCGAGATAATATTGATACCACCATTGCAACTCGACCTTGGGTGGCAGCGGCAGCTTGCCGGCTTGCTGGTTGCCGATGAGGTAGCCGCTCACGGAGACCAAAGCCTTGCAGCGTTGAGGCCATAGCGCGGCAATGATGTTCGCGGTGCGGGCGCCCCAGTCGCAGCCGCCGATCGTCGCCCTTTCGATGCCCAGTGCGTCCATCAGGGCGACAATGTCGGCGGCGATCGCCGACTGCTGGCCGTTGCGAATCGTATCGTGCGACAGGAAACGGGTCGGCCCGTATCCGCGCAGGTACGGCACGATCACGCGGTGGCCTTTCGCCGCCAGCCGAGGCGCGACATTGGCATAGGTGTGGATGTCATACGGCCAGCCATGCAGCAGGATGACGGGTGGGCCGTCGGCGGGTCCGAGCTCGGCATAGCCGACGCTCAACATGCCGGCATCGATCTGCTTCAAGGGCCCGAAAGACGCCGCCACCGGCTCTCCCGTTGCCTCTTGCGCTTGTGCCGGGCCCATCAGGCCGAACTGAGTGGCGGCGAGAACCATCGCGGTGGCGCCAAAGAACCGTCGGCGTTCTTGGTCGATCTCATCCGGGATATTGAACGAATGCATTTGTAAACCTCTGTTGTTGTCCGGACGATCAGCCAAACGTGAAGGCAAAGACCTCCACGCCCGAGTCGAGAAACTCGATCTCGAACTGGCGATCGACGATGGGTTTCGATTGTCGAATCAGCTGGTACAGGCGCTGCTCTGTCACTGCACCTTCGCCCTTTTCATTGACGTCGACGCCGTAAGCCGTGCCTGGTGGCTGTCCGTCGATCAGCACGCGAAATCTCACGGACGTTCCCGGCGATGCCGGACCCATGACCAGATGAAGGTCGCGTGCGTGGAAACGGTAGACGATGCGGCCGTCGGGCTTGTTCAGTACGGCGTTTTCTTTCCTGACCGTCCAATCGCCAGACAGCCCCCACTCATTCAGGCGTAACCGCGCCGGCAATTCGTAGGCATGCGGCTCGTCCAAGACCAGCTCGCCGCTGGATGCAAAATTCTGGGTGCGTTCATATCCGGAATAGTTCTCCGGAGACTTGAGGCTATCCCAATCGGCCGCCGCTTCGATGCCGCGGCCATCCACCGACACAGGCTTACTATCGAATCCGCCAGCGCCAGCCTCGGCCAGCAATTCCTGGATGACCATTTCCGATTGTTGGTATGACCCCTCGCCAAAATGACGATACCGGACACGTCCCTGCGAATCGATGAAATAGAGTGCCGGCCAATACTGGTTGCTGAAGGCCCGCCATATGAGATGCTCGTTGTCGACGGCGATCGGATAATCGATCCGCAGGTCTTTCGCCGCCCGGTGCACGTTGTTCAGGTCTTTTTCGAATGCGAACTCCGGCGCGTGGATTCCGATCACCACCAAACCATGCTTCCGGTATTTCTCGTCCCAGGCCTGCACGTAGGGAAGCGTGCGCAGCCAGTTGATGCAGGTGTAGGTCCAGAAATCGATGAGGACGACCTTGCCATGCAAGGCCGACGCCGTCAGCGGCGGTGAATTTATCCACTCGTGCGCCGCTTCAAGCGAAGCAAGCTCCGATTTTTCCTCAAGCCGGTAAGTAGAGAGTTCGTGAAGAAACGGAACCCGCATTGGTGTGGAGATTATGGACTGCGCCAAGTTCGTGCCTCCTAGAAAACCGGCAATCGGAGCCCCGATTGCCGTTGCGAGCGCCGCGGCGAGCAGCAGCTTGGTTGCTTTCATCAACGACGCCTTTTGGTTCGATATCGATGTCGTCGCGCGAACGGTTCGAATGCGCACCGCGCGCCCAACCCTTCACAGCGGAAGCGTGTTGCCAGCCTGCTCAGCCACCATGTATTTCGCGTACCAGTCCGGCCAGTTCTCATCGCGCCGACCGCCGTTGCGCTTCTCGTGCTCGCCGTGGGCCTCCGACGCGCGTCGCAGCGCGGAAGCAAGATCCGCCTCGGAAGCGTAGGTCGTGGTGCTGGAGTCGATGCGACCGGGAAACCGCGTGGTGATCTCCTGAAGCAACCATTCGTTGCCGTCCGGATCTTTGAAAGTAGCGAACGAGGAGTAGCTGCGTCGCTGGGGATCGCGGCCTTTCACCGTTGGCTTGCCGGGGCCTTCGCGATGAAACGCCTCGCTGACCTCGACGCCGCGGCCGATAAGCTCGGCGCGAGCCGATTCAATATCCGAAACGATAAGATAAAGTCCGCTTGCAGAGCCGGGCGCGACCGTCGTGATCCCAGTGCCGAAGTGTATCGAGGCCGGCGAGCCGGGAGGTGTGAACTGTATCCCGCGGAACGTGTCTCCAACGACAAAGTCAGCGTCGAGTCTCCACCCCAGCCGTTCGTAGAATTGCTTGGCGCGCTCTACATTCGAGACGGGAATGACAACAACTTCGAGCTTCATGTCGAGGGAGCGCGGCCGTTGTGTCTCAACTGCGATACTGCTGACAGTGCTAGTGATGTCCATATCTACCTCCTGCGTTAAGTTGCGTGAGAAGCTCGTCTCGCGTGCGGCTCGGGACAGAACCCGAATGCCGCGAGTTCTAGCCAGGTAGGCGCCGGCGACGCCGTCCGTTCAATCGAAGTGCTCATGGTGGAAGCGGTTGGCCGGCGTGCTCCGCCACCAAGTACTCGGCGTACCAGTCCGGCCAGTTCTCATCACGCTGGCCGCCTGTCCGCTGCTCGTGCTCGCCATGAGCCACAGATGCACGCCGAAGCGCGGCTGCGAGTTCGGCCGACGAGACAAATGTGGCGCCTCCAGCGTCGACGCGGCCTGGTGCTCGCGCAGTGACCTCCTGCAAGAGCCAGTTGTTTCCGGCCGGGTCGCTGAAGGAGGCCCACGACGCGTAGCTGCGTCTTTCCGGATCGGGCCCGCTGACGCGCCCTTGTTCACCGGCATAGTGATACACTTCGCTTACGTCGACCCCGCGATCGGCGAGTTCGGCGCGTGCTGCCTCGATGTCCGACACGACGAGTTCACCAGCGGTTTCGAGGATGTCGAGCTCGATACGAGCATAAGGGCCTGGTGCAACGCCTGAGCCGAAGACAACCGAACACTGGGAGCCAGGAGGCGTAAACTGGATGATATGAAATTCGTCGCCGATGAGGTCGGCGTCCAGCCGCCAACCCAAGCCTTCATAGAACAGCTTGGCGCGGTCGACATCGGAAACTGGAATGACTACGACCTCGAGCTTGATATCGACTGCGGTGTTGCTGCGGGTAGTGGCAATCGTCATGTCTGCCTCCTCAGTTGAGTTTGATGGGAATGCTTCTTTGTGCCTCCGGTCAGTTCAGTTTCTTTGCCGCAGCGACCTGAAGGCAGCGCGCAACTCGGCGGAGAAGAGCTCCGGCTGTTCCCACGCGGCGAAGTGGCCGCCCTTGTCGACCTCATGGAAGTAGATCAGGTTGGGGTAGGCGCGCCGGGCCCACGTCTCGGGGGCCTGATAGCCTTCTCCCGGAAAGACCGTGATGGCGACCGGCAGCGAAACTTCGTTGGTCTTTTCAGGGTCGGCAAAAACGGGACTGCGGCCGCCGCCGTACTCCCAGTAAATTCGCCCGGACGAGGTGGCGGTGTTCGTCAACCAGTACAGAGTTATGTCGTCCAGCACCTCGTCCGGCGACTTTTCAGGGTCGCTGTCGTCGTAGGTCCAGCCTGAAAAGCCCGGATGCCCGAGCATCCACGCTGCGAGCCCCGCAGGGGAGTTATTGATGGCGTAGCCTATCGTCTGCGGTCGGGTGCCCATCATCGTGGCGTAGGATCTATTCCCCATCTTGGCGGCCATGCTGAGCGCGTCGAATGCCGTGCGCTCCTTGCCCGTCAGGCCTGCCGGCACTGGTCCGCCGCTGGCGAGCACAGCAGCTACCTCAGGTGGTACGACAGCGGGCAGGTTGACATGGATGCCAAGAAGTCCTGCAGGCGCCAGGCGGCCCATTGCATTCGAAACGGGGGAGCCCCAGTCGCCGCCTTGGGCGACGTATTCCGTATAGCCTAGGCGCTTCATCAGCTCTGCCCAGGCTCGCGCAATGCGGTCTGTACCCCAGCCGGTCTCGGTCGGCTTGCCGGAGAAGCCGAAACCCGGCAACGACGGCAGTACGAGGTCGAACGCGTCCTCAGGACTGCCGCCATGCGCGGTAGGATCGGTGAGCGGGCCGACCGTTTTCAACAGCTCCAGCACCGAGCCAGGCCAGCCATGCGTCATGATCAGCGGCAGGGCATGGGGATGTTTCGAGCGAACGTGCATGAAGTAAATGTCCACGCCGTCGATCGTGGTCATGAACTGAGGCAGGGAATTCAGCTTCGCTTCCGCTGTCCGCCAGTCGTAGGCCGTGCCCCAATACTCGACGAGCGGCCTGATCTTCGCGAGCTGAATGCCCTGCGACTGGTCATCTACGGTCTCCCGGTCGGGCCACCGTGTTTCTGCAATACGCCTGCGGAGATCGTCGAGCGCCACTTGCGGCACCTGGATTTTGAAGGGCCGGATCGAGCGATCCTCGACCGGATTTGCGAAGGCGGGCGCGGAGCGGGTGCAAAGCCCGAACACCAGCGTAGCGGTAGCGAGCACGGTGCAAGCCACAGCGACGGCAAGCGTCTTGATGAGGGGGTTCATTGCAGTCGCTCCCTTCGGAAGTTCGCTACGCAGCTACCGCAGGGCGGAAGATGACACACGTCCGGTGCGCCATCCTCCGCCAACACGTCAGGTCTGCAACGTCTTGAATGTTGCGCGCACCTCATCGGTGAAGATCTTCGGCTGTTCCCAGGCCGCGAAATGGCAACCCTTGTCTGTGCGGCCGTAATGCAGAAGCTTCGGGAACGCGCGTTCAGTCCAGCTCTTCGGCGCTGTGTAGATTTCGCTGGGGTTCGCAGTGGCGCCGACAGGAATTGTGATGCCCTTGGCGTCGAAGAAGCCGGCCTTCGCCGTTTGCGAGTGTTCCCAATAGAGACGTGCTGACGAGATCGCCGTGTTGGTCAGCCAGTAGAACGTGATGTTGTCGAGGATGTCGTCGCGGGTAAGGCCCTCCGGCTCTCCGTCGAAGGAGCGGGCGATCAGCGCACAGCTGTCCGCATCGTGATCGAGGATCCACGCCGCCAGGCCGGCCGGTGAATCGACGATCCCGTAGAGCGTTTGCGGACGAAGTGCCATTTCGTTGGCGTAGCCCAGCCCGTTCTTGTAGAAGAACGCGACCTGCTCGTAGGCGCGCTTCTCGTCGTGGCCGAGATCGGCAGGGGGCGGGCCGCCAGAGGCAAGCGCCTTCACGATCTCGGGCGGAATGGTCCCCGGCATGTTCGTGTGGATGGCGGCCAGTTCGGGAGGTGCGATCAGCGCCATCTGTTCGGTGATAAGTGCTCCCCAATCGCCACCCTGCGCGACATACCGGTCGTAGCCGAGGCGCTTCATCAGCACGATCCACGCCCGCGCGATGCGCGCTGGATCCCAACCGGTTTCGGTTGGCTTGCCGGAAAAGCCGTAGCCCGGCATCGACGGGATCACCACGTCGAACGCGTCGGCCTCGGCACCGCCGTGCGCGGTGGGATTGGTGAACGGATCGATGATCTTCAGGAGTTCGATGACCGAACCGGGCCAGCCATGCGTGATGATGACAGGCAGGGCGCCCTGATGCTTGGATTTCACGTGGATGAAGTGGATGTCGAGGCCGTCGATCTCGGTGACGAAATTCGGCAGCGCTTTCAACCGCGCCTCGCATTTGCTCCAATCATATTCCGTTCCCCAGTACTTCATGAGCTTCTGCATCGTGGCGAGTTGTACGCCCTGCGTTGGCCCTACCGTCGCCGGGGTCGACCAGATCCGCCGGGAGGCCTCGTCGGATACGAGCTCGCGCTCGGGCCAGCGCGTAGCGACGATGCGCCGGCGAAGCTCGGTGAGCTCTTCCTGCGGGAAACTAACGGTGAAGGGGCGGATGCCATCGCCGGTTGATGCGGAGGCCTTCTGTGACGGGAGCAGGCTCGCGGCGCCCGCGGCGGCTATGCCGACCGCGGCAGTGCCCAAAAGTCGCCGGCGGTCCTGGTCGATTGTTTCGGAGGTTCTGGTCGTGTCCATGGGACTCTCCTGGGGTTGATGGATGCGATCTGCGCTGCTTGACGTACCCCCGGGAGATGGGATTAGCCCGTTATGCGTCGTGAGCTCTTGTTAGTCGCTGCCCGCCTGCCGCTTTTTTGAGCAGATAGGAGGCGCCAGACAGTGGAGACTCCCTATGGTGCGGGAGCGCTCCTTGACCTAAAGTAAGGTGCCGGGTGCAGGCGGCTCCCAAAAGAAGAGACGCCATGACGATAACGCCAAGTCAGGCCAAAGACAGATTGTCGTTTGGCCCTTTCTATTTGGCTGCGGGTGAAAGGCTCCTGACAAGAGAAGGCGCTCCCGTAGAGTTGGGCTCGCGCGCCCTTGAAATTCTCATCGTGCTGACTTCCGCGCCGAATGAAGTCGTCAGCAAGAAGGATCTGATGGCGCGCGTTTGGCCCGATGTGGTTGTCGAGGAAGGCAGCCTGCGGTTCCACATGACCGGACTGCGCAAGGCGCTGGGCGATGGAAAGGATGGCGCGCGTTACATCGCGACGCTTCCGGGGCGCGGCTATTGCTTCGTTGCACCGGTCTCGCGATTAAGCAGCCCACACGACGAAGCCCCATTCATCGCCGCCGGATTTCCGCATGCGAATCTTCCAAACCGCTTGAGCAGAATGGTCGGGCGGGATCAGGACGTTCTCAAGCTGTCGGCGCAGCTGAATGCTTCGCGGTTCGTCACCATCGTCGGCGCCGGCGGTGTCGGCAAAACCACCGTCGCGATCGCAGTCGGGCATCATCTGATCGACGCATTTTATGGGGCAGTTCTGTTCGTCGATCTGGGAATGATCGGTGATCCCGGTCTCGTGACCACTGCCGTCGCCTCGATGCTTGGGCTATCCGTTCAAACAGAAGATGCCACGCCCAACCTGATCGCCTACTTGCGCAACAAGCGGATTCTCTTGATCCTCGATACCTGTGAGCATCTCTTGGATGCGGTGGCGCCTTTGGCAGCAAGCATCGTCGATGCGGCGTCACAGGTCCACATTCTGGCGACGAGCCGCGAGACGCTTCGGGTCGAAGGCGAGCATATCTATCGGTTGGATGCGCTTGCCTATCCGCCCGACGAACCTGGCCTGACGGCGGCCATTGTCCAGACCTTCCCGGCCACCCAACTGTTCGTCGAACGAGCGGTGGCAGGCGGCGCTCGTTTGGACATCAACGATGCGGAGGCCCTGCTCATCGCAAGCATCTGTCGAAAGCTCGACGGAGTGGCGCTCTCCATCGAACTGGCGGCCAGGCGCGTCGAATCCTATGGGCTGCAACAGACCGCCGCACTTCTTGATCAACGCCTGACACTGCTGTGGCTCGGTTCGCGGACCGCGCCGCCGCGTCAGCAAACCCTGCAGGCGACGCTGGACTGGAGCTTTGGGCTCCTGACCGACCTTGAGCGCGTGGTGTTGCGCAGGCTCGCCGTGTTCGTCGGTCATTTCACGCTCGATGCCGCACTGGAGGTGGTGACGAGCGCGACCCTCGATCGATCGACCGTCCTGGGCGCCATGGACAGTCTCGTCGCCAAATCGATTGTGGCGACGCGTCCGGCCGGAGCGATGATGCGCTACCGGCTCCTCGATACCACGCGCGCCTACGTTCTCGATATCCGGATCGATGATGCCGAGGCTGCCGATCTGGCAGTGCGCCACGCCGCCTACTATCGGAGATGGCTGGAGCAGACAGGGATCGGATGGCCAAAACTGGGAACCGGTGAGGAACGGGCTCCTCACTTCGCCGCCATCAACAATGTCCGAGCTGCCCTGGAATGGTGCTTCGGCAAACACGGAAACGCCGACATCGGCACGGGACTCGCCATCGCTGCCGCGCCGGTTTTCCTGGCGATGTCCTTGTTGCCGGAGTGTCATCGCTGGTCTGAAAGGGCAATATTGGCATCCGACGGTGCCGCCCTTGGCGGACTTGACGAGATGCATCTTCAGGCCGCTCTCGGCGTATCCTTCATGTTCATGCGGGGAGGACGCGACAGGGCGCGCGTAGCCCTGCAGAGAAGCCTGGCGATCGCCGAGGAGCGCGGCGATCCGCTGGATCAGGTGCGTCTGTTGGGTCCGCTCAACATGTTCCATCTGCGGACGGGCAATTTCGTAACCGCCCTCGAAATTGCAAGACGCTGTTCAGCCACAGCCGCTGGTCTGGAGGATTCGGTCGCGATCGCGCTTGCACACTCGATCCTGGGTATCTCGCTTCACTTGCGAGGCGACCTCGCGGCGGCGCGCGCAGAGCTGGAGGCGGCGCTCGACCGTGGGCCGCGCTCTCAGCGGACCACGACGATCTATCTGGGCTTCGAAGGCAAAATCCTGGCCAGGGCAATTCTGGCGAGGAACCTTTGGCTGCAAGGCCATCCGGATCAAGCCATGGCGCATGCTCGGCAGGCCGTCGAAGAGGCTGCCGCCATGGATCATTCTCTAACGCTGGCGATCGCGTTGATCTGGGCGATATCGGTCTTCCTGTGGACGGGCGACCTGAAGAGCGCCGAGGCGTACATCGACATGCTCATCGCTCGCGCGGAATCCCATTCCATGACTCCTTACCTGCTGGTCGGTCGGGGATTCAAAAGCGAAGTCGCGATCCGTCAAGGCGATGCAGAAGGCGGTGTCGAGGGCCTGCAGACTTCTCTTCAGAAGCTGCACGCGGCACCTTACGAATTGCTCACGACTCCGCTCAACCTCTCGCTGGTCAGGGGATTGTCCGCAATCGGTCAGGTCGATGAAGCAACTGCGCTGATCGACGAGTCGCTTGGCCTCGTCGAAAAGAACGGCGACCAATTGTACCTCCCGGAGTTGCTGCGGATGAAGGGAAGCCTCCTTCTCCAGTCGCAACGCAACCGCGACGAAGCTGCCGCCTACCTCATGCAGGCACTGGAGTTGAGCCGCAGTCAGCGCGCGCGGGCATGGGAGTTGCGAACCGCAATCGACATGACGACGCTGATGGCCGAGCGAGGGGAGATCAATAGCGCTCGCGAGCTCTTGCAACCGGTTGCGGCGCATTTTGTGGAGGGCCTGAATACGGCGGATGTCAAGGCTGCCGAACACCTGCTGGCGACGCTAAGGTAGCCCGCCTGAGCGATCAGCTACGTCGTGCAAACGCGCCAATGCTGTTAAGCAGCGGCTGCTGGTCGCCGACCCAGAACCAGTGATCGTTGCCGGCAACCTCAATGAACTTCGCGCCTGGGATGTTGGCCGCGAGGAAGCGCCCGGCTTCGATGCGAACGGCGCGGTCGCCGGAGCGGTGCAGAACCATCGTCCTTGCCGAAACCTTTGCAAGGAGATGACGGACATCGGTATCACGCAGCGCTTCCAGCAGACCCGCGACCGCGCCGGGACTGGAGGCTGCCCTGAGCAACCCTGCCCACCAGGTCTGCGCCTGGCGGTCTGCGGCCAGGCTGGGGGCGAAAGTTTCGATTTCCGCCGGGCCACCCCAACTGGCGAGCAGTCGTTGCTTCCACAGATCGTATTGCGCGACGGTCAGGGCAAAAGGATAGTCGGGCGCGCGGCTGCCTTTCGCAAGGGAACCCCACAGAACAAGACCGATCAGGCGATCGGGGTGGTTTACGGCAAAACGGACACAACCCGGCCCACCTTCTGACGCGCCGATGAGCAAGGCCCTACGGCTACTGGCCGCGTTCATGACCGCCAGAATGTCCTGCGCCGTTGCTTCGACGGTCGGGCGGGCACCGACACGGTCAGAAAGTCCCATGCCTCGCCGGTCGAAAAGGATCAGGCGGCCGAGATGCGAAACCGCGGTGATCCAGGCGCGGCAGCTTCTGTCTTCCCAGATACGCTCGACATGCGAAATGAAGCCCGGAACAAGCACGATATCCATCGGACCGCTGCCAACGATCTGATAGGCGATATGGATGCCGTCCACCTCGACATAGCGCGTTCTGGGCACGTCCGGGGCAGCATCGTGAGATGGCTCATGCAGCAGGGCAAGCGTGGCTGGGTCCGGCGCTATGCCGAGTTCTTCCCGCAGCAACCGAACACAGGTGTCCCTTTGGCGCTCGGCTGCCGCCCTGTCCCCGGCCGCCAGGTGAGCACGGATCAGGTGACGGTGCGCACTTTCACTCAAAGGGTCCAGTCCCGTCAGGCGCGTCGCATGCACGACCGCGCTGCGAGGCTCACCGGCGGCGATCTTCGCTTCGATGAGCCGCTCCAGCGCCTGCACGAGCCGGCTGCGCAGGGCCTCGCGCCTGAAGAAGACCCATTCCTCGAATTCAGGACAATCAGGGACGGAGAAGCCGGCGAGATAGTCGCCCTTAAGCATGTCGGCTGCCTCGTCGAGAGGGCCGACATTGCAGACATGCTCGAAGACCTTGGAGTCGACCTCAACGGACAGCGCCGGGTGCAGGCTTAGGGATGTTCCGCTGGTAGCGATAACCTCGCTGCCGAACGCGATGCGGATTTTATACAGCGTGCGCCGAAGGCGTGCGCGTGCGGCTTCCTCGTCGGTTTCGGGCCACAGAAGCGTGGCTGCGACCTCACGCGCCACAGGCCCGGCGGCCTCGGCGAGGTAGACGAGAAGCGCTGCCGCCTTGCGCAAGGCAAGTTCCACCCGCCGCCCGTTCAGACGCAACTCAGGAAAACCCAGAAGTCGGAACTCCAATCGCTCCATCGATCCGTATGCGGCCGCGCGGGGACGTTGAGGGGACGCCGGCCTTCTATCCACCCCAGGAGGTCGGGCCGATTGAGCCCAATCAGGAGACTCCCTTGGAGCGAGAAATGTCACCGGTCAATACTCTCACCCATCATCGCACGTCCGAGGCTGTTGCCAGGGACGGCATCTCTATCGCCTACCAGGACCTCGGTCGCGGCGAGCCGCTCGTACTGCTGCATGGCGTGACCGAAAACAGCGAGTCCTGGCACGAGGCGGGTTACGTCGACCAATTGCTGCGGCGCGGGCGCCGGCTGATCCTCATCGATTGCCGCGGCCATGGCCGGAGCGGAAAGCCTCACAACCCGATTGCCTATTCCGGGCTCAGGCGGGCAGCAGATGTCGTTGCGGTGCTCGACAGTGCCGGCGTCCAGCATGCTGCATTGATGGGACATTCAATGGGCGGCGTGGTCGCGCTGGCCGTGGCTCTCTACCACCCGGACCGCGTCAGCGCGCTGATCGTCAATGGCGCGCATCCGTACGCGGAGGATCTCACCTCCCTCCGAGCGGCGCTCAAGAATGACTTCGAGACCTGGCTCGCCTCCTTGACGCAACTGGCCCCCGACCTTTCGCAGGCCGCAAGCCGGCGGATCAGGGCCAACGATCTCACCGCTGTTCGAGCAAGCCTTGCCAAGGACAGGCTGGATTTCTCGGCGGCCTTCGCGGGGCTGGGGATACCGGTGTTGGCAATCAGCGGCACGCTCGATCCCCGTTGCGAGCCCGTCCGGAATTTCGCGGAACTGGCGGGCGGCGAGTTTCTGCCGCTCGCGGGCAAGAACCATGTCACCGCCTTCCTCGATGTCGACACCGTGACGCCGGTGGTCGACGCTTTTCTGGACCGTGTCGGTGCTCAGAGCACAAGGCAAGGAGGCTAAGCCATGTGCCAAACCTGTCTCTCCTGGTATGCACGCTGCATTGCTCCCTACGTCGTCCACGCCGGCTGTTCGGCCAACACATTCGCACACATGCGAAGGCGAATGATCCCGCGGGCAGAGGGCATTGTCGTCGAAGTCGGCTTCGGGTCCGGCCTGAACCTTCCCTATTACGACGCTGCCAGGGTCGAGCGGCTGATCGGCGTCGATCCCGACGGCACGATGCTCGGCCTGGCTGCACCGAAGAGCCGCACCTTGCCGTTCGATGTCGAATGCCTCCGGGCCAGCGGCGAAAGCCTGCCGCTGGCCGATGCCTTCGCCGACACGGTTGTCGTCACCTATGCCTTCTGTACCATTCCGGACCCTGAGATGGCGCTGACCGAAATCCGACGCATCCTGAAGCCGACGGGCCGGCTGATCTTCATAGAGCATGGCCAGGCCGAGCAACCGCGTTGCCGCAGATGGCAGGAGCGCCTGAACAGGCTGTGGGGGCGGATCGCCGGCGGCTGCCACCTCAATCGCGATCCGTTGCTCTTGATCCGCGGGGCCGGCTTCAGTCTCGTTGAAGAGGAGCGCGGGCGGTTCTCGCTGCCTTTCTGGCAATTGGGAAGCCACTACGCTGGCGTCGCGGCACCCCCGACAGGTTGACGGCCTTCGTCGAAACCTGCACGTCCGAAAATGCGCAAGATGCTCGCGCGGCTCTTCCGCCACGCACCCCGCGTCTCAGAAAATCGAATCCGTGATGGCCTTCACCGGCCCGAGCAGGACCGATCCGTCCGGCACGCCGGCGTCGATCGGAATAGCCCGGCGATTGGCCGTTGCCACCATTGGCTGGCTGACATCGCTGGTCACGATCACCGGTGTCTTCGAAGGCACGCGGTCGTAGAGATCGATGATGTCCTGGTTCATCAGGCGCACGCAGCCTGACGAGACCGACTTGCCGATTGACTTCCATTCGGGCGAGCCGTGCAGGCGGTACAGCGTGTCGACGTCGCCCTGGAAGAGGTAGAGGGCGCGCGCCCCGAGCGGGTTCTTCAGCCCGCCCGGCATGCCACCATTTTCGGCGCTGTATGGCTTCAGTTCCGGCTGCCGGGCGACCATTTCATCCGGCGGCGTCCATTTCGGCCATTTCTGCTTCCACTGAACGACGGCGTCGCCGGACCATTCGAAGCCGGCGCGGCCAAGGCCAACGCCGTAGCGGATCGCCTGGCCGCCCTGGCGCACGAGATAGAGATGGTGCCCGGTCGTGTCGACGATGATGGTGCCGGGTTTCTGTCCCGTCGGATCGGGGACGATCTGGCGCAGGAACTGCGGATCGATCCTCTCGAACGGTATTGGCGGAAGGTCGAAGCCGCCGTCGCTGACGGCCGCGTACATCGTCGCGTAGTCGGGCAGCGGCGGCTCGACATAGGTTGGCGGCGGTGGCGGCTCGACCGGTTCCGGCCCGGTGGTGGCGCATGCGGAAACCGCGATCGAAGCGGCGCCTAATGCAGCGGCGTTGAGAAAGCCGCGACGGCTCAGGCGAAAGGATTCGATTTCGGCTATGGACATGGTTGCCTTCTTTAGGTGTCAAATCGCAACAAAGGTTGAAACGCCGATTGCTGCGTGGGTGTCTGACAACACCCGGCGCGATAGGCGGTTCCGATTCTGGCCCGAACGTGGACAAACAAAGGCGAAGCTGTGACTGCGCTGCCACTGTGGCGTCAGAGACACAGCTTTGCAACCTAGCTGCCGGGCACCAATGCTTCGAGCGATGGCAGGATCAGGGCCGGTGGAAAGTCCCGGTACTCTTCCGGCTGGTTGGAACGGTTGATCCAGACCGTGCGGAAGCCGAATTTGGTCGCACCGGCGATGTCCCAGCGATTGGAGGACTGGAAGGAAACCGCGTTGGGATAGAGGCGCCAGCCGGTAGTGACCATGTCGTAGACCGCCGGATCGGTCTTGAAGCGCCTGACCGTATCGACCGAATAGATGTCGTCCAGAACCTGATCGAGCGCGGCGGACTTGACCGCTGCCTGCAGCATTTCGGGCGAGCCGTTGGACAGGATCGCCAGCTTCGCTCCCGAAGCCTTGAGCGCCTTGAGCACGGCCGGCACTTCGGGATAGCAATCCAGCCGCCAGTAGGCGTCCAGCAGTTTGGCCTTGAGGCCAGGGTCGGCCGAGGGAACCTTGCGCAAGGCGAAATCGAGCGCCTGTTCCGTCAGTTGCCAGAAATCGGCATAGGCGCCCATCAGTGTGCGCACCCAGGAGTATTCGAGCTGTTTGGCGCGCCAGATTTCGGACAACAATTGGCCGTCCGGCCCAATCTGGTCGGCATGACGGCGCACGGCGGCATGCACGTCGAACAGCGTGCCGTAGGCGTCGAAAACATAGGCGGCGTATTGCATGGCAACAGTTTTGAGGCGAGGCGCGAGAAGGTGCAAGCTTTGATTGCATCGCTCGCGCCGCTGGCCTCAACAAAACTCCGCGATGCCGGTTGACGGCGCCCGCCAAAGCATCTTCCAATGACTGTCACACGAGATCGATCGGGACGGGATAACGCGATGACACTGGCGGCTGAGGCACTATCCGCGACATGGACTTTCGTCGATGGTGATTGGCACGAGGGCAATGTCGCCATTCTGGGGCCGCGTAGCCACGCCATGTGGCTTGGCACCAGCGTGTTCGACGGCGGCCGCTGGTTCGAAGGCGTTGCCCCCGACCTCGACCGCCATGCCGCCAGGGTGAATTCCTCGGCGATTGCGCTCGGCCTCAAGCCGTCGATGACCGCCGACAAGATCGTCGGGCTTACCTGGGACGGGTTGAAGAAGTTCGATGGCAAGACAGCCGTCTACATCAGGCCGATGTACTGGGCCGAGCATGGCGGCTATATGGGCGTTCCGGCCGATCCCGCCTCGACCCGTTTTTGCCTTTGCCTTTATGAGTCGCCGATGATCCCGCCGACTGGCTTTTCGGTGACCGTATCGCCGTTCCGGCGCCCGACCATCGAAACCATGCCGACCAATGCCAAGGCCGGCTGCCTTTATCCCAACAACGGCCGTGCCATTCTCGAAGCCAAGATGCGCGGGTTCGACAACGCGCTGGTGCTCGACATGCTGGGCAACGTCGCCGAGACCGGAACCTCGAACATCTTCTTGGTCAAGGATGGCCATGTCCTGACGCCGGCCCCGAACGGCACCTTCCTGTCCGGCATCACCCGCTCCCGCACCATGACGCTGCTCGGCGAGTATGGCTTCAAGACTACCGAAAAGACCCTGTCGATACGGGATTTCCTGGAAGCGGACGAAATCTTTTCGACCGGAAACCATTCCAAGGTGGTGCCGATCACGCGCATCGAGGATCGCAACCTGCAACCCGGGCCGGTGGCCAAGAAGGCGCGCGAACTCTATTGGGATTGGGCGCATTCGACGTCGGCTGGCTGACGCGTCCGGCCCGGCCTTTTGTCGCTGCGCGGTTCGTTGTCGGAAAACCGTGTGACAGTTTTCCGCTACCCGCCTAGAAAGGGAACCGGCGCTTCATTCCGGAGTTGTCCGAGCTCAATCCAGACCTATCTTAGTCCGGTATCGACACCGGATTTTCCACGAGGGAGTACTACCCATGGCTTTTGAATTGCCCGCTCTGCCTTACGACTATGAGGCCTTGCAGCCTTACATGTCGAAAGAGACGCTGGAATATCACCACGACAAGCACCATAAGGCCTATGTCGACAACGGCAACAAGCTGGCCGCGGAAGCCGGAATGGGCGATCTGTCGGTGGAAGAGGTGGTCAAGCAGTCGTTCGGCAAGAATGCCGGCCTCTTCAACAATGCCGCCCAGCATTACAACCACATCCATTTCTGGAAATGGATGAAGAAAGGCGGCGGCGGCAACAAATTGCCCGGCGCCCTGCAGAAAGCAGTCGACAGCGATCTTGGCGGCTACGACAAGTTCAAGGCCGATTTCATCGCCGCCGGCACGACGCAGTTCGGCTCAGGCTGGGCCTGGGTTTCGGTCAAGGACGGCAAGCTGGCGATCTCCAAGACGCCGAACGGCGAAAACCCGCTCGTCCATGGCGCGTCGCCGATCCTCGGCGTCGACGTCTGGGAGCACTCCTACTACATCGACTATCGCAACGCCCGGCCGAAATATCTCGAGGCGTTCGTCGACAGCCTGATCAACTGGGATCACGTGCTTGAGCTCTACGAAAAGGCCTGATGCATGTCGCCCAAACGTGCGCAGCGGTTTTGGGACCACGACGTGTACGAGAGCAAGGACTCAAGCAGCGTCGTTTGCGTCCCTTTGGACGCGACGCGTTTGATGACCTGATCGATCTCCAGCAAAGCCCCGGCACTCCCGGGGCTTTCTTTTGCTGTGGCGCAGCAAATTCATCCGAGGCGAAGGGAATATTCCCTTCGTGGCATCCGTTAACGTCCTGTCCCGAAATGCCCCTCATCCCCAAAATACCTTCATCATGGAGCCAATTGAATGAGAAAGCTTGTCATCGCCATCTCAATGCTCGCCCTCGCGGCGTCGGCGGCCTTTGCCGACCCGATCCTCGATCGGCAGGCTCTGATGAAGGAGCGTGGAAAGATCGTCGGCGGCATTTCCAAGGTGGTAAAGGGCGAGGAGCCTTTTGATGCCGCAGCTGTGCTGACGGCCCTGCAGGCACTGCAGGCGAATGCCGAGAAGGTCGATGTCGACGCGCTGTTCCCGGCCGGCAGCGACACGGGCGACACCACGGCTGCGCCGAAGATCTGGGAAGACATGCCCGGCTTCAAGGCGGCCAACGACAAATTCATCGCCGACGTCAAGGCAGCGACCGCTGCCGCTCCCGCAGATGTCGATACGTTGAAGGCGCAATTTGACACCATCGCGTCCAACTGCGGCACCTGCCACCAGACCTATCGAGTGAAAAAGGGCTGATAGCAGGCCATGCCCTGGCTGAAAAAGCTCGTCGGCGCCCTCGTCGTCCTGGGCGGCGTTGGCGCGGTTGCCGGGTGGGTCCTGTCGGCGCCTGTGAGGCTCGACAGCGAGACCCTGGCCAAGCTCGGCCCTGGCGACGCGGCCAGGGGCAAGCGCATTTTCTATGCCGGCGGTTGCACCTCGTGCCATGCAAAGCCGGGGTCGCAGGGCGATGCCCGGCTTCAGCTGGTGGGTGGCCTCGCGCTCAAGACGCCATTCGGCACCTTCGTGCCGCCCAACATTTCGCAGGACCCCAAGGACGGCATCGGCGCATGGTCGGTCGAGGACCTCGCCAATGCCATGTTGAAGGGGGTGTCGCCGTCGGGCGAGCATTTATATCCGGCGTTCCCCTATGCGTCCTACGCACGCATGAAACCGGACGACATTGCCGACCTCTATGCCTTCCTGAAAACACTGCCGGCCGTCGCCGGCAAGGCGCCAGGCAATTCGCTGACGTTCCCGTTCAACATCCGCCGCGGCATCGGCCTTTGGAAACTGGTTTATCTCGGCAGTCAGCCGGTCGTTTCGCTTCCCGAAGGCACGCCTGATCCGGTGATGGCTGGTCGCTACCTGGTCGAAGGGCCGGGCCATTGCGGCGAATGCCACACGCCGCGCGACTTTGCGGGCGGGACGAAGAAGAGCGAGTGGCTGGCGGGCGCCGTGGCCGCCGAAGGCAGCGGCATCGTGCCGAACATCACATCGGGCGAGGGCGGCATCGGCAACTGGTCCGAAGGCGACATCGCCAATTACCTCGAGACCGGCTTCACGCCCGATTTCGATGCTGTCGGCGGCGCGATGGTCGACGTGCAGAAGAACATGGCCGAACTGACCGCAGGGGATCGTGCGGCGATTGCCGCCTACCTCAAGGCGGTACCACCGCATCCCAACGGTTATCCGGCGCGCAAGAAGACGGCGAACTGACGCACGCCGCCCAAAACTACGCAGCGGTTTGGGTCAACGACGTGTCTTAAGCGCGGCGCGTGACTCTCGTCAGGCGCGACGCGCTCTAGCTGTCGGGTGCCAAGTGGCGGTCGCCCAGAAAGTCGAAGCCTGCCTCGAAAAAGTGGTTGTAGTTGCAGGTCAGTTCCTCGCCGGATGCGATGTCGCGCAAGGCGTAGGTTTCCTCAGGCGACGAGACATCGCAATTCGGCTCATCGTCATGGTTCATGTAGCGGGCGTCATCGGCTTCGAAGACGATGTAAGACGGATCACGCCGGTCCGGGTAGGAATAGCGATCGAGATAATTCTTCACCGGCCCGGTCTCGCCCTCATAGGTCTCGACGTCGATGATCCTGTCGAAGCGGGGGTCCAGCTTCCAGATCAGCGTGCCCTTGGGGATGTGGTGCTTGGCAAAAACGCCGATGCCCTGGATCGGCGATTTGTCGAGATAGACGTCGACGAGCAGCATAATGGACCCTTGTGCGAGTGCGGGCTTCGTCGCCCGGGAAAGTCGTGCCTTGGGTAGCGCGCGACCATCGCAATTGCGAGGGGAAATGAGCGATGCGGAATTCAAAAAGTCATGATCGCTGAACCCAAAAGTGAACGTCGTGTCCGCAGCCTCAGCGTTGCTGCAAGGCCAGACGGACGCCCAAAGCACAGTAGATGCCGCCGACAATCTTGCCTTGCCACTTGAGCACCCTCGGATTTCGGCGCAGGAAAGTGCCAAGCCGACCGGCGCTCACTGCAAAGACGACCGTGCTGAGAAGACCCAGCATGACGAAGATGACCCCCAATATGGTCATCTGAAGCATCACCGACCCGTTTTCAGGCCGCACGAACTGAGGCAGGAATGCAAGGAAGAAAAGCGCGGTCTTGGGGTTGAGCACTTCGGTCAGGATAGCCTGTCGAAATGCCTTGCCGGCGGAGATGGCAAGCGCGCCGGCAGCCGGGTTGGCCGGTGTTTTCTCGATGATCGCGCGAATGCCGAGATAAACGAGGTAGGCGGCGCCAATGTACTTTACGATGCTGAACAGCGCCGCCGAAGTGGCGATGATCGCCGATATGCCGACCATGGCCATGACCGTGTGAAACACGTCGCCGGCCGCGATCCCGGCACCGGTCGCAATGCCCACCTTCGTTCCCGAACTCGTTGCCCGCGCGACCGTAAGGAGGGTGGCTGGGCCTGGAATGAAGACAAAGCCGAGCACAACCGCGATGTAGGCTGTCAATGTTGACAGATCGATCATTGGCGAATCTCTCCTGTAAGCTGCGCCTTGCCCATCACCTTCAGTGCGAAGGAATAAGTATAGGCGATCTCCTCCAGTCGCGAAAACCGGCCGGAAGCGCCGGCGTGGCCCGAATCCATGTTGATCTTGAACAGCACGGGATTGTCGCCGGTCTTGCGGTCGCGCAGCCGTGCCACCCATTTGGCCGGTTCCCAATAGGTGACGCGCGGATCGGTGAGGCCGGCCAGCGCCAGGATTGGCGGATAGTCGAGCGCGGCGACATTGTCATAGGGCGAGTAGGCGGCGATGGTTCGATAGTCGTCGGCGGACGCGATCGGGTTGCCCCATTCCGGCCATTCCGGCGGCGTCAGCGGCAGGCTGGCGTCGAGCATCGTGGTGAGCACGTCGACGAAGGGCACCTCGGCGACGATGCCGCCAAAACACTCCGGCGCCATGTTGGCGATGGCGCCCATCAGCATGCCGCCGGCCGAGCCGCCTTGCGCAACGATGCGGTCATGCGTCGTGTAGCGCTCGGCAACGAGGTGGCGCGCACAGGCGATGAAATCCGTGAACGTATTCATCTTGTGCGCCCGCTTGCCGTCATCGTACCAGCCATAGCCCTTGTCCTTGCCGCCACGGACATGAGCGATGGCAAAGACAAAGCCGCGGTCGACCAATGAGAACCAGTTGGTGTTGAATGCGGCAGGCACCGTGATGCCATAGGAGCCGTAGCCGTAAAGCAGGCAAGGTGCGGATCCATCCAGCGGCGTGTCGCGGTGGTGGAGAAGCGAGATCGGCACCAGTTCGCCATCGGCGGCGGGCGCCATCAGCCGCCTGGTGACGTAGTGATCCTGGTCATGGCCGGAGGGCACTTCCTGGGTCTTGAGCAGCACCCGCTCGCGCGTGCGCATATTGTAATCGAACACCTGGGCCGGCGTCGTCATCGACGAATAGGAAAAGCGCATGATCTCGGTATCGTACTCATAGGAGCCCGACAGGCCGAGCGAGAAGGCCTCCTCGTCGAGGGACAAAAGATGCTCCTCGCCGCTGCTGCGGTCGCGCACGACGATGCGCGGCAGGCCTTCCTTGCGTTCGAGCCGGACCATGTGGTCTTTGAAGCCGATCACCGACAGGATCAGCCGGCCAGGTTCATGCGGCACCAGTTCCTGCCAGTTGGCGCGTACCGGATCGCTCGCCGGCGCGGTCATGATCTTGAAATCCTTGGCGCCATCGGCATTGGTCAGGATGAAGAAGATGTCGCCGCCTTCTTCCAGATCATATTGAAGGCCGGTCTCGCGCGGCGAGACCAGCTTCGGTTCGGCAAACGGGTCGCTGGCAGGCATCAGGCGGTATTCCGAGGTCTCGTGATCGTTGATGCCGATCATGATCCATTCGTTGTTGCGCGTGCCGTCGACATTCATGAAGAAGCCGGGATCGCTTTCCTCATAGATCAGCCGGTCGCTTTCGGGGCTTTGCCCCAGCGCATGGAACAGCACCTTGGACGGGCGGTGGTTGGGATCGAGACGCGTGTAGAAGAAGCCGTCATCGCCGGCGTTCCAGACGCCTGAACCGCCCGTGTCGGGAATCCGGTCGGCGAGCTCCCTGCCATCGTCAAGGTCGCGCACGCGAAGCGTGTAGAATTCGGAGCCCTTGTCGTCGAATGCCCACAAGAGCTTGCGGTGGTCGGCCGAATGATCGACGCCGCCAAGACGGAAATAGGCCTTGCCCGCCGCCTCCGCATCGCCATCAAGCAGGATCTGCTCGGCGCCGCCGTCGCGCGGCATGCGGAAATAACGCGGCTGCTCGCCGCCAAGCTTGAAGGATGAGCCATAGGCATAGGGTCCGTCCTTCATCGGCACGGAGGAATCGTCTTCCTTGATGCGGCCCTTCATTTCCTTGAAAAGCTGCTTCTGCAACTCGGCCGTGTCGGCCATCAGTTTCGACTGATAGGCGTTCTCGGCCTCGAGCGCGGCGCGGATACCTGCATCGAGCAATGACGGATCCCGGAACATCTCCTGCCAGTTGTCGGCCCGCAGCCAGGCATAGTCGTCGGTTCGCGTGATGCCGTGATGCGTGTCGGAAACCGGCCGTTTCTCGGGCGCTGGCGGGCTGACGTGCGGAAATGCGGAAGTGCTGGTCATTGCGTCTCGCTTTGCCGATATCTTGAATGGGGAAGCATCTTGAATGGGGAACTGTCTTAAATAGCGAATGAACACGCCGATCAGGTCGGGTTCAAGAGCCGCAGCTTAAGGGTCGTGTCGGCTCCAGATGATGGGCCGGGAGGAGAGATGATGAATATATATGCTCTTATTGCGGCAGCTTCGCCGTTGCTTCACTAACTCTGACTTTTGCCGGCCAGTCTCATGCGACCGTATTCGCGGCTTGGCAAGTGGCCAATGTGCCGTTCGGTGACACGCTCAATGTGCGCAAATACCCTTCGGGCACATCCCAGAAACAGGCGGCGTATCCGAACGGAACCGTTCTGCAGATGACCGGACGATGCACCGGCGGGATAAACCTGCTCGACATCTTCAATCATCCGGCGTGGAAGCAGGAACAGACGGTTCGCTATCGTTGGTGCGAAGTCTGGCAT
The DNA here is from genome assembly GCF_056404355.1 of Mesorhizobium sp. P2_D5. NCBI lineage: Bacteria > Pseudomonadati > Pseudomonadota > Alphaproteobacteria > Hyphomicrobiales > Phyllobacteriaceae > Mesorhizobium > Mesorhizobium sp. P2_D5. Next base: position 957,527 of record NZ_JBFUEE010000002.1, read on the forward strand.
GACCCGGCCCAGAACGGCAACTTCGTCACTGGCTGGGCCTATGGCAAATACATCACGTCGCATTGACTGACCTGGCGACTACTGATCCGAGCCAGTTCACATGACCGGCATGTCGCCTGGTTGCTTGCGCAGGCCATGCGGCAACCTGTGGTTTTGTGGACAGGTATGGGCAACCAAGCTTGCCCGTCTGATTGCCAAGCAAAATCAAGCATTGAAACCTGCTTTGTGAGTTATCGCGAATGTAACGACGAACTGACGTTGCGTCAGCGGTTGCTGGTTGGCGGGCGAAATATCGAAAAATTACAAAATGCACGAAAGGTTGAAGCTAATCCGGGAACAATTGATCAACATTGTTCAATATAGCGCAAAGACCGAATTGACTTACTTGGTCAGCAGGGTCATTGATGTGCACGCGACACGAATCGCAGAAGCTCTACCTGCATAAAAATTCGCGCGATGCCCTGCCTGAAAAAAAGGGCGCACACTGACGTAACTCTTGTTGGGGCCTGATGACCATGGATATTGTCGAAACACCTTCCAGAAACAGCGATGCGCTGATCGAATTGACCGCCGATGTGGTGGCCGCCTATGTCAGCAACAATCCCGTGCCGGTCGGCGAATTGCCGAACCTGATATCCGATGTCCATGCCGCGCTCGGGCGCGTGGGTGGAACTGCCGAACAGCCGCCTGCCGACAAGCAAAAGCCGGCAGTCAACCCGAAGCGCTCGGTTCATGACGACTACATCGTTTGCCTTGAAGACGGCAAGAAGTTCAAGTCGCTGAAGCGTCATCTGATGACCCACTACGACCTGACGCCGGATCAGTACCGCGAAAAGTGGAACCTCGACCCGAGCTATCCGATGGTTGCACCCAACTATGCTGCTGCGCGGTCCCAGCTTGCCAAGAAGATGGGTCTCGGCCGCAAGCGCAAGGCGCGGTAATCGCTGCTCGCCACTTCGGATCGACATCAACGGCGCCTTCGGGCGCCGTTTGATTTTGTGTGAAAGGGTTTTCCATCCGGAATTGCGTCAAGATGACGAAGTAGTGCGTTTCTACGCTCCGTGGAGCGATGAACCGCTCCGGCTGTCAGGCGGTCTGCTTCAGCGCCGCCTCGGCGTCGCGCTTGATGCGCTTGACCATGGAGCGAAGGCCGTTGGCGCGCTGCGGCGACAGATGTTCGTCGAGGCCGAGCTCTTTCAACGTTGCTTCGGCGTCGGTCCTCTGGATCTCGCTGGCGGTTCTGCCTGAAAACAGTGCCAGCATGATCGCGACCAGCCCGCGCACGATATGGGCGTCCGAATCGCCGGTGAAGGTTATGACCGGATCGCCCCCCGGTCCGCGTTCGGTGGTCAGCCAGACCTGGCTGACGCAGCCCGGCACCTTGTTGGCAGCGTTGCGCTCATCGTCCGGAAATGGCGGCAGCGCCTCGCCGAGGTCGATGACGTAACGATAGCGGTCTTCCCATTCCTCGAGGAACGAGAAGTCGTCGCGGATCGTCTGGATCGTCGTCGTCATAGTTCGGATATAGTCACGCGGCGGCGCCACGTCACGGAAAAAACAAGGACACCGCGGGCGTCGAGAGGGCAGACAGCCCGCGGTGCGCCGTCGAGACGGCTAATTCTGGACCGGTAGGTTGACTGGCAAATTGACCGTTTGGGGCAAGACGATTTCCTCCGGCACGCTGCCGGTCATCGTCGACGTGTCAGGGCCCGCGGTGGACTTGTCGTCCAGCATCGCTGCCGCGATCTTGGCGGTCTCCTTGGCGCGGGAGGTGATGGTGTGCATGGCCGACTTGCCGGTTTCGCAGACGTCGGGTTTGCGTTCGCAAATGCCGGCGATGTCGCCAACCGCTTCACGCGCCGCAAACAGGGCCTGGATCGGCCCGACGCTCTCGCGGCCCGATTCGTCGGGACCGACAGCCAGTGGCAGCGCCAGCAGCACCAAGGAGAACCAGAAAGCCATTCTTATCAGGAAGACCATTCCCTTGCCTCTCGTCGTGACCGGATCATGCATCCATATGGCATGACCTCTTTTGTAGGCAGGATGGTGGCACACAGGCGCAAAGGACGGCTTGCAGGTTCGCCGAGAATTTTCCGCAAATTTTAGGCAAATCCGAAACGAACCGTTGTGCAAACTGTTTGTTTCAAATCCGAACGATTTTTCTTAACGCCGGATAACCATCTATCTATCTGTCTTGAATGCGTTTTTCGTGAAACCCGGGAGTCCAGGCGTCGCGTGGATACACCCCTTGGGCGTGGGCGCCGGATAACCCTCCGTTTACTATGGCTGCATTTGCCCGGGCTTTCGGCTGCCGGCATCCCGATATTTGCCGCAGGCCGGGCCTTGGTCGGCGCTGCCTTATCCATTCCTTAAACGCTGGATGCGAGTTTCTGAGTCAACCAAAACAATCTGCAAAAGCAGAGCTGTCCACGACGAGTACGGGTGCGTTGAGTTGAGTTCGATCAAGGCCAGATACGTTGAATTGCCTGGCGCGATAGCGGCTGGTTGCGAACGTATGGTTCACCCGTCCATCCTTGGGCAGAACGACCGCGAGCGCCAGCGCCGCTTCATCGGCGTCATGCTGGCGGCTCCTTTTTTTGCCGCCGGCGCCGCGGTCACGCTGGTCACGTCGGGCATGGGCGCCGCCGTCACCGTGGCCGCCATCTTCGCGGCCTTTGGCCTGTGCTGGTTCGTCGCCCTGCTGGTGGCGGCGACCGGCAAGATGGCCATCGCTGCTCAGGTCGCTCTGGCGATGGCCGGCATTGCACTAGGCGGTCTCATCGCCGCCGCCGGTGGGCTGAGCTCTCCCGTCGCCATGCTCGTTGTGGCGCTGCCGTTCGAAGCCTGGTGGATCGGCGCCTCGCGGCGTGCGGCATTGTGGGGAGCCGTGTCGGCCGCTGTGGCCATCCTGGCGCAGCCTCTGGCAGGAATTCTGTTGCCGTTCGCCGGAGCACAGATTGCCGCGTGGCACTGGCTGGTGCCGTTGGCCTGGGCCCTCACATTGATCCCGCGCGCGTCGGCGTTTCAAAACACGACCGGTGCGGCCGACGTCACCGACGCGGCAGACCGTCTTGAAGACATCATCGATGCGGTGGTCTTGCGCGTCGCCCGCCATGGCGAGGTTCTGGACGCTTCGGCAAAGGCGCGCACGCTTTTGAAGCTGCCGCCCGAGCTGCTGTCCGGAAACGGCTTCTTCGATCGCGTCCATCTGTCGGATCGCGTCTGCTATCTCAGCGCCTTGGCCGACATGCGCGACGGCGCGTTGTCGCGCCGGCTCGAATTGCGCATCAGGCTGCCTCAGAACGGCAATGGACAGGCGGCCGACAATTACCGGCCGTTCTCACTCGATCTGGTGCGAGGTGAAGAACAGGGCGACGTCTTCACGCTTGTCCTGCGCGAGAACGACGACATTGCCCGGCTGCGCGAAAATCTCGCTGCGGCCAATGAGGCGGCGGCCTCGGCCGAAGTCGCCAAGGGACGCTTCCTGGCGGTGGTCAGCCACGAACTGCGCACGCCGTTGAATGCCATCATCGGTTTCTCCGACATGCTGCTGCACGAGATGTTCGGCGCCTTCAAGGATCCGCGCCAGAAGGAGTATGTCGGCCTGGTGAGGGATTCGGGCCAGCATCTGCTGGCCGTCGTGACCTCGATACTCGACGTGTCCAGGATCGAGTCCGGCGTCTATGCGACCGAGCCGGAGCCGTTCCGGTTCGCGGAAGCGGTCGACATGTGTCAGTCCATGCTGCGGCTGCAGGCGCAGGCGAAGAACATCGATCTGCAGACGCAGATCGCGCCGGACGCCGGCGATATCAATGCCGACCGGCGTGCCGTGCAGCAGATGCTCATCAACCTTGTTTCCAATGCGATCAAGTTCACCCCCGATGGTGGCGATGTGGTCGTCGGCGCCAAGCGGATCGGTTCGCGCCTGCATTTCTGGGTCAGGGACACTGGCATCGGCATCGCCGAGGAGGATTTTGCCAATCTCGGCAAGCCCTTCATGCAGATCCAGAACGACTATACCCGCCGGTTCGAGGGGACTGGCCTCGGCCTTTCGCTGGTCAAGGGCCTGGTGGCCCTGCACGAAGGCACGATGTCCATCGAAAGCATGCCGGGCGAGGGCACCACGGTGACCATCAGCCTGCCGGTGAACGGACCGAAGGGACACCAGGCGGAGAAGGCCGGAGTGCTGACGATGCCGGTGGCCATGGCGAAAGGGGACAGAAATGGCTCGCTCCGCAAAACGGCCTAAGGCGGTCAAGCGCCGCAGCAACGCCTTTCAGGACGGCGCCGTCGCCGTCGGCGGCGCGATCTCGCGCAATCCCGTCCTGGTCGGCGGGTCGACGGCATTCCTGGTGACGCTGTTCTACGTTTCCGCCAATGCCTTGTGGTACCAGCCTTTCCCGCATGCCGGCGCGTTCTTCGCGACCCGCAGCATGGAGGGCTTTCGGCATACAGCGTCCGACGAACCGGAGACGACGTTCAACATCGTGCGGCCATCCGGCACGCCGGCACCGATCAAGGGCGATCCGGTGGTCGAGCAGGTGCAGGGCATACTGAAGGATCTCGATTTCTATTCCGGAACGGTCGATGGCATTTCCGGGCCCAACACGCGCAAGGCCATCCAGGCCTATCAGCAGAAGGTCGGGCTCAATGCGTCCGGCGAGATCGACGCGCTTCTGCTGGACCAATTGGGCGCGACGCCGAAAACAGCGGCCGTCATACCGAGACCGCAGCCGCGCCCGGATATGCCGGCCGCCGTTCCGGTGTCCTTGCAGACAAACTCTGGGCAGACCAATTCCGGGCAGGCGAATGCCGACCAGGCGAATGCGCCGACGCAGGCACCCGATGCCCGCATCGTCAAAATCCAGGCCGGGCTCAAGGCATTCGGCAATGACGACATGCAGCTCGACGGCGTCGTCGGCACGCGCACCAAGGCGGCGATCAAGGAATTCCAGTCGCTGTTCGGGCTGCCCCAGACCGGCGAGCCCGATGAACTCGTGTACGTCAAGATGCGCGAGATCGGCCTGACCAACTAAGGGGCTGAAACGACGGCTCGCAGAGCGGCGGAAATATCGATAGATAGCCCGTACGCTTTCTGGAGCTTCTCATGCGCGTCACATCGGATCTGTGGGTCTCGGCCCTGTTGCGCCGGGTTTTCGGCGCCGGCGGATTTGCCACCGTGGTCAAGCGCGGCGCAACCGAAGCCGGCGCTGTGTTCGTGCTGGCGCGTGGCAGGTCTGGAGACATTGCCCTGTTCGGGCCGGCACCGCAGACAAGCTACGATTCGGCGAAGCCCGACGATCGCTTCTTCAGCCTTCTCGGCGCCGGCGATGATGCCGCCGTGCTCGAAGCACGGCTGGAACGGGAAAAGAAATTCGATCCCGACATCTGGGTGGTCGAGATCGAGGCCGGTGCCGTCTCCGTCGAGGAGCTTATTTCCGTGAAGTCGCCCTGAGGCCGGACGAAGCCGCCGCATCGTCGCTGTTCGATCCCGTCCGGTTATCGCTGTTTGCCGGTGCCGCCTCGCGAACCGCTCTTGAAAGGGTCTCCGCCTTCCAGAGCCGCACCTTGTCCTGAGCCGCATCGCGATGCAGCAGGCGGTAGCGGTCGAGGAAGGCGCGGATAGCCTGCGGATGCGGGAATTGGCTGGGATAGACCGCAACCGTGATCAGGAATGCCCGGTCCTCGCTGAGGTCAAGAGAGCGCAGTGCTGCAAGCAGCGAGGCATAATTCTGGTTGCCGGTGAGCGATCGCGCGATCGAGAAATCGATATCCAGTGCGTCGGCGAGCGCGGTCTGGAAGAACGCCGCGTTTCCCGTCAGCGCCGTCTCGCGCAGTTTGAGATAGGCATCCGCGCCCGTGAACGGATCGGCGGTCGTCGCCCCGGCTTCGTCGCCGGTGCGCATCATGGTGCGCAGCCTGCGCCGTGCGTTTTCAGCGGCAATGCCGGCCGCCCGTTCTCTGGCGGGCTCTTCCGAGACGGCATCCGTGCTCATCGGTGCAATCTTGTCCGCCGTGGCCGTCACGGCCCTGTCCGCGGCGATGCCGTTCGCGTCCGGCTCCCGCACGCGTACCAGGGTTGGTCTTTCAAGCGCCCTGATCAGGTCGGCGATGGTCGGGTTCAAGTCCTTGCGCCGCGCAATGGCGCGTGCATGCGGAAGGCCGTGCCGCCCGATCAGCGCGATGAGGTCGATGTCACTGACCGCGCGGGAGCGAATGAGCAGCGGCGCGGCAATGTCGACCGGCTCCTCGCAAAGACGGCGCACCAATGCGGCGGGGGCATATTCGCATTCGGACAGGGCGGCCGCCACGTAGCGGCGTGATTCGACGGACACATTGTCGAACAGCGGCAGCGTCAGGTCTTCGAGTTGGCCGATCTCTCGGCGTGACGGGCGGGTGAGCGAGCAGAACGCCGACACCGCGGCGCGGAACAGCCTTTCAGCTTTGCCCGAGTCTGTCCGTATCGCGATTTGCCTGAAGTCCGAAGATGACACGAAGGATACGCCCGCACTCGACACAAACTCGACCACGCTCGACCGGGACTGTGTCGGTTTCGCGTTTGCCGCGGGTCGGAACGCCCTGACCTCGAGACAAAGATCAAGTTAGCGACGATCCGTTAGCGCTCCGTTAACCCTCTGCCGTCCTTAATGATATTTGGAGGCGTTGCGTTGTGCTCCGGGGAAACCGAGAGGAATGCGCGAATCATGGGCATGGTACTGTCTTTCGTGCCGCGTACGGCACCAAGCAATCGGACAAAGCAACCCGCCGAAATTCCGGCGGCGGTGATCATCTTCCCCGGCATCCGCTACGAGCGGTCGCATGCCGGCGAAGTGCGGCCGGTCGATCCCGACAAGCCGGGATCGCCAGGGACGAAGCCGGTTCCTCACCACTAGAAGTCTTGCAGCTCGCAGGAACTCTTTTCGAGGAAGCTTGATACGATCGGCTTCCAGCTGTCATCGGGCACGAAGGTGCGGATGACGAAGATGCCTTCCTCGATCGGCGCCTCGACGAAGATTGCTCCCTGAAGGTCCTCGGGAAGGTCCTTGCGCACGTCGATCATCTGCGCCGGCGTCAGCACGACGGCATCCAGCACGCCGTCGTTGGCGGTGTGGTCGTTGAAGGAATAGATGTTGTGGCCGCTGCGGTCATAGACCGACACCGACCAGAACGGCACATGTCCCGGCGCCTTGATGCGAACCACTCCTTCGCCCAGATCGAACCGGCACGCTGTCGCGTAGAACAACGGGTCGACGGACTTCACCACCGGCGCGCCACCGGCCTCCGCATCGAGACGCGTCATCCTGTAAAGGTCCGAGGTCATGGACAGCCGCGACCAGGCGTCTCGTTCGGAAAATTCAGGCACCAGGAGCAGCACGACGATGTGCACGATGCCGGCGCCGACCAGGCCGAGCAGGACAGCATGCAGAAGCTTGCGCATCGCCGCATAAGAGCTACGCATTGCAGCCGACCTTCAGGATCCGCGGCAGCGAAACGTCCGACAGGCCGGTGCTGCTGGCGATCGGCGTGTCGTAGAATGTCAGCACGAAATACATTCTGCCGAAGCCGCCGGTCAGCAGCCAGTTGCCCGGCATCGGGTGATCGCTGGCGGAAATGATGACCGAATTGTCGGGTTGTCGTACCACCCCATAGGATTGCAGCGCCGCAAGGCGTGATTTTCCGGTTTCGACCACGCCGAGCGACTGATCGGCGGCATAGAGCGTCCAGAACCGTGCCGTCGGAAATCCACCCTCGATCGTGTAGGTGCATTCGCGCTTGAGTTCGCCGCCGCCAGCGTCACGCTCGGCGACGAAGGACAGCCCTTCGGCACGGCCGAGCGCAAGCACGCCCTCACGCGCCACGCGGGCCTTCGAATAGGGGTCGGCGGCTGGCGTGCCGATATCGGGAAAGGCCGTCCATTGGCCGATCCGGATGGCGCCGACACCATCCTGGGCTTTCAGCGCATACCAGACGCTGCCGCCACCGCCGCCGATGGCTATGACAAGCGAAAGCAGCGTCAGGAGTGCATTCTTGAGCATGAAGGGCCGGGGACACGAAGAGTTGCCGCTCGGGGATATCGCGGCGCGGGGTCCCGTGGCAAGCGGGCCGATGGATTTGCCCGCCCAAGCCAGCCGCAAAGATCCACTCAGTCGGAAAGAATCACAGTGCCGACAGCTTTTCCGGCGGTTGAGGCGCTGCGAGGGCCGGCGCTGACTGGAACTGCTTGGTCATGTCCCTCAACGTCTGCGTGGTCCGGCTGGACAACACCGGCGGCCGTTCGGCCGCCGCATCGGCTGCCGCTTGATCGTCGCTCTTCTTCTGCGCTTCCCCGGCCTTGGCTGCGATCTCTTCATCGACAAAAGGCTTGTCGATGCCCGGGATCGGCTTGAGGTCGATGTTTTGATGGGCATAGACCATGAGACGCTGCCAAACCATTGCCGGCAGCGAGCCGCCAGTCATGTTCTTGGTCGGCGTGAAATCGTCGTTACCCAGCCACACGGCCGCCGTGTAGTTGCCGGTGAAGCCGACAAACCAGGCGTCACGGTAGGATTGCGTAGTCCCGGTCTTGCCGGCGACGACGATGTTGGGAATTTGCGCGCGGCGCGCCGTGCCCATCACCGGCACCGCCGCCAGCATGGTGTTCATGGATTTGAGCGCCTGCTCGGACAACACCCGGTGCGGCGGCGGCGCATCCTTGGCGAAGTCGTAGACCACCTCGCCGGTGCGGGTGACGAGCTGCGTGATGCCGTGCCGGGAGCCGACAAAGCCGTTCTGGGCGAACACGCTGTAGCCCGTCGCCTGATCCATCACCGTCATGCCCGAGGTGCCGAGCACCATCGTCTTGTGCGATTCGAGCGGCGATTCCACCCCCATCGCCTCGGCCATTGCCTTGATCGGCGGGATGCCGAGATAGTCCTTGGCCAGTCGCACCGGCACGGTGTTGATCGACTTGGCCATCGCCATGATCAGTGTAATCCGGCCGGCCGATTCGCCGCTGTAATTGTGCGGCGACCAGGTGCCCCAGCTGATCGGGCCGCCGGAAATGATGGAGTCGGGCGTGAAGCCGTGCTCCATCGCCGTTGCATAGACATAGGGCTTGAACGACGAGCCGGTCTGGCGCAGCGCCTTGGTGGCACGGTTGAACTGGCTGGCGCCATAGTCGCGGCCACCGACGATGGCTCTGACGGCGCCGTTGGTCTCGATGACGACCACAGCGCCCTCGGTGACGTTATACTCCTTGCCGAACTGGCGCAGGTGGAACTCCACCGATTCTTCCGCCGCCTTCTGGATGTTGGCGTCGAAGGTGGTGTGGGCCACAAGCGAGTGCTGGCCTGGCTTGGCGATCTTCTTGACCTCGTCGAACGCCCAGTCGAGGTAATAATCCGGGCTTTTCTGTTCGCCGCGATCGACGACATCGGCAGGGTGCAGCCTTGCCTGCAGCACCTGACCCTCGGTCATGAAACCGGAATCGACAAGGTTGGACAGCACCACATTGGCGCGCGCGCGCGCCGCCGGCAGATTGATGTGCGGTGCATATTTGGTCGGCGCCTTGAACAGGCCGGCCAGCATCGCCGCCTCGGCGAGGTTCAGGTCCTTGACGCTCTTGCCGAAATAGAAGTCGGCGGCCGCCTCGATGCCGAACGTGCCGCCGCCCATATAGGCGCGGTCGAGATAGAGCTGCAGGATTTCCTTCTTCGACAGATTGGCCTCGAGCCACAGCGACAGGAAGGCTTCCTTGATCTTGCGCTCCAGGGTGCGCTCGTTGGTGAGGAACAGGTTCTTGGCCAGCTGCTGGGTGATGCTGGAACCGCCCTGGACGACGGAGTTCGCCCGCACATTCTCGAAGATAGCGCGTGAAAGGCCAAGCACGTCGATGCCGTAATGATCGAAGAAGCGGCGATCCTCGGTGGCGAGCACCGCCTTGATGACGTGATCGGGCATCTCGTCGACCGGCACCGAATCGCGCTGGATGATGCCGCGCTGCCCGATCTCGTTGCCGTAGCGGTCGAGGAAGGTGACGGCGAAGTCGCCCTGGGCGCGCCAGTCGCCAGCCGTATCCTGGAAAGCCGGAACGGCCAGCGCCAGCATCACCACAATGCCACCGGCACCCAGAGTAAAACCTTCGCTCAACAGTTCGATGATGCCGCGGCGCCAGCCGTTGACGCGGAAGCGCCGCGAGAAGATCGTCGCCGCTTCCCAGAACTGGCGCGCCTTGAAACCGATCTCGTAGAGCGAGGAATCGAGCCAAGCATCGAGCGCCAGCAACCGGGCTGCGATCGGACCTCTTCTCTTGTGCGGTTCAGGACTGGCCATTCGGAAATCCGGCTCGGCGATGGCGCGACCTGAAAACCGCAAACCGGCAATTTCAGGGCGGCGCCCTGTCCCGACTATTCATCCATTTTGTGGACACTCACAAGAGCGGCGAGGACACAGCTGCAAGGTTTGTTGGCGCAAGGGCAGGGGCAGCGTGAAAGGCAACTCTGTCGCGCGCCCAGAGAAAGGTAAATTATTGCAGGCAAGCAGCCATAACGTTCCTTCAATCAGGGCAAATTATATGTTTGGTGAGCTAAAAATTGCAGCGAAAGAAAGTAGCATGAAACGCCTGTTTTTTATCTGCTCCATATCCTCCTTGCTGTTCCTGTCCGTGAGCCGAGCATTCGCGTTCAATTTCGGGTTTATGAGAGTGCCGGACTGGATGGATTCTTATATTGGTGTGCTCTTTGTCATCACCTGCATTTTCTGGCTTGGCCTGGCGGCGACGAAACCGAGGGGCGTTCCGTTCAAGCAGCTTGCAAACGTCAAGATCTCGCCGCTAGCGAAGTTCTTCCGCGTCGGCCTGCTCATCGCCTTCACCATCCTGATGGTCACCTTTTTTGCCGGGATGGGGCTCAGACGATACGCTGAGATGACGGGCGCAGCGTAAAGCCGCGCGCCGATTTTGTCAGTCAACGCGGGATAGTTGGCGCCCAGCCAACCGCTGCCGCCTCAGGTCGGCTCGTGCTTCAGCGCCTGCGCCATGCAGTGGATGCCGCCGCCGGTCTTTGAGATCTCGCTCACGTCGACGATCGCCAGTTCGAAACGGTGTGCCTCGAACTGGCAGGTCAGCGTCTGGCTCGACGTCAAAGCGATCAGCGATAGAACGCTTCAAGCGGCCCGCAGGTTCTCTTTCGGGCGCAAATTCTGGTTCATGCGGAACAGGTTCAGTGGGTCGTAGCGTTGCTTGATTTCCAGAAGCCGCCGATGGTTGCCACCATAGGCCGCTTCGACCCGGTCAACCTCGTCCTCCGGCATGAAGTTCACATAGACGGTGCCGGCCGCATAAGGCTTGGCCGCCTCGTAGATCGCACGAGCCCAGTCGGTGCAGGCCTTGTCCATCGCCGGTTCGCGCCAGCGGGCGTGAACGTTCATGACGAAATGCGAACTGCGCTGTGGAAACGCCGTAGCATCCGCCTTGACGCGACCTGCCGCGCCGCCGACGTGGCCGACAAATATCTCGCATTCGGGTCCCGGCAGCTTGGCTATTGCCCCCGTGACGACCGCAGCCGCCTCCTCGGAAAACTCGGTGAAGTCATGGCTCTTCCAGTAGTTGCGGGCGCCGGGCGCAAGTAGCGGGTCGAATGCTTGCTGCCAGCCGGTGAACGGGCTGGGGCCGACGACATCGGCAATCGGCGTGCCGATGGCTCGAAGCTTATGCGTCGCCTTTTCGCCTGCGGCGATGTCGCCGCAATAGCACATGGCCAGAACCAGCACCTCCTTGCCATGCCATTCGGCCGGCAGGAAGGGCAGCGGCGGCGCCTGCCGCATGACCACCCAGCACGTCAACTCGTCAGGAGCGGTTTCGAGTGCCTTGCGATACTCCTGCAGCACCTTTTCGGCATCGGCGAAGGGATGGACGACAAGCCCCGCCAGCACCTGCGGTCCAAGCTCATGGAGCTGGAACTCGAATGCCGTGACGACGCCGAAATTGCCGCCGCCGCCTCGCAGCGCCCAGAACAAGTCCGGATTTTCGGTCTGGCTGGCCCGGAGCAGTTTGCCGTCGGCGGTGACCACATCCGCGGAGGCAAGATTGTCGATGGTCAGGCCGAATTTGCGGGTGATCCAGCCGAAGCCGCCACCCAGTGTCAGGCCGGATATGCCGGTGGTCGAGTTGATGCCGGTCGGCACCGCCAGGCCGAAGGCCTGCGTTTCCTTGTCGACATCGGCAAGCGTCGCGCCAGGCCCGACCCATGCCCGCCGCGCAGCGACATCGACCCGCACCGACTTCATCAACGACAGATCAATCACCAGGCCACCATCGCAGACCGCACTTCCGGCAATGTTGTGGCCGCCGCCGCGCACGGAGACGAGAAGTCTGTTCTCCCTGGCGAAATTCACGGCACTGATGACGTCGGAAGCGCCCACGCAGCACACGATCAGCCCAGGCCGTCGGTCGACCGTGGCATTCCAGACAGTCCGTGCTTCGTCGTAAGCGGCATCGCCTTCGCTCAGCACTGTGCCGCGCAATTGTGCCGAAAATGCTTCCAAGGCAGCGGCGTCGATTGTCGTTTTGCCGCGTTCAAGCGTGGTGAGGCTCATGGTGTTCATGGTTTCCTCCCGATTTGAGATGAGCCGTCCCCCTCCCCAAAAAACATCTTAACTGTGCGCTTATATTAGATATCGTGCAAGTTTCGCATTGGCCAGCGTTGCGGCGCCCTAGTGGGCGTCCGCAACCGATGTAGTGATTGCGTTGGCTTGGGCACATGCTTCTGCCAGCCGGCGATCTCAGCCGGTTTTCACGCCCAACCGTGCACCCCCGGCCGGCAGGATGCCGATCATGCAGATGCGAATGTGAACGAAGCAGCGCAGCGCTATTCCACTCCTCAGGCCGGTTCGCGCTTCAGCGCTTGCGCCATGCAGTGGATGCCGCCGCCGGTCTTCGAGATCTCGCTCATGTCGACCGCCGCGACCTCGAAACCGCGTGCCTTGAGCTGGCCGATCAGCGCCTGGCTGGAGGTCGGCGCGATCACCCGGTCCTTGCCCAGCGACATGAAGTTGCAACCGAGCGCCATCGTATCCTGGAACGGCACGTCGATAATCTCGTGGCCCTTGCCCTTCAGCCAGTCGACGATGCCGGGTTCGGTGCAGGCCAGGCAGACGGCCGTCAGTTTCTCGGCGATCGGCACCACCATCAGGTCGATATGGACATAGTACTCGTCGATGAACGCGATGCGGGTTTCCCAGCCTTCCTTGTCGAACCAGGCCTGCACCTGCCGCGCGCCTTCTTCCTGCGTGCGGGCGCCGCCGCAGCCGATCAATACGACGCCCTCTTCGATGACGTTGAAGTCGCCACCCTCGAACGTGCCCGCTGTGACCATGTCGTAGATTGGGATGCCGAGTTTTTCGTAGGTGCGGATCGCCGCGTAGTTCTCGCCGCGCCGCCACCAGTTGGCCATTGCGGTGATGAAGGCGCCGTAAGGCGTCATAACACTGGAATCGCGGGAATAGACCTGCATCGGCAGTTCCGGCGTCGGCTCGTGCCAGTGGATGTTGACGCCGAAATGCTCATAGGCGGCGACGAGGTCCTTGTGCTGCGCCTGCGCGATCTGGACGTTGCAAGGCGCCTCGCGCAGATGCTTGCGCGACAGCGAGCTGGTCGACAGGTGGCGCAGGAAATTGGGCGAACCAAGCAGCACGTCGGTCAAGACATCGGTCTCGTTGGCAAAGCCCCAGGCGGTCAGAGGCTTGGTGCCGCCGGCCGGGTTGCGGCGCTGCAGCGAAAACGGCTCGGCGACGATGCGGTCATGAACGGTCATGGGGTTCTCCTCGTGCTTTGATTATGCGTTTGACTTGGGCTGGCTGCCCGGTATCCACCAGTCTCGTCCGCGCAGGGTGGTGACATACTCCGGCCACCGAAATCCAATCGGCGGTTCGTAGTCGCAGAGCGGCGCGATCCAGTTCGAGCCTCCGATTCCTCCGCCGGTGCGGGCGACGAATTCATTCATCGCCGAATCGCGGGCGGCCTGGTCTTCCAGCAGCCGAAGGGCGGCGAGCGCGATGGTCTTCGATGCGCAGGTGACCATCGGGTCGATGGTGGCGGGAATGCCGCCCAGAGCGTTCATCACCCATGACGGATAGGGGTAGCCGGTTTCCGAGCGCAGCGCCGGGCGGGCGACATAGAAGCGCGCCGTCGGCGCATGCCAGCTCATGTCGGTGTAATCGTCGGAGGTCGAATTCACCTGCGAGGGCGGCAGATCGCGGCGCAGGATCGCTTCCGCCGCCTGCGGCTCGATCAGGCGTTCAAGTTCTTCGATGAACGGCTCGTCGCTCGCCATGCGCCCGGCATTGACCTGCATGTCGCGCGCGATTGCCTTGGCGTCCTCGTCCCAGCGCGGCGGCCCGACGGTCGACAGCGATTCATAGGCGATTTCGGCCATGGCGTGATTGGCCAGCCCGGGCCGCGACTTCGACACCCAATGCCGCTCGTGGCGACAGCCGCTCACGGCGGCAGCGGCCTCGGCATTGCGGTCGAGCACGGCGGTGACCTGTTCGGCCATCGCCAGCGTCGGCACGCGGATCATATATTGGATCTCGGCCAGCTCGGCCGGCAGGTTGTCGGCGGTCGCCTGGCCGGCGGTGAGGATCGCCTCGCTGATCGACCAGCCGCCCTGGTGCGGCAGCATGGAATCGCGCAGCGCCTTGGACGCCATATACATCATCATGAGCGCGTCGTTGGCGCCGGGCGCGCGCACCGCCGAATGCGCCTGCGGAATGGGCGCCGCGCCGCCCGCCGCGCTCGCCCAGCGCTCCGGTTGGTCGCAGATGAAGCGATAGATCATGGCGTAGGCCGCACCGCAATGCGTGTCCCAGCGCGCCGTGTTGCAGAGCGGCAGCATGTAGAACGGATGGAAGGAGATCATGCCGGCAAGGCCGTCATAATAGCCTTTGGCGGCATGGATCGGCTTTGACCCGCGCACCTTTTCCGCCGGCTCGCCGGTGAAGCGCAGCGTGCCTGGTATGCCGTGGCGCTGCATCGCCGCCTTGGTCGCCAGCAGCCCGCCAAGGCCCGAAATGCCCAGCCCGGAATGCGGATCGGTATGACCCCCGGCATGTTCGGAGAGGCCTGGGCGCGGACGCTTGACCGTGGCGGCATCCTGGCAATTGCCCGGCACCGCGTCGTATTCGGCGTACATGCCGATGGTCGGGCCGGGACCGTTGGTCCAATGGGCACAGAAGGCGGTGGGCATGCCGCCGGAACCCTCTTCGACGGAAAAGCCTTCGCGCCTCAGCCGCTCCACGTACCAGGCGGCAGATTGATACTCGCGCCATGCGGTCTCGCCGAAGTCGAAAATGGTCCGCGTCCACGCCGACAGCAACGGCTGGATGTCGTCGAGACAGGCAAGGGCGGTTGTTTGCGCCGAGGTGGCCACGGGTTCCTCCATGAGACGAGAAGAAAGCAGTGAAGCGGTTCGCTAGAAAGTGATATGTTTTCCCGGCTCATGCAAATTCGGTTCACCTGAGGTCTCTTGCGCATACCATCCACCCAGGCGCTGCGTGCGCTCGACAGCTTCGCTCGTCATGGCAGCGTCTGGCGCGCCGCCGACGAGTTGCATCTGACCCGCAGCGCGGTCAGCCATCAGCTTCGCCTGCTTGAACGCGACCTTGGCTTCGACCTGCTCGAACGCATCGGCAAGGGCGTGGCGCTGACGCCGCGTGGCCAGCGCTATGCCAGCGACGTGCGCAAAGCGTTGACCGTGCTGGGCGATGCGGTGACGCGCCATGCCGGCACAGGCGTCGGCGGCTCGTTCAGCATCAGCTGCACGCCGGGCTTCGCCTCGCTGTTCCTGTGCACCCATATCGGCGAGTTCAGGCAGATGTACCCCGATGTCGCGCTGCGCATCCTGACGCCGCGTCGGCTGGATGACGTCAGCAATGCCGACGCCGACGCCTTCATCGCCTTTGGCGTTGGCAATTGGCCGAACCGGGCCGCCGAACTGTTGTGCGAGATTTCCTTTACGCCGCTCTGCAGTCCGATGCTCCTCAACAAGGTCGGCGGATTCTCCAAGCCCGCCGATGTGCTGCGCGCCACTCTCCTGCATCTCGGCGACACCGAGGATTGGGCGCGCTGGCTGGCTCTATCCAAGGTCGAGAACCCCGACCCGGAAGGCGGTATCTTCTTTTCCGACATGAATCTCGTCTTCTCGGCCGCGATCGCCGGCCAGGGAATGGCCATGGGCGACGAACTGACCAGCGGCAAGGCCCTGGCCGAAGGCAGGCTCGTGCGTCCCTTCGACATCGCGATCAAATCGCCGCGCTCCTACTTCCTCGTCTCAGAACACGCCAAGGCGACGCATCCGGTGCTTGACGCGTTTGCCGGATGGCTGCGATCGAAACTCGCGGAGAGCATTGCCAAGGTCATGGCCGACCACGGGCGCCACCGATTGGACAGATGAATGGAATTTGCCGATCCGGCGAAAACTATTTGGTTGCGGTGAGGCCGCACGCTGCCCTACGATTTCTTTTTGGAATTGAGGAAACAGGCAGGATGCAGCAACCCGGCCGGGCCGCAGAGATCAAGGCAATCGGAATCGGCAAGAGCTTTGGCTCGTTCCGTGCGCTGGACAATCTGACGCTCGATATTGGCCGTGGCGAGTTCCTTACCCTGCTCGGGCCGTCTGGTTCGGGCAAGACCACCTTCCTGATGATCCTGGCCGGCTTCGTGCAACCGACCGAGGGCCGGCTGTTCAGCGACGGCGTCGACATCACCGACCGACCGGCCGAACAGCGCGCGGCCGGCATGGTGTTCCAGGGCTATGCGCTGTTCCCGCATATGAGCGTGGAAGCCAACATCGCCTTCCCACTCAAGGTGCGCAAGAAATCGGCGGCCGACATCAAGCGCCGAGTCGGCGAGATGATCGAGCGCGTGGGCCTCAAGGGCCACGAGAAGAAGCTACCGGCGCAACTTTCAGGCGGTCAGCAGCAGCGCGTCGCGCTCGCCCGCGCGCTGGTGTTCGAGCCGGGCGTGCTGTTGCTCGACGAGCCGTTTTCCGCGCTCGACAAGGGCCTGCGCGGCCAGATGCAGGCCGAGATGAAGCGGCTGCACCAGGAGACCGGCACCACCTTCGTCTTCGTCACCCACGACCAGAGCGAGGCGCTGGCGCTGTCGTCGCGCGTCGCCATCTTCAATCATGGCAAACTGCTGCAGGTCGGAGCACCCGACGACGTCTACGACAGGCCGGACAACCGCTTCGTCGCCGAGTTCCTCGGCGAGATCAACATGCTGCCGCTGAAGGGGGGTGCGCCCGGCCGACAATGGCTCGACCGGCCTCTGCGAAGACCGCGCGGTCTCCATGCGCTGCAAGGCTGAGACGGTGCGCGGCGATGCAATCCTGGCGATCCGGCCCGAATACATGTCGATATCAGGCGAGGCGGCGGCGGGCGAGAACGGCATCGCCGCGACCGCGACCAACTCCACCTATCTTGGCGCGGCAACGCGGCTTGACCTGACGACGCGGCAAGGCGCGAAGGTCACGGTCTCGGTGCCCAACGAGATAGCTGCCGCCGCCTTGAGCAAGGGCAACTCCGTCTGGCTCACCTGGCCTGCGGAAAAGGGTTTCCTCCTTCCGCATGGAGGACAATGACGAACGGTGTGGCGAGATATCGGCGCCACCGCTTTCCGGTACTATCAACGACAAAAAAGGGGAACTGACATGACAAATGACACCAAGAAACAAGCCATCGAGAGCCTGTCCGCAAGGGCAGGGCGCGGCGAGATTTCGCGCCGGCAATTCGCACAGCTGGCGGCAATCGTGCTGGCCGGCACGCCGATGCTGTTGCGCTCGACCGGAGCCTTCGCCGCTGCGAAGGAACTGGTGCTGGTCAACTGGGGCGGCGACGCCATCACCGCCTATGATGCCGCCTATGGCCAGGCCTTCACCAAGGACACCGGCATAACCGTCAAGATGGACGGCTCCGGCCCGACCGAAGGCGCGATCGCCGCGCAGTTCAAGAGCGGCGCGCCGACCTGGGACCTCGTCGACGTCGACCCGTTCTCGGCCATCACGCTCGGCGCGCAAGGCATGCTCGAGCCGATCGACTACAACATCGTCGACAAGAAGAAGATGCGGCCCGGATTCGGCTGGGACTTTGCCGCTTCGACCTATTTCTTCTCCTATGTCATCGCCTATGATTCCGAGAAATACGGCAAGGACGCCCCGACCGGCATGGCCGATTTCTTCGACGTGAAAAAATTCCCCGGCAAGCGCTCGCTCTACAAATGGGGCGTGTCGAGCTGGGAGGCAGCCCTTCTGGCCGACGGCATCGCGCCCGCCTCGCTCTACCCGCTCGACCTGAAGCGCGCGCACGACAAGATCGCCGCCTTCAAGGAGAACGTCGTTGCCTATTGGGGCGGCGGTGCCGAGAGCCAGAGCGTGCTGCTCAATGGCGAGGCCTCGATGGCGATCGTCTGGTCGACCCGCGCTTCCCTGATCGAGCAGGATTCCGGCGGCAAGATCAAGTTCATCTGGGACCAGGGGCTGATCTCGCCCGGCGCGCTCGCCGTGCTCAAGGGCAATCCCGGCGGCAAGGAAGCGGCCATGAAGTTCATCGCCAGCGCCCAGGACCCGCAAAAGCAGCTGGTCATGTTCGACAAGCTCGGCCAGGGCCCAGCAAACCCGGCCGCCGACGCGCTGATCCCTGCCGACAAGAAGCGGATCAACCCGGTCGACCCCGAGAACATGAAGAAGCAGATCGCGCTCGATATGGACTGGTACGCCAAGAACTACGGGCCAGCGCTCGACGAATACACCAAGATCATCTCCGCCTGACCGAGGCAGGGATTATCGGGTCGACATGAGAGCATATCTCTCCGACAGGATGGGCGCGGCGCTGTTGATGGCGCCGCTGCTCCTGTTTCTTGTCCTGGCCTATGCCTGGCCGTTCCTCGGCGTCGTCAAATGGAGCTTTACGCTGCCGACGCCGGGGCTCGGCCAGTATGAGGCGCTGCTCACCGACGATCTGGTGCAGTCGGTGTTCATCCGCACGCTGCGCATCGCGGCGGTCGTCACCGTGGTCTCGGTGGCCGCTGCCTATGCCATCACCGTCGTCTGGGTGCGCGGAACCCCGGCTCAGCGCCTGGTTGCCGAGTTCTGCATTCTCGTTCCGTTCTGGATCTCGGTGCTGACCCGCGCCTTCGGCTGGGTGGCGCTACTGTCCAATCGCGGCCTGATCAACACCTGGCTGCAGGCGATCGGCTTCATTTCCGAACCGCTGGCGCTGGTGCGCAACGAATTCGGCGTCATCGTTGGCATGACGCATTTTCTCATTCCTTTCGCCGTCTTTCCGCTGGCGTCTGCCATGCGCAGCCTCGACGACCGCGTGCTGTTGGCAGCGCGCGGGCTCGGCTCCAGCCGCATGCGCACCTTCTGGTCGGTCTTCGTGCCCATGACCCGCTCCGGCATCATCGGCGCGGCCCTCATCGTCTTCGTGTTTTCGCTGGGCTTCTTCGTGACGCCGGCGATCCTCGGCGGCGGTCGCAGCGTCATGGTCGCCGAGCTGATCTATCTGAGGATATTCCAGAGCCCGGACTGGGGGCTGGGCGCGGCGATCAGCGTCGTGCTGGTGCTGTTCGTCGGCGCGCTGATGGCGCTCTTGTTCCGTTATGTCAGACCGAAGCAATTGATCTGATGCCGACTTATCGCCCCGGTCCCGTCTCCCTGATCATCGCGGCCTTCGTGGCGCTGTTCCTGCTGATGCCCTTGCTCGCCGTCATCCCGGTGTCGCTGACGCCGAGCCGCATGCTGGCCATGCCATCAGGCGAACTGTCGCTGCGCCACTACAGGGCGCTGATCGAGGATCCGCGCTGGATCGATTCGATCCTGCTCAGCATCCGCATCGGCATCGTCAGCAGCGCCTTTTCCACCGTGCTGGCGCTGTGCTTCAGCCTCGGCGTGTGGATGTTCCAGCCGCGTTTCACCGCGGCGCTCGTCGGCTTCGTGCTGCTGCCCATGGTCGTGCCGCCGGTGGTCTCGGCCATCACGCTCTACTTCCTGCTCACCTCGATCTCCGGCTTCAGCTCGCTCTTCGGCTACGACACGTGGCTTGGCGTTGCCATGGCCCATTCGGTGATGACGGTGCCCTTCGCCACCGTGCTGATGCTGGTCTCGCTCAGCCAGCTCGACCGGCGCATCGACCTCGCCGCGCGCGGCCTTGGCGCGTCGGTATGGGAGCGAGCCACCCGCATCATCATGCCCAACATCAAGTTCGGCATCATCACCGCGGCACTTTTGTCCTTCGTGCTGTCCTGGGAAGAGATCGGCGTCACGCTGTTCATCACCTCGGTCAACGCCATCACGCTGCCCAGGCTGATGTGGATGGGGCTGCGCGACAACATCGATCCGGCGATCGCCGCGCTTTCCGTGATTCTGATCATCATCACGGTGCTGGTGCTTGCGCTGCGCAGTTTCGTGGTTAGGTTGCGCGGCGTCCGGTGATTGGCAAGCCGGGCAGAATCCGGATACCCTTGGAGGCGATCCCGGCACATGATCGGCAAGCCGCTACGATGAAGGAAAACGATGACCGCGTCCGGCGACTTGCAGCAGGCCTTGTTCCAGAGATTGAGGAGCGATGCATCGCTGTCGGCGCTGCTGGGCGGCGCCGGGCTGCTCGAACACGCGGCCGACAACGCCGCCTTTCCCCACGTAACCTGCGGCCAGACCAGCGCCTTCGACTGGGATACCGGGGTCCAGAACGATGCCGACCAGTTGGTCACGCTGCACGTCTGGTCGAAAGCCCATGGCGAGGCCGAAACGCGTGCCATCATGGACAGCATCAAGGCGCGCCTCGCCGACGCGGTGCTGATCATCGGCCCGCGTGGACAGACACGCCTCGTGCTGGAATTCGCCGAGGCCCGCTATGACGAGGACCTGCTCGTGCATCATGGTTTGCTGCGTTTTCGCGCCATAACGCAGGATAGTGACTGATGCGCTTTCAATATGGTCCAAACGGGGTCTAGACTGACACTTCCGGGATTTCGTCGGGTGGGCGGCGAAATTCGATCGGTCGACTCGCGTTTCAGGGGTAGCGGGCATGGTCTTGGTGGCGTTCACTGTTCATTTCACGTTCAGCACCGATGCGTTACAACGCCAGCCATGAAAACGCTTCGCTCCCACTTCCGAACCGCGACACTGGCGCTCTGTGCTGCCGGGCTGTTTGCGTCGCAGGCGATGGCGACACCGGTCATCACGCCTGACCAGGGCGGCCCGATCGTTTTGGCGGCTTCCGATTGCTACGCCATCGGCCAGCAGGTGGCCGCGCAGAATGGCGGAACGCTGGCCAAGGCCTCGCAATCGACCCGCGGCGGCCAGCCGGTCTGCGTCATCGTCGTGCTCGTCCCGGGCAAGGACGGGCAGCGTCCGCGCCGCTCCGAAATCGTCGTGCCGCAGAACTGACCAATCTTTCATCTTACAGGCCTTCGTTTCCCAGGCCGCCGGAATCGGCCTATATCTGCCCCCAGCTCATCAACAGGTATCGATTTTCGCATGCGCGTACTCGTCGTCGAGGATGACAAGGATCTCAACCGGCAGATATCGGACGCGCTGGTCGATGCCGGCTATGTCGTCGACCGCGCCTTCGATGGCGAGGAGGGGCATTTCCTCGGCGACACCGAGCCCTACGATGCCGTCGTGCTCGACATCGGCCTGCCGCAGATGGATGGCATCAGCGTGGTCGAGCGGTGGCGTCGCGGCGGCCGCAAGATGCCGGTGCTGATCCTGACGGCGCGCGATCGCTGGAGCGACAAGGTCTCCGGCATCGACGCCGGCGCCGACGACTATGTCACCAAGCCGTTCCACATCGAGGAGGTGCTGGCGAGGCTCAGGGCCCTGATCCGGCGCGCCGCCGGCCATGCCTCGTCCGAACTGACCTGCGGGCCGCTACGCCTCGACACCAAGGCGTCGAAGGCCGATGTCGACGGCGTGCCGCTGAAACTGACCTCGCACGAGTTTCGCCTGCTTGCCTATCTGATGCATCATATGGGCGAGGTGGTCTCGCGGACCGAACTGGTCGAACATCTCTACGACCAGGATTTCGACCGCGATTCCAACACCATCGAGGTCTTTGTCGGGCGACTGCGCAAGAAGATGGGCATCGACATGATCGAAACCGTGCGCGGCATGGGCTACCGCATGCGTGAGCCGGAGGCGTAACTCGGAACCGCTCAAACAAACCGCAAGGACGCCGCTTTCGCTGCGTTTGTGGCCGCGTTCGCTGACCTTCCGTGTGATCGCCTTTTCCACGGTGTGGGCGATCGTGACCCTTGTCATCATCTTCACCCTGATCACCACGCTCTATCGCCAGGCCAGCGAGCGCGGCTTCGACAGCCTGCTTTCGGCGCATCTGTTCAACCTGATCGGCTCCATCGGCATTTCCGATAACGGTGCGCTCACCGGTGCTCCCGATCTCGGTGACCTGCGGTTCTCGGAGCCGAATTCGGGCTGGTACTGGTCGGTGGAGCCTGCTTCGGAAGGCGTGCACGGAGATCTTCACTCGTCGTCGATGACCAAGACGATCCCATCGCCCGATGTCGCCGATGTGCCCTTCAATTCCAGTTTCCAGCGCAGCTATGCGACCGAAGGCATCAACGGGGAGCAACTCGAAGTGTTCGAGAGCGAATTCGTTCTCGACTCCAAGAACCGCGCCGCGCGCTTCCGCGTCATGGGCAACCAGAGCGAACTCGAACAGGAAATCTCAACCTTCCAGCGCCGCCTGCTAACTTATCTCAGCCTGTTCGGTGTCGGCATGATCGCGATCAACGCGATCGCCATCCTGCTCGGCCTGCAGCCGCTGCGCCGGGTCAGGAATGCACTTGCCATGGTGCGCGAGGGCACGGCGCACAGGCTCGACGGCCAGTTTCCGGCCGAGATCGAACCGCTTGCCAACGAAACCAATGCGTTGATCGAAAACAACAGGCGTATCGTCGAGCGGTCGCGAACCCAGGTCGGCAATCTCGCCCACTCGCTGAAGACGCCGCTGGCGGTGCTGCTCAACGAGGGCCGGGCGCTTGGCGGCGCCAAGGGGCAGTTGATTGCCGAACAGGCCGCTTCCATGCAGAAGCAGGTCGATCACTATCTGCAGCGCGCCCGTGTCGCGGCGCAGCGCGACAGCGTCGTCTACCGCACGCCGGTGGCGCCATTGGTGCAGCGCATGGTGCGGGTTTTGCAGAAACTCAACCCGCAGACCAACCTGTCGCTGGCGCTGCCGGCGACCGACATCGTCTTCGCCGGCGAGCGCGAAGACCTTGAGGAATTGCTGGGCAATCTGCTCGAAAACGCGATGAAATGGGCTAAGAGCGCGGTGTTGGTATCGGTCGTGCCTTTGACCGGCAAGGACGAGGCGGCCAGCCTGTTTGAGATCAGCATCGAGGATGACGGCTCGGGCATTCCCGAGGACAAGGCGCGCGAGGCGATGAAGCGTGGACGGCGCCTGGATGAGACAAAGCCCGGAACAGGTCTGGGGCTGGCCATTGTCGCCGACCTCGTCAACGAGTATGGAGGCGTTCTGGCTCTCGAACGGTCCGGCATGGGGGGATTGAAGGCGGTGGTGCGATTGCGGAGCCTTCAATGATGCCTTTCCGAATCAATCCGAGATCGACGAACAGTATTTACTATGGCGGCATGTCTATTGATCCCAGCGGCCAAATTTCCGACAAATATCAATACTATGGCCATGCCGACTTCTTCGATGACGCGGCCCCCGGCTCATCCATGACAGGCTCCAACTCAAGAAAACCGGTTGTTGGCATGAAGATTCGCGTCGCGCTTGTTTCCGCATTGCTGGCCGTTTCCGGCTGCACCACCCTGAGCGGCAAGGGCCCCTCGGTTGCGCCGACGCCGGCCTCGACACCTCCGTCCAGCGGCAAGGTCACCACGACGATCATTTCGGCAATGGACGGCGGCCTGGTCGGCGGCTCGATCGGCAACGGCCTGAGCGAGACCGAGAAGCGCAGCGCGCTCGAGGCGGAATACAAGGCGCTCGAATATACGACCAGTGGCCAGAAGGTGGCGTGGAAGGGCGACCAGGCTTCGCACTATGGCGAGGTGGTTCCGGGCCAGCCCTACCGCGTCGGTTCGCAGGACTGCCGCCAGTACACGCAGACGGTGTTTGCCGGCGGAGCCGGCGTCACGGCGCGCGGTACCGCTTGCCGCAACGCCGACGGTAGCTGGACGCCGCTGACCTGACGATCAACCGGATCCGGCTGATGTCCGGCCGGTTGATGTCGATCAAGGACATGCGGCGCGCCTGCCGTCAAAGCGTCGCAGGATGCATCTGTTGGCAGGGCATGGCTCTGCCTTTATTGGAAGAACCATGCTGTTCTGGGTCATAGCCGCAATTCTCACGCTGGGTGCGAGCCTGGCGGTGCTGCTGCCGCTGGCCGCCAGCTCGAACGGCGCGTCGTCGACCGGCGATCACGATCTGGAAGTCTATCGCGATCAGTTGTCCGAACTCGACCGCGACGCCGCGCGTGGCTTGATCCAGCCGGCCGAAGCGACTGAAGCGCGCGCCGAGATCGCGCGCCGCATCCTCCGCCTCGACAATGCGGCAGCGGCCGGCAAGGCATCCGTCAGGCAGGCCTCGGTCGCGGCGAGGCTGGTGGCGACCGCGGCCGTTCTGGCGGTCCCGCTGGTCAGCTGGGGGCTCTACAGCCAGCTCGGGTCTCCCGACCTGCCGTCGCAACCGCTCAGTGAACGATTGGCCAAGAATCCGGCCGACAGTTCGGTGGACGAGTTGGTGGCGCGGGCCGAGGCCCATCTTGCCGCCAATCCATCCGATGGCAGGGGGTGGGATGTGCTCGCCCCCGTCTATCTGCGCATGCAGCGCTTTTCCGATGCTGCGGCGGCCTATCGCAACGCCATTCGCCTCGACGGCGACAGCGCGGTCCGCCGGGCCGGTCTTGGCGAGGCGATCGCCAATGCGGCAGGCGGCATTGTCTCGGCCGATGCCCAGGATGCCTTTGAGGCCGCACTGAAGCTCGATCCGGCCAATGCGAAAGCCAGCTTCTACCTGGCCATGGCGCTGGCGCAGGAGGGCCGCGCCAAGGAGGCGGTCGCGTCCTGGCAGGCGATGCTGGGCAGGCTGCCGCCGGATTCGCCATGGCGCGGCGCGGTTGAGCAGGCGCTGGCCAAATCCGGCAGCCCCGAAGTCGCCTCCGGCGGCGCCACCAACGGCCCCAATGCCGGCGATGTCGACGCCGCTTCCTCCATGTCTCCCGCCGACAGGGAAGCCATGATCAACACCATGGTCGCCGGTCTCGACGACAAACTGCGGCAGAATCCGCGTGACCCGGAAGGATGGATGCGGCTCGTTCGTTCGTATGTCGTGCTCGGCAAGGCCGACCAGGCGCGTGACGCGCTGGGTCGCGCTATTGCCGTCTTCGGAGCCGACAGTGACGAAGCCAAGAAATTCACCGCCTTTGCCGCCTCGCTTGGCCTGACGGCGACGGAGTAGGACTGACATGACGCGCAAGCAGAAACGATTGTCGGTGATCGCGGGCGGGCTGGCCTTCCTGGGCGCCGCCACCGGGCTGACCTTCTATGCGCTTGGCCAGAAGGCGTCCTATTTCTACATGCCGGCCGACCTCACCACCGCCAGTGTCCAGCCCGGCCAGCGCATCAGGCTGGGCGGACTGGTCGAAAAAGGCACGATCCAGCGCGGGCAGGGGGCGACGGTCGCCTTTTCGGTCACCGACACGCACAAATCGGTCAAAGTCACCTACACCGGCATCCTGCCCGACCTTTTCCGCGAAGAGCAGGGCGTCATCACCGAGGGCAGTTTCGGCCCTGACGGCACCTTCGTTGCCGACAGCGTGCTGGCCAAGCATGATGAGCGCTACATGCCCAAGGAGGTGGCCGACGGCCTGAAGGCCAAGGGCGTCTGGCAGGAGAGCAAGAGTGAGTAAGCAGGTTCCGCAAAGGGATCCCACGGTTTTGCGGCAAGAACCTGCGGCAAAACAAAAGTCTGGGCGCAACCATGGTTGAAACCGGACATTTCGCGCTGGTCCTGGCGTTTGCGCTTTCGCTGGTGCAGACCATCGTGCCGTTGTTTGGCGCACGCCTGAACAACCAGCGCCTGATGGCTGTCGGCGGTCCGGTCGCGGTGACAGGCTTTGCCTTGACGGCGCTGTCCTTCGTAGCGCTCGCGAGCGCCTATGCGAGTTCCGACTTCTCGGTGGCGAGCGTGTGGGAAAACTCGCATTCGCTGCAGCCGCTGATCTACAAGATCACCGGAACCTGGGGCAATCACGAAGGCTCGATGCTGCTCTGGGTGCTGATCCTGACCTTCTTCGGCGCGCTTGTCGCCGCCTTCGGATCAAACCTGCCGGCGACGCTGCGCGCCAATGTGCTTGCCGTGCAAGGCGCCATCGGCGCCGCCTTCTTCCTGTTCATCCTGGCGACGTCCAACCCGTTCATCCGGCTCAATCCGGCGCCGATCGAAGGCCGCGATCTCAACCCGATCCTGCAGGACCTCGGCCTCGCCATTCACCCGCCGTTTCTCTATCTCGGCTATGTCGGCTTCTCGATCTGCTTTTCCTTCTCGGTCGCCGCCCTCATCGAAGGGCGCATCGACGCGTCCTGGGCGCGCTGGGTGCGGCCGTGGACGCTGGTCGCCTGGATGTTCCTGACCGGCGGCATCGCCATGGGATCGTACTGGGCCTACTACGAGCTCGGCTGGGGTGGTTTCTGGTTCTGGGACCCGGTCGAGAACGCCTCCTTCATGCCGTGGTTGGCCGGCACCGCGCTGCTGCATTCGGCCATCGTCATGGAAAAGCGCTCGGCACTTAAGATCTGGACGCTGCTGCTCGCCATCCTGACTTTTTCGCTGTCGCTGCTCGGCACCTTCCTGGTCCGCTCGGGCGTGCTGACCTCCGTCCACGCCTTCGCCACCGATCCGACACGCGGCGTCTTCATCCTGTGCATCCTGACGCTGTTCATCGGCGGTTCGCTGGCGCTGTTCGCGCTGCGTGCCTCCCGGTTGACGGCCGGCGGCCTGTTTCACCCGATTTCGCGCGAAGGTGCGCTCGTCCTCAACAATCTGTTCCTGACCACGGCGACCGCGACCGTGCTCGTCGGCACGCTCTATCCGCTCGCCGTCGAGGCTTTCTCGGCCGACAAGATCTCGGTCGGCGCGCCGTTCTTCAACCTGACCTTCGGCCCGCTGATGGTGCCGCTGCTGGTGATGGTTCCGTTCGGGCCGCTGCTGGCCTGGAAGCGCGGCGATGTCTTCGCCGTCGCCCAACGCCTGATGGTGGCCTTTGCCGCCGCCCTTCTGGCGACGCTGGTCACTGCTCTGTTCATCGACGGCGCCTCTGTGTTCGCCGCACTTGGCGTCGGCCTCGCCGTCTGGCTGATCCTTGGCGCGCTCACCGATCTCGCGGTCAAGTCAGGCTTCGGCAACGTTGCTGCCGGGAACGTGGTCAGGCGCCTGCTCGGCTTGCCGCGCTCGGTCTTCGGCACTGCCTTTGCGCATCTTGGCCTTGGCCTTACCACGCTCGGCATCGTCGGCACGCTTTGCTTTGGCACGGAAAAAATCCTGTCGATGCATGCCGGCGAAACCGTCGAACTGTCCGGCCACGCGCTGCGTTTCGTCGGGCTTTACCCTGCCCAGGGTCCGAACTACAGCGAGGATCGCGGCCGCTTCGAACTGATCGGTGTCAGCGGCAGCGCGATTGGCGAAATCAGTTCCGCCAAGCGTTTCTATCCGGTGCGCCAGATGACGACGACGGAGTCGGGCATCAGGACGATGGGCCTCTCCCAGCTCTACATCTCGCTCGGCGACGAGGGCAAAGACGGCTCCGTCGTGGTGCGCCTGTGGTGGAAGCCGCTGGTGACGCTGATCTGGGGCGGCGGCCTGGTGATGATGGCAGGCGCGGCCATGTCGCTGATGGACAGGCGCCTGCGTGTCGGCGCACCGTCGCGCCGGCGCAAGCAGGCCAGTGCCGTGCCGTCCGCGGGCCGGCCATGAGCGCACGGCTTTCGCTGATCTCGATCGTGCTGCTGCTGGCGCTGCTTTTCGCCGGCGCGGCACAGGCGGTGAAGCCAGACGAGATGCTGGCCGATCCGGCGCTCGAGGCG
Organism: Mesorhizobium sp. P2_D5; assembly: GCF_056404355.1. Taxonomy (NCBI): domain Bacteria; kingdom Pseudomonadati; phylum Pseudomonadota; class Alphaproteobacteria; order Hyphomicrobiales; family Phyllobacteriaceae; genus Mesorhizobium; species Mesorhizobium sp. P2_D5. Next base: position 985,627 of record NZ_JBFUEE010000002.1, read on the forward strand.
AGGGCGCGGGCGCTATCCGAAGGCCTACGCTGCATGGTCTGCCAGAACCAGTCGATCGACGAATCTGACGCCGATCTGGCCCGCGACCTGCGCATCCTTGTGCGCCAGCGCCTCGTTGCCGGCGATACCGATCAGCAGGTGATGGACTATGTCGTGTCGCGCTACGGCGAGTTCGTCCTGCTGAAGCCGCGCTTCGAGCTGCGCAATGCCTTGCTGTGGGGTACGCCGGTCATCCTGCTGCTCGTTGGCGGCATTTTCATTGTGATGACCGCGCGGTCGCGTCGCACGCTGGCAACAAAATCCCTGTCCGCCGAAGAGCAGGCATCGTTGGACGCCATTTTGCGCCGCGACTGACGGTCACGAACGTCACCAAACATTACCAAAATTTCATGCGTCGGAAATAGCGCTGTAATGTGCGCCTCTCTAATTCTCTTTCCCGAGGATGCCGATCAAGGGCGTCCATTTGAAAGAGGATACGAGACCCCATGAGTATTGCCCCCAATTCATATTCCGTCACCCGCAAGCGTCTGATGGCCGCCGTCGCATCCATCGCCGTTGCCGGCGCGATCGGCATCGGTGCGCTGACGACTGGAACAGGGCCCGTTCTGGCCGATGCCGTGCGTGTCGAGGCGCCGCAGGTGCCGGGCTTCGCCGACGTCGTCGAGCGCGTTTCTCCGGCTGTGGTCAGCGTCAAGGTCAAGGCCAAGATCAGCCCGGTGGCCGATGACGGCTCCGATCAGTCCGACGATCCGGACGGCATGAACAACCTGCCCAACAATCCGCAGTTGCGCCGCTTCTTCAAGGAATTCCGTGGTTTTGGCGATCAGAACGGCGAGGGTGGCGGTAATCGCCGCTTCAGCCACCGCGACCACAACAACGACCAGCCGCGACCGGTTGCGCAGGGTTCCGGCTTCTTCATCTCCGATGATGGCTATCTGGTCACCAACAACCACGTCGTCGAGGAAGGCTCGGCCTTCACCGTGGTGATGAATGACGGCAAGGAACTCGACGCCAAGCTGATCGGCACCGACCCACGCACCGATCTCGCCGTGCTCAAGGTCGACGGCGTCGGCAAGTTCACCTATGTCGACTTCGCGGACGACTCCAAGGTTCGCGTCGGTGACTGGGTGGTGGCCGTCGGCAACCCGTTCGGCCTCGGCGGCACGGTTACCGCCGGCATCGTCTCGGCTCGTGGCCGCGACATCGGCGCTGGCCCCTATGACGACTTCATCCAGATCGATGCTTCGGTCAATCGCGGCAATTCGGGCGGCCCGACCTTCAACCTCAACGGTCAGGTCGTCGGCATCAACACCGCAATCTTCTCGCCGTCAGGTGGCAGCGTCGGCATCGCCTTCGACATTCCGGCTTCGACCGCCAAGCAGGTCGTTCAGGACCTGATGAAGAGCGGTTCCGTGCAGCGTGGTTGGCTCGGTGTCGAAATTCAGCCGGTCACCTCAGACATCGCCGAATCGCTGGGCCTGAAGTCGCAGAATGGGGCCTTGGTTTCCAGCGCCCAGGATGAGGGTCCCGGCAAGAAGGCCGGCATCATTGCTGGTGACGTGATCACCCAGGTCGACGGCAAGGACGTCGCTTCGCCGAAGGAACTGGCCCGGCTGATCGGCGCCTACTCGCCTGGCAAGTCGGTCGACGTCACCGTATGGCGTGATGGCAAGAGCCAGACGGTCAAGGTCGACCTCGGCAAACTGCCTTCGAGCGACAAGCAGGCATCGGCCGACCAGCAGCAGCCCGCCGCTCCGGCCAAGCCCGACTCGCTGGCCGATCTCGGCCTGACCGTCACCAAGTCCGAAAACGGCAAGGGACTGGTGGTGACCGATGTCGATCCCGACAGCGATGCCGCCGACCGCGGCATCCAGCCGGGCGACATCATCACATCGGTCAATTCGACCGAAGTGAATGCCACCGACGACGTCACCAAGGCGATGACCGAGGCGGTCAAGTCCGGCCGCAAGGCTGTGCTGATGCAGATCACCCGCGACGACAACAATCGTTTCGTCGCGCTGCCCGTCGCCAAGGGCTGAGGCACGTCGCCGGAGCGTCCTTGTCTTCTCCCTGCGGATGAGGGCGCTCCGGCGGCAGGTTCGACTTTTCCAGTGCGGCGGTTTCAACACCCCCGAGCCGCCGTACGGGAAAGCATGGTGGAGCGCGCGTTAGTCAGTCATCGCGCTCTCCCCGGCGGCAGCGGGCTTCCCATCGCCCGCTGCCGCACCCTCAAGGCATGTCGTCAAAAAGCGTTTCAGCGGTCTTGGCGCAACGAGGTCGGGACAAGGATTTTTTTCGCGCGCGGCTTCGGATGATCTTGATCGCGATGCGCTTTGGCAAAGGCCACAATGCAGATGTCTGCCACTCAACCTTCCAGCGAAATCGCGTATAACAGTCCTATGAAGATTCTCGTCATAGAAGACGATCGCGAGGCTGCGGATTACTTGCAGAAAGCCTTCGCCGAGGCCGGTCACACTGCCCATGTTGCCGGAGACGGCGAAACCGGCTTTGCGCTCGCCGACGCTGGCGACTACGACGTGATGGTCATCGACCGGATGATGCCGCGCCGCGACGGCCTGTCGGTCATTGCCGGCCTGAGGTCCAGGGGCAACACGACGCCGGTGCTGATCCTGTCGGCGCTCGGCGAGGTCGACGACCGGGTCACCGGCCTGCGCGCCGGCGGCGACGACTATCTGACCAAGCCCTATGCCTTCTCGGAGCTTCTGGCCCGTGTCGAGGTGCTGAACCGCCGCGCCAGCGCCAAGGAAGCGGAAACCGTCTACCGCGTCGGCGATCTGGAACTCGACAGGCTGTCGCATTCGGTCCGCCGCGCGGCGCGCGAGATTACGCTGCAGCCGCGCGAATTCCGCCTGCTGGAGTATCTGATGCGCCATGCCGGCCAGGTGGTGACGCGCACCATGCTGCTCGAAAATGTCTGGGACTATCATTTCGATCCGCAGACCAACGTCATCGACGTCCATGTTTCGCGGCTGCGCGGCAAGATCGAGAAGGGCTTCGACAAGTCCATACTGCATACCGTTCGCGGCGCCGGTTACATGCTGAAGAGCGGCTAGCAGCAGCATGGCCCTATCCGTGCCAGCCATCATGAAGACGACGGCAGCGCGGCTTTCGGCGCTCTACCTCCTGCTCTTCGCGCTCTGCGCCGTGCTGCTCGTCTTCTACATGACCTCGCTGTCGGCGCGCATGCTGACCGCGCAGACGCAGGAGACCATCAACGACGAAGTGCTCGGCCTCGCTCGCGCCTATCAGCGTGGCGGTCTGCCGATCCTGGTGCGCGTCGTCGAGCAGCGCTCGCGCCAGCCCGGCGCCAACCTCTATCTGATCGCCGACGCCAACGGCCAGATCCTGACCGGCAACGTGCAGAGCCTGGAGCCGGGCGTGCTCGAAACCGAAGGCTGGACCAACAGCCCGTTCTCCTATCAGCGCTTTGGTGAGGGAGAGCTCGAGCGGCAGCGCAATCTGCCGGCGGACCAGAGCACCACTCAATCCGATCCGAACGAACCGCAGGCGCAGGGCGAGAAGGGCCACAACGCCATCGCGCTGGTGCTTCGGCTGCCCAACCAGATGATCATGCTGGTCGGCCGCGATCTCGGCGAGCCGGAGCGGTTCCGCGCCGTCATCCGCCGCGCCCTGATGCTGGCGCTTGGCATGATGGGGCTGGGCGGACTGCTGATCTGGTTCTTTGTCGGCCGCGCCGCGCTGAAGCGCATCGACAGCGTGTCGGAAGCCAGCCGCCGCATCATGGGCGGCGATCTTTCCGGCCGGTTGCCGGTGACCGGCGCCGGTGACGAGTTCGACCGGCTATCCGAAAACCTCAATTCCATGCTGGCCAGGATCGCCACGCTCAACGAAGGCCTGAAACAGGTTTCCGACAACATCGCGCATGATTTGAAGACGCCGCTGACCCGGCTGCGCAACCGGGCCGAGGCGACGCTTGCGGGCAAGCACAAGACCACCGATTACCGTCAGGCGCTGGAAGGCACGATTGCCGAATCCGACCAGCTGATAAAAACCTTCAACGCCATCCTGATGATCTCCCGGCTGGAGGCTGGCTACTCCTCAGAGAACACCAACCGCGTCGATCTTGCGGAAGCCGTGCGCGATGTCGTCGAGCTCTACGAACCGGTGGCGGAGGAGGCAGGCGTCTCGCTGGAGACAGACGTGCGGGAAACGGTCTTCGTCAACGGCAACCGCGAATTGATCGGCCAGGCACTGTCGAACATCGTCGACAACGCCATCAAATATTCGACCGACTCCAACGCCCAACCGGCCGTGCGCGTGGCTGTTGAGCGGATCGGTACCGAAGTTCGACTGTCGGTTGCCGACAATGGCCAGGGCATTCCCGACGATGGCGACCGTGCCCGCGCGACCGAGCGTTTCGTGCGGCTGGAGAAAAGCCGTTCGCAGCCGGGTTCTGGTCTTGGCCTGAGCCTCGCCAAGGCGGTCATGACCTTCCACAATGGCCGGCTTGATCTCTTGCCTGGCAATCCCGGATTATCCGTGGTCATGAGTTTCCCCTCGCGGGAGGATCACTGATGAGTGCGGCTGCGAAGCAGGTGGAGACGGATTGGCTGCTGAAGCCGGTCGCCAGGCTTGCTCCGCTCGATGAAAGTCGGGCTCGGCAAGAGCTCGCCGAGATCACTTCCGCGGCGCGGGAAGAAGGGCTGGCGCGGTTGGCCAAATTCCTGTCCGGCACGGGGACAGGCCAGGATTTCCTGAAAGCTGTCTTCGATCTGTCGCCGTTCCTGCGCGATACGGCGCGTCGCCGGCCGCAGATTTTGGACGGCCTGTTCGAACAGACGGTCGAGGCGCGGCTGAAAGCGATCGGCGCCGCCATCGGCCAGGCGCATTTGGCCGAGGCGGTCTCGGAATCCGGCCTGATGATGGAACTGCGCCTGTGGAAGGCCGAGGCGCATTTCCTGATCGCTTTGGCCGATCTTGCCGGCGAAGCCGAAACGGCGCTGACGGTGCGGCGGCTAAGCGATCTGGCCGACGCTTGCACCCGCGCTGCCGTCGACTTCCTGCTGCGCGACGCGCATGGCCAGGGCAAGCTCAAGCTGCCGGATCTCGACGATCCGTCGAGGCAATCGGGCTGGATCCTGCTCGGCATGGGCAAGCTTGGCGCGCACGAGCTGAATTTTTCCTCCGACATCGATCTCGTCGTCTTCTTCGATCCGGAAGCGCCCGCCGTCGTTGATCCACTTGATGCCACCGAGCTGTTTTCGCGCCTGACGCGTCGCCTGGTGCGCATCCTGCAGGACCGCACCGAGCACGGTTATGTCTTCCGCACTGATCTCAGGTTGCGCCCCGATCCCGGTTCGACACCGCTGGCGATCCCGGTCGAGGCAGCGCTGCGCTATTATGAGGCGCGCGGCCAGAACTGGGAGCGCGCCGCGATGATCAAGGCGCGTCCAGTCGCCGGCGACCTCGCCGCCGGCGCTGCCTTCCTCAAGGAGTTGCAGCCCTACATCTGGCGCAAATACATGGACTACGCGGCGATTGCCGATGTCCATTCGATCAAGCGCCAGATCCACGCCCACAAGGGCCATGGCGAGATCGCCGTGAAGGGCCACAACGTCAAGCTCGGGCGCGGCGGCATCCGCGAGATCGAGTTCTTCGTCCAGACCCAGCAGCTCATCGCCGGCGGACGTTTCCCGGAACTGCGCGGGCGAGAGACCGTGCCGATGCTCGGCCAGCTTGCGGCGCGCAGCTGGATCACTTCAGACGCCCGCGATGCGCTGGCCCGACAGTACTGGTTCCTGCGCCGTGTCGAACATGCCGTGCAGATGGTTGCCGACGAGCAGACGCACACGCTGCCGGAAGACGATGAAGGGCTGGAGCGCATCGCCCGCATGCTCGGCTTTGCCGACGCCGCCGCCTTTTCCCAGGCCTTCCGCGCCTCGCTGCAACAGGTCGAACGCCACTACGCAGCCCTGTTCGAAACCGCGCCCGAGCTTTCGACGGGCATCGGCAATCTGGTCTTCACCGGCGATGTCGACGATCCCGACACGCTGCGGACCTTGCACGGCCTCGGCTTTCAGCGGCCGAGCGACATCTGCCGCGTCATCCGCGGCTGGCATTTCGGCCGCTATCGCGTCACCCGGTCGGCGGAAGCCCGCGAGCGGCTGACGGAACTGACGCCGGCGCTGCTGCGGTCCTTCGGCCAGACGCGCCGGGCCGACGAAGCCTTGACACGCTTCGACGAGTTTCTCGCCGGCCTGCCTGCCGGTATCCAGCTGTTCTCCTTGCTGCAATCCAATTCGGCGCTGTTGAAGCTCATGGCGACGATCATGGGTGCCGCACCCCGGCTGGCGGCGATCATCACGCGCCGACCGCATGTCTTCGATGGCTTGCTCGACCCGGCCTTGCTGACCGAATTGCCGGACCGTGCCTACCTGTCGGCGCGGCTTTCCGCCTTTGTCGAGGGCGACCGGCTTTATGAGGACGTGCTCGACCGGCTGCGCATTTTTGCCTCCGAGCAAAAGTTCCTGATCGGTGTCCGCTTGCTGGCCGGCTCGATCGATCCGGCTCGGGCCGGCCGCGCCTTTTCCGATCTTGCGGATCTCACCATCGAGGCGGCGTTACAGGCGGTGACCGCCGAATTCGCGGCACGCCACGGCACGATTGCCGGCGGCGTGGTTTCGCTGCTCGGCATGGGTAAGCTCGGCAGCCGCGAGCTGACCGCCGGATCGGACGTCGACCTCATCCTGCTCTACGACCACGCGCCGGATGCCGAAGAATCCGATGGCGACAAGCGGCTGGCGCCTTCGCATTACTACACCCGCATGACGCAGCGGCTGATCGCGGCCGTGTCCGCGCCAACCGCGGAAGGCGTGCTCTACGAACTCGACCTGCGCCTGCGGCCATCCGGCAACAAGGGGCCTGTAGCCACCCATGTCGATGCCTTCAAGAAGTACCAGCGCCAGGAGGCCTGGACGTGGGAGCACATGGCGCTGTCGCGGGCGCGTACCATTGCCGGCGATGCCGACCTGTGCAGCGAGGTTGAGGCGGAAGTGGCGGCAGTGCTTGGCCAGCCGCGCGACGCGGCAAAAGTGATGGCCGGGGCCTCGGATATGCGCGCCATGATCGAAAAGGAAAAGCCGCCGCGCGACCTATGGGACATCAAGCTGATCCCCGGCGGCCTGATCGATCTCGAATTCATCGCCCAGGTGGCCGTGCTCACCGGGCAGGTCGAAGCCGGCCCGAGTGCCCCGGCCGTGCCAATTGCACGTGCCCCGGCCGTTGCACGTGCCCCGGCCGTTGCACGTGCCCCGGCCGTTAGACGTGCCACCGGCACGGCCGAAATCCTGTCCCGCCTGGCGCCGGGCTTCGCCGATGCCGGGGTCAGGCAGGAACTTGGCGAAGCCTACGCGCTCTATCTGGCGCTGACCCAGATGACGCGGCTGTGCCTCACCGGAGCCTTCGAGCGCGACGATGTTCCGCCGGGGCTTTCGGATCTGCTTCTGGCGGTGACTGACCTGCCGGATTTCGGTGTGCTGGAAGCGCACCTCAAGGAGACGTCGCAAAAGGTCAGCAAGGACTTTGACCTTTTGCTTCGTGCCGGACGACTGTGAAGCCGTTCGTCAGGCCGCATCGGGGGTGACGATGTAACAGGAGAAGACCATGAGAACGACAACCAAACTTGCCCTTGCCTTCGTCGCCCTGGCCGGCGCCGTCGGCACCACGGCCTATGCCGAAAACAATGCCAGCGAAAAGCTGCGCGAGGGCACGATGATGCGCCTCAGCAAGGCGATGAGCGATTCCAACGGCACCATCAGCTTCGACCAGTTTTCCGACGCCATGAACGCGCGGCTGAAGAAACTCGTCGCCGACAATGGCGGCAAACTGACCGTCGCCCAACTCGCCGATGCGCTGGAGAAGGCGCGTTTTGAGCAGATGGCCAAACGCATCATCGCCCGCTACGACACCAGGGGCGATGGCACGCTGACATCAGACGACATCACCAGTCGCCAGAAGAAGGTCTTTGCCATGCTCGACAGGAACAATGACGGCAAGATCGAGAAGAGCGAACTGCCGAAAGGCGGCCGCTTTGGCCGTCATCGTGAATGGGATGGCGACGACAACGAAGGCGGCATGCAGTGAGGCTGTCCGATCCAGGCTCCGGCGACGTCAGTCGGAGCCTGTGGTTGCTCAGGCCGCGACCTTGATCGCCGGCGCGGCCTTCTTCACCGGAATGCGCACCGACACGATTGTGCCGACACCTTCGGTCGAACGGATTTTCAGCGCACCGCCCTGGAGCTCGGCCAGCGAGCGTGAGATGGCGAGGCCCAGGCCGGATCCGGCGTGGCTCTTGGAAAACTGGTTCTGCACCTGCTCGAAGGGTCGGCCGAGCTTGCCGAGCGCGTCTTTAGGGATGCCGCAGCCATTATCCTCGATGGTCAATACAAGCGCGCCGGAAGTGTTGCGGGCCCTGACCGATATGTGGCCGCCCTGGCCGGTGAATTTCACCGCGTTGGACAAGAGGTTGATGACGATCTGCTTGATCGCACGGCGATCTGCGAACAGCGTCAGCGCGTCGGCGATACGTGTTTCCACGGTGATCGCCTTTTGCGCCGCCTGCAGCGAGACGACGCGAACCGTCTCGCTGATCAGCGGACCGAGGTCGATCTGTTCCTGGTCCAGCGAGAATTGGCCAGCCTCGATCTTGGACATGTCGAGAATGTCGTTGATGACGCCCAGCAGATATTTGCCGCTGCTGTTGATGTCGGTGGCATATTCCTCGTAGCGCTCCGACCCCAGCGGACCGAACAGGCCCTGTTCCATCAGTTCGGAGAAGCCGATGATGGCGTTCAGCGGCGTGCGCAGTTCGTGTGACATATTGGCGAGGAATTCGGACTTCGCCCGGTTCGCCGCCTCGGCGCGTTCGGTTTCCTTCATGTATTTGCGGTTGAGGTCGACCAGTTCGCGCGATCGCTCCTCTTCGGCCCGGCGGGCGAGGCTCAGATCATGGATCGTCGCCATCAGCCGGCGCTCGCTGTCGACCAGCTTCTCCTGGTGCAGCTTGATCTGGGTGATGTCGGAGCCGACGGAGACGATGCCGCCGTCCCGGGTCTTCAGTTCGTTGACCTGCAGCCAGCGGCCGTCCGCCAGCTGCCGCTCGAAGGTCGCGCCGCCCTGCAGCCCGCTGGTGTTGGCAAGCCGCCGTTCGGAGGCAAAGGCCAGCATCCGGTCTTCCAGCACCGCGCGCGCGGTGCCCGGCATGACGTCGCGGTCCGAAAGTCCATTGTCCTGCTGGTATTTGGAATTGCACATGATCAGGCGCTGGGCCGAATCCCACAACACAAAGGATTCGTTGATGTTTTCGATCGCCGTTCTGAGGCGAAGGTCGGCCGCCTCGGAACGCAGCGCCAGATGACGCTGTTCGGTGACGTCGACGGCAATGCCGATCAGCTGGATCTCCGGCGCTTCGGGATCGATGACCTGTGCCCGGGCGCGCATCCACACCCATTGGCCGTCGGCGTGCCGCATGCGGAAAACCTGGTCGATATGGTCGATTTCGCGGGCGACGATTCTGTTGGCGAGCTCGAACAGGTCGCCGTCCTCGGGATGGATGATCTCGTCGACCTCGCCGAAGGACAGCATCGTGTCGCAGGGCTTGTAGCCGAGCATGTCGTACATCGAGCGCGACCAGTACATCTTGCCGCGCACCATGTCCCAGTCCCACAGGCCGCAGCGGCCGCGAACCAGCGCCATGTCGATGCGCTGATGCGCTTCGAGATAGATGCGATCGGCGGCCTGCGCGCGTGCCGCCTGACCGAAATAGGCGTAGAGGATGACGATCAGCACGCCGGCCGTCAGCACGAACAGGGTGACGTTCAGCGAGACAGTCTTGCGCCAGGCGTCGAAAACCGCGTCCTGAGGCACCAGTGCCGCCGCAGCACCCTTTCGCCCGTTCGCCAGGCTGACCGCCGCATACCAGTCCCGTCCACCGATGTTGACCTCCATGACGCCTGCGCGGTCGCCGAACATGAACAATGGCTGGCCGCCCTCGACGAGGCCGTCGAGCGAATGGCTCTGCCATGGCACCGAGCGCGGTGTCACCGCGATGATCTTGAAAGCGCTGTCTGTGATGACGAGCACATGGCTGCGGCCCATCGCGCCCTGGCGGCTGGTGGTTTCCAACAGGTCCTGGATGGCGCCCGGCACCGTGTCCGAAGTGATGGCGAGCGAACTCGCCAGTTGACCCGCCGCCAGCGTGAGGATCGCCTTGGCGCTGCGTTCGATATCGTCGCGCTCGTTCATCAGCGACAGGACCCGCAGCGCCGCGATGACGATCAGGAAGGTGATGATGAGGGCAGGTATCGATCGGCGCAGCAGCGGCTCGGCGGCCAGAAGCCGCCGGTAGGCCGGTTCGGCGATGAGCCGCGTGTTCCCGGCAAGGCCGTCGCTTCGCGTCTCGCGATGCGCAAAAACCTTCCCCCCGGGCGCGCCCCACGCGTCCGCCTTCGCCATAAATGGCACTCCCCGAAGTTGCCTATGCTGCTTTGATCCGGCAAACGCCGCACATCCGAATCGTCAGTAAAGAATCAAAGGTGATTCGCCTTGTCCAGTGGTCCGGCGAAAAAAGATTAAAAATTGACTAAAATAGTGCCGAAACGGCCCTTTCCGGATGCGAGCGCACGCCTACGCCAGCGTGCGATCGACAATATCACTCAGATCCGCTGACAGGTCTCCGGCTTTCGCGATCGAAAGCAGCGCTTCCCTGGCCTTGGCCTGTCGGCCAGGTTCGAGTGAACGCCATGAGCGGAGTGCTGTCGCCAGCCTCGCCGCCAATTGCGGATTGCGCTTTTCGACCTCGAGCACGGTCTGCGAGAAGAACCGGTAGCCCTCGCCGTCCGCGCGGTGGAAGCCGGTCTGGTTGGCGCTGGAAAAGGTGCCGATCAACGAGCGCACACGGTTCGGATTGTGCATCGAGAAAGCGGGATGAGCGGTCAGCGCGCGCACCGTGTCGACGGCCTGCGGACCGGGCACGCTGGCCTGGATCTGGAACCATTTGTCCATGATTAGCGGGTCGGAGCCATAAGTCGTCTCGAATGCAACCAGCGCCTGGATCGCCTGGGGCGAACCGTGGTGGCGATGGGCAAGCACGGCAAGGGCCGCGGCGCGGTCTGTCATATTGGTCGCCGATTGGAAATGTCCGGCGGCAAGTGCTGCTCCCCCCGGCTGCATCGAGAGATAGTCCAGCAGGGTGTTGCGCAAGGCCCGTCGTCCGGCGCTCGCCGCATCCGGGCTGAACGCCGCTATGTCGGCAAGTCTGTCGTAGAGACCGGTAAAATTGTCAGAGTTGGCCGTGCCGATCGCCAGTGCAAGCGCCTCACGGGCAGCGTAGATGGCGTCGGGGTCGATGTTGCTGCCGATATCGCGGGCAATGTCGGCTTCGCCAGGCAGCGCCAGCGCCAGCGCCCGGTAGGCCGGCTCCAGCGTCTCGTCGGTGGCGATGCCGCCGGCGAGTTCGGTCAGCCGCGACGCGAAAACCGGCTGCCTGCCGCCGAGGATCTCGCGGAAGGCGGCAATCAGCGCGTCGGTCAACAGCGTGTTGAAGGCCTGCCAGCGCGAGAAGGCGTCGCTGTCATGGCGGGCGAGGAAGAACTGGTCGTCGGCCTTCTGCTCGACGGACAGCGTCACCGGTGCCGAAAAACCGCGGTTGAGCGACACCGCCGGTCGCTCGGCAACACCTGAGAACCGCACCATGTGGCGGCGCTTGCGGACATGGATGACGCCGTCCTCGACGCTGGCGCCGTCGACCCCACTATAGTCGACCGGCTGGCCGCCGCCGCCGATCAGGCCGAAGGCCAGCGGGATGTGCATCAGCCGCTTGCGGCTTTCGGAGGGTGTCGGCGGCACCGACTGCTCGATTTCGAGCATGAACTCCTGCGATGCCGGATTGTGCGTCGAACTGATGGTCAAATTGGGCGTGCCCGCCTGGTGGTACCAGAGCGCGAACTGCGACAGGTCGCGGCCGGACGCGTCCTCGAACACCTTGATGAAATCCTCGATCGTCGCCGCGTCGCCGTCGTGCCGCTCGAAATAGAGGTCCATGCCCGCACGAAAGGCATCAGGCCCCAGAATGGTGCGGATCATGCGCACCACTTCGGAGCCTTTCTCGTAGACCGTCGCCGTGTAGAAATTGTTGATCTCGCGGTAGCGGCGTGGCCGCACCGGATGCGCCAGCGGGCCCTGGTCCTCGGGAAACTGGTGGGCGCGCAGCGTGCGCACTTCGGCGATCCGCTTGACCGCGCGTGAGCGCTGATCGGCGGAGAATTCGTGGTCGCGGAAAACCGTCAGCCCTTCCTTCAGGCAGAGCTGGAACCAGTCGCGGCAAGTGATTCTGTTGCCTGTCCAATTGTGAAAATACTCATGCGCGATGATCGCCTCGATATTGGCGAAATCGGCGTCGGTCGCCGTCTCCTGATCGGCCAGCACATATTTGTCGTTGAAGATGTTGAGGCCCTTGTTCTCCATCGCGCCCATGTTGAAGTCGGACACGGCGACAATGTTGAAGACGTCAAGGTCGTATTCGCGGCCGAACGCCTCTTCATCCCACTTCATCGACCGCTTCAGGGCGTCCATCGCGTAGCCGGCTAGCTTCTCCTTGCCGGGCTCGACATAGATGCCGAGCTCGACCATGCGGCCGGACAGGGTGACGAAACTGTCGGCAACTTTGCCGAGATTGCCGGCCACCAGCGCGAACAGGTAGGACGGCTTGGGGAAGGGGTCGTGCCATCTAGCAAAGTGCCAGCCATCGCCGACGTCACCCTTGTCGACCAAGTTGCCGTTGGACAAAAGCAGCGGCGCCTCGTCGCGCAGGGCTTCGATGCGCACTGTGTAGACAGACAGGATGTCGGGGCGATCGAGGAAATAGGTGATGCGGCGAAAGCCCTCGGCCTCGCATTGCGTACAGTAGACATTGCTCGAGCGGTAAAGGCCCATGAGCGCTTCGTTGCCCACCGGCGCCAATTCGGTCTCAATGAGCAGCTGGAAGCGCCGCGCGGCCGGCGGCTCGATGATGGTCAGCTGGTCTGGCGTCACCAGAAAATCGGCCGGTTTCGCTTTCTTGCCGCCGATCTCGATGCGCTTGAGCATCAGCCCGTCGCCGTCGAGCACCAGTGGAGCCGACGCGGATACGCCATCACGGCGCTCGACCGTGAGCACGGCGGTGACGCGCGTTGCGTCTGGCGAAAGGCGGAAGGTGAGGCTGGTTTGCGGAATGAGGTAATCATTGGGGCGGTAGTCTTCGAGCTTGAAGACCTGGCCGGTGTCCGTGCGCATTCCGTGGGTTTTCCTGTCGATTGCGTTGGCGGCGGATTGTTTCCGCTGGTCCAAGAAATTTGAAGTCCGCGCTCTTTACACGAAACAGCCCCTCGACAAAACTGAGACGGCGCCTATTTCAGGCGTTCCTCCTCCCATTCATCATCACGAGGCCTCCATGACCGTCGTCACGCCGAAATTCGGGATGGGCGCATCCGTGCTGCGGCGCGAGGATGCTGCCTTCATCCAGGGCCAGGGCCGCTACACGGACGACATCCAGCCGGCTGGCGTCCTGCATGGCTATGTCCTGCGCTCGCCGGTCGCCAAGGCCAGCTTCACCATCGGTTCGACCGAGGCGGCGAAGGCAGCACCCGGCGTGCATCTGGTGCTGATCGGCAAGGACCTTGCCCATCTCGGCGATCTCAAGTCCGGCGTCATGCAGCAACAGCCGGACGGCACCAAGGCGCAGACCCGCGACATTCCGGTCCTGTGCCGCAACCGCGTCAACTATGTCGGCGACGCCGTTGCCTTCGTTGTCGCCGACAGCCGCGCTTTGGCGCAGGATGCCGCCGAACTGATCGACGTCGACTATGATAGCGAAGATGCGGCGTCCGGAACGGCGACGGCGCTCGCCGAAGGCACGCCGCTGGTCTGGCCGGAACTCGGTTCGAATCGGGCCTTCAGCTACCATACGGGCGACAAGAAAAAGACGGACGCGGCTTTCGCCAGGGCCGCCCATGTCACCCGCATCGAATTCGTCAACAACCGGCTGGTCTGCAACTACATGGAGCCGCGCTCGGCGATCGGCGAGTGGAACGTTGAGGAGAACCGCTTCGTGCTGACCACGGGGTCACAGGGCGTGCATTCCATGCAGTACATCCTGGCCAGCCTGTTCAAGATCAAGAAGGACCAGCTGCGTGTCATCACGCCGGATGTCGGCGGCGGTTTCGGGCCGAAGAGCTTCGTCTACCGCGAATACCCGCTGGTGCTCGAGGCGGCGAAGCGGCTTGGCCATCCGGTGAAATGGGCGGGCGACCGCACCGAACACTTCCTGACCGACGCGCAAGGCCGCGACAATGTCGTGAAGGCCGAGATGGCACTGGACAAGGATGGCCGGTTCCTTGGCATGAAGGTGGACCTGCTCGCCAATATGGGCGCCTATGTCTCGCAATACGGTCCCTACATTCCCTATATCGGCGTCACCATGTCGACCGGCGTCTACGACATCCAGGCGCTCGACGTGTCGGTCACCGGCCTCTACACCAACACCTGCCCGGTCGATGCCTATCGCGGCGCCGGTCGCCCGGAAGCGGCGTTCCTCCTGGAAAAGCTCGTCGACGCCTGCGCCCACGATCTGGGTCTGCCCGTCGAAGAAATTCGGCGCCGCAATTTCATCCGGCCCGAGCAATTTCCCTACCGCACGCAGACCGGCCGCCTCTACGACACTGGCGAGTTCGAAGGCCACATGACCCGCGCCATCGAACAGGCGGAATGGAAGGCCTTTCCGCAGCGGCTCGAACAGTCGAAAGCAGGTGGAAAGATCCGTGGCCTCGGCATGGCGACCTATATCGAGGCCTGCGCCTTTCCGGGGTCGGAACCGGCGTTTGTCGAACTCAACGGCGACGGCACGGTGACGTTGAAGATCGGCACCCAGACCAACGGGCAGGGGCATGCCACCGCCTACGCGCAGTTCCTGTCGGAAAAGCTCAATCTCGACATCGACAAGATCCATGTCCGCCAGGGTGATACCGATGAGCTGAAGGCTGGCGGCGGCACTGGCGGCTCGCGCTCCATTCCGCTCGGCGGCGTTTCGGCGTCGCGCGCCGGCGAGGATCTGGCCAACAAGATCAAGCGCATCGCCGCCGATGAGCTGGAGGCCTCGGCCGGCGACATCGAATTGTCGGACGGCGTTGCCCGCATCGTCGGCACCGACCGTACGATCGATTTTTCCGCCATCGCCAAGGCCGCCAGGACGCCGGATGATCTCAAGGGGTTCGGCGAGTTCGTGCAGGACGAGTGCACCTATCCCAACGGCACCCATATCTGCGAGGTCGAGATCGACCCCGACACCGGCACCACTGACATCGTCCGCTACACCATCGTCGACGATTTCGGCGTCACTGTGAATCCGATCCTGCTCGCCGGTCAGGTGCATGGCGGCGTGGTGCAAGGCATTGGCCAGGCGCTGACCGAGGACACCATCTACGGCGAGGATGGACAGCTGTTGACGGCGAGCTTCATGGACTACGCCATGCCGCGCGCCGACAATTTCCCATTCTTCCATTTCGAGACCCGCAACGTGCCTTCGACGACCAATGCGCTCGGCATCAAGGGGGCGGGCGAAGCCGGCACCATCGGCTCGACACCGGCAGCACTCAATGCGGTGACCGACGCGCTCTGGCGTGCCTACGGCGTCAAGCACATCGACATGCCGGCGACGCCGGCGCGCATCTGGGCAACGATCCGGGAAGCGGCTAGACCATGATCCCGAAAAGTGGGAACCGGTTTTCGGAAAAGATTATGGTCTGGCAAGAAAACAGAGATCCATTCCGATCATATCGGGATGGATCAGACTCGTGACAGCAAAACCAGGTCAGGCCGCAGCAGCCAGCGACCATCCCGTCGGGCACAGCACGCTCACCGGCATCACGCTCAAGATCGTTTCGGTGGCGGTCTTCGTCGGCATGTCGACCTGCATCAAGGCGGCGGGCACCGTGCCGGCGGGCCAGATCGTCTTCTTCCGCTCCTTCTTCGCCATCTTTCCGATCATTGCCTTTCTCGCCTTCAAGGGAAAACTCGGCACTGCGTTTTCGACCAAGCGCCCGCTCAATCACATTGCGCGCGGTGTCGTCGGCGTCTGCGCCATGGGACTTGGCTTTTTCGCGTTGACGAGGCTGCCGCTGCCGGAGGCGATCACGCTGAACTATGCGCAGCCGCTGCTGGTGGTGGTGTTCAGCTCGATCTTCCTCGGCGAAGCCATCCGCGTCTATCGCTGGAGCGCGGTCGCCGTCGGCCTGGTCGGCGTGTTGATCATCTCCTGGCCGGAATTGACGCTGCTGAGTTCCGACGAGGCGCTCGACGACCAGGAAGTGCTCGGCGTCATTGCCGCTCTTGTCGCGGCGGCGATCTCGGCCGTCGCCATGCTGCTGGTGCGCAATCTCGTGCAAAGCGAGCGCACCGCGACCATCGTGCTGTGGTTTTCGGTGACGGCGAGCGTCATGGCGCTGCTGTCGCTGCCGTTCGGCTGGCAGGCGCTGACGCCGCTCCAGGCGGCTCTTCTGGTTGCTGCCGGCTTCTGCGGCGGCCTCGGCCAGATCCTGATGACTTCGGCCTATCGCCATGCCGAAGCCTCGGTCGTGGCGCCCTTCGAATACACCTCGATGATCCTTGGCGTCGTCGTCGGTTATCTCGTCTTTGGCGACGTTGCCACGCTCAACATGCTTGTCGGTGGCGTGATCGTCATTGCCGCTGGTATCTTCATCATCTGGCGCGAGCGCCAGCTTGGTCTGCAGCGCACCCGCACGCGAAGGGCGACTCTGCCTCAGGGGTGAGGAGAGGTCCGCATAGCGGACGGAAAGCCAATTGCTTGGCTTTCCGAACGACCAGCGCCCGGAGCGATAGCGAAGGGCCGGGTCAGGCTTCCCTGCTACGATCGTTCGGCCCGCTCCTTCGCCAGTCGCACCAGCACCGTCCTCGTCTGTTCGTCGGCCGGGAAAAACGATTCGATCGCCAGTTCCGACAGCGTCACGTCGAGCGGCGTCCCGAACACTGTGATGGTGCTGATGAACGACAGCACCTGATCGCCATGCGCCAGCCTGAGCGGGTGCACTATGGCATTCGGCTCGACCGGCGCCGGCCGGCTGCCGTTCAAGCCGGACGGATAAGTCCGCAGTTCGCGCTCCAGGTCGATCAGCACCGGGTCGCCGCTGGCGTCGTTCTGGTGTTTGAGGCGCTCGAGCAGGTGCGTGCGCCATTCCTTGAGATTGACGATGCGCGGTGCGATGCCGCCCGGATGCAGGCTGAGCCGAAGCACGTTGACCGGCGGCGCCAGCAGCGAAGCCTCGCTGACATCGGCAAGGAAGGGAGCGATGGCGGCATTCGCCGAAACCAGGTTCCAGTGCCTGTCGACGGCGAGCGCCGGGAAGGGCTCGTGTCCCTTGAGCACGATCTCGACGGCTGCCATTGCCGGCGCCAGCGTCGTGTCGCTGAGCGACCGCTCGCCGAAGCTCGGCGCAAAGCCCGCGGCAAGCAGCAACTGGTTGCGCTGCCGGAGCGGGATCGACAATTGCTCGGCCAGATGCAGCACCATGTCGCGCGAGGGCGCGGCACGCCCGCTCTCGACGAAGCTCAGATGGCGCTGCGAGATTTCGGCTTCCATGGCGAGGTCGAGCTGGCTCATGCGACGGCGGGTGCGCCATTCCCGAATGAGGCTGCCGGCGGAATTTTGGGGTGTTGTCATGAGCGAATGACTAGGCCGGCGAGAGCCGTATTTCAATTACCTGCGAGGTCATCGCTGATGCATGTCGCCCAAAAGGGGCCTCGGTTTAGGGGCAGCAACATGCATAAAAACAAAGACCAAAGCGCGTCGCCTGAATCTGTTTCAACGCGACGCGCTTTTAGGCGAGTGCCCGCAGCTTCGCCTTCACTTCGAGGAAATCCCGCCATGCCAGCTTCTTGTGCGATGGGGTCCGCAGGAGATAGGCCGGATGCAGCGTTGGCATGGCCGGGATGGCGATGCCGGAAGCTGTCGTGTGGACGCGCCAGTTGCCGCGCAGCCGCAAGATGCCTTCCGAAGTGTTGAGCAAGGTCTTGGCTGACGGGCCGCCGAGGTTGATCAGCACCTTCGGATTGACCAGCTCGATCTGCCGCTCGATGAACGGCCGGCAGATTTCGGTCTCATGCGGCGTCGGCGTGCGATTGCCCGGCGGCCGCCACGGAATGACGTTGGCGATATAGACCGACGTGCGGTCGAGCCCGATCGCCGCCAGCATTTGGTCGAGCAGCCGGCCCGAGCGGCCGACGAAGGGCAGGCCCTCGATGTCCTCGTCGCGGCCGGGGGCTTCGCCCACCAGCATGACGGCGGCCTCCGGGTTGCCGTCGGCGAACACCAGGTTCTTGGCGGTGGCCTTCAGATTGCAGCCGTCGAAGGCCGCCATGTGCTGGCGAAGCTCGTCCAGGGTCGTTGCCGTCGTTGCCAGGTGGCGCGCCAGCGCCGCCTGCGCCTCGTCGGGAACCGCAGCGGTTATCGACGGTGCACGCGCCACGGGCGGAAGATTTGCTCTGTCGGCCGGCTCGGGGCGCGACGCGTTCGTCGAACCAGGTGGCGCAACGGCGTCGGTGGACGGCGCCACCGGCCGCTCCGCTGGTTTGGGCGCCTCTGCGAACCGGTTCACCGGCTGGTCTTCAAGCGCCTCGTCGACACCGGCGCTGGCATAAAAGGCCAGCAGGTCGGCAAGGTCCTGTCTGTTGTTTCGGGAAGCGGCAGTCATGGCGGCACATTCGTCCGCATGACGGGAATTTGCAAGGCTGGCCGCTTGCTCTAGCCCGTCGGTATGCGTGGGTCCTGCACCAGATAGAAGGTCCAGCGCGGCGTATAGTCGGTCATCAGGAATTCGAACCTGGCGGTTTTCAGCGGGTCGACTTTACCGTTCTTGAACAGCAGGCGGTCGTAGGGTTCGAAATCGCGGTCGAAATCGGCGAAACTGCTCGACCAGATATTGTCCGGTGTCTTGTTGCGCTGGTCGAACGAAAGTCCGTCGCCGAACACGCTTGGCTGGTTCAGGATTTCCTGCAGCTCGAACTGGAATTCGACCCAGGCCTGGCCGCTGTTGTTGAGCACGTCGATGCGCATATACATGACGCCATTGGCGAATTCGCCGGCCTTGCCGAAGGCCTGGATCGGCTTTGTCGTGCGGATGGTCAGCGTCACAGGGGTTGACGAATTCAGCTCTTCGGTGATGACCAGCGGATCGTCCTTGGTGCCGATGCCAGAAGCGCCGGTGATGTGGAAGCCGCCGAGTTCGTCGGAGAAGGAGTAGGCGCCCGTCGCCCAGACCTTCACCTCGTCCGCGGCGACCTGACCCGGTGCCAGCATCGGAAGGGCCAAAAGAAGCGCCCGGCAGGCCCGGCCGGGCGTCGATGGAAAGCGCGTCGATGAAAAGCCGCCTGGCCCAGGAATGCGCATGGTATGAAGTATGGCCGATAAGCGAGCCGCCGAACAATTAAAAACGTAGGCGCCGACGGCCCTGCAAGACGAAAACAGCCGCTAAGCCCTCGCGACGCGCGACTTTTTGGCCAAAACGGCATTGTCACGTATGCGCCGGTTTCCTGTCGCCAATTGATGCGCTATGCAGCGCGGGAGCCAGCAAGATACCCGAATGGGATAAGCCAGTGCGGAGGGGTAGATGAGCGACATCGAACGCGAAAGCATGGAATTCGACGTGGTTATCGTCGGCGCCGGCCCGGCCGGCCTCGCCGCCGCCATCCGCCTCAAGCAAGTCAATCCCGAACTCTCGGTCGTCGTCCTGGAAAAGGGCGGTGAAGTCGGCGCCCATATCCTCTCCGGCGCCGTCGTCGATCCGATCGGCATCGACCGGCTGCTGCCGGGCTGGCGCGACGAGGAAGGCCACCCGTTCAAGACGCCGGTGACCGACGATCATTTCCTGGTGCTTGGTCCGGCCGGCTCGTTCCGCCTGCCCAATATCCTGATGCCGCCGCTGATGAACAATCACGGCAACTACATCGTTTCGCTGGGCAATGTCTGCCGCTGGCTTGCGACCAAGGCCGAGGCGCTTGGCGTCGAGATCTATCCGGGCTTTGCCGCGGCCGGCTTGCTCTACAATGAGGACGGCGCTGTCACCGGCGTCGTCACCGGCGACATGGGCGTCGAGAAGGACGGCACGCACGGCCCGGGCTTTGCGCCTGGCATGGCGCTGATGGGCAAATATGTGCTGATCGGCGAGGGCGCGCGCGGTTCGCTCGCCAAGCAGTTGATCGCCAAATACAAGCTGTCCGACGGCCGCGAGCCAGGCAAATACGGCATCGGCCTCAAGGAACTCTGGCAGGTCAAGCCGGAAAACCACCGGCCGGGCCTGGTCCAGCATTCCTTCGGCTGGCCGCTCGACATGAAGACCGGCGGCGGCTCGTTCCTCTACCATCTCGAGGACAACCAGGTGGCGGTCGGCTTCGTGCTTCACCTCAATTACAAGAACCCCTGGCTGTCGCCGTTCGAGGAATTCCAGCGCTTCAAGACCCATCCGGCGATCAGAGGCACCTTCGATGGCGCCAAGCGCCTGGGCTATGGTGCGCGCGCCATCACCGAAGGCGGCTGGCAGTCGGTGCCGAAACTGTCGTTCCCCGGTGGCGCGCTGATGGGCTGCGCGGCCGGTTTCGTCAACGTGCCGCGCATCAAGGGCTCGCACAATGCGGTGCTGTCCGGCATGCTGGCGGCCGAACATGTCGCGGAGGCGATCGGAGCCGGTCGCGCCAATGACGAGCTCTCCTCCTACGAAGCGGCCTGGCGGGCGACCGACATCGGCAAGGACCTGAAGAAGGTGCGCAATGTCAAACCGCTATGGTCGCGCTTTGGCACCATCGTCGGCGTCGGTCTCGGCGGCCTCGATATGTGGCTGAACACGCTGTTCGGCGTCTCGCCCTTCGGCACGCTGAAGCATGGCAAGGCCGACTATGCGACGCTTGAGCCTGCCGCCCAGCACCAGAAGATCGCCTATCCGAAGCCCGACGGCGTGCTGACCTTCGACCGCTTGTCCTCGGTGTTCCTGTCGAACACCAATCACGAGGAAAACGAGCCAGTGCATCTGCTGGTCGGCGACATGGCCCTGCAGCAGCGCTCCGAACACGATGTCTTTGCCGGACCCTCGACGCGCTATTGTCCGGCCGGCGTTTATGAGTGGGTAGACAAGGATGGCAACGCCGCCGCCGATCCGGCGGCGAAGGACGTGCGCTTCGTTATCAACGCGCAGAACTGCGTCCACTGCAAGACTTGCGACATCAAGGATCCGAACCAGAACATCAACTGGGTCCCACCGCAGGGCGGCGAGGGACCGGTCTACCAAGGCATGTAAAGTGGACCGCGCTGGGGTACTGTGCCGCCGGTCCACCCATCGTCGTTGGAAAGGAGCCGGATATGCGCTTGCTCATTCTTTCAGGTCTGGCGATCGTCAGCGCCTTGTGCGGTTCCGCGACGGCTGCATCGGCAGGCGTAAAAATCCTGGTCAAGACGCAGACATACGACATCTCCGGCAAGACCGGAGAGGCTCTGATCGAGTCCATGGACCGCAACGGGCCGAGGCATGGCTTCATGGCTCGCGCCATCGCACAGACCAGCTATACAAAGGCTTGGGAGTTCGACCTTGTTGAGGTCAAGGGCACCTGCCGCATCGGGCAAGTCAACGGAACGCTCAACCTGAATTTTACCTACCCCCGTGTCGCGTCCGCCCTCCCGCCGGCCCTCGACAAGCGCTGGGCGCGTTTCTTCGCCGGCGTTCGCACGCATGAGGAGACCCATGGCGACATTGCCAGGCAGATGATGCGTGCGACCGAGAAGTCGCTCAGGGGCCTGACAGTCCCCAATGACTCCCAGTGTTCCAAGGCACGGCGTGAGGCGCGGCGGCGGATCGACGCGGTTTTTGTCGACTATGAAGCCAGGCAGAATGCCTTCGACGCGCGCGAACACCGGGAAGGCGGTCACGTAGAATATCTGGTCGAGGCCCTGGAGCGGCCTTAGGGGCAAAAACTCACTCAAATTGGCTGCCCGATCGACGGGAACGAGCACAGAGCGCCAGGCTTGACAGTCAAATGGTCCGTTCCATCAGGACGGACTGCAACATCGGCCCGGGGCCAATGCGCACTTCGATCCGCCCTACCGAGATGAAGCCCAAGGCTGCATAGAACCCTTCTGCGTTGAGACTTGCCTGGCATTCGAAGCGGCGCACACCGGACGAGCGTGCATCTTCTTCGCAACGCCGGTAAAGCTGGCGTCCGATCCCGCGGCCCAGCCATTCGGGACGAGTGGCGAAATGTCGGATGTGCGCGAGTTCGGGCTTCACCTCGGAGCTTCCCGGACGTTCCCGGGACCAACCGCCGCAGCCGGCGGCAAAGCCATCTTCATTGACCGCGAGATAGTAGGTGCCAGCCGAAAGCAGCGCAGGGTTTGCGCGAGTGATCAAAGGCAGCGCAGCTTCAAGAGTGGTCTGATCGTATGCCGTGCGCATCAGGCCGGGGTATGAAGCGAGAAGCAACTCGCTTACCCCAGGCTCGTCCTCTGGCGTGGCGGGTCTGACGATGAAGGTGGGGGACATGTACAGCACCCCGTATGTTGAGCTGGCCGACCTTCGGCGGACCATCGAGCCATGTCAAATCGAACACGCCAAGGGTCCAAACTCTGACCGTAGGGCATGATCCCAAAAAGTGGAATCCGGTTGTCGGAAGGACCATCTTCAAATGGCCTCTAACCCCGATATCCGTTTCGCGTATTTCCGGCCGATGTCAGCGACACAGTCGCGGTCTCGCGTTCGTCGGTCGGCTTCTGCTCGTTCAGCCTGAGCGAGAACTCGACCAGCACCGGCAGATGGTCGGAGCCGGTTTCTTCCAGCCGTGTCGCGGAATGAATGGTCACCCCGCCCTTGCTGAAAACCTGGTCGATCGGCAGGCCGGCGAAACGCCGCAGGAAGTCCGGCAGCTTGATGTATGTCCAGGTCGGTCCGGCGGATGGCATGACGGTCAGCCCGCCGAGCGCGGCGACGCGGCGCACTGCGGCGCTCCATGGCACGGCGTTGCAGTCGCCCGCCATGATGGCCGTCTCGCCGAGCGATGAGAGCGATTCGGTAAGCTCACCGATCTGCCAGTGCTGCTCGCGTGGCCAAGGCCAGCTGAGATGGATCGCCGCGACATCGACGCCAATGCCGCCGAAGTCGACGGTCGCTGTCGCCATGGCGCCGCGCCGCTCGCAATGCGGTTCGGTGCCGGCGGCAAAGGGCCGCCGCGAGAGCAACGCGACGCCGAATATGCCGTTGGGGTAGGGGCAGAGGATCCGGTATGGATAGGCGCTGCTGATATAGCCTAGCTCGGTCGTCCACATCGCCGACACCTCGTCGAGGGTGATCACATCGGGATTGGTCCGGCCGATCAGTGACAGCACCTTCTTCGGCGTTGGATTGTCGTAGCGCAGGTTCATCTGCAGCAGCTTGTAGACCATCTGGCCAGAGGGCTTGGCGACCGCCTCCACCGGCCACAGTTGCGGTAGCGCGTTGATTGTCGTGGCAAAGGCCGCCACGGCAAAAAGCAGGGCCGCGGCGGCTTGCAGGCGAAATGTCGTGGCCAGCAGCGGCAGCGCGCAAAGCGCCATCAGCACGGCAAGATGAACGCGGAAATGCGAGAAGGAATCGAAGGCCGGGTGCAAGGCGCCGAAGAACCCGGCGACCAGGGCAACCGAGAACATCATCATCGCGATGAATGCCAGTGAAGCTGCCATGTCTCGACTGCGTCTCATCGGCTCAGGTCTGCACGGGTTGCCAACTGTGGTGCTGCACGGTTATCGGCAAAAATGCGGCCCAATCAAGATGACTGGATGCCCAATGCATGTCGCCCAAAAGTGCCCAGCGGTTTTGGGGCAACGACATGCATAAAACAAATGCATGTCGCCCAAAAGTGCCTAGTGGTTTTGGGGCAACGACATGCGTAAAACAAAAGCATGTCGCCCAAAAGTGCCTGGTGGTTTCAACGAGACACGCTCTAGGCGATGCGCGATCGGCCTATTGGAACGCCGTCTCCGAGAAACTTCTCAGCTTGCGCGAATGCAGCCGCTCCATTGGCATTTCCGCGAGTTTCTCCATCGCCCGGATGCCGATGGTCAGGTGCTGCGCCACCTGCCGCTTGTAGAACTCGGTCGCCATGCCGGGCAGCTTCAGTTCGCCATGCAGGGGTTTGTCCGAAACGCACAGCAGCGTGCCGTAGGGCACGCGGAAGCGAAAGCCGTTGGCCGCGATGGTCGCCGATTCCATATCGAGCGCGATGGCGCGCGACTGCGACAGACGCTGCACCGGTCCGCGCTGGTCGCGCAGCTCCCAGTTGCGGTTGTCGATGGTGGCGACGGTGCCGGTGCGCATGATGCGCTTGAGGTCATAGCCGGACAGGCCGGTGACTTCGGCAACCGCCTCCTGCAGCGCCACCTGGATCTCGGCCAGCGGCGGGATCGGCACCCAGACCGGCAGGTCGTCGTCAAGCACGTGATCCTCGCGCACATAGGCATGCGCCAGCACATAGTCGCCGAGCGCCTGGGTGTTGCGCAGCCCGGCGCAGTGGCCAAGCATGACCCAGGCATGCGGCCTCAGCACCGCGATATGGTCGGTGATGGTCTTGGCGTTGGAAGGCCCGACGCCGATATTGACCATCGTGATGCCGCCATGGTTCGGCTTCTTCAGATGATAGGCGGGCATTTGTGGCAGGCGTGGCGGCGCGACCCCTTCGCTGGGTGCGCTTTGCCCGCCCTTGGTGATGACATTGCCCGGCTCGACGAATTCGCTATATCCGCCGCCGCCGCCGGCCATCAGGTCGCGCGCCCGGGCAACGAACTCGTCGATGTAGAACTGGTAATTGGTGAACAGCACGAAGTTCTGGAAATGCTGCGGCGTGGTCGCCGTATAGTGCGACAGGCGGTGCAGCGAGTAGTCGATGCGCTGCGCCGTAAAGGGCGCCAATGGCCGTGGTTCGCCGAAGGCCACTTCGAATGTGCCGTTGGCGATCTGGTCGTCAGTGCCGTCGAGGTCCGGCACGTCGAACAGGTCGCGGATCGGCCGCTTGATGCGCTCGGCGGCCGAGCCGTCGACATGGGTGCCTTCGAGAAAGGCGAAGTGCAGCGGAATGGGGGTGGTCGATTCCGACACGGTGACCGCGACACCATGATTGCGCATGATCAGGCGCAACTGCTCGACCAGGTAGCTCTCGAACAGGCCCGGCTGGGTGACGGTGGTCGAAAAATGTCCCGGCGTCGGCATATGGCCGTAGGCCTGGCGCGAGTCGATCTGGGTGAACGAATTGGTGGTGACACCGATCTCGGGGTAGAAGGCGCGGTAGCGCTTGCTGTTGTCGCCGCCCGCTGTCGCCAGTGCCGAGAAGGAATCGCGCAGGAACTTGGTGTTGCGGTCGTACAACGCCTGCAGTGCGGCGACGGCCTTTTTGGGGCTATCAAAGCTTTGCCGGCCAAAAGGCTCCGGCATGACGACCGATTCGATGGCTTGTGGGTAGATTCGCTTTTCCATGGCTCAATATAGAGACTTGGATCGGCACTTGGGAGGGGTGTCGCGACCGAAGGCGGCCAAAGCGTCCTTTTTCTTCAACCGCGCTGCAGGCTGACCAGGAGCACGAAGCCAACGCCTGACTTCCTCAAGGCTGGCGCTTCGATCGTCGAGCCGGCATCGGCGCGCATCATCGGCACAGCCAGAACCGGAGCAGCCAGAACCATCAGGATAAGCGCCGCCCGCGGCAGAAGCCGAAGGGTCTTGAGAGTGTTGGCGGCGATGCGGTTCATGGTGTTCTGCTTTTCTTTTCGAGGTCTTGGTTTCTTTTTTCAGTTGCGAAGGTGGGTGGGGCAGGCGAGGCGACAGGTTCTGGAACTGGCTTCGTCCCAGGCGCGGGCCGGACGGCCCGTTTCGGCGACGAGGATGGCGAAGAACATTCCAAACAGGCTCATCAGCAGGCAGACGATGGTGAAGCGGCGAGCAAGCATTGGGTCGTGTCTCCTTCAACACGCAGGAGAATGCCCGAGCGCGACTGAACCGGCTCTGATGCCGGCGTTCATCTGCGGTTCAAATTGGTTGATGGGGTTTCTGACGGTGCCGGCGTTAGTTCCGGCGGGTGCGGTGCGAGGCGAACCACGCATGGGCACCTAGCGCCTGGACAAATAAAAACGGGGCCCATCGAGGCCCCGTTTTCATGTCGTGAGGATGCGGTCGATCAGAGCTTGTGCCAGGTCTGGCTCTTGCAGATCAGTCCGCCAAGCACGCAGCCGCTCATCTTGAGCGAGGTGCCCGACAATGTCGCCTTGCCTGAATAGGTCTTGTCGTTTGCCGGATCGGTGATGTTGCCGGCATATTTGTTGTCGCCGGCGGCCTTGAGCGAGCCGATGGTCTTGCCGGCAAATTTGCCGGACTTGAGCGTGATGGAAAACGTGTCGCTGCCCGCGATGGCTGCGGTATCTCCCGCCTGTGTCTTCCAATTGCCTTCGATCGGATCGGCGCACGCCGCACCCGCCATGATCAATGTGGCCGCCAGGGCCAGGCTCACTTTTCGAAACATGGGCTTCCTCCCTTTGGATATCCGGCCGACGCTCCGCCCTCGCCGGTCTGCCGCTTACGCAAACGTAAGCTAATCCAGCTCCCGGCAAAACAAAAGTGGTGCCGCCGCGTAAGATTCCGGGATTCTGAAGGCGCCCACGCGGGCCGCACGGGCAAGAAAGGAAAGCATCCGCGGATCGTGTTTGTTTCCCGTGGTTAGCGGAGTGTTGATTCCTGCCGCGAAAATTTTCGTCGAATTTGAAGAAAACCGGCCCGATTGCTGGTTTTGTATCCTTAATGAATTTCCGCGTTTACCTCTTGTTTTAGCTTTGTTTTCCTCAAATTAAGCACGCCATTTAACGACGGATTCAAGCCTCCACGGCATTCTCGAAAGCATCGGAAGAGCAGCCCGCAAGGACAAACGAAGGCAGCTCTCGGGAGCCAGACAGGGCCAAGAACAGGGGATTGAAATGGCACGTTTTGAAATGCTTGAAGCAGGCTTCGGCGCCATGGGGGCAACTGCCCAGGCCGACATCCTTTTCGAACTGGGCATGATGTATGCGACTGGCCGCGATTGCGAGACCGATGTCGTTGCCGCCCACAAATGGTTCAACATCGCCGCGATCAAGGGTTCGGCCCGCGCTGCGGAACTGCGCTCCGAACTGTCGGCGGCGATGTCGAAGGTCGAGATCGCCAAGGCGCTTCGCGAAGCTCGCGAATGGATGACCATGCACTGAGATCCGCCGACAGCGGATAGACCTATCCAAGACAGGGAAGCCCGGGATCAAGACCGCACAGACGGCCAGACCCGGCGGAATGGAAGGCCGCGCAAGACGGTCGACGACCTGGAGCACGATCCCGAAAAGTGGAATCCGGTTTTCGGAAATCAGGCTCAAACAAGAGATAAGAAGAACGCGACAGGCCGGCCAGGCTTAGTCGCGCGATGCGGGAAGGCGAGCGGGATTTCGGGGCGCGGGGGCGCTTGGGGCCGCTTGACGAGCAAAAAGCCACGATCAGCCGAAACAAGGCTGGCGTGGCTTTTTTGCGTTGATGACGTCTTGCAGGCCCAATCGAGTGCCGCCGATGCGCCTAGACAGGCCCGGTGAAGGATGAAATTGTCCCGCCTCTCTGGAAGAAGCGCGGCCGGGCGGCCGCGCGTGAGTGGAGGAGTTCTATCACCATGAAAAAAATGAGTATTTTGAGCGCGGCCGTTTTTGGCCTGATGATGAGTGCGCCGGTCGCATTCGCCGACGACCTCACCTTTGCGGTGGTCGGTCCGATGACCGGACAACTCGCCACCATCGGCGATCAGTTCAAGCAGGGCGCACAGGCCGCTGCTGACGCGATCAACGCGGCGGGCGGTGTCGACGGTCGCCAGATCAAGCTGAGTATCCAGGACGACCAGTGCGATCCCAAGCAGGCCGTGTCGGTCGCCAACCGCATCGTCGCCGATGGCGTCAAGTTCGTCGATGGCCATGCCTGTTCGGGTTCGAGCATCCCGGCCTCTGCCGTCTATGCCGAAGCCGGCGCCCTGATGATGAGCCCGGCCTCGTCAAACCCGGTGCTGACCGACGCGGCGGCCAAGGCCGGATGGCCGACGATCATGCGCCTTTATACGCGTGACGATGCGCAGGGTGCCTTCATAGGCCCATGGATCGCCAAGAAGTTTGCCGGCAAGAACGTCGTCGTCCTGCACGACAAGAGCGCCTACGGACAGGGCGTGGCTGACGCCGTCAGGGCAACCATGAATGCCGGTGGCCTCAAGGAGGTGTATTATGACGGCATCAATGCCGGCGAGAAGGACTATTCGGCTCTCGTCACCAAGCTCAAGGATCTGAAGGCGGACGTCGTCTATTTCGGCGGTTATCATCCTGAAGCCGGCCTGATCCTGCGCCAGTCGGCGGAACAGAACCTGAAGTTCCAGCTGATCATGCCGGACTCCATCGCTTCGCCGGAATTCTGGCAGGTTGCCGGCCCGGCCGGCGAGGGCACCATGTTCGTCTTCCCGTCGGATCCGCAGGCAAAGCCTGAAGCCAAGGCAGCCGTCGAGAAGATCAAGGCGGGCGGCTTCGTACCGGAAGGCTTCACGCTGTTCTCCTACGCGGTGGTCCAGGCTTTCGCCGAAGGCGTCAAGCGTGCCGGCAGCGACGATCCGGGCAAGGTTGCCGAAGCGTTGAAGAACGGCACGCCGATCAGCACCGTTGTTGGCAACGTCACCTTCGACGAGAAGGGCGACCTCAAGAATGCCAGCTATGACATCAACCAGTGGCATGACGGCAAATACGCGCCGATCGCGCAGTAATCGTCGCCTGGCGACCACATAAGCATAAGGAAATGGCCGGTTCGTCCCGGCCATTTTTCTTTGCAATCCGTCGTCCGCTTTCGACTGTCAGCTTGCGGCTGCGGTCGGGGCGCTCTGGTCCTCGACGAACCGCACCAGCACCGTTCCGTCGGTGACCTGCGCGCCTTCGGTGGCAATCTCGGCGATCACCCCGTCATGCGGCGCGGCGATGGTGTGCTCCATCTTCATCGCTTCAAGGATCAGCAGCGGCTGGCCTTTGATCACCGCATCGCCTTTGGCCGCGCGCACCAGCTTGACCAGCCCCGGCATCGGCGCGCGCAGGCTGCCGGCGCCTGCCGCCGCCTCATCCGCCCGCGCCAGCGGGTCCGGCACGGTAAAGGTATAGCCAACGGCGCCTTCGAACACCGTGATATGGCCGGGCCAGCGGGCGAGGCGTGGAGTGGCGCGAAAATCATGCGCGTTGGCGTTGTCGTAGGGCTCGTCCAGCGCCACCTGGAACCGCCCGTCCGGTCGCATCGAAACCCTTGCCGCGATATCGATTTCGCCGAACTTCAGCCGTGTGCGCCGGGCCACGCTGTGGAAATGCGCGTAGCCGGCAAGCGACGACCAGGGGTCGCTCGACGACGGCCATGCGCCGGCACCAGAAGCCGCAAGCGCGGCTGCCGCAACGGTCTCGTCGCTCGGCGGCGCGACCTCGGTCAGTGCCGGTTGATGCCGGGCGATCAAGCTGGTGTCGACATCGCCAGCGGCAAAGTCCGGATCGGCGGCCAGAGCGACAAGAAAGGCGGTGTTGACGGTCGAGCCGGCGATCTCGGTTTGCGACAGCGCCGCGCCGAGCGCTTCCAGGGCAGCCTGCCTGTCCTTTGCGTGGACGACCAGCTTGGCGATCATCGGGTCGTAATAGGGCGAGATGGCATCACCGGCCCGGACGCCGGTCTCGATGCGCATCGTGGCGCCTTCAGGGGCCGCGTCCGGAAACTTCAGATGATGCAAGGTGCCGGTCGCCGGCAGGAACCCCTTTGTCGCATCCTCGGCATAGATGCGCGCCTCGAAGGCATGGCCGGTAAGCGCGATCTCGTTCTGCGTCTTCGGCAGCTTTTCGCCGCTGGCGACCCGCAACTGCCACTCGACCAGGTCGGTGCCGGTGACCATTTCGGTGACCGGGTGTTCGACCTGCAGGCGGGTGTTCATTTCCATGAACCAGAAGCGGTCGGCCTTCAGGCCTTGCGAGGCATCGACGATGAACTCGATGGTGCCGGCGCCGGAATAATTGATCGCCTTGGCGGCTTTAACCGCCGCATCCGTCATCGCCTTGCGCAGCGCCGGGGTCATGCCGGGTGCGGGGGCTTCCTCGATCACCTTCTGGTGGCGGCGCTGCGCCGAGCAGTCGCGCTCATAGAGATGCACGGCATTGCCGAAGTTGTCGCCGAACACCTGCACCTCGATATGGCGCGGCTTGTCGACATATTTCTCGACCAGCACGCGGTCATCACCGAAAGCGGCCTTTGCCTCGCGGCGCGCACTGGACAGCGCCTCGGAAAACTCATCGGGATGCTCGACCCGGCGCATGCCCTTGCCGCCGCCGCCGGCACGCGCCTTGATCAGCACGGGATAGCCGATCTCGCGCGCCTTGGAGGCCAGCAGCACGATCTCCTGCGCCTCGCCATGGTAGCCCGGCACCACCGGCACGCCGGCCTTTTCCATCAGCCGCTTGGCGGCATCCTTCAGCCCCATGGCCCGGATCGAGGCCGCCGACGGACCGATGAAAACCAACCCCGCCGCCACCACCTGGTCGACGAAATCGGGGTTTTCCGACAGAAAGCCGTAGCCGGGATGGATGGCTTGCGCGCCCGTCGCCAGGGCCGCGGCGACAATCTTGTCGCCACGCAGATAGCTTTCGCCGACGGGCGAGGGGCCGATGCGCACGGCTTCATCGGCCAACTCGACATGCAGGGATTTCGCATCGGCATCCGAATAGACGGCGACGGTGTGCACGCCCAGCTTGCGCGCCGTGCGGATCACACGACAAGCGATCTCGCCGCGATTGGCGATCAGGATCTTGGCGAACATGGAGCCTCCCGGGTCTGCCTCGGGCGGCGCCAGTCTGGCCGCCGGCTTACTTCGACGCAGCGATCGCGCAGCCGCCGCTTGCGGTCTTGACCTTCCACCTGACGAAGCCGCTCCGACAGATACGCAACGCAGTCTCCTCGGCGGCCTTCTGCGAAGGTGCGTTCAGCTTTACGCTGCAGAAAATGTGGAGATCGACGACGCGTGAATAGAACGTCGTGGCGTAGGCTGAATGGCCGCTCGCCGCGATATAGGCGAGGTAGGATTTGTAGCAGGCTTCCTTCGGGTCGAGCGACAAGGTCGGAGAAAACCGCTTGTCGCCCATCTTGCCTGCCAGCGATTCCGCCGAGCCGACGCCATGAGTTGCGAACATAAGCAAACTTGCAAGTATCGACGCAATCGTCTTTCGGCAATATTTCAGTTTCATTTCCGCCCTGTCCCCATTGCACTGTGCAGGATGAGCGATAGCGAATATTTTGCCTCCCCGCCAGCTCGCCAGCGGAGATTCGAGTTTGCCTATGCTGGTGAATCGGTTGGCCCATGCAGTTCAGCCCTTTCGCAGGGCAGCAACGGCCTGCCGGTATAGTTCAGCCGTTTGGTCGTCGAAGCAGCAGAAAGTGACGGTTTCCGGCATTGTTCGTTTCTCGATGAACGTGCTGACCGTGTCGAAGGCGATCTGCGTCGCCTCATCTTTTGGGTAGCGGTAGACACCCGTCGAGATCGCCGGAAACGCCACCGTGCGGCAATCATTGGCCGTGGCGAGTTCGAGCGAGCGGATATAGCAAGAGGCCAGTAGTTCGGCTTCACCCTTGCCGCCGCCTTGCCAGACCGGCCCGACCGTGTGGATGATGTGCCGCGCGAGAAGTTTGTACCCCTTGGTGATCTTGGCTTCGCCGACCTTGCATCCGTTCAGCATGCGGCATTCGAACTCGAGCTCACGGCCGGCCGCGCGATGAATAGCACCATCGACCCCGCCACCACCGAGAAGCGAGGTGTTGGCGGCGTTGACGATGGCGTCGACAGCCAGCTTGGTGATGTCGCCGGCATGAACCTGGATCCGCGGACGGTCGTTCATGTCACATCCTGAACACGCCGAAGCGCGTCTCTTCGATCTCGGCGTTGAGCGCGGCGGACAGGCTGAGCGCCAGCACGTCGCGCGTCTTCGCCGGGTCGATGATGCCGTCGTCCCAAAGGCGGGCGGACGAGTAGAGCGGATGGCCCTCATGCTCGTATTTCATCAGGATCGGCTTCTTGAATTTTGCCT
This sequence comes from Mesorhizobium sp. P2_D5, assembly GCF_056404355.1. Lineage (NCBI taxonomy): Bacteria > Pseudomonadati > Pseudomonadota > Alphaproteobacteria > Hyphomicrobiales > Phyllobacteriaceae > Mesorhizobium > Mesorhizobium sp. P2_D5. The sequence continues at coordinate 1,017,842 of NZ_JBFUEE010000002.1, forward strand.
CCTCCTCGGCGCCCCATTCGCCACCCTTGCGCTCGATGCCTTCGCGCTTGACCATGGCGAGCACCGTCGCTGCCTGCTCGCCGCCCATCACCGAGATGCGGGCGTTCGGCCACATCCACAGGAAGCGCGGTGAATAGGCGCGGCCGCACATGCCGTAATTGCCGGCGCCGAACGAACCGCCGATGATGACAGTCACCTTCGGCACCCTGGCGGTGGCGACCGCCATCACCAGCTTGGCGCCGTCCTTGGCGATGCCGCCCGCTTCGTATTTCCGACCGACCATGAAGCCGGTGATGTTCTGCAGGAAGACCAGCGGGATCTTGCGCTGGCAGCACAATTCGATGAAGTGCGCGCCCTTCAGCGCGCTCTCGGAGAACAGCACGCCATTGTTGGCGATGATGCCGACCGGCATGCCATGGAGATGGGCAAAGCCGGTGATCAGCGTGGTGCCGTAGTTCTGCTTGAACTCGTCGAATTCGGAGCCATCGACGACGCGCGCGATCACTTCGCGCACGTCATAGGGCTGGCGCAGGTCCGTCGGCACGATGCCGTAGAGTTCATCGGCTGCGTGAAGCGGCGGAATCGATTTCTGTAAGTGCAGCCGTACAGTCTTGTTCCGATTCAGGTTTTTGACGATACGGCGGCAGATGGCAAGCGCATGGTCGTCATCCAGCGCATAGTGGTCGGCAACGCCGGAAAGCCGCGTGTGCACGTCCGCGCCGCCGAGGTCTTCGGCGCTGACGTCTTCACCAGTGGCCGCTTTCACCAGCGGCGGGCCGCCGAGGAAGATGGTCGCCTGGTTGCGCACCATGATCGTCTCGTCGGACATCGCCGGCACATAGGCGCCGCCCGCCGTGCAGGAACCCATGACGCAGGCGATCTGCGGGATGCCGGCCGCCGACATGTTGGCCTGGTTGTAGAAGATGCGGCCGAAATGCTCGCGATCGGGAAACACCTCGTCCTGGTTGGGCAGATTGGCGCCGCCGCTGTCGACCAGATAGATGCAAGGCAAATTGTTCTGCAGCGCGATCTCCTGCGCCCGCAGATGCTTCTTCACCGTCAGCGGATAATAGGTGCCGCCCTTCACCGTCGCGTCGTTGACGACGACCATGACCTCGGTGCCTTCGACGCGACCGATGCCGGCGATCATGCCGGCCGCGGAAATCTCCTCGCCATACATCGACCATGCGGCGAACTGGCCAATCTCGAGGAAGGGCGAGCCGATGTCCAGCAACTGCGCAAGGCGCTCGCGCGGCAACAGCTTGCCACGCGAGACGTGGCGCTCACGTGCCTCCTCCGAGCCACCGCGCTCGACGCTTGCAGCCTTGTCCGCAATGTCGGCGACCAGCACCCGCATGCGCTCGGCATTGGCGCGAAAGGTGTCGGAGAAAGGGGAGATCTGGGTTTGCAATACCGCCATTGCCAAACTCTACGCTTGAGCCAGGAGCTTGCCGTTACGGCGCTCGAAAATCTTGTCGGACAGCAGATTGAAGCCATCCTTGAATGTAACGTCTATTATCTGTCTGGCCGCGTTTTGCGCCTTCGGATTGCTTGCGTTGAAGACGAACAATTGGTCACGGCGCGGCACCGCGAACAAGACGTCGCCGGGGAATTTCGCACTGATCGAAAGCCAGAATTCATCGAGCAGAACGAGGCTCGTTGAAAGCATCGTATTGCCGTCGACGTAGTACAGATGAAGGATATCGGACCCGCCGTCGGAGACGATTTTGGGCAGCCATTTTTTGACGTTGTTCAGCGCTATAACGCGCAAATCAGACAGCGCCCGTGCGGGGAAATCCTTTGGCGCAACGGGTGATAGCGAGTCGGGAAGGTCGGCCATGTATACGACCGCAAGTTCGCCAACCAACGGCTCATACAGCAGATCCATACCCATCGATTTGAGTTGATCGATATGCTGCTGGGTTCGGATCACGGCGACGAGATTGTTCTCTCCGATCTTGGAGAGTTGAGCTTCCGCCAAAGCTCGGGCGAACCGCTCTATGGCGGCGTCGGCGTCTTCTTCGGGGTACGAATTCAAATAGCCAAACAGGTTCGTGACATCCGACCCTACTTCGACATCGTCGATCTTCGAATTGATCCTCGCCGGATCAGATGGATCCGCAGCCACACTGTCTACACCCGGTTGCCGCCTGATGGCGGCAATCACAAGGCCTCTGAATTCCGCTATGTCGGGAAAGCGCTGCTTCTGTGCCTTGGCTCGCCGCGGCATGCTGGCAAAGAGCGTGGAAAGAATCATCGACAATAGCCTGCGCCTGGTCACGGGATGCACTGGTCGCGGAACCATCTTTCGCCTCGCCTATCTCCGTATGCCGCAGTGGTTGAAGAGACAGCTATTTGCCGTGGCGAGCAATCCACATTGTCACGGACGCGGTTCCAGTCTTTGCGCGGCGACATCACACCCCCTCCGCCATGATTTCCCGCCCGATCAGCCAGCGGCGGATCTCGCTGGTGCCGGCGCCGATTTCGTAGAGCTTGGCGTCGCGCAACAACCGGCCGGTGGGATAGTCGTTGGTGTAGCCATTGCCGCCCAGCAGCTGGAGAGCATCGAGCGCCATCTGCGTTGCCTTTTCCGCGGCAAACAGCACGCAGCCGGCGGCGTCCTTGCGCGTCGTCTGGCCGCGATCGCAAGCGGCGGCGACGGCATAGACGTAGGCGCGCGCGGCGTTCATCGTCGTGTACATATCGGCGAGCTTGCCCTGAACCAGCTGGAATTCGCCGATCGCCTGGCCGAACTGCTTGCGCTCATGCACATAGGGGATCGCCACGTCCAGGCACGCCGCCATCAGGCCGATCGGCCCGCCGGCGAGCACGGTGCGCTCGTAGTCGAGGCCCGACATCAGCACCTCGACGCCGCGGCCTTCCTCATGCAGCACATTATCGAACGGCACTTCGACGTTCTCGAACACCAACTCGCCGGTGTTGGAGCCACGCATGCCGAGCTTGTCGAGTTTCTGCGCCACGGAGAACCCGGCCATCGCTTTCTCGACGATGAAGGCGGTGATGCCACGCGATTTCCGATCCGGATCGGTCTTGGCATAGACGACCAGCGTCCCGGCATCCGGCCCGTTGGTGATCCACATCTTCGTCCCGTTGAGCACATAGCGGTCATTGCGCTTTTCGGCGTGCAGCTTGAGCGAGACGACGTCCGAGCCGGCACCGGATTCCGACATCGCCAGCGCACCGACGCGCTCGCCGGAACACAGGGCAGGGAGAAATTTCTCCTTCTGCGCCGGCGTCGCCCAGCGATTGATCTGGTTGACGCAGAGATTGGAATGGGCGCCGTAGGAAAGGCCGACGGAAGCCGACGCGCGGGAGATCTCCTCGACAGCGATAACATGCGCAAGATAGCCCATGCCGCTGCCGCCGAAATCGGGGTCGGCGGTGATGCCGAGCAGCCCGAGCGCGCCAAGTTCGCCCCACAGATGCGCCGGGAATTCGTTCGAGCGGTCGATATCGGCGGCGACCGGCGCGATCCTGTCCTGGGCGAAGCGCCGCACCATATCGCGCAGCGCCTCGATATCCTCGTCATGCCCGAAGCTGAGCGTGTTCGTGTACATGCCTTCCTCCTGCCCGCATGACCCCGAAGATCCCTCTCGATCTTCGAAGGAGCATACGCGAAATCAAAGTGCCGCGGTGTCTCTCGCGCGTCCGAGGGCGCGCGCGCTGCCATGGGTCGTCTCGCCGGCGGTTTCTGCTCCAACCAGGCGCATTGTCATTGAAAGATATGTCGCCGTCACTTCAGTGATCGACAGCCGCTCGCCCGGCCGAAACCAGACGATGACGCCGGTCATCATCTGGATCAGCGCCATGGCCGTCAGCCCGGTGTCATCGATGTTGAAGACGCCGGCCTCGGCGCCATCGCGCAGGATGGCGCGCAGCTCCTTTTCGTAGGCCGTGCGCAGGCGCAGGATCTGCGTCAGCCTTTCGGGCGACAAGCTGCGCAATTCCATGTTCGACACATGCGTGGCATGCCGACGTTCGATGTGAAAAGCGATGTGGTTTTCGACATAGGCGGCGAGCCGCTGCACGGGATCCGTGCTGGTTGGGCGGGCTGCTTCCCATGCGTCGGTCAGGCCTTCCATATGCTCGCGCATCAGCGTGAACAGAAGCCCTTCCTTGGTCGGAAAATAGCGGTAGAGCGCCGCTGCCTGCACGCCGACTTCAGCGGCGAGCTGGCGCATCGACATCGCCTCGTAGCCAAACCGCGCGATCAGATTGACGGCCGCCTCGCGGATGGTCGCTTCGGTCTTTTCGCCGTCGGATCCGGTGGTGCGCGCCATGTCAGCCCCTTTTTGCGGGACAATAATAAAACGAACGTTCAATTAATTCAAGGGTGCCCGAGCCAAATCCGTCGTCATACGACAATCCTGAACCCAACAGAAGCGTTTCTGGCTGCCAACTCCTCGACGTCGACCCTGGAAACCGACGCCTCGGACGGCCCTTTCCACAGTCGCCCGATCATTGTCGAGACTGCTTCATCGAGGCCTGCAATCTGGGTCGTTACTGATCCGTCCGCTTCATTGCGAACCCAGCCCGCAAGGCCAAGGCTCGTGGCCTCGCCCCGTACCCAGATCCTGAAGCCGACGCCTTGCACATTGCCGTAGACGCGCGCCCGTATTTCCCTGCGATGACCAGCCATGAATCTCTCCTAGCCTGTCTCCGTGGAATCTGGCGCATGGCGTAGGGAATGCAACCTGAATTGCGCGCACGACGTTGGGCGCTTCGGTTTTTGAAAGTTAGTTGACTCAGTCCATTAATTTGGGAAAATGGAGCCGCCATATCGGGGTTGGACGCAGATGTTGGACGAACGCAACGCATTGGTGGCGCAGATCCGCCATTTCAACCGGTTCTACACCCGCACCGTCGGCCTTCTCGACGAGACCTTGACCCAGAGCGCGTTCACCCTGACCGAGGCGCGGGTGCTGTTCGAACTCGGCCGCCACAGCCGCCCGGCTTCGGCCGAGATCGCCGGCGAACGCGGTTTCCTGGCCGGAGCATTTCGGCTGGAGAACGGCCCGGCGGCCTCCGAAATCGCCAGCCAATTGCGTGTCGATGCCGCCTATCTGACGCGGATCTTGCGCAAATTTGCCGGCGAGGGGCTGACCGAGGCCCGGACGGATCCCGCCGACCGGCGCCGAAGGGTTCTCTCGCTGACGTCCAGGGGCGAGGCCGCTCTTGCGAGGCTTCAGGCGGCGGCTGACCGGGACACCGCGCGGCTGATTGAAAGCATCCCCGACGACAGGCTGCACGAACTGGGCGGCGCTTTGCGCAAGGCCGGGGAATTGCTGGGTGATCCCGCCAGCGAAAACGGCGCGGTGACCTTGCGGCCGCACCGCGTCGGCGACGTCGGCTGGGTCGTGCAGCGGCAGGCCCAGCTCTACGCCGATGAATATGGCTGGAGCATCGAGTTCGAAGCCATGCTTGCCGAAATCGGCGCCGACTTCATTCGCAATTTCGTGCCCGGCCGCGATTTCTGCTGGATTGCCGAACGCGGCAGCGGGGAGCCGGTTGGCGCGGTGTTCCTGGTTCATCTGGACGACGAGGTGGCCAAGCTGAGGATGCTGCATGTGGAGGCGGCGGCGCGCGGCCTGGGCATCGGCAAGCGCCTGGTCGCGGATTGCGTGAGCCAGGCCCGCGCGTGCGGCTACAAGCGATTGGTGCTGTGGACCAACGACATCCTCGTCGCGGCGCGCGCGATCTATGAGCGCGCCGGTTTCAGGCTGGTCTCGGAGGAGCGCCACCACAGCTTTGGCAAGGACTTGACCGGCCAGACCTGGGAGCTGGATTTGTAAGCGCGATCCGGCCTTGCATGATCCCGAAAAGTGGGTGCCGGTTTTCGGAAGATCGCGCTGAAACAAGAATGTTCCATCCCGATTCCATCGGGATGGAACAGCTCTAATTCCCTCGTGCCGCCGCCAGCGCGCCGGGCAGTTCCTCGGCGAAAATGTCCAGTTCGTGATCCAGTCCGACGCTAACGCGGATGCAGCGGTCGAGCACTGGTACCATCGGCTTGCGGATGAAGACGTCGCGTGACAGCAGGCCCTGCAGCACTTTCAGCGCGAAGGCGCCGTCGCCACCACAGTCGATGGTGACGAAATTGGTTGCCGAGGCCAGCGGCTTCAGCCCGTTCTGTTCGGCTATGCCGGCGATGCGTTGGCGGCCGGCCGCGACCCGCGCCACCACGTTCCGCAGATAGTCCTGATCGGCAAGCGCCTCGACGCCGGCGATCTGCGCCATGCGGCTGACGCCGTAGTGGTTGCGGATCTTCTCGAAATCGCGGATCACCTGGGCCTCGGCCACTGCGTAACCGCAGCGTATGCCGGCGAGCCCATAGGCCTTCGAGAAGGTGCGCATACGGATGATGTTCGGCCGCGAGATATCGATCGGCGGCAGTGCCGAGGCTGGTCCGAGTTCGCCATAGGCCTCGTCGAGCACCAGCATGGTGGTTTCCGGCAGCGCCTCGATGATGCGGATGAGTTCGTCGGCCTCCCACCAACTGCCCATCGGATTGTCCGGATTGGACAGGTAGACCAGCGGCGCCTTGTCCTTGCGAACAGCTGCGAGCAGGCCGTCCAGGCTTTCCCTGTCGTTCTCATAGGGGACGGTGACCAGCCGCCCGCCGACACCGGCGACATGGAAGTTGAAGGTCGGATAGGCGCCGAGCGAGGTGACCACGGCATCGCCGGGCGCCACATACATGCGTGCCACCAGGCTGAGCAGCCCGTCTATGCCTTCGCCGACCACGACGTTTTCGACCTTGACGCCGTGATGCGCGGCGGCCGCCACCTTCAGGTCGTGATTGTCGGGATCGCAATACATCCACATGTCGCGGGCAATTCCAGCCATCCGCTCGATGACGCGCGGCGAAGGACCAAAACTGCTCTCATTGGCGCCGATGCGAGCGCGAAAAGCGCGGCCACGCTCGCGCTCCTGTGCCTCGGGGCCAACAAAAGGCACCGTCGAGGGAAGCGCTGCGACGAGCGGCGTTAGGGGAGGGTGTGGGCGCATGGTGGAAGCTCGCTTGAAAAAGGGCCTTCTTGCTAGCCTGCCCGCATGGTCGGTGCAAGTTGTCCGCGGCCTGCAACCGTAATGCTGGATTCCTTCGTCTCTTTTTGCTAGCGAGACACAATGAACAACCGTCTGCCGCCAGCCTGGTCCAAGCACCTGAAGGCCCAAACCGGGCCGAAACCCAAGTTCCCGCAGCAAAATCTGCCGCAAGCAAATCCGCTTTCGCGTACACAGGCAGACGACGCGCTGCTGGAGCAGGCGTACCAGTTTCAACAGGCCAAGCGGCTTAACGAGGCTCAGGACCTGTGCCTTCGGGTGCTGGCGCGTACGCCCAACCATCCACTCGCCCTGTATATTTTGGGGACCGTGTGCATAGGCTACGACGATGAGGCGGCCTTGCGGTATTTCGCACGCGCACTCAACGAGGAGCCAAAGAACCCCTACTACCACCTTGGCCTAGCCTCGGGCTACGTGAAGGTCAGTGAGTTTTCACCAGCAATCGAACATATGCAGTATGCCTTGGAGTTGCAGCCGAACCTCGTCGAAGCACTTTGCGCATTGGGGGACGCCTATATCCAGTTTGATAAGCCCGAGATGGCTCTGCCGCTCTATGAAAAGGCACTGAAGACCAACCGCGATCATCCCAAGGTGCGGACAGGACTGGCTCGCGCGCTCAGCAGCCTGGGGCGCATGGACGAGGCCGCCGTCTATCTTAAGGAAACAATCGAACGTGGCATCGCAGTGCCGACTGCCTACAACGATCTTGTGCAGACGCAAAAGTTCACCGAAGAGCCAAAGGAACTCCAATCCATCATTCGTGAACTCGGCAATGCCAAGCTTGATCCGGACGGTTTAGAGAGGCTCCACCTGGCCGCCGGCAAGGTGCTGAACGACCTCAAGCGCTATAAGGATGCATTCGACCATTTCAAGAAGGCCAAGCAGGCCTCAGGCCGCATCTTCGACATCGACCAATACCGTCGCTGGACGGACTCTCTGATCGAGACCTTCACGCCTGAGATGCTGGCTGCCAGGTCCGGTTACGGAAGTCCTTCGGACGTTCCTGTTTTCGTGGTCGGCATGCCTCGCTCGGGAACGACGCTTACGGAACAGATTTGCGCCAGTCATCCCGATGTCCATGGCGCAGGGGAACTGAGCAAAATCAGAAGAGTCGCGAATGCGATCGACCTCAAAAAGTCATCGGCCGGACGTTTAGACCAGGTGATCGCGTCGATCACAAAAGACCTATCCAGAACGTTGGCCGAAGAGCATCTGACCTATCTGAGAGAGCGGGCACCTTCCGCGCTTCGGATCGTGGATAAGATGCCTCATAATTTCGAACTGATCGGTCTTATCGCCGTTCTCTTTCCCAACGCGCGCATCATTCATTGCCGTCGTGACGCCATCGACAATTGCGTCTCTTGTTTTGTCCAGAGATTCGGCGAGGGGCACAGTTACAACGCCGACCTGAAGGCACTCGGCCTGTACTATCGCGAATATGACCGCCTCATGCGGCATTGGAATGAGATTTTCCCGGGCCTGATCTTCGAGAATCGGTACGAAACGTTGGTCGAGGATCAGGAAGCACAGTCTCGTCGGCTTATAGATTATCTTGGGTTGCCTTGGGACGACGCCTGCCTGCGCTTTTTCGACAGGGATGGTTCGGTCAACACGCCAAGCCGCTGGCAGGTCCGTCAACCGATTTACAGGTCGTCCGTCAAACGCTGGAAGAATTATGAAGATGAAATTCAGCCGCTGATTGATGCATTGGGCGACCTGGCGGACAAATAGTCCCAATTCCGAAACTTGCGAACGAGCTTTGTGGGTACTGAAGCGCGCGATGCGTCTGAGACCTGCGCTATCGAGGCCGAACCAAAGTTAGGACCGCGAACTGCAGCACCGCATGCAATGGTCGCGCAAAGTCCTGAAAAAACCCGGCGGTTGCCCGCCGGGTTTTCGATTTCGACAAGCCGAAACCTTGTTAGAACGAGCGCTGGAAGCGGAGGATACCGCCGACGCTGTTCTTCTTGTCGGCGTTGACCCAGTTGCGATTGTCGGCATCGCCAAACTTGCCATCGTGGTTGTAGTCGACTTCGCCCGTGACCGTGAAGCCGGGGACGATGTCGTAGGCAATGTTGGCCGCGACGCCGACGTTCTTGTCGTCATCAGCCGACACCTGAGCGTTGAACGAGGTCTTCTCGTTGAACTTGTAGGTGCCGCCGCCCCAAACTGCCCAGTTGCCGCCCCACTGCTTGTAGAAGTTGCGGTCGATGTGATCGTCCGAACCATAACCGCCCATGATCCACAGCGTCAGGGCGTCAGACGCTTTCACGTCCAGGCGAACCTTGCCGGTCCACTCTTCCCAGGTGCTGTCGTAGGATGCCACGCCGGTGATGGCACCCCAGCCCTGCGTGTACTTCACGCCGCCGACGACGTCCGGAACGTAGCTGTCGATGGTGTCGTTGCCGGAATTCGCGTTGAAGAGATAGTTGCCGGCCCCGTCGAAGGTGGCAGCGCCAGCATCACTGGAGCCTTCTTCGAGTGAGACGACGGCCGAGAAGCCGTTGCCCCCGTCGAAATAGTACTGGACGACGTTGGTGTCGAAGCCGCCATAGGGGACGATCGTATCCTGGATGACTTCGCCGGCGTAGCCGATGAACGTATTGAAGGCCGATTCGTCCTTACCGACGCGGAGACCACCGAGCTGGATCCAGGCGAAGTTCAGCGTGATGCCCTTGTTGTGGGCATCATTGCCGTATGCGTCGCCATAGCCGTTGGAGTTGCCGAATTGGATGCGGGTTTCGGTGTAGGTCTTCAACGTGCCCAGCTCTGTTTCCTGGCCGGTCCAGGTCTTCAGCGTGAAGCGGGTGTTCTTTGCCCACGTGTCCTGCAGCTTGGGATCGCCAAGCTGGTTTTCGGCACGCGCGCCATCGAACGAGCCGACGTCGCCGCCGCCGATGTCGTAACGGACATAGCCGCCGATGCGCAGGCAGGTTTCGGTGCCGGGGATGTAGAAGTAGCCAGCGCCGTAGACGTCGCAGATCTTGACGTATTCAGCGGGCTCCGGCTCGGCGACGACGACGGCGTCGGCGGCGCGCGCACCGGAAACTGCGAGCAGAGCCGCAGCGGAGCCGAGGAGAAGGCTCTTGATGTTCATTTTCTGACCTCCAGTCAGAATCGAACAAAACAGCGTTGCCTTCAGTGCATTTTTGGCACGGAGTTGCGTTCCGACGGCAACGGATTGCCTGCCTATCTATCTGATTTAATAGGATGATTTTTGATTGGCCGCCTTCGAGGCAGGCAGAGATGGCGGAGAGGATGGGATTCGAACCCACGAGAAGCTTTTGACCTCTACTCCCTTAGCAGGGGAGCGCCTTCGACCACTCGGCCACCTCTCCGTTGCGCCGCTGGATAAAGAAAAGCGCCGGCACAATCAACAAGCCCGCGTCATTATATGGAAAAATAAGAACGCACCGAGCTGCGGTTTTCCTTCGATGCGGCGGTTCTGCGGCAGTTTCCTGGCTGGCGACTCGGCGCCCTGCCATGATTCCGTCGGCCGATTGCCGGATTCGGCTGGAAACATGCGGTTGCCGCGGCCCCAATGGTTAACGAGAGCTTTCTGAGTGAGGCCAAATCGTGTCATTTGTGCAACAACGCCAGGGGATAGCAGCCGAACAGCCCTTTCGCCGGTACGATCGTGGTTGAACGCCGCCGTCTCATGGGTAATGTCGAGTTCGAAGGAGCGGCGCGGTGCGCATCTTTTTCGGTAGTGGGGATGGGGCAGGGAACGCTGTCCTTCAGCAAAGAATACCCAGACCCGTTTTTTAACTTTTGACTGGAGGTCAGAAAATGAACATTAAGAGCCTTCTCCTCGGCTCCGCTGCGGCTCTGCTCGCAGTTTCCGGTGCGCGCGCCGCCGACGCCGTCGTCGTCGCCGAGCCGGAGCCCGCTGAATACGTCAAGATCTGCGACGTCTACGGCGCTGGCTACTTCTACATCCCCGGCACCGAAACCTGCCTGCGCATCGGCGGCTATGTCCGTTACGACATCGGCGGCGGCGACGTCGGCTCGTTCGATGGCGCAAGAAGCGCTGATCACATGGATGCCGGTGAGAGCAACGACACCTGGCGCAAGCGGGCCCGTCTCTCGCTGAAGACCTGGACCGGCCAGGAAACCGAGCTCGGCACCTTGAAGACCTACACCGAGACCCGCTTCAACTTCAACAATGCCAACGCCGACACGAGCCCCTACATCAACGAAGCCGGCAACTCGGGCGCTTCGCTGAACTTCGCCTGGATCCAGCTCGGTGGTCTCCGCGTCGGTAAGGACGAATCGGCTTACAACACCTTCATCGGCTACGCCGGCGAAGTTATCCAGGATACGCTGGTTCCCTACGGCGGCTTCGACACCAACGTCATCCAGTACTACTTCGATGCTGGCAACGGCTTCTCGGCCGTCGTCTCGCTCGAAGAAGGCTATGGCGCTTACACGATCGACAGCTATGTTCCGCATGTCGTCGGCGGCGTGAAGTGGACGCAGGGTTGGGGCGCTATCACCGGCGTTATCGCTTATGACAGCAACTACGAAGAAGTGTCCGGCAAGGTTCGCTTGGACGTGAAGGCGTCTGACGCTGTCACGCTGTGGATCATGGCCGGTTACGGCACCGACGACAACCTCAGCGACGGGACCTTGGCTTTCCCGGCTGGCGGTCGCGGCATGTACAAGCAGTGGGGCGGCAACTGGGCAGTGTGGGGCGGTGGCACCTACAAGTTCAACGAGAAGACCTCGTTCAACGCTCAGATCTCGTATGACGATTGGAAGAATCTCGGCGTCGCCGCGAACATCGCCTACGACATCGTCCCCGGCTTCACGGTTACGGCCGAAGTCGACTACCTCAATGCAGGCAAGTTCGACGACGCCGACTTCTCCAACTGGACCCATGCCGACAAGAAGAGCAGCGTCGGCGGTATCCTCCGCTTCCAGCGCTCGTTCTAAGGGCTGGTTCTACACAGGTGAAATCCAGCCCGGGCGCACAAACGCCCGGGCTGTTTTTGTTTCGTGACTGGGTCAAGGCAGACAGAAGGAACAGGGGGTAACGGTAGCTGAATAGGGTCCGTGGGTGATTTCGTGGGATCCGCTGATGGGCGGATGAAATCACAACTGCGTGATTCAAATCTCTTGAAAGGACGCCTCCAAGCGGGTAGGGCTGATCTATCCCACTCGGGGGTGTGGCAAATGATGACGACCGAAGCGATTCAAGAGGGTGAGCCTTCTGATCATTTTTCGATGTTTTCTTCTCAAAATGCGAATATACGATACAGTTACAACAAGATCAGAGAAGTAAAGTCGTATAGGGTTCGAGAGCTCTTTTTAGCATACCGGGACATATTATGGGATGATGGGCGGCATAAGTACAATGTCAGCTCTTTCATCGGCGAGATAGATGAGCTTCTCCTTGGGGAGCGATTCAGCGCCTTTGACCAGAGTACCCTGGACAACCTCATTGGTACCTTGCGCCAGCGCGGCAACAGCAACGCAACCATCAACCGAAAGATGGCTGCCCTTAGCAAACTGCTGCGCAAGGCATATAAGATGGGAGATATCCACAGCCTGCCCGAGTTCCGCCGCCAGAAGGAGCGGGCGGGACGGATTCGTTTCCTCGAGAGGGACGAAGAGGCACGGCTATTCGCGGCCATCAGGAGCCGCAGCGAGGATGCCTACAGGCTTTCAGTTTTTTTGGTCGATACCGGGTGCCGTCTCGGTGAGGCGCTTGGGCTGATCTGGAACGACATCCAGGAACATCGGGTCAGTTTCTGGATCACCAAATCCGGTCGCAGCCGCACCATTCCGATGACCGAGCGGGTCAAGGAGGTCATCAAGCTGCCGGCTGCCGAAGGCCGACGGCCCAAAGGCCCGTTCACCAAGCTCAGCCAGGCACAGTTCCGTGCTATCTGGAACGATGCCAAAGCCGAAGTCGGCCTTGGCGCCGATGACCAGGTGGTGCCGCATATCTTGCGACACACCTGCGCCTCGCGTCTCGTCCAGGGTGGCATCGATATCCGCCGTGTGCAGATGTGGCTCGGTCACCAGACGCTGTCGATGACCATGCGTTATGCGCATCTGGCCACCAATGACCTCGATGGCTGTGTGGTCGTCCTGGAAACACCTCGCGGCGAGCAACCGGCAAGCAGTGGGGAAGGCTCCATGTTTTCGTCGCCTGTGACCACTCCCTCATCCCCGCCCACGGCTCGGAAACAGCGGGACGAATCAGCCGCGGCCTCGCCGAAAGCGCCTCGGAAAAATTCAAAAGCCAAATAGGCTGGGGAGCTAGCTTATACTGTTGTGTCAACCCCAGGACCTTGTTTGGTCTTGGGGTTTACTTTAGATGCGCCGTTACTCGGCGCGATCAAGGAAAGACGCGATGGCGTCCGGCAAGTCGCCGGTTTCGAGGAAAGGGGCGTGGCCCTGGCCCTCTACAGTGATCGTCTCCATCATGGAATGATGCTCTTGCATCTGCCGTAGCGTGTCTGTGGACAGCAATCTCGAATTGGCGCCGCGTATGGTGAGCAATGGGATCGCGGCCAACGCGTCGAATTGCGGCCATAGGGCAGGCAGAGGCTGCGTCAGATCGAGACCCGCAACGGTGTCGACCAGCTTCGGGTCGAAATCCGGCAACAGGCCCTTATCCGTCTCGCGGTTGAGCGCCCGTACCATCCGCTCCCAATCCACGTCGGTGAGCGCGGAAAAGTCCTGGCCGTGAACGCTGCGTTGGGCAGCCACGGCCTCGGCGAAGGTTCTGGGGTTCGGTGTCCGTTCAAGATAGGACTTGATATGGGCGAGACCGGCCGCCTCGATCACCGGCCCGATGTCGTTGAAAACAATGGCTTTCAGGATAGCCGGCTGCATCATGCCGAGCACATGGATGATCAGCCCGCCGCGTGATGTTCCGATAAAGGCGGCCGCCTCTATTTCCAATGCCGCCAGCCCGGCAAGGATGTCGCCGGCTTCGACGCCGACATTGTAATGACCGACATCGGCATCGTAGGCGGACTGCCCGCGCCCACGATAATCGAAGGCAACGACCTTGCGCGGAGCCTGAGCTCGAGCCGAAAGATAGAGCGCGAGTTCATGAAAATCCCGTGCGTTGCGGGTCAGGCCGGGCAGGCAGACGACCGGCCAAGGACCGGCATTCGCGTCACCATAGACGCGCGCATGAAGGTTTAGCCCATCCGATGCGCTGTAGAAAAAGTCGGAGAAACCTTCACTGCTCGACATCTGGACGCGATTCCTTCCGCCTGCCTGATTGTCTTCCGACTGCTATAGGCGAGGGAAGGTGGGGTCAAATTGAGATTGGGTTGGAGAGAGCCGCCAATCCGCAGGGGCAGAATCGACAGCTTCGGCGAAGTTGCCTCTTGAGGGGTCGGCTTCGTCAGCCGCGCCCGTTCACCAGATCTCCAACGATGTCGTATTTGCCGGAAATACGCATCTTGTAGACCTCGTAATTCTCCATCACGCGCTGCACGTAACTTCTTGTTTCCGTGTAGGGAATCCGCTCGATCCAGTCGACGACGGCGTCGATGTCCTTGCCGCGCGGGTCGCCGTATTTCGCGACCCACTGGCTGGCCCGGTTGGGACCGGCATTGTAGCCGGCGAAGGTCAGCACATAGGAGCCGTTGAAGCGGTCGAGCTGCTCGCCGAGGAAGGCTGAACCAAGCGTCGCGTTGTAACCGGCGTCGGTGGTCAGCCGTGTCTGCGAGAATTGCAAACCGGCCTTCTTCGCCAATTGCTTGGCTGTGCCCGGCATCAGCTGCAGCAGTCCGCGCGCGCCTGCGCTCGACACGGCGCCGATGTTGAATTCGCTTTCCTGGCGGGCGATTGCATAGGCCAGTGCCTTGCCCGAGCCGGAAATGTTGGCCGAATCGGGAATGACGCCGAGCGGATGCGACAGTGCGCCGACATCGATACCGCGCGCGCCGGCGATCTTGCCGACTTTCAGCGCCATGAAATGGTTGCCTTGCTTTTCCGCCAAGACGGCGAGCAGCGCCAGTTCGCCTGGGCTGGTCAACTGCCCCGCAAGGTCGCGATAGAGCGTTTCGGCATAGCGGTCGTAGCCCGCCTCCTGCAGCCGCTTGATGGCGCTGACGGCCTCACGGCCGGCAAAATTCTGCCGGTCGGCCGCATCGGGCTGCGGGTAGGCAATGTTGAGCGCCTGCCGGCCGACGCGTTCGGCGGCAAGCTGGCCGTAAAATGTCGTGCCGTAGGCAGCGGCGCGCGCAAAATAGTCCTTGGCGCTACCCGGGCCGCCGACTTCCGCCGCACGGCCGAGCCAGTAGTAGGCGCGCGACAGCGTCATCGGTCCCTGGGCGAGGTCGGCGATGCGCGCAAAATGCGTTGCCGCGGTTTTCGGATCGTTCAGGCCACGCAGCGCATACCAACCGGCATGGAACTCGGCCTCCGCCGCATTGGTGGCGCTTTCGGCGGCATGCGTGGCGACGATCTGGTAGGCCGTCTTCATGTCGCCCTGGTCGACCAGTTCGCGCGACAACACCCGGCGCTCGACCCACCAGGCGTCCGGATCGACCAAAGCTTCGCGATCCGTCGGTGCCTGCATCACGACAGCCGCGGCGTCGGCAAAATTCTCTTTTTTGCGCAGATATTCGGCCTGCGCGAAGAAGTAGCCGGCTGAACGCTGCGCCGCCGGCACGGCCTTGAGCAGTTTCGGCGCGTTCTTGTCGCCTCTGTCCGCCGCCGCCCAGGCATCGGCAAGCTGCTGGGCACCGGCGAGGCCGGCGACGCGCTGCGCCGAATTCGCCCGATCGGCATAGAACATGCGCTCCATGCGAAAACGGTGGTCGGCGGCCGGAATCAGGCTGCCGAATTCCTTGAGCAGCGTCACCTCGTCCTTGGCCTCCAGGATCGCGGTACGCCAGAACGGCGACAGCACCGAACGCGCCGCCTTGGCATTGCCCGACGCCACATAGGCGCGGGCGAGAACCATCACGCCTTCGAATGTCTGCGGCTGGCTGCCGTCGAACGCGGCAATGACGGTATCGGCGGCAGGGTTTTCGCGATAGAGCGCGCGCTCGCTGTTCTTGCGCAAGGCGACGGTGCCCGGCCAGTTGGGCAGCATCTTCGCGGCGGCGGCAATATCGCCGCTCGGAACCTTGTCACCGCCGTAGAGCGCGATCGCCCAGGCAAGGATATGCTGGTCGAGCGAGTGGCCGGGAAGGGCATCACGCACGGCGCGGGCGCCGGGAATGTCGCCAGCCGCCAGCGCATCCAGCCCGCTTTTCAACAGGGCGACGCTTGGCGAGGCGTCCTGTGGCGCCTCGGCCTGCAGGCCCGGCATCGGGATGGTCGAGGTGACCTGCACATCGACGCTGCCGCCGATCGCCATGCCCGGCATCAGCGCGAGCGTGGCGCCAAGCAGCGCGAAGAGGTGAGGCCGACTTGTCGGCATAGTCTTTTCGTCTTTCCTTGTCCTGGCATTCTACCATCAGGCGCAGAGGCTTCGAAGCCTAAACTTAGGTCGTGAAGAGCCCGTAAACAAAGAGTTAGCGCGGTCGTTCGAATTGCGCTTGCTGGCACCATGGCAATGCTTGCCGCGCAACAATGTCGAGACTATGGTGCGCGGCTTCGCTTTCGGCTAGAAGGCGCGCACGACGAAACACCGATGCATGTCGCCTAAAAGTGGGTACCGGTTTTAGGGCAACGACATGCGCGAACAAAGAAGTGCCAAGGAGTTGGACGACATGCTGAGAGGCTCGCTTACTGCGCTCGTGACACCGTTCGAAAAGAGCGGGCGTTTCGACGAGAAAGCCTTTCGCGCGTTCGTCGACTGGCAGATCGCCGAGGGCACGACGGGCCTGGTCCCAGTCGGCACCACTGGCGAGTCGCCGACGCTGTCGCATGACGAGCACCGCCATGTCGTCAAGGTCTGCATCGAGGTGGCCAGGGGCCGCGCCCCGGTCGTCGCCGGCGCCGGCTCCAACAACACCGAGGAGGCGGTCGGGCTGGTGCAATATGCCGAGAAGGCCGGCGCCGACGCCGCACTCGTTGTCACGCCCTATTACAACAAGCCGACGCAACGCGGCCTCTACGCGCATTTCGCCGCCGTCGCCAGGGCAACCAGCCTGCCGATCATCATCTACAACATCCCGCCGCGCTCGGTCATCGACATGAGCCCGGAGACGATGGGCCAGCTGGTGCACGACTTCAAGAACATCATCGGCGTCAAGGATGCCACCGGCAAGGTCGAGCGGGTTTCCGAGCAGCGCGCTACGTGCGGCAAGGATTTCATCCAGCTTTCGGGCGAGGACGCTTCGGCGCTCGGCTTCAACGCGCATGGCGGCGTCGGCTGCATTTCGGTCACGTCGAATGTCGCGCCACGGCTCTGCGCCGAATTCCAGGAAGCAACGCTTTCCGGCGACAGCGCCAAGGCGCTGGACCTGCAGGACCGCCTGCTGCCGCTGCACAAGGCGATCTTCCTCGAGCCCGGCGTTTCCGGCGCGAAATATGCGCTGTCGAAGCTGGGCAAGGTCGAGAACGTGCTGCGTTCGCCGCTGATGACCGTCGAACAGTCGACCGCCGACAGGATCGATGCGGCGATGAAGCACGCCGGCTTGATAAACTAGGGATGAGGCGCCACCTCTCCACATCATGAATCAAGTCAGAAAAGCCGATCCTAACAACAAGACCGTTGCGGAAAACCGCAAGGCGCGGTTTTCCTATGAGGTGCTCGACACGATCGAGACCGGCTTGGTGCTGACCGGCACCGAGGTCAAGTCGCTGCGCCAGGGCCAGGCCAACATCCAGGACAGCTATGCCTCGGTCGAAGGCGGCGAGATCTGGCTGATCAATTCATACCTGCCGGAGTATCTCCAGGCCAACCGCTTCAACCACGAGCCGCGCCGCCGCCGCAAACTCCTGCTCAACAAGCGCGAGATGGCCAAGCTGGCACAGAGCGTCGACCGCGAAGGCATGACGCTGGTGCCGCTGAAGATCTATTTCAACGATCAGGGCCGTGCCAAGCTGCTGCTCGCCGTCGGTCGCGGCAAGAAACTGCACGACAAGCGCGAAACCGAGAAGCAGCGCGACTGGTCGCGCGAGAAGGGCAGGCTCTTAAAAGAGCGGGGGTAGGTTGGGGCCATTCGTTTGAAGAACCGGATCGTCCTTTTGGGTTTGGCCAGCCTGGTCCTGGTGTGTTTCATCGCTGCGGGCGGCTATCTCTATTTCAGGGCATTCTCGCCAGACCGCGGCAAATATCCGGTGCGGGGCATCGACGTCTCCCATCACCAGGGCCAGATCGACTGGCGCCGCGTTGCCGCCGCCGACGTCGCCTTTGCCGTCATCAAGGCGACCGAAGGTGGCGATCATGTCGACGATGCCTTCTCCACCAATCTGCGTGAGGCCCGCGCGGCCGGACTTGCCGTCGGCGCCTATCATTTCTTCACCTTCTGTCGGCCTGGTGCCGACCAGGCGAAGAATTTCATCTCGGTGGTGCCGCACGACCAGCCCTTGCTGCCGCCGGTCGTCGACATCGAGTTCGGCGGCAATTGCCCGCAGCGGCCAACACCCGAGCAACTGAACGCAGAACTTGCCGCGTTCCTCGCTCCAGTCGAGGCCGCGTTCGGCAAGCCGGCGATTGTCTATCTGACCGACGAGGCTGAGCAGGCCTATGCCGGGCGCATCCCCGCCCGGCCGCTCTGGCTTCGCTCGTTGCTGCTGCAGCCGGATCGCGGCGACTGGATCTACTGGCAGTACCACAACAAGGGACGCGTCGACGGCATCAACGGCGATGTCGACCTGAATGTGCTGCAGGGTGGTCCGGCCGTGTTGGGCGCACTGTCCGCGCCATCATCGGGATCGATCGTTCCGCAAGCCAAGTGATCTCCCAAGCCAAGTGATTTCCCAAGCCAAGTGATCCCCGGAAGCCATTCCGGGACCTCGCTCGTCGTCTCAAGCTGCAGCCTGGGAAGCCTCCGGCGCCAGCGTGACATTGGCATCGCCCCAGATTTTGAGCGCGGTGATCACCGGTTCCAGGCTTCTGCCGCGCGGCGTCAGGCTGTACTCCACTTTCGGCGGCACTTCAGGATAGATCTTGCGCGCAATCAGCCCATCGGCTTCCAGTTCGCGGAGCTGGTTGGTCAGCATGCGCTGTGTGCAGTTCGGAATGCGCCGGCGGATCTCGTTGAAGCGCATCGTGCCCTCGAACAGATGATAGAGCACGACGCCTTTCCACTTTCCGTCGATGTAGCGGAGTGTTCCCTCCACCGTGCAGCCGGGGCTGCAATCGAATCGCTCATGGCGAATGCGCGGCATGACGGTATCCTTTTCGACACTATGTGCTTTATATGTGCATTCTTGCGCTTCCGGCACATAATCCGCATCTCTGCTCTGAACAACACTCAAGAGCAATCGCGGAGACCAAAATGCGCGCCGTCGGCTATCAAATCCCAGCCCCCATCAGCGATGAGACCTCCCTGGTCGATATCGATTTGCCCAGGCCCGAGCCGAAAGGTCGTGACCTGCTGGTCGAGGTGAAGGCAATCTCGGTCAACCCGGTCGACACCAAGGTGCGGCAAAGCGCCAGACCCGAGGCCGGAGCATGGCGTGTGCTCGGCTGGGACGCTGCCGGCCGGGTCGTTGCGGCCGGTCGGGACGCCAGCCTGTTCAAGGCGGGCGACGATGTCTTCTATTCCGGCGCCCTGGCGCCACAAGGCACCAATGCCGAATTCCATATTGTCGATGAGCGCCTTGTCGGCCGCAAACCCGGCTCGCTCGGCTACGCGCAGGCGGCGGCGCTGCCCTTGACGGCGGTCACCGCCTGGGAGGCTCTGTTCGACCGCCTCGATGTCAGGAAACCTGTCGCTGGCGCGGCTAAGGCCATTCTGATTATTGGCGGCGCCGGCGGCGTTGGCTCGATCGCGGTGCAGCTGGCGCGCCAACTGACCGATCTGACGGTGATCGCCACCGCATCGCGGCCCGAGACGCGGGACTGGGCGCTTGGGCTCGGCGCTCATCACGTCGTCGATCACTCCAGGCCGCTCGCCGCCGAAGTCGCAGCCCTTGGTCTCGGCGCACCTGCCTTCGTGTTCTCGACGACCAACACCGACCGGCACCTGGCCGAGATCGCCGAACTGATCGCGCCGCAAGGCCGTTTCGGGCTGATCGACGATCCCAAATCGCTCGACATCAATTCGTTCAAGCGCAAGAGCGTCTCTGTGCATTGGGAGTTCATGTTCACCCGCTCGATGTTCGAGACGCAGGACATGGCCGCTCAGGGCGAGCACCTCAACGAATTGGCCCGGCTTGTCGACGCCGGGACCATCCGCACGACGCTGGGCGAGACCTTCGGTCCTATCAATGCCGCCAATCTGAAACGCGCCCACGCGCTGATCGAGACCGGCAAGGCCAAGGGCAAGATCGTGCTGGAGGGGTTCTGAAGGGCGGCGCTATTTCTGCAGGAAGGCCGCGATCTCGCTGAAGACGCTGACGAACATCGCCTCGGTCAGCACACCTGTGTTGGTGTTGTAGCGCGAGCAATGATAGCTCGAAAACAGCGTGATGCCCCCGGCCGGCAGCTGCCCGCCATGCCTGAACGGATAGGCGGCGACGCGCCCACCCAGCGCGCGCACCGTCGACTGGTGCGCGATCGACCCCAGCGCCAGCACGGCGCGCAGGTTGGGAAACCGGGCGATCGTCGGCACCAGGAACGTCCGGCACGTGGCAATCTCGGCGCCCACCGGCTTGTTCTCCGGCGGCACGCAGCGCACCGCATTGGTGATCGCCGTGCCGACCAACTCCAGCCCGTCATCCGGCCGCGCCTTGAACTCACCGCGCGCAAAACCGTGCGAAATCAACGTCGAGTACAGCAGGTCGCCCGCATAGTCGCCGGTGAAGGGGCGTCCGGTGCGGTTGGCGCCGCGCAGACCGGGCGCCAGCCCAACGATCAGAAGCCGGACGGCGTCAACGCCATCGGGTGGCAAAAAAGTCGGCACCGGCGCGTTGAACCAGGATGGCTCACGTTGCCGCCATTCGGCGATGAAATCATGCAGCCGCGGACAGAGTAGGCAGTCGCGGCCGGGTTCGGAGATGGAAAGGGCGGTCAACGCGACCGGCCTCAGTAGTCGTCCTCATCGACTTCGGCCGGCTCGGGCCTGCGCATCGGCCGCTCGGACGGATCGCGACCGACCTCGTTCTTCAACGTAGTCAGGTCGATGAAATGGTCGGCCTGGCGGCGCAGATCGTCGCTGATCATTGGCGGCTGAGAGGCCATGGTCGAGACGATCGACACTTTGCGGCCGCGCCGCTGCAGCGCCTCGACCAGCGTGCGGAAATCGCCGTCGCCGGAAAAGATGACGTAATGGTCGACGACATCGGCGAGTTCCAGCGCATCGACAGTGAGTTCGATGTCCATATTGCCCTTGATCTTGCGGCGGCCGGTCGAGTCGGTGAATTCCTTGGCCGGCTTGGTGACCACCTTGAAGCCGTTGTAATCGAGCCAGTCGATCAGCGGACGGATCGAGGAGTATTCCTGATCCTCGACCAGCGCGGTGTAGTAGTAAGCGCGCAGCAGATAGCCGCGCTTCTGGAAGCTCGACAGGAGCTTGCGGTAGTCGATGTCGAAGCCAAGCGCGCGCGACGTCGCGTAGAGATTGGCGCCGTCGATGAATAGGGCGATTTTTTCACGAGGGTCGAACATGGAAAATAGTCCTTTTCGAAATAATCGGCCGTCTAACGAAATGCGATAGCGACTATCGGTCAGGCTCATAATAAACCGGCTGACCTTCGCGCTATCCGAGATAACGCCAGTTTCACGGCAATCCAAGGGCGTGTTGGCGCACTGCAAGCAATTGTGATCGGGCGCCGAACCGATGGATGCAGCCTGATTTGGCCGATCGGGTGTTTAAATGAAGGGGTTGGCGGCCCTGCGACCCCACCATTGCCATGATGCTTGTGTTTTGGCGGCGTTCGGGTTAAGGACCGCGCCTGATTTCCATCAAATCCATCGCATGAAAGGGGCAGTCCATGGCCCGCGTAACCGTTGAAGATTGCATCGACAAGGTCGACAACCGCTTCGAGCTGGTGCTCCTTGCCGGCCACCGTGCCCGCCAGATCAGCCAGGGCGCGCCGATCACCGTGCCGCGTGACAACGACAAGAACCCGGTCGTGGCGCTGCGCGAGATCGCCGACGAGACACTGTCGCCCGACGACCTCAAGGAAGACCTGATCCACTCGCTGCAGAAGCATGTCGAGGTCGACGAACCCGAAGCCGATGGCGAGGCGATTGCCGACCAGACCGGCGCCGCAGTCGCGGCCACCGATGCCGACGACGCCGAGGAGAACATCACCTTCGACCGGATGACCGAGGAAGATCTCCTGGCCGGCATCGAGGGCCTGGTGCCCCCGGAAAAGAGCGACGACTACTAAGCGAGCCTCCGATCTGGAGGTCGCTGGAACAATCTTCCGCACTTCCGTATCGGCAGTTTCGTGGCTATCTATGACATGCGCCGTACAGCAGTGCGGCGCATGATTCATTTCACCGCTGCGAGATCCCGCCCATGATGCGTCAGTATGAGCTTGTCGAGCGCGTCCAGCGCTACAAGCCTGACGTCAACGAGGCATTGCTCAACAAGGCCTATGTCTATGCCATGCAGAAGCATGGCCACCAGAAGCGCGCTTCCGGCGACCCCTATTTCTCGCACCCGCTCGAAGTCGCCGCCATCCTCACCGAAATGCACATGGACGAGGCGACGATCGCGGTCGCCCTGCTGCACGACACCATAGAGGACACCACGGCGACCCGGGCCGAAATCGATGAGCTGTTCGGGCCCGAAATGGGCAAGCTGGTCGAGGGGCTGACCAAGCTCAAGAAACTCGATCTCGTGTCGAAGAAGGCCGAGCAGGCGGAAAACCTGCGTAAGCTTCTGCTGGCGATTTCGGAGGATGTCCGCGTCCTTCTGGTCAAGCTCGCCGACCGTTTGCACAACATGCGCACCCTCGACCATATGCCGGAGGCCAAGCGCCTGCGCATCGCCGAGGAGACGATGGACATCTATGCGCCGCTCGCCGGGCGCATGGGCATGCAAGGCATGCGCGAGGAGCTGGAGGAGATCGCTTTCCGCTATATCAATCCGGAAGCCTATCGCGCCGTCACTGCCCGGCTCGCCGAGATATTCGAGCGCAACAAGGATGTGCTGTCCGAGATCGAGAAGGCGCTGTCCGCGCTGTTCGAAAAGCATGCGATCAAGGCCAGCGTGAAAAGCCGTCAGAAGAAGCCGTGGTCGGTGTTCCGCAAGATGGAGGCCAAGGCGCTGTCCTTCGAGCAGCTGTCCGACATCTTCGGCTTCCGTGTCGTCGTCGATACGGTCGAGGATTGTTATCGCGCGCTCGGGGCCATCCACACCGCCTGGTCGATGGTGCCAGGCCGCTTCAAGGATTACATCTCGACGCCGAAGCAGAACGACTATCGGTCGATCCACACCACCATCGTCGGACCCTCACGTCAGCGCGTCGAGCTGCAGATCCGGACCCGCGAGATGAACAAGATCGCCGAATACGGCGTCGCAGCGCATTCGATCTACAAGGACACTGGCGGCAAGACCAACGGCGCCGCCCATGCGATCTCGAAGGAGACCAACGCCTATGCCTGGCTGCGGCGCACCATCGAGCAGCTTGCCGAGGGTGACAATCCGGAAGACTTCCTCGAAAACACCAAGTTGGAACTGTTCCAGGACCAGGTGTTCTGCTTCACGCCGAAAGGCATGCTGATTGCGCTGCCGCGAGGTGCTACGCCTATCGATTTCGCCTATGCCGTGCACACCGATGTCGGCGACACCTGCGTCGGCGCCAAGGTCAACGGCCGCATCATGCCGCTGATGACGGAACTGAAGAACGGCGACGAGGTCGAGATCATCCGCTCCAAGGCGCAGGTGCCGCCGGCGGCCTGGGAATCGGTCGTCGTCACCGGCAAGGCGCGCTCGGCCATCCGCCGCGCCACCAAGAATGCCATCCGCAAGCAGTATTCGGGTCTCGGCATTCGCATCCTGGAACGCGCCTTCGAGCGCGCCGGCAAGACCTTCACCAAGGAGAGCCTGAAGCAGGTGCTGCACCGGCTGGCGCGCAAGGATATCGAGGACGTGCTGGCCTCGGTCGGCCGTGGCGAGCTCGCCTCCACCGATGTCATGAAGGCGGTATTCCCCGACTACAAGGACGAGCGTGTCACCACCGCCGCGCCCAAGCAGCGCGAGGAGGGCTGGTCGAAAATCCGCAACGCCGCCGGCATGCTGTTCCAGATTCCGGGCCGCGCGGCGCGCAAGGACAAGGACCAGCCGCGCGATGGCGCCGTGCCGATCCGCGGTGTGCGTGGCGACCTGCCGGTGCGCTTTGCGCCGGAAGGGGCGGTGCCTGGCGACCGCATCGTCGGCATCGTCCAGCCCGGCACCGGCATCACCATCTATCCGATCCAGTCGCCGGCGCTGCAGGCCTTCGACGACCAGCCCGAGCGCTGGATCGACGTGCGCTGGGACATTGACGAGCGCACCAAGGAACGGTTTCCGGCGCGCGTCTCGGTCACCGCCATCAACGCGCCGGGTTCGCTCGCCGATATCGCCCAGGTCGTTGCGTCGAACGACGCCAACATCCACACGCTGTCGATGGTGCGCACCGCGCCCGATTTCACGGAAATGCTGATCGATCTCGAAGTTTGGGATCTGAAGCACCTCAACCGGCTGCTGTCGCAGCTCAAGGACAATTCGAGCGTCAGCGACGCAAGGCGCGTCAACGGCTAGACCATGATCCCGAAAAGTGGGGACCGGTTTTCGGACAAGATCGTGGTCAATCAAGATGAGGCAGAAATGAACACCGATGAAGTGCTTGGGATTTTCCGCGAAGCGGGTGCTGTTCTCGAAGGGCATTTCATTTTGACCTCGGGCCTGAGAAGCCCGGTCTTCCTGCAGAAGGCGCGCGTGTTCATGCATGCCGACAAGACCGAGCGGCTGTGCAAGGCGCTGGCCGAAAAGATCCGCGCTGGCGTGCCGGGCAAGATCGACTACGTCGTCGGTCCGGCGATCGGCGGGCTGATCCCTGCCTACGAGACCTCGCGTCATCTCGGCGTGCCGGCGATCTGGGTCGAGCGGGAAGGGGGCGAGTTTCGCCTGCGCCGCTTCGAGATCGCCAGCGGTGCGCGCGTCGTCATCGTCGAGGATATCGTCACCACCGGCCTGTCGATCCGCGAAACCATCGAGTGCCTGCGCGAGCTTGGCGCTGAGGTGGTTGCCGCCGCCTGCATCATCGACCGTTCGGCCGGCAAGACCCATGTCGGCGTGCCGTTGATCGCGCTCGCCGAATATGAGGTTCCGGCCTATCCGGCCGACCGGCTGCCGCCGGAGCTGGCCGCCATACCGGCGGTCAAGCCCGGCAGCCGCAATATTTGACCCATGCGTGCCGCCCAAAAGTGTGCAGCGGTTTTGGGTTAACGACATGCATGAAAACAAATTGGCGATGATCGCAGGCATCGATCATTTCGTGCTGACGGTCGCTTCGCTGGACGTGACCTGCGCCTTTTATCAGCGCGTGCTGGGTTTTGAACGCATCGATGCGCCCGGCCGGCCGACAGCGCTGGCTTTCGGCACCCAGAAGATCAATGTGCACGAGGTGGGCCGCACCTTCGAGCCGAAGGCGAAGGCGCCGACGCCCGGCTCGGGCGACTTCTGCCTGGTCACCGACCGGCCGCTGGGCGAAGTCAGCACCCGTCTCGCGGCCAATGGGGTGGTGGTGGAACTCGGACCGGTCGAACGCGTCGGGGCTCGTGGTCCGATGATGTCGGTCTATTTCCGCGACCCGGACGGCAATCTGGTCGAGGTCAGCGAATATTTGCCGTAGCCGCCGCGCCTTTCAGCCATACGACAAATGCCGGTTCCTTAAATTCGCCGCGATTGTCCAATGTTCGATGCGAGGAATGCCATCCCGCAAGGGCGGCAACAAGCGCACGCCAAGCAGGCGGCGTTGGTTGTTCTCCTGCCAGCGCGTCGCTATATCAACGTGGCGATTGCCATCGGGGGATCGTCAAGCGCAAGATAGTGCTGTTGCGCCCGGCTGAAAGTGCCGGCGCGGGAGCTGTGAAACGGGTACAGAGTGCTTTTTCGACGCCGCAAGCCTGATGGCCTTATCGAGCGGGTGCGTACCTATTTGTGGCCGCGCCGCTCGTTTTCGCGCTCGCTTCAGTATTTCTCCAAGCGCATCCTGCGGCTGAAGGCCACACCGCACGCCGTGGCGGCCGGTGTCGCCGCCGGCGTCTTCGCCTCGTTTTTTCCCGTGGGCTTTCATTTCGCCATTGCCGCCATCCTGTGCTGGGTGATCGCCGGCAATCTGGTGGCGGCGGCCCTTGCGGCGGTTTTCTTCGGCAACCCGCTGACCTTTCCGCTGCTGTGGGGCGCCTCCTGGGAAACCGGAAAGCTGATCCTGCATGACCGCCTGCCTGCGCATGGCCCACCGGCGCATCTGGGCGAGATGCTGCACAGGCTTTCCTTCGCGCAATTGTGGAAGCCCGTGCTCGAGCCGATGCTGATCGGCGCGATCCCGCTCGGGCTGGTGTTCGGCCTCTTGTTCTATGGCGTCACGCGCTGGGGTATGAACGCTTTCCGCGAGCAGCGACGCAAGCGCCTCGCCGAGCGCGCAAGCCGGCATGGGCAATCGTCTCATCCCGGCGGAAGCATTGGTTCCGCCGCACGATGATCATCGGCATCGGCAGTGACCTGATCGATATCAGACGCATCGAAAAGTCGCTTGAGCGTCACGGCCAGCGCTTCATCCAGCGAATCTACACCGACCTCGAGCAGGCCCGCTCCGAGAACCGCCGCGCGCGTGCTGCGTCCTACGCCAAGCGCTTCGCCGCCAAGGAAGCCTGCGCCAAGGCGCTGGGCACGGGTCTGGCGCAGGGCGTGTTCTGGCGCGACATGGGTGTCGTCAACCTGCCCAGCGGCGCGCCGACCATGGCGCTGACGGGAGGGGCACAGGCGCGGCTGGACAAAATCCTGCCTAAGGGCCATCGGGCGGCAATCCACCTCACCATCACCGATGATTTCCCGCTCGCTCAAGCCTTTGTGATCATCGAAGCGTTGCCCGTCGAAGAAGCGCCACATTGATTGCATCTGACGACCGGCACGACGTTGCCCAGCGCGCGCCGAGACTCTATACCATCCAACGCACAATCGAGGACGACATGAGCGTGGTTGATAAATCTGAGAAGAAATCCGGCGGCCTTGGCGAGACCGTCAGCGTCATCGTGCAGGCGCTTTTGCTCGCCCTGGTCATCCGCACGCTGTTGTTTCAGCCTTTTTCGATCCCGTCGGGATCGATGCGCCCGACGCTTCTGGAAGGCGACTATCTGTTCGTCACCAAATGGTCCTACGGCTATTCCCGTTACTCGCTGCCTTTCGGGCCCGACATCTTTTCGGGCCGCATCTGGGGCTCCGAGCCGAAGCGCGGCGACGTGGTGGTGTTCAAGTTCCCACCTGATCCGTCCGTCGACTACATCAAGCGCGTGGTCGGCCTGCCCGGCGACAAGATCCAGGTCAAGGACGGCCAGCTGTTCATCAACGACGTCGGCGTGCCGCGTGTGAAAACCGGCCAGATCGACAATCCCGACATCACCGAAGAGCCTCGGCCGATCGACGTCTACCGGGAAACGCTGCCCAACGGCGTCAGCTACGACACGCTGGACATCTCGCCCAATTCGATCGGCGACAACACCCGCGAATGGACCGTGCCGCCCGGCCACTATTTCATGATGGGCGACAACCGTGACAATTCCTCGGACAGCCGCTTCACCGTCGGCTTCGTCCCGGCGGAAAATCTGGTTGGCCGCGCCAATCTTGTTTTCTTCTCGATCGCCGGCAAGGCGAGCCCGCTCGAAATCTGGAAATGGCCGACGCTGATGCGCGCTTCGCGCCTGTTCCACTTCGTCAATTGATGGCTTTGAAGCGCCCGACAGGCGAAACACTGGCCGGTTTGGTGAAGGCCAAGACCGGCCATGTCTTCAAGGATCTCCGCTTGCTCGAGACCGCATTAACGCACTCCAGTGCGGTCAAGGCGGCAAGCAACAATCAGCGTCTCGAATTCCTTGGCGACCGCGTGCTTGGGCTTGTGGTCGCCGATATGCTTTTCGAAAAATTTCCCGACGCGCCGGAAGGTGAAATCGCGCCACGTTTCAATGCGCTGGTCGATGCGAAAACATGCTCCGAGATCGGCATCGAAATGCAGTTGGAAGATCTGGTTCGGGCCGACGCGGCCTTGAAGACGCGGTCGCGTGGCTCGGGCGGAAACTATCTGGCGGATGCCGTCGAAGCCCTGATAGCGGCGGTCTATGTTGACGGTGGGATCGACGCCGCGCGGCGCTTCGTCCTGCGCTACTGGGAGCCGCGCTCGCGCACGGTTGTGGCAAAGCCGCTCAATCCGAAATCCGATTTGCAGGAATGGATTGCCAAGACCAGCGATGCGCGCCCCGAATATGTGATCGAAAAGCGCGAAGGGCCCGACCACCAGCCGGTCTTCACGGTGTCCTTGCAGGTCAGCGGCTTTGCGCCTTCCACCGGCACCGGCGGGTCCCGCAGGGCAGCGGAAGAAGCGGCGGCTTCGGCATTTCTTTTGCGTGAAGGCGTCTGGGCCAGCGCATCGAGCCAAAAATCGGAGCCGATTTTTGGAAAGCACGATGCGTAGAGTCAAAGTTTTAGAGCGTCCTTTGTGCGTCCAAGTAGACGCGCGCGCTCTGGAGCAATTCCGGGAAAAGTGTATAGCGCTCTCCCTCAGGGAATTGCGTCAAAACAAGGAGATAGAGCGGTTCGGCGTTTCCGTGAAACGATGAACCGCTCTGATGAAGGGAGCGCGGCATGACCGCCACCGAAGACACCTCTCCGGCAACGGAGGTCGCCGCCACACACTCCGGTTTCGTTGCGCTGATCGGCGCGCCAAATGCGGGGAAGTCGACACTGGTCAACCAGCTGGTCGGCGCCAAGGTGTCGATCGTCACCCACAAGGTGCAGACGACCCGGGCCATCGTGCGCGGCATCGCCACGCATGACAATGCGCAGATCGTCTTCGTCGACACGCCCGGTATCTTCAAACCCAAGCGGCGGCTCGACACGGCAATGGTGACCACCGCCTGGGGCGGCGCCAAGGATGCCGATATCGTGCTGCTTTTGATCGACGCCGAGCGCGGCATCAGGGGCGATGCCGACGCCATCCTTGAGCGGCTGAAGGATGTGCGCCAGCCGATGGTGCTCATCCTCAACAAGGTCGATCGCGTCAAGCATGAGGCGCTGCTGGCCCTGTCGGCGGCAGCGAACGAGAAAGTGCCGTTCAAGCGCACCTTCATGGTCTCGGCGCTGACCGGTTCCGGCTGCAAGGACCTGCTCGACTATCTCGCCGAAGCCCTGCCGGCCGGCCCCTGGTATTATCCGGAAGATCAGATTTCGGACCTGCCGATGCGCCAGCTGGCGGCCGAGATCACCCGCGAAAAGCTTTATCTGCGGCTGCATCAGGAACTGCCCTATTCCTCCCATATCGAGACCGAGAAATGGGAAGAGAAGCCGGACGGCTCGGTGCGCATCGACCAGACCATCTATGTCGAGCGCGACAGCCAGAAGAAGATCGTCCTCGGCCACAAGGGCGAAACCATCCGCGCCATCGGGCAGGCGGCTCGCATGGAGATCGCTGGCATCCTCGAACAGAAAGTGCACCTCTTCCTGTTCGTCAAGGTGCGCGAGAACTGGGGTGACGACCCCGAGCGCTATCGCGAGATGGGGCTCGAATTCCCGCGCTAATCCCGGGGATCGATGAAGTGCTTGCCGTCCATGCACTGATGATGACTTGATGTCGCCCTGTTGACGGGGCTACCGCTGCTCCCAGGGCGCCGGCAGTACGCATCCGCGCCGCCGACAAATGGCGCGGTGCCGGGTTTGGACACCGCGCTCATTGCGCGCCTAGACAGCGCCAGCCACGGCAAGCAGCGTCCTTGGCCGGCGAACGAAGCTCTCGGTGCCGTAGTAGGCGACGATGGCGACGGCGATGATCGCCCAGATGGCCACGCCGATCCACTGCTGCTGCACATAGTCGCCGCCGGTGAAGACCTTACCGAGGAAGCGCACGCTGTTTTGGTGCGTCACGTGCATGATGAAGGCGAGCAGCACGCTGCCGGTGTTCTGATAGAGCCAGGTGAACACAATTCCGGCCAGCACGACGTTGATCGTGCTGTAGAGGCTGAGGTCGCCGACCAGGCCGAGCGGGAAGTGCCAGATCGCCCAGATCACGCCGAGGATCAGGCTGCCGGTCAGTGCTGAATGGCTGGCGAGAAGACGTGACGTCGCAAAGCCGCGCCAGCCAGGCTCTTCCCCGAGCGGGCCGCTGAAGGCTGCGTACAGCGCTATGATCGGCAGCATCTCGGAGAGGGCCGGAATATTGCTCCAGGCCGGTGCTGCCGAGCCAAACAGCGGATTGATCAGGATCGAGATCAATTGTGTTCCGAAGGGCAGGCCGAATGCCACCAGGTACCACAACGGGTGAACCCGCCATTTCACCATCGAGGCGAGGATTGCCTTGACCGTACCCCAGCCGCCGGACAGGGCCGCGACGATGAAGCCGGCGGCCATAGGACCGAAGGTGAACCAGGGAATGCTGTCGCCATTCGACAGCCAGAATGGGATGAACGCCAGCCAGGTCAGGCCAAGCGCGAGCGAAAAGAAGGCGGTCAGCTGATGCCTTCGCACCAGGCTCGGGACGGAAGTCATGTCGGTCCTCTCGGCGGGCAGATTGGTCACGAGAGGTCGCCGGGCTGCCCGATCGGTCGACATGCATCTGGAGACGAGCCAGCCGAATTGTTCGGCAGGCCGTGTCGACCGGGTCGGCCAACCCGTGTCTATTGGCGCCGGCGCGGCCAAAAATCCCGAGCGGTTTCTGAAAGATTTCCGATATTTCCGCCGGACACGCTCGGCTGTCTTGTCGCTACGGGACGATCCGCATCATTGGCGCGCGACCAACTCACACAGAATCGTCTTCATCGGTTGGCTGCCGTCAAATTCAGCGACGCGACAGCGCTCCAGCGGGTTCGATCGCCTCGGCAAAAGCAAAACTGGCCGGACAGGCGTCGCCCTGCATTTCGGCGCAGCGCCAGAGCGCGAGTGGCGGGCGGATGCCATCGGATGGTCGGTGGGTGAAGAAGTATCCAGCCGGTTTTCGCCGAAAACAGGCGCATATTTCGCGTTCAGGGCGCAATTGTAAAAATTTGATGCCTCAAAGTAATAATTAGCCGCGAAATTATCTGAAAGTATATTGAATATATGACGTTGTGCCAATTGTGCTAACTGGAAATGCGGTAAGTGTTATTTGTGCAACACAGAATTAATCTGTTGATGGAAACGGGATTATTTCCAGAATCGTCATTGAAGGCAGAAGGTCGATGGGTATGTCCGCCGCGGAAAAGGGCGAGCGGTGCGCGCCTTTTTCGTTGTGGGGGTGAGGCGGGAAAACATTGCCGCCAGCCACAAATCCGAAGCCATTTAAAACTATGACTGGAGAGTCAGAAAATGAACATCAAGAGCCTCCTTCTCGGCTCAGCCGCGGCACTGATCGCGGTCAGCGGCGCGCGCGCGGCTGACGCTGTCGTCGTCGCCGAACCGGAACCGGCCGAATACGTCAAGATCTGCGACGTCTACGGCGCCGGCTATTTCTACATCCCGGGCACCGAAACCTGCCTGCGCATCGGCGGCTATGTCCGTTATGACATCGGCGTCGGCGATGCCGGCACGTTCGATGGCGTCAACCATGTTCCGGACCACCAGAGCGCCGGCGACACGCACTCGACCTACTACAAGAACACCCGCTTCACGCTGAAGACCTGGACCGGTCAGGAGACGGAGCTCGGTACCCTCAAGACCTACACCGAGACCCGCTTCAACTACGGCAACAGCAGCGGCGACTATCTCAACCAGGCCGCCTCCAATGCGGACGACTGGCAAGGCCGCAACAAGTCTACCTCGCTGCGTTTCGCCTGGATTCAGCTCGGCGGCCTGCGCGTCGGCAAGGACGATACGGCTTTCGATACGTTCATCGGCTATGCCGGCAACGTCATCCAGGATACGCTGGTTCCGTATGGCGGGCAGGAGAGCAACGTCGTTCAGTACTACTTCGACGCAGGCAACGGCCTCACGGGATTGGTCTCTCTCGAAGAAGGCGCCGGCAAGGGCGGCACCATCGACAGCTATGTTCCGCATGTCGTCGGCGGCTTGAAGTACAAGAGCGACTGGGGTGCGATCACTGGCGTCGTCGCCTATGACAGCAACTACGAGGAAGTGGCCGGCAAGGTTCGTTTGGACGTGAATGTCACCAAGGAACTGTCGCTGTTCATCATCGGCGGTTACGGCACGGACGATAACCTCAACGATCCGACCAACGCCATCAATGCCAAAGGTCGCGGCTTCTACAAGCAGTGGGGCGGCAACTGGGCAGTCTGGGGCGGTGGTACCTACAAGTTCAACGACAAGACCGCGTTCAACGCCCAGATCTCTTATGACGACTGGAAGAACCTCGGCGTCGCCGCCAACGTTGCCTACACTGTTGTGCCCGGCTTTACGGTCACGGCCGAAGTCGATTACCTCAATGCTGGAAAGTTCGACGACGCCGACTTCAGCAACTGGACCAAGGCCAACAAGAAGAGCAGCGTCGGCGGCATTCTCCGCTTCCAGCGCTCGTTCTAACGGATCGATTGATCTCACCCAACCGCCCGCAGCGTTATCGCTGCGGGCGGTTTTTTGTGCACTGTGCTGTACCGATCTGTCAGTTGAGCCAAACTCAATACCTTGATTTCGCCATCCAACCGGTGAAAAGCTCTGGAAATGGAATGGCGCGACGAGGGAATCATTCTCGGCACCCGCAAGCATGGCGAAACCAGCGCCATTCTCGAGGTGATGACACGCGCGCATGGCCGTCATCTCGGCCTGGTGCGTGGCGGCCGCTCGCGCAAACAGCAGCCCGTCCTCCAACCCGGCAATCGCGTCGACCTGTTGTGGCGGGCGCGGCTTGACGAGCATCTCGGCACGTTCCAGGCCGAGGCGATCGAGATGAACGCCGCCCGGCTGATGGACAGCGCGGTGGCCGTCTATGGTCTGCAGACCATGGCCGCGCATCTGCGCCTGTTACCCGAGCGCGACGCTCATGAAGGTCTCTACGAAACGCTTGCCGTGATGATCGTTCATCTCGACGATGCCGACGCTGCCGGTGAACTGGTGGCGCGCTTCGAGCTTCTGGTGCTGGACGAACTCGGCTTTGGCCTCGATCTCAGTCAATGCGCCGCCACCGGCACGCGGCAGGACCTGGCCTATGTCTCACCCAAATCCGGACGCGCCGTGTCTCGTGAAGCCGGTGCGCCTTGGCGCGACAAGATGCTGGCGCTGCCGGCCTTCCTGCAGCGCGGCTCAGGCCAGCGTGGCGATCCGGCGGCGGTCGACGACGCCTTCCGGCTGACCGGCTTCTTCTTCACCCGCCACGTCTATGAGCCACGCGGCATCGAACCGCCGGACGCCCGCGCCGGCTTCCTTGCCGCACTGCGCAAA
Organism: Mesorhizobium sp. P2_D5; assembly: GCF_056404355.1. Taxonomy (NCBI): domain Bacteria; kingdom Pseudomonadati; phylum Pseudomonadota; class Alphaproteobacteria; order Hyphomicrobiales; family Phyllobacteriaceae; genus Mesorhizobium; species Mesorhizobium sp. P2_D5. The sequence goes on from NZ_JBFUEE010000002.1 coordinate 1,051,474, forward strand.
CACCACGCGCGCAGCAAGACCATAGCCGGAGAGAACGCAGCATGAGCGAGGTCGAATTGTATCCGGGCTGGGTCTCAGCGCTCGGCCTCGGCACGATTCCGCATGCCGACATCCTGGAATACACCGGCCTGGACCTGCTGCAGCGTATCATCGACGGCAAGTATCCGGCGCCGCCGATCTCCTTCCAGCTCAACTTCGCGCTGACCGAAGTGTCGGAAGGACGTGCGGTGTTCCGTGGCGTGCCCAACGAGCGCCACCTCAACCCGCTGGGCAGCGTGCATGGCGGCTGGGCGGCGACGCTGCTCGATTCGGCATTGGGTTGCGCCGTGCAGACGCTGCTCGAAAAGGGTGAGGCCTATACGACCGCGGAGTTCAAGGTGAATTTGACGCGGCCCATTACACCGAAGACCGGCGAGGTGATCTGCGAGGGCAAGGTCGTCCACAAGGGGCGTACTCTGGCGGTGTCGGAAGCGACGCTGAAGGATGCCGGCGGCAAGCTGCTGGCTTTTGGCACCGAAACATGCTCGATCTTTCCCGCGGCCAATCTGGCGGCGCGTTGACTTTCAGGCCGTTTGGCCGCCGCATTTGAATGTCAGTGAGACTGCACGTCAGTGAAAACTGGCCCGGTTTGGGGGAACCGCCATGTTTGAAAGCCTGATCGGCCTTGTCGCCATCATCGCCTTGTTCGTCATCATTTCGCGCCAGCAGAACCGCATCGGCCTGATCGAGCGCGAGCTTGGCGCGCTGCGCAGCTTTGTCCTTTCGGGCGCCGCGCCGCTGGCGGCCAAGCCGTCCGAACAGGCAACCGCCGACAGCGCGCCGCCCGCCGATGTGGCTCCGGCCGTTGCGGCCGCGGCCGATATCGTCCTGCCGGCGGTGAGCGAGGCGGTCGCTGCGCAGGCACCGGTTGCCGAGGCGGAAGTTCCAACCGGCGAGGCCGTGTCCGGGCCATGGGCGCCAAGTGATGCGGCGCCGAAGGCAGCAGAACCTGCCGAGCCGGCCGCGGCAGCGAAAGCCGCCCGCCAGTCGGATGTCGAAACGGCACTCGGCACCCGCTGGGCGGTCTGGGTCGGCGGCATCGCGCTGGCGCTGGGTGGCCTGTTCCTGATCCGCTACACCATCGAGGCCGGCATTTTCGGCCCCGGCGTGCGGCTGACCATGGCCGCTGTTCTCGGCCTGGTGCTGGTCGCCGGCGGCGAGTTCATCCGCCGCACCGGCTTCAAGGTGCCGGTGCAAGGCGTTGCCGGCGCCTATATTCCAGCGATCCTGACAGCGGCCGGTGCCTTCATCCTGTTCGGCACCGTCTATGCCGCCCATGGCATTTACGGCTTCATCGGCCCGGCGCTCGCCTTCACGCTGCTCGGCGCCATTGGCGTGGCGACCATTGCGGCAGCCCTGGTCCATGGTCAGGCGCTGGCCGGCATTGGCCTCGTCGGCGCCATGGTGACGCCGATGCTGGTTGCCTCGCAGGCGCCCAATCCCTGGGCGCTGTTCGGCTATCTCGCGATCGTGCTTGCCGCCACCGGCGTCATCGCCCGCATGCGCGACTGGACGTTGCTGATGGCGGCCGCCTTTTTCGGCACCGGTGTCTGGACCATCCTCTACATGACCGATGCGCCGGGCGCGAACCTCTCCACCATCCTGTTCATCGACGCCGTCACGCTGGCGGTACTTGCGTTTGTCTGGCTCGGCCGTCGTGGCGACGAGGCCGGACCAGCCAGGGCTTTCGACTGGCCGTCCATCGTGCCTGGCCTCTTCGTCGCATTCTCGGCGCTCGGCCTGTCAGTCGACCCGGTCTTCGCCGCAGCCGGCGATGCCTTGCCGGGCGCCGTGCTGATCGCCGCAATGGTGGCCGTCGCGCTTTATCGCCCACTGGCGCTGCCGCTCCTCTATGCCGCAGGACTGGTGACGGTGATGATCTATCTCGGCATCATCCCGCCGACTTCGATCGCCTCCGACTTCTCGGCCGGCGCTCTGGGCGTCGATGGCTTGCCGGTGGCCACGTCCAACGCGCTGACATTGCGTATCGGCATCGCGCTTGGCCTGGTCTTCATAGGCGCCGGCTTCTGGGCCGCCCGCAGGTTCGCCGCCGCGACACAGATCCGCGCGGCCTCATGGGCGGCGTGGGGCGTCATCGTGCCGCTGCTCGTCCTGCTGGCGCTCTGGTTCACCTTCGGCAATCTCGATCGCGACTTTGTCTACGCCGCCGCCGCAGCACTGCTGGTCGTGGTTTTCACGGCCGGCAGCGAGTGGATCGCACGCAGCGAAGAGCCGCCTCTCACCGGCGGCGTGGCGGTGTCGTTTGCCCTGGGCGGTGCGGCCGTCGCCGGCCTCCTGATGCTGCATATGGCGTTCAATTCCGGCTGGACCACCATCCTGCTCGGCGCAGCGGCGATCGTGCCGACGCTGGCGACGCGCTGGCGTTCCTATCCGGTGCTCGGCTGGATTTCGGTTGGCGCGGTGATTGCCGTGCTTGGCCGCGTCGCCTTTGACCCGACCATTGTCGGCGCAGAGTTCCTGTCGACGACGCCGGTCTTCAACTGGCTGCTGCCGGGCTACGGCGTGCCGGCGCTCGCCTTCGGTTTCGCCGCCTGGCAGCTTGCCCGCACCACCAACGGCCGCCCACGCCTCGCCATGGAAGCGGCGGCGGCACTGTTTGCGCTGCTCACGCTCGCCATGCTGGTGCGCCACGCCATGCATGGCGGCGTCATCGACACGGGTGCGATGACGCTCGCCGAGCAGGCGATCTACACGCTGATCGCCATTGGCGCCGGCGCCATCCTTGTCGCCATCGACATGCGCTCGCCAAGCTCTGTGCTGCGCTATGGCTCGATGGCGGCGGGCGTGGTTTCGGTGGCCTTCATCGTCATCCGGCATTTCGTGGTGCTGAACCCGTTGTTCACCGACGAATCGACAGGCCAGATCCCGGTCTTCAACCTGTTGTTCCTCGCCTATCTCCTGCCGGCCATCGCTGCCGGCGGACTGGCGCTCTATGCCAGGGACAAGCGGCCGAAATGGTATGCGCAGATGCTGGCGCTGGTGGCGGCCGTGCTTGCCTTCGCCTACGCCACCCTGTCGGTGCGGCGTCTGTTCAAGGGCGAGTTCATTGGCCTGTGGAGCGGCCTCGGCCAGCTGGAAACCTACACCTATTCGGCGCTGTGGTTGGTGATCGGCGTGGCGTTGCTCACCGCCGGCGTCTGGCTGAAATCGCAGGTGCTGCGCATTGCCTCGGCCGTGCTGATCTCGGTCGCAGTGCTGAAGGTCTTTGTCTTCGACATGTCGGAGCTGGAAGGCGTGTTGCGGGCGTTGTCCTTCATCGGCCTTGGCGCCGTGCTGATCGGCATCGGCCTGTTCTACCAGCGCCTGCTGACGCGGGCGGCAAGAGAGAAAATATCGGTCGGAGAGCAGTGACGACAGGAACTCAATTTAGCCGGGAATAAAACGGCCCGTCATCTCGTTATCTCATTGCTTGGGTGACCGGGGCGGCGGACCGCTTCGCGCTGGCCGCTTGCGCCGCGCCGAGAAGGCGCGTTCAATATCGGATCAACAAGGGCGACCCAGAACCAGCGGTCATGCACGAAAAGAAGGCAGCAATCCTTGGCGAAATACCGCGACTGCGCCGCTACGCACGCTCGCTTGTGCGCGACCGCGATGCTGCCGACGATCTCGTTCAGGATTGTCTCGAGCGGGCGCTTGTCCGGCTCGACAACTGGCAGACGGGAGAAAGCCCCAGGAGGTGGCTGTTTACGATCATGCATCATTTGTTCATCGACCAGATGCGCAAGGTGAACCGACGCGGCGAGGCGACGATGCTTCCGCTGGAAGCAGGCGAGGCGGTGGCCCAGCCTGCCGAGCAGGTGGAGAGCATCGCTTCGCGCGAGATCATCGACGCATTGCAGGCAATCAGCCCCGACCGCCGTGCGGCTCTTGTCATGGTCGCCATCGAAGGGTTTTCCTATGCCGAAGCCGCCAACATTCTGGGCGTCCCCGCAGGCACGCTGATGTCGCGCATTGCGCGCGGGCGTGAGGAATTGCGCGGGCTGCTGGACGACACGGCGCGCCGTCGCGCAATAAGGATCGTCGAGAAATGATCCGCCGCGACTTCTCCGAACGTGACATCCACATGGCGATCGATGGCGAGCTGCCGGCTGACGAGCGCGCCGCCTATGATGCCTGGCTCGACGCCAATCCCGAGATGAAGGCCAGGAGCGCCCGTTTCACCGCCGATCGCACGGCATTGCGCGCCGCCTTCGCCGGCGTGCTGGACGAACCCGTCCCAGTGCGGTTGCGCAAGGTCGTGTTCGGCGAGACGCCGGTCAAGGCTGCGGCCTCGCGCTCGCGCTGGTGGCTTGCCGCCGCGGCGGCCGTTCTTGTGGTCGCCGGCGGGCTTGGCGGCTACCTTGCCGGCATCGACCGCATCGGACAGGAGAATCCGGCCGAAGATCAACTGGCCGAACAGGCAATCGCGGCCCACGTCGTCTTCGCCGCCGAAAAGCGGCATGCGGTCGAGGTGCCGGCCAGCGACAAGGATCATCTCCAGACCTGGCTGTCCAACCGTGTCGGGTTGAAGCTGGTGGCACCGGACCTGACCGCGAACGGTTTCCAGCTGGTCGGCGGCCGGTTGTTGCCGGCCGGAGAAAGCAAGGCCGCGATGCTGCTCTACGAGGACGACAAGGGCGAGCGCATATCTCTCTTCGTCACGGCGCAATCGGCGCAGAATGCCAAGGGCACCTATGCATCGGCGCAAGACGGTCCCCAGGCCGTCTACTGGCTGGACAAGGGCTATGGCTGCGCCGTCGTCGGTTCGCTGCCAAGCGAGCAATTGGCCGTCGTGGCAAAGAGCGCCTATGGCCAACTTCTGGCTGGCCTGGCCAGTTGAAAAGGCGCCGCCTTGATGGCGACGCCAGTCCATAAATAGTGATCCTGTTCAAAGCGTTTTGCATCGCCAGGTTGCCGCCGAATCTGTCACAATTCGGCCCTATTCGAGGTGCGATAGCGCTTTGTGGTCATCAGTATTTCGGCTGATGTCTTGAACGTTTTCCAGTAGGGCATTTCCCACCACCAATCGAGGTTTTCTCAACCCGCATGCCTGCCGAGATCCGTACGGCCCGCGCGTCTGACGTCGATGATCTCGCCGCCATCGAGAAAGCTGTTTTCCAAAGCGACCGTATTTCCCGCCGCTCCTTCCGCCTGTTCATCGAGCGCGAAACCGCCGAGACGCTGGTCGCTGAAATCGATGGCCGCGTGGCCGGCTATGCGATCGTGCTGTTTCGCAAGGGCAGCGGCGTGGCACGTCTCTACTCGATCGCCACCGGTCCCTTCTTCGGGGGACTGGGTGTTGGCCGCATGCTGCTCGGATCAGCGGAAGAGGCCGCCTTCGAGCACGGCCGTATGATGCTGCGTCTCGAGGTGCGCGAAGACAACAGCCGGGCCATCCGCATCTATGAGCAGGCCGGCTATCGCAAGATCGGCCGCGAATCCGGCTACTACGAGGACGGCGAGACAGCGCTTCGCTATGAAAAGACCTTGCGCGGTGACATTCCGATCGCCACCAAGGTGCCGTTCTACCAGCAGACCTGCGAATTCACTTGCGGCCCATGCTGCCTGATGATGGCGATGGCCAATTTCGATCGCGGCTTCGTGCCGGATCCGGTCATGGAAATCCGACTGTGGCGCGAGGCGACGACTGTCTTCATGATGTCGGGACCCGGTGGCTGCGAACCGTTCGGCCTCGCTGTCTCGGGCTACGAAAGCGGGCTCGCGGCGGAGATCTATGTTTCGTTCTACGGCGCGCTGTTCCTGCAGTCGGTGCGCAGCGAGGACAAGCGCCGGGTGATGGAACTGGCCCAGGTCGACTTTCGCCGCCGCGCGGAACTTTACGGCATCCCGGTGAATTACCGTCCATTCACCATCGACGACATTCGCGCCGCGATCGCGGAGGGAAAACTGGTGCTGGTGCTGATCAGCGGTTTCCTTATGTTCGGCAAGAAGGTGCCGCACTGGGTGCTGGCGATCGGCGATGACGGCGACCATATCCTGATCCACGATCCATGGGTCGAGGACGAAAGACAGGAGACCATCCTTGATGCCGCCAACATTCCCGTGCCGTACGGCATCTTCATGAACATGGCGCAGTTCGGCCGCGACGGACTGCGTGCCGCCATCACTCTGGGAAAGCGCGACAGACAATGACCTGGGTCATCCTTACCGGCCGGCAGAGCGATCTCGACCAGGTGGCGACACCGCACAAGATCATCACCAACCGTGACTATCTTGCGCATCCGTCGCTGTTTCGCGGCCAGCGGCCGAAGGTCATCAACCTGTCGAACAATTACGGCTACCAGAGCCGCGGCTACTACGCCTCGCTGCTGGCGGGCTCGCGCGGCCACAAGGTCATTCCGACCGTCGAGACGATGATCGACCTGTCGGAGCGCAAGCTCTACGAACATGCGTTGCCCGAACTGGAACTGGCACTCAACAAATGTCGCAAGGATCTCGGCGGCGCCTTTCCAACCAAGGTCTGCATCTTCTTCGGCATCGGCCCGTCGAAAATCTGGGACCGGTTCGCCAAGCTGTTGTTCGACTGGTTCCGCGCACCGGCACTCGAAGTCCACATCAAGGACAGCGCCGAATGGGCTTCGATCCGCAAGATCGGCTTCCATCCGCTGGCGCGGATGACCGAGGATGAAGAAAAAAGCTTCATCCAGTGCCTGGAGACCTACACCAACCGCGAGTGGCGCGACACCAAGGGCCGCACGCCGGCGCGCTACACCTTCGCCACGCTGGTCGATCCGCATGAGGAATTGCCTCCGTCGGAGATCTCGTCGCTGCGCTACTGGGCCAAGATCGCCGAAAAGATGGGCGTCGAAATCGAGCCGATCACCAAGCGGGACCTCGCCAAGCTCGCCAACTACGACGCGCTGTTCATCCGCGAGACCACCTCGATCTCCAACCACACCTATCGTTTCGCCCGCCGTGCCCAGCAGGAAGGCATGCCGGTGATCGACGATCCACTGTCGATGATCCGCTGCACCAACAAGGTCTATCTCAACGAGCTGATGGCCTACAACAAGGTGCCGGTGCCGCCGACGGTGATGATCGCCGGCAGCTCGGATCTCGAACTGGCGGCGCAGACGCTCGGCTTTCCGCTGGTGTTGAAGATCCCCGATTCGTCGTTCTCGCGCGGCGTCAAGAAATGCGCTGACTTCGAGGAGTTGAAGACGCTCGCCACGGAATGGCTGGAGGATTCCGATCTTCTGATCGCGCAGAAGTTCATTCCGACCGAATATGACTGGCGTGTCGGCGTGCTCGGCGGCCAGCCCCTGTTTGCCGTCCACTATCTGATGGCCAAGAAGCACTGGCAGATCGTCAACCACAAGGCCAACGGCAAACCCGACCAGGGCGGCATCAAGACCTTCACGCTGAAGGAAACCCCGGCGCATGTCGTCGAGACGGCGGTGAAGGCGGCGCGCTGCATCGGTGACGGGCTCTATGGCGTCGACCTCAAGGAAACCAAAGATGGCGTCTTCGTCATCGAGGTCAACGACAATCCGAACCTCGACCATGGCTGGGAAGATTCCGGCGAAAAGGACGAGGTCTGGGTGCGGCTGACGCAGTGGTTCCTGGAGCGGCTGGACCGGCCGGGGCGCTAATTTGATCGGGGGTGGATATGCTGTTCGTCGTGATCGAGGACTTTCGCGGTTGCGATCGCAAGGATATCTACCGTCGCTTCAGCGATCGCGGCCGCCTGAAGCCGGACGAGTTGCTCGTGCACCATAGCTGGATCGCGGCGGATATGAGCCGCTGCTTCCTGCTGGTGGAGGCTGATGACGTCACGCTGCTGCAGCGCTGGGTCATCGAATGGGCCGATCTGGTGGAGTTCGAGATCGTTCCCGTGGCGACGAACAAGGACATAGTGGAGGCATTGAGCGGGCACCTCTGAGAGGCGGCAGTCAACGGCCCTCGGTCAGCGCCGGCGATTTGACCGTGCGCACACATTCCTCGATCAGCCACTGGCGAAATGCCGCCACCACATCGCGTCTCGCGCTGCGTTCCGGGATTGTCAGGCAATAAGGCTGGCGCAGCTCCAGCGCCTGGGCCAGCGGCCTGACCAGCCGGCCGTCTTCCAGCGCTTCGGCACAGTAGACCCCTTGCGCCAGCGCCACGCCAAGGCCGGAAATGGCAAGATCAAGGGCGGCCCGTGACGAATTCGCCGAAAGGCCGCGTTGCGCTGCCCGGCCAGGCTCGATGCCCATCGCTTCGAACCAGTTGCGCCAGGACGGGAACGACGCGCCCGTTGGGCCCCAGTCGGTGTGGATCAGCGGCAGACCGGTGAGGGCGGTACCGTCCAGATATCTGTTCGTCGCAACGAGATCAGGGGCGCAAACGGGGTAGACGGCATCCCTGGCGATGTCTTCCGTTGCCTGGTCGCGATAGTGCGAACGGCCATAGGAAAGGCGGATGTCGATCAGGTCGCGGTCGAACGATACCGGGTCGTCTTCGCCTCTGAGCGATATGTCGACAGCGCCGTGGGCCGCGACAAAGCCCGCCAGACGCGACGACAACCAGCCCATCGCCATGGATGGCGGGACTGACACGACGAGCCGGGAGCGGAACTCGGCGCCGCCCAGTTCGCGTGACACGCTGCCGATCTCACCGAATGCCGTTGTCAGCCGAGGCAGTATTTCCCTGCCGGCGTCGGTGAGGACGACGCGGCGGTTGACCCGGTTGAACAGCTTGCGGCCCATCTGGTCCTCGATGGTCCGGATCAGCTGGCTGACCGCGGCAGCCGAGATGGACAGCTCCTGGGCTGCCGCGGCAAAGCTGCCGGAACGCGCCGCCGCTTCGAAAGCCTGGAGTCCGCGCAAGGATGGAAAAGCGATCATGCTGCCCGATAGATAAGTTGACCTTATCTAAATCGCATAATTCATCGTTTTCAGAAAGCTTTCTTGTTGAATACGATATGGGCGTCGACATTTTCGAACTCCGGATGACGCCAGTGGACCATCGCGACGTAATCGCATCGTTGACGCAGCAAGAGCGCAATCGCCTGACCGCCAAATCAGACGTCGCGGGCCTTGTCCAACTTGGTGCTCATTGGGGTGCGATCATCATCATCGGATCGCTGATCGCCGCCAAGGTCCCGTTCTGGCCGCTGCTGATGCTGCCGCAAGGCATCCTGATCGTCTTCCTGTTCACGCTGCTGCACGAGACGGTGCATCGCACGGCCTTCGAAACGCAGTGGCTGAACGATGCCGTGGCGCGGGTGTGCAGCCTGGCGATCGGGCTGCCTGCGGACTGGTTCCGCTATTTCCATTTCGCCCACCATCGATACACCCAGGACCCGGACAATGATCCGGAACTGGCTTTCCCCAAACCGGAGACATGGAGGCAATACCTCGTCCATGTCTCCGGCATCCCGGTGTGGTGGGGGCACCTCAAGACGCTTTGTGGCAATGCGAAGGGCCGCGGCCGGGAAGGCTATGTGCCGCCAAAAGGCTACGCCAAGGTGCGCGTCGAGGCGCAAGCCATGCTTGCCTTCTATACCGGGGTCATTCTGCTGGCCGTCTATTTCCGGCTTACGGTGCTCCTCTACGTCTGGATCGTGCCGGCCTTGCTCGGGCAGCCATTTCTGCGCCTCTATCTCTTGGCCGAGCATGGCCGTTGTCCATTCGTCGCCAACATGTTGGAGAACACCAGGACCACGCTGACCAATTGGCTGGTGCGCAAGCTGGCGTGGAACATGCCGTTCCATGCCGAGCATCATGCCTATCCCGGCGTGCCGTTTCATCAATTGCCGGAGTTTCATGCGCTGATCGAGCGGCATCTGAAGATTGTCGAACCGGGCTATGTCAGCTTCCACGAAAAATACATCGAGACATTGCGCTGATGCTGCGCGGTTGCATACCGGTCGCGCCCTGCTTGAAGACGCGACCGGTACGACGGCTAGATTTGCGCAATACCGCCGTCGACGAACAGCTCGGCGCCGGTGACAAAGCTGGAATCGTCCGAGGCCAGGAACACGGCCGCCTTGCCGATCTCATCGGGATCGCCGAGCCGGCCCATTGGCACCTGGTTGGCAAGGAAATCGAGCAAACCCTTCTGGTGTTCGGCCTCAGGTCCGGCAAGCTCGGCGAGACCCGTTGTACGGGTCGGACCGGGACTGAGAATGTTGACGCGGATTTGCCGCTCCTTCAGGTCGAGAATCCAGCTGCGGGCAAAATTGCGCAGGGCCGCCTTCGACGCGCCATAGACGCTGAACGCCGCCGCGCCAGTTGAGCCGGTGGTCGAACCAGTCAGGATCACCGATGCACCGTCCACCAGCAATCCAAGCGCCTTCTGCACGGTGAACAGCACGGCTTTGACGTTGCGGTCGAATGTTTCATCATAGTGCTGTTCGCTGATCTGCCCGAGCGGCAGCATGGAACCGCCGCCAGCATTGACCGAGAGCACGTCGATCCGGCCGCTTTGCGCTTTCACTTTGGAATAGAGTCGGTCGAGATCGGCGAAACTGGTCGAGTCGGCCTGGATGCCGGTGGCGTTCTTCCCGATTGCCGTGACGGCCTTGTCGATCTCGGCCTGGCGCCGTCCGGTGATGTAGACATGGGCGCCTTCAGAGGCGAAGCGCTTGGCGATGCCAAGGCCGATGCCGCTGCTGCCGCCGGTAACCACGGCGATCTTTCCTTCGAGTTTCCGTGTCATTTTCGTCACTCCTGTTGTCGGTGACAGAGACATATGGACAGGTAGTTCTTTTCGAAATAGCAATGTTTGCAAACAATCGTTGCAGGATTGGTGATGTCGAAAGTTCCGGACTTCGAAGGATTGGCCATGTTCGCCAAAGTCGCGGAGGAGCGGTCCTTTGCTGCCGCCGCGCGCGTGCTCGGCCTGTCGGTGGCGACAGTATCGCGTGGCGTCAGCCGACTGGAGGAGCGGCTTGGCGCGCGGCTTTTCAACCGCACGTCGCGGCGTCTCGCCCTCACGGATTTTGGTCATCGTCTCGCCGAGCGGGCGTCGCGCCTCTACCGTGACGCGGAGGATGCCGAGAATGCGGCACGCGAGCTGTCGGCCAGTCCGCGCGGCCTTGTACGTCTGGCCGTGCCGATGTCGTTTGGGCTGCGGTGCGTTGCGCCGTTGCTTCCTGATTTCTTCAAACTCTACCCCGACGTGTCGATCGATATGCATCTGAGCGATGCGGTCGTCGACCTGGTCGGTGATGGGTTCGATGCAGCACTCCGGATTGCCGTCCTGCCGGATTCCTCGCTGGTTGCGCGGCGCCTGTGCAGCATTGCTCCGTTCATCGTCGCGGCACCGACCTATCTCGCCCGGTATGGCCGTCCAGGCACGCCGCGCGACCTCGACGCGCATCATTGCCTTGGCTATGCCTATCGTCCTCGGCAGGACGTCTGGCATTTCAGCAATGCCGCGGGTGACAGGGAGGCCGTCACGCCCTCCGGGCCATTGCGGGTGACCAATTCTGACGCGCTGGTTCCAACAGTGCTGGCCGGAATGGCGATTGCCGAGCTGCCGGAATTCATTGCCGGCGAATACCTTGCCGATGGGCGCCTGGAAGCGATCCTGACCGACTGGACTTTGCCGAGGGGCGCGCTGTATTTCGTCACGCCCTCAGCACGCTCGCGCCCCGCCAAGGTCGAAGCCGTCGCCGGTTTCATGGCCGCGCATCTGTCACAGCCAAGTTGGCCAGGGCCGAAATAGCGGGTACCGCCGGTTCAACCGGATTGCCCGAAGGCGGCGACGGTTGGCATCAGCAGGCGCTGAATATCCGCCGCCCTTGACGGCAACCCGATCAGATAGCCCTGCGCTTCGACACAGCCATTGACGCGCAGAAAGTCAAACTGCATCTCGGTCTCGACACCCTCGGCGGTGACCGTGATGCCGAGCTCGGCGCCCAGCCCGATAATGGTGCGAACGATTGCTGCTGTGTCGCGATTGCCGATGTCGCGGATGAACGAACGGTCGATCTTGATCTTGTCGACCGGAAAACGCCGGAGATAGCCGAGCGAGGAATAGCCGGTGCCGAAATCGTCGAGCGCAATGCGGATGCCCAGCCCTCGCAATTGACGCAACGTCTTCAGCACGGTCTCGCTTTCGTCCATCAGCACGGTTTCGGTGATTTCCAGTTCGAGCCGGCTGGCCGGGACGCCGGAGAAGGCCAGCGCCGAGATGACGCTGCGGGCAAAGCCGCCGCTTTTGAGCTGCACGGCCGAGACATTGACCGCAATGCGCAGGGAAGGCCAACTTGCCGCCGCCACGCAGGCTTTCCTCAATGCCCACTCGCCAAGCGGCACGATCAGCCCGGTTTCTTCGGCGACGGGAATAAAGTTGTCCGGCGCCACCGTGCCGCGTGTCGGCGAATGCCAGCGCATCAAGGCTTCCGCGCCGACGATCCCGCCGGAGCCTATGTTCATGATGGGCTGGAAATCGAGATCGAATTCGTGGCGCGGCAACGCTGTCTCAAGGTCGACCTCAAGCGCCCGGCGCGCCTGCACCGTGGCGTCCATTGCTGGCTCGAAGAATCGGTAAAGGTTGCGTCCTTCGCTCTTCGCCCGGTACAGCGCCGTGTCGGCGTTCTTCAGCAGCGTATCGGCATCCCTGCCGTCGTCGGGGAAAACGGCGATGCCAAGGCTGATGCCGACATGCATCTCCCGGCTCTTGTCGCGAAACGGTTGTGCGATCGCCTCGACGATACGTTTCGCCAGCTTTTCCGCGTCGGCAAGGTCTTTGAAGTTGGACTGGATGATGACGAACTCGTCACCGCCGAAACGGGCGACGATGTCTGTTTCATCGCGCAGGCAACGCCGCAGCCTCTCGGCCACGCTTTTCAGCAGCCAGTCGCCGGCCGGATGCCCCAAGGTGTCGTTGATCGCCTTGAAGCGGTCGAGATCGAGAGAGAAGATCGCCAGCGGTGAAGTCGCATCCTCCAGCGCCTGGTCGAGCCGTTCGCGAAGCATCGAACGGTTGGGCAGTCCGGTCAGCGTGTCGTGATGCGCAAGATGGGTCATGCGCTCCTCGACCAGCCTGCTTTCGGTGACGTCGTCGAACGTGGCGACCCAGCCGCCACCACTCATCGGCCGACGCGCGATCATCAGCGTTCGTCCGTCGGCAAGCTGACGAGGGGTCGATCGCGTCTGGCCGATCTGCAGGCGGGCTTCAGTTTTGAGGACCTCGCCATCGATATCGATGGGCGGATAGACACCCAGGCGTACAAGCCGCTCAAGGAGTTCGCGCAGACCCATGCCCAGCGGAAGGTCTGCCTCGCTGACACCATAGAGCTCCAGAATGCGTTGGTTGCGCACGATCAGCCTGCCGTCGGCGTCATACATCAGCAGGCCTTGCGACATGTTGGCAAGTGCTGCGTCGAAGCGGCGATGCTGCTCCTTGAGATCCCGTTCTGCGCGTCGCTGTTCGGTGATGTCCTCGTAGATGGAGACCCAACCGCCCGAAGCCAGCGGGCGATGCGAGATGTTGATGATACGACCGTCCGACAGCGTCTCCTCGTAGGTCGAGGCTTTGGCCTGGTCGATATAGGGCTTGCGGATGGCGTAGAGTTCTTCGGCGCTTTGCGAGGCGATGCCGATGTCGACGCTGTGGCGCAGGATGTCGAGGAACCGGATGCCGGGCCGCATCACCTTGGGGTCGAGGCAGAAGATGTTGATGTAGTTGACGTTGCAAATAATCATGCGCTCGTCGGCGTCGAACATGCACAGCCCATGCGACATGTTCTCGACCGCAGCCGAAAAGCGTTCGTTCTGTTCGCGCAGTTCGTCTTCAATGGAGCGCGGCCGATCCATGCCTTCGGCCCCCGGTTCCGGGACGGTCGAACCATCCTTGGCATCAGCGACGGGCATAAGGCGCCTGCGGATCGTGATCGAACGGGCTAGTGTGGTCGCCGCCGGTTAATTTAGCGTTTTTCAGCCGATCACGGGTGCTGGAACCTGGTGGCGCGACTTCTCGATTGCCGAAAAGCGCTTCAGGAACGCATTTTGCGCTGAGGTCACCGAGCGTGGCGTGAAATCGAAGCGATCGGCATTGAAACCGCGCGGACGGCCGAAGAATTCGGTCGCCTCGGCAGTCGAAAAACCGGCAAGCAGCGTTGCTTCGAAATAGGCGGCGATCTGGTCGGCGCGCTTGATCTCCTTGCGCAACGCAGCAGCTGGTTCCGGCGGCAACGAGAAGCGCAGATGGATGGCGCGCTGCAATCGCAATTCACAGTCCTTGTAGCTGCCGCCCATCACCGATTTGAACGGCGAGATCATGTCGCCGATGACATATTCGGGGGCATCGTGCAGCAGCGCCGCCAGCCGGGCGTCGGCCGAAGCCGCAGGCACCAGGTCGCAAAACAGCGCCTCGACAAGCAGCGAGTGCTGGGCGACCGAAAAGGCGTGCTCGCCTCTGGTCTGGCCGTTCCAGCGGGCAACGCGGGCGAGCCCATGCGCGATGTCCGAAATCTCGATGTCGAGCGGCGAGGGGTCGAGCAGGTCGAGCCTGCGGCCGGACAGCATGCGCTGCCAGGCGCGTGGCGGCGCGCCGACGCGATCGGCCGCCATCAGGCCTCCTCCGCGCTGACGGCTTCCTGCGGAAAGCTGAACTTCGCCCAGGCGGGGATGGTCACGGTAACCGGCACGTCGCCCGCCATGATCGGCTGGCCGGCGTCGAGCGCCGCCTTGACCCTGTCGATGCGGGCAATGGCGAGCCCGGTCGTGCCGGCGTTCGAGCCGAGCGTGCCGACGGGCCGCCCCTCGACTGTCAGTTCGGTGCCCGCGGCGGGCAGGGGAAGTCCGGCCTGGACGATCAGCACGCGCCGCCTGGCCGTACCGCGGTGCTGCATGCGCGAGACAACCTCCTGGCCGACATAGCACCCCTTCTTGAAACCGACGCCGCCGGTTTCGTCCAGCAGCACGTCGTGCGGGAAGGCGTCTCCAAGTTGGTAGTCGCTGCCGCTTTCGGCAATGCCGCTGGCGATCCGGGAGGCCTGCCATGCGGCAAGGTCGCTCCGCTCATCCGCGTGGCCATAGCAACGCGTGACGGCGCCGTTCGCAAAGCGCGTGTCGGCGGCCGTTGAATCAGATTGTGAGGGCGTTGACTCAACTCCCCATGCGACGGTGACAAGCGCCTGATCGGCTTTGGCAATCTCGACCTTGGCACGCAGCTTGTAGAGCGTCAGCCGGCGTTCGAAATCATCTGAAATGTCGGCCCGACATTCGAGCCTGAATGCATTCTCGCCAGCCCGCGAGATCAGGAAATCGAACAGGATCTTGCCTTGCGGCGAAAGCAGCGCGCCAGGTTTTGCTTGGCCGGGTGTCAATACGTCGAGATCGGTGGTCAGGATGTTCTGCAAGAAATGCTCGGCATCAGGCCCCGAGACGGAGATGAGCGCGCGGTCTTTGAGCTGGGCAAAGGGCATTGGCGAAAGCAGCCTGATCTTGCAAAACGGTCGGCCTTTACGTAAGCCGCTGGCACTCCCCCTGCAAGAGAGCATGGCCATGACCTACGACCTCATCCTGACAGGCGGCACTGTGGTCAACCATGACGGCGAAGGGGCTCGCGATGTCGGTGTGAAGGACGGCCGCATCGCTGCCATCGGCGATCTCGGCCAGGCCTCGGCCGGCGAGACGATCGACTGCCGCGGCCTGCATATCCTGCCGGGTGTCGTCGACAGCCAGGTCCACTTCCGCGAGCCGGGACTGGAGCACAAGGAAGACCTTGAGACGGGGTCGCGGGCGGCGGTGCTGGGCGGTGTCACCGCCGTTTTCGAGATGCCCAACACCAATCCGTTGACTACGAGCGAGGCAGCGCTTGCCGACAAGGTCCGCCGCGGCAGCGGTCGCATGCACTGCGATTTTGCCTTCTGGGTTGGCGGCACCCGCGAGAATGCGAAAGACGTCGGCGAACTCGAGCGGCTGCCGGGTGCGGCCGGGATCAAGGTTTTCATGGGCTCCTCCACCGGCGACCTCCTGGTCGAGGACGATGAAGGCGTCGCTTCGATCCTGAGGAATACCCGCCGCCGCGCCGCCTTTCACTCCGAGGACGAATTCCGGCTGCGCGAGCGTCAGGGCGAACGCATCGACGGCGACCCGTCATCGCACCCGATCTGGCGCGATGAGATCGCCGCCTTGCGCTGCACCGAGCGGCTGGTGCGCATCGCGCGCACTGTTCGCGCCCGCATCCATGTGCTGCACATCTCGACGGCCGAGGAGATCCTGTTCCTCCAGCAGCACAAGGATGTCGCAACCTGCGAGGCGACGCCGCACCACCTGACCCTGTCGGCTGACGATTACGCGCGGCTCGGCACGCTGATCCAGATGAATCCTCCGGTGCGCGACATCAGACACCGCGACGGCGTCTGGCATGGCATTGCGCAAGGCATCGTCGACGTGCTCGGCTCCGACCACGCACCGCACACACTGGCCGAGAAAGCCAAACCTTATCCGGCCTCGCCGTCGGGGATGACCGGTGTGCAGACGCTGGTGCCGATCATGCTCGACCATGTCAACGCCGGCCGGCTGACGCTGCAGCGCTTTGTCGACCTGTCCAGCCACGGTCCGCAGCGCATCTTCGGCATGGCGAGAAAAGGTCGCATCGCCGCCGGCTACGACGCCGATTTCACGATCGTCGACATGAAGCGGCGTGAGACTATAACCAACGCGCAGGCCGGCTCGAAAGCCGGCTGGACGCCTTATGATGGCAAGCAAGTCACCGGCTGGCCGGTCGGCACCGTCATTCGCGGCCGCCGCGTCATGTGGGATGGCGAGATCGTGGCGCCGGGCCAGGGCAAGACGGTGGAGTTTTCCGAGGCATTGCCTCGCTAGGCCCCAACCTCCCGCAAGGCGGGCCAAAAAGGCTCAATCGCCGGCGACGAAGAATGTCCACTGTCCGGTGGGCGTGATGCCGACGCGGTAGAAGATGTAGGCGCCGAACTGCTTCATGTCGTCGAAATCGCCGGCGGTGACGATCTTGAACAGTTCGACCCGTTGCTTGGCGTCGAGCTTGTCCAGTGGCAGCGCGAAGAAATACGGCCACACATAGAGTTCTTCCGGCTTGCCGGCATCGAGGTGGACGTAGCCGGCATTGAGCACCTCTTCCAGGATGGCCAGGATCTCCTGGCCGTCCGGGTCGCCCGAGAGACCCTTGAGGAAGGTGATGGCGTCGCCGTCTATATCGGTCAGCGACAATTGTGTCGTGCTGTCGCCCGTGCCGATCAAAGGCCGCAGCTTTTCGATGTCGCCGCTTTTGCAGGCTTCGACGATCAGGTCGTGCATGCGCCGTACCGGTTCCGGCAGCTTGCCGAGATCGTAGACGACCTCGGGCACTGGGGTTTCCGGATCGACGCGCGGCCTGGTTACGCCGCCGCCGCTCGGCGGGCTGTCCGGCTCGGCTTCGTCAGGGCCGGCCGGCTTGCTGGTTGGAGGCGGCGTTCCGACCGGGTCGGGCATTGGCACTGTGCTTCCCGGCGGCGACATGTCGTCGTCCGCCGGCGGCGTGACGGGTGCGGGGAGCTCTTCGCGCTTGATCTCGCTTAGCGCATAAGCGGGGCTGCTGACGAGAACCAGGGGAATCGCGGCACAGCCAGCGGCGAAGCAGATGTAGAGGACCAAGCCAACCGGCTTGCCTGACATCGAAAAACTCACTGCCCGTTTCTCCCTGCTTCCGGGCATGACGCCCGAGCGGCATTCTGCCGTCAAAGAACCGGATGTCGGTTCAGTGCCGCAGCCGTTCAGGTTCGAAGGCGCCAGCAATCACCTTTTCACGCATACGGTCGAGCAGGGCAAGGGCCGAGGTCTCACCATTGGCACGCAACATCTCGCCGAAGGCCGTCTCGAGCGCTGCCTCGGCAATGATCTCGGGCTCTATACCGGCGGAGAGACCTTCCGCCCAGGCTTCGCTGTGGCTTTCCACGGCGGTCAGGCGCTTCTCTTCCCTGACCAGCGCGTCGATGTCGTTGACACCATGTTCCATATGCGATGTCCACCCTTTCAAGCGGCGATCCGTCGATGCGGATCAGGCTTGATCTGTTCATTTCACACGCAGGGTCAATTAAGTATTTGTAAATACGACATTTTTTTGATCGTTTTTTACAGAGCCCGATTGCCTTGCGCGAAGCTGCGTTCAACTCAGGCCAAACTTAGCCGATTAGGGCGGCCTGCGGGGCGAAAACCTTCAGTTTGAGTTAATTCCGCATTCGCGCGGTAAGGTTTCATTAAGACTGTTGCAGAAGTGCCACACGAGGATTGCACCAAGATGTCACCTGACACAAGTCGGAGGTCCGAATATCTGTGGATGGGCAGTTCGGAATGCCTAGTTGCCATAACGCGAGGCGATGTCGCGCGACAGCGTCTCGCCTTCCTTCATATAGCGGCTGATGGCTTCGGTGGCCGAGGGGGTGCACTGCGTGTAGGTGCCGCCGAAGGAGCGGTAGCCGCGATTGAAGCTGGCGATGAAGCGGGCGCGCCGCTCGGCGTCCGGATTTTCCGAATCGAGCAGCTTCTGCATCTCGACACGCCACTGGTCGCCTTTCTCACCGCACAAATTGCGCAGGAAATGCAGCGATCCCAGAACTTCCGCCAGCCGCATCAGCCCGGGTTCGAACGGCGATTCGACACTGAACGCCGGCCGCGTCGAGACGGCCGAGCTAACGGCCAGACATACGGCGAGGAGCAGGGATGGACGGTTCATAAGCCTCTTGGCCAAACAGCATTAAGTCTTTGTGGCGAAACAATTTGTCGCCCGCAAGGCGATTTTCAGGGCAGCCCGGCGTTTGCGCCAAGGCCCAGCAAGTCTTCGGCTACCGCGAACACCGAGCCGGCAAGTGGCAGCCTTGCCATCTCGCTGAGCGTATAGAAGGCGGCTGTCTCGGCGTCGTCGCTGGCCACCGCCTCGCCGCCGGCATAGGCGGCTCCGAACACTGTCAGAAGGTAATCGACCGGGTGGGCGTCATCCCTGCCGTCGATGTGGATTTCCCGAAGCGGGTGGTATTCGGTGGCGTTCAAGCCGGTTTCTTCCAGCAGTTCGCGCTTTGCCGCGGCCTCCAGCGTCTCGCCGGCCTCGACCTTGCCGCCCGGAAAGGCATAGAGCCCTTGCGATGGCTGCCGCGCCCGCTTGACCAGGAGCACGGTGTCGCCGCGCACGACGGCCACCGAGACGGCCGGAAGTGTCTTGCGCGCTTGGTTCATGGATTCCCGATCAGGCTCATCTGCAGGCAGGTCTGTTGTGGACCGCCCAGCATGGGGAAGCTTTGGCGATTGCGCAACGCCGGTTCCATCGCCACTTTCAAGCTGAACCAGCCGAAGGGTACCAGTCGACCATGTGCGGACGTTTTGCCTTGACCGCGACACCGGATCGGACCGCCGCCTTTCTGGGCGTGGCGGGGCTTGAGGATTTCCCGGCGCGCTACAACATCGCGCCGACGCAGCCGATCCTGGTGGCGATCGCCGGTGCTCCGCGGGCGCCGGGCTCCAATCTGCCGGACCGCCAGCCGATGCTGGTGCGCTGGGGGCTGATCCCGACCTGGGTGAAGGACACCAGGGAGTTTCCGCTGCTTTTCAACGCACGCTCCGAAGGGGCCGCCGAAAAGGCCTCGTTCAAGGCCGCCATGCGCCATCGTCGTGCGCTGGTGCCGGCATCCGGCTTTTACGAGTGGCGGCAAACCGGGGGCAAGAAGGGGCAACCTTACTGGATACGGCCCAGGCATGGCGGGGTGGTCGCCTTTGCCGGACTGATCGAGACCTATGCCGAGCCGGGCGGTTCGGAAATGGACACCGGCGCCATCCTGACCGTCAATGCCAATGCCGACATCGCCCATATCCACGACCGTATGCCGGTGGTGATCGATCCCAGCGATTTTGCCCGTTGGCTGGATTGCCGGACGCTCGAGCCGCGCGATGTCGCCGACCTGTTGCGGCCGGCGCAGCCTGATTTCTTCGAAGCAATTCCCGTGTCCGACCTCGTCAACAAGGTCGTCAACACCGGACCGGAGATTCAGGAGAGGGGCGAGATCGGGCCGGAGCCCGAGAAGGTCAGGCGCCAGAAGCCCGGCGCGGACGATAGTCAGATGACACTGTTTTAGAGGCGCATGTCGGCTTTAGAGGCACATGTCAGCGCTATGTCGCCGGCGCCTTCGGGTCGGTCGCGCACCAGTTCAGGCAGCGCGAGGTGATACGATCTTCTGCGCCGGCTTTTTCTTCTTCGCGGTATGGAGAAGGGCGGCGACGATCGCTGCCGGGCCGATGGCGCGGTAGTGGCTGGCAAGCGCCGGTTGCTTGGCGCGGTTGGATTCCTGCTTGGTTCGGGGCATGTCTCTCTTCCCAGGTAACATTTTCGTGTCTGCCGTTTGATGGCCGATTCTGACCAAATCGTGACGCCTGCTGAACTAGTCGACGAATGTTTCATCACTGTGCCGACATGTTTAATAAAATGTTTCGGCGCGCCTTTACCTGTGATCCAACGACGTTTTTGTCGAAAGTAGCGACTTGACGGCAACACCTGCCAAGGCGATAAAGCCGCCCATGAAAACGTCTTTCGCCATTTGTGGCATTTGCATTATTGGCTAGCCTCGCGCTGGTCCGGACGTTTTCGCCTCATCTTCCCCAGATTGGACAAACGCCCCGGCCAGCAGGCTGGAGTCTGTTTTGCGTCTCGGCGGGCGCCCGGCTTCAGTCAAAACATAACGAACCGGGAAGGCACGAATGTCTGACGCATCGCATGGCCTGCGCCTCTACAACACGCTGACGCGGACGAAAGAGGATTTCGTCCCGATCGATCCGCGCAATGTGCGCATGTATGTCTGCGGCCCGACGGTCTACGACTTCGCCCACATCGGCAATGCCAGGCCGGTGATCGTCTTCGACGTGCTGTTCCGCTTGCTGCGCCATCTCTATGGCGAGGCGCACGTCACCTATGTGCGCAACATCACCGACGTCGATGACAAGATCAACGCGCGCGCCTTGCGGGACTTCGGCGGCGAGATCGCTTCCGGCGCGCTCTCGCTCAACGAGGCAATCCGGCGGGTCACCGAAAAGACCGCCGACCAGTTCCACAGGGATGTGGCTGTTCTCGGCTGCCTGGAGCCGACGGTCGAGCCGCGCGCCACCGAATTCGTCGAGCCCCGCGCTGATGGCAAGGCCGACATGATCACCTTGATTCAAAGCCTGATCGGACGCGGCCATGCCTATGTCGCGGCGGGTGAAGTGCTGTTCGACACCGCCTCGATGCCGGACTATGGACAATTGTCGAAGCGCAATCTCGACGAGCAGCAGGCCGGCGCTCGGATCGCCGTCGACGCGCACAAGAAAAGCCCGCAAGATTTCGTGCTGTGGAAGCTGTCGTCACCGGAGGAGCCGGGCTGGAACAGCCCATGGGGCAGGGGACGGCCGGGCTGGCACATCGAATGCTCGGCGATGTCGGCCGCCTATCTCGGCGAGGTCTTCGACATCCATGGAGGCGGCCTTGACCTGATCTTCCCGCACCATGAGAACGAGATCGCCCAGTCGCGTTGCGCCCATGGCACCGACGTCATGGCCAATATCTGGATGCACAACGGCTTCCTGCAGGTCGAAGGCCAGAAGATGTCGAAGAGCCTCGGCAATTTCTATTCGATCAACGAGTTGCTGGAGACTGAGACTTTTGGCGGTCGCAAATGGCCGGGCGAGGTGCTGCGGCTGGCAATGCTGATGACGCATTATCGCGAACCGATCGACTTTTCCGTGCGCAAGCTCGAGGAGGCCGAAAACATGCTGCGCAAATGGAAACGGGCGGCGGATCTTGCGCCGGCCGCGGGGCAGTTGCCGGTGGAGGTCATCGATGCGTTGTCGGACGATCTCGCCACCTACGCCGCCTTCCAGGTCCTGACGCAGTTGGCCGGCGAGGCCGTGGACGGCAACGAAGCGGCGGCGTCGCTGAAGGCGTCGCTGCTGTTCCTCGGCTTCGATGTCGCCTCGGCCGACATTGATGAAGGTGGTGTTGCCGAGGCGATCGCCAATCGCCTCGCGCTCATCGCGGCGAAGAACTGGGCCGACGCCGACCGCATCCGCGACGAACTGCTGGCACAAGGCGTACAATTGAAGGACGGCAAGGACCCCGTCACCGGAGAGCGCGTGACAACGTGGGAGGTGAAGCGGTGAGGGTGGCGCTGGATACCAAGTTGGCGAAAGCGCCTGTGACAGCCGATCTCCCCCCTTGCGGGGGAGATGTCCGGCAGGACAGAGGGGGGTGGGAAGGATCGCCAACCACTCAATCCATTCCCATCGACAAACAACTCACGGCATCGCCACAATTGGCTGATGGGCCGGAGGGACAGCACCCCCCTCTGTCCTGCCGGACATCTCCCCCGCAAGGGGGGAGATTGGCCATCATCCATGATTTCGCCAACCTTCAAAACGAGGGCGCCTGATGGGTCACGACCTCGTCCCGCCACGCCAGCGCAAGAACGCAAAATCCATGCGTCGTGTGATGACCGATGCCGAGCTGAACCTCTGGAATGAGATTCGCGCACACAGGCTGATGGGATTGAGCTTTCGACGGCAGGTGCCGATCGGACCCTACATCGTTGATTTTGCCTGCTCGGACAAAAAGCTGATTGTTGAGGTTGATGGCAGCCAGCATGCGGATGCTGAGCATGTCGAGCGCGATGCAGAACGCAGCACCTTTTTGAAGGGCAGCGGCTGGACCATCCTGCGCTTCTGGAACGACGACGTCAGTCGCGATATCGACAATGTCTGCCAGCACATCGTGATCGAAGCCGGCCTGGCCGGCGCCGAAGTTCTGACGAGCGAACCAGCAAGGGAGTCCGTACCATGATCGACCATCTCGGTATCACCGTTGCCGATTTCGATGCTTCGAAGGCTTTCTACGACAAGGCGATGGCGCCGCTGGGTGCCTCGCTGCTGTATATGGTGCCGCTGGAATACACCGGCGGCGCCAAGGTCGGCGGCTATGGCCGCGACCGGCCGGTGTTCTGGCTGAGTTCCGGCAAGGACAAGCCGAGAGACCACCAGCACGTCGCCTTCACCGCGCGCAGCCGCGCCGAGGTCGATGCCTTCCATGCCGCGGCACTTGCCGCCGGCGGCAAGGACAATGGCGGGCCGGGCCTGCGCCCGCACTATCACCCAAACTATTACGGCGCCTTCGTCTTCGATCCCGACGGCAACAATGTCGAAGCCGTCTGCCATGCCCCGGAGTGAACCGCGATGAGCCTCGACAACCGACCGATCTATACCGGCGGCTGCCAGTGCGGCGCGGTGCGCTTTCGCGTCGAGGGCGCGCTTGGCGACGCTTCGATCTGCCATTGCCGCATGTGCCAGAAGGCGTTCGGCTCGTTCTACGCGCCGCTGGTTTCGGTGCGCGGCGCAACGCTCGACTGGACGCGCGGTGAGCCCAAATATTTCCGCTCGTCCAGCCACGTCGATCGTGGCTTTTGCGCCAATTGCGGCACGCCGCTGACCTTCACCGCGCCGGACGGCGTTGGCCTCGCCATCGGCGCGTTCGACAATCCGGCGGAGATCGTGCCGCTGATCCAGTGGGGCACCGAGGCAAAGCTGCCCTATGTCGACACGATCCCGCAATTGCCGGGCGAGGAGACGATGGCGGACATGTCGTCGGCCCCCTATCTGGCCGATCTCGTCTCCTACCAGCACCCGGACCACGACACCGAACAATGGCCGCCGAAGGAAAGATCATGACCGAGACAATACGAACCGGCGGCTGCCAGTGCGGCGCGGTGCGCTTCCGCATCAAGGGGGCGCTCGGCCGGCCGTCGATTTGCCATTGCCGCATGTGCCAGAAGCAGTTCGGCTCGTTCTTCGGGGCGCTGGTGACGGTGCCCAGGGATGGCGTCGAATGGACCCATGAGGAGCCAAGCTATTTCCAGTCGTCGGTCAACATCGATCGTGGCTTCTGCGCCCGCTGCGGCACGCCGCTGACCTATCGGCAGCCCGGTGGACTGGAGATCGCCATCGGCGCCTTCGACGACCGCTCCGATCTCGCCCCGCAAATCCAGGTCAACTACGCCGCGCGGCTGCCCTGGGTGGAGACGATCTTCGACCAGCCCATCCACCAGGACCCCGACTACTATGCCCGGCAGGAGCAGATCATCTCCTTCCAGCATCCCGACCACGAAACGGCGGACTGGCCGACCAAAGGTTTGCAGCTATGAGCAGTCGACTGCGCACCCTCTATCCCGAGATCGAGGCGTTCGAGTCCGGCATGCTCGATGTCGGCGACGGCCATCAGGTCTATTGGGAACGCTCCGGCACCAGGGGCGCCAAGCCGGCGGTGTTCCTGCATGGCGGGCCAGGCGGCACCATCTCGGCAAAACACCGGCGGCTGTTCGACCCAAAACTTTACGACGTCATCCTGTTCGACCAGCGCGGCTGTGGAAAATCGACGCCCAACGCCTCCCTGGAAGCCAACACGACCTGGCATCTGGTCGCCGATATCGAACGCCTGCGCGAGATGGCCGGCTTCGACAAATGGCTGGTGTTCGGCGGTTCCTGGGGCTCGACCCTGGCGCTTGCCTATGCCGAGACCCACCCTGATCGCGTCAGCGAACTGGTGGTGCGTGGCATCTACACGCTGACGCGTGCGGAGCTCGAATGGTATTACCAGTTCGGTGTCTCGGAAATGTTCCCGGACAAATGGGAGCGGTTCCTGGCGCCGATCCCGGAGGCCGAGCGCGGCGACATGATGGCGGCTTACCGCAAGCGGCTGGTGGGCAGCGACCGCAAGGCGCAGATCGAGGCGGCTCGGGCCTGGAGCCTGTGGGAAGGCGAGACGATCACGCTTTTGCCTGACCCCGAAACCAGCGGGCCTTTTGGACAGGACGACTATGCCGTCGCCTTTGCCCGTATCGAAAACCATTATTTCGTCCATGCCGGCTGGCTGGAAGAGGGGCAGTTGCTGCGCGATGCCTGGAAACTGAGGGATATTCCCGGCACCATCGTCCATGGCCGCTACGACATGCCGTGCCCGGCGCGCTATGCATGGGCGCTGCACAAGGCCTGGCCGAAGGCGGATTTTCACCTGATCGAGGGCGCCGGTCATGCCTATTCGGAGCCGGGCATCCTGGGTCAGCTGATCCGGGCGACGGACAGGTTTGCGGGCAAATGACCATGACCCGCGAGCGCCTCTATCTCTTCGACACCACCTTGCGCGACGGCCAGCAGACGCCGGGCATCGACTTTTCCGTCGAGGACAAGATCGCCATCGCAAAATTGCTCGACGCTTTCGGCCTCGACTATGTCGAGGGCGGCTATCCCGGCGCCAACCCGACCGACACCGCCTTCTTCCAGGAGAAGCGCACGGCGCGCGCCAAATTTGTCGCCTTCGGCATGACCAAGCGGGCAGGGGTGTCGGCGTCCAACGATCCTGGCCTTGCAGCCCTTGTGCAATCGAAGTCGGACGCCATCTGCTTCGTCGCCAAGAGCTGGGACTACCACGTCCGCGTCGCGCTCGGCTGCACCAACGAGGAGAACCTCGACGCCATCAAGGCATCCGTCGAGGCGGCCATCGCCGCCGGCAAGGAGGCGATGGTCGATTGCGAGCATTTCTTCGATGGCTTCAAGGCCAATCCCGACTACGCCCTGGCCTGTGCCAGGACGGCCTTTGATGCCGGCGCGCGGTGGGTGGTGCTGTGCGACACCAATGGCGGCACGCAGCCGTCGGAAGTCCGCGCCATTGTCGAGCAGGTCATCGGCTCAGGCATCCCCGGTGGCAATCTCGGCATCCATGCCCATGACGACACCGGCCAGGCGGTCGCTAATTCGCTGGCCGCGGTCGAGGCCGGCGTGCGCCAGATCCAGGGAACGCTCAACGGCATCGGCGAGCGCTGCGGCAACGCCAACCTGATCTCGATCGTGCCGACCCTGGCGCTGAAGCCGGCCTTCTCCACCCGCTTCGAAACAGGTATTTCGGCGGAAGCCCTGACCGGTGTCTCCAGGCTTTCCCGCGCTTTCGACGAGCTCCTGAACCGTGCGCCGGAAGCGCAGGCGCCCTATGTCGGTGCCTCGGCCTTCGCCACCAAGGCCGGCATCCATGCTTCCGCACTGGCCAAGGAGCCGGCGACCTATGAGCACGTGCCGCCGGAAGCGGTCGGCAACCGCCGCCGCGTCATGGTCTCGGACCAAGGCGGCAAGGCCAATTTCCTCGCCGAGCTGAAGCGGCGCGGGATTGATGTGCCTAAGGACGACCACCGGCTCGATGCGCTGATTGCCGTGGTCAAGGAACGCGAGGCCGAGGGCTATGCGTATGAAGGCGCCGATGCCAGCTTCGAACTTCTAGCGCGCAAGATGCTGCACGGCCTGCCGGAGTTCTTCAACGTCACCTCGTTCCGCTGCATGGTCGAGCGCCGCTTCGACGCCAACGGCCAGCTGAAGACGGTGTCCGAGGCGATCGTGAAGGTGCTGGTCGACGGCGAGGAGAAGATGTCGGTGGCCGAGGGGCATGGCCCGGTCAACGCGCTCGACATTGCCCTGCGCAAGGATCTGGGCAAATTTCAGAACGAGATCGCCGACATGGAGCTTGCCGACTTCAAGGTGCGTATCCTCAATGGCGGCACGGAGGCGATCACCCGCGTGCTGATCGAATCGCATGACGGCACCGGCGCGCGCTGGTGGACGGTCGGCGTTTCCGAAAACATCATCGACGCTTCGTTCCAGGCACTGATGGACTCCATCGTCTACAAGCTGATGAAGAACCGAGAGATGGCCGGGCTGGTGGCGGCGGAGTAGGGTTGAACCATCAACGAAAGTCCGTTGATCCATCAGAACTTTGTGATGGTCTTGGCAAGGCGGCTGGGCCATAGCGTTGGCCTATGGCCCCTGAAGCAACTGCCCTGGACACCGATTCAAAGGCCCGCCGCGGTTTTCTTTTGGCGCTGGGCGCCTATCTGCTGTGGGGATTGCTGCCCTTCTATATGAAGGCGGTCGCCCACCTGCCGCTCGCCGAAGTCATTGCCCACCGTATCGTCTGGTCGGTACCCATCGCCGCGGCCGTGCTGGTCTGGGCCGGCCGCACGGCGGATTTCAAGGCGGCACTTCGCTCACCCCGCACCATCGCCATGGCCGCGCTGACGGCGGCGCTGATTTCGGTCAATTGGGGCATCTATGTCTGGGCGATCGCCGTCGACCGCACCGTCGAGACCGCGCTCGGCTACTACATCAACCCACTGGTCAACGTCGTCGTCGGCGCGCTGCTCTTGGGCGAGCGTCTCGACCGGTTGCAGATCGCGGCGGTGGTGCTGGCGGCAGTCGCCGTCACGGTGCTGACCATCGAGGGCGGCAAGCTGCCCTGGGTGTCGCTGGCGCTGGCGTTTTCCTTCGCCGCCTACGGCTTCTTCCGCAAGACGCTGCCGATCGGCCCGAGCCAGGGCTTCCTGCTCGAAGTGCTTTTGCTGTCCGTGCCGGCTCTCGGCTACATCGCCTACCTGATCGCGACCGGGCAGGACCACATCGTGTCCGGTAGCGGCGTCGATACGGCGTTGCTTATCGGCTGCGGTCCGGTCACATCGGTGCCGCTGCTGCTGTTCGCCTTCGGTGCCAAGCTGCTGCGCCTTTCGACCATCGGCATCATGCAATACATCGCGCCGACCATGGTGTTCCTGATCGCGGTCCTGATCTTCGGCGAACCTTTCGGCACCACCCAGGCCGTCGCCTTTGCCCTGATCTGGGCGGCATTGGCGATCTATTCCTGGTCGATGCTGACGAACGCGCGCAAGGCTTCTATCCGGTAAGGAGTTTCGATGTACCTGCTGCACATCGCCAACAAGAACTATTCCTCATGGTCGCTGCGGCCATGGGTGCTCATGCGCGAGCTGGATATTCCGTTCGAGGAGCGGCTGACGCCATTTCCGACCGGATCGAGCTGGGATCTCTACCGGCCGTTCTCACCCAGCGGCCGGGTGCCTTGCTTGATAGACAACAGCCTGGTCGACGATGGCTGGGCGGTCTGGGATTCGCTTGCCATCGTCGAGTATCTGGCCGAGCGTCACCATGGCGTCTGGCCCGTCGAGGCCAAGGCGCGCGCCTGGGCGCGGTCGGCCGCCGCCGAAATGCATTCGAGTTTCACCGCACTGCGCGGCGCGTGCCCGATGAGTTGCGGCGTGCGCGTCAAACCGTTCCCGATGTCCGATGCGCTGAAGCAGGATCTCTTCCGCCTCGGCGACCTATGGAACGATGGCCTTGCCCGTTTCGGCGGGCCGTTTCTCGCTGGCGCGCATTTTACCGCCGTCGATGCCTTCTTTGCCCCGGTGGCGTTCCGGGTGCAGTCCTATGGGCTCACCTTCGAGGGGGCGGCTGCGACCTATGCGGCACAGCTGCTCAATCTGCCGGCGATGCGCGAATGGTATGCGGCCGGCCTTGCCGAGACCTGGCGCGACCCGGGCCACGAGGCGGAAATCCGTGCCGCCGGGACCATCATCGAGGATCTTCGCGCTTCGGCATGAACAGTCGCCGGGCTGCGGTTACAGCCCCCGGCCAAGCCGCCTGACGAACAGATAGGTGGCTGCCGCGATAAACACAGAGACCGCTGTCACCACCCAGAAACCCATGGGCGTGTCGACCAAGGGCAGCCCGCCGACATTCATGCCGAACAGGCCCGAGATGATGGTCATCGGCAGCAACACCGCCGTCATGACAGAGAGTACATAGAGCAACTGGTTCGACTGCATGGTCAGCTTGGCCATCAACTCGTCCTGCAACAGCCTTGTGCGCGCCTGCAACTGCTCGCCGTCATGATAGAGCGTATGCGCCCGCTGCGAGAGCCTTGCCGCCATGTCGTTGATCGGGTCAGGCAGCTCGTTGCGATGCGAATGGTCGAGATGCCGGAACAGATTGGTGATCGTCGCCATCTGCCGATGGATCACCACCAGCTGCCGGCGCGCCTCGACCAGCGCCTGTCGCTCATTGTGCCATGCATCGCGCACGACGCGGTCCTCGATGCCGTCGAGCGTGTCGCCCAGCTTGCCGAGCTCGACCGACATGCCGTCGAGCGACTGGCCCGTGACCGCCTCGATCAGTTCCGCCGGCGAGCGGAATTTCCGCGATCCATTCTCCACCGTCTTGCGGACGGCATCGACCGATTCCAGCGGCTGCTTGCGAGCGCCGACCAGCATCGTCTCGTTGAAGGCAAAGCGGAAATGGACAAGCCCGCGCGCTTCCGAAAAGTCGTGTTTTAGGTCCGGCAGATCGCCATAGAGCCAGCCATCCTCGAAGTCGATGTGACAGCCATGGCTGGGGGCAAGGAAGGCGTCGCGCACCGGCCCCGGCAAAGCTTTTTCGGCGCCGATCTCCTGGCGTGCATGCAGGTCGGTGATCTGATAGCTGCGCCAGGTCCAGCACGCCTGTGCAGGGTCCTTGGTGCGCAGGC
This sequence comes from Mesorhizobium sp. P2_D5, assembly GCF_056404355.1. NCBI lineage: Bacteria > Pseudomonadati > Pseudomonadota > Alphaproteobacteria > Hyphomicrobiales > Phyllobacteriaceae > Mesorhizobium > Mesorhizobium sp. P2_D5. Next base: position 1,080,844 of record NZ_JBFUEE010000002.1, read on the forward strand.
CATCGGCGGTGAAATGATAGATGAAGAACAGCCCGTGCTCGTCGGGCAGGTAAGGCGACAGGTCGGTGCCTTCCGGGGCAAGAGCGACATCCATGGGCAGTACCAAAGATACAGTTTTCGGAAATGGCGCCGCGTGGCGGCGGCCTGACCGCGATGTCTAGCACGGACGAGTCCGCTTGCGTGTGACGGTTTCTTGACGGTCGATCACAGTCTGCCGATCACCGGCATCGCTTTCGATGTTGCCCGTCATCTGCGGCGCGCGAACGGGCCTAGAGCCCAACGCAATGGTGCGGTCAGCCGCCAGCTGCGTGACGCGAGGATCGCGTCGCGTTCTGCGCGGAGAGCGTCTCGGTCGCGGACGAGCATGTCGCGTTGGAGGCTGAGATCGTGGTTGGTGCGAACAAGTGCGTCGTGGTCGAGTGCGAGGTCACGCGTCGTGACCGTCGGCTGCGGTTGTTCCTGGAGCGGCAGCCGGGCGAGGAGCCATTGGGAAATTGCTGCCGGAAGGGCCAGCGTTCCGTCCAATATCGGATTTGCCTCTGCCGATCCGGCGCTGAACAGGTGATGATAGTGGATGTGGACCAATCGCGCCGCGTCCGGTGCCGGCAACCCAGCCAGGTTGTTGAGAGGAAAATTGTGCGTATCCGGCAAAAGTCGCACGGAGTGGTTTCCCGCGACTGCCGCCAGCGAGAAGGCGGCCTGGCTTGTACCCCAATAGGCGGTGGCGTCTCCGTGCAGAACCCCGGTTCCGGTGTTGTAGGTTGGCCCGTCGGCCCACGACTTCATATCCGCGGCCACCAATTGTCTGAAAATGTCTTCGGTGCGCTGGAAAAGCCCGCAGGCCCTTTTTGCTACAAAAAGCCCGCCATTGTAGCTCGCCCGCACCGCTTGGCCACCGACCGTTGTGTGCACGATGGGCAGACGTTCATAGTCGACGCCGACAAGGGCGCACAACTTTCTCCAGTAGCTGTCGAAGGGGTCGCCAGGACCCGTCGTGCACATTCCCTTGACGTCTACAGGGCGCGCGGCGGCCGAACTGGCGCCCAACGATAAATCGGGCTCGGCGACAAAGATCGTATCGCTGTCGAGCTGCACAATGATTGGCGGCCCCGACCGACGTTCGACGTGAGCAAGCGCGTGAATGCGATACGACGTGCCATATTGCGGGTAGTAACTCTCGATCTCGATCGGCAGATATTCGACATCCATCTGCTCAAGTTTGCGCAGCGTCGACACGGATGGGCGACGGCTACTCCTGGGCGACACGACCGTTATCGGGCACCGCGAATAGGCACCCGCGAAACATCGTATGCTCTCGCACAGCAACAGGGCTTGCGCTTCGAGAATGCCCGCCTCGGCAATCAGGACAAATTCGACACTCTTTTCGGCAATGTCGCGCGCCTGGCCAGTCTCCCGCGGCAGGGCCGGCACACTCGGCGAGGGCGCCGGTGAAGGCTCTATTTTCGCGGCTTCGCCGAGCCATTTCCCGGTCGCGCGCAACCGGGCCTTCAGGCCAGCCGCCAGCCGCTGCATTGCCGCTCTGGTCGCGGCACGCCGGTCGAGCGGCCAACACAGGGAACAGACCCTCAGCATCTCGTGTATCCGCAACGGCGGACTGGCCAGCATGCGGGCAACGAGGCCATGCGCCAGCTGCCTGGCGGCATCCGCATCCTCGGCTCGCTCGAACGGTCGGGCGGCGGCGAGGAAGACGCGAAGCACGGCAAGAAGCTTGCAGTAGGCGGCGGCGCGCCGCTTGACGGCGATCTCATGCCCACGGATGAATTCGGTCATATCGCGCGCGAAGGCGTCGTCATAAAGATCGTAGGTCAGCCCGAGTTTGGCCCAGAGCGCCTCGCGGATCGGATGCGTCCGGTTGCGCGCGTTCTTCGAGTGCTTCGTGCTCAGCCCTTGCGTGTTCAGCCGGTAGCGCGTCAGCGGCTCGGCAAGGTTTCGCGCCCGGCACAAGGGCAGCAGGGCAAAACACAGATAGTGATCATGCGATATCCACTGATCGGCCTTGTAACCCCCGACGGCCTCGAAGCCGCTACGGCGATAGGCCATGGATGAATGATAGAACGGATTGTGGAACAGGATGGTCCACCGGATCGCAATATCCGTTTCGGGCATTAGCTGCCCGCCGACGACGCGGTCGGCTTCGTCGATCAGCGTTACCGCGTTTCCGACGAGGCCAAGCTCGGAGTCCTCGTCCAGCGCCGCGACCAGCCGCCCGACATGCGTCGGCTCGGCGATGTCATCGCAATCCAGACGCAGGATGATGTCGGCGCGAGCCGCCTCGATGCCGCGGTTGGCGGCGGCGGCTGGGCCAAGATTGGTCGGATTGGTCACGATCCGTATGCGCGGATCACGGCGTGCCAGTGCCTCGAAGACCGCGGCTTCGCCGGTCGCGTCATCGACGATCACAAGCTCAAGATCGCGGAACTCCTGGGTTAGGATGCTGTCGACCGCCGCGTCGAGGAAGCGCTGGTCGGTGTAGACGGTCATGACGACGGAGGCGCGGGGAGCGAGATCTGTCTCCGTCTCGGGTCTGTTCTCCAAAGTTTGTCCCCCTGCAGATGTTCCCCGATAGCCAACTCGCTCGCGAGCCGCAAACGGAAATCGCTACGGGACGAGTTTGCTCACCGTAACCGGCGAAAGTCTTGGAGGGAGAGGAGGCGGCAAGCCTTGCCGACCGCCACCCTATTGCGCCCGTCAGCGCTTAGGGCCGAAGCCTGGATAGGGGATGAGCGGGACAATGGCGGCGATGTCCATCATGCCAGCCTTGACCAGCGGCAAGGTGGCGAGATGGTGCTGCACATCGGCGTCGCTGCCGGCCTCGAACATCATGCCGCTGCCCGGGATGTCGCCACGGTTCCACACCTGGCGCACCGCGCCTTCGGCATAGAGCGTGCGCCGTTGCTCGGCCTCGCCGGGCAGCAGCGGCGCGAAATCGGCGTCGCTGAACTTTTCGGTGTTGCGGCTGAGAAGGGCAAAGAACTGCATGGCGGTCTCCTTTGGTTGGGATGACCCAACTATCGCCGCGCCTAGCCAGACTGTCCAAGACTGAATAGGATAAAGTTGAGACCGCGAAGGACTTAAAAGCTTCGGAGAGAAAATGTTCGACCTGCGCCAACTCCGCTATTTCGTCACGGTCGCCGAAACCGGCAATGTCGGCCGCGCCGCCGAGATGCTGCATATTTCGCAATCGCCGCTCAGCCGGCAGATCATGCAGCTTGAGGAGCAGCTTGGCGTTCCCCTGTTTGAAAGAGCCAAGCAACGGGTCCATCTCAACGCCGAGGGCCGCGCCTTCCTCACCGAGGCCCGCTCGCTGTTGTCCAACGCGCGGCGATTGGAGGAGTTTGGCCGCAATCTGGCCAGCGGCGCCGTCGGCCGTCTCGCCATCGGCTATGTCGAAGGCGCCGTTCATGCCGGACTTGTCGCCGGGATGCTGCGTCAGTTTCGCCGCGAACGGCCGGATTTTCATCTTCAGTTGCGAAGCCTGCGGTCGGCGGCGCAACTGGAGGGGCTGCGGCAGCGCTCGCTCGATCTGGGTTTCGTCTATTCGCCGCCGGCTGACGATGACCCGGACATCGCCACGATCGCGCTGCGCCATGAACCGCTGGTGCTGGCGATTCCCGAAGATGATCCGCTTGTCGGGTTGTCGGACATCAGGCCGCATCACCTCGACGGCCGCACCTGGATCACCGTCGTGCGCCAGCCTGACGACACCAACCGTGGCCAGTTCCTGGCCGCTTGCGCCAAGGCCGGCTTTCTGCCCGACATCGCTTATGAGACGGCCGATCCGTTGACCTCGCTTGGTCTGGTCAGCGCCGGCCTTGGCCTGGCCACGGTGCAGGCCAGCCTGCGTGCCGCCGCGCCGTCACGGATCGTGTTTCGCGACCTGCCATGGTTCGAGCGAACGGTTTCCATCCATCTTGCCTGGCGGCGTCACGACCGCCGCGCCGTGATCACCGGCTTGCGGGAGGCAGCGGAAGAAGAGGGTAGGGCAGTAGGGCAGTAGGGCAGTAGGGCAGTAGGGCTTCACCTCAGGCAATCTACATACTGCCTTACTGCCCTACTCCCTTATTCCCCTACATCTTGTCGATCACCGACTGCATGCCCTCGGTCGGGGCGTCGACGGAGGAGCCTGCCACCATGATGGCGGCGACGATTGCCTCGGGGTCGTTGACGACCAGCGGCTTGACCCGCTGCGCGGTGTGGATGAAGCCCTCGGCGGCCATGTGGTCGAGTAACGCCAGCATCGGATCCCAGAATCCGCCGACGTTGGCGAAGACGATCGGCTTGCGGTGATGGCCGAGCTGCCCCCAGGTCATGACCTCGACGATCTCCTCGACCGTGCCGATGCCGCCCGGCAGCGCCACAAAGGCGTCGGATTTTTCGAACATCCTGTGTTTGCGCTCGTGCATATTGTCGGTGATTACGAGTTCGTCGAGCCGGTCAAGCGCGGTTTCGGTCGCCTCCTTGTTGATCAGGAAGCGCGGAATGATGCCCGTCACCTTGCCGCCGGCACGCAAGGCGCCCTCGGCGACGGCGCCCATGATGCCTTTGGTGCCGCCGCCGTAAATCAGCCTGAGGCCGGAGCGCGCAATCGAGCGCCCAAGCAGGTGACCGGCCTTGGCATAGGTTTCATCGCGGCCCGGAGACGAGCCGCAATAGACGCAGACGGATCGAATCGTGTTCATACCGATGATTGGTGATTGGGTCTGAAAGCGGGGTCAAGCCCGGGCGGGCTTTTTCTTGTCGGCTTTGGCAAAACAGGCTAGACCGGCATTAGGTGGCTAAGGGGTAGGGAAATATGGCAATTAATCCACTGAAGGCGTTCTTGTTCGCAGCGGGTGGGACCGTTGCGGCCGCAGGAACCGCCTATGTATCAGGCGCACTCGACCCATATCTCATTCGCACGCCGCCGGCGGAAGTGGCAGCACTGACCCCGCCCGCGGCGCCGAAACCGGCCGATCCCGGCACGGAAGCGCGGCTGCCGCCAGCGGCGGTGCCGGCCGCTCCCGGCGCGGCGCCTCAGGCGACGGCCCCGACCGCGCCGGCAACGGATGCGGCGGCTCCAGCCGCGCCCTCAACGGATGCGGCTGCGGCCGGTCCGATCGTGCCGTCCTTCGATGTGGTGCGCGTCGAGAGCAATGGCTCGATCGTCGTTGCCGGCAATGCGGCGCCCAATTCGAAGGTAGAGATCCTCAACGGCACCACCGTGCTCGGCTCGACCGTCGCTGGCCCCGATGGCGCCTTTGTCATCGTGCTCGACGATCCGCTGAAACCCGGCGACTATACAATCGCATTGCGCGCCACCACCGGCGATGTCGTCACCGCCTCGGCGCAAACCGCCGTCGTCTCGGTTCCCAAGGATGCGGCGGGCCAGGTGCTGGCCATGGTCGAAGAGCCCGGCAAGCCGGCCGAACTGCTCACCGTTCCGGCGCCCGAGACAAAGCCGGCCGCACCGGCCGCCGGCGACCAGGCTGCCGCCCCGGCGGCTCCTGCGCCAGCCGTGGTTGCAGCAGCCCCCGCTCCGGCGGCACCGGCTACGCCGCCCGCCGGATCAGTGGCCGAACCCAAGATCGTCGTCGAAGCGGTCGAGATCGACGGCAACAAGATCTTTGTCGCCGGTCTCGCCGATGCCGGCCGCAAGGTGCGCGCCTATGCCAATGACATCCTGCTCGGCGACGCGAAGACGTCGCCGGACGGCCATTTCCTGGTCGAGGCGGCTCGTGACATTCCGGTCGGCAGCTACACCATCCATGTCGACGGCCTCGATGCCGATGGGGTGACAGTTGTGGCTCGCGCCGCCGTACCGTTCGAGCGCGAGCCGGGTGATTCTGTCGCCGCCGTGGCGCCCGCCGAAGCAAAGCCGGCCGCGCCTGCCGTCGCAGGCGCCGCTCCGGCGGAATCCGCATCGGCTCCTGCTGCACCGGCCACCGAGGCTCCGGCCATGACACCCGCTCCCGCCACCGATGCTCCGGGAGTTGTGGCTGCGGCAACGCCGCCAGGCGATGTGCCCGAGACAGTGGCGCCCAAGCTCGAACATGCCAACAGCGCCGTCATCATCCGCCGCAACGATACGCTGTGGCGGATTTCGCGGCGCGTCTACGGCCGTGGCATGCGCTACTCGACCATCTACCTCGCAAACCAGGATCAGATCAGCGATCCCGATCGCATCTGGCCGGGGCAGGTGTTCAAGGTCCCGGAAAAGTCGAAGGAAGGCGAAGCCGCCGACCTCAAGGCGATGGGCGAGCAGGCGACGACGGCTCCGCCCAAGACCAAGTGATTGCATTGAGCGCGCTCGCCTCCACCGCAAGGCGAGACGCCTTCGACTGAGTCCCTGCACAAGAAAGGACTTCTGGTTCGGTGTTGAACCGCCGGCGGTGTCGCGCGGGCTGGCGACCCAGTCCTGTTTCGTCATCAATCCCGGGCGCTTCGGCCGTGATCGGTTCGGCGTCCAACAAATAGCCGAGGACGAACATGCCGATTGGGCGCTATAAACGGCGCGCAGTCAGAAACAGGACTTATAAATGAGAAAAGGCGACTTCAGCGAGTTGGCCATGTTTATCGCGGTCGCCGAAGAGGGAAGCTTTACACGTGCCGCCGCGAAGCTTGGCCTGTCCCAGTCGGCACTCAGCTATGCCGTCCGCATGCTCGAGGAGCGGCTCAAAGTCAGATTGATCTCGCGAACGACACGCAGCCTGTCGCTGACCGACGCTGGAGAAAAGCTGCTTCACAGCCTGCGTCCGGCATTCGACCATATCGACAATGAAATCGCTCAGCTCACCGCCCTTCGTGACAAGCCTGCGGGCACGATCCGCATCACCACCTTCCGCCATGCGGCAAGAACGGTGCTATGGCCTGTCCTGCTGAAGCTCCTGCCGGAATATCCGGACATCGCTGTCGAGATCAATGTCGATGAAGGGCTGACCGACATCGTCGCCGGTCGGTTTGACGCGGGCATCCGCGTCGGCGAGCAGGTCGAGAAGGACATGGTTGCGGTTCGGGTGAGCGCGGACATCCGCATGGCGGTGGTCGGCTCCCCAACGTATTTTGCCACTCGCGAGGTTCCACAAACGCCGCGTGACTTGAGCAACCACAATTGCGTCAGCTACCGGCAGAGCGCAGGGGGTGGGCTCTATGCCTGGGAGTTCGAGCGCGACGGCGTCGAGCTTGAGGTCCGGGTCAACGGGTCGCTCGTCATCAACGACAACGAGATGCTGGCAAACGCTGCCCTCGGCGGACTGGGGCTGATCTATACCTTCGAATCGCAAATCGCCCAGTATGTTGCCGATGGACGCCTCATCCGTGTGCTGGAGGATTGGTGCCCGCCATTCTCCGGCTACCACCTCTATTATCCGAGCAGACGACAACAAACCCCGGCCTTCGCCGTCCTGGTCGAAGCGCTCCGCTACAAAGGGTAGTGGTTTTCGACTGACGATGACGCATTTATCAATCCCATTTCTAAGTTCATGCAGATAATAGCGTCTAATCAGGATAAGCTGCGCGGTCTATCTCCTGTCCATCGAAGACAAGGAGTTGGATATGAGCAAGGTCTGGTTCATCACGGGTGCCGGCAGCGGTATTGGCGCCGCCACCGCTAGGGCGGCACTGAAGGCAGGCGATCGGGTGATCGCGACTGGCCGCAATCTCGACAAGGTCCGCAATGCGCTGAGCGATGTCGCAGGCGACAGGCTCGTGTGCGTCCAGTTGGATGTCGCCAACGAAGCACAGGCGAAGGCTGCGGTTGACGAGGCGATGAAGGCCTTTGGACGCATCGACGTTCTGGTCAACAATGCCGGCTACAGCCTGCTTGGCAATTTCGAGGAGTTGAGCACCGCCCAGATCGAGGGACTGATCTCGACAAATCTGTACGGCGTCATCCACGTCATGCGTGCGGTCCTTCCAGCCATGCGCAAACAACGCTCGGGCCGGATCATCAACATCAGTTCGCTTGCCGGCATAATGGGCTTCAAGCATTGCGGCGCCTACAGCGTTGCCAAATTCGCGGTCGAAGGCCTTTCCCTCTCGGTGGCGCAGGAGGTCGAACAGTTCGGCATCAAGATCGTGGTGGTCGCGCCGGGCTTCTTCCGCACGGACCTCCTCGATGTGCAGAACGCCAAATACAGCGCCAGCACGATCCAGGACTACGCCGCTGAAGGCACCGCCCAAGACATGTGGTCGGGCTATGACGGCAAACAGCAAGGTGATCCCGCCAAGCTCGGCGCTGTCCTCGTCAAACTTGCCGGGATGGAGAATCCGCCGAAGCAGTTCGTGGCTGGCAGTGACGCCCTTGCAGCATTCAAGCCGGTCCTCGAAGGGCGTCTTGAGGAACTGAGCGCCTACGCGGACCTGTCCAGGTCGACAGACGGCTCATTCTAGGCCCCACAAAACCAAAGGAATTGCACAATGAAGAGACTCGCTATCGGCGCGGCCGCAGCCACGGCCGTCACCATCGTTCTTGCCGCAACAGGCTATGCGCAGAACACACAGCCGCCCGGCTACATGATCGCCAACTACACAATCAAGGATCAGGCGGGCTACCGCAAATATATGGAAGAGGCGGGTCCGCTTGCCCCGAAATATGGCGGCAAGATCATCGTCTTCAACCTCAACGCGAGCGCGGTGGAAGGCCAGCCGAAAAAGGTCATGGCCATCGCCGAGTTTCCGAGCCTTGCCGACGCCCAGCGCTTCTACAATTCGCCCGAATATACGGCCGCGAGGAAGTTCCGCGTCGCCTCGACGGAGGGCACGGTTGTCATCACGGAAGGGTTTGTCCCGCCGCAGCCATGACGGGCGAATAGGGCGGGCAACACGGATTGTGTCCTGGCCTCAAATCCCAACGGACATCGACATCTCAACAACCATCAAGGAGGCCCACATGGGCAACCAGCGCGACAATTCTGTTCAGCAGGAAGGCGCTCTCTCGAATGACCGCCGACAGCTTCTCAAAGCCGGGATGGCACTTGCCGCTCTCCCCATCATCGCCGCCTCATCCGCAGTTGCGACGGCTGCGGACAATCAAACGCAAACGGGTGCAACCATGACCGATGCCAAATCCGAAGAGTTCATCAATGGCCTTGCCGATTTGATGGCACACTCGACCCGCACGCCGATCCTGAGATGGCCGAATGAATACGGCATGGAATACGAGGAGATCTTTTTTCCGGCGATGGATGGCGTGACGATCGAGGGTTGGTTCGTCCCTGCCCAGTCGGACAGGTTGCTCATCTTCAATCACCCCATGCCCTGCAATCGCTACGGCTATCCGGGGCATCTGGAGCCGTGGAAAAATTTCGGCGGCTTCGAAGTGAATTTCCTGCCGGAATACAAGCTACTGCATGATGCAGGCTACAACATCATCACCTACGACATGCGCAACCACGGCCGCAGCGGAATGGGCAGCGGCGGCATCAATGGCCACGGTGTGCTGGAATATCGCGACGTCATCGGATCGCTGCGTTACGCGAAATCCCGGCCCGATACCAAGGACATGAAGACGGCCCTTTACAGCCGTTGCCTGGGAGCCAATGCCACCATCGTGGGCATGAAGAAGCATCCGGAGGAATTCAGACACATCAAGGCGATGATCGCCTTGCAGCCTGTCACGCCTGCGGTATTCGTCGAAACAGCTGTCGAAAACCAGAAAATCGCCAATGGCCTTGATCTGTTCGACGTGGCCTTTCACAAGCGGACCGGCTTCCACCTCGCCGACGTCTGGCCGATGGACTATGCCAGGGCAGTGACTGTTCCGACGCTCGTCGCGCAGGTTCGCAATGATTTCCTGACCAAGCCCTCCAATGTGCAGGAAATTTACGACACCATCTCCTCAGAGGACAAGAAACTGTTCTGGATCGAAGGGACAGACCAGCGTTTCGAAGGATATAATTACTTCGGAAAAAACCCCCAGCTGGTGCTCGATTGGTTCAGCTCTCACATTCCAACGGCCTAGCAGCCAAATCTGCCCAAAAGGGCAGCTTGCCGCAGAACCGGTCATCGTTTATCGCCGATGGACGATGACCGAATCCCCCTCCGAGATAGACGGATGCCGCTCCGCGCCGGCCAACTGCGCCCCGGACAGCCGCACCGTTGCCGCGCGGCTTGCCGCGCTATCCCACCCGGCACGCATCGAAATCATAAAGCACCTGTCAGCCAGCAACTCCTGTTGCTGCCGTGAAGTCGTCGATCGTTTCGATCTGGCGCAGTCCACCGTGTCACAACACCTGAAGATACTGGTCGAGGCCGGGCTGGTCCGCTTCGAGCCCGATCGCCAGCGCTCGCGCTATGCGGTCGACCACGCCGCGCTTGCCGATGTTTCCGCGTCGGTCGCCGCGCTCGTCAATTCCTGCTGCTCCGGCCGCTGAAAATAAGAAGAAGGCACCAGAAATGGCCGAAAAAACCGTCTCCGACTCCTCGACCTTCAAGACGCTGCTCAATCTGTGGCCTTACATGTGGCCGGCGGATCGCGCCGATCTCCGGGCACGGGTCACCTGGGCGACGCTTCTCTTGGTTGTCGCCAAGCTGACGCTGGTCGCCGGTCCCTATTTTTTCAAATGGGCGACTGACGCGCTGGCCGGCGACGCCAGGTCTGTGCCGCCGCTGCCAACCTTTCTGCTGGCACCCGTCATGCTGGTCGTCGCCTACAACGTCGTGCGACTGGTGCAGCTTGGTTTCAACCAACTGCGCGACGCACTGTTTGCCCGCGTCGGCCAGTACGCGGTGCGCCAGCTCGCCTTCCGCACCTTCGTCCATATGCATGAACTGTCGCTGCGCTTTCATCTCGAGCGGCGCACCGGCGGCCTGTCGCGCATCATCGAGCGCGGCACCAAGGGTATCGAGACGATTGTCCGTTTCATCATGCTCAACACCGCGCCGACCATCCTCGAATTCGCGCTGACCACCGGCATCTTCGCTTACACCTATGGCTGGAAATACGTCGTCGTCGTCGCGGTCACCGTCTGGGTCTATGTCTGGTTCACGGTGCGGGCGAGCGACTGGCGCATCGGCATCCGCCGCGACATGAACGACAGCGACACCGACGCCAACACCAAGGCGATCGACTCGCTGCTCAACTACGAGACGGTCAAATATTTCAACAATGAAGGCATGGAGGCCGAGCGCTTCGACCGCTCGATGGCGCGCTACGAGATCGCGGCGACCCGCATCTGGACTTCGCTCGGCTGGCTGAACTTTGGCCAGGGCATCATCTTCGGCCTCGGCACCGTCATCGTCATGTGCATGTCGGCGCTCGAAGTACAGGCGGGCACGCAGACGGTCGGCGACTTCGTCTTCATCAACGCGATGCTGATGCAGCTGTCGGTGCCGCTCAATTTCATCGGCTTCATCTATCGCGAAATCCGCCAGGGGCTGACCGATATCGAGCAGATGTTCGACCTTCTGGATGTTCCGCAGGAGATCGTCGACAAGCCGGATGCCAGGCCACTCGCCGTCAGCGCAGGGAAGGTCGAGTTTCGCGACGTGCATTTCTCCTATGATCCGAACCGCAAGATCCTGAAGGGCATCAGCTTCGCGGTGCCGGCCGGCAAGACGGTCGCCATCGTCGGGCCATCGGGCGCCGGCAAGTCGACCATCTCGAGGCTGCTGTTCCGCTTCTACGACGTCCAGGGCGGCCAGGTGCTGATCGATGGCCAGGATATCAGGGACGTGACGCAGGAGAGCCTGCGCGGGGCGATCGGCATGGTGCCGCAGGACACCGTGCTGTTCAACGACACCATCGCCTACAACATCCGCTATGGCCGCATCGGCGCCAGCGAGGAGGACATGCGCAAGGCGGCCGAACTCGCCCAGATCGGGCCGTTCATCGAACGGCTGCCCGATGGCTACAAGTCGATGGTTGGCGAGCGCGGGCTGAAACTCTCCGGCGGCGAGAAGCAGCGCGTGGCGATCGCCCGCACCATTTTGAAAGCGCCGCCGATCCTGATGCTGGATGAAGCGACATCGGCGCTCGACAGCCACACCGAGCAGGAGATCCAGGCCGCGCTCGATCTGGTTAGTCGTGGCCGCACCACCATCGTCATCGCCCACCGGCTGTCGACGGTGATTTCCGCCGACGAAATCATCGTGCTGCAGGATGGCCAGATCGCCGAGCGCGGCACCCATGCCGAGCTGATGCGCAAGCACGGCCTCTACGCCTCGATGTGGGACCGCCAGCGCGAAGCGACCGAAGCCGAAGAGCGGCTGCGCATCGCCCGCGAAGGCGACGAGCTTGGCGTCATCGTCCGCCGCCGCACGTCGGAGGTGTCATAGCGGCGGCTCTCCTTCTCCCCCTTGTGGGAGAAGGGAAAAAATCCGCTTGACCTCAACTTTAGTTGAGATTGTAGGCCGTTCTTGGAGCCCGCAAACACCAAGATCCAGGAACGGAACAATCGAAAATGAGCGAGATAAATCAGAGTGCTGATGGCGGCAGCGTGTTCAGGGTGGACAAGTTCGTCGTCCCGGCCGCCGCCCGCGAAGAGATACTCGCCAAGGTCAAGGCAACGCATGAGGTGCTGCGCCGGCAGGATGGCTTCGTGCAGGATTTCCTGCTCGAGCAATTCTCTGGCCCGGGCGAATTCAACCTGGTCACGATCGTCGAATGGGAGAGTCAGTCGGTCGTCGACCGGGTCGTGCCGATCGTCACGGCCGAGCATGCGCGTGCCGGTTTCAATCCGCAGGAGACGATCGCCCGGCTCGGCGTGCGAGCCGACATCGCCAACTATCAGCGGATTCCCGGGGTGTAAGGCTTCTACGGCCAGCCAACGCCAGGTGCCGGCGCTTCAACGCTGAGCACCTGGCCGGTGCGGGCATCGCCGGTCATGTGCTCGAAACCACGCCATTCGGCGGCGGCGATGAACAGCGTTTTCCTGTCCGCGCCACCCAGCATGCAGGCAAAGCAGCCGCGATCGACATTGACGGTCTGCAGCACCTCACCGCCTTCGAGCACCCGCACGCAGTGCTTGTTGGGAACGTCCGCGTACCAGGCCGCCCCTTCGGCATCGAGGCAGATGCCGTCGGGAAAACCATCAAGGTCGGCCCAGACGCGGCGGTTGGCGAGGCTGCCGTCCGCGGCGATGTCGAAGGCAGTCAGCCGGTTGGCGTGCGATTCGGCGACGATCAGCGTCTTGTTGTCCGGCGTCACCGCCATGCCGTTGGCGAACGCGATATTTTCCGCCACTTGCCGGACCGCGCCGTCTGGCGTGACCAGCACGACGGTACCTGGGCCGAAATACTGGCCGGGAGCCGGCGCCGGGCCGCCGCCATTGACATAGATGTTGCCGCGCCCGTCGACGACGATCTCGTTCCACGGGCTTTTCGACAGCTTTCGAAAATCCGCGTGGGTAGCCAGTGAACCGTCCGTTTCCCTGCGCAACAGCAACCCCTCGCGACCGGAGACGACGAGCAGGCGGCCGTCCGGCAGCCAGTCTATGGAGTAGGGCAGCACAGCTGGCACGGTGAGCACGATCTCGCGTCTGCCGTCGGCATCGACGGCGATGATCTCGCCGGTCCCCCAGTTGCAGAGCCACAGGCGTCCGTCACGCCAGCGCGGCGATTCTCCGAAGGCGAGGCCTTCCGTCACGACACGAGCTTTGTTGCCAGATGATGCCTGCATGATCGGGAGCCTCCGTTGCACGCGTCGTCGGCCCATGCGGGCGGAATGAAGCGCTGTCTCACCAAGGACGGGCGAGGGGACGGATCCCCGACAGCAGCCCTACTGTTTTTCGCTCAGGAAGAAATTGCCATCGGCATGACCGTTGGCGCCGCATGACGGCGGTTCCGAAATGCCGTCCTTGCCGGTGCCGCTCTGCTCGACGACGAGCGCATCGCCATCGCGGCGGAAGATGAAAACAAAGCCGGTCGGCCTGTCGTTGTCGTCGGTATCGACAAGCCGCAAGTCCTTGCGGGCCTTGACCGTGCCGCCGATTTCGCACGAACCACTGCCGGAGACAGGATTGGCGACCTCTTCCGACACGTCGAGCTTGCCAGCGCCAGCCGCCTTGATCTCGACCGTGCCGCGAACGCTGCTCCATGTGCCGATGAAACCGGTATCCTTGGGCTTGCGGATACCGGCGAGGAAGGCACGCGGTCGCGCAGGAATTCGCCGAGATCGAAATTCTGCCGATCCTTGGGTGTGTTCTCGTTGAAGCCGGCGATCTGGTCGCGATACGCAATGAAATCGCTTTGGTCGTCCCGCAAGGCCTTGCCGGCGTGAGGATCGAGCGTCTTGAGCACCGCCGCGTAGGTTTTCGCCACGTCTGCATCGGCCTGCGCCAGGGCAGGGTCGGCGCAGATGGCCTTTTCCGCCGCGCTGGCGGCCTTGGCGCAGTCGAAGGATGGCCTTGCTCGCGCCATGGCGCTCCCGCTCGACGCCAGCAGAGCGACCAGAACCACACCGATTTCAGCCCATCGCCTGGAATCAAGGTTGGCCCCGTTCAGGTGTCGGATCATGGGCAGTCGATCTTTTCTCTGGGGCTGCGAACCGGCGGTGGCCTGAATTCTGGCGGCAATGATGCCGACAGGCAAGCGCATCACGGCTCCTGCCAATTGCGGCCAATGCGGCCTTGCCGATTGTTGCGTTGCGGTGAATTGGGCTTTCGGCTATTGAGGCCGGACTTGAAACGGAGCCTGCCCCAGCCCGATGAGCCTTGTCGATACGGTCAAGAACGCGTTCGTACCGATCCATCGCGAAGGCTATCCCTTTATCGCGGCCTTCGGCGCGGCGACGCTTTTCCTCGGCTATTTCTCGTCGATCCTGTTCTGGGTCGGCCTTATCCTGACCGCCTGGTGCGTCTATTTCTTCCGCGATCCCGAGCGCGTCACGCCGGTCGACGACCGCTTGGTGGTGAGCCCCGCCGACGGCATCATTTCGGCGATCGGACCAGCGGTGCCGCCACGCGAACTTGGCCTCGGCAATGTCGAGATGACCCGCATCTCGGTGTTCATGAACGTGTTTTCCTGCCATGTGAACCGCGCCCCGGTGCGTGGCCGCATTGCCAAGATCGAGCACCGGCCGGGCAAATTCCTCAATGCCGAACTCGACAAGGCGAGCACCGAGAATGAGCGCAACGGCCTGGTCATCGACAGCCCCAACGGCACGGTCGCGGCTGTCCAGATCGCCGGCCTGGTGGCGCGCCGTATCGTCTGCTGGGCCGAGGCCGGCGGCTCGATTGCCATCGGCGAGCGTTTCGGCCTGATCCGCTTCGGCTCCCGTGTCGACGTGTTCCTGCCGCTCACCGCCACGCCGCGTGTTGCCGTCGGCCAGACGGCCGTCGGCGGCGAAACCGTGCTGGCCGAATTCGGCGGTGTCGCCGGCACTCCCCTCGTGCGGATTTCCTGACCGGTGGGCACGCAATACAAAAAGTTCGAAGCCCATGCCAGCGGCGGCCCGCGCATCCGCGAAATCCCGATGCGCATGGTGCTGCCCAACCTCGTCACCGTGCTGGCCATCTGTGCCGGCCTGTCCGGCATCCGTTTCGGCTTTGAGGGCCGTTTTGAGCCGGCAGTGGTGATGGTGCTGCTCGCGGCGTTCCTCGACGGCATTGACGGGCGGCTGGCGCGGATGCTGAAGGCGACCTCCAAGTTCGGTGCGCAGATGGATTCGCTGGCCGACATCGTCAACTTCGGTGTTGCGCCCGCTCTCGTGCTCTATGCCTTCCTGCTCGACCGCGCCGGATCGCCGGGCTGGATCGCAGCACTTCTGTTCGCCATCGCCTGCGGGCTCAGGCTTGCCCGCTTCAACGTGCTCGACGACGAGAAGGCCGAGCGCCCCGTGTGGCAGTCCGAATATTTCGTCGGCGTGCCGGCGCCGGCGGGCGCCGTGCTGGTGATGCTGCCGCTCTACCTGTATTTCCTGCGCACAGGTCTGGAGCCCAGCCGCCCGGCTGCCTTCGTCGCCACCGGCTTCACCATCCTGGTTGCCTTCCTGCTGGTCAGCCGGCTGCCGGTCTATTCCGGCAAGAGCCTGAGAGTGCCAGGCGACAAGGTGCTGCCGATCATCCTTGGCGTCGTGCTCTACGTGCTGCTGCTGATGACCTACCCCTGGTACACGCTGACCGCTTCGGTCGCGGGCTATCTGCTCTTCCTGCCGTTCAGCGTGCGCGCCTATTCAAAGCGGGCCAAGCAGGAGGGCGAGAAAGTGCCGCCTTCGGACATCGGGTAGGGTTTCTGGAAGCCCGCTCCGCATTCGTCATCCTGCGCTCCGCTTCGCGTCGGCTTCAGGCCGCCACACCGAGCCCCAACCTGTCGATCGCCAGCTTTCTGGTCGACACATAGTCGGTCTTGCCGGAACCCAGCACCGGGATTTCCTCGACCTTGATGATGTCGTTCGGCACCATCAGTTCGGCGGCGCCTGCCTGCTTGCCGAATTTGCGCAACTCGTCGGGATTGGCATCGTCGGCGGTGGTGACCAGCACGATGCGCTCGCCACGCCTCTTGTCCGGCACCGCCACCGCAGCATGGCGTTCTTCCGGCCACAGCGACTGCACCAGCATCTCGACAGCGCCCAGCGACACCATCTCGCCGGCGATCTTGGCGAAGCGCTTGGCGCGGCCGCGAATGGTGATGAAGCCTTCGCGGTCGACGGCGACGATGTCGCCGGTGTCGTGCCAGCCGGTCAGCGGCTGCAACTCACCGGGGCGATCGGCAGTCATGTAGCCCATCATCAGGTTCGGTCCGTCGAGCCACAACTGGCCGGCGTCGGATATGCCTTCGACCGGCTCCAGCTTCATGCGCATCGCCGGCAGCAGTCGGCCGACCGTGCCGTCGCGGCCATGGATCGCGGTGTTGACGGCAACCACGGGTGCGGCTTCCGTCAGCCCAAAACCTTCGATGATCTCGGCCTGGAAGCGTTCGCGATAGACGCGGCGGGTTTCCGGCTTCACAGCCTCGGCGCCAGCGACGACGAAGCGCAGGCTGGAAAAATCGCCGTCCTTGGCGGTGCGCGCATAGTTGGCGAGGAACGTGTCGGTGCCGAACATGATGGTCGGTTTCACCTTGCGCGCGATCTCGGGGATGATCTTGTAGTGCAGCGGTGAGGGGTAGAGGAACAGCTTTACCCCGGTGACCAGCGGCAGGATGGTGCCGCCCGTCAGGCCGAAGGAATGGAACACCGGCAGCACGTTGAGCAGGATGTCGGCGGGCGAGATGGTGATGCGCGCCTCGGCCTGCATGGCGTTGGCAAGCAGGTTCTTGTGCGACAGCACCACTGCCTTGGGTGTGCCTTCCGAACCCGAGGTGAACAGGATCACCGCAGGCTTGGCCGCATCCTGCCGCTGCAGCGGCCAGCGCCACAGCAAGGCCCCAGCAAGCTTGTCAAGCGCGGTGACGTCTCCCCGCACATCCTCCAGCCAAAGCAGCTTGGCGCCGCCGTTCTCGACCGCCGCGACGATATCGGCGAGGTCGGCCTTCTCGACGAAGGCACGGGAGGAGACAACCGTTCGGATCACCGCCGTGCGCACCGCCGCGGTCACGCTGGCCGGGCCGGCGGTGTAGTTGATCATTGCCGCCACCCGGCCGCCAGACAGCAGGCCGACAAACGACAGCACCACGCCATTGGCGTTGGGCAGCAGCAGGCCGACCGCTTCGCCCGGCGCCGTCACCGCCTCGAACCGGCGGCCCAGGACACGGGCGCCGATGAACATCTTGCGGTAGCTCAGCGCGCCGGAGATGACGTCCTCGATGATCGGGTGCGAGGCGCCGACACGGGCAGCAGCGTCGCGCATGGCCAGGAACAGGCCACGATCGAGGTCGGCGCCGAAAAGCCGGGCCTCGGCGACACGGTCGAACAGCGCGTTGGTGTTGGAGGCCTGGTCCGGGTTGCGCGCTGCCAGTTCGGCGATGGTCATCGGTTCCAGCACGTTGATCGACAGTTGCGGAAACCAGTGCCGCGGCGCCTTGTCCGCCGGCGTCAGCGAGACCGGCAGGCTGCGCGCGCCGGCGACGAAGATCGGCACGATCTTGGCGTCGGCCTGCATGGCGATGCGGGTGACGGCGCGAAACAGGCGAAACGTCTTGACGTTGGGCTCGACCGCGTCCGGCAGATAGACGGCGAGCCGCCCCTTGCCCTTCAGCACGCGCACCAGCCTGCGGCTGACGAAGAGATGTTCGGCGTTGAAGGCGATGGTGCGGCCAAGCTCGCGCCACGGTTCGAGCCATGGCGACCGCGCCGAGACCTCGTCGAGTATATGCAGCGTGTCGTCCGGCAGCAGCGACAGCATCAGCGCCGGCTCGAAACGCGATTGATGCGAGATGACGTAGATGACAGGGGCCTGCGCCTTGCGGGTGATCCTGACGCGGTTGTCGCTGATCCGGTAGGCAAGCTTGAACGGCACATAAAGCAGTGCCTGGGTGAAACGCAGGCCGAGGCGGAATTTCTCCACCACGCCGATCAGCAGCCAGGCCAGGACAAGACCCGCAAGCAGCGCCAGTGTCAGGATCATGCCGCTTCTCTCCCAACGATTCTAGCTTCGCGGCTCTTTGCGACCGCTTCGGGGCAGAGCGTAGCGGAATGGAGGGCAACGTCAATGTGGAGGCGCGGCGCTCGCTTCCTTCCCCCTTTTGGGAGAGAAGGGAGGGCCGCAGCTCACGCCGCCTTCAACCGCCCGCTGATGAAACGGAACTCCTGCGTCTTGCCGCCATAGCCATAGGCGGCTGCCGGCACTTCATGCACGAAGGCATAGCTTTCCTCATGCACACCGCCCAAAAGGCGGCCGAAGGCGTCGAAAATCGCCTTCAGATAGGCCTCCAGCTCGAGCTTGGTGTTGGTGCCGTCGACCACCTTGATATCGAGCCAGAACGTGTTGGTGCCATGCTCGGCCAGTGACTTGCCGCCGGCGAACCAGTGCTGCGGATCGATATAGGAAACGGCAACCGCGGTGATCGTCGGATCCTTGCGCAACTGCGCGGCCGTGATCTCGGTGATTTCTCCGGCGATCCGGGCGGACAGCGCGGCATCAGGCTTGCCGGTGACGCTGACGTTGATGATGGGCATTTTTCTTCTCCTGGTTTGAGCGGCGTCGGATCGCCGTTGGAAGGACCATGCCACTGTCATCGAATCAAAAAAATCGAATTGTTTTCAATTGAAGGTTCGATATTATCGAACTATGGAAACGCTCGATCCCGACCTGCTCAGGACTTTTATCGCTTTCGTCGACAGCGGCTCGCTGGCGCAGGCGGCGTTGAGCGTCGGCCGTTCACCCTCGGCGGTCACCGCGCAGATGCAGCGGCTCGAGGAAATCGTCGGCGAGGCGCTTCTGGCGCCGCAGGGCCGGGGCCGAGGCCTGACGCCGGCCGGCGAGGATCTCGTCGGCCATGCAAGGCGCATCCTTGCCGCTCACCGCGAGGCGTGGCTGGCGTTGAAGGGCGCGCGTGCTGCCGGGCGCGTTGCCGTCGGGACGACGCAGGATTTTGCCGACAGCGGTCTGCCCGACCTGCTGCGCGCCTTCGCCGTCAGCCATCCGCGCGTCAGGATCGAATTGCGTGTCGGCCGCTCCGCCGAACTGGCGCAAGCGATGCAGTCCGGCGGGCTCGACCTGGCAATCGTCATGCGCCAGGTGGCAACGCCGGACGAAGTCGGCGTGCTGCGCGAACCGATGATATGGCTGTGTTCGCAAAAGGGGCTGGCCTCGCGCCAGGAAGAATTGCCGCTGGCGTTGCTCGATCCGTATTGCGGCTTTCGCGAAGCAGCACTTGCCGCACTCGATGCGGCCGGCCGCCGCTATCGCATCGCCGCCGGCAGCGCCAGCTTGGCCGGCCTGCGCACGGCGGTGAATGCGGGTGTTGCGCTGACGCTGCGCACCGCGCGCTTTGCCCATTCCGGCATTGTCGAAGCGCCGCGCGAACTTGGTCTGCCGCAGGTTCCGATAGCTGAATTTGCCGTTCGGCTGCGCGCCGGTGCCGATGGTCCGGCAGCTGATCTGGCGGCACTGCTCAGTGGCAATTTGGCTGTGCCCGGCCTCCTTGGCTGATCAACAAGATCCGATCTCTCTGCGGATCAAACGCCCAAGAAAAAGCCGACCTTGCGGTCGGCTTGGGAGTAGGACGGGCCGAGGGGTTTGGGGGGACTTGGGGGTGGCCCGTCACACCAACAATGCATGAGCCGGACGATGGTTCCGTGACTGTGTAACTTTTTTACGAAATATTTGACGCCAGCCGTTGCGAGCGGGCCATCAGCCAATCCCGCCCCGCATGGGCAAACACCGCGCACAACACAATGGCGCCGCCGATCATGCTGGCGGCTGGTGCGATCTCGCCCAGGAACAGGAAGGCAAACAGGATCGCGAACGGCACTTCGGCCGAGCCGAGCAGCCCGGATTCGGCCGCCGGAATGAGCCGCGCCCCTTCCGTCCACAGGATCGAGGACAGTGCAAAGCATGAGCCGAAGGTGGCAAGCAGCACCGCGTCGCGTGGCGCGACCGCCAGCGGATCGCTGACGAACCAGCCGAGCACGAACAAGAGGAAGGCCGAAACCGCGCCGGCCCACACTACCGGCGTCTCCCGGAAGGCGCGCACCATGATCATGTAGAGCGCGCTGCCGATGGTCATCAGCAGCGCCAACCCGTCCCCGAACAGATGACCGGTGCCGAACCCGGACCAGACCATGATCGCCACGCCGCACAGCGAGACAGCAGCGGCGACCATCGTCTGCAATCGGAACGGCTCGCGCGTCAGAACCCAGGCCAGCAGCGCTGTGACGAAAGGCGCGGTGGCATAGATGATCGCGACATTGGCGACGAAGGTGAACTTGAAGGCCGAGATGAAGGCGATGCTGGCCAGCGCCCCTTCCACCGCTAGCAGCCAGCCGCGCCAGCCAAGGCGCAACGTTTCGCGGTTGCCGGAGCGATGGCGGCGCCACAGCACATAGAGGCTGATCAGGATCGAGCCGACAAAGCCGCGCCAACAGGTGATGGTCAGCGGATCGGCGTGGATCGACTTGGTCAGCACCCCGGTCAGGCCGAACACCGCCGCCGATGACGACACCAGCAGGATACCCAGCGTGCGCTCAGTGGTGCTGTCCGTCGGGGCTGCGATGTCACTCATGCCGCCAGCCTACGCCGTTGCGTTCTGACATCGTAGCGTCAGCAGTGACGGCGATCCACATCATAGCCGCTTGCGGAAATGCTCGGTGCCGACAATCAGCAGCCCGGCGGCGATGATAAGGGCGGCGCCGAAGAACACTTCACGGCGCGGCACGTCGCCCCAGATCGCAAAGCCGAGCGCGAACGCCCACAACAGCGAGGTGTATTCGAGGGGTGCGAGGATCGAAGCCGGCGTTCGCTTCATGCCTTCGAACAGAAGATATTGCGCAAATCCACCGAGCGCGCCGACGCTGGCAAGAAGCAGCAACTGGGCCCAGTCCGGCGTTTGCCACCAGAGCAGCGCCGGTCCCGCCGAAAAGAGCAGGAAGTAGAAGTTGTTGAGGAGAAGCTGGATCATCGAACGCTCGGCAAGCGCGGTCTTGCGCAGGAGCACGATGGCTATGCCCCACAAAAAGGCCGCCGCCAGCACCAGCAGCACCGGCACGGACAGGCCGAGATGGGTCGGGTCGCAAGCGACGAAGACGCCGGCAAAGCCGATCAGCACCGCAAGCCAGCGCAGCATCGGCACCTTTTCGCCCAGCATCACCACCGAAAGCACGGTGACGATGATCGGTGCCGCGTAGTAGACGGTGGTCAGTTCTGCAAGCTGAAGGCTGCGCGCGGCATTGTAGTAACAAAGCCAGGCGGCGAGTGTGAAGGCGCTGCGCACCAGCATCGGCCGCACGATTGGCGAGCGCACCGTGTCCGCAAACAGCCGTTGGCCGCCGATCGCCGCGCAGGCGCCCAGAATGGTGATGCTGCGGAAGAACATGATCTGCCAGACCGTCATGCCGGTGACCAGCAGCTTGATCGAGGCATCCTGTGTCGAAAACAGGAAATAGGCCGCACCGGTCAGCAGGATTCCGGCGAGAACCCTTTCGCGTGTTTCGAGAATGGCGACATCGGCCATAAGGCGCGGGACCAGTGTTGCAGGAGGCGACAAAATGCTGTGAGGAGCGACGCGAGAGGAACTCTCCCGTACCAAAAGCTATACGGGCGAAAGTCGGCGCAGCGCTACGCCAGCCCTAAGCTTGCGTTGGGGCAGGGGATGGCGACCTTGCTTCCAGAAAGCAATCGGCACTTTATATCTGACAAAGCCACGCCGCTGGCCGGCCAGGGAGAGCGAAGGAACGGAAATGGATGCGACCGAACTGAAGGCCAAGCAGGCGCCACTGAAGCAGGCCTATCGCGACGACGCTGCGCAGGCGCTGATCACGCTTCGCGCCAAAGGGTCGATCGACGACCAGTCGGTTGCCTGCAAGGTGGAGACGGGCAGGGCGATCGCGATCGCCGGATTGCATCCGGCAACCGGTGGCTCGGGGCTCGAGCTCTGCTCGGGCGACATGCTGCTGGAGGCGCTGGTGGCCTGCGCCGGGGTGACGTTGAAGGCGGTGGCGACGGCGCTGGAGTTCAAGCTGGGCGCTGCCACGGTGGAAGCCGAAGGCGACCTCGATTTTCGCGGCACGCTCGGTGTCGCCAAGGATGCGCCGGTCGGCTTTCGCGCCATCCGGCTCAATTTCGATCTCGATACCGACGAGCCGCAGGAGCGGGTAGACTCCCTGCTGAAGCTGACCGAGCGGTATTGCGTGGTGTTCCAGACCATCAACCAGAAGCCGCAGCTGACGGTGAGCGCACGGCGCTGAAACGCCGTGCGCCGGATGCTTACTGCGCTGCCGGCTCTTCGGCGTCGCCCTCGTCGGTGAAGGGCGAGGCGCTCGGCACGCATTGCACCGACCAGCCGGTCGGTGTCGGCTGCTTCTGATATTCGGTGATGGCGGCGGTGCACTGTTCGCGCTTGTCGAATGTGCTGGGCAGCACGACCATGCCGCCCTGCGGGCCGGCGATTACCAGATACCAGACCAACGCTGCGGTCGTTGCCATGGGGATGTCCTTGTTCTGCCCAATTGGGGCGCTTGTTGCGGGAGTCGCTGCGATCCTATCAACTCCGCCGAAATGACGAAAGCATGACCGCCGCGCAGCCTTCCGCCATGACATCACAGCCGCGTGATGCGATGGCGGATCTGGGCCCAGATCTAAACCCAAGCGGGCTTAGTTGGTGGCAAAACAATAGAACAGGCCGTCACCGCCGGTGCCCTTCAGCGCCTCCTGGCTGCAGCCGCCACGCGAGGCATGCGAGGAGTTCCAGGATTTGGCGGCCGCCGAATCGTCGAGGCCGGTTCGGTCGTGATGGCCCATCATCGCTGCACCTTCTGCCCCGCTCACCGTCCAGTCGCCGCAGGTCTGGTCGGCGATCTTCGTGCCATCGGGTTTGGAGCCGGTCAGCATGTCGTGGCGGTTTGGCTTGTCGCCACGGCCGTTGACCACTTCGCCCTTCTCGTTCAGCGCCGTCTGCTTGGTGATGCCATTGGCGTCGCCGTGCAATGAGGCGACATCGTCGGCGATCTTCACACCCTTGGCGTTCACCCACGGCCCCTTGCCGATGCGGTCGCGCGCGTCGGTATCGCTGGTCGACAGATAGGCGGCCCAGCTCTTGCCGGTGACGCCGGCGGCTTCCGCCAGCGAGGCGCAATGCGCGTCCGCACCTTTGAGGCCGCCGAGGTCGGCACCCTTGCCGGAGCCAACGCTGGTGACGAAGAAGCTCATCTTTGCGTCTTGCGAATAGGCGGCGCCCGCGGCCACGATCAGGGCGGCGGTGGCGAGAAGCAGTCTGCGCATGGTGGTCCTCCGTTCAGGTTTCGAATGTCTGACATTCGAAGAACGTCGGCGGTGCCGAGAATCTTCCGGCAAAAAGCAGCTATTCCGGCTGGCGATAGGCGACAAAGCGGTTGTGCTTGGCCTGGAAGATCAGTCCGGTCTCCTTCAGGTCCGGGCTCGCCAGCGGCACGATAAGCTTGGCGACCTCCGAAGGGTGAGGCAGTGTTGCCGGATCCTCGCCGGGCACAGCCTGGGCGCGCATCGCAGTGCGGGTAGGGCCTGGGTCGGCCGCGTTGACCCTGAGCGGCAGGCTTTGCGTCTCGTGCGCCCAGGAGCGCATCATCGTCTCGACCGCCGCTTTGGAGGCCGCGTAGGGCGCCCAGAAGGCGCGCGCCGAGTGGGCCGAATTCGCGGATAGCAAAATGGCGCGGCCGGCGTCGGAGAGTCGCAGCAGCGGGTCGACCGAGCGGATCAGCCGCCATGTCGAGGTGACGTTGATGGTCATCACCTTCTCGAACGTTTTCGCCTCGACATGGCCGATCGGCGAGATGACGCCGAGCACGCCGGCATTGGCGACGAGAATGTCGAGCTTGCCCCAGCGTTCGTGGATAGCGCCGCCCAAACGGTCGATGCCGGCCATGTCGGCGAGGTCGAGCGGCACCAGCGTTGCCTGGCCGCCGGCTGCCTTGATCTGGTCGTCGAGCTCTTCCAGTCCGCCGACGGTACGCGCTACCGCGATGACATGCGCGCCGGCTGCAGCCAATTCCTTGGCGATGAAATAGCCGATGCCGCGCGAGGCGCCGGTGACGACCGCAACGCGGCCGGTAAGGTCGAGGGTCATGCTATGGATTCCGGGAATATGACTAACGCGGATGACGGTGCGGCAATCCTACGACCCGCTCGTCGCCAGCAGCGACAGCGTGCGCACATTGTCGTGGCCTTCGAAGTCGAGCAGGCGGGTCGGGTACTGGCCGGTGAAGCAGGCATCGCAGAATTGCGGCTGGTCGTTGTCGCGGCTGGCCTCGCCGACGGCGCGATAGAGGCCATCGATGGTGAGGAAGCCGAGCGAATCGACCCGGATGAACTCGGCCATTTCTTCCACCGACATCCGCGATGCCAAAAGCTTCGATTTTTCCGGCGTGTCGACGCCATAGAAGCAGGAGGCGCGCGTCGGCGGCGAGGCGATGCGCATATGCACTTCCCTGGCGCCGGCATCGCGCACCATCTGCACGATCTTCTGGCTGGTGGTGCCGCGCACGATGCTGTCGTCGACCAGCACCACGCGCTTGCCCTCGATCATGCGGCGGTTGGCGTTGTGCTTAAGCTTGACGCCCATGTGGCGGATCGAATCGCCCGGCTGGATGAAGGTCCGGCCGACATAGTGGTTGCGGATGATGCCGAGTTCGAAGGGAATACCGGCGGCTTGCGAAAAGCCGATCGCCGCCGGCGTGCCCGAATCCGGCACCGGCACGACGATGTCGGCCTCGACCGGGCTCTCCTGCGCCAGTTCGGCGCCGATGCGCTTGCGCACCTCATAGACGTTGCGGCCCTCGACTGAGGAATCCGGCCGGGCGAAGTAGACATATTCGAAGATGCAGAAGCGGGTCTTCTGCGGCTCGAACGGGAACAGGCTTTCAATGCCCTTGGACGTGACGACGACCATCTCGCCGGGCTTGAGATCGCGCACGAAACGCGCGCCGATGATGTCGAGCGCGCAGGTTTCCGACGCCAGGATCCAGGCGCCGTCGAGATCGCCGAGCACCAGCGGCCGAATGCCGAGCGGATCGCGGCAGCCGATCATCTTCTTGGATGTCATCGCCACCAGCGAAAAGGCTCCCTCGACCTGGCGCACAGCATCGATGAAACGCGAGTTCAAATCGCGCTCCTTGCTGGTGGCGACGAGGTGCAACAGCGTCTCGGTGTCGGAGGTGGAGGAGAAGATCGCGCCCTGCTTCTGCAGCGCCCGCTGCACGGTCATGGCGTTGGTCAAATTGCCGTTGTGGGCGACGGCAAAGCCGCCATCGGCCAGCTCGGCGAAGAAGGGCTGGATGTTGCGCATGCCGGCGCCGCCTGTCGTGGCGTAGCGCGTATGGCCGATGGCGCGGTTGCCTTGCAGGCTGTCTATGACGCGCTGCTTGGTGAAGGTATCGCCGATCAGGCCGACATGGCGTTCAACATGGAACTGGGTGCCGTCATAGGAAACGATGCCGGCCGCTTCCTGGCCGCGATGCTGCAGCGCATGCAGGCCAAGTGTGACGATAGCTGCCGCATCCTGCCGGCCGAAAATGCCGAACACGCCGCATTCGTCGTGGAAATGGTCGTCGGCCTCGGCGGAAAGCACGTCGTCTGCGTCTGCCATCTTAAGCTCCGCTAAAATCGCCATATAGTGCGGGTTCGCGTCGAAAGCAACGCGCCCGTGCAGCCGTTCACACCATCGTCAGTTTCCGGCGCCCGTTCCGGGCGTCAGTTTGCCGGTGCCGCCGGCGCCGGATTGGCCGGAGCGTTCTCCGCGGGCGGTGTTGCGGCGTCATCGTCGGGAGCTGGCGTGTTGGCATCCTCGCCACCTGCCGGGGCATCCGCCGCCGGTGCGTCCGGAGCAGCGGGCGTCTCAGCAGCCGGCTGATTCGGATTGAGCTTCTTGAGGATGGCGTTTTCCGGATCCTCGGGCAGCAGGCTTTCGAGCTTGGCGCCGATCTGCTCCAGCAACGGCCGCGACTTGGCATCCGTGACCCAGGCCGGTGCCTTGGCGCCAGCCAGCCAGTTGAAGAACAGGAGCGCGACGGCAACGACCAGAATGCCGCGCGCCGCGCCGTAGAGAAAGCCGAGCGTGCGGTCGAGAGCGCCGATCCTTGAATCGATGATCCAGTCGGCGAGCTTCATTGTGATGACCGAGACGACGATCAGCGCGATGACGAAGACGATGCCTGCGGCGGCCGCCATGGCGATCTTTTCGTTGTCGATGTAAGGCTTGAGGTAAGGAAGGACGGGCTTGTAGAAAAAGAACGCCGCCGCTGCTGCCGCTGCCCAGGAGACGACGGACAGGATTTCGCGCGAGAAGCCGCGAACCATGGCGAGCATCGCCGAGACCAGGGTGAAGCCGACGAGAATTCCGTCAAGCAGCGTAATCGGCATGTCTTTCGCCCCACTCCATGAGCCGCATTATAGCGCGGAGCATCGGGTTTTCCCAAAACCGGTTCCCAGTCTTGGGTCCGATGCTCTAGTCTTGCTCGTCCACGCGGCTTCGGCGTGTGCCGGCTATGCGTGCCACGAGGTCGGCAAGCTCGGTCGGCTGGAAAGCGCCGGCCCCGATCCCCCCGGCAAGTTCCTCGCTGCCCAAGGGCAGAACCGCGCTTCCAAAACCCAGCTTTTCGGCTTCCTTGAGGCGCTGTTGCGCATGCGCAACCGGCCTCACGGCGCCCGAAAGGCTGATTTCGCCGAAATAGACGCAATCGGCGGGAAGGGCAAGACCGGTGAGCGAGGAAACCAGGGCCGCCGCCACCGCCAGGTCGGCCGCGGGCTCCGAAATGCGATAGCCCCCGGCGACGTTGAGATAGACATCGTGGCTGCCGAAGCGCACGCCGCAATGGGCTTCCAGAACCGCCAGGATCATCGACAGCCGGGCGCCGTCCCAGCCGACGACGGCGCGGCGCGGCGTGCCGAGCGAGGAGGGGGCGACCAGCGCCTGGATCTCGACCAGCACAGGCCTTGTGCCCTCCATGCCGGCGAAAACCGCGGCGCCCGGTGATTTCGCATGGCGTTCGCCGAGAAAAAGCTCGGACGGGTTGGCGACCTCTCGCAAGCCCTTGTCCGACATTTCGAAGACGCCGATCTCGTCGGTCGGCCCAAAACGGTTCTTCACCGTGCGCAGGATGCGGAAATGGTGGCCGCCTTCGCCCTCGAAGTAGAGCACGGCGTCGACCATATGCTCGACGACGCGCGGCCCGGCGATCTGGCCCTCCTTGGTGACATGGCCGACCAGGACGATCGCCGCACCCGTGGATTTCGCATAGCGGATCATCGCCTGGGCGGCGGCTCGCACCTGGGTGACGGTGCCTGGGGCCGAATCGGCAAGGTCTGTCCACAGCGTCTGGATCGAATCGAGGATCACCAGGTCCGGCCGCCTGCCGTCGGCGATGGTTGCTAGGATGTCCTCGACATTGGTCTCGGCGGCAAGTTCCACCGGCGTGGCGGCAACACCGAGCCGCTGCGCCCGCAACCTGATCTGCGCGACGGCCTCTTCGCCTGAGACGTAGACGACGCGGTGGCCTTTTGACGCGAGTGCAGCCGCGGCCTGGGTCAAAAGCGTCGACTTGCCGATGCCGGGATCGCCGCCGACCAGCAGCGCCGAGCCGCGCACGAAGCCGCCGCCGGTGGCGCGATCGAGTTCGCCGATGCCTGAAATGATGCGCGGCGCGTCCTCGATGTCGCCCGACAGCGTTGTCAGCACCACCGCGCGACCCTTGCGGGCGTTGCGCGTGTTGGCCGGCCCTGAGCCGATGCCGCCGGACGTGCCTTCCTCGACCAGCGTGTTCCACTCGCCGCAGGCATCGCATTTGCCGGCCCAGCGCTGATGCACCGATCCGCAATTCTGGCAGATGAACTGAACCCTCGATTTGGCCATCAGTTGGATGCTGCCTGGAAATAATCGGGAGTTGGCGATCCTGCCCACACCCCTCTGTCCTGCCGGACATCTCCCCCGCAAGGGGGGAGATTGGATGTCATCACCGTCTTCGCCAATCGCCCAGGTTGAAGAGAGGGCGCCGCAAATGAAACTGCCAATCTCCCCCCTTGCGGGGGAGATGCCCGGCAGGGCAGAGGGGGGTGTGACGGAATGCGAGGGTAGATCAAAAACTCACTCGAATCTTTCAGGCAAATGATGCTCTTCGGCGAGGTCGGAGAAGCGGGTGAATTCGCCCTGGAAGGCAAGGCTGACGGTGCCGGTCGGTCCATGGCGCTGCTTGGCGATGATCACTTCGGCCTTGCCCTGGACCTCGACCATCTTTGTTTCCCAGGCGAGGTGCTCGGGCGTGCCTTTCTCGGGCTCCTTGTTTTTGATGTAATATTCCTCGCGGTACACAAACAGCACCACGTCGGCGTCCTGCTCGATCGAACCCGATTCGCGCAAGTCCGACAGCTGAGGATGCTTGTCGTCGCGGCTTTCGACCTGACGCGAGAGCTGTGAGAGCGCGATGATCGGCACGCCAAGCTCCTTGCCGAGCGCCTTCAGTCCGGTGGTGATCTCGGTGATTTCCTGGACGCGGTTCTGCGACGCCTTGGCGGACGAACCCTGCATGAGCTGGATATAGTCGATGACCATCAGATCCAGCCCGCGCTGGCGCTTGAGGCGGCGGGCGCGCGCCGCAAGCTGGGCAATCGAAATACCGCCCGTCTGGTCGATGTAGAGCGGGCGCTTGTGGTTCTCCTGCGTGTAGGCGACAAGCTTGCCGAAATCGGCTTCCGTCAGGTCGCCGCGCCTGATTTTCGATGATGGGATCTCGGTCTGCTCGGAAATGATGCGGGTGGCCAATTGCTCCGACGACATTTCGAGCGAGAAGAAGCCGACGACGCCGCCATTGGCCGCCTTGACGGAGCCGTCCGCCTGCTGGGCGGGCTCATAGGCGGCAGCGATGTTGTAGGCGATGTTGGTTGCCAGCGACGTCTTGCCCATGCCCGGACGGCCGGCGATAATGATCAGATCCGACGGCTGCAGGCCGCCCATGCGGTGGTCGAGATCGCGCAGGCCGGTGGCAATGCCCGACAGGTGACCGTCGCGCATATAGGCGGCACTGGCCATGTCCACGGCGTTCTTCAACGCATCGGAAAAACTCTCGAAACCGCCATCGTAGCGGCCGTTTTCGGCCAGTTCGAACAGCCGCCGCTCGGCATCCTCGATCTGTTCGGTGGGCGCCATGTCGACCGGCGCGTCATAGGCAATGTTGACCATGTCCTCGCCGACGGTGATCAGCGCGCGACGCGTCGCAAGGTCATAGATGGCGCGGCCATAGTCGGTTGCGTTGACGACGGTGACGGCTTCCACCGCCAGCCGCACGACATATTGCGCCATCGTCATGTCGCCGACCTTCTCGTCGGCCGGCAGGAAGGTTTTCAGCGTGATCGGCGTCGCAACCTTGCCCATGCGGATGAACTCGGACGCCACCTCATAGATCTTGCGGTGCAGCGGTTCGTAGAAATGGCCGGCCTTCAGGAAGTCCGAGACACGGTAGAAAGCGTCGTTGTTGACCAGGATGGCGCCGAGCAGCGCCTGCTCGGCCTCGATGTTGTTTGGCGCTTCACGATAAAGCGGTGTTTCCGCGACGCCGAATTTTCGCGCTGCCTCTGCCATGATATCCCCGATTTCGATCCCGGCTCTTCGATACCAGAATGACAAAAGTCAGTGCTGACTTATCTGCAACAGTGCCGATGCCAACCAACATCAATGTTCGCTTGTTCACAGGAACAACAAATCGTCCACAGGACAGAATTCCCGTCCCCCGATTTCAGTTGACTCGGCAGAAGAACAAATTACACGAAAAACAAGAACGAAGCAAGAACAATTGTGCCGGTCAAATTTCCAGAACGTCGCCCCAGCCCGACCGCCGCGCAACCTTGAACGTCTCGCCGTCGCGCTTGGTGAACAGCCTTTCGCCGGCACTGCCATTGCTCTCGCAAAGTTTCAGCAACACCTTGCCGGAACCCGATTTGGGCGGCGCAAGAACCCGTGCCTGGCGCGAAGTGGGCGCGTCTCGCGAAGCGGCGACGTAGATGAACTTCTCGTCTTCCCACGGCACGTCGCCATCCTTGGCCAGCCGATGCAGGCGCGAGCGGGCGACGCGGCGGGAAAAATGACACCAGTCGGGTGGGGCGAGCGGGCAGGGCGCCTGATGCGGGCAGGGCGCAAGCACATGCGCGCCCACCTCGATCAGTTGCCGGCGCACGGCAAGGATGCGCTGCCATCCGGCCGGCGTGCCCGGCTCGACGACCATCAGCGTATCGCTGGTGAGTTGCCACAGCCGACCGATAAGCTTTGGCAGAGACGCAGGGACAATTTCATCGAGCACATACGCGCAAGTGACCAGATCGGCCGGCTCGATGTCGACAAGGTCGATGGTGGCGTCGCCGGCCAGCCATCTGGTTCGAGCGGCAATCGCGCCGGCGGCAAGCGTTTCGCCGACCTTGCGCGCCGCGGCGCTGGCTTCGAACAGTACCGCCTGTTCGAGATCGGGCCACAGGTCGCTCGTGGCCCAAAGCACCGTACCAGGGCCGGCGCCGACATCGAGCAGGCTCTTGGGTTGAAGGCCGGGCCTGGCGTCGCCGAGCGCATCGAGGCTGGCGCGGACGGCGGCGTAGGTCGCCGGCAGCCGCGTCGCCAGGTAGGCTTGCACGGCCAGGTTCTCAGCCATATGCAGCCGACCATCTCGCAGTTCGGCGCGGTACCGGTCGGACAGCGTTTTTGCCGCCTGCTTGAGTGTCGCCAGCGGAACGTTCTCGAGCAGGCGCTCGACACCCTGGCGAAGTGGGGCTGGTAACTCCATGCTCAGGCTCCGCGTGGCGCGACGAGGATCACCGAGGCGCCGACAATGCAGAGCGCAGCTCCAGCGAGGTCCCAGCGGTCGGGGCGCACGCCCTCCGCCAGCCACAGCCAGCCAAGCGACGCCGCAATGTAGATGCCGCCATAGGCGGCGTAGGCGCGGCCGGCGGCATTGGCATCGACCAGCGCCAGCAGGAAGCCGAATAGAGCGAGCGAGGCGAGACCGGGGAGCAGCCACAGCGGCGACTTCTCCAGCCGCCACCACGCCCAGAACGAAAAGCAGCCTGCGATCTCGGCCAGGGCAGCAGCGACATAGAGGACATAGGTCATGAAAAAGGTCCGTTGGCGATCACGGGACCTTTTTCAGTGCAGGCGTCGGCAATGGCAAGCGGCAATACTATTTCTGATGCATGTCGCTTAAAAGTGGGTCCGGCTTCGGGAGGACGACTTGCATAAAACAAAGACCTAAAGCGTCTCGCATGCGTCCATTCAAAACGAGGCGCGCTTCAGTCCGCAACCTTGCGGCGGCGAGCGGGCTTGGCAGCCGGGCTCTTCTTAGAGGGATCCGTTTCACGGTGCCCCATATCGCGCATCTCAAGCGCCTTCTCGCATTTGGCCATGTACTCGCGCGTCGTCGGCAAGGTGTCGTTCTTCTTGGCGATCTGGATCTGGAAGATCACCAGATCCTGCCAGCGGAAAGCGGCTTCCGAGGCGGCCAGGTAGAACTCCCACATGCGGCAGAAGCGCTCGTCGTAGATCGCTTTGGCCTTGTCGCGGTTGGCGGCGAAGCGCTCGCCCCAGTGCTTCAGCGTGTCGGCATAGTGCAGCCGCAGGATTTCGATGTCGGTGACGACCAGCCCCGACTTCTCGATCGCCGGCATGACTTCGGAGAGCGCAGGGACATAGCCGCCCGGGAAGATGTATTTGCGGACGAAGGCGGTGGTCGCCCACGGCACGCCGGAGCGGCCGATCGTGTGCAACAGCATGACGCCATCCGGCTTGAGCAGCGTCGCCGACTTGTCGAAGAAGGTGCGGTAATGGTTGACGCCGACATGCTCGAACATGCCGACCGAAACGATGCGGTCGAAACGCTCGTTGAGCTCGCGGTAGTCCTTCAGCTCGAAATGCACGCGGCTTTCCAACCCTTGCGCGTGCGCTCGGTCGGTGGCGACGCCATGCTGTTCGGTCGACAGCGTCACGCCTTGCACGTCGACGTCGAACGCCTTGGCGAGATAGAGGCTGAGCCCGCCCCAGCCGGACCCGATGTCGAGGACCGTCTGGCCGGCCTTCAGCCTGAGCTTGGCGGCGATGTGGCGTTTCTTGGCAGCCTGCGCTTCGTCGAGCGTCATGTCCGGCTGCTCGAAATAGGCGCAGGAATACTGCATGTCCTCGTCGAGGAAGAGCCGGTAAAGGTCGCCCGACAGGTCGTAATGGCGCTGCACGTTACGGCGCGAGCGCGAGGCGGTGTTGATCTGCTGCAGGCGGCGGAAGGCATGGCGCAGGCCTTCGATGGCTTTCGACCATGTGGCGTCGATGCCGCCGCTGCCCATGTTCTGGAAGGCGATGCGCATCACACCCAGCACGCCGCCTTCGAGAATGTCGAGCTCGCCGTCCATGTAGGCTTCGGGCACCGCCAGCATCGGATCGAAAGTGATGGCCCGCTCGGCATGCGCGGTCTTGATGTGCATGTGCACCGGCTCGCCGCTGCCGTCGCCGAACACCACCGCAGCGCCCTTGGGGCCGGTTACCTTGAGATTGCCGGTGCGCACCAAGCGGTCGAGAACGCGCTTCAGCAGAATATTCATGACCAAATGTCCCCTCAGACAGGCTGTCTCGGCCCACGACCCCGAAAATCGAAATCGACTTTCGGGAAAGGGATCGTGCGCCAAACCAAAGTTTCACAGCGTCCTTTGCGCGGCCAAAGGACGCGCGACGCCGTAGTCTGCATCAATATATAGGGGTTCGAAAAGTTCCATTTGGCACAAAAATGCCCGGGCGAGAGACCCGGGCATTGGTCCAGTATGGCTGAGGCCAACTGGGAAGCTAAAGTGCGGCACGCCCGGAAGGGCGCACAGGCAACTCAAGTCGTCAGGCGTTGTCTTCGCCGCCTTCGAACTCGGTGTTCGGATCGAAGAAGTTTTCCGGCCGCGCATTGTCGTTGATGTCGTCGCCATAGATGGCTTCGGCGGTGGTCAGCGTCTCGCCCTTGGCCTGGCGTTCGGCTTCGTCGGCCGTGCGGGCGATGTTGAGCGTGATCGTGACCTCGACTTCCGGATGCAGCGCGATCGCCACATTGGTGAGGCCGATGGTCTTGATCGGCTGGTTGAGCAGGATCTGGTTGCGGTTGACCGTGAAACCTTCCGCCGTCAGCAGATCCGCGATGTCACGGGTCGACACCGAGCCGTAGAGCTGGCCGGTTTCGCCAGCCGAACGCACGGCGATGAAGCTCTTGCCGTCGAGCTTTTCGGCGACCTGGCTGGCTTCCGACTTGCGCTCGAGGTTGCGGGCTTCGAGTTGGGCGCGCTGGCCTTCGAACTTCTTCTTGTTGGCTTCGTTGGCGCGCAGCGCCTTGCCCTGCGGCAGCAGGAAGTTACGGGCAAAGCCGTCCTTGACCTTGACGGTATCGCCCATCTGGCCGAGGCGGGAAACGCGTTCGAGAAGAATGACTTCCATGGTTTTGTTCCTTCAGTTGGGCGGCAATCATGCGATCGACGCCGAATTGTCTTGGGAACAGGTCAGGAAGCTTGGGGCGCGCCTTGGCGCCGGTGTCGCTGTCCTGCCTGTTCAGGCAGTTAGAGGTTTGACCTCAACTCGGGATTTGAATGCGATCCCCGCGGCGCCCGTCGCCGAGGTTAAAAAAGCGGGCGGCAAGCCGCCCGCTCGAAAGTCTTAGCGAACCACGTAGGGCAGCAGGCCGAGGAAGCGGGCGCGCTTGATCGCCTTGGCGAGTTCGCGCTGCTTCTTCTGGCTGACGGCGGTGATGCGCGACGGCACGATCTTGCCGCGCTCGGAAATGTAGCGCTGCAGCAGACGCACGTCCTTGTAGTCGATCTTCGGGGCGTTGGCGCCGGAGAACGGGCAGGTCTTGCGGCGGCGATGGAACGGGCGCCGGGTCGGGATCTGGTTGATGTCGACCATTATTCTGCACCCCCTTCAAAGCCTTCGCGCGGACGGCGCGGACCACGATCGGCACCGGCGTCGCCGAACGAGCGCGGCGGACGATCGCCACGGTCGCCGCGATCACGGTCGCCGAATGAGCGCGGACCACGATCGCCACGGTCACGGTCGCCGAAGCCGCCGCGTTCCGAGCGCTCTTCGCGCTTCTGCATCATGGCCGACGGGCCTTCCTCATGCGCTTCGACCTTGATGGTCAGGAAACGCAGCACGTCTTCGGACAGGCCCATCTGGCGCTCCATCTCGTTGAGCGCGGCCGGCGGGCAGTTCAGGTCCATCAGCGTGTAGTAAGCCTTCCGGTTCTTGTTGACCCGGTAGGTGAGGGACTTCAGTCCCCAGTTCTCGACCCGGCCGACGGACCCGCCATTTGCGGAGATGACGCCCTTGTACTGTTCGACAAGCGCATCGACCTGCTGCTGCGAGAGGTCCTGCCGGGCAAGAAACACATGTTCGTAAAGAGCCATAGTGTATCAGTGCCTTTCTTCGTTTCTCTTCCGGTTCCCGGCGGCAAAAGCCTCTGCAACTTCTCTGACCCGCTGTTCCCGGTAAAAGGGGGCGGGGAAGAAAGGAGCATGACGAGACGGTCGAGAGCGGAGACACGGGAGGCGGAAGCACTTCTGTCTTCACACGAAGGTTTTCGAAAAAACCTCCGGCCCTCCGTTCAGCCCCCAGCTGGGACCGGCAGATTGGGGGCGTCTATACAGCAATCCGCCCACAACGCAAGCGCAAGCGGCATTCCCTTGTGTCGCAGGGGCGGAAAAATCAAGCAGCAACAATGGCAAGGCTTCGTGGTTTCCGGCAACCGGGCCTTAACCACAATGTCAGGTTGTGTGGAGTTGAGATCCTGCCGTCAACGCTCGATCCATCAAAGAAGGCGAAGAAGCCAGGCCAATCCGCGCACAAAAGCGGCAAGCATTTCCGGGGGGTAAGGATGCTTCTTAACAAGTTCTGGCGCTCGACGAGCGGCAATTTTTCGCTTGTGCTGGGGCTGGGGTTGCCGGCCATCCTCACGGCTGTCGCCTTCGCAACCGATGTCTCCACCCTGATGCGGGCCAAGAGCAACCTGCAGAATGCCCTCGATGCGGCAAACCTTGCCTCTTCGCATCTGGGCGATCTCGATATCACCCGCAATGACGCCTTTGACCGCTATTTCCAGGCCAACATCGCCGGCCATGGCGAACTCGGCAATGCGAAGGCGACGTTGACGGTCGACAAAGGCGTCAATTTCGTCAAGACGAAGGCGGTTGCCTCAGCCGACGTCACTCTCAACTTTGCCTTCCTGTTCGGCAAGGAAAAGCACATCGAGGTCGATGCCTCCGCCGTCGAATCGAACAACCAGCTCGAAGTCGTGCTGGTGCTGGACAACACCGGCTCCATGGCCGGCGCGCGCATGACGGCGTTGAGGACGGCGACCAAATCATTGCTCGACACGCTCGAGGCGACAAAATCGCCGACGCGCCAGATTCGCGCCTCGCTGGTTCCGTTCGTCACGGCCGTCAACGTCGATGGCGATGAATTCGACCCGTCCTGGATCGATATGGACGGCAAGTCCTCCACCAACGGCGTCAATTTCCCGGTCATCGACGGCAAGCGTCCCAATCATATGGCGCTCTTCAAGCAGCTCAAGCAGACTGGATGGACCGAGCCCGGATGGAACAACACCGGATGGAAGGGCTGTGTCGAGGCGCGGCCGGGCGCCTACAACATTTCCGATACCCCACCCGACCCGGACGAGCCCGACACGCTGTTTGTTCCGTATTTTGCGCCGGACGATCCCGAAGTTGCCCAGAAGCCGTCTGCCTCCTATGGCAATTCGGACAAATACTACAACAATTCCTACCTCGACGACGTCAGCGACAAGACGAAGCTCGCCAAGCAGAAGGGCAACCTTCTCGGCATCGATCTCAGCGATCTGCTCGGCGATTTGTTGACGCCCGGTACGAGCGCCAAGGAAAAGGTCGCCAAATATGTTGCGCCCGCCAAGGAGTTCATCACCGAGACGGGCACCCCAGTCACCGTTGGCCCGAACCGCGCTTGTCCCACACCCGTTGTCCCGCTGACCGACGATTTCGATAAGCTGCGCAAGGCAGCAAGCCAGATGACCGAGTGGAACGGTTCAGGCACCAATGTCTCCGAGGGCCTGTCGTGGGGAATGCGGGTGCTGTCGCCCGCCGCGCCCTACACGGATGGAGCGGCGTGGAAGACGCCCGGCGTCAGCAAGATCGTGCTGTTGCTCACCGACGGAGAGAACGTCGTCTATGGCGCCAGCGAACAGCCGACGAAGTCCGACTACACATCCTATGGCTATCTCGCAGGTGGCCGTTTCGGATCGGACAGCCAGGCGACCGCAGCGCGCAATGTCGACGGCTGGACCAAAAGCGTTTGCACGCAGTTGAAGAACGAGGGCGTGCAAATCTACACCATGGTGCTGCAATCCGACACCGCCGCCAACCGCTCGCTTTACAGCGCGTGCGCCTCGGATCCGAGCGGCTACTATGCCGTCAACGATCCGACCAAACTGCCGGACGTCTTCCAGCAGATCGCCAACAAGTTCTCGAAGCTGCAATTGACGGATTGAACGTGTGAAGGGTCGCCAGGCTCGATCCTCACGGGATCGTTTGGCTCAACTCGTATGGGCGACAATTTTGTCGACCGTTTCGGGGAAGAAGTCCGGCGCCGCGAGGCGTTTGCCGAACATCATGTCGTACTGCAGCAGGCGGAAATCGCGGATCGTCGGATCGATTTCCTTCTGCCGTGCCCAATCTGGCGTGGCTTCGCCCGTCGGCGTCAGCAACAAATTGCGGTCGACGACGCGGTAGCGTTCGCGCATCTCACCCAGGAAGCCGGTGTAGTAGGGGTGGGTGATGCCGGCGGTGGTGAGGATATGATAGGGCAGGAACGCCGGGCTCACCGCGCCCAGGTTCTCGACCGGACCGGAGTGGTTCGACCAGATGATCAGCGGCGTCTGGTGATGTTCAAGTGCGGCTTGCGGCGTCGGTTCCTTGCGCGGCGCGACATTGTCTTTCAGGAACCCGGTTTCGACATAGACCGGCCCCAGCGGCGGCAGATGGTCGCCGAAGAAGGCGATCACGGTGGGACGGGAGCGTTTCTTCGCCCATTCGACAAGGCGTTCAAGGCCACGATCGGCGTCGGCTGACCCCTCGGCGTAGCTAAGCAGCGATTCGCGTGCCCATCGGCTGATCGGGGCCTGCACCGTATGGGTCGGATTGTAATAGCGGTTCGGCTCGTAGGGGCCGTGGTTTTGCAGGCTGACCGCAAAGAAGAACACCGGCTCATCGCTGGCGTCGGCCTCGCTGATGATCTCGTCGGTCATCGCCGCGTCGGACGCCAGCGGCCCGCGCTTTTGCAAGGGCGGCAGCGTCTCTTCTGATTTGAAATCGTTGAAGCCGAAATCAGCGTAGACCGCGCCACGGTTCCAGAACCAGTTGGTGCCGGGATGGATGGCGCGCGCCCGGTAGCCCTGGCTCTTGAGGAAGGTTGCGAGCGAAGGCGTCGGCGTGCGCACATACTGCTGATAGGGGATGCTGCCGGCCGGCAGGAAGGCATTGGAAAAGCCGGTCAGCGCCTCGAACTCGATGTTGGCGGTCATGCCGCCGAATTCGGGCGAGAACATCGAGCCCGAGCGCAACGCGCGCACGTTGGGGATCGGGTCGGGCGTGATGGTGACGCCGGGTAGCTTGGTCGGATCCCAGAAGGATTCGCTCATGACGATAATGATGTCGGGCTTCTCCGCCGGCATCGAGGCGGTCACATCGGTCCTGTCGATCGCCGCGATTGCCTTGTCTGAATAGCCTGGCGGTGCCGAGACATGGGCCATCGGCACGTTGAGGGCAAAGGCCAGGGCAAAGCCGTTGGACGCATAGTTTTCCTTCTGGTCCCACATGATCGGGATGATCTGCAGCCGGTCCCTGGTCCAGGAGAAGGTGGCGTAGTCCATGATCGAAACGAAGAAGGCGAGCAGCGGAACCGCCAGCGTCAGCCGGGCAAGGCGGCCCTTGCGGCTGAGCGCCGGAACCTTGCGCCGCCATAGCCGCCAACCATAGACGAGCAGAGACAGGCCGGCGACGATGCCGACCACCATCGTGAGCGCGGTCATCGGCCGGTCGCGCACCAGGAGCGGCAACAGCGCGAAGATCTGGCGCGCGTAGAGGAAATCGGTGGGATAGAGCGGGTCGCCGAGATAATGCGACTTCTGGTGGCCGACGAAGGCAAGGGAAAGGGTCAGCGGCGCGACGATCATCAGGCTCTGGTGGCTGCGGCCAAGCACGGCATCGAGGCCGATCAGGATCAGCGCGAACACGACGATGGTAGTCCAGCCCGGCTTGAGCGGCTGCAGGAAGAAGGCGACCGTGCCGGCAAAGTCGCCGCGGACAATCAATTCGATCGCAAACACCATGACGGCCGCGATCGCCAGGCTGACCAGCCCATAGCGCACGACCGGCCATGTCCTGCCCGGCAGATAGCCGGTGGACGGGTCGTCTTCCAGGAACTGTGGCGCGGCTTTGCCGACGCGTTTAGAACTCTTTGCCACTTTAACTTCCCCACCCAGCGACAAACTCGTCACTCGATTGTCATATAATTGTCACGCAAAGCTAGCGCCTGTGGCGGAAATAAGAAGAGCCAGCAAACGATTCGTGAGCAGTTTTCATCAGGAGTGATCGCCAAAAAGCCTTTCGGAACAGGCACTCGGCCGGCGATGGTGCCGCCGGCCAGGGTCGAACTGGGCTTGACTTGGCGGCCTGCCTTGCGTCACAGGCAAGAAAAACCCGACTATCGGGCAAGCAAAACCAGCCCTTGGGAGCCCTCATATGGCCGTTGCACTCACCTTTCCTGGACAAGGCAGCCAGGCTGTCGGCATGGGTAAGGATCTCGCCGATGCCTTTCCCGAGGCGCGCAGGGTCTTCCAGGAGGTGGACGACGCGCTTGGCGAAAACCTGTCGAAGCTGATCTGGGAAGGGCCGGAGGAGGCATTGACGCTGACCGCCAATGCCCAACCGGCGCTGATGGCGGTCTCGCTGGCCGCGATCAGGGCGCTGGAATCGCGCGGCTTCTCGCTGAAGGACAAGGTCGCCTATGTCGCCGGCCATTCGCTGGGCGAATATTCGGCGCTCGCGGCCGCCGGCTTCGTTTCGGTTGCCGATGCCGCCAGGCTACTTCGCATCCGGGGCAATGCCATGCAGGCGGCGGTGCCGGCCGGCGAGGGCGCCATGGCGGCTATCATCGGGTTGGAACAGGCGGATGTAGAAGCCGCCTGCGCCGAGGCTGCCCAAGGGGCTGGCTCTGTCTGCCAGGTGGCGAACGACAATGGTGGCGGCCAGCTGGTCATTTCAGGCACAAAGGGCGCAGTGGAGCTGGCGGCGAAACTCTGCACGGAAAAGGGCGCCAAGCGGGCGCTGATGTTGCAGGTTTCGGCGCCTTTCCATTCTGCGCTGATGACGCCGGCGGCCGACATCATGCGCGAGGCTCTGGCCAGCGTGGCGAAGACCGCCCCGGTGGTTCCCATCGTCTCCAACGTCACCGTCACCCCGACCAGTGATCCGGACGAGATCGCGCGGCGTCTGGTCGATCAGGTAATTGCCCGCGTGCGCTGGCGCGAGACAGTGGAATGGTTCGGCGCAAACGGCATCGCCACGCTTTACGAGATCGGCGCCGGAAAGGTGCTTTCAGGCTTGGCGCGGCGCATCAACCGCGACATCGCCACCGCGTCGGTGGGCTCCGCGGCTGATGTCGAGGCGGTGCTGGCGACGCTTGCTTAATCTAGTGCCATTTGGCCCTGCCCGTGCAAAGGGTGTTCCCCTCTCAATCAGGAGACAAAAATGTTCGAATTGACTGGCCGCAAGGCACTCGTCACCGGCGCATCGGGAGGCATTGGCGAGGCGATCGCCAGGGTGCTGCATGCGCAAGGCGCCATCGTCGGCCTGCATGGCACGCGCGTCGAGAAACTGGAGACGCTGGCCGCGGAGCTTGGCGATCGGGTCAAGCTATTCCCGGCCAACCTGTCGAACCGTGACGAGGTCAAGGCGCTCGGCCAGAAGGCGGAGGCCGATCTCGAAGGCGTCGACATCCTGGTCAATAATGCCGGCATCACCAAGGACGGGCTGTTCGTGCGCATGTCGGACGCCGACTGGGATACCGTGCTCGAGGTCAACCTGACCGCTGTCTTCAGGCTGACCCGCGAGCTCACCCATCCAATGATGCGCCGCCGTCACGGTCGTATCATCAACATCACCTCGGTTGTCGGTGTCACCGGCAATCCCGGCCAGGCCAACTACTGCGCCTCCAAGGCCGGCATGATCGGCTTTTCCAAATCGCTGGCGCAGGAGATCGCCACCCGCAACATCACCGTCAACTGCGTCGCCCCGGGCTTCATCGAATCGGCGATGACCGACAAGCTCAACGACAAGCAGAAGGAGGCGATCATGGCGGCGATCCCGACGCGCCGCATGGGCACCGGCGCTGAAGTCGCATCCGCCGTTGCCTATCTCGCCTCCAACGAAGCCGCCTACGTCACCGGCCAGACCATCCATGTGAATGGCGGCATGGCGATGATCTGAACGAGGTCCGGCGGCGTTATTGCCGGCTTGTGAAAAGAGACCATTTCGGCTTGGACCGCAGCTATTTTTCGTGTAATGCGGCCCGCAACCCGGCGGTTCGGGCAAAAACCGGTCCGTAGCCGTTGCGTTTCCGGCAGGACCATCTTTCAGCTTGATTAGCGGCATTCTGCCCGCTAACGAAGACAGACAAACAAAAGACGAGGATGCCCCAAATGAGTGACACCGCAGAGCGCGTCAAAAAGATCGTCATCGAGCACCT
Source organism: Mesorhizobium sp. P2_D5 (assembly GCF_056404355.1). Taxonomy (NCBI): domain Bacteria; kingdom Pseudomonadati; phylum Pseudomonadota; class Alphaproteobacteria; order Hyphomicrobiales; family Phyllobacteriaceae; genus Mesorhizobium; species Mesorhizobium sp. P2_D5. The sequence goes on from NZ_JBFUEE010000002.1 coordinate 1,122,112, forward strand.
TGGTGTCGATGCCGACAAAGTGACGGAGCAGGCGAGCTTCATCGATGATCTGGGCGCCGACAGCCTCGACACGGTCGAACTCGTCATGGCGTTCGAAGAAGAATTCGGCGTCGAGATCCCCGACGATGCGGCCGAGACCATCCTGACCGTCGGCGACGCGGTGAAGTATATCGACAAGGCATCCGCCTGACGCTTTCCGCAGTCATCACCGGGGAGGACCTGCGATGAGGCGTGTCGTCGTCACGGGCCTTGGGTTGTTGTCGCCATTCGGCATGGGCTTCGAGCACAGCTGGAAGGAACTACTGACCGGCCGCAGTGCAGCCAAGCGCATCACCGAGTTTGAGGTGGAGGATCTTGCCTGCAAGATCGCCCACGTCATTCCGCGTGGCGATGGCAGCAATGCCACCTTCAATCCCGAGGCCGTGCTCGAGCCGAAGGAATTGCGCAAGATCGGCGACTTCATCCTGTACGGGATTGCCGCCGCCGACGAGGCGCTGAAGGATTCCGGCTGGGAGCCAAAAACCCATGCCGAGCAGTGCGCCACCGGCGTGCTGATCGGCTCCGGCATAGGCGGCATCGAAGGCATCGCCGAGAACGCGATGATCCTCAAGGAACGCGGCCCGCGCCGCATCAGCCCGTTCTTCATCCCGGGCCAGATCATCAATCTCGTTTCCGGGCAGGTCTCGATCAGGCACGGGCTGAAAGGCCCGAACCACGCCGTCGTCACCGCGTGTTCGACCGGTGCGCACGCTATTGGCGACGCTGCCCGGCTGATCATGTGGGGCGATGCCGACGTGATGGTCGCCGGTGGCGCCGAAGCGCCGGTGACGCGGCTGTCGATCGCCGGCTTCGCCGCGTGCCGGGCGCTGTCGACCGATCGCAACGATGCGCCGCAAACGGCGTCGCGCCCCTATGACCGCGACCGCGACGGCTTCGTCATGGGCGAGGGCGCCGGCGTCGTCGTGCTTGAAGAGCTCGAACATGCCAAGGCGCGCGGCGCCAAGATTTACGCCGAGGTGACCGGCTACGGCCTCACCGGTGATGCCCATCACATCACAGCGCCTGCCGAAGACGGCGACGGCGCCTTCCGCTGCATGACGGCGGCGTTGAACCGGGCCAAGCTGACGCCCGCCGATGTCGACTACATCAACGCGCACGGCACCTCGACCATGGCCGATACGATCGAACTCGGCGCCGTCGAGCGGCTTGTCGGCAATGCCGCGTCTAAGATTTCGATGTCGTCCACCAAGTCGTCGATCGGCCATCTGCTGGGGGCGGCCGGTGCTGCCGAAGCGATCTTTTCGATCCTCGCCATTCGCGACAATGTCGCGCCGGCGACCATCAACCTCGACAACCCGGAGCGCGAGACCGCGATCGACCTGGTGCCCAACAAGCCGCGCGCTCGCCAGATCGACGTTGCACTGTCCAATTCCTTCGGCTTTGGCGGCACCAACGCTTCGCTTGTCTTCCAGCGCTATAATGGCTGATCGTCCAACTGCCCGGCGATGCTTCGGCATGCCGTCAATTTTGCCATATTCGCCCCTACTCTGCCGCAGGGGATTCGTTGAGCGATCAAACGGTAGGGCAAAATGAACACAAATCCGGCGGGCAACGGAGAATTCGGACAGCGTCCGGCATCGGGGCCGATCATGCCGAAGACGGCGAGCGAGGCCTTGCGGCCGGAGGCCGGCACACCGCCGCCGAAGCGCTCGCGTGCTTCGCGCAGCCAGGTCGTCGTGTTCATGAACTTCGTCATCTCCGTGGTGATGCTGATGGTTCTGGCGGCCGGCGCCGCGGTCTATTTCGGCAAGCAGGAATTCACCGAAGCTGGCCCCTCGGCCAATGGCGACACGTTCCTGGTCAAGCCGAATACCGGCGTCCAGGATATTGCCGACCAGCTCGAACGCCGCGGACTGATCAGCGACGCCCGGATCTTCCGCCTTGGCGTGCGCGCCTACGGCAATGATTCGGCGTTGAAGGCCGGCGAGTACGAGATCAAGCCCAAGGCTTCCATGCGCGACATCATGGAGCTTTTGAAGAGCGGCAAGTCGGTGATGTATTCGCTGACCGTTCCAGAAGGGTTGACGGTCGAGCAGGCGCTGCAGCGCATCGCCGATGAGCCGGCCTTGAGCGGCGGTATGCCGGCGACCACTCCTGCCGAAGGCAGCCTCGCCACCGACACGCTGCGCTTCACGCGCGGCGCGACACGCCAGCAGATGATCGACAAGCTGCTGGGAGATCAGAAGAAGCTGGTCGACGAAGTCTGGCAGCGGCGCGCGCCGGACCTGCCGCTGGCCAATGTCGAAGAGTTCGTTACGCTGGCCTCGATCGTCGAGAAGGAAACGGGCAAGGGTGACGAGCGCTCACGGGTTGCCGCGGTCTTCCTGAACCGGCTGGCCAAGGGCATGCGCCTGCAATCCGACCCAACCATCATCTACGGTCTGTTCGGCGGCAAGGGCAAGCCGGCGGACCGGCCGATCTACCAGTCGGACATCCAGAAGCAGACGCCCTACAACACCTATGTAATCAACGGCCTGCCACCGACGCCGATCGCCAATCCGGGTCGGGCGGCGCTGGAGGCGGTGGCCAATCCGTCGAAGACCGACGATCTTTACTTCGTCGCCGATGGTACCGGCGGGCATGTCTTTGCCGCGACGCTGGAAGAGCACAATGAGAACGTCGCCCGCTATCGCGCGTTGCAGAAGAAGCAGGCCGACGACGCCGCCAAAGGCGCCAACACCACCGGCGCCGGCGACAGCAATGCCGACAAGCCGGCCGACGGCAATGCCGACAAGCCGGCTGACAGCAATGCTGACAAGCCGGCTGACGCAGGCGACGACAGCGGCGGCGGCGATGCGGGCGCTGCCCAGTAGGACGAAGAAGGGCGTTGCCACAACGCGGCGCCCCTGACATTTGGAGCAGCGCGGCGCGTCCGATTTCGGCGTGCCTGCGGCGCAGTCATTTTTAAGCCGCACGTGCTCCCCTCCGGAAAACCGGTTTCGGAGCGATGTGCCAGGGACTTGTGGGCGATATGAATTTGCAGAGCATGACCGGTTTTGCGCGTGCCGTCGCCGAGCATGAAGGCACCGCGATCGCCTGGGAGGTCAAGTCCGTCAACGGCAAAAGCGTCGAGGTGAGGCTGCGATTGCCGCAAGGTTTCGAACGGCTGGAACCGGCTGTCAGGCAGACGCTTCAGAAGCGCTTTGCGCGGGGTAATTTCCAGGCGACGCTGACCATTGGCCGTGCCGCCGGCGCTCAGGCGCAGCCCGTCGTCAACGAAGTCTTTCTGAAGGACCTTGCGGGGCTCGCCAAGCGGTTGCAGGAGCAGTTCGGTGTCGCCCCCGCGACATCGGACGGATTGCTTTCGCTGCGCGGCGTGCTCGATATTCCCGAGACTGTCGAAACCGAAGAGGTGCGCGCCGCGCTCGACATCGCGATCACGGCTGCGCTCGAGGTGGCCCTCAAAGGGCTGGAACAGGCGCGACAGGGCGAAGGTGCTGCGCTGGCCCTGCTGCTGGCGGGCCATATCGACGCAATCGAGGCGCTGACGCTGCGGGCCGAGGCCGATCCGTCGCGCGAGACGGCGGCGATCCGCGAACGCCTGGCCGAGCAGGTCAGGCTGCTGATGGACGCGTCCGCCAATCTGGACGCCAGCCGGTTGCACATGGAGGCGGCTTTCCTGGCCACCAAAGCCGATATTCGCGAAGAGATCGACCGCCTGAAAACGCATGTCGCATCTGGTCGGGCACTGCTTGAGGGCGGCGGCGCGGTCGGCCGCAAGCTCGATTTTCTGGCACAGGAATTTAACCGCGAATCGAATACGCTGTGCTCGAAGTCGAACGCCGCTACGGTCACCGCGATCGGGCTGGAACTGAAGGCCGTGGTCGACCAGTTTCGTGAACAGATCCAGAATCTGGAGTAGCCGATGGTTGCCAAGGATTTAGGGTCCCGCATTCGCCGCCGGGGCCTGATGCTCGTCCTGTCGTCGCCATCCGGCGCCGGCAAGTCGACGATTGCGCGCAACCTTCTGGAAAGCGATTCCAGCCTCGAACTGTCGGTCTCGGTCACCACCAGACCGCGCCGCGGCAGCGAGATCGAGGGTGTTCACTACCATTTCCGGACAATGCGCGATTTCGAGCGGCTGCGCGATTCCGACGCCCTGCTGGAATGGGCCGAAGTGCACGGCAATTGCTACGCGACACCGCGCGAGCCGGCAGAACTGGCGCTGGCTGAAGGGCGCGACATGCTGTTCGACATCGACTGGCAAGGCGCACAGCAGCTCAAGGAGAAGATGCGTGCCGACATCGTCTCGATTTTCATCCTGCCGCCGTCGATGAAGGAATTGAAGGCGCGGCTGAAGCGTCGCGCTGAAGACCAGGAGGCGGTGATCGAGACGCGGCTGAAAAACGCCCGCAACGAGATCGAGCACTGGAAGGAATATGATTTCGTCATCGTCAATGACGACCTCGATCGCGCCTTCGCCGAAGTGCGCGGCATCGTCGTCGCCGAGCGGCTGAGACGCGATCGCCGGCCCGGCCTGTTCGATTTCGTCTCGGGACTGTTGGACGAGAAGACCGGCTGATGCTTCTTCCTTCCCCTGTGAACAGGGAGAAGAAAGCTATACCGTGTTGGTCAGGCGCACGAATTCCTCGACGCTGAGTGTTTCGGCGCGGCGTGTCGGATCGATGCCGGCGCGTTCGAGCAAGGCTTCGCCGCCGAGGCTTTTCACGCTCTGCCGCAGCATCTTGCGGCGTTGGCCGAAGGCGGCTTCGGTGACGCGGCCGAGTTTTTTCACGTCGGCGGGCAGGGGTGTCGCGCGCGGCTCCAGATGCACCACTGACGAGGTGACCTTGGGCGGCGGTGTGAACGCCTGGGGCGGCACGTCGAAGGCGATCCTGGCCTGTGTGCGCCAGCCGGCCAGCACGCCAAGCCTGCCATAGGCATCGCTGCCGGGAGTGGCGACGATGCGTTGGGCCACCTCGCGCTGGAACATCAGGGTCATCGATGCATAGAAGGGCGGCCATTCGCCGACCGTCAACCAGCGCACCAGCAGCTCCGTGCCGATATTGTAGGGCAGGTTGGCGATGATCTTGACCGGGCCGCCGGCTCCCCCATCGGCAAGGGCTGCGAAGTCCGTCTTCAGCGCATCGCCGGATACAATCTCCAGCCGGCCGGGATAATGATCCGATATTTCGGCGAGCGCCGCCAGGCAGCGTTCGTCGCGCTCGATGGCAATGACCTGGCGCGCCCCGTTGGCGAGCAATGCGCGGGTCAGCCCGCCGGGGCCGGGACCGACCTCGATCACGGTTGCATTGGACAAGTCGCCGGCGGTGCGGGCGATCTTGCCGGTGAGGTTGAGGTCGAACAGGAAATTCTGGCCGAGCGCCTTCTTTGCCTGCAGCCCATGACGCTCGATCACCTCGCGCAGCGGCGGCAGCCCATCGATGCTCATGCGCGCAGGCTCAGGCAGGAAGCGCTCATACTGCGGCGGCCCTCGTGCCGCTGTCGGCCAATCGCCTGGCGAGCTTCAGCGCCGCCATCAGGCTGTCGGGCCTCGCCACGCCCTTGCCGGCGATGTCGAAGGCCGTACCGTGGTCGGGCGAGGTGCGAATGAAGGGCAGGCCGAGCGTGACATTGACCGCCTCGTCGAAGGCCAGTGCCTTGGCCGGAATCAGCGCCTGGTCGTGATACATGCACACGGCCGCGTCGTAGCCGGCCCGGGCCCGGGCGTGGAACAATGTATCGGCGGGCAGGGGGCCGAAAGCGTCGATGCCTTCGGCTCGCAGGATGTCGACCGCCGGGCGCACGATGCGCTCGTCCTCGAGGCCCATGGCACCGCCTTCACCCGCATGCGGATTGAGCCCGGCAATGGCCAGCCGCGGCCTGGCGATGCCGAAGCGGCCGATGAGGTCGGCAGCGGTGATGCGCGCCGTCGCGACGATCAATTCGGTGGTCAGCGCCTTGGGCACCGCCGCCAGCGCGATGTGTATGGTGACTGGGACGGTGCGCAACTCGGGGCCGGCCAGCATCATCACCGGCATCGCCTCGACGCCAGTGTGTCGGGCCGACAGATGCGCCAGATATTCAGTGTGGCCGGGAAAGCCAAAGCCAGCATCGTAGAGGGGCTTCTTGGCGATCGGGCAGGTGACGACAGCGGCGGCGTCGCCGGCAAGGCAGTCGGCGACGGCGCGGTCGATGGCTTCGATGGTGGCGGCCGCATTGGCCGGGTCCGGCCGGCCGGGGCTGTCGATGCAGCGAGCAGCCAGCGGCACGATCGGCAGGGCGCGGCCAAACACTTGCGCCGCTTGCGCGGGTGTCGTTTCAACGACCGGCAACGAAATGCCGAGGAGGCGGGCCCGGGAGGCGATCAGCGCCGGATCGGCGAGCAGATAGAAGGGAGGCAACGCGACGGTCTCACGCGCCATGAACGCGGCAATCGCGATCTCCGGCCCGATGCCGGACGGATCGCCGGCGCTCAAGGCGAGCGCACTCACTGTGCTGCCCACGTCAGCGCTTGACGATGCGGGCTTTCGCCTTCAACTCGTCGACATATTTCTTGCTGAGTTCATCGGCGTTCTTGTCACCACCTGAGCCTTCGCTCTGGAACACCATCTGGGCAACCTTATCGTCCGAGACTTCGCGCGACGAGCAGATGCCGATGAATTCGACGCCGCGTTCGGTCTCGCGCGTGACGGTTGCGCCACCGACCTTGGTCGCCTTGATCTGTTCGGCCCAGTCCGACGGCAGTTGCGGCGCCAGCACCCGGCCCAGGTCACGAACGGTGACGTCGATCAGGCCCTTGGCGAACTCATGCGTCGTGTTGCACCCGTTGAAGCGGGCGCGCATGGCGTCAGCCTCACGCTTGCGCTTGGCCAGCGTCGCGCTGCGCTCGGCGGCTGGTACCACGAAGATGACCTGCTGTAGCATGTACTCGGTAGCGCTCGGCTTGGAGCCGCCTTTTTCGAGCATCTTCCTGACAAGGTCTTGCTCGCTGACGGCGCCGGTGCCATCGCCGGAACGGTAACGCGCGCTCAAGGCCTGGTTCCAGGCCATCTGGGCGCGGATGAATTCCTTGAAGTGGCCCTTGGTGACGCCTGATTTCTCCATGACGCCGTCGAGCTGGCTGAGCTGCATCTTGTTGTTCGAGGCAAAGCGCTGGTAGGCAGCCTCGACCTGCGCATCGCTGATGCGGATACCAAGCCGCTTGGCCTCGGCCAGTCGCAGCGTCTGGTCGATCATTTCCTGGGCGGCATCGCCCTTCTTGCGCTGCAGCTTCAAGAAGGCGGCGCGATGCGCGATGTCACCGGAGGTGACCGGAACGTCGTTGACGACGTATTTGATCTCGCTGGCGAAAGCCGGCGGCGTCATCACGGTGACCGACACGGACGTCGCCGCCAAAAGCAGCGCGAACCCTGCTGAAAACAGATATTTCCTCATCGTTGGCATCCCAATTCTATCCCGGTTCCGCCCAATTCATGCGTTCCGGGTGCACGAAATCCGTGCCAGCCCTATGCGGCGAAACGATGTCGCCGACTGTTACTGGATCGTGTCGATGGCACTGCTCGACGAGCCGAAATCGCCGAGGGTACGGAACGACAGGTTGAAGCCGATGGTCTGCGACACCTCCCGAGTGTTCAGGTCGCGCGACTGCGAGTACGTCATCAGATAGGTGAAGCAGGAATCGTTGTAGGCGAAGCCGACGCCGTCGCTGACCAGCAGGCTTTCCTGCAAATCATAGGTTCCGGTCCCGAAGACGCGCCAGTTCTCAGCGAGATGCGTCGACGCACCAAGCGTGACTTCGTGGCGGTCGGTCGTGAAACCGTAAAGCGGCTGTGCCTGGATGAAGGCGTATTTGGCGGTCAGCGATACCGGCAGGCCGGTATAGGCGGCCTTTAGCTCGCCGCGGCGCATTTCAAAGCTCTGTTCGTCGAACCGGCCGCTAACCGAGGCGGCAAAGCCATTGGGGCTGTTGACGCCAAACAGGCCGACATAGTCCGACTTGGTGTTGTCGAGGCCCGAGAAGGCGCCGACATTCACCAGATCCGGCGCGGCGAAGGAATTCTCGCCGCCAATCTGATAGGACTGGCCGAAAATGGCATTGGTGCCCCAGCCATTGTTGTAGGAGCCGGAATAGCGCAGGCCGACATTGGCGCGCGAACCGCCTTCGACACGGTCGTAGCCGGAAAACTTGTCGCGTTCGAACAACGTGGTCGCGTCGAAGACCATGCTTTGGGCGTCTTCATTGGGAACCGCGAGCCCGCCTACATATTGCTCGTTCGGGCGCATGAAGACCTGTGCCATCGGCTCGACCACATGGCTCGAATTGGCAGCCGAAAACAGCACCGGCCAACGCATTTCGAGCCCGGCGGTGGCCATGAAACGGGCAAACGAGGAACGCATATCGTCCTGCTGGCCCAAATTCGTTGCCATCTGGTTGACGGCGGCAAGCGAAGCCGATGACGCGTTGACGTAGTCGACATCGCTTTGCAGCGCGAGCAATGGCGTCAGCACCAGCCCATTATCGGTGACGAAGGACCGCTTCCACTCGGCCTCGGTGGTGAGACGTCCGGATTCACCTTCGATGCCGCGGACACGCTGGACACCCGACGCCGGTGTGTAGGGGGTGAAGTAGGTCTGATCGAGATCGTCGCGGCGGATGACGCGCGCGTTGGCATTGAGTGACAACTGACCGCCGGCCACTGATATGTCGGGAATATAGGCGTAGTCGAGCGTCGGCAGCACCCAGGGCTGCTGGTTGCTGCGTGCGGAGATATTGCTGTTGGGCGTATCTTCCTGCACCTCGAAGTGCATGGCGCGCAGGTCGAAATAGTTGCGGCCGTTGAGACCCGTCAGGTAGACCGACGACTGGTGGACGCTGCTGCCGTACTTGTCGATGCCGTAGGTGTTCGAGAAGTTCTTGTCGGTCTGCAGCAGCACGTCCCAGCCGAAATTCCAGCGCGGATTGATGGCGAACTGCCCCTGGGTGCCCATCATCCCGCGGAATTTGTTCGGATCGCCAACTTCACCCGAATTGATGTTGTGGCCAGCCGTGGCCGGGAATGCATCCGTGTCCAGGAAGGCATCAGGATCCCGCTGCTGAATCCCGGCAATCTTCAAACTGTACTGACCATTGTTGAAGCGCTGGCGCCACTCGGCCTCACCGAGGAAGCCTTGCTTGGTGTAGCCGGTGCCCGTGACGGTCAGGTCGTAGGTCGGTGACAAGGCGAAATAATAGGGAACCTTTACGCCGACGCCGAGATCGCTCTTGTAGACGATGCTGGGGATCAGGAAGCCGCTCTTGCGCTTCACTGTCGGGTCGGCAATCTCAAACGCGGGCAGGTAGGCAAGCGGGAAGCCGAAAAACTCGAAATTCGCGTTCTCGAAGCGAACCGTCTTCTTCTCGCCGTTCCAGATGATTTTCCTGGCCTTGACGCGCCATGTCGGCGCCTTGTTGGGCTTGTCCTCGCACGGTTCGCAGGCGGTGTAGACGCCATTGTGGAACGTGGTCAGCACGCCGCCCATGCGCTCGGCGCTTTCGGCGGCAAAATAGGCCTTATCGATCGTTTCGACGCGCAAAGCGTTGACGAAGCCGTCGGCGAAATCATCGGTGATGTCGATATGTTCCGAATTGATCTTGGTGCCGTCGCTGTTGACGACCTCGACATTGCCGCTAGCGACCATCCGCTTGGTGTTGCGGTTGTATTCGACCCGCTGGGCGACAAGGCGATTGCCGCCGTAGTCGATCTGCACGCCACCGACGGCGGTCACCGTCTGGTTGTCGTTGTTGTAGACCAGCGTGTCGGCCGCCAGCAGCATCTGCGAGCCGGACGGAACCGTGGCCGCCATGTCGCTGACGTCCTGCGCAAGCGCGGGCATCGGCACGGCGCAGGCAAGCAGGCACGCCAAGGCGCTAGCCGCATAGAGGCGCGCCAAACCGGCCTGCCTGTTGCTGGGCAAAAACGCCTCCCTCACTAGCCGTCTTCCTTGTATAGCAGGAAAGTCACCCCGAAGAACATAGCCACCACGACCGGGACCCAGGCGGCTACGACAGTCGGCACAAATCCCGCCACGCCGAATGCCTTCACCAGAACCGAAACGACATAAAGCAGAAAGCCGGCGACGATGCCACCCAGAATCATCGTCGCTGACTGTCCCATCCTAGCAAATCGCATTGATACCGTTGCCGCAATCAGCGTCATGGCGACGAGAAGGAACGGCAACGCCACCAGCGAATCAAACTGCATGGCAAAGGCATTTGCCTTGAGGCCGAAGGAGCGGGCAACCTCGATTTTTCCGGGCAGATCATAAAACGGAATGGTTTCGGGACGCGCCAGCCGCTCCTGCACGAATTCGGGCTTCAGATTGGTCGGCACGCGATCGTTTGTCGCTGCCTGGATCGTGCCGTTCTGGAACGTCCTGACGTCCTGCAATTCCCAATAGCCGTCGCGCAGGAGGGCGCGCGCGGCATCCTTGCGCTCGACGATGTTGCCTTGCGGGTCGAGAACGAAAAAGACGACATCGGCCATCTCGAGGCCTTGGTTGAGGATGGCACGCGCACCGATGATGGTGTCCCCGGAGCTGGTTTTCTGCCGGATCCAGGGTGCGGCATCGGCCGAAACCGTGTTCGATTTGCCGGAGCGCAGCTCGGTTTCGATCTGCTCGGACCAGGAAAAGGCGTGCGCGGCGAGTGGATTGATGACGCCTACCGACAGGATGCCGAACAGCAACGCTCCGATGCAGCACGGCAACAGGAATTGCCAGGCCGAAACGCCGGCGGAACGCGCGATGACCAGCTCGTAGCGCCGGTTGAGCGACACCAGCGTCGCCATCGCCGAGAACAGGCCGACAAACGGCACCGTCTGCAGCATGATCATCGGCATCCGCAGCCCGGAAATGGCCACCGCCGTCCCGTAAGTGAAGCCGGGCAGGCCGGTGGTGCGGCCGGAAAGCTCGGTGAAATCGATCAGGAACACCAGCGCCAGGAGGCCGATGAAGAACCAGAAGGTGATCGTCACGTAGCGGAAGAAGAAATAGCGGCCCAGCGTCCAGCCCATCAGCCGACCCCTTGCCCTGAAGTGCCGGACAAACGCAGCTTCAGCGCGTTCCAGCTGTCACCGATGCGGGTGGCGAAATTGGTCATCCAGTCCGCCCAGGCTACCGGCAGTTCCAAGGTCCGGTTGGATACGATGAACCAGATCGCCACCGCCGATGCCACGATGGGCACGCCGTAGACCATATAGGCATATTGCGGGACCTCATCGGCCTTGCTGGCGGCAAAGAAGCCCAGCCAGCGCACGAACAGCGATACTGAAATCGCCGTGATCAGCGGATTGACGCGTGCCTCGCGGTGCGAGCGCGCGTCCCCGGCGACCGCGAGCGCAATCAGTGCGAAGACGATGGAATAGGTCCATTCCGAAAACCGCTGGTTGAGCTCGGCCCGGTATTCAAGCGGGATTTGCTGGTAGTTCTTGTCGTTGGGGTTTGGATTGAGCAGGTACTGCGTCGTCTGGTCCTTCGGCAGTAGCGTCACCTCCGAGGCCGCCGCCATGAAGGCCGACATGTCGAAGGCATAGGATGTAAACCGGATGACCGACAGGTCGCCGGTCAGTGTTTTGCGATGAATGACCCCGTCATTCATCATCAGCACCTTTTCGCCGCCGCGTTCGATGATGCTGCCGGTCTTGGCGTAGTAGACGAGGTTGACCCCTTCTTCGCGCGAATCAGCGACGAAGATACCGCCCAACCGATTGTCGGGAAGCCGCTCGCCGATCTGCAGGAACAGCCCATCCTCGATCTTGCGGAAGGTGCCTTCCTGGATGATCAGCGACAGCAGGTCCGCGTGCGACGCCGCCACCAGCGCCCGGTTCTTCTGCCGAGCATAAGGGTCGATGCCATTGTCGACGGCAAAGGAAAAGACGCTGGCCGCGAGTGCCAGAAGCATGATCGGCCGCACGATCGTCCAGCGCGAGGCGCCCGCGGCGTTGACGACGGCGAGCTCGGAATCCGAATTCATGACGCTGAGTGTCTGTGCCACCGCCACCACCACGGCAAAGGGCACGACGATCGGGATGATGGAGGGAAGGATGAGAGCGGCCACCTCGAAGAAGGTCAGCGACGACTGGCCGCTGTCGGTGACCAGGTCGATCTTGGCCAGCACTTGCGTCGTCCAGACGATGGCCAGCGTCCACACCAGCGCAGCCAGGAAGACCACGAAAGCGCGGCGCATGATGTAGCGTTCAATGACCTTCATGAAGGCTTTTCTCGATTTTCTCGAACGGCATCATGCCACCGCACAAGGTAGCTGTCCGGCGGCGCCTGCACAACTGGCTCCATGGATGGTCGATCCGGTTCCGTCCCACATTGCGCGCGCCCCGGCGGTCGGAGTGTCGGCGGCAATGGATAAGAAAGGGAAAACATCGATGGTTAACAACAAGTTGCGGCAAAAAGCGGGGCCGTGCCGCGAAGAATCACCATCGATTCCGTTGGTCATATGGGGTGCGAATTTGGCAAAGTCTTGCCAAATGCGGGAAAACGACCAAATGTCGCGCATCGCTTCGAACCACTTCCCCAAAAGCTACGCATTTTCCGAAAGCAGGACATGATGAGCCAAAGACCGTCGATCGCCTTCGCCAAATTTTCCGCGCCCAAGAATGGCACGGTCTTCGTGCTGTCGGCGGATGAGGGCGGCCTGAGCGACGCCGCCAAGGCTTGCGATCCGGGCAAGACATTGGAGCGGGCCTTTCCGGTCGCCGAATTCACCGGCAAGTTCGCCAGCACCGTCGAAGTTCTGGCGCCCGAAGGAGCGTCGCTCGACAGGCTGGTGGCGATCGGCGCCGGCAAGGTGTCGGGGCTCGACGAATATGCGTGGCTGAAGCTTGGCGGCACCATTGCCGGGTCGCTGCGCAAGGCGACCGACGTGGCCGTGGTGCTCGAAATGGTCGGCGCCTCGCCGAGCGGCAAGGAGGCGGCAAGCCTCGCGGCAGGCATTCTTCTGCGCAGCTATGCCTTCGACAAGTACAAGACCAGGAAGGACAAGGACGAGGCCGAGCCGAAAAAGCCGGTCAAGGTCACCATCCACACCGCCGCTCCGGCCGCTGCGAAGAAGGCCTTCGCTGACGCCGAGGCGGTGATGGACGGCGTGCTTCTGGCGCGCGACCTGGTCAACGAACCGGCAAACGTGCTTGGGCCGGTTGAGTTCGCCGCCCGCGCCAAGGAACTCGAGGCGCTCGGCGTCAAGGTCGAGATCCTGGCCGAGAAGGAGATGAAGAAGCTCGGCATGGGCTCGCTGCTCGGTGTCGCGCAGGGCTCGCCGCGCGGCGCCCGCATGGCGATCATGCAGTGGAACGGCGGCAAGCCAAAGGACAGCCCGGTTGCGTTCGTCGGCAAGGGCGTCACGTTCGACACTGGCGGCAATTCGATGAAGCCGGCCTCCGGCATGGAGGACATGAAGGGCGACATGGGTGGTGCCGCCGCCGTCACCGGCCTGATGCATGCGCTGGCCGCGCGCAAGGCGAAGGCCAATGTCGTCGGCGTCATCGGCCTGGTCGAGAACGCCGTCGACGGCCATGCCCAGCGCCCCGGCGACATCGTCACTTCGATGTCGGGGCAGACCATCGAGGTGCTCAACACCGACGCCGAAGGCCGCCTCGTGCTGGCCGACGCGCTGTGGTACTGCAACGACCGTTTCCAGCCGAAATTCATGGTCAATCTGGCGACGCTGACCGGCGCCATCATGGTGGCGCTTGGCCAGCACCATGCCGGCCTGTTTTCCAACAACGACGAATTGGCGCAAAGGCTGACGGCGGCGGGGCAGGCGACGCAGGAGCGGCTGTGGCGCATGCCGCTCGGCGCCGAATATGACAAGCTGATCGATTCCAAGAATGCCGACATGAAGAACATTGGCGGCCGCTATGGCGGTGCCATCATCGCCGCGCAATTCCTGCAGCGCTTCGTCAAGGAGACCCCATGGGCGCATCTCGACATTGCCGGCACGGCGATGGGCTCGCCATCGAACGAGATCAACCAGTCCTGGGGTTCCGGTTTCGGCGTCAGGCTGCTCGATCGGCTGGTGCGAGACAATTATGAGCAGTAAGCGGGTTCATCCGGTATAGGCTGAGGCGATGGCCGACGTCTTGTTCTACCACCTGACCGAATCGACGCTGGAGGATGCACTGCCCGGCCTCCTGGAGCGCAGCATCGACCGTGGCTGGCGCGCCGTGGTGCAGACCGGCACCGAGGAACGCCGCGATGCGCTCGACCAGCATCTTTGGACTTTTCGCGACGATTCGTTCCTCGCCCATGCAACCGATCGTGAGGCCTATCCCGGTGAACAGCCGATCCTGTTGACCACCGGCGACGGCAATCTCAACGAGGCAAAAATCCGCTTCCTGGTCGATGGCGCCATGCCGCCCGAGCTTGGCGGTTACGAGCGTGCGGTGTTCCTGTTCGACGGCCACGATGCCGCCCAGGTCGAGGCGGCCCGGGGGCACTGGAAGACGATGAAGGACGCCGGCCACGCCGTCACCTACTGGCAGCAGACGCCGGACCGCCGCTGGGAGCGCAAGGCGTAGGCCAGCAGCTTGTCGCCGATGACCCTGTCTACGGCTTTGCCTTGATCCGGTTTTGTTTCCAGGTGGCATAGTCGCCGTATTTTACTTTCATGAACTCGTCCGCCATGTTGCGATCCGAACTCCTGAAAACGTACCAGTCGCCATCCGGAATCTTGCGCTGGTAAACCACCCTGCCGGCCTGGCGATGCTCGAAACAGGTGAGGGCGTCGGAGTCGCCTCCTGCTCCGTGCCATTTTGCGCGGAAGCACAGCTTGCCTCCTCCAGGGAGGAACCAGATGCCGTCGCCGTAGCCCAGCTTGCCCTTGTCCGAGGTCCAGGCGCTGAATTGGCGGCGCTGCACGGCAAAAAATCCGGCACCGTTTTGACCCCAGAGCCACGAACGGTTCTGGTACATCTGGTAGATACCCGCATCGGGCACCGCCTCCGCTTGGCTGGCCAGTTCGGCGACCTGCGCCGCTGTCATCGCTGCCGCGGGAAGCTGGAAGGCAAAGACACCAATGGAACAGGCAACCGCCGTTCCGATACAATTCCCCAATACTCGTTTCACGACCCTACCCCACTATTTTACGCCACGCCCAGTTTTGCGCCACACCCGGTACAGCACCCCCTAGGGCAAGATATGCTGGGTAACCCTCCAATCGGGCAGTCCATAGCCACCCAGCCACGGCCACACTTCCTTCTGGTTGAAGTAGACGACCGAGGTCAGGGCCGGAAATTCAGAATAGGACTTGCGGGAATCGATTTCCCATTGCGAGACATATTCCTGCTTCCCGACATAGCCGAGCTCCGCCACCACGACCGGCTTGTTGAAGCCCGCGACGCGGTCATAGCCGGGCTTCAGCGCCTCGGCGAACGTCCGGTCGTGTCCGGTCTCGTTATTGTCCTTTTTCTGCAGCCCGAACACCGACAGGCCGATGACGTCGACGTAGTCGTCGCCGGGATAGTATTTTTCCAGACCCTCTTCGCCTTTGGGTGACCACATATATTTGGCGGCGGGGGCAGCCTTGCGGCAGATATCGACCTCGCGCTTGTAAGCGGCGATCCAGTCCTTGGGAGCCCAGTTGGCCCAGGTGAAGCGGCCGTTCTTGTCCTCCATTTCCTGCGCCCAGCGAATGGTTACCGGGCTCTTCATGGCTCCCACCAAATTGCAGATTGCCTGCATGTTGGCGTCATACTTGCCGCTCAATATGCCGTTGCGCAGTTCGGTCGGAGTGATGCGCCAGTCCTTCGACCAGGTCCACGGCTCGATGGTGATCAACAGCGATCGGTTTCGCTGAAGGGCATAGGCGTCGGCCAGGGGAAGGCTCGCCAGGTCGACGTCTTCCCAGGGCAGGAACAACTCTTCGATGCTGGCGCTCTTGTCGGCGCTGAAGTCACCGTAGGGATCATAGGATCCGAACGCCGACGCGGCGCTGCTCGTCTGAACGGGGTCGGTCGTGGCCACGGAGCCGGCGCTTCCCGCAGTGGGGAACGCGGCGCTTGCGCCCAATACAAGCGCGATCGCAAGTGCGTTTGCTGTGGTGTGTTTCATGTTTTATACTCCCATAGCTTCAACATCCTGCGGAAGTTGAAGCCTCGCCCGTGCGCGCCGATGCTTGATCGACACGACTACCCAACCGATCGGCAATACTGGTGGAATCCGCGGGATTTCTGAGCGACCATAGGCGGGTGTGCGAACCTTCGCACAGAGCCCACCAAACGATTATCTATCTCTCAGGCGCCGACATAGACGCGCTATAGAGAGAAGGTTCGCCGCGATACTCACAAATTCGCGCCAATATCCCGATATATCATCCCAGGCTAATTTAAGAGCCGGTCGCGGCCAGGAGTCAAGCGCAATTAACGGTTGCTTAACCCTGTCTTTCACAACATGGTTAACGCTGCTCTCGAGCCTGATCGCGACCGGAAAGCCTCGACCCCACAGCGAACTTCCGACACAAGAAAACTTTGCCGGCTCGTCATTTCTGGGCTGCGTCGGTCGCGGTTATTCCCCTCCCGATTCAAGGTGTTAGGTTAACCAGATCTCAAGAATCATGGTTAACGAACGCTTAATTTAGTTGACTCTAACAAGGCGCGGACTGATTCTGTCGCCGGGATTTGAGAGCTTTCAGCCATCTGTCGGCGGAGAGCCCAAAGTGGCGGCGGGTAAGTGTATGAGTGCTTCCGTTCAGGCAGGCATTGTCGACCATGCGAACAGGCGGGCACGGCGACCTGAGACGGCTCTCGCCACTGCGCGGAAGGGCCCTTTTCTGGTGCCCGTGCTGTCGGCCACCCAGCAATGGATCTTGAGACTGGCCCTGGCCTTCTGGTTCGTCACGCTCGGATTCTTCTGGTTCTGGTGGCTGAAGCCCGAGCATGTCGAGCATGTCGGGCCATACGCATTCTCGACGCTCATTCTGGTATGGCTCACGCTCATGCCATTGTACTTCCTCCTGAATGTGCATGCGTCGAAAAAGCCGTCGAAACTTCACGCAATCCCTGAGCATTCGCGGGTCGCGATGGTGGTCACCAAGGCGCCGTCCGAGCCTTTTGCAGTGGTCGCGCGCACGCTCGAAGCGATGCTGGTGCAGGATTATCCACACGATACCTGGCTGGCAGACGAGGACCCATCCGAGGACACGATTGCCTGGTGCGAGGCCCACAATGTCATGATTTCGACCCGACATGGTCGGGAAGATTATCATCGCAAGGTGTGGCCGCGCCGGACACGCTGCAAAGAGGGGAACCTGGCATTTTTCTACGATCATTATGGCTATGAGCGCTATGATTTCGTCGCTCAGTTGGATGCCGACCACGTGCCGACGCCAACCTATCTGAGGGAAATCCTGTTTCCCTTCGCCGATCCCGCGGTTGGCTATGTCTCGGCGCCGAGCATTTGCGACAACAATGCCGCAGAGAGCTGGTCGGCGCGCGGCAGGCTGTTTCCGGAAGGGATGTTCCACGGCCCCTTGCAGTCCGGCCACACGGGCGGCGGAGCTCCGCTCTGCATCGGCTCGCACTATGCCGTGCGAACTGTCGCGCTGAGGCAAGCGGGTGGTCTCGGCCCGGAACTGGCCGAGGACCATTCGACGTCGATGCTGATCAATGCGGCCGGATGGCGCGGCGTGCATGCCATCGACGCCATCGCGCATGGCGATGGCCCGCAGACCTTTGCCGATCTTGTCACGCAGGAATTCCAGTGGTCGCGGAGCCTGATGACGATCTTGCTCGAATACTCGCCCAGCTACCTTTCCAAACTGCCGCCGCGCCTGAAATTCCAGTTCCTTTTTTGCCAGCTCTGGTATCCGCTGTTCGCCACATTTGCGCTTCTGATGTACGTCATGCCTATCTACGCGCTCTGTTCGGGCCAGAACTTCGCCAACGTGATGTATGTCGACTTCCTGTTCTACTATGCGCCGAACTCGATTGCCCTCATCGCCCTCGTGATGATGTTGAAGGCGTTCGGGCTTTCGCGCCCGATCACCGCCAAGACGCTCAGCTGGGAAGGGACGCTGTTCCTGTTCTTCGCGCGTTGGCCATGGGTGCTCGCCGGAACGCTGTCGTCGATCCGCGACTATCTGACCAAATCCTTCGTCGATTTCCGCGTTACTCCCAAGGGCAGCGGCCCCAAGGACCTTCTGCCGGCGCGCGTCATCGTTCCGTATGTGGTGCTTGCGATTGGTGCGTCCTTGCCGGTTCTTCTGGTGGATCATCCTTCCAATTCCACCGGCTTCTACTGGCTCGCCGCATTCAATGCCCTGATCTACGGGCTGCTTGTGGTTGTGATCGTCACCAGGCACCTCGTCGAGAACAGGATTTCGCTGCGAGCCAATGGCGTGAAACTCGCCTGGCAGGCATCGCTCGCCTGTGTTGCGCTCTCGGTTCCGGCGGCGGGATTTTACGACCGCGGGCTGGAAGGCATCTATGGGCTGCAGCAGGGCGCCGGTAGCGTTCGCATCGTCAGGATCGCCTATGTGGTTTCCGGCGCTGGCCGGGGCGAGACCGGCGACCGCAACTTCTACTTCGATCCTGGCTGGAACGAGAAGCGGTGACAGACAGAAGCGACAGATGGTACGCTGGCGCCCTGTCTCACCCTCAGCCGGCTGTCATTTGGAGGATCACTTCTGTGGTTGGTGTCCTGTCGATCCGCTGCTTTCTGTTGACGATGATTGTTGCGCAGCCGCTGTTGGTCAGCGGCCCAGACGCCGCGACAGCCGAAGAGGTCGATTTGTCGGCGGTCGCCGCGGCAGCGCCGCTCACTCCGGCGGAACTGTTTCCCCTTTATGCTGGCCGCACATGGGTCTGGGAAAACGGTGCAGCCTATTTTGCCAAGGATGGGCGCCAACTTCGCGCCTGGACCGGCGGCGCGAACGCGTCGATCGGCCAGGGCAGGTGGTTGATCACCGAGAATGGCAAATTATGCATGGATGCAAAATGGACGACACTTGCCGGTAGCTCGCAGGGGCGAACCTGCTTCAGCCATCACCGATTGGGCGGCACGATATACCAGATGAAGGATCCGAGCGGTTCCTGGTACGTTTTCCAGGCGTCGCCGGCGCAGCCCGGGCAGGAGTACCACAAGTTCAAATCCGGCGACACGACCGCTGCGACTTTCGACAAGATGCGTCAGATGATCAGCCCTGATCAGAAGCCAGCGCCGGTCAAAAGCGGCGGTTGAGCGGAACTGCCACCTCGCACGAGCCATGACACACCCAGTGATTTTCGCAACCCCGCGCCGGCACCCATCCTGACCGGTCGAGAAACAATCCAGATCCGTCTCTGTGTCGAGCCAGGATGCTCCTGTCGGTGCCTGTCAAGGCGTTGCCGAATCGCTTATCGTGAAGCGTCAAGCAGTCCGGCCAGTGCCGTCGGCGGGCCGATTGCAGATTGATCGCATTTTAATAAAATCCGACGGAACGACCAGACGGTAAGCTCACCATTCGGTTTTCATGAATTTTAATAAGTGAAGTCTAATGTTCCTGCGTATGTGGTAGCGAGCAGTCGCTTACGCGGCGTGAAAGCGACGAAAGCAAAGTATGTCGCAACGCGCCTTTGGCAGGGGACATCTAATGAAAAATTCCGCAATGGGCGCGTTTCGCTCGGGCAAGAACAGCGCATTCATGATTGTGGCTGCGGTGGCGATCGCGATGGTTTCGGGTTGCCAGAGCGTCGATGCAACCAAGACCAATTCGGTCAAGCCTGTGGTCCACTCGCTTGGCAGCAAACCCGCGGTCCAGCCAGTCCGCGCCACGTTCATCGCTCATTCGTCCAGAAGCGAGCCTCTTGTCTATATGACGAGCGCGGTGCGGACCATTGAAAGAGCCTACGCTTTTGCATCGCCGCCGCGGATCAAGGTGCGTACGCCGGCGCCGGTGAAGGCCTCTTACAATCCGGGCAATGGCGGCACGTTCCTGGGGAACTCGCCGTATATCTGCAGCCCTAGCGGATTTGGCCAGCGCGCGAGCTGCCGCCCCCGCTATTCCTGAGCCACCGAGCGGCGACAGGCGCTGCCGTCTTGGTAGGCGGCAGTCTCGTCGGTTTCGCCTTCAGGCCAAAGAAGGGGGCAGCCGTCCTGACGATCGTGTCGATGTCGGAAAGCTCCGGCACGAAGCCGAGACGTTCGCGTGCGCTTCCCGGATCGGCGTAGAGCTCCGCCGGGTCTCCCGGGCGCCGGGTCCTGAAGACGGCCGGAACCGGTCTTGCCGTCACTCGGCTGACCGCCTGGACAATCTCCTTGATGGACACACCCCGGCCAGTGCCGAGGTTGACCGCCAGGCTTTGTCCGCCGCCCTCGAGATGCATGAGAGCTTTCAGATGGGCGCGGGCCAGATCGCTTACGTGGATATAGTCCCGTACGCACGTGCCGTCCGACGTGTCGTAGTCCGTGCCGAAAACCTCGATCTCGTCGATGATGCCTGATGCGGCCATGAGCACTCTGGGAATCAGGTGCGTCTCGGGCGAATGCCACTCACCAAGCTCGCCGTCGGGGTCGGCGCCGCAAGCGTTGAAATAGCGCAGGATGGCAAATTTCATTCCGTATGCGGACGCATAGTCGCCGATGATCTGTTCGCCCATCAGCTTGGTGCGCCCGTAAGGGCTGATCGGATTTTGTGAGGACGTCTCGCGAACAGGCAACGCTTCCGGCACGCCGTAGGTTGCGCAGCTGCTGGAGAAGATGATGTTGTCGATGGCGTTCGCACGCGCCGCATCGAGCACCGCGATGGTGCCCGCTACATTGGTCGAATAGTAATCAGCCGGCTCTTGAACGGACTCGCCGACATAGGCCAGCGCCGCAAAGTGGATGACCGCTGTCGGCCGGTACGTCGTCATCGCCCGCTGCAACGCATCCCGGTCCCGGATATCGCCGACGACAAGCGGGCCCCAGGCCACGGATTTCTCGTTGCCGCGGCTCAGATTGTCGAAAACCACAGGCAAATAGCCGGCGCCGGCCAACTGCTTGCAGGTGTGGCTGCCGATGAAGCCGGCCCCGCCCGTCACCAGGATTGCCGGGCGAGTCATGACGCCGCGGCTCCTTTGACCAGTTTGCTTCCGTAGAGCAGGGTCTCAAAATAGTCGACGGTCTGCGCGAGACCCTGGCTCAGGCCGATTTTCGGCTCCCAGCCGAGATTGGCCCTGGCAAAGGAAATGTCCGGCTTGCGCTGTCTGGGATCGTCGACCGGCAGAGGCCGATGCACGATCTTCGATCGCGAGTTGGTATAGCTGATGACCAGCGTCGCCAGTTCCATGATGGTGAATTCGCCGGGATTGCCGAGGTTGACCGGATGCGCGGGCGCACTCGGCGCATTCATCAGCCGGACGAAGCCCTCGATCAGGTCGTCGGCATAGCAGAAGGAACGCGTCTGCATGCCGCTGCCATAGACGGTCAGGTCTTGGCCGCGCAGCGCCTGGACGATGAAGTTCGAAACCACGCGCCCGTCATCGGGCTGCATGCGACGGCCATAGGTGTTGAAAATGCGAGCGACGCGGATATCGAGGCCGTATGTTCTCGAATAGTCGAAGAACAGGGTTTCGGCCGAGCGCTTGCCCTCGTCATAGCAGGACCGCGGTCCGTGCGTATTGACGTTGCCGAAGTAGCTCTCGGGCTGCGGGTGAACGAAAGGGTCGCCATAGACTTCGGACGTCGAGGCCTGGAATATCTTGGCGTTGTTCTGTCGCGCCAGTTCCAGAAGGTTCAGCGAACCAAGCACGCTCGTCTTGAAGGTATGGATCGGGTCTTCCTGGTAATGCGGCGGAGAGGCAGGGCAGGCGAGATTGTAGATCTCATCGAACTGAAGACCCAAGGGCAGCGCATTGACGATGTCGTGCTCGATGCACGTGAATCTCGGATTACGCAGAAGGGCATTGAGATTGTATCTCTTGCCGGTGTGGAAATTGTCCAGCGCGACAACGTCATATCCGTCCCGCAAAAGACGTTCACACAGATGCGATCCCAAAAATCCCGCACCTCCGGCGACCAGGGCGCGGCTTCGGTTTTGGTTGGCGCCCCTTTGACCGCTCCCGGACTCCAGTTTCAGAACCTTGATGAGCTTACTCATGCTTTCCTCTCACGCACCGCGCACGCTACCGCCCGGGCCGGGACAAAAGCATTGCCCGGCCACGTCCTTCAGAACGTGGCAAACCTCCGCGTCTGCGGAACCGCCATCATTGATGTGCGCTAATGTTCTTGGGCTCGCGGAGCTTGTGCTGCTACACGATCTGTATGCTGCAGTTCAGCATTTCTCTGCGCCCCGAAATCGCGATCACACGCCCGGTGTCATCATCGTCGATTGCTCGCCCAAATTGCACATCCCAACGCTTTGAAAATATACCTGTGGAAATCCTAGTCAACTAAATTAGCGAAACCTTAACCGTGTCTGTTCGCGAATGGTTAATCATGAGCCGGTCGGACCCGCGCTGTTCCGGAAGCGGATCCTCGTTGTGAATCAATGTATTGGTTGGCTGCCGAAAAATCCGTCGACAGGCCTGGCAAGCTGTTTCCAGGCGATGTCGAAGCCCTGACGGCGAGGAAATGCCGGGATCGGCACCCATGGTCCAATTCAGCGTATAGTCCAGGAAAAATACAACTGAAAATAGACTTAAGCGATCTGGAGCGATCATTAGACCTTCAGCGTGCAATGGGATTGTTGCCCAAAACCGCTCGGGCTACAAATATAAAGATTCTGATGTCCATATTTCATCAATGCAGCTTGATAAAAAGCTGACGCGTCACAGCCTGATATTGCAGAAATTATACAAAAAGCCGAAAAGCGATAAAAAAATTGCTGACCGGCGGTGAAGTTGGCTCTCACGCATTTTCCCGGTGTTGCTTGTAATGCTCGTGCATCAAGCCGCCTCTTCGCCAAGGCCGTGGCAATGGTCTCATTTTGTGGCAATGCGCGCATAGGTATACATTTCGCAGGGGAGTATCGGTCATTTTAGCATGGCTTTTGAGCGCATAGGTAGAGTGTCGTCTTCCACGGTTCCCTCGATCGGGCAGTGGGCGGAACGGCAGCCGGGTGCGACTGTGCGAAGGGACCGTGATGGCCGCATCCGGGGCCATCACAATCAGGAATAAGCGACGAACCAAGGCGACCACGCTATCTCGGATCGGTCCGGAATCGCTGCCCGTTTCGAGGGTCGGGATATGCTACTCCCCGCCCATTTCCTTCTTGAACGTGTCGAAATCGACCTGCATTCCGTTGAAGATGGTGCTCCAGTGGCGGGTCAGCGCAGCCATTGTCACGGCTTCCTGGATCTCTTCGTCGGTGGCGCCGGCGCGTTTGGCGTCCTGGGTGTCCGACCAGATGCAGTAGTTGCAAGGTATCTGCGCCGCCACTGCCAGCGAGATCAGCGACTTGACCTTTGGTGGCAGCGCTGTCTTGTCGCTGAGTTGGATGGCCTTGACCTCGGCCCAGGCCCCAGGCAGGCCGGCTTTGGGGAACTGCTTCACAAAGCTGGGCACACCGCCCATGGTCGACTGGATGTCCTTGATGGTTGCATCGTATTCATCGGAATGGGCCGGAGCCGCGCCGAGCGACAGGATGCAGGCTGCGGCGGTGAGCAGGAACGCACGGCGGATGGACGACTGCACGGATTTGGAAATGCGACGGTTCGACATGGTTTTCTCCTCTGGTCTTTGTTAGCCTTACTGTGTAAGGTAATGTCGAAAATGAACCTTACAGTGTAAGTTGTCAAGCGACGCCATGGACTCATCGATCAAGAAAAAGAGAGTGCGCGGTCGGCTGTCTCGCGAGATGATCGAGGACGCGGCCTTCCAGGTGATCGAGCGTGAGGGGCTTGCCGGCTTTTCGATGCGCAAGCTGGCGGCCATGCTTGGCTGCGAGGCGATGAGCATCTACCATCACTTCCCTTCGCAGGCGCATCTCTACGAGGCGCTGGTCGACCGGCAGATCAGCGCGATTGTTATCCCCGACGCCAGCATGCCCTGGCGCGAAAGGATCCGCGTCGGCATGCAGGAATACCGTCGCGTCGCGACCGAGCATCCGGCCTTCGCGCCGTTCGTTGTCGTCTACCGCATGAATTCGCCGCCATGTCTTGCCAAGCTGGATAGTGTCATCGGCCTGTTTGAAGCTGGCGGCTTCGGTCCTGAGCTGAGCGCAAGACTGTTCCGCGCCGCGAGCTACTACCTTATGGGCGCGATCCTCGACGAGACCGCGGGTTACGCCAAGGGTCCTTCGGCGGTGACCACGGTCAGCGACGAGCAGCTGGCGCGGGATTTTCCCAGCGTCATGACAGCCGGGGCCTATTTTGGTAGGGCCGGTTTCGACAAGACATTCGAGCTCGGCCTTGAGATGCTGCTGGATGAAATGGAACGCCTGCGCGACAGCACCAATGCGAGCTAGTTGTCCGGCAAGGTACAATTACAAGGTGGCTGTCTGAATGCGCTTTCTGTTTGTCCTGATCTTGCTCGCCGGCATCGGCACCGGTTTCATCTATCCCTGGGCGATGAGCAATTTCTCCGGCCACGAGATCGGCACATGGCGTGTCTACGAGCAGGGCCGCTTCAAGCCGCTGACGGTGCCGCTCAGCAGCCGCGACGCACCGGTGCGGGTGCTGGTGGATCTGACCGCGAGGGCCGAGCGCATCGTCTCGCAGCAGCGCACGGTGTTGACGCTGACATCGGCCACCAATGGCCGAACGGTGCTTGCCTCGACGCTGCAGTTCAACCATTCGGACAACCCACGCCAGGCCAGCCCGCAGCTGCCCGACAAGATTTTTCGCGATGAGGCCGGCGTGATCGCGAGCGTCAGCTCGGGTCCGTACCTCTTCACCGTCGGCCCGGGTGATGCCGATGACATTCCGATGCGCGCGGTCGACCTGATCCTGCGCTCCGGTGCCGGCGAGATCGACGGGCGCGCGCGGCCGGTCGGCTACGCGCTGATGGCGGTCGGCCTGATCGGGTTTTTGTTCTCCCTGCGCAGTCGTGGCGGCCGGCCGGAAAATCCGAATTCGCAGCCGCCACCGCCGCGCTGGGGCAGGGGCTCCAAGTGAACTACCGCCACGCCTATCACGCCGGAAATTTCGCCGATGTCGTCAAGCATGTCGTGCTGACGCGGTTGCTCGACTATCTGAAGCAGAAGGACAAGGCGTTTCGCGTCATCGACACCCACGCCGGCATCGGCCGCTACGATCTGTCCTCGGTCGAAGCGCAAAAGACCGGCGAGTGGCAGGGCGGCATCGGCCGGCTGATCGATGCCTCGTTCGCCGCGCCGGTGACGGCACTGCTCGCGCCCTATCTGGAGACCGTGCGGTCGCTCAATCCCGAGGGCGGCATCCAGAAATATCCGGGCTCACCGATGATTGCGCGCCATCTCCTGCGCAAGCAGGACCGGCTGTCGGCGATCGAGCTGCATCCCAAGGATGTCGCGAAGCTGAGAACCCTCTTTGCCGGCGATTTCCAGACCCGTGTCATCGAGCTCGATGGCTGGCTGGCGCTCGGCGCGCATCTGCCGCCGAAGGAAAAGCGCGGCCTGGTGCTGATCGATCCGCCATTCGAGGAGGCTGGTGAGTTCGAGCGCCTCGTCGACGGGCTCATAAGGGCGCACAAGCGCTGGCCTGGCGGCATCTACGCGCTGTGGTATCCGATCAAGGACCGCAAGGCGATCATCGCTTTCCGCAAGGCGCTGAAGCAATCCGGCATCCCGAAGCTGCTCGACATAGAATTCGAGATCAGGCCCGCCTCTTCGCAACCCAGTCTCGACGGCAGCGGCCTGCTGGTGGTCAACCCGCCTTTCACGCTGGAGGGCGAACTGCGGACATTGATGCCTGCCTTGCACAGGGTGCTCGCCGTGGAAAAGCCGGCGCACTGGTCGCTGGAATGGCTGGCCGGCGAGTAGAGAGGGCGCGGGGGCTCGAGCTCTCTTTTCCGTCCGGGTCCCCACGTGCTGGAGCCGTTCCGGTTTCCATGCGGGGTTCGGCTTTGGCCAACGTCGTTCCGAACTGGGAAACCATTGTTTCCGCAACCGCTTGACCACCGCCAAGCGAATCCGCAGAGTGCGCGCAATCGACCTTGAGAGGCTGCCATGACTCGCTTCGCCAAATCCGCACTTGCTGCCCTGATTTCGCTCTGCACTCCGCTTGCCGTGCCTCTCGGTCTTACCCAGGCCGTGCAGGCGGCCGACCTTGGCGTCTATTCCGACGACGATGGCGGCGTCTGCGGCGAGGCCTGGGTGTTGAACAAGATCACCAGCCGCTTTTCCCATCAGGTGCATCACGTGCCGCACCTGCCCAACGTGCAGATCACCGATTTCCGGCGCATCCACCAGCATCTGTATCTGGCGGCCAACGAGACCTGGCCGATCGGCCGCCGCTATTGCGGCGCCACCGTCAGCCTGTCCGACGGGCGCGATCGCACCATCTGGTACCTGATCGAGGAAGGCCAGGGATTCGCATCGATCGGCGACAATGTCGAATTCTGCGTCTCGGGCTTCGACCGCTGGATGGTCTACAACGGCCGCTGCCGCATCCTGCGCTAGAGCGCGGATCTCCGTTCCGATTCCTTTTCGCGCCTGCGGCTCTACCCGCTGCGGGCGCTCTTTTTGTGCTGTGTTGACAGAAGAGGCGATCCGTCGCATAAATATGAGACAGACCTGTCTCATCACTGGTAAGCGCCATGACATCGTCGCCTGCTTCCGACAAACGCCAGCACGTCGTTGAAACGGCCTACGGGCTGTTCAAGCGCGCCGGTTTCCATGCCACCGGCGTCGATCGGATCATCGCCGAGGCCGATGTGGCCAAGATGACGATGTACCGTCACTTTCCCAGCAAGGACGAACTGATCGTCGAGGTGCTCGACTATCGCGCCAGGCGTTTTGATCGCCAACTCGACCGCCTCGCCGAGGAGGTCGCGACGCCCGGGAAGAAAATTGCAAAGATCTTCGACTGGCACGATCGCTGGTTCCGCAGCCCGGATTTCCATGGCTGCCTGTTCGCGCATGCGCTGGCCGAGTTCGGCGATCCGGAACATCCGGTGTTCAAGGCTGTCGCCAGGCAGAAGAACGGCCTCAGGAAGCGCATGCAGTCAATCCTCGAAGAAGAGATGCCGCGCGGTCGCGCCGAAAGCGTGGCTGCGGTCCTGCTGATGCTGATCGAAGGTGCGACGCTGCTGGCGCAGATGGGGCAGGCGGACACCGCCATTCGCGCCGCCCGCAAGACGGCCCTGGATATCATCGCCGCTTCGCGCAGGCCGCGATGAGCCCGCTGGTCATCGGGCTCGCGCTGTTTGCCGCGATCTTGCACGCCACCTGGAACGCCTTCCTGCGAACCGGGGGCGACAGGTTGTGGACCGTCACCGTCATGAGTTTCTCCAGTACGGCGCTTGCCATTCCCTTCGCCATCTTCCTCACCCTTCCGGCCGCGCCGGCCTGGCCCTATGTCGTGCTCTCGGCCTGCCTGCAGGTCGGCTACAGCGTGTTCCTGGTGGCCGCCTACCGATATGGCGAACTGGGACAGGTCTATCCAATCGTTCGCGGCAGCGTGCCGCTGCTTGTCGCGCTCGGCGGGTTCTTCCTGGCCAACCAGCAGCTCACCCAGCCGCAGACCGTCGGTGTTGCGTTGGTCGCCGGCGGCATCATGGGCCTTTCGCTCGGCAGAGGCAGGGCCGCCACGACATCGATACTCTATGCACTGGCAACGGGAGCGATCATCGCCGCCTATGCGACGGTCGATGCGATCGGCGTCCGCGCGGCGGGAAATGCCGGCGCCTACACCGCCTGGGTTCTCGTGATCTATGGCGCATTGCTGCCGGCGACGTTCCTTGCCTGCCGTGGCCGGCTCATTGTCGACCTGCGGGCGCCGGAAACCTGGAAGGCGCTGGCGGGCGGCCTGTTCGCGCTTTTGGCCTATGGTGTCGTGGTCGCGGCCTTCGCACTTGGGCCGGCCGCTCCCATCACCGCGATCCGCGAGACCAGCGTCGTCTTCGCCGCCTTCATCGGACGCCTGTTTCTCGGCGAGATGCTGACGCCGCGGCGGGTCGGCGCCTGCGCCATTGTCGCCCTCGGCGCCATCTGCCTCGGCTATCAATGACCAAAATGCGCGTCGTGCGGAACCCGATAATTCCTGATGTTGCCGACAGGCAAAATCGGCTAGCCTGAACGCCCGAGAGCAACAGATCACTTTCGGGAGTCCTCATGGACCTTGCCACCATCCTTGCCTTCACGGCTGCCTTCTTCGTGTTCGCGGCCAGTCCCGGTCCGGACAACATGACGATCCTCGCCCGCACGATCTCCAACGGTGCCGCGTCGGGTATTGCCTATGGCGCAGGCACTGTGGTCGGCATCCTCATCTTCCTGGTCCTCGCCGTCTTCGGCCTGTCTTTCATCGCAGCCAAGATGGCGATCGCCATGACGGTGCTTCGTTATGGCGGAGCGATCTATCTGATCTGGATGGGCATCAGCTTGTGGACCGCCGTGCCCGTGGTGCCGGACCTGCAACCCATCTCTGGACGGCGCGGGCTGCTGGCGATCTTCGCGACGGGTATCGCGCTGAACCTCGGCAATCCGAAAATGCCGCTGTTCTACGTGGCACTGCTGCCGAACGTGGTTGGCACGTCGCTCGACGCTGGTCATCTCGGTGTGTTGACGATGGTGATCCTGGCTGTCGAGGTCGTGGTGATCGGCGGTCATGTCATCCTGGCGGGCCGCGCCCGCAGCCTGCTGCGCACGCCGAAGATCGTGCGCCGGGTCAACCGCGCGGCGGGCGGTGTGATGATCGGCGCCGGCCTCGCCGTGGTCGCCACGCGCTAGAGCAATTCCAGGAAAAGTGTGAATCGGTTTTCCCGGGAAAAGCGCATAGTGCTTTCCCTCAGGGAATTGCGTCAAAACAAGAGATACAGAGATGTCGCGCAATCGCAGGGCTATTTTCTGCGCTGTGACGCTTCGGCCTGATCAATGATCTTGCGCAGGAAAGCGACGTGTCCGCGGAACGCGCGCCGTCCGCTCGTCGTTGCCTTGACGCGTGTCTGCGGCCGGCGGCCGACGAACAGCTTTTCGATATCGACATAACCGGCCCTGACCAGCGTATCGAGATGCGCGCCAAGATTGCCGTCGGTGGCGCCAACGATGGTCTTCAGCCGGGTGAACTCCAGCATCTCGCGCCTTTCCAGCGTGTTCAGGGTGGCCATGATCCTGAGTCGCGTGCTCTGGTGGATGATTTCGTCGGCGCTCATCGAGCGGCTCCGGTGCGGTCAAGCCAGACATTGTCATCGACGCGGCCAACGCCATGGCGCGCCGTCTCGACCGTCCCAGATAGCGCCGCCTGCTGTTGTGCGATCGACATCGAAGCGCTCCTGCGTCTGATGCAGAATACTCTGCAATCCAGAGCTATCTGTCAATTCATTTGCAAGGGTGGCGGGATCATGCTTGACAAGGTGATGCTGCGATCGGTCATCGCATTGCTCTCGTGATCTATGTAGATCGTCCGCCTGCACGAGATGATCAATCCAAACAAGCAGCAGGTGTTGATGTTCGCGGCCGAGGATCAATGCACAAAGCCGCTCGCTGACCTTCTGAGCTTCGCGGCGCGATGGGTCTAGCGGAGTGCGGAGAATGTCGGCGGTGAACTGGTGGCAATGATTGAAGATCAGCAGCGGATTTTTTTGATGATCAGCATGATCGTGAGCCATCGGTAACCAAAATTTAAGCTGCGAAAATCAGTCTATTGCTTCGCTGGCTAGAGAGCCGCGAGTCAGATATGCATTGCCCGTCGAGGTCATTCACGGCCGTCGGCGTAACGCAAGGGGCATGACATGGCGAAGCAGTCGTCTAAGGCGCCGGCATCCAAGACACCGGCAAAGAAAGCACCTGTGAAAGCAGCAACGGCGAAGGTCGCGGCAGCAGTGAAGAAAGCAGCACCCGCGGCCAAGCCGAAGGCAGCACCTGCAAAGGCAAAAGCAGCACCGGCCAAGAAGCCGGCAGCGGCCAAGGCCGTAGCCAAACCGGCAGTGAAAAAGGCAGCGCCGGCGAAGGCCGCGGCAAAGCCGGCCGCCAAGGCAGCACCGGCCAAGAAGCCGGCAGCCAAGCCGGCGGCGAAACCCGCAGCCAAGAAGGCAGCGCCCGCGAAGGCCGCGGCCAAGCCCGCCGCCAAGGCAGCACCGGCCAAGAAAGCGGCAGCGGCAGCGACAAAGCCCGCCGTGAAGAAAGCCGCGGCCCCCAAGGCCAAGGCAGCGCCGGCAAAGGCGAAGGCGCCGGCCAAGAAGTAGACCAGGTCTAGTTGGAGCGCTGTGTGTCCTGCTGGATGCGCGGAGAACGCTTTGACACTTGCGATCGACGCATGATCATTCCGGAAACCGCAACTGGTTTTCGGGAGGTGCGCAAGACGGTCGGCGAAGGGGGCCAGGGCAGCAAAGCGAGGCGCCGGACAGGCTGCCTCGCTTGCTCGCGCGGTTTGGTCTTCTTTCATACCTGGCGATGAAACGAATGCCCCGCCGCGAAGCCGGGGTTGCGGAGGACTAAAAGCAGATCGGATGTTCCGCTCAGCTGTAGTCTTCTTGCTCGATGTGGATCGCGTATCCGTCTGTAGCCAGGTCACGATGGTCATGGCAGGAAACCATCACCGGTTTTCTGGCAGTTGGTTTTTTGTTGCCTGGCCATTGCCGGGCAGCCGCTCCCGGTCAAAAGTGCCGGCCGGCAAACAGGAACCCGATCATGCCCAGACTGCTCTACGCTTCCACTTCTCCCTACAGCTCCAAGGTGCGTATGGCCGCGGCCTATGCCGGCATCGCCATCGATGCGGTGCCGGTCAAGACCGAGGACAAACCGGCGGTGCTGATCGAGGCTAACCCGCTCGGCAAGATTCCGGTGTTGGTGCTCGACGACGGTCGCTCGATCCATGACAGCCGCGCCATTACCCAGCACCTCAACCGTGTTTCGAAGAACGCACTGTTTCCGCGCAACCCCGACAAGCGTCTCGAGGCGGAGGTGCTGGAGGCGTTGGCAGACGGCATTTGCGACTGCGCGCTGTCGATGGTCTATGAACGACGCACGCGGCCTGAAGAAATGGTCTATCAGCCCTGGCTCGACCGGCAGTGGGCGAAGATCACGGCAGCACTCGATCTGCTCAACGCCAACCCGCCAAAGCTGCCGAAGAAGATCACCGCCGGGCAGATCGCGTTGCGCGCCTGCCTTGGCTATCTCGCCCTGCGCTTTGCCGGAAAGTGGGAAAAGGGCCGCGCCCGGCTGACGCGCTGGGCAGCGCGCTTCGATGAGAAATTTCCCGAGTTGAAAGGCTGCATCCCCGGGTGATGTGATCCATTGAATACAAAAAAAGCCGGGCGCGAGGCCCGGCTTTTTCGTGTCGTGGCTTGAACGACTTAGAACTTCATACCGACGCCGAAAGTGACGCGGTTGTCGGTGGCCTTGACGTTGCCGATGCCACCACCGAAGTCCTTGCTGCCGAAGTCGGTGTAGCGATACTCGACGCGGCCGAAGACATTGTCGGTCAGCTTGATGTCGGTGCCAAGACCGGCGGTCCAGCCGAGCATGGTAGCGCTATCGCTGGTGCCAAGGACATTATCTTCCACCTTCAGGCTTCTGCCGGCGAGACCGCCGGTGCCGTAGAGCAGGATTTCCGGGGTCACGGCATAGCCAAGACGGGCACGCAGCGAGCCTTCGAAGCCGGCCTTGGAGTCGATGCCGTTATCGTCGCCCTTGACGCCATTGTAGCCGAGTTCGGCTTCAGCACCGTAGACGAAGTTCTCCTGCTGCCACTGGTAGCCGCCGAAGGCACTGCCGACGAAACCCTTGGTATCGGTTTCAACGCCGAAATCCCTTTCCTTGGTACGACCGCTGAAGCCATAACCGAGATTGATACCGGCATAGGGGCCGGCCCAGGACGCGACAGGCAATTCAGCAACCGGGGCGGGTGCCGGCGGCTCTTCCTGAACGACGTCGGCGGCATAGGCAGTTCCACTGAGGGCGAAGAGCCCGAGCGCCACGGCCAGCGGCCGTGCGAATTTGAGATTGGCTTGCATTGTTCTTTACTCCTTAAGCCACAGGACACAGGCTTGTTTCTCACGATCGCCATCGACCCGTCCGGGGGGTGAAACGGATCTGGCGTTCGTCGGTTCCAAATGTCGTGTCAAAATGCGGCTGAAGCGAACCTGAACTTGGGTCATTCCCCGGCGCGAATGAGGCTGAAACTTGACGTTGCATCTTCGCAACAGCGAAATGGCAGGAGCAGTGTCATGCTGCGCTGCACACCGCTTGGTGCAAGGAGTCCAGCGTCCTATATTGCGGTCGGACGGCTCCTGGTCCAGGACGAGTCGGAGTACCCAATCGGTGGGTTCGCCACAATGCTGCCCAAGGTGCGAACGCCATTTAACGCCTGCCAGGCCATATTTCGCCGGCATCGTGTTTTCGGGCCGAAATTGAGGATTGACACCCTATGAGCATAGCCACTGCCACGGCGCTGGTGACGGGCGGGGCGAAACGGATCGGCAGGGCGATCGTCGAGGATCTCGCCGCCCATGGTTTTGCCGTCGCCATCCACTGCAATCGGTCGCGCGACGAAGCGGATGCAATGGCCGGGCTGATCAACCGGAGCGGTGGCCGCGCCGCCGTGGTCGCCGCCGACTTGACCGACATGGACGCCGCCGGTGACCTCGTAGGCCAGGCGGAAGCAGCGCTCGGGCCGCTGTCCCTGCTGATCAACAATGCGTCGCTGTTCGAGGACGATTCGGTTCTGGACTTCGACTGGCGGGCCTGGGACCGGCACTTTGCCGTGCATGTGAAGACGCCGGCGCTGCTGGCGCAGACCTTCGCCCGGGCGTTGCCGCAGGGACAAGAGGGCCTGATCGTCAACATCATCGATCAGCGCGTCTGGCGGCCGACGCCGCGCTATTTCTCTTATGCGCTATCCAAGTCGACGCTGTGGACGGCCACGCAGATGATGGCGCAAGCGCTCGGTCCCCGTATCCGCGTCAATGCCATTGGCCCGGGGCCGACCCTGAAGAATGCCAGCCAGGACGACAGCGATTTTGCCGCGCAGGTCGAAGGTCTGATTCTCAAGCGCGGCCCGGAATTGCCGGAATTCGGGGCCACCATCCGCTATCTCTGGGAAGCGCGCTCTGTCACCGGCCAGATGATCGCGCTCGATGGCGGCCAGCATCTTGCATGGCAGACGCCCGATGTGACAGGCATGGCGGAATGAGTCCCGTAGATCAGAAAAGCAAGCCACGCAGTGGCGCCGACGACATGCCTCCCGAAGTCGAACTCGACGTTGAGGACGAGGCGGTGGAGGAGATCGTCGAACCCGCCGGGCCCGACATAGCCTTCACCGCCATCGACTGGACGCCGCATGCCGGCGACGCCGAAGGCATGGTGGGCGCCGAGGTAATCCAGACGCTGGTCAAGCGGCTGCCCAACGCGCCTGGCGTCTACCGCATGATGAACGCCGCCGGCGATGTGCTTTATGTCGGCAAGGCGCGTAGCCTGAAGAAGCGCGTCACCAACTACGCACAGGGCAGGTTCCACACCAGCCGCATCGGCCGCATGGTGCGCGAAACGTCGACGATGGAGTTCGTCGTCACCCGCACCGAGATCGAAGCGCTGCTGCTCGAAGCCAACCTTATCAAGCGCTTGCGGCCGCGATTCAATGTGCTGATGCGCGACGACAAGTCGTTTCCCTATATCCTCCTGACCGGGGACCATGTCTCGCCCGGCATCTACAAGCATCGCGGCGCGCGATCGCGCAAAGGCGACTATTTCGGCCCCTTTGCCTCTGCCGGCGCGGTCGGCCGCACCATCAATTCGCTGCAGCGCGCCTTCCTGCTGCGCAGTTGCACCAACTCCTTTTACGAGAACCGGACACGGCCGTGCCTGCTCTACCAGATCAAGCGGTGCGCCGGCCCCTGCACCGGAGAGGTTTCGCACGAGGGCTATGCCGAGCTGGTCGGCGAGGCGAAGGACTTCTTGTCTGGTCGCAGCCAGAAGGTGAAGACGGAAATCTCGGCCGCCATGCAGCAGGCCTCGGAAGACCTCGATTTCGAGCGCGCCGCCATCTATCGCGACCGGCTGGCGGCGCTATCGCATGTGCAGAGCCACCAGGGCATCAACCCGGCGACCGTCGACGAAGCCGATGTCTTCGCCATCCATCAGGAAGGCGGCCAGGTCTGCATCCAGGTGTTCTTCTTCCGCACCGGCCAGAATTGGGGCAACCGAGCCTATTTCCCCAAGGCCGATCCGGCGCTGGAGGGATCGGAAGTGCTGGGCTCGTTCCTGGCGCAATTCTATGACGACAAGCCGACGCCTCGCACCGTACTTCTGTCGCGCCCCGTCGAGGACCAGGACCTGCTGGCCGAGGCGCTGTCCACCCGCGCCGGCCGCAAGGTCGCGATCTCGGTGCCGCAGCGCGGCGAGAAGAAGGACCTGACCGACAACGCCCTGCAGAACGCCCGCGAGGCGCTCGGCCGCCGGCTGGCCGAAACCTCGACGCAAGGCCGGTTGCTCGCCGGTTTTGCCGAGACCTTCGGCTTGCCCAAGCCGCCGGTGCGCATCGAGGTCTACGACAACTCCCACATCATGGGCACCAATGCCGTCGGCGCCATGGTCGTCGCCGGGCCGGAAGGCTTCGTCAAGAACCAGTATCGAAAGTTCAACATCCGCTCGACCGAGATCACGCCGGGCGACGATTTCGGCATGATGCGCGAGGTGATGGAGCGGCGTTTCTCGCGGCTGCTCAAGGAGCATGGCGATGTCGTCGTGGCCGACGATGCTGCAGCAGGCGAGGCGGCCGATGATATCGAGGACGACATCTCCGGCAGTTTCCCGGCCTGGCCCGACGTCATCCTGATCGACGGCGGCCAGGGTCAGATGACGGCGGTGCGCAAGATCCTCTCGGATCTCGGCATCGAGGACCGCGTCGTGGCCATCGGCATCGCCAAGGGCCAGGACCGAGATGCCGGCCGCGAGCGCTTCTTCGTCAGGGGCAGGGACTCGTTTTCGCTGCCGGTTCGCGATCCCGTCCTCTACTTTGTCCAGCGGCTGCGCGACGAGGTGCACCGTTTCGCCATCGGCTCGCACCGTGCGCGCCGCAAGAAAGAGATGGTCAAGAGCCCTCTCGACGAGATCAGCGGCATCGGCCCTGGCCGCAAGCGCGCCCTGCTCATGCATTTCGGTACCGCCAAGGCGGTCAGCCGTGCCGCCATCGAGGATCTAAGGAAAGTCGACGGCATTTCCGAGCAGGTGGCGAAACTGGTCTACAACCATTTTCATGAGAGCTAAGGGATTCGGTCGTTTTCGGCTGGCCAATCGATTTTGGCCTGTTGACCCCCTACATTGGCTTCTGATTTGAGTAGGCACGCAGAAAGAGTTCCCCAAAGATATGGCCAAGCGCGCGTTCAACCTGCCCAACATGCTCACCTACGCCCGCATCATCGCGGTGCCGCTGGTGGTGCTGTGCTTTTTTCTCGAGGGACATCTGAAGTCGAGCGACTTCGCCCGCTGGTCGGCGCTGGTCATCTTCCTGCTCGCAAGTGTCACGGATTATCTGGACGGCTATCTGGCGCGCGCCTGGCAGCAGACCTCCAACATCGGCAAGATGCTCGACCCGATCGCCGACAAACTGCTGGTCGCCACCTGCCTGCTGCTGCTGGCGGCTGATACCGATCGCCATGCCGGCATCGCCGGCTGGTCGTTGTGGGCGGCGATCATCATTCTGTGCCGCGAAATCCTCGTCTCGGGCCTGCGCGAATATCTGGCGGCGCTCAAGGTCTCGGTGCCGGTGACGCAACTGGCAAAATGGAAGACCGCGATCCAGATGGTCGCCATCGCCTTCCTGCTGGCTGGGCCGGCCGGCGACAAGATCTTCCCGCTGACCACCCAGACCGGCCTGGTGCTGCTGTGGATCGCGGCGCTGGTCACGCTCTACACCGGCTACGACTATTTCCGCGCCGGCCTCAAGCACATCATGGACGAATGAGATGACGACCCGGCTCATCTATTTTGCCTGGGTGCGCGAGCGGATCGGCCTGCCCGAGGAAGACGTCGACTTGCCTGCCGGCATCGAGACGGTCGCCGACCTCCTGCGCTGGCTGAAATCGCGTGGCGAGGGCTACGAGCACGCGCTGCAATATCCCGACGTGATCCGCGTCGCCATCAATCAGGAACATGTCGAGCACCGCGAGAAGATATCAGGGGCTCGCGAGATTGCGCTGTTCCCGCCGATGACCGGGGGCTGATCCATGTCGGCCGCCGTGGTGCCGACGGTGCGGATCCAGCGCGAAGATTTCGACGTCGCTGCAGAGATCGCCAGGCTGACGCAGGGGCGCGCGGATATCGGCGCCGTGGTGACCTTCTCCGGCCTCTGCCGCGATGAGCAGGGCGCGCTCTTGGCACTCGAACTCGAGCATTATCCTGGCATGGCGGAGGCCGAGATCAGCCGCATCGCGGTCGAAGCGATTCAGCGTTGGCCGCTGCAAGGCCTTACCGCCATCCACCGCCACGGCAAGATCGCGCCCGGCGAAAACATCGTGCTGGTGGTGGCTGCATCGGCGCATCGCCAGGCGGCGTTTGAGGCGGCGAACTTTCTCATGGACTACCTGAAATCGCGCGCGCCGTTCTGGAAGAAGGAGCATCGCGCTGACGGCTCCGAGGGCGGCTGGGTCGAGGCCAAGGAAGCCGACGCCAAGGCCGCACAGCGCTGGAAACCGTCCGAATAAAATCCTGTCGCAGCCATGCATTGACCGCAATCCTTTGGCCAATTGACCGCGGTTGGTCAGCCTGGGCATTGGCAGCCCGGGCGAGGGAGATGGTCATGCTGGACAGGATCGCGGAGTTCTTCGTCTTCGGTTTCGTGCCTCTGGTCGTCGGCATATTGGCCGTGCCGGAATTGTCTGCTGCCGCCGAGAATGCCGTGCGGGGCGAGGTGATCTATCGCGAGCGCATCGCCTTGCCGCCCAGTGCCGTGCTCTCCGTGCAGCTTGCCGATGTCTCGTTGGCCGACGCGCCGGCCACGATCATCGGCGAGCAGAACATGAAGCCGGCCGGCCAGGTGCCGATCAGCTTCGAGATCAAATTCGATCCCTCCGTCATCCGGTCGCAGATGACCTACGCCTTGCAAGCCCGCATTACCGTCGACGGCAAGCTCCTGTTCATCTCCGATATGCGCCATCAGGTCGATCCGCTTACCGACGTGCCGCAGACCGTCATGCTGAAGATGGTCACGCCGAGCGCCGAGCAGACGGCTTCTGTCATTGGTCAGATTTGGCTGGTCGACTATGTCGACGGCATTGGCGCCATCGCCGCGCCGCAAGCCACGTTCAGGATCAGCGAGGCTGGTAAGGCGGGCGGCAGCGGTCCCTGCAACACCTATTTCGCCACCGCCAAGGTCGAAGGCCAGGCGATCGCGATCAGCGACATCGGCTCGACCTACAAGGCCTGCGCGCCCGAGGTGATGGCTGAGGAAAAGGCGCTGTTCGATGCATTGACCAAGGCGGCGTCATACAGCGTCGGCGACGGCAAGCTCGTCATATCGGACAAGGATGGCCGTGAGATCCTGCGCTTCAGCGCCGCAAGCTGATCGAACACTCTCTCGATCTCTTCTTATGGCTGGAAAAATAATCCGCCAACGGATCGGCAATCTATCGATTGCTAGACGATCAGCAATGATCAAGATGGTATCAAGCTTGCCACAAGTAACTTCTTAAGCAAAAGTGTAGGGCAGAAACTTCCGGTTTGGAGGGGAAAGTGACTGAGTTCGTTTTCACGGTGGCTCCCGTCATCGCTAAGCTGGCGCTATCGCACTTTGTGGGGCCGATCGCTGGGCAGTTGGGAGAGCCTGTTCTGCGATACACAATGAAGATTTTCAAAGAAGAAAAAGATGCGAGACAGGCTGCAAATCTGGCCGAGAATTTAGGAAAGGCAGTTGCCGAGCAGATTCTGACCAGCCTGACGTCCGATGGAATAACGCCCGATGAGATGACCACTGTTGGTCGTGAACTGGCATATACATTATCTCAATTAGATGTTGAAGAGATCTTGATTAAAGGGAAAATGAATGAGGCGAGAATATCAAGGATATTGTCGGAAAGTAAAATTCCAATCGGATTGAACTCTCGAGAAGTCGACTACCTGAGGCGAGCGTTATCATATACCGGCGTTTATATACGGCGAGTATCAACGTCATTTTCTGCGTATGGAATAAAGAGGGACGAGCAGATTCTGTTGGCCTTAGAAGAAATTTCTAGTAACGTCAACGATTTGGTTTCTGGAATTGAAGATGTAAAAAGATTAATAGAGTCTATGGGTGACCTTGTTGGTCTAATTAAGAATAGAGAAGGGAAACTTTCCGCCGAATTCGAAAGATCGTACATAGAAAAAATCATAAGAATGCTAAATTACGTAGAAATATTAGGACTTAGCGACGCAGAGCGATTAAATAGGGAGTCAAACCTCGATGTAGCGTATCTATCTTTGTATGTTTCACAGAAAGGAAGTATACCTTCAGATTTCACGCAAGCTGTTGCGTCTATATCAAGATCTAGTGGAAAATTGATAATAGAAGGAGGTGCTGGTTCTGGTAAAAGTACACTAATGCGATGGGCTGCCGTTAACTCATCGCGGCTTTCAGAGGTTTCTGAGGTTAAAAGAAGCTGGCTTTCTGACTTGGTTTTTATTTTCGGAAAGCGCGATGCGGTGAATGACTCAAAACGGAATAATACAATAACGTCTATTGAGGGAAAACTAAATAAAAAGAACGACCTAGTAAATATTAATATTAGAGATCATGTAAAATATTCAAATAAAACCGCAGGAGGAACTGGATTGTTTCGAAAGTGGGCCCTAGATATGGTTCCAGAATTCAGCCAAGAGTCGGTGAATAGGATTCCTTTTCTTGTTCGACTGCGCGACGTCGACAATGATCTACCAGGTGTTGACGATCTGGCCGTTTCCCTTTCTGCGGTTATGCCCAAACCGCCCTCGGGTTGGGTTGAAGAGTGCCTAAACAGTGGACGGGCCCTATTACTCTTTGATGGAGTCGACGAGGTGCCGGAAGGAGGGCGGCGTGATAATATATTACGAGGGATCGCTAGTTTCTCAACCATTTATCCGAAAACCGCAATTATTGTAACTACTAGGCCTCACGCATTTGATCCAAGTCAGAGTGGATTGGGCAATTTTGCTGTTGCTGCAGTCGAGGACTTAAATCCCGAACAGCAGAGGCAGTTTGTAAGTAATTGGCATAGAGCGCGCGCGACCTATGGAGATATTCATAGCGACGTT
Organism: Mesorhizobium sp. P2_D5; assembly: GCF_056404355.1. NCBI lineage: Bacteria > Pseudomonadati > Pseudomonadota > Alphaproteobacteria > Hyphomicrobiales > Phyllobacteriaceae > Mesorhizobium > Mesorhizobium sp. P2_D5. Next base: position 1,161,398 of record NZ_JBFUEE010000002.1, read on the forward strand.
GGATTCTATGAGAATTTAGCGGAAACTCTGAAAGGTCGATTTGAAAATTCGCCAGTGTTAGCCAAATTAGCTACTAATCCGCTTCTCTGTGCCGCGATTTGCCTTCTTCACGAGCATAACTCTGAAACACTTCCTGAGGATGAGCGTTCACTTTGCGCGGAGTTGACGGAGATGCTCGTGCATAAACGAGACCGAACGTCGGGGCGTTCTCGGTCGATAGACATGCAACGATTCAACGCTGCGTATCAGATGTCGTATGAGAAGAAGAAGGCGCTGCTCGCTCGATTGGCGGTAGAAATGTTGCGAGGCGGGAGCTCGCACTTAAAGATCGCCGAGGCCGAGAAGGTTTTGCCGGCCGCGCTTAGGGAGGCTGCCCAGGGTGACCTCGATCCTGCAGTGGTCTGCCGCGCTTTGTTGGCTAGAAGCGGAGTTCTCCGGGCAGCTAGTTACCAGTCCGAGAAACCTAGCTCGGATGGAAGAGGTTCAAACGAGTTGCTGCCGGAGGCTGTCGAATTTATTCATAATCGTTTTAAGGAATGGCTCGCTTCAACCTATTTTCTGTCACAAGGAACTCATGGCGAGCTTGTCAGGCGTGCTGATGAGGAAGGTTTTGATCAGGTTTGCGTCTTCGCTGCTGCTGCCCCAGATCAGCAAAATTTCGTTTCCTCTTTGATCGGCGGTCTTTTTGATCGTGCGGATGCGATTTCTGATCAAAAAAGTAAGAGGCGTCTACAGATACTTGTTGTCAGGTGCGCGTTGGTTTCCCAGACGTTGCCGGACGAAACTCGCAGCAAGGCTGACGAACTTGGCAAAAGACTTTTGCCACCGAAGTCCATGGACGAGGGAAAGGCGCTGGCCGATCTGGGCGATCTAGCAGTTCCTAAGCTCGGCTACAAGAAATCTCGGAGCGCCAGAGAAGCGACGTATTGCATTCGATGCCTCTCGCTAATTGATACACCGAATGCGCGAAGAGCGCTTGAGGCATATCGAGAGGATGCTGGCTGGACGGTAGCAGAGGAGTTGTCCAGGCATGTCAATCCGCTGACCATTCCAGCCGTACTGAAGGCAGTCACCACGAAGGCTGATAGTGAGGCTGTAGATAATACACTTCAGCGTATAAAGAGGAGAATAAAGGATGTCGGTAAAAACCAGATTCCCGAAGGTACAACATTTCTTGATTTATCTTGGACGTCAATTGAAGACATAACTGAGTTGGAAAATCTATCAGTATTGAGAAGTTTGAGTCTCGATCACACGCGGGTAAAAGATTTGAGGCCAATTTCAAACATTAGAAGTCTTAAGGAATTATCGTTGGAAGGGACGCGCATAAAGAACTTAGAATTGCTGAAGACTCTAGACGAAATAGAAACGTTGGATTTGTCTGATAATTTAATTGAAGATATATCTCCACTTTCTCATATGAAAGAACTGAAGTACCTTGTTATAAGCCATACTTCAGTTTCAGACATAAGCGTTTTGAGAGAATTGAAAAGGATCACATACTTCCTGGCGTCTGATTCTAGAGTGTCTGATATAGGCCCGTTATCTTGTCACCATTCGTTGGAATACATAAATTTGTCTCATTGCAACGTTGTGGACATTTTACCTGTCGGCGAGTTGAAGCAATTGACACACCTGTTTTTACACGGGAACCCGGTATCAGATATAGGCCCATTGCGTGGGCTTGTAAATTTGACTGAGTTAGACCTTGGTAGAACAAAAGTAGTTAACATCGATGCGCTGTCGGGCAACACGAAAATGGTATCACTTGGCCTTCATGGCGTTGGCGTCGAGGATGTGTCTGCTCTAAAGAACAAAAAGAATATGCGTAGCCTTTATTTAGGTGAGACAAAAGTGAAAGATATCTCCGCCCTTTCTGGAATGAAAAATTTGGAGCATCTAGTTCTAGTTGGGACCTTGGTAGAAGATTTATCTCCAATTTTGCACAACGAAGATATGACCATATATACTCCCTCAGGCGATATGAAGCGAGTTTCTGATCTAAAAGATTCGGCTAGGCGGGGCTGATGATGTTCGCTCCTTCGTGTAGGGATGCTCCAAGCTGCGGCCGCGAGATCCTGCGCTTCAGCGCGCAAGCGAACATATATTTCATCGCCCACACTTTGCTGCCGTGTCGCGACGCGCATCGGCGTCGCCAGCGTGCGCAAGACCTGTACGTTGCGCCAAAGACAAAAAGGCCGGCGAAACGCCGGCCTTTTTTACGTGATCCAGGGTCTGGACTGTCGTGTCAGCCGACGATCTCGGTGTCCGAGAACCAGTACTTGATCTCTTCTGCTGCCGTCTCCGGCGCATCGGAGCCGTGCACCGAGTTCTCGCCGATCGACAGCGCATGCACCTTGCGGATGGTGCCTTCGGCGGCATTGGCCGGGTTGGTGGCGCCCATCACTTCGCGGTTCCTGGCAATGGCGTTCTCGCCTTCCAGCACCTGCACGATGGTCGGTGCCGACGACATGAACTCCACCAGCTCGCCGAAGAACGGACGGTCCTTGTGGACGGCATAAAAGCCTTCCGCCTCACGACGGCTCATCCAGACCCGGCGCGAGGCGATGACGCGCAAGCCGGCCTCTTCCAGCATCCTGGTGATGGCGCCGGTGAGGTTGCGCCGGGTAGCGTCCGGCTTGATCATGGAAAAGGTGCGTTCGAGCGCCATGGGTCGTCCTTGTGATGAGAATGGAATTGAGAGTGGCGGGCTCTATACAAGCCGCCCGGCCCATTGCCAAGGGGTGAGGCCAAAGGGGGCGAGGGACGGTCCGCGAAGCTGACAGAAAGCCAATTCCGAGCAATGAACGCCCGGAGCGATGTGAAGGGCCGGAGCAACTGTGCGTTTCTGTGTCAGGCCGGCGCCGATGAGGCGGACTCAGCAGGCGAGATCGGATGGCTGTCATGCGATGCTTTGCTTGCTATAGTTGCGTGTCGGCGCCGCGCTGAAGTCGGCCCGAAGGGAGACAACATGATCATGGCAGACGATCGGCAGGAACGCATTCGCAACCGCGCGCATCAGATCTGGCTGGAAGAGGGACAACCGGCCGGGCAGCATGATCGCCATTGGCATCAGGCGGTAGCCGACATCGACCAGGAGGATGCCGGGGGGAAGTCGGCAGCCAAAAAGGCAGCTGGCGCCGGCAAAGCAAAAGCTGCTCCCAAGGCAAAAGCCGCCCCCAAGGTGGCGAAGCCTGCCACAAAGACCAGCACGCCAAAAAAAGCGGCAGCCAAGTAGGCTGGCTATCTCGCAGCTGGCCTTCCCAGCAAGGGATTGACAGCCTGCGTGGCTGCCCAGCGCCAGGTCAGGCGCGACGGCGTCACGCCGCCGCCACCTTTCGTGCCAGCCCGCCGTGCAGGTCGAGGCAGCGGGCGAACCATTGCGCCACCACGTCGCTGTCGTAGAGCAGCTGGTAGGGCGAGGCTATGCGCGCCCATTGCAGGGCGCCGAAAACGATGTAGTCGGCGAACAGCGGCGACGCGCCGCCAATATAGGGCTGGTAGCCGAGCATTGAGCGCAGCGGCTCCAATGCAGTGCGGAATGTTGCCAGCCCGGCGTCGCGCGCGGTGACGATATCCTCCAGCTTCCTGCCAAGGCGTTGCTCGCGGCTCTGGCGGAAATAAGCGGCATTCTCCTCGTCCTGCATGGCGTGGAGGTCGATGATCGCCGCGGTGGTGACATAGGGATGGATGGTCAGCTGCGACCAGCGTTCGATGAAGCGCGCCATCGCCTTGCCGCCTTCGCCGCCAAACAGCGTCGGCCGATCCGGATAGGCTTCGTCGAGATAGAGCGCGATGGCGAAGGAATCGGCGACGACCGTCTCGCCGTCGCGGATCACCGGAACGGTTTTCGAAACGCCGCCCTCGACAGCGGGCACCTCGAGAAAGCGCGTCGGTGCGGTCGAGATATCGAGCCCCTTGTGCGCAAGCGCCATCGCCACCTTCCAGCAATGCGGGCTGAACGGACGGCCAGCGTCGCGTCCGACGAGGTCATAGAGCAGAATGGTCATTGGCGTTGGGGCCCTCGCGGGTTAGGTAGGCCCCGCATCGATGCGAGCCGAGGGGAAGCCATGAGACAGCATTTCATGATGTTTGCGGCCTATAATCAATGGGCCAACAACCGCATCTATGATGCCGCGGCCGAACTCGACGAAGAGGAATTCAACCGCAATGTCGGCGCCTTCTTCGGATCGATGATGGGCACGCTCAACCACCTGCTGACAGCCGACCGCATCTGGATGAAGCGCTTCACCGGCGAGGGCGACGCGCCGACGACGCTGGATGCCGTCCTGCACCGGGGCTTGCCCGGCCTGCGGATGGCGCGTGAAGCCGAGGACAGGAGGATCATCGACTGGGTCGGCGGCCTCAGCGACAAGGCGTTGACGGGCCGCTTCACCTATATGACTGTCTCGGACATGCGCACGGTCTCGCAAAGGCTGGCCCCGGCACTGGATCATGTCTTCAACCACCAGACACATCACCGCGGCCAGGCGCACACGATCCTGACCATCCTGGGACGGCCAAGCCTGGGTCTGGACCTGATGCTCTTCCAGCGCACCGAGGAGGGCAGGGCTTTCGCCTGATCCCGGTTGGAGGCTGATCGAAGGTCAGCCGGCGGTCTCGCTGTCCAATTGGTTCTGCGTCAGTGCGGCTTCGGCCGCGATCCACTGCTTGAACAGCGATACCTTGCGAGCGTGTAGCGCCTTGTCGGGGCAGACGAAATACCACCCCGCCGTATTCGGCTGGTGCACCTTGAATGGAGCCACCAGCCTTTCGGCCCGGATATCGCTGGCCATATAGGCACGATTGGCTACGGCGAATCCCAGTCCGGCGCTAGCCGCCTCGTAGGACATCATGCAGGAATCGAAATAGATGCTTTTGGTCTCCCGGAGCACGAAGCCGGCGCCGGCGAAGTCGAGCCATGATTGCCAGTTCTGGGTACATGTGTCGGAATGCAGCAGCGTGAAGTGACGTAGATCTTCAGGCCGCACCTTCGACGGAGGCTTGTCGCCCAGGATTTCGCGGAAGAGCTTCCTGCTGCACACCGGCGTCAGGTCTTCCCGAAACAGCAAATCTGACTGCAGCCCGTGAAAGTGGCCGTCGCCATAGCGGATTTCGAGATCAAACTCGGAAGTCGTGAATTCATGCGTCGCGTAGGATGTCGAGACCCGCATGACAATATCGGGGTGCTGCCGCTGGAACAGTGGCAGGCGTGGAAAAAGCCAGCGTGCCGCAAAGGTCGGCAGCACCGATATCTTCAACACATGCTCCTGCGATTGCCCGGTCGCCTCCATGCTGGCGGCGACGATCCGCTCCAGCGCCTCGCGAACGCGCGAGACATAAGTCTCGCCCTCCGGCGTCAATGACACAGCATTGCCGCCGCGCTGGAAAATCTTGAAACGCAGTTGATCCTCAAGGCTTTTGACGCGCTGGCTGACCGCCGAAGCGGTGATAAACTGTTCTTCGCCGGCGCGCGTGAAATTCCCGTGCCTCGCAGCACTCTCCACGATTTTCAGCGAATTGAGGTTGACCTGACTGAGCAGACGCACGGTTTCGACCTTAAGCTGGGCTTACACTAGCACCAGCATTCCTAATTTTACAGGGGTGGGTGATCTAATCGACTGTTTCCCAAGTGTTGCCCCCGCCCCGGAGAAGTACAATGAACGCCCATACCATCCCCGAACTGCGTTATGCGATGAGCCGCGAAGCCATCATCGGTCACGAAACCGCCTGGAAGGTGTCGAGTTTCGGCGTCGCGCAATATCTGCACGGCTATGACCCGGCCCTGCTTGCAGCAATTGAGGAAGCTGCTCTGAAGCTCAAGGCCAGCCACGCCGTGCACAAGCACCTTGACTTGACCTTCATCACCGGCGCCGACCGTTTCATCCCCGAGATCAAGGAGTTGCTGCATGACAAGCTGCGCCTGGAGCGGCTGTCCGATATGATGGGCACCAAGCTGGAGCCTTATCCGCTGTCGATCGTCGGCTCGACGGTGACCTTCATGAATCCCAAGGACGGCGCCGTGGAATGGCATTGCGATGGCGTTCCGGTCACCGAACTCATTCCGCTGTCGATCAGCAATCCGCTCGTCGGCGGCCACCTCGAAATCTACTGCGACGATTCCGAAACCGGCCGCGCCATCCTCGAATCCGGCCGCGAGATTCCGCGCAACCGTGTCATGCGCATCGATCACAAGATGAACTACGCCACGCTTGGGCAGTTTCTCGGTGTCCTGCACCGCACCGCGCCGATCCGGTTCGGCGAACGCGTCACGCTGGTGCTCAACCAGCGCTCGGTGGCCAAGCCCTATGTCGACGACAACCGCATGTTCTATCTCGCCGCCGACAACGACCATGACCGCGAATGGGTCAACGAGCTGGCCGAAGACGTCTGGACCAACCAGTTGCCGGCCTATCGCCGGTTCGAGCAAGAGCATCCCGTTCCGGCGTCGTCCGAGGCGCCGATTCCGGGCGGAGCCAGGGAATCATGGTAATGAGCCTTGATCCCGAAAAGTGGGAACCGGCTTTCGGACAGGATCATGGTCGAACGCAGAGATAGAGCGCCACGCCGGTTGCTTCGGCATGGATCCGGCTCGGCATCCGCGCTGGTCTTTGCTGCCGGCGCGGTGGCGTTGTGGTCGACCAATGCGCTGGTCGGCAAATCCCTGCTGGCCAGCCATCCGGTGTCGCAGGTGCAGTTCCTACAATTTACAGGAGCTGCGCTTGTCTTCGCCGCCATCCGGTTGATGAGCCGGGAACGGCCCGCGCCGGTCTCGGCTGGGCCCGCGCTCGTCTCGCTCGCGGTCGGCTTCGTCGGTCTGGTCGGCACCATGGTGCTGCAATACATCGCTTTCGCTTCGATGCCGGTGATCGAGGCCAATCTGGTGGCCTACACCTGGCCGTTGATGGTCGCTGCGGCGGTCATCGCTCTGCAGAATCCACGGCGCCCGGCACTGCTGGGCCTCGCCGCGGTGGTGGGCTTCGTCGGCGTTGCACTGGTGATTTCGGGAGGGCGTAACCAATCCTGGCTCCAGGGCGATCTCGTCGGCTATGTCGCCGCATTCGGGTCCGCACTGTGCATGGCCTTCTATTCGGTCATGGTGGGACGGGTCGCCACCTCGCCGGATCGCCTGTTGCTGCCATCGTCGCTGATCGGTGTCGCCTTGACGTTCTTGTGGTGCGCTCGCGACGGTTTCGCCTGGCCCGTCGGCATGGACCTGGCTCTCGGCCTCTATCTCGGCGCCGGTCCGATGGGGTTGGGTTACTACTTCTGGTCACGCGCCTTGAAGCTCGAAGGCAGCGGCAAGGTCGCGGTCGTCGCCTATCTCACGCCGATCGCCTCGACGCTGCTGCTGACGCTGTCGGGCGAAAGGCTGACGATGACGGCCATTGTCGGAGCCGTCCTCGTCATCGGCAGTTGCGTCGCGGTCGGCGTGGAACGTTCGGAGGCCGAGAACCATGTTTGACGAAAACGAACGTCTGGCCAGGCAGGAAGCGCATTGGCTGATCAAGGAATTTGGCGCCGAGGCACCGCTTTATGCCGCCATGAAGGCCGAAAAGGCTATAGAGCAAAAGGACTTCAGCCGTTGCGCCCGTTGGAAGCGTATTCTAGAGATATTGGCCGACGGTCATGCTGCTAAGTCTGCTAGTCCCAAGTATTAGATTTTCTAATTTGCGCGACGTCGATTTCCCATGAAAAGTATTTTTGCGAGTCTTGATTCCTTGTTGAGACTTGGCGGTCCGTTGGGGGGCGCGGTTAAAAAGATACAAAGACACAAGTCTTCACTGGGGTGGATGACTTTGTCGGAAATAGGGTGATAGAATTGTCAAATATCGATGATAAGACCGTTATCGAACTGACGGCCGATATTGTCTCGGCGTATATAGGCAACAATCCGCTTCCGGCTTCCGGTCTACCTGAGTTGATTGCCAGCGTCAGCGCTTCGGTGCGCAAGCTGGCTGGTGCACCTGTCGCGGAAAGCCCAAGCCTGGTTCCGGCCGTGAACCCGAAGAAGTCGGTGTTTCCCGACTACATCATCTGTCTTGAGGACGGAAAGAAGTTCAAGTCGCTCAAGCGACATCTCAGGACCGATTATGGCCTGAGCCCGGACGACTACCGGGCCAAATGGAGCTTGCCGCCGGACTATCCGATGGTTGCGCCAAACTATTCGGCGACACGGTCGGCGCTGGCAAAGTCGACAGGACTTGGCCGCAAGCCGGCAGCAGCGCCGGCCGTCGCAGCCAAGGCGACGAAGCGCAAGGCGACGTCCTGAGCGCTTCCTGGCTAGGTAGGCAGGCTGATCGGCTGCCTTGACGACGCCTTTGCGGGCGTCGTTTTCAGGCCTTGTGCGGCCAACTGGCCCGCAAGGTCTTGCGAAGCGTTGATGTCCGGTGCAAAAGCGCGGCCATGCTGATCATCAACGACCTTTCGCTCCGCATGGCCGGACGCCTGCTTCTCGACCACGCCTCGCTGACCTTGCCGGCCGGCACCAAGGCCGGTCTTGTCGGTCGCAACGGCACCGGCAAGACGACGCTGTTCAAGGCCATCACCGGCGATCTCGCCTCCGAGACGGGCTCGATCAGCCTGCCCAAAAACACGCGCATCGGCCAGGTGGCGCAGGAAGCGCCCGGCACCGAGGACCCGCTGATCGAGATCGTGCTCAAGGCCGATCTCGAGCGGACGGCACTCCTTGAAGAGGAAAAGACCACCACAGATCCGCACCGCATCGCCGACATCCACATGCGGCTGGCCGACATCGACGCGCACTCAGCCGAGTCTCGCGCGGCCACCATTCTTGCCGGTCTCGGCTTCGATGATGCTGCGCAGCGCCGCCCGGCCTCGTCCTTCTCCGGCGGCTGGCGCATGCGCGTGGCGCTCGCGGCCGTACTGTTTGCCGAGCCCGACCTTTTGCTGCTCGACGAGCCGACCAACTATCTCGACCTCGAAGGCACGCTGTGGCTGGAAAACTATGTGTCGAAGTATCCGCACACCGTTCTTCTGATCTCGCATGATCGCGACCTGCTCAACCGCGCCGTCAATTCTATCGTTCATCTCGACCAGAAGAAGCTGACCTTCTGGCGTGGCGGCTACGATCAGTTCGAGCGTCAGTATACCGAGCAGAAGGAACTGCAGGAGAAGGGCCGGGTCAAGCAGGAAGCCGCCCGCAAGCATATGGAATCCTTCGTCGAACGCTTCCGTGCCAAGGCTTCCAAGGCGAGACAGGCGCAGTCGCGCATCAAGGCGCTGGAGAAGATGAAGCCAATCGCTGCGATCGTGAACGATACGGTGCGGCCGTTCTCCTTTCCCGAGCCGGTGAAGACGGTGGCCTCGCCGATCGTGGCGCTGAACAACGTCAATGTCGGCTACACCGAGGGGCAGCCGATCCTCAAGAAGATGACGCTGCGCATCGACGCCGACGACCGCATCGCGCTGCTCGGCGCCAACGGCAACGGCAAGTCGACCTTCGCCAAATTGCTGTCCGGCCGGCTGAAGCAGGAGACCGGCACCATGACGGTGGCGCCCGGCCTGAAGGTAGCGATCTTCGCCCAGCATCAGCTTGACGATCTCCGGCCTGAGGAGAACGCTTATGAGCATGTCCGCCGGCTGATGCCGGAGGCGCCGGAATCCAAGGTGCGCGGGCGTGTCGCCCAGTTCGGGCTCACCACCGAGAAGATGAACACCGCCGCCAAGGACCTGTCCGGCGGCGAGAAGGCGCGGCTTCTGATGGGCCTGTCGGCCTTCGAGGGGCCGAACCTGTTCATCCTCGACGAGCCGACCAACCATCTCGACATCGACAGCCGCGAATCGCTGATCCATGCGCTGAACGAATTTCCGGGGGCCGTGATCCTGATCTCGCACGACCGCCATCTGCTCGAGGCGACCGCCGACCGGCTGTGGCTGGTCAAGGACGGCGCGGTCAACCCGTATGACGGCGACCTCGAAGACTACAAGACGCTGGTCACCGGTGTGTCCGGCGACCGCCGCGGCAAGCGCGAGGCGGACAAGGCGTCAAAGGCCGACCGCCGCCGCGATGCGGCAGCGCGTCGCGCCGCTTTCGAGCCGCTGGCCAAGGAAATCCGCGCCACCGAAGCGCTGATGGACCGCATCCGCAAGCGCATCGACGGCATCGAGGACGAACTGTCCAATCCGGCCGTCTACGAGAAGGATCCCTCGACCGCGACCCGGCTGGCCAAGGAGCGCTCGCAGCTGGCCCAAACGCTGGCCGGCCACGAGGAGAAATGGCTGACCATGTCGGCCGAATATGAGGAAGGCACGGCGGAGTAGGGGGAGAAGTTAAGGGCCTCATCTGGCCCTACACGCCGCATTCGATAGCCGCTAGACAACCCCCATGAACCAGCACGCCAAGCTCCACATCGGCCATTCGGCCTGTCCGCATGATTGCCCATCGACCTGCGCGCTCGAGGTCGAACTGCTTGACGGCAACCGCATCGGCCGCGTCCATGGCGCCAAGGCCAACAGCTATACATCGGGCGTCATCTGCGCCAAGGTCGCGCGCTATGCCGACCGCGTCCATCATCCCGACCGTCTGCTGAAGCCGCTGGTGCGGGCCGGTGCCAAGGGTGACGGTGCCTGGAAGGACGCCAGCTGGGAGGCCGCGCTCGACCTCGTCACCGAAAAGTTCATCGCGGCCGAGAAGACATACGGCTCGGAGACGGTCTGGCCCTATTACTATGCCGGCACGATGGGGCTGGTGCAGCGCGACGGCATCGACCGGCTGCGCCACGCCAAGAAGTATTCCGGCTTTTTCGGTTCGATCTGCACCAATCTGGCCTGGACCGGCTGGATGATGGGGGCCGGAGCCTTGCGGGGGCCCGATCCGCGCGAGATGGCGAAATCCGATTGCGTAGTGATCTGGGGCACCAATGCCGTGGTCACGCAGGTCAACGTCATGACCCACGCCATCAAGGCGCGCAAGGAGCGCGGCGCCAGGATCGTCGTCATCGACGTCTATGAGAACGCGACGATGAGGCAGGCTGACCTCGGCCTGGTGCTGAAGCCCGGCACCGACGGCGCGCTGGCCTGCGCGGTCATGCACGTGCTGTTCAGGGAAGGCATGGCCGACCGCGCCTATCTCGAAAAATACACCGATGACCCAAAGGGGCTGGAAGAGCATCTGCGGACGCGCACGCCGGAATGGGCGGCCAGCATCACCGGTCTGACGGTCGCCGAGATCGAGGATTTCGCCCGCCTCGTCGGCACGACCAAAAAAACCTATTTCCGTCTCGGTTACGGGTTTTCGCGCCAGCGCAACGGCTCGGTCAACATGCACGCCGCCGCCTCCATCGCCGCCGTCACGGGCTGCTGGCAATATGAGGGCGGTGGCGCCTTCCATTCCAATTCCGGCATCTTCAAGCTCAACCAGGAGGTGCTGGAAGGCACGAAGATGCGCGATCCCTCGGTCCGCCATCTCGACCATTCGCGCATCGGCCCGGTGTTGACCGGGGCGAAGGACGCGCTCTATGGCGGCCCGCCGGTGACGGCCATGCTGATCCAGAACACCAACCCTGTTAATGTCGCGCCCGAGCAGCGGCTGGTGAAGCAGGGTTTTCTGCGCGACGACCTGTTCACCTGCGTGCACGAGCAGTTCATGACCGACACGGCCAAGCTCGCCGATGTCGTGTTGCCGGCGACAATGTTCCTCGAGCATGACGACGTCTACAAGGGCGGCGGCAACCAGCACATCACGCTCGGCCCCAAGCTGATCGACCCGCCCGGAGGGCCACGCACCAACCATTTCGTCATCGAGGAACTGGCTGAGCGCCTCGGCGTCGCCGATCGTCCAGGCTTCGGCCTGACAGAACAGCAGCATATCGACATCATCCTGGGCAAGCGCGGGCTGGGCAGCTTCGATAGCTTGAAGGAAGACAAGTGGGTCGACCTGCAGCCGGATTTCGACACCGCGCATTTCATCAAGGGATTCGGCCATGCGGATGGAAAATTCCGCTTCCGCGCCGACTGGACCGGGCAGGCGGCGCCGAACCGGCCGCCGAAGAGCATGGGTCTGTTCGGCCCGGTGGAGCGGCTGCCGGAATTCCCCGACCATGTCGACCTGATCGAGGTCGCCGATGAGGCGCATCCGTTCCGGCTGACGACATCGCCGGCGCGCAATTTCCTCAACTCGACATTTTCGGAAACACCGGTGTCGAAGGCCAAGGAAGTGCGGCCGGAACTGCTTCTGCATCCGGACGATGCGGCGGCCCATGGGCTTGCCGATGGCGACCGCGTCGAGGTCGGCAACCAGCGCGGAGAGGTGGTGCTGCACGCAAGATTGTTCGACGGCATCAAGCGTGGCGTCGTCATTGCCGAGGGCATCTGGCCAAACAGCGCGCATGAGCGCGGCGAAGGCATCAACGTGCTGACCGGCGCCGATGCGCCGGCACCCTATGGCGGCGCTGCCTTCCACGACAACAAGGTGTGGCTACGCGCGGCAGACTGAGGCTGGACGAAGCACACGGTGGTCCGGAACCAAAATCATACCGTCAGGAATTCGGCCGCCTTCTTTCGGTCTCGCTGCAGCCGGATGTCGTCGGCGATCTGCCCTGCCTCGATCGAGATTTCGCGCAGCAATCCGGTGACCGGATTGTGAAAGCCGATGAGATAGAGGCCGAGTTCCGAAGCCCTCCCATTGGCGCCGCTGCGGCCCGGCTGGATGCCAGGCTGCAGCAACCTGGCGTAGCCCGGCCGGAAGCCGGTGGCGAAGATGATCGCATCGAACTCGCGACGCTTGCCGTCGGCAAAATGGGCGCCTTGCTCGGTGATCTCGGCAATGTCGGGTGCGACCTTGATTGCGCCTTCGCGGATCTTGGCGACCGTGCCGACATCGATCACCGGAATGCGCGACGCCACGGCGATCTGCTGCAACATCCCCTGGCTCGGTCGCTTGAGCCCGTATTTCTCCAGCGTGCCCAGTGCCAGATCGAGGATGACGGGGAACAAGGCATCATTGATGCGTTGCGGCATCAGGCGAGCCGCCATGCCGACTATCTGGATGGGCACGCCAAGCAACTCGCGCGGCACGATATGAACGCCGCCGCGCACCGAAATCGTCGGCCGCGCACCGCCTTCCACCAGATCGAGCGCGATCTCGGCGCCGGTGTTGCCCATACCGACGATCAGCACCGACTGGCCGGCAAAAGGCGTGGCGTTGCGGTAGTCGGCGCTGTGCAGCCTTTGACCCCTGAAGGCCTCGGCACCGGCAAATCCGGGCATCAGCGGCTCGGCGTTGTAGCCCGACGCGATCACCACGTGGGAGGCATGCAGGGCGCCGGATGTCGCCTCGACATGCCAGCCTCTGCCTTGCCGGGTGATCATCCGCACTGTCTGTCCAAAGCGGGGCCGCAGGTCGAAGCGTTGCGCGTAGGCATCGAGATAGTCGGCGAAGAGATCGCGCGGCACATAGCGCGGGTAATCCCTGGGAAAGGGCACGAAAGGCAGCGAGGAATAGCGCTTGGTCGTGTGCAGGTGGACGCGCTCATAGTGACGTCGCCACGCGGGTGCTGCCTGCGCCTCTTTTTCGAGAAGAACGAAGTCCACCCCGGCCTGCCGCAGGCATGCGGCAACGGCCAGACCCGCTGGCCCGGCACCGATAATTGCAACTGGGGTGGTGTCGTCCAAGCGCGCCTCCGCCAACAAATTCGCGTCCGGAGAATGTCAAAAGCATGGCAGCCGGGTCTGCCCGCCGGCAAAATCTCAACCGGGCAAGGGCACCGTCAGCCCGACCTTGACGCGGTCCATGGCGACGAAGGTGCGGAACTTCCGCACATTGTTGCTGTCGAAGAACAGTTTTCGCGTCAGCGCCTCATAGGCGCCCATGTCGGCGACGGTGATGACCAGGATGAAATCGGCCTCTCCGGTGACGTAGTAGCATTGCTGGACTTCCGGCGCGGCCGAGAATTGCCGCTTGGCCGCATCGATGAGTTCGGTGCGTTCGCTCTCGAGCTCCACCTCGACGAAGATGGTGATGGGTTGGCCGACCGCCGCCGGCTCGACCAGGGCAACATTGGCGGCAATGACGCCGGTCTGTTCCATGCGCTTGATGCGGCGCTGCACTGCCGGCGCCGAAAGATTGACAGCCTCGCCAATCACCCGCTGGGGCGTCGTATTGTCCCGCTGCAGGATGGTAAGGATGGCGAGATCGAAACTATCAAGTGAGGATGGCAATACGGGCAATCGAGACATCCCTGACGAAACAAACTTGCATATCGAGGGTCGTATTACAGCGCTCTTTGCGCCAATCCTGCAATATGTTCTCGCTGAACTGCCAAGGAGGCCGCCAGTGTTCCTACCCGATCGCCCAGTGTTCCTGCCCAACCGCAATGCCTTGCACCGCCAGACGCTTGACCCGGCCGATGCCGAAACGCTCGGGGTCGCCGGGGCCGACACGGTCGAGCGTTTCCTTGCCCATCGGGACAATCACCGGATGACGCCGCTGCATGCGCTGCCGGCGCTGGCGACTGAACTCGGCCTCGGTGCCTTGCATATCAAGGATGAAGGCTTTCGCCTCGGCCTCGGCAGCTTCAAGGCGCTGGGCGGCGCCTATGCTGTCTTCCGCCTGGTGCTGGAAGAGGCAGGTCGGTCGCTTGGTCGACCCGTCGATGTGGCCGATCTTAGTCAGCCGGATGTTCGGGCGGTTGCCGCGACGATGACGGTTGCCTGCGCCACCGACGGCAATCACGGCCGGTCGGTCGCGCAAGGGGCGCAACTCGTCGGTGCGCGGGCAGTGATTTTCGTCCACGCCGGCGTCAGCCAGCAGCGTATCGCCGCCATCGCTCGCTATGGCGCAGAGATGATCCGCGTCGACGGCAATTATGACGACTCGGTCAGGCAAGCCGCCCAACTTTCGGCCGAGAAGGGCTGGACCGTGGTCTCCGACACCTCGTGGCCAGGTTATGAGCGCATTCCCGGCCTCGTCATGCAGGGCTATACGGCGATCGTGCGCGAAGCATTGCGCCAGCTCCGGGAGCCACCGACCCATGTGTTCGTCCAGGCCGGTGTCGGCGGCATTGCCGCCGCGGTCGCCGGCTATCTTGCCATCGTGCTCGGCAATGCCAGGCCGACCTTCATCGTGGTCGAGCCCGCGCGCGCCGCGTGCGTTGTCGCGGCCGCCCAGGCGGGGTGCGTGGTGAAGGTTGCGCATGGCCAGCCGACGGTGATGGCGATGCTGGAATGCTACGAGGCCTCTCCGGTCGCCTGGCGGGTGTTGGCGCGTGCCGCCGACGCCTTCATGACGGTGGATGAGGACGAGGCCATAGCGGTGATGCGGCGGCTGGCGCAGCCACGTGCCGGCGATCCGGTGATCGTCGCCGGCGAAAGCGGCGGCGTCGGCCTTGCAGGGCTGATCCGGGCGGTGGCCGACAACCAGGCCGACCTTGGACTCGACGGCAAATCCCGGGTGCTGGTGATCAACACCGAAGGCGCCACCGACCCGCATCGCTATGCCGAGCTGGTTGGCATGAGCCCGGCCGATGTGCTGGCCGGCAAGATGCTTGCGGGAGCAGATTTGTGATCGCCGTCGACACGCAGCGCCTGCTTGGCCGTATCCGTGAACTCGGCGCCGTCGGTCGTGACAGCGAGGGCAGGCTGATCCGATTGGCCGCCTCCGACACCGACAGGCTGGGCCGCGACCTCTTCGTTGGCTGGCTGCGGCAGGCCGGGCTCGATGTCGCCATCGACCGGGTCGGCAACATTTTCGGCATCTGGCAGAGCCCGGACAATGCCGGGCAGGCTCCGCTGCTCGTCGGCTCACATATCGACACGGTCATCGATGCCGGCATCTATGACGGCTGCTACGGCGTGCTTGCCGGGCTGGAGGTGATCGAGACCCTCAAGGCATCGGGCTTTTCGCCGTCGCGCCCGGTCGCGGTTGCCGCCTTCACCAACGAGGAGGGCGTGCGCTATACCCCCGACATGATGGGCTCGCTGGTCCATGCCGGCGGCATCGGCTTCGAGACGGTGCTGGCGGCTGTCGGCACCGACGGCAGCGTGCTCGGGCAGGAGCTTGCCCGCATCGGCTATGCCGGTGACAAGGAGCCCGGCTTCCTCAAGCCGCACGCCTATCTGGAACTGCATATCGAGCAGGGGCCGGTGCTGGAGCGCGAAGGCGTGCCGATCGGCGCGGTGGAGAATCTGCAAGGCATCTCCTGGCAACGCATCACCATCGACGGCGTCGCCAACCATGCCGGCACCACGCCGATGTCGATGCGCAGCGACGCCGGCTACGCCGCCGCGCGGGTCATCACCTTCCTGCACGATAGGGCCAAAGCCTCGAACACGCCGACGGTCGCCACCGTCGGCACGATTCGCTTCGAGCCGAATGCCATCAACGTCATTCCCTCCCAGGCCGTCTTCACCGTCGATCTGCGTGATCCCGATGAGCAGCGCCTGCAGGCGGAGGAGGCCGCACTTGCTGCCTGTCTCGAACAGCTTGCCGACACCGAAGGCGTGACGATCTCGGTCGAGCGGCTGGCCCGCTTCGAGCCGGTGATCTTCGACATCCGCATTGTCGAACTGATCGAGGCTGCCGCGAAAAACCGCGGCCTCGGCGTCAAACGCATGACATCAGGCGCCGGCCACGATGCACAGATGATGGCGCGTATCGCGCCGGCAGCGATGATCTTCGTGCCGAGCGCCGGCGGCATCAGCCACAATCCGCGCGAGCACACCGAGGATGCCGAGCTTGTTGCCGGCGCCAACATCCTGCTTGATGTGGTCACGGAACTGGCAAGGTAGGTCGGGAGAGGCAAGAAGAAATGTCCGAATTCGATCATGACGCGCTGAAGCAGGAGATGATTGTCTGGCGGCGCGATTTGCACGCGCATCCGGAGTTCGGCTTCGAGGAAACGCGCACCGCGGCCTTTGTCGCCACCAAGCTGCGCGAATTCGGCCTCGATGGTGTCACTGAGGGCGTCGGCGGCACCGGCGTCGTCGGCACGCTGAAACGCGGCAGCGGCAACCGGGCGATTGCGCTAAGGGCCGACATGGATGCCTTGCGCATCACCGAGCAATCCGCCGCGCCCTACCGTTCCGCCAATCCCGGCATCATGCATGCCTGCGGCCATGACGGCCACACCACCATGCTGCTCGGTGCTGCAAAACGCCTGGCCGCCGAGGGCGGTTTCGACGGCACCGTGCGCTTCGTCTTCCAGCCGGCCGAGGAATGGGGCAAGGGCGCATTGGCCATGCTCGACGATGGCCTGATGCAGCGCTTTCCCTTCGACGAAATCTTTGGCCTGCACAATATGCCCGGCCTGCCCATCGGACATTTCGAGACCCGCGCCGGCCCGATCATGTCGGCAGAGGACAATTTCGAGATCGTGCTGAAAGGGCTCGGCGGCCATGCCGCGCGGCCGCATTCGGGGAACGAAACGCTGGTCGCCGCCTGCGCGCTGGTCACCAATCTGCAGACCATCGTCTCGCGCCGGCTGAGCCCGGCCGACATATCGGTGGTTTCGGTGACCGAGCTGATCACCGACGGCACCCGCAACGCACTGCCCGGTCTTGCCCGCATTCTCGGCGATGCGCGCAGCTTCCGCCCCGAGGTCAGCGCCGAAATCGAGCGGCAGATGCGCGTCATCGCCGAGGGCACCGCAGCCGCCTACAATGTTACCGCCGAGGTCAACTACACCCGCGAATTCGTGCCGCTAGGCAATGATGCCGAACTGGTCGATGCGGCGTTTGCTGCCGCGAGAAGCGTTTTCGAGCCCGGCAACATCGCCGTCGCCCGCGAGCCGATGACCGGCTCGGAGGACTTCGCCCGCTTCCTCGACCATGTGCCGGGCTGTTTCGTCTTCCTCGGCAATGGCGAGACGTCGGCGCCGCTGCACAATTCGAGCTACGACTTCAACGATGACGGGCTGCTGTTCGGTACCAATTTCCATGTCGCCATGGCCAGGCAAAGGCTGGGCGGCGAAGCCGGGAGTTGATTGCGTTTTGATTGCCAGGGCGCGCCCGCCGCTGGCCCAAACACCATCGCTATCGCCAGCCAGCTCCCGCGTTTGCTGAAATTCCCCGCTGACGGAGATCGGACGCTGATGACCAGGATTTCGCTGCTGGGAATTCCCCACGACGACAACTCGTCTTTCTTCAGGGGCCCGGCACGGGCCCCTGCCCATATCCGTCCCGAATTGTTCTCCGATGCCTACAGCATGTGGAGCGAAACCGGTTTTGATCTGACCGACAGGCTTGTCGATCATGGCGACATCGGCTTCGACGCCGCCACCGATCCATGGGACCTGATCGAAGGTGAGGTCGGGCGCGTGCTGGAACTGGGCGATCCGCTGATCTGCCTCGGCGGCGACCACGCCATTTCCGGGCCGATACTGCGCGCGGTGCGCCGCCGACATCCCAGCCTGACCATTCTGCACATCGACGCGCATCCCGATATGTACGATGCCTATCAGGGCAATCCGCGCTCCCACACCTCGCCCTTTGCCCGCATCATGGAAGAGCGGCTTGCCGACCGTCTCATCCAGGTCGGCCTCCGGACCGTCAACGACCATCATCGCGACCAGTTCAAGCGGTTCGGCGTCGAGGTGATCGAGGCGGCGCGGTTCGGCGACGATCTGCGGCTCGATCTCAAGACGCCGGTCTACATCTCGATGGACCTCGACGGGCTCGACCCGGCCTTTGCGCCAGGCGTCTCGCACCGCGAACCCGGCGGTCTGACCACCCGTCAGGTCATCGGCCTGATTCAATCGGTCAACCAGCCGATCGTGGCGGCTGATATCGTTGAACTAAACCCGCCTCGCGACATCGCCAACCTGACCGCCACCGTGGCGGCAAAACTGCTCAAGGAAATTGCCGGGATGATGGTCAAAACACGCGCGTGATGCGGCGACGTGCAGGTCGGTGCGGGGTACGTGTTTGACGAAGACAATCACCCGGTGACGCAGGGGCAAGACTCAGCTAGCCTGTCACTTGCGGCGGACCTGATTTATCCGCTTGGCCGGCGCTTCATTCTTCCTCCCAAGCGGCGCCGGCCTTCTTCCCCAAAAGTCTTTTTTGCTGATGCCAGATGAGATCGACCCGCAGCGTTAGGCTGATCCTTCATACGCCAATTCATCCTCGCATCGGCGTTGCGAACAAAGCAGAAACGATGCTTGATGGGCGATGAACCTCGCCACCTCTGATTCGACCTTTCGGGACCAGACCGTCCAGCCTGCCTATCTCACACGGCTGAACGACGCCCAACGTCTGGCGGTCGAGCATGGCAACGGCCAGATTGCCGGACCGCTGCTGGTCATTGCCGGCGCCGGTTCTGGCAAGACCAACACGCTGGCGCATCGCGTCGCCCATCTGATCGTCAAGGGGGCCGACCCGCGCCGCATCCTGCTGATGACCTTTTCGCGCCGCGCCGCGTCCGAAATGGCCAGGCGCGTCGAGCGCATCGCCGGCGAGGTGCTCGGCCGCGACGCCGCGGTGATCACCGACGCGCTGACCTGGGCCGGCACCTTTCACGGCATCGGCGCCCGGCTGCTGCGCGACTATGCGCTGGAGATTGGCCTCGATCCGGCCTTCACCATCCACGATCGCGAGGATTCCGCCGACCTGATGAATCTGATCCGGCATGAGCTGGGGTTCTCGAAGACGGAAGCGCGCTTTCCGACCAAGGGCACCTGTCTTGCCATCTATTCGCGTGCCGTCAACGCGCAGGCGCCGCTGGGCGAAGTGCTAGGGGCCGCCTTTCCCTGGTGCGCCGGTTGGGCGGAGCAGCTGAAGCAATTGTTCGCCGGATATGTCGAGGCCAAGCAGGCGCAGAACGTGCTCGATTACGACGACCTGCTGCTCTACTGGGCGCAGATGGCGGCCGAGCCCGAAATAGCCGCGCATCTGGGTGGGCGGTTCGACTATGTGCTGGTCGACGAATACCAGGATACCAACCGGCTGCAGGCCTCGATCCTGATGGCGCTTAAACCCGACGGCGCCGGGCTGACGGTGGTCGGCGACGATGCGCAGTCGATCTATTCGTTCCGTGCCGCCGAGGTGCGCAACATCCTCGATTTTCCCAAGCAGTTCGCGCAGGCCGCCGACGTGGTGATGCTGGAGCGCAATTATCGCTCGACCGAGACCATCCTGGCCGCCGCCAATGCGGTGATCGGCGAGGCCTCGGAGCGCTTTACCAAGAACCTTTGGTCGGAGCGCAAATCCACCGACAAGCCAAGGCTGGTGAGCGTGCGCGATGAGGTCGAGCAGGCCAATTTCGTCTGCGATACCATTCTGGCCGAGCGAGAAGCTGGCACGGCGCTGAAATCGCAGGCGGTGCTGTTTCGCGCCTCGCATCACAGCGGCCCGCTAGAGATCGAGCTGACCCGGCGCAACATTCCCTTCGTCAAGTTCGGCGGCCTGAAGTTCCTCGATGCTGCTCACGTCAAGGATGTGCTTGCGGTGCTGCGCTTTGCCGAAAACCCGCGCGACCGCGTCGCCGGCTTCCGCGTGCTGCAGCTGATGCCGGGCATAGGCCCTTCGGTCGCCGCGCAAATCGTCGAGACGATGACGACGGCGCTGGACGAGGCGATGGGGTTGGCCGGCTGGCGACCGCCGCAGCGCGCGGCCGATGACTGGCCGGGCTTCGTCGCGCTCTATTCCGGCCTGCGGGCCGGCGCCAAATGGCCGGCCGATCTCGAACAGGTCAGGCTCTGGTACGAGCCGCATCTGGAGCGCATCCACGAGGATGCGATCACGCGCCGGGCCGACCTGTTGCAGCTCGAGCAGATCGGATCTGGCTATGCCTCACGCGAACGCTTCCTCACCGAGCTGACGCTCGACCCGCCGGACGCCACCAGTGACCAGGCCGGACCGCCGCACCGTGACGAGGATTATCTGATCCTGTCGACCATCCATTCGGCCAAGGGCCAGGAATGGAAGAATGTCTTCGTGCTCAACACCGTCGATGGCTGCATTCCCGCCGATCTCGGCGTCGGCACCAAGGAGGACATCGAGGAGGAGCGCCGGCTGCTCTACGTGGCGATGACCAGGGCCAAGGACAATCTCAGCCTGGTCATGCCGCAGCGCTTCTTTCCTCACGGCCAGGCGGCGCGCGGCGACCGCCATCTCTATGCCTCGCGCACCCGTTTCATCCCGGCCTCGATCCTTGCAGCCTTCCAGCAGGTCTCGTGGCCGAGCGCGCAAGCGGCACAGGGAAGGGCGCCCCGGCCGGAGGTGCGCGTCGACATTGGCGCGCGCATGCGCGCCATGTGGAAATAGCCGCGAGATAGCGCCATGCCCCAACCACCGGTCAGGATCGCCATCGCGGGTGCACTGGGTCGCATGGGCCGCCAGATGGCGGACGCCGTCCAGGCCGATGCGCGGCTGGCGCTCGCCGGTCGCTTCCACCGGCCGGGCATTGTCGGCGAAGGGCTGGTGAGCCGCGACGAGGCACTTGCCGTGGCCGATGTGGTGATCGATTTCACCACGCCGTCTGCCTCGGCTGATCTGGCAAGGTTTTGCGCCGATCGTGGCGGGCCGGCGCTGGTCGTTGGATCGACAGGCTTCGATGCTGCTGAGCTGGCCGCCATCGCCGATGCTGCGAAAACCATCGCCATCGTCCGCTCCGGCAGCTTTTCGCTCGGGCTGAACATGCTGGTCGGACTGGTCGAGCAGGCGGCGCGAGCGCTCGCTCCCGAGGACTGGGATGTCGAGATTGTCGAGGCGCATCATCGCCACAAGATCGATGCGCCGTCCGGGACGGCGCTGATGCTGGGACAAGCCGCCGGGCGCGGCATCGAACTGGACACGGTCGCAAGGCACGTCCGCGATGGGGTCACAGGCGTGCGGCCGCCCGGTGAGATCGGCTTTGCGGTGATGCGCGGCGGCAGCATCGTCGGCGAGCACAGCGTCAGCTTCTGCGCCGAGGGCGAGACCTTGACCTTGTCGCATTCGGCCGGCGACCGCACCATGTTCGCCCGTGGCTCCATCGCCGCCGCGCTCTGGGTGGCCGGGCGCCCGCCCGGTGAATATGACATGCGGGACGTGCTGGGGGTTGGCGGCTGAGCGAGGGGACCCATCACGACGGGATCGGGTGACAGCGAACAATGACGATGACCTGTCGCTGATCCTCGCCTTCGGCAAGTTGCTCGTCCAACTATGATCGGCCAGCATCCGCTTACCGATCCGTAAGGTTTGCGGTGATTTTCGGTACGGCCTTGAAAGGTGAATGAAAGCTTGGTGCCATAAGTGTTGGGCGCGCGCCCCGTATTTGTCGCGGAAAGCGATGGGAGAGAGAGGGCGCGGGAAACGAACAAAGGGAAGAGGCCATGTCGCTCGCGCGAATACTGCTTGATTCAGCCGCCACAACCGCACTCGTCGCCGTCATGGCCTTGTCCGCGCCGTCAGCGCGCGCCGACGAAAAAGTCTCCATCATGGTCGGCGGCTATGAGAAACAGATCTATCTGCCCGCCAAGCTGACCGAAGCGCTCGGTTACTTCAAGGACGAGGGTCTTGACGTCGAGTTGCTGAATGAACCGGCCGGCGTCGATGCCGAAAACGAGATGCTCGCCGGTGCCGTGCAAGGGGTTGTCGGCTTCTACGATCACTGCATTGACCTGCAGGCAAAGGGCAAATTCGTTGAATCCATCGTCCAATTCAGCCAAGCGCCGGGCGAGGTGGAACTTGTTTCGACGAAACACCCCGAGATCAAATCGCCTGCCGACTTCAAGGGCATGAGCCTGGGCGTGACCGGTCTAGGCTCATCGACGAATTTTCTTACGGAATACCTCGCCGTCAAGAACGGTTTGAAGCTGGGCGACTTCACCTCGGTTCCGGTCGGCGCCGGCACCACCTTCATCGCCGCCATGCAGCAGGACAAGATCCAGGCAGGTATGACGACAGAGCCGACGATCACGCGACTGCTGAAGACCGGCGAAGCGTCTGTTCTCATCGACATGCGCACAATGGAAGGCACCAAGGCTGCTCTCGGCGGCACCTACCCGGCCGCCTCCCTCTATATGCAGACCGATTGGGTCGAAGCGCATAAGGACGTCGTGCAGAAGCTGGCCAATGCCTTCGTCAAGACGCAGAAATTCATCAACACCCATACGGGCGCTGAAATCGCCGACAAGATGCCGAAGGACTATTATGTCGGCGACAAGGAGGGCTACGTGAAGGCCCTCGATGCAGGCAAGGCAATGTTCACCCCCGACGGGATCATGCCCGAAGGCGGCCCGGAGACGGTGCTGACGGTTCTTTCAGCCTTCAAGAAGGAACTGCAGGGCAAGCAGATCGACCTCTCCAAGACCTACACCTCGGAATTCGTCAAGAACGCCAAGTAGCAGACAGTGCCGGCGCGATGAACGACATCGCGCCGGTACCCATCAGTTTTGACGTCCGGCGGCCTTGGGCCGACGGGCGGGCGTTTGCTCGTACCCAGGAGTTCCACCATGGCCATTGAAAAAAATGCACCGGCGATCGAGCTGATCAACGTCAGCCGGCGTTTCCTTTCACCCACCGGCAAATCGCTGACAGCACTACGCGATTTCACCATGACCGTTGAACGCGGCGAATTTGTCGCCGTTGTCGGCCCGACCGGTTGCGGAAAATCCACCACCCTCAACCTTGTCACGGGGTTGGCAAGCCCAAGTGCCGGCGAGGTTCGCGTCATGGGCGCCCCGGTCACGGGAATAGACCCGCGCATCGGTTTTGTTTTCCAAAGTGACGCCTTGTTTCCTTGGCGAACGGTGATCGAAAACGTGATGGCTGGTCCACTCTTTCGCGGTATAGCGAAGTCGGACGCTACGGCCGCAGCGCGCGACTGGCTGGCGCGTGTCGGCTTGTCACGTTTCGAGCAGCACTATCCGCATCAGCTTTCTGGCGGCATGCGCAAACGTGTGGCTTTGGCCCAGACTTTCATAAATGGACCCGAGATTCTTCTCATGGATGAGCCGTTTTCCGCGCTCGATGTTCAGACGCGCGTGCTGATGCACGAGGAACTGCTGCGCCTGTGGTCTGAGGCAAAGGCTTCGGTGGTCTTCGTCACGCATGACCTCGAAGAGGCGATTGCGCTCGCCGACAAGGTCTATGTCCTGACCGCCGGACCGGCCACGGTGAAATCGGTCTACACCATCGATCTGCCGCGCCCGCGCGTGGTCGCCGATATCCGCTACGAGCAGAGCTTCATCAATTACTCGCGCACGATCTGGGCCGACCTCAAGGAAGAGGTTGAAACCAGCTATGCGCGCGCCGCAGCCTGAGGAGGAACGCCATGACCGATGCCGCCATTGACATCAGCGCAGGAGCTTTCAGGCCGGGCACTTCGGATGCGGAAATCGAGGCAGCCGCCGCGAAGGCGGTACGGCACCGCCGCCGCACGGTGATCTTTTGGCGTGTCGCCATTCTGATCGCCTTTCTCGGCCTGTGGGAAATCGCCGCGCGCCAGGCCTGGATCGATCCGTTCTTCTACGCAATGCCGAGCGCGATCGCGCAGCGGCTGTACGAATGGACGACAGAAGGAACGTCGGAGGGGCCTCTGTGGTACCACCTCTATGTCACAATGGAGGAATCGGTCATCGGCTTTGTGACTGGCTCGGTTGCTGGGATCATCATCGGCGTCGCGCTCGGCCGTAACCGGATGGCCGCCGATATCTTCTCCATCTACATCAAGGTGATCAACTCCATTCCGCGCGTGGTTCTGGCGCCGATCTTCATCATGATTCTCGGCCTCGGCCTCGCTTCGAAAGTGGCACTTGCCTTCGTGATGGTTTTCTTCGTCGTGTTCCACAATGCCTTCCAGGGCGTCCGGGAAGCCGACAGGGCGATGATCGCCAATGCGCGCATCTTGGGTGCATCCAACTGGCAGTTGACCCGTTCGGTGATCGTCCCTTCGGCGATGAGCTGGATTTTCGCCAGCCTGCATGTCAGCTTCGGCTTTGCCATCATCGGCGCGATCGTTGGCGAGTTCGTCGGCTCGCGATACGGCATCGGCCTGCTGATTAACATCGCCAAGGGATCCTTCGACGCCGCCGGCATGTATGCCGCGATCGTCATCGTCATGGTGGTGGCGCTCGGTGCCGAATATCTGATGACCATGGTCGAGGATCGCTTGGCGAAATGGCGTCCCCAGCCACTGCATGAGACGCAGTGAGCGGCAAGCCTAGCTGCTCGCCAAAGGCAGCCTGACCTCAACCACCAGGCCGCCGGTCGCGCCATCCCCGAGGGCGACGCGGCCGCCGGTATTTTCGACGACCTCGCGCACGATGGCGAGGCCAAGGCCGCTGCCTTCCTCGGTCGATCCGGCAACACGGTAGAAGCGCTCGAAAACATGGTCTCGCTCGTCCACTGGGATGCCGGGCCCGTCGTCGGTGACAGTCAGCACGGCTTCGTCCTCAACGGCCGCCAGCTTCACCGTGATGCTGCCGCCGGCCGGCGAATAGCGCAGTGCGTTGTCGACAAGGTTGACGATCATCTCGCGCAACATGGTGCCGTCGCCGATCACCGGCACGGGTCCGGCCTCCTCGAGGCCGAGATCGATGTGGTGACCGATTGCTGTCGGCGCCTGCGTTTCCAGCACATGGCGGGCGGCTTCGGTCAGGTCGACGCGGTCGGCGCGCGGCCGCCGGCTGCCCGGCTCGGCGCGCGACAAGGTCAGGAGCTGTTCGGCCAGCCGCGCCAGTCTGCCGGAGCTTGCCTGCAGCGCCACCAACGCTTCCTGGCGCGCGTCGGGGACGGTTTCGCGCAGCGCGTAGCTCGCCTGCGTTGACAGCAACGCCAACGGCGTGCGCAGCTGGTGCGCCGCATTGGCGATGAAGCGCCGCTGCGCCGCCATCTGCGCCCGCACCCGCTCCATATAGGCGTTCAGCGCATCGATGAGCGGGCGGATCTCGCTTTGCGCGCCAGGAACCTCGACCGGGTCGAGGTCGCTGCGGCTTGGCGACCGCACGGCGTCGCGCAGCCTGATCAGCGGTGCCAGGCCGCGACGCAGGCCCAACAGCACGAAGATGCCGGCAATAGCCACCAGCGCCAGTTGCTGGGCGAAAGCGTTGAACCACAAATGCCGCACCATCGCATCGTGCCCGGCAAGCGTGACGCCAACGGTAACCGATATCGGCGAGTCGTCTCCGGCGCCGACCACGGTGTGGCTGAAAGTAAGCAGCCGCAGCCGGTGGTCGCGATAGGTGGCCTCGATGCTTGGGTGCTTTGGCGCTTCCGGCAGGTCGGGATAGCCGGTCAGCAGCCGCCCTTTGGCAGTCTTGACATGGTAGTAGACACTGTCGCGATCGCCGGTATCGAACATCTCGATCGCCGCCGGCGGTATCGAGGTATCGAGCACGCCGTCTGTCATGGCGACCTGCTCCGCGATGGTCCGTGCCGAACCCAACAACATCCGGTCCGTGACCAGGTCGGCGGTGGCCAGCGCGTTGCCATGGCTGGTCCACAGATTGATGGTGGCGAGCCCGGCGAGCGGCAACACCACCCAGGCCAGCAACTGCAAACGGAGGCTGCTAATCCTCATGGCGCAAGAGATAGCCGAGGCCACGCAAGGTGGCGATCTGGACGCGCGACCCTTCAAGCTTCTTGCGCACACGGTGCACATAGATCTCGATGGCGCTGGGGTCGGCATCGGTCTCGAAATCGTAGATCGCCGCCGACAGTGCCGCCTTGCTTACCGTGCGTCCGGCCTTGACCATCAGTTGTTCCAGCACCGCATGTTCGCGCGGTGTCAGCGCCAGCGTCTCGCCGGCCAGCGAAAACAGCCGCGTGTTGGTGTCGAAGACGAGATCGCCGCAGGCAACCACAGGCGCGGTGCGGTCATTGGCGCGGCGCAGTTGTGCGCGGATTCGCGCCTCCAGTTCCTCGATCTGGAACGGCTTGGCCAGATAGTCGTCGGCGCCTTCATTGAGGCCTTTGACCCGGCCGTCGAGACTGGCGTTGGCGGTCAGCACGATCACCGGGACCCGGTTGCCGCGCGCTCGCAGCGTGCGCAGCACTTCCAGGCCGCCCATACGCGGCAATGCCAGGTCGAGGATGACAAGCGCGTGGCCGCCGGCGGCCAGCGCGTGCTCGACATCCTCGCCGTCATGGACGACGTCGACGACATAGTTCGCCTGGCGCAGGGTCTTGCCCAGCCAGTCGGCCAGTTCGAGATTGTCTTCGACAAGCAGCAGCCGCATTTCTATCGCTGTCTCACTATCCGCCGCCTTCAGTCTTTCACCGCCTCGAGCCTGATCAGCCGCGGCATCCGACAATGCCGACTGAATGAGCGACAGTATCGATTTCAACGCAAGGTAAATGCGGTCTTGCGGCTGATGACAACGGTTTTTTCGGACAGGATCGGCTTATTTCGGCGCCGAAATCGAACTGAACGGATCGGCTTGCGCGCAAGCGCCACAGTCGATCGAACCGCCCGGTTCAATTTATGTTGACGGACCGTGATGAGATGGTGAACGCCGGCTCGGCGGACGAGCATACAGTCGGCCGAGCGCGTCTATTAACTATTTGATATTGATAAAGAAAATTCTTGCCGCTTCAGCTACTGGCTTCGTTTCAAGGTCTGGATTCGGAGTGCGGAGGAACATCTTCGTGATTGGAAGTCGGCGAACGGAAAACCCATTTCGGTGTGGTCCGAGCGACGCGAAATTCCTCCCAAGGGCACGCCACTAGACGGACTGAACTGAGAACTACTGGAAGTTAAGAAAATGACCAAGATCGCTCTTACCGCCGCCGCCATGCTCGTTGCCACGGGCACCGCTTTTGCCAGCAGCGACCATTATGGCGCCGACAATGTCAACCAGCCGGCCGTGTCCGCGCCCGCTGGTAGAATAGACCACAGCTTCACGGCTTCGATCCGTAGGCCGGTCGAGCACCACGGCTTCCGGCTGACGCCCGATTCGAACCAGCCGGAATCCGGCCAGGGCATCTGGGGCCGGTAAGCCGGCGTCTGTCCGGATCCTCCCAAACCAGAACCATCAACCTTCATTCAGGAGTATTTGAAATGACCAAGATAGCGCTCACCGCCGCCGCCATCCTCGTTGCCACCGGCACCGCCTTCGCCAGCAGCGACAACTATGGCTCAAGCAACGTCAACCAGCCGGTTGCCAGCCACTCGGTTTCCAACATGGACACCATGCACACCGGCTCGATCCTGAAGTCCGAAAAGGCCCAGGCTGACGCCAATGCGAACGTGCCGCCTCAGTCTGGCCAGGGCATCTGGGGCCGCTGATCCACGACGCAGACCTTCACTACAAAGAGCGGTGGGCCTGGCCCGCCGCTCTTGTTTTTTGCGCACAAGGGATAGCCGTCAGCTAGTGCATGTCGCCCAAAAGCGGCCCGGTTTTTGGGCAACGACATGCTTAAAAACAAAGACTTAAGCGCGCCGCCTGAATCCGTTTCAACGCGACGCGCTTTAGGCCCGCGCTGGGCCAACCGACCTTCCCAGTCGGCAAAAAAGTTCAGCCTCAAGGAATAAAACCGCACTGCCTGGGGTCTTGTCCTTAGCGGAACCGTCCTCCCAAGACGCCGCCCAACCCAAGAACCAGGAGACTTGAAAATGAACAGGATTGCCCTCGCCGCCACCGCCATCCTCGTTGCCACCGGCAGCGCTTTCGCCGCCAGCGACCACTATGGCTCCGACAATGCCAACCAGACGGTTGCCCCGGTTGCCGGCGTCGATCATGCCGTTACCGGCGCGGTCAACAACACGGATATGGCTGGGTACAAGGCTGCCGATACCAAGACGAAAGCCACAATCGACTTGCCCGAATCTGGCCAGGGCATCTGGGGCAACTGATGTCCGCGGCGGTGCGGTGGCCGGCCGCGCCTGCCCGGCACCGGGTTCTAGCCTACATCCCTCGGTCGCAGACAGTGAGTGAGCCGGGCCGAGGACAGGCCCGACCAATCTCCCTCGAAGACGAAGCGCGCAAGGGCTGCAGTGGGGAACTTTTCCTCGAGCCTCTTGCGCGCCTTGGCCTCCGACTCCGGCGAGGCAAGCTGGTTTGCCAGATCGTCCAGCCCCGGATTGTGGCCAACCACCAGCAAGCTTCTGCTAGAAGCGTCGGCCTGCCGCAACTGGCTCAGAATATCCGCTGCCGACGCATCATAGAGCACATCGGCGAAGGTGACCCGCGTGTGCGCAGGCAACTCCGCCGCAACCAGCCGCCAGGTGTCGCGGGTTCGCAGCGCCGTCGACACCAGTGCCAGGTCCGGCAGCCAGTCGCGCGCCGCAAGCTCGCGCCCCATCAGCTTGGCGGCCTTCAACCCGCGCCCGGCGAGCGGCCGATCGAAATCAGCGAGACCCGGATCGTCCCAGCTCGACTTGGCGTGGCGAAGCAGGAGAAGCTGTTTCATCCCCATCTATCCGGCTTAGGGGGTTATCCGCGCCAATTGCTCGAGGTCGGCTTCCTCGCGCAGTGGGTCGGGCGCCATCACCACCGAGGTGGCATTGTCGGCATCGTCGGCAAAGTGGGCCAGCACAGTACGGCCGGCTGCCATGCGCGCCTTGCCCTCTGCGACCAGCCCAAGCGCCAGCGGATAGAGCTGGTGCTCGGCCTTCAGCACACGGGCGGCCAGTGCATCCGCGCTGTCGCCGACCATCACTGGCACGGCCGCCTGCGCGATGATCGGGCCGTCGTCCATTTCGGACGTGACGAAATGAACCGTGCAGCCGTGGATGCGCATGCCGGCGGCCAGCGCGCGCGCATGGGTGTCGAGCCCCTTGAACGCCGGCAGCAGGGCAGGGTGGATGTTGATCATGCGGCCCTGCCATTTCTGGACGAAACCGGGGGTGAGGATGCGCATGTAGCCGGCCAGCGCGACGATCTCGGCATTGAATGCTGCAAGTGCCGCATCGATCGCCGCGTCATGCGCCTGCTTGCTACCATGGTTGGCGCGGGGAATGATCTGTGTGGCGATACCGCGCGCCTTGGCGACACCAAGGCCGGCGGCGTCGGCCTTGTCGGAAATGACGCCGACGATCTCGGCGGGGAAGGCCGGGTCGCTGGCCGCCGCGATCAGCGCGGTCATGTTGGAGCCGCGCCCCGAGATCAGGACAACGGTGCGTTTCCTCTGCGCGCTCATAGGCCGATCGAGCCCCGGTAGATGACGCCGGCATCGCGGCGCGGCACGATGCGGCCGATCGGCGTCACTGTCTCACCGGCTTCCTGCAGCACGGCGGCGACCTGCGCTGCCTGGCCGGAAGCGACCGCCAAAATCATGCCGATGCCGCAATTGAAGGTGCGCATCATCTCTTCCGGCGCGACACCGCCGGTCCTGGCCAGCCACGAGAACACCGCGGGGACGTCGATCGCCTCGAGGTCGAGCTCGGCCGAAAAATCCTTGGGCAGCACGCGTGGAATGTTTTCGGGGAAGCCGCCGCCGGTGATGTGGGCCAGCGCCTTGATGCCATGCGTGCCGCGTATGGCCTTGAGAATCGACTTGACGTAGATGCGGGTCGGCTCGAGCAGCGCCTCGGCCAACGTCGCCTCGTCATTGAACGGCGCCGGATCGCTCCAGGCGAGCCCGCTGACGCCGACGATGCGGCGCACCAGCGAAAATCCGTTCGAATGCAGGCCCGAGGAGGCGAGCCCAAGCAGCACATCGCCTTCGACGATGTCGTCGGTCGGCAACAGCTGGCCGCGTTCGGCCGCGCCCACCGCAAAGCCGGCGAGGTCGTAGTCGTTGCCGTGATACATGCCGGGCATTTCCGCCGTCTCGCCGCCGATCAGCGCGCAGCCCGCCTGCCGGCAGCCCGCGGCAATGCCGCCGACGATCGCGGCACCCTGGTCGGGATCGAGCTTGCCGGTGGCGAAATAGTCGAGGAAGAACAGCGGTTCGGCACCTTGCACGACGAGGTCGTTGACGCACATGGCGACGAGATCGATGCCGATCGTGTCGTGCTTGCCGGCATCGATGGCGATCTTGAGCTTGGTGCCGACGCCGTCATTGGCGGCGACCAGCACCGGATCGGTGAAACCGGCCGCCTTGAGGTCGAACAGGCCACCAAAGCCGCCGATCTCGCCGTCGGCGCCCGGCCTGCGTGTGGCGCGCACCAGCGGCTTGATCTTCTCGACCATCAGATTGCCGGCATCGATATCGACGCCAGCCTCGGCATAGGTGAGCCCGTTCTTGCGCTTGCTCATTTCTGGCGCTTGCTCATCGTTGTTTCGTTTGCGGGCTCTTCGCATGAACGGCTTCGCCCCGCAAGGATGACGGTGGGATGCCGAAGTTTTGCCCCGATAAAAAACGTGGAGAGCGGGTTTTTCGGCGGCGGTAGCGCCCCTTGTGTGAAATCCCCGCTGTCCTTGCTTTTTATCGGAGGCAAACCCCGTACCTCCGTCTGCGCCTTCACCCCTTTGCATCCTTGTGTCTGTCTGTTGTTGGTGCTCTGTTGCTTCGCATCAGGCATCCGGGGACAGGCCATGCCCAATCCGTCGCAACAGATCATGAGACTAGGCTTTGGATTCGCCGTGTCACAGGCGCTGCGCGTAATTATCGAACTCGGCATCCCCGATCTCCTGGCTGTTAGCGAGCAGTCGGTGGATAAACTAGCGGCTGCCACTCAGTCGGATGCTGACGCGCTTTATCGTGTAATGCGACTTCTCGCGCCGGAAGGCGTCTTTAGGGAAGTACTGCCCCGTCATTTCGAATTGACGGAGGTTGGCGCCGTGCTGCGCTCCGATAAGTCGGGTCCCCGTGACTTCGTCCGCATGATCAATAGTGAGGCCTATCTTGCCTTCGAGCAGCTCCTGCATTCTGTCCGCACCGGAAAGCCAGCCTTCGAAAAGGTGTTCGGGAGCCCAAGGTTTGACTGGCTGTCGGAACACCCGGAGCAGGCTGCCTTGTTTCAGCGTGCAATGGTCGCCTTGAGCCAAGGCAGTAACGAGGCCGTTGCCGAAGCTTGTGACTTCAGGCCGTTCACACGGATCGTCGACGTTGGCGGCGGGCATGGTCAGCTTCTCTCGGCGATCCTTGCCCGTAACCCCCATTTGAGCGGCGTGCTTTTCGATCTGCCTTCGGGTGTCGCGGCAGCACGCCAGGGTGCCGGAGGCGACCTGCCGCGCACTGACTTTATCGAAGGTGATTTCTTTGAAAGCGTTCCCACCGGTGACGTCTACGTCATCAAGAAGGTCGTTCACGACTGGGACGATGGGCGTGCCGCGGAGATCCTGCGAAATTGCCGCAAGGCAATGTTGCCGAACGGAAAGGTGCTTGTGGCCGAGACCCTCGTGCCGCCAGGTGACGAACCGAACCAGATCAAGGGTATCGACGTGGTCATGCTCGCCGTCACTGGCGGCCTGGAGAGGACGCAGGTCCAATATGCAAGCTTGTTCGACGCCGCTGGGCTACGCCTTGAGCGAGTGATTCAGACCCGAGGACCCATTTCCATCCTTGAGGCGTCTGCAGCCTAACCAGAGAATATCAATGTGCGCAGTCGCGGTGCCTCGCCGTCCAGCTACCTTTGCTATGTGTGACGCTTCTCGCTTGCGATCCCCTCCGTCTCCCATCATCTATCAGCATGCAAACCCGACAGGCGCGCATTTGACCATCCCCAACCTGATCACCATCCTACGCTTGGTTCTGGTGCCAGCGGTGGTGCTGGCGATGCTGCAGGCGCGCTGGGACTGGGCTTTTGCCGGTTTCCTCGTGGCCGGAATTTCCGACGGCGTCGACGGCTTCATCGCCCGTCGTTTCAATCAGCAGTCCAGGCTCGGCGCCTATCTCGATCCGATTGCCGACAAGCTGCTACTGGTTTCGGTCTTCGTCGTCCTGGGCTTCATCGGACAATTGCCGCTGTGGCTGGTCGTCACCATGGTGTCGCGCGACGCGCTGATCGTCTGCGCCGTTGTGTTGTCGTCGGTCATGGCCCATCCAGTCGAGATGAAGCCGCTTTTCGTGTCGAAGGCCAACACCGCTAGCCAGATCGTGCTGGCGGCGGTTGTGCTGGGCGAACTTGCCCTTGCCGTTCACCTCGACCCTCTGCGGCCAGCCCTCATATTGCTGTCCGGGGTCTTGACCGTGGCTTCGGCCGCGGCCTATCTCGTGGCTTGGCTGAGGCATATGAGCGGCTATGGCGAAGGCTCCAATCCGGGCATCTGAGAGAGAAGCGGCAGTTGAGAGAGAGGCTGCGGTGATCGAGGCTGCGGCTGCCGATCTCGCCGCATCATCCACCTTCCGCCGGCAGATATTCTTCTGGCTGGCCGGCGCGGCCGTGCTCGCACTTTTCCTCTATGTCTTCAGTGCCATCTTGTTGCCCTTCGTTGCTGGCATGGTGCTTGCCTATTTCCTCGATCCGGTCGCCGACCGGTTGCAGCGGCTCGGCCTGTCACGCTTCATGGCGACGGTGGTCATCCTAATCACCTTCCTCATCGTGCTGGTGCTGGCCTTCGTCGTCCTCATTCCCGTGCTGGCGACGCAGATGGCCGATTTCGCCGGCAAATTGCCGGAATATCTGACCCGGCTGCAAAGTCTGATCACGTCATATGATCCGAAATGGCTAGAACAGAAATTCGGCGTCAACGCCAATAGCTTGCGCGACGGGCTGAATTCGCTGCTGACCTCCGGCTTCGGCCTGCTCACCACGGTCTTCACCTCAATCTGGAGTTCCGGCGTGGCGCTGGTCTCGGTGGTCAGCCTGTTCGTGGTGACGCCGGTGGTTGCCTTCTACATGCTGCTCGACTGGGACCGCATGGTTGCGGTCATCGACAGCTGGGTGCCGCGCGACAATGTCGCGACGGTGCGCGCTATCGCCAAGGACATCAACACCGCAACAGCCGGCTTCGTGCGCGGCCAGGGCACGCTGTGCCTGGTGCTGGGCGCCATGTACGCCACCGGGCTGACGCTGACCGGGCTGAATTTCGGCATTCTTATCGGCCTGTTCGCCGGGCTGATCTCCTTCATCCCCTATGTCGGCTCGCTCACCGGACTGGTGTTGGCCGTCGGCGTCGCCTTCGTCCAGTTCTGGCCGGACTGGACGATGATCGTCGGCGTCGCAGTGGTGTTTTTCATCGGCCAGTTCATCGAGGGTAACATCCTGCAGCCACGGCTGGTCGGCAAGAGCGTCGGCCTGCATCCGGTATGGCTGATGTTCTCGCTGTTTGCCTTCGGCGCGCTGTTCGGGTTCGTCGGCCTGCTGATTGCCGTGCCGGCTTCGGCGGCAGTTGCCGTGCTGGTGCGGTTTGCCATAGCCCGTTATCTGGAATCGCCGCTCTACAAGGGCCACGGCAGCATTGCGCCGGAGCTCCCGGCCGATCGGCGCAAGGCCATCAAGCCATGATTCGGCCGGTGACCAGGTTCCTTGCCGGGCCGCATGGCTGAGCCCGTATGAGCGACCAGAAAGCCGACCCGCCGCGCCAATTGCCACTCGATCTCGGCCACGGCACCGGCTATTCGCGCGACGACCTCGTCGTCTCCGGCACCAATGCGCAAGCGGTGGCCTTGGTCGACCGCTGGCCGGACTGGCCCTCGCCGGTGGTGGTGCTGGCCGGTCCCGCCGGCTCCGGCAAGACGCATCTGGCCTCGATCTGGCGCGCGCGCGTCAACGCGGTGGCGGTCGACGCCAGGCGTATCGGTGACAGCATCGCCAATATCGGCCCCCGGCCGGCACTGATCGACGATGTCGATGCCGGCGCGGTGGACGAGCAAGGCCTGTTCCATCTGATCAATGCGGTGCGTGGTGCGGGCTCGACGCTGTTGTTGACGGCGCGCCGCTTTCCCTCGGCTTGGGGTGTTGCGCTGCCTGATCTGGCCTCGCGGCTGAAGGCTGCGGCGACGGTCGAGATCCATGAGCCCGACGACGTCCTGCTCGCCGGCGTCATCACCAAGCTGTTCGCCGACCGCCAGGTCGAGGTCGAGCCGCATGTCGTGCAGTATCTGGTCCGCCGCATCGAGCGCTCGCTGGCGACCGCGATGCGTGTGGTGGAACGGCTGGACCGCACAGCGCTCGAGCGCAAGACACCGATCACGCGGGCATTGGCGGCCGAAACCGTCAGCGCCATGGACGAGGGGCAGGGTGAGTTCGAGATATAGGATTTCCCAGTGGGCCAAGTCCCATAACCGGAATCGGCGCAACGTACTGTCCATTGCGCCAAAGGCGCCGACCTTGCATGTCGATGAGAGGATGGTCGGAGTGGAGAGATTCGAACTCCCGACCCTCTGGTCCCAAACCAGATGCGCTACCAGGCTGCGCTACACTCCGAACGGTCTGTTGCCTATTCATTTCGGTGTTGCATGGCAAGTGCAAAAACCTTGCCGTGTTGCGCATTGCGCAGTAATGACGACGCAGGGTGGCGATGCTGCCTTGCACAATAACGAGGTGGCCATGTCCGCGCGCATTTTCAGCCCAGCCAAAACCGCGATGCAGTCCGGCAAGGCCAAGACCGGCCATTGGGTGCTGGAATTCGACCCCGAGATGCGCAAGAAGATCGACCCCTTGATGGGCTACACCACGTCGGGAGACATGAGGAGCCAGATCAGGCTCACCTTCGATACGAGGGAAGAAGCGGTGGCCTACGCCGAAAAGGAAGGGTTCGCCTTCCGCGTCGAGGAGCCGAAAGAGACCAAGCGCCGCCAGATTTCCTATGCGGAGAATTTCCGCTATGACCGCAGGACGCCCTGGACGCATTGACCGGCGGCCAGCGTCAAGTATTCAGCCGGCCCGGCGGCCGGCCAGCGGTCCCGTAGCTCAGCTGGATAGAGCACCGGCCTTCTAAGCCGATGGTCACAGGTTCGAATCCTGTCGGGATCGCCAATAAACCCTTGAAATGATTACTCAATTAGGCTCACGATAATCAGGGTGCTAGGCTGATATTGTGCCGTGTCAGCACGGTGTCAGCGCCGTCAGCAAAAAAGCCCGCCACCGGTGCCAATTGCGGTGCCAATTCTTTCCGTGCGACATGGACGCGTCATAAGAAGGGTAACCATGCCGAGGCAAATCTCCATAAAAAACTCTGTGGTAGAACTTGCCTCAGTTGGCATTTTTGGTGCGATGGTGGGAGCGGCCATATGCGCCTATATTGCTGATACGGGTGTTTCAATCGCCGAGTACGCAACCCTGTTGAGCGGATTTGGTGGTGCGGTCTTAGGATCTGCAATGAGCGCATTTGTGGCCTTGGTGTTGGCGCGACAAACGTCCAAGGAAACGCTGCAGCGCGACACGAATGCGAGGGTGGCGCAAGAGCATTCACTTGCTCTTAGATTGATGGTGAAATCCTCGTTGATTTTGAGCGATGCCATTGCCATCAAGAAGGCGATTGACGAATCTCTTTCAGCCGCAAACGACGCTCGTTTGACCTCAAGGCCGCTATGGGTTCGCGTCCTGCCGATCGTCGGCAGTTATCAGATCTATGACGTGGAGGCCGAGGAGTTGGCGCCCCTTATCGCCGCCAAGAACAGCGATCTGATGCATGTCGCCGTCACCCTTTTCATGCAGCACAGAAATTTGGTTGAGATTGTTAAGGTCTATTCCGATAAGCGCGATCGGGTCAAAGACATCATCACAAACCATATCGGGGTGAGCGCAGGCATAGTTACCTCTGGCATGACCCAGGAGGACGTGTCGCGCATGGTGCCCGTGGAACTCGAGCTTGAAAGCCTAGTCGGCGGTATCCGGTCAATGCTTCCGGGTCTGATCGAGATGGGCGAGAAGGTGACATTTGGCATCGGGCCGGCGATGCGAAAGTTCTATGGAACTGACGATTTCTCGATTTTTGTCCCTATGGCGACAGACAAGCCCGCCGTTTCAAAATGAAAGCCCGCCACCGTGAGGCAGCGGGCATCACGCGGTTTACCGTTTTCAATTCGGCGAACAATCACTACTATCCGAACTATGAGACGCCATCTTCTTCTCGCCGGTTTGGTGATGCTGTTCGGATGGACCGCAAGCGCACAGCAGATGCCCTGTCCCTTCGAATACCCGGACACTCCGGTCAATCGGTCTCGCGGTGTGGTCGGGTGCACGCTTCAATGCGACCAAAAGCTCACTTGTCCGGGCCAGCAGCCGGCGGAGCCACAGAAGACTGCGCCGGCGAAGGCGTTGCCACCATCGCCGGCCCAGCCCAGCAAGCCCACCGGTGAGAGCGGAGCATGCCCCGAGGGGAAATACTGGAATCCGAAGAGGAAAACTTGCGTCTCTTGTGCGGCGGGCGCCTCGTGGGATGCCAAGCGCTCGGCCTGCTCCTGTGGGGCGGGGCAGTTCGTCGATCCGAAAACTCGACGCTGCGTGAGCTGCCCGGAGAATTGGGGTTGGGGAAAAGGGGCCTGCGTGTGCACGCGCAGCTTGAAGTCCACGTTGGCCGGAAAGTCCTGCTCGCCCAAGCGCCCTGTCTGCATGACCGGCAGTTCCTGGGATGCCGCCAACAAACATTGTGTGGCCGTGCAGCTGCAGAAGCCGAAAGCGTCGCTTGAGATGGAATTCGCTGCGGCACCCGACGGGTGAAGTGGGCAAAGGGCTGGGCAAATTGAAAAGCCCGCCACCGAAGCAGCGGGCCAATGGGTCGGTCGGAACCTTATTGAATACAAGAGCCCGGAGGATAGTGCTCGGGGTCGTAGTGCCACGACGAGACGAGCATGAAATCGTCGCCGGTGTGGACAGGGATCATGCCGAAGTTGTTGCGGTAAGCGTGGTGGAACGGCACGACGATCATGTCGTTGCTCGGCTCTGTCGCTGCTGATAGCGGGTCGAAGGCGCGTCGTTGATAGAACGGCGCCGTCATATCCCGCTCTCCACCAGCGTTTCCTGCGACGCCAGATCGTCGGGCCACATGATGCGTTCGCCATAGATATCCACGCAAGGCTCGTCGTCGCCACCTTCCTCGTCGTCGCAGTTGTCCTGCTCCAGATCATCGAGGCAGCCTAGCGATGGCTCGTCGTCTGCCGTATCCTCCAGGTCGCAATCAACCTCCATAAGATCCAGTGCCGTAATGAGCGACATGGCGCGGTCCAGAAGGTCGTTGAGGCGCTTCTCGACTGACTGGCGCCATTGTTGCGGGTTCATCCCCTTCGGCATCCCCAAGGGCTTCAGCATGGCCGCGCTCATGATGGTGACCTTTGGCCGATAAACACGAAGGGGAGTTCATGGTTGATGAAGACGTAGTATTCGCTGTCACCATGGATCGCCTTCATTGCGGCAACGATAGAAGCGATATCCCGGTCGATCTGTCGTGACGCCTCTGCCATTTGGTCGGCGATCTCGCCGATAATGACGCGACCTGAAAATCTTCCAAGGGAGGCAGCGGGCATAGCTTCGCCGGCCGCCGGAACACACGTGTTCGGCATTTGGAATTCCCCTTCAGTTGTGATACTTACACTTGTGAAATTAGCACAAGGATTGTGAGTTGTGAAGCCTGCACAAGTGAGGATGGCTAGAGCGGCGTTGAACTGGTCCTTGGCTGACCTTTCGAAGGCTGCCGGAATTCACCGCAACACGATCTCGAATTTCGAGACAGGCAAGTATGGCGGTTCGGAAGATGCCCTGGCTGCGATCGAGAAGGCTCTCGAATCTGCCGGCGTCGAGTTCATCCCCGAGAATGGTGGCGGTGCCGGGGTGAGGCTGAGGAAGGGTGGCGGCATAGATAGCGGCGGCTAGTTGGGGACGATGGCAAAGAAGAGTTCCAGGCAAACTGGCGTGGAGCACGCAAATATCAATTTGACGAGGAAACGCGTCGGAAGCAGGCCGCGCTCGATCGCAAGTTCCCCGAGCCTGATCCCGCTCACTTGCCACAGCCAAGCGAGCCCATCCCGAGTACCGAAGCAGCAACGCACCAGAATACCGAAGCACCAGCGCGCCCACCAAAGTCGCGACCGAGACGGCGCGGTATCTCCATCGCCACGATGCTTCTACTCGTGACCGTCGCCTCGATTGCGGGCTACGTCACAGTGCTGCTTTTCGAGGGGCAACATATTGTTTGGCCGGCGCCGCCGCAGACGACGGACGCGCAGCCCTAGACCAGCGCGCCAGAACCTTCCTTGCCCTCGGAGGTGCCCCTCCCACCGAACCGGCCGCGTACTCGCTGAAATCGTCAAGCGCGCCCTTGCGGGGACGAAGCTCGCGCGCGATGCTGCGGACCATGATCGGGAGTCCGTTGTGTTGGCCACGAAAAGTCCGTCGATCGCCTTTCTTGCCGGGATGGCAGTTTGTTGTGCCACGAGCGTCGCCGAGGCTCGGCCCGACACGCGCACGATGAGCTGCGAGCAGCTTCAGCAGTTGATCCAGAGCCGGCACGCTGTGGTGCTGACCACCGGCCCCAACACATATGACCGCTATGTGCGCCAGTTCGGCAATGAGTGCGACTGGCCCGACGTGCCGATGTCCGCCGCCGTTCCAACCCGCGACGGCCAATGCCGCGTCTATCACTGTGAGGAACCGAGCTACAATCTACTGGTGCGATAACGCCATGAAGGTGGGGATCCACAGAATCGCGGTTTCGATCTATATTGCCGGCATGGACGCGATCTTCGATGACCTGTCGAACGCCATCAGGGAGCCCGTGGGGATGCCTGGAGCGCTGTCCGCGCCTTCGCCCTAGACTTTGCCGGCAAGCTGCTCATGGGCGTTGCTATCGGCCTTGGTGTCGGTATTGGAATGGCGATCGCCGGGTAGCCAGCCTGGGAGAATTTTGTTTTTAGCACGGCGCCGTTGCGCCGAAGCCAGCGCGCGGTCCCTACAAGAAGCTGCCGAAATAGGCGAATAGGTAAGGCTTTAAGCACTCGCTAACCTAAGAACACTTCCCGCCCGTTACATGACCCTAAGGCCAGCTTGAATGTGCCACGGCGTTGCGCGACTGTCGCCGCGAGGGGAGTGTGAGCAATGCAACGCAAGGGAAAGGCGCGGCCCTTCGTACCGACTGAAATCCACGTCGGCACCATCACGGACAATGCGGGTGTGATTGGGGTTCTCTCAATTCACACAACCGAAGGTCTGTTAGATATTGCGCTGGACGTTCAGTCAGCCAACGCCATCGTGAGCGCTATTCATCAAATCCGGTCAAAGCTGGAGCCGAACGGCCCCCAGATTTCAAACTGAGACACTACCTGTTTGCGAGAAGATGGACGCCGTCGCGCCGAAGCCGGGGTGGCACGCCCATATAGAAAGCTTTGGAGAACTGACGAGCGGGCATGTCCAGTCGGAAATACATAGATATGATCGCCGATCAGACACCAGAGTTGCGCCATACGCTCCGCGACTTCGCCGCTCAATGGGCCCCCTCTGCATTTCCATCAACAATTGCCGCCGCAGAATTGGCGGAGACCTTGATATCGAATCTGGGGAAGACCCCAGAGAACGTTGTCAAAGGCGTTTTCCAATTATGCGAAGAGGGCTTGCGAGAGAGCTCGGCCAAAGACAATGCTGACATTGCTACCTTTCTTGAGGCCTTACAGAACGCCGCTGACCGGGGTGACTTCGATTTCGCTACGATTGTCGAGTTTCTGGGGCCAGCCTCTAAAGAATATTGCAGAGGCATGGACCGCTTTTATGGATCGACAACTGCGGGCCTCTAGCCCCAAATTTCAAACTGAGACACTACCCATCGCTGCGAGACATAGCCGACTAAGCGGGAACGGCGTATAAGCCGAAACCGAAGCTAAGCATCGCGAGCAACAACAACAACATCGCGATGACGCCGACGCCACACGCGAGACCTAGCCAGAAATACAGTTCGCCCCTCATGCCGCTACACTAGCGCCGGCAATGGTGAGCCGAGAAAGTACGTAACTGTTACAGATATTGCGGCACGCTTTTTGTCAGCAAAGGGAAGCGGTACAAAACCGGCCTTCTAAGCCGATGGTCACAGGTTCGAATCCTGTCGGGATCGCCAATAATTTCAGAGGCTTGTACCGTTTATCCTGATCAGGGCCGCTAAATCTGCCATCTCGCGACTGCCAGCGCCACCACCTTGTGCAACAAGGAGTTGTGCCTGGGTTCGGCGCAGCGATCCGGAATTATTTCGTGATCCAGCGGGGTTGGAACCATAGCTCCCACCACGCGTTCGGGGCCTTGTATTCGCGGTGCCTCATAAAAAGGCAATGTGTGGGCCGACGAATGGGTGGGGTAAAACAAGCGCGGGTTGGGGGAGGAGAAGCCAGGTTATGTCGAAACGTGAGATTGGAACGTCCCCCGCGTTGGGGCGGCGTATCGCTGAACTCAAGGCCAGAATGCAGGATGCCGAAATTTCCGACCATGAGATGAAAACGTTTCACAAGGTCGCCGCCATCATGGGGGCAGGCGACGGCTCCCTACGACTGGATGCCGACGACTTGATCGCGGCATCGTTCGTTGCCGAGGCGCTGGGTGGACCAGCGCCCAACCGCTGACATTCAGGAGTCCTGCACGAAGTCCAGCAGAGCGACGGTTTTCACCGCGGGAGCGAGCACGGCTGCCGTCGGTGGCCGTTGCGTTGTCGTGTCTGCCGGTATCGAATTGGAAGGAAAGTCTTATCAATTTGTTTGCGTTGCTGCGTCATAGTAGCCGCGGCTAACGGAGTGGAACGCGATGAGGCTCGATCTGTCGCCGACGAGCTGGGGCAGGGTTATCGCTGTCACGGCAGCCGGTACGGCATTCTTCATCGCCGTGGCGTTCTTTGTTGATTCCTTCAATTTCCCCTATCTTTCACCCGAGGCACTGTGGCGGGCGCAACTGACCGATCTGATGTTGCCTTTGGTGCTGGGCGGCTCATTTCTGTTTTTCCTGATGTGGAAGATCCGCCAGCTGGCCATCGCCCAGCGTGATCTCAGCATCGTTGCCGCGACCGACAGCCTGACGGCGGTGCTGAACCGCGGCGCCTTCTCGATGCTGGTCGAAGCCTATCTCGAGCAGACCCGCAAGCAGGAGCAGGCCCATTCTGGGGCGCTGCTGATCATCGATGCTGACCATTTCAAGTCGATCAACGACCGGCACGGACATGACTGCGGAGACCAGGCGCTCAAGCTGATCGCGCAGGCGATCAAAGGCCAGCTGCGCGGCGGCGACATCGTTGGCCGCATCGGTGGCGAAGAGTTCGGCGTATTTCTGCCTGGCGTCGATCCCTCGCATTCATGGGTGGTTGCCGAAAGCATTCGCCGGCGCATCCGTGAGATGGACTTCTCTCCGGGCGGGCGGCCATGCCCATTGTCCGTCAGCATCGGCGGCACAAGCTTTACCGGGCCGACAACCTTCGAAGAGATTTTCGTGGCTGCCGACAGGCGGCTTTACGCGGCCAAATCGAACGGGCGCGATCAAGTCAGCTTCGATCCGTCAGGGGCTTCCCTGGTGCCCAGCGGCGCCATCGTGCATTGACAGCAAGCGTGGTCATCGCAAGCTTGAACCGTCGCGTCCTGTCACGGTTGGGCACGAAAAAGCTCGGGCACAGCACGCTGATTTGAGTAAGCGTCGCGCGGCGGTGCTTTCGCTTTGCTGACATCGCGCTAGAAAACGTTACTGCTTTCCTGAGTTCTCCAAGCGTCCGGTCCGGTCCAGTCACCGCCTTTCTCAATGCCGGCGAACGAATGGCGGGACGGTTCAGGCAAGATCAGCGCGGCAACTATGATTCATCTGTTCAATGGCTTTCAGAACCGTTTTGGCGGCAGTGACCTCGAAACCCTGGAACTGTACCGGCTGTTGAGCGCCGACTCGGATGTGCGTCTGTGGGCAACGTCCTCCAGGGTGTCCGGCGAGTTGATGCGACAATTTCCAATTCGGCGCAT
The DNA here is from genome assembly GCF_056404355.1 of Mesorhizobium sp. P2_D5. Lineage (NCBI taxonomy): Bacteria > Pseudomonadati > Pseudomonadota > Alphaproteobacteria > Hyphomicrobiales > Phyllobacteriaceae > Mesorhizobium > Mesorhizobium sp. P2_D5. Next base: position 1,204,016 of record NZ_JBFUEE010000002.1, read on the forward strand.
CTCGCTGCCAAGGTGGAATGTGCCGGACGGCGGTACCTACGTCTTCCTCGGCACGCATTGGCGCAACAAAATGTGGCCCTATCTGATTCCGCGACCGCGCCGGCTGATCTATGTCTTCAATACCTTTCACCCGAAGGTCATCGCGCTGACGACGCGTATGCCCCGTAGGCTCAACTGGCCCGACGCCGAACTGGTGCTGATTTCCGATTTTCAAAAGCGCATGCTGCGGGTCGATGGCGTCGTGCATCCGTCGCCGATCGATATCGAACGTTTTTCACCAAAACCGGTCAAGCCCGGTCGTCCGTTCACGCTGGGACGATTGAGCCGCGACACCCCGGACAAACATCATGCGGACGATGTGCCGCTTTACGAAGCGTTGCTGGCGGATGGCGCCGCGTTGCGGATTCAGGGCGGGATGCCGCTCAAGGACAGGCTCAAACCGCATCCACAACTCGAACTCCTTCCGCAAGGCCGGTTTGCGGCCGAAGAGTTCCTGCCGACGCTCGACGTGTTCTACTATCGCACCGGCTCGCATGTGGAGACGTTCGGCCGGGTGGTGTTCGAAGCGATGGCCTGTGGTTTGCCTGTGGTCTGCCATTCGCATGGCGGCTATGCCGACCATATCAGGCATGGCGAAAACGGTTTCCTGTTCGAGACGACGCAACAGGCGCGGCAGATCCTGGCCGACCTCAAAGCCGATCCGGAGCTGCGGGCGACGGTGGGTCGCGAGGCGCGGCGGACCGTTGAGCAGCTGTTTTCTTCGCAGGCGCTTCGACGGCGGCTGGATTTCTATCTGCATTAGCGGCACATCGTCCCCTGGGCTTTGCGGACACCCTCGGCATCGCGCTAAAGCTGGCATGCAAACGAACCATCGGGCGGACGGGCAGCGGCGCGCCATAGACTGAGCAGGGACTTCTTACCGATGACATTGATGGGCGCGGCGGCACTGCTGATCCTGATCCTGACTTACGCTGGTGTCGCCATTGGCCGCATCCCGGGCCTGCGCCTCGACCGGGCAGGGATCGCGCTGCTCGGCGGGGCCGCGATGATCGCCGTCGGCGCGCTGAGCATGGAAGATGCCTACCGCGCGATCAATTTCGACACCATCACGCTGCTGCTCGGCATGATGATCGTGGTGGCGCATCTGAAGGTTTCCGGCGCCTTTCGCGGTCTTGGCGCCGTCGCCATCGAGCATGCACACGCGCCTTTCATGCTCCTGGTCATGGTGACGCTGCTGACCGGCGTGCTGTCGGCCTTCCTGGTCAACGATGCCATCTGCCTGGTCATGGCGCCGATCGTGGTCCACGTCACCCGCGTCATCAAGCGCAACCCCATCCCCTATCTGATCGCCACCGCCACCGCGTCGAATTGCGGCAGCGTCGCCACCATCACCGGCAATCCGCAAAACATGGTGATCGGCGCGCTGTCGGGCATTTCCTATCCTGCCTTCTCAGCGGCCCTTGCTCCGGTCGCCCTGTTTGGCCTGGTCGCGGTCATTGTCATCATACGCATCGTCTACAGGGCCGAATTCGCCCGCACGGCCCAATTGACCCCAGAAGTCTCGCGTGGCCGCATGCACAAGGGACAGGTGCTGAAGGCGGTGGTGGTCTGCATCGGATTGGCCATCGCCTTCTTCGCCGGCGTGCCCGTCGCCAAGGCGGCACTCATTGGCGGTGCCATCCTCTTGCTCACCCGTGCCATCAAACCGGAACGCATCTACCGCGAGATCGACGGGCCGCTGCTGTTCATGTTCGCCGGTCTGTTCGTGGTCGTTGCCGGCGCGGAAAAGACGCTGCTGACGCCAGACATGATCGCCTCGGCAAAGAACCTTGGGCTGGACGATGTCTGGCGCCTGTCCGGCTTCACCGCGGTGCTCTCCAACATCATGAGCAATGTCCCGGCCGTGCTGGCGCTGCGGCCCTTCATACCCGGCCTTGAAAATCCCGAACGTGCCTGGCTGGTGGTCGCCATGAGCTCGACGCTAGCCGGCAACTTCACGCTGCTCGGTTCGGTCGCCAACCTGATTGTCGCCGAGCAGGCAAGGACCGCCGGCACGCAGTTGTCGTTCGGCGCTTTCTTCAAGGTCGGCTTGCCGCTGACATTGATAACGCTGGTGGTCGGCACGGCATGGCTGGCGTTTGGATTCTAATGCATGTCGCCCAAAAGTGGCCCGGTTTTGGGAGAACGTGCATCAAAACAAAGACCTAAGGCGCGTTGCCTGAATCCGTTAAAACGCGACGCGCTTTAGACCTGGTCGCTTGCAATTCGAGCCCGGACAAGCGTCGCCGCGGCGCGGCCTGCTGCCTCGATGTAATCGGGATTGCGGTGGATCAGCATGATCGAAAAGCAGCCATCTATCAGCAGCACGATCTCGCGTGCCAAGGCTTGCGGCTCCTCGACGCCCCGGACGGACAACGCACCGGCCAGCCACGTCTCAAAATTTGACTTATGCCGCGACCCGACCTTGATCGCCGGATGTCCAGGCATCGAGGCGAGTTCCGCCGCCGTGCGCAGGAAGCCGCATCCTTTCCATTTCGGATGGTGGGCGGCCTTCGCCAGATTGGCGAAGATCGCCTCGACCTTGCGATCCGCTCCGCCTTCGGCGGCATCGAACCAGCCGGCCATCCGCTTCAGATTGGGTTGGTCGCGGCCATCGAGATAGGCGGCGATCAGGTCGTCCTTGCTCTTGAAGTGATAATAAAGCGTCCGCTTGGTGAGCCCGGCTTCCTCGGCAACGGCATCGACGCTGACGCGGCCGATTCCTTCCGCGTAAAACAGTCTTGTTGCGGCATCGACAATGCGTTTGCGGGTGGGGCTTTGCGCTTCAGGCATTCGCTTATGTATACCGACTAGTGAATATACACAAGCGACGAATGGCGTAACCTTCCCAGCCATGGGTACGCTGGAGAAGGAAGCCAAATGACCGATCTTGTCCTCAACGAAACCAGGGATGGGATTGCCATCCTCACCCTCAACCGGCCGGAGAAGCTCAACGCGTTGAACTATGCCTTGGTCGATCGCCTGCTCGCGGTCCTCGACGACATTGAAGTCGATGCCGGCGTTCGGGCGGTCATTCTTACCGGAGCAGGGGAGCGGGCGTTTTCGGCGGGTGGCGACATCCACGAATTCTCGGCCAGTGTGGCGCTTGGCGTCGATGTCGCGATGCGTGACTTTGTGATGCGCGGGCAGCGGCTGACGGCAAGGCTGGAAGCATTCCGCAAACCCGTCATCGCCGCCGTCAACGGCATTGCCTTTGGCGGCGGTTGCGAAATCACCGAGGCCGTGCCGCTGGCCATCGCCAGCGAACGCGCCCTGTTCGCCAAGCCGGAAATCAGCCTTGCTATGCCGCCGACCTTTGGCGGAACGCAGCGCCTGCCCAGGCTCGCCGGGCGCAAGCGGGCGCTCGACCTTCTTTTGACCGGCGATTGGTTTCCGCCGCAGCGCGTCCTTGAACTTGGCCTCGTCAACCAGGTGGTGCCGCATGGCGATTTGATGCCGGCCGCAATTGGCCTCGCCAAGCGTATCCTGCGGCACTCCGATCTTGCGATCGCGGGCATCCTCACAGCGGTGGCGCGCGGCCTCGACATGAGCATCGCGGAAGGCCTGCTGGTCGAAGCCGAGCAGTTTGCCCGCATGGCTCCGACAGCCGACCTGCGCGAAGGGCTGGATGCCTGGCTGACGCGTCGCGAGCCCCGCTATGACGGCTCATGGACGCACATCGCGCGGCCTGACGAGGCCAGGCGGGCCTCGTTGGCACTGGATCAGGGCGCCACCACCAAACGGCCTTTCATGTTGGGGTGGAAACGGCAGAAATAATCGACCGTCTCTGCCTTCTGAAGGGTGAGGCTCGCGGACTTTTTCGGCGGGATCGTCACCTCCCAGCCGCCCTTGACGGTCGCCGTGTGGGCGAACACGTCCTTGTTCACCCACTCGATCGTGTCTCCGACCTTGGCCTCGACAGTGGCTGGTGAGAACACCAGCTTGTCGATGGTGACCTGGATGGTTTCAGCCTGTGCCGGAACGATGCCGATGGCCAGCGTCAGCGCGATCCATAGATGGCGTTTCGACATGCTGCCTGTCCTTACTTCAGCATGCCGGCGACATGTTCGGCGTGCTGCTCATGGCCCTGGAAGATCTTCAGGCCGGTCTCCAGCAGGCTCTTCAGTTCGGTATTGCTGGCCGACGGGATGAGCAGCGTTTCGAGAGCGCCGTTGACCTGCTTGTGGTAGGCGACCTCGTTGTCGACATAGGCCTTGTCGAAGGCGGCACCCTCGAGCTTGGCAAGCTTGGCCCTTTCTTCGGCGGCCGCCTTGCTCAGCGCCTGGCTGGTGGCATTGTCTTCCGGCGTCACCTTGAGCTTCTTGACCAGGTCGAGCGCCTGCACGTTCACGGCTTCGTGGTCGCGCACCATGTCGTTGGCGAAGTCGACGACGTCCTTGTTTTTCGATTTCTCGATCGCCAGCTTGGCGGCTTCAACGTCGATGACCCCGGCCGTGTAGGCGATGTGGGCGATCTGTGGGTCGGTGGGTTTGTCGGCCGCTTGCGCGAACGGGGCAGTGCCAAGCAGCAGCATGGCGGCCAGGGCAGCGGTGTGTCGGATAGGCATGGCATCTCCTTCGCCCGGAGCGGAAATCGCGCCGGTCAGTGGTTTCTCGGTTGACGGTCATTGGATGCCGGGCAGCGGCAAACGTTCCCAAGGAATCGGCGAAAGGTCAGCTTTCCAGGCCGAGCCGCCGCATCACGGCGCTGGTCAGCCTTTCGCAACGTCGGCCGGCGAAGGGGAACGCATCGAGCAGCACCGGCCCGATCTGGTCGTCCAGTGCCTTGCGTACCAGGGTGCGGGCGCGGTGCAGCCTTGTCTTGACGGTTTGTGGCCGGACGCCAAGGAGATCGGCGGTCTCTTCAATGCTCAGCCCCTCGATCACCCGCGCCACGAACACAGTCCGGTAGACATCGGGAAGGCTGTCGGTGGCCCGTTCGACCAGCTGGAGGATCTGCCGTTGCGCCATCGTCCGTTCCGGATCGTCGCTGGGGTTGAGGGGGAACCGGATGATCTCGGCTTGCGGATTTTCCGGCATTGCCACCGTCCTGCGTCTTTTGCGCAGTCGGCCGAGCGCCTCGTTGATGACGATGCGCGACAACCATGTGGCAAGCGAGGAGTCGCCGCGAAACGCGTCGAGATGGGCGAAGGCCCTGACATAGGCCTCCTGCACGATGTCCTCGGCCTCGCTGTCATTGCGCACCACGCCGCGGGCGATGCGGTAGAGCCGCTGGTTGTGCATCTTGATGATGGTGCGGAAAGCGTCGCCCTCGCGCGCCAAGGCGCGGCGCACGAGCTGCATGTCGCCTGAAGCGACAGAAGGCATGGCCGTCAAGACAGTAGGCATGGCCAGTTCCTCAACCCAATCCCGGACCGAAACCCGATTGAGAGATTGGATGGCATTGCCGGCAAAAGGTTCCCGGCCATTTTTTGCCGGGTCCGGCGGCGGCTACCGTACCGCTTCCGGCGAGGACTTGTCAGCAGCCTGCAGACGCGCCGTGGCCGCCAGCAGATCGGTCTGTGTGATCAGCCCGAGAACGCGCGTGTCGTCGTCGACGACGATGACCGCATGACTGCGGCCGTCGGTGAGTATGGGCAGCAGACCCATGGCGGCGAAACCGGCGGCGGCTGTCGCTGCGGGTGATATCACAGATCCGACTGTTCCCGAGGCCAACGCCAGTTCCCGCAATCCCACGGTGCCTGCCAGTCTTGCCTCTGCGTTGACGACCGGCAAGGTACGGATGTTGTGGTCAAGCAGCAATTGGCGCGCGGCGCCGGCAGGCGTGTGTTCGTCGACCGAGATCACATCGCGCGACATGATATCCTCACACAACAGGCCCTTGTGCGCGCGCACAATCGCCTGCAATTCGACTTGCCGCAGCAGCCGGTCGAGATCATTGCGATCGATATCGAACGTCTCGTCGAGCGCGCCAAGCGCGGCATCGATGTCTTCGGGCTGGAAGCCGACGCGCAACTGCGCCGGCGGATCGACGGTGCCATGGCTGTTCGTCGGGGGAATTGGCACGTGCGGGTAATTGCGACGGGCCAGCTTGTGGAAGCCGTAGCCCAGCGCCACCAGCAGAAGCGAGTTCAATGCCACCGGCACGAATGGAAACAGGAAGCCGGCGCTGATGACGGCAGGCCCTCCCAACACTGCCGTCAGGGCAGCCGCCCCGCCCGGCGGATGCAGGCAGCGCGTGAACGACATGGCGGCGATGGCAAGCGCCACCGCGACGCCGGTGGCAAGGGCGGTTTCGTGGATGAAATGCGCCACGATCACGCCGACCAGTGCCGATATCGTGTTGCCGCCGATGATCGACCATGGCTGCGCCAACGGGCTGGCCGGCACCGCGAACAGGAGTACGGCCGAGGCTCCCATCGGCGCCACCAGCAGCGGCACGTGCGGGCCGTTGCCGAGCACCAGACCGCCGATCGCGCCGGTCAGTGCAATGCCGATCGTCGCGCCGATGCAGGCGATGATGCGCTCGCGCAGCGTCGCGCCGGCAAGAATCGGAACAAAAAGGCGAAAGGCCATGGGAGTCGGAAACTCTGCCGGTATGCCAGAGGGAAGTCGAAACCAGATGATCGCACCGCAATGACGCGGCATCGTCGGATTTGAAAGCCAAATTGATCCGCAAAGGCGCGGCTTTGAGAAATAGAATTCCGGGATTTGCCGAATCAGTCTGGCTGGTGCCCCGATCGCTCAGGCAGAAGCCGCGGCGGTCAGGCCGCGCAGAATGTCGGCCTTCAGGTCGTCGACATCCTCGAGGCCGATTTGGAGGCGGATCAACGGGCCTTCATACGGGCCCTTTGCGACAACGCGGTCGGCGAGCCAGACCGGCACCGCAAGGCTCTCATAGCCGCCCCAGGAATAGCCGAGGCCGAAGATCTGCAGCGCGTCGAGAAAGGCGTGCTGCTGCTTCTGGCCGCCGCCGGCAAGCACGATGGAAAAGATGCCGCTCGAGCCGGAGAAGTCGCGCTTCCACAGGCCGTGGTCCGGATGACTGGGAAGGGCAGGGTGGAGCACGCGCGCCACGCCCTTCTGGCCCTCGAGCCAGGAGGCGATGGCGAGCGCGCTGCGCTGATGGTGCTCGAGGCGCACGCCCATCGTGCGCAGGCCGCGCAGCACTTGGTAGACATCGTCGGGCCCGGCGCAGCAGCCAAGCGTGCAGAAGCTTTCGTAAAGATGCTTCCAGCAGCCTTCGTTGGCCGAGACCGTGCCAAGCAGCACGTCGGAATGGCCCGCCGGATATTTCGTCGCCGCGTGGATCGAGATGTCGACGCCGTGGTCGAGCGGGCGGAAATACAGCGGCGTCGCCCAGGTATTGTCCATCATGACGATGGCGCCTGCGGCGTGAGCCGCCTTGACGATGGCCGGGATGTCTTGCAGCTCGAACGTGTTGGACGCTGGCGATTCCGTGAACACCACCTTGGTGTTGGGCTTGATCAACGCCGCGATGCCGGCGCCGACATCGGGGGCGTAGTACTCGACCTCGATGCCCAGTCGCTTCAGCATAGTGTCGGCGAAGTTGCGCGTCGGGTGATAGACGGAATCGACGATCAGCAGATGGTCGCCCGCCGAGACGAAGGCGAGCAGCGGTACGGTCACCGCCGCAAGGCCCGATGGCACCACGATCGTGCCGGCCGACCCCTCCAGTGCATCTATGGCATGGGCAAGGGCATCGGTCGTTGGCGTGCCACGCGTGCCATAAGTGTATTTCTGGCTGCGTGCAGCCATCGACGCCGCGTCGGGATAAAGAACGGTCGAGGCGTGCACCACCGGTGGATTGACGAAACCGAAATAGTCATGCGGGTTGTTGCCCGAATGGGTAAGCCGCGTGTTGATACCCAGTCGGTCGCCGTCTTTCGCCATTCTTCTTCGCCTTGTTCGACAAGGCGCTAGCCATAGTGCGACCGCTTTGGCCGTGCAACCGGCCTGCACCCGCCAGGCAACCGACTTCGGATGTACCAAGTCGTGTCTGGTCAAGGGGCGCACAGTCTTGCCCGGTCCGAACGCATTGCGCTCTTGGCCGTTCGGCTATTGAGGACGGCCGGGAAAGATATATGTTTGATTCCTAATATTTTCCCGGACTGCCTCGATCAGATGCTGCCGGATGATCCTTCCCGGTTGACCTCCTGATCCCCTGCGATCCGGGCATCGCTTGCAGAGCAGTGAATGCAGCCAAGGGGAGGAATGCCATGACGAACGTCAAGTGGATGATCAAGGCGCGCGAGTTCGTCAACTGCAACTGCGCCTATGGCTGCCCCTGCCAGTTCAACGCCTTGCCGACGAATGGATTCTGCCGCGCGGTGGTCGGCGTGGAAATCGAGAGCGGCTATCACGGCGACACCAAGCTGGATGGCTTGCGCTTTGCCGGTGTCTTCCGCTGGCCCGGCGCAATTCACCACGGCAGGGGTGAGGCGGCAGTGGTCATTGACGAGCGGGCGACCGAGGCGCAGCGCGGAGCGCTGCTTCGCATTCTCAGCGGTGAGGACACCGAACCCGGCGCGACCATATTCCAGGTCTTTTCGACCACATTGGAGACGGTCCACGATCCGATCTTCGCGGCAATAGACTTCGAAGTCGACATCGATGCCCGAGCCGCTCGCCTGCACGTGCCGGGCGTAACCTCGGGCCGCGGCGAGCCGATCAAGAATCCCGTCACCGGTGCGGAGCATCGGGCGCGCATCGACCTCACGCATGGTTTCGAATATTCGCTTGCCGAGGTCGGGCGTGGCTGGACCAAGGCGACCGGCCCGATCAAGTTCGAACTGGCGGACTCGCACAGCCATTTCGCCAATTTGCACCTCTCGCAAAGCGGCATCGTGCATTGAGCTGATCCAATGAGCGACACGGCTCTTGAGGCGGTGCTGCGGCGCGACCGCACAGTCGTGACGGCCGCCCTCGTCATCATAGCCGTGCTCGCATGGGTCTATGTGATGTGGCTCGCGGCCGACATGACCATGCAGAATGCTGCCGCCCCGAGCGCCGCAGTTGGCGATATGGCCGGCATGGACATGTCAGGCACCGATGCGGGCAATATGGATATGCCGGGCATGGATAAGGGTGGCATGGACATGGGCGCCACGATGGCGCCCGGCTTCCGCGCCTGGGCGCCAGCTGATTTCGCTTTCATCTTCGCCATGTGGGCCGTGATGATGGTTGGCATGATGACGCCGTCGGTGGCGCCGATGGTGCTGCTTTATGCCGGGGTCGGTCGCAAGGCGCGTGCGGGTGGGCGGCCCATCGCATCGACTGCATGGTTTTTCACCGGCTATCTGCTCGTCTGGGTTGCCTTCAGCGTGGTCGCGACCGGCGCGCAATGGCTGCTGGCCAGTCAGGCCTTGCTGAGCCCGTTGATGGCAACCAACAGTACGGTTCTCGGCGGCCTCGTCCTGATCGCGGCCGGCCTCTATCAATGGACGCCGATGAAGGGCGTCTGCCTGCAGCAATGCCAGGCACCGATCGCATTTCTGGCCAGTCATGGCGGGTTCCGCTCCGATCCGCTTGGTGCGCTTCGATTCGGGATCGTTCATGGCGCCTATTGCCTCGGCTGTTGCTGGGCGCTGATGGCGCTCCTGTTCGTCGGCGGCGTCATGAACGTGTTGTGGATCGCCGTGCTCGCCATCCTCATTCTCCTGGAAAAAACCGTCCCGACCGGGCAGTTGATCCCGCGCATCTCGGGCACGCTGATGGCGGCAATCGGCGCCTGGCTGCTCGTCCAAGCATCCTGAGCTGCGCTCCTCCCGTTTCCGGCGGCAATGCCATGCGACCGGGTTGCTCGTCATGCATTTAGTCTTTGGGTACGCCAATTCATTCCGGGATATTGGTGGCGCTTAGTAAATCGGCGGGACAGATTTTGCTGGCACAGTCCGGATCCGCGGGCGACCCGACTTTGCCGATTTTGTTTGCGCGGCTTGCTAATTTTCGGACGCTCTTGGCTGCAATTCAGGCATTTGCGGCCGTTGGTTTTCAAACTCTTTGGAATTCGGTCATTTTCCTTGACCTCACCGGAATTATCGCCTTCGATGCCATTCGTGAATGGGAGGCGGCGCGTCGGTTGCGATGCGGGGTTCCGGGTATGGGCCGGAATGGGAGCTGCGTTCACACGGGAAAAGATCAGGGTTTGCCTGAAAAACAGAGAAAAGGGTCTGTGGGTCATGAAACATATTGCTATCAGCATTCTTGGCGCCGCCACGCTTGGGTTGATGGCGTCAGCCGCCTCGGCAACGACGCTCGACACAGTCAAGGCGAAAGGCTTCATCCAGTGCGGTGTCTCGACCGGCCTGGCTGGCTTCTCGGCGCCGGACGACAAGGGTGACTGGCAAGGTATCGACGCGGATTTCTGCCGCGCAGTCGCGGCCGCCGTCTTTGGTGACGGCACCAAGGTCAAGTTCACGCCGCTCAGCGCCAAGGAGCGGTTCACCGCGTTGCAGTCCGGCGAGGTCGACATCCTGTCGCGCAACACCACCTGGACCATCAATCGCGACACCGCGCTTGGCCTGAACTTCGTCGGCACCACCTACTATGACGGCCAGGGCTTCATGATCAACGCCAAGAAACTGCCCGGCGTCAATTCCGCGCTGCAGCTTTCCGGTGCCGCCGTCTGCGTACAGAGCGGCACGACCACCGAGCTCAATCTCGCCGACTATTTCAAGGCCAACAAGATGGAGTACAACCCGGTCGTCTTCGAGAAGCTGGAAGAGGTCAACGCCGCCTATGATGCCGGCCGTTGCGACGTCTACACCACCGATCAGTCGGGTCTTTATGGTATTCGCCTGACGCTGGGCGCGCCGGCCGACCACGTCGTGCTGCCCGAGATCATATCGAAAGAGCCGCTCGGACCGGCCGTGCGCCAGGGCGACGACCAGTGGTACCACATCGTCAAGTGGACCTATTTCGCGCTGCTCGACGCCGAGGAGCTCGGCATCACCAAGGCCAATGTCGACGAAATGAAGAACTCCGCCAGCCCGGAGATCAAGCGCGTGCTCGGCCAGGAAGCCGATACCAAGATTGGCACCGATCTTGGCGTCTCAAATGACTGGGTCGTCAACATCGTCAAGGCCACCGGCAACTACGGCGAAATGTTCGACCGCAATGTCGGCTCGGGGAGCCCGCTCAAGATCGCCCGCGGCATCAACGCGCTATGGACCAAGGGCGGCCTGCAATACGCTCCGCCGATCCGCTGATCGAAATGTGATCCGGAAGGCAGATCGTCTGCCTTCCGGTTTCTCTTTCAGGGGACGGTCGAATGGCATCGCAGGAAGTTCTTCGCGAGGAGCCAAGTCGCGCTTCTCTCATAAATGATCCAAAAGTCCGCAGCATTTTCTATCAATGCCTGGTCGTCGCCTTGCTGGTGTCTGGTGTCTGGTGGATCGTTCACAACACCATCGTGAACCTGACGAACCTGCATATTGCCTCCGGCTTCGCCTTTCTGAGAGGCCGCGCCGGCTTCGACATTTCCGATACGGCGATCGCCTATACGTCGGACTCCACCTATGGCCGGGCCATCATCGTCGGCTTGATCAACACGCTGATCGTCGCGTTTGTCGGCATCATCACCGCCACCATCATTGGTTTCGTTGTCGGCATTGGTCGGCTGTCGCAGAACTGGCTGATCCAGAAGATCTGCACCGTCTATGTCGAGGTGTTCCGCAACATTCCGCCGCTGCTGGTCATCTTCTTCTGGTATTCCGGCGTGCTGGCCGTGCTGCCGGCGCCGCGCGATAGCATCAACCTGCCGTTCGGATCCTTCCTCAACCAGCGCGGCTTCTATTTTCCGCGCGCCGTGTGGGGCGACGGCTCTTGGCTGATCCCGGTGGGGCTGCTTGTCGGCATCGCCATGGCGTGGTTCGTCGCGCGCAAGGCGCACCAGCGGCAGATGGCGACAGGCCAGCAATTCCCGGTGTTCTGGACGTCGCTGGCGCTGATCATCGGGCTTCCGCTGCTCGCTTATGTGCTGAGCGGCTTCCCAGTAACCTTTGATTTTCCGAAGCAATCGACTTTCAACCTGACTGGCGGCTTCGTCGTCAAGCCGGAATTCCTGTCACTCTATCTAGCGCTGTCCTTCTATACCGCCGCCTTCATCGCCGAGATCGTGCGCGCCGGCATTCGCGGTGTTGCCAAGGGCCAGAGCGAGGCCTCGTCAGCCCTTGGCCTGCGTGCCGGCCAGGCGTTGCGGCTGGTGGTTGTGCCGCAGGCCATGCGCATCGTCATTCCGCCGCTGGCCAGCCAGTATCTCAATCTGACCAAGAATTCCTCACTCGCCATCGCCATCGGCTATCCCGACCTGACGGCAACCACCGGCACGGTGCTCAACCAGACCGGCCAGGCGGTCGAATGCGTGGTCATCATGATGGTGATCTATCTGGCCATCAGCCTTCTGACCTCGCTATTCATGAACTGGTTCAACGCCAAAATGGCGCTGGTGGAGAGGTAAGGACATGCAAGAACATGATATGTCCTGGGTTCGCACCGAAATGGCACTGGCGCAGCCGGCGCCGGCCGGCGTCACAGGCTTCAGCGCCTGGGTGCGCAAGAACCTGATTGCGTCGACGGGCGACACCATTTTGACCATCATCGGTTTCGCGCTGGTGGTGATGATCCTGCCGCAGATCATCAACTGGGCCTTCATCAACGCCGTGTGGACGGGACCTAACCGGACCGTGTGCGCCACGGTGGCGCAGGGCGGTATCCAGCCGGATGGCTGGTCCGGCGCCTGCTGGGCCTTCGTCAACGCCAAGTTCGGCCAGATCATGTTCGGCACCTATCCGGTCGAGGAGCGCTGGCGGCCGATTCTGGTTGGCATATTGCTGGTCGTGCTCATGGTGCCGATGTTGATGCCAAGCGTGCCGCGCAAGGGTCTCAACGCCCTGCTGCTGATCGTCGGTCTCCCGATTGTGTCGTTCTTCCTGCTGGTCGGTGGCGCGTTCGGTCTGGAACATGTCGAAACGGCGCGCTGGGGCGGCTTGCTGGTGACGCTGTCGCTGTCTTTCGTGGCCATCGTCGTGTCGTTGCCGCTTGGCATCGTGCTGGCGCTTGGCCGTCGCTCCAAGATGCCGATCGTAAAGATGCTGTGCGTCATGTTCATCGAAGCCGTACGCGGCATTCCGCTGATCACGGTTCTGTTCATGGCCAGCGTCATGCTGCCGCTGTTCCTGCCGCCGGGCGTCACCTTCGACAAGTACCTGCGTGCGCTGATCGGCGTGTCGCTGTTTGCGGCCGCTTATATGGCTGAAGTGGTGCGCGGCGGCCTGCAGGCGATCCCCAAGGGTCAGTATGAAGGCGCCGATTCGCTTGGCCTTGGCTATTGGCAGAAGATGTATTTCATCGTCATGCCGCAGGCACTGAAGCTGGTCATCCCTGGCATCGTCAACACCTTCATCGGCATGTTCAAAGACACCAGCCTGGTCACGATCATTTCGATGTTCGACCTGCTCGGCATCGTCAAGCAGAACTTCTCCGACGCCAACTGGGCGACGGCGCAGACCGCCAAGTCGGGTCTGATCTTCGCCGCCTTTGTCTTCTGGCTGTTCTGCTTCGGCATGTCGCGCTATTCAATGTACACTGAACGCCGACTCGACACCGGCCACAAACGCTAAACAAAAAGAACAAGGGGATCCTGTCATGACAACCGAAAATGCTGTCAGCGCGGAAGAGATCAAGGTCAACGCCGCCAAGATGCACATCTCCGACACCGATGTCGCCATCGACATCGTCGCCATGCACAAATGGTATGGTGAGTTCCATGTGCTGAAGGACATCAACCTGAGAGTGATGCGCGGCGAGCGCATCGTCATCTGCGGCCCGTCGGGCTCCGGCAAATCGACGATGATCCGCTGCATCAACCGTCTGGAAGAGCACCAGAAGGGCAAGATCATCGTCGACGGCAAGGAACTGACCAACGATCTGAAGAAGATCGACGAGGTGCGCCGCGAGGTCGGCATGGTGTTCCAGCACTTCAACCTGTTCCCGCATCTGACCATCCTGGAGAACTGCACGCTGGCGCCGATCTGGGTGCGCAAGACACCGAAGAAGCAGGCTGAGGAAATCGCCATGCATTTCCTCAAGCGCGTCAAGATCCCGGAACAGGCCAACAAATATCCGGGCCAGCTGTCCGGTGGCCAGCAGCAGCGCGTGGCGATCGCCCGTTCGCTGTGCATGAACCCGCGCATAATGCTGTTCGACGAGCCGACCTCGGCGCTCGATCCGGAAATGATCAAGGAAGTTCTGGAGACGATGGTCGGCCTTGCAGAGGAAGGCATGACCATGCTGTGCGTCACCCACGAAATGGGCTTTGCCCGCAAGGTCGCCAACCGCGTGATCTTCATGGACCAGGGCCAGATCGTCGAGCAGAACACGCCGGCCGAGTTCTTCGATCATCCGCGCCATGAGCGCACAAAACTGTTCCTGTCGCAGATCCTGCACTAGGCCTTCGATAACCAGGAAGAGCCCGGCTGAAACAGTGCCGGGCTTTTTTGCGTATGGATGAGCAGGATGCGGGCGGTTCGTGCCGCGCCGGGGTGCGTTTGCAAGGCCGCCATTCATGAAAAAGCTGCGACGTTTTCTAGGCCTGCCGTTGATCGTCGTTGCGTTCGCTGTGACGCTGGGCACTCTCGTGCCGCGGCCGCTGTGGCCGCCGGCCGCCGCCAATCCCGCCAACACGCGCCATATCCTGGTGCTGAACAACCCGATCCACACCGACATCGCCATCCCGGTCGACGACAGGGTGCGCCAGCGGTTCCATTTCCTGGTCGACGCCGGCATCCCAGCCGATGGTCCGGAAGTTCGCTACTTCGTCTTCGGCTGGGGTGGTCGCGCCTTCTACCTGGAGACGCCGACATGGTCCGAGCTCAAGGCCATCCCGGTGATGAAGGCACTGACCCTCGACGCGTCGGTCATGCATGTCGACGTTGCTGGCGCCATAGTCGAACCGCATCCGGATGTCGCCGGCTTCGACATCGGCGAGGAGCGTTTTGCGGCACTGCTCGATTTCATCGATGCGAGTTTCCAACGGGGGCCGCAAGGGCCGCTTCTTGTTCCGGGCGCGGCCTATTCCAGCTTCGACCGCTTCTATGAAGCCAACGGCCATTTCAACGCGTTGGTCGGCTGCAACACCTGGACGGCGGCAGCCTTGCGTACCGCCGGCTTGCGCACCGGCTGGTGGAATCCGCTGCCGGCTTCGCTCGGCCTGTCGATGCGGCTTTACAATTAACTCCGTTCTATGGGCCGGCATTCGGCCTATGCCCCAGCTTTCAGCGCCGGATGATTTTCTGCGGCTGCCAGCCATAAAGCCAGTCCAGATCGGCGGCGAGTTTTTCAGACGAGCGCATTTTCAGGAACAGATTGCGTGCGATGGAGACTGGACCCGCGGCATGCCAGGCGAGGCGGTTGAGGGCGCCACGACGGGCGACCCTGGCGACGCGCGGCCGTCGCAGGTTCTCCCAGATTTGAAGACCTTGTGCCGGATCGCCGGGCAAGTCCGCAACGACATCCGCAAGTGCGGCCGCATCTTCGATCGCCATGGCGGCACCTTGCGCCGCGAACGGCGTCATCGCATGCGCCGCATCGCCGATCAGCGCGATGCGGTCGTTCGTCCAAGGCTGCTTACTCTCGACCGTATGGATCGGCCACGCCGTCCACCCGCCGGCTTCCTCGATCAGACGGGCAAGTGCTGCTGCCGTACCGCGCATGGCACCGGTCAAGATCCTGGTGTCGGCGTTCCCGGACCAGCCCTCGGCAATGCGTTCGCCTTTGGTGAAAGCGACAAGATTGAAGGCAGCACCTTTGCTGACGGGATAGGCGACCATGTGGAAGCCGGGATGCAGGAAGGTCGTGACGCAATCGGTGGCGCCGATCTCGGCGAAGGCTTTTCCGGCAGCGCTGTCGGCGGGAATGGTGGCACGCCAGGCCAGTTCGCCCGAAAAGTGACTTCTTGGCGAGGCCGCTCCCCTGGTTGTGTCGACAAGCCCGCGCACCGATGACCAGACGCCATCGGCGCCGACCAGCAGCAAGCCCTCGGCCTCGATGGTCTCGCCGTCCATCTCGGCAGCCACTGTGACACCATGGCTGCCTTTGGCAACGCCGCTGACATGTGCGCCGGGAGAAAGAACGATGTTCGGCATCTCGGCAACGCGCGCAGTCAGTGCGCTCTGCAAGTCAGCCCTGTGAGCAACGAGATAGGGTGCCTGCCAGCGGGCTTCGGCGGCTTGTCCCAGCGGCACGCGTGCCAGTTCGCGCAACGTCGCGGCGTCCTTCAACACCACCGCTTCCGGCCGCACCGCTGCCGGCAGCAGCCGGTCGAGCGCGCCAAGCTGGCGAAGAATGCCTGTTGCGTTGGGAGAAAGCTGGATGCCGGCGCCTGCGGCTTCCAGGCGCTGCGCCTGTTCGAACACCTGCACGCGGTAGCCGCGTTCGGCGAACGCCAGCGCGGCGGTCAGCCCGGCGACACCCGCCCCGGCGATGACGATTTGCCGGGACCGCGTGTTGTCCATCGGGCTTGCCGCGAAGGAATCAGGCGGCCTGGTCGATGTAGATACAGCCGGCCGGCAGCGTTTCTGTCGCCTTCAGCTTGGACGAATAGCGGTAGAGCGTCGAGCAATAGGGGCAGACCTTTTCGTTGTCGTCGCCCATGTCGAGAAACACATGCGGGTGGTCGAAAGGCGGGTTGGCGCCCGTGCACATGAATTCCTTGACGCCGATGTCGATCGCCGGGTGGCCCGCATCGTTCTGGAAATGGGGAATGGAACCGCCTGCCATCGTCGTCGTCTCCTTAACGCAGTCTCTTCTGCATCTGGATCATAACCGGTCTCTTTGCAAGTTCGATGAAATCAAACTGTCGCAAAAGCCTGTCAGAGGATAAGTTAAGCCGGTTAAGGCAATGCCCCCCGAAAACGGAATCGGGTTACGGAGAGGGTCAGGCCTCGCTTCTGGGCACCTGCGGCGCATCCGGGAAGGTTGCGTCGCTCGGCGGCGGAGCGTGAGGGAAGAGCAGGAAAAATGAACGAACTGAAGCCGGTGCAGAGCGAATTCGTGAATGTCGAGGTGGCTCGCCCGGAGGGCGGCAACCCGGATCGCTTTGTCAACCGGGAGTTTTCCTGGCTGCAGTTCAACCGGCGCGTTCTCGAGGAGTCGCTGAACCTCAATCATCCGCTGCTGGAGCGCGTCCGTTTCCTGTCGATCTCGGCGGCCAACCTCGACGAGTTTTTCATGGTCCGCGTCGCTGGTCTTGCCGGCCAGGTGCGCGAGGGCATCACGCTGAAGAGCCCTGACGGCCGCACCCCCGAACAGCAGCTCGAGCAGCTGCTGCGGGAGGTCGAACGGCTGCAGGAAGACCAGCAGAAGAGCCTTTCGGCACTCATCGTGCTGCTCAATAAGGAAGGCATCGAGAGCATCACCCGTGATGCACTGACCAAGGACGAAAAGATCTGGCTGGAAGACCATTTCCAGGAGCAGGTGTTTCCGGTGCTGACGCCGCTGTCGATCGACCCGGCGCATCCGTTCCCGTTCATCCCCAATCTCGGTTTCTCGATGGCGCTGCAATTGCGCCACCGCAAGAACGGCGAAGAGATGAGCGCGCTTCTGCGCCTCCCTGTGGCGCTGAAGCGCTTCATCCGTTTGCCGGACCGCAAGCACCATGTCCGCTTCATCCCGCTGGAAGAGGCAGTCGGCCTCTATATCGGCAAGCTGTTCCCAGGCTATGAGGTCAAGGGCTCCGGCACGTTCCGCATCATCCGCGACAGTGATATCGAGGTCGAGGAGGAATCCGAGGATCTGGTGCGCCTGTTCGAGACGGCGCTGAAGCGCCGCCGCCGCGGGTCGGTGATCCGCATCGAATTCGACGTCTTGATGCCGGCGGAACTGCGCGAATTCGTTGCCGGCGAGCTAGGCGTATCGTCGAGCCGCATCAGCGTTCTGACCGGTCCGCTGGCGCTCAGCCAGATTTCCGAGATCGTCGCCGTCCCGCGCGACGACCTCAAGTTCACGCCCTACAATCCGCGCTTTCCCGAGCGCATCCGCGAGCACGGCGGCGACTGCTTCGCCGCTATCCGCGAGAAGGACATCGTCGTCCATCACCCCTACGAATCCTTCGATGTGGTGGTGCAGTTCCTGCGCCAGGCGATGGCCGATCCGGAAGTGGTGGCGATCAAGCAGACGCTTTACCGCACTTCCAACGACAGCCCGATCGTGCGCGCGCTGGTCGATGCGGCCGAGGCCGGCAAGTCGGTGACCGCGCTGGTCGAGCTCAAGGCGCGTTTCGACGAGGAAGCCAACATCCGCTGGGCGCGCGACCTGGAGCGCGCCGGTGTGCAGGTCGTGTTCGGCTTCCTTGAGCTGAAAACCCATGCGAAAATGTCGCTGGTGGTGCGGCGCGAAGACGGCAAGCTGCGCAACTATGTCCATCTCGGCACCGGCAACTACCATCCGGTCACCGCGCGCATCTACACCGATCTGTCTTTCTTCACCACCGATCCGACGATTGCCCGCGATGTCGCCCAGCTCTTCAATTTCATCACCGGCTATGCCGAGCCGACGGATGAGATGCGGTTGGCGATCTCGCCGTTCACGCTGAGAAGCCGCATCTTGAAGCATATTGCCGACGAGATTGCTCATGCGGTGGAGGGGAGGCCAGCGCGCATCTGGATGAAGATGAACGCGCTTGTCGATCCGATCATCATCGATGCGCTCTATGACGCCAGCCGTGCCGGCGTCGAGATCGACCTCGTTGTGCGCGGCATCTGCTGCCTGCGCCCGCAGGTGCCGGGCCTGTCGGAAAATATCAGGGTCAAGTCGATCGTCGGCCGTTTTCTGGAACACAGCCGCATCTATTGCTTCGGCAATGGTCATGGGCTGCCATCGGACGAGGCGATCGTCTACATCTCGTCGGCCGACCTCATGCCGCGCAATCTCGACCGCCGAGTCGAGACCATGGTGCCGATCACCAATCCAACTGTGCATGAACAGATCCTGGGCCAGATCATGCTGGGCAACATCATGGACAATCAGCAAAGTTTCGACGTATTGGCTGATGGAACCTCCCGGCGCGTCGTGCTGGAGGAGGGCGAGGAACCGTTCAACGCGCAGGAATATTTCATGACCAATCCGAGCCTGTCGGGACGGGGTGACGCGCTGAAGTCGCACGCGCCCAAGCGCATCGCGCAGTTCAAGCGCCGCAAGAAGAACGCTGCAGCGTCCACCTGATGCTGTCTGATTCCCAGGGGCGGTTGCAGGACCGCCGACCGCTATCCATCATCGACATCGGGTCGAATTCGATCCGCCTCGTCGTCTATGAGGGGCTGGCGCGCTCGCCGACCATGCTTTTCAACGAAAAGATGCTGGCCGGCCTCGGCCGCGGCATCGTTTCCACCGGCAAGCTCGACCCCGAGGCGGTGACGCGCTCGATGGAAGAGTTCCGCCGCTTTCGCGCGCTCTCCGACCAGGCCGGCGCCGAGCACATGTACGTGCTGGCCACCGCCGCCGCGCGCGAGGCGATCAACGGTCCCGATTTCATCCACCGTGCCGAGGATGTGCTCAAGACCGAGATCCGGGTGATCAGTGGCCGCCAGGAAGCCTATTATTCGGCGCTCGGCGTCATTTCGGGCTTCCATCCGGCCAATGGCATCGCCGGCGATCTGGGTGGCGGCAGCCTCGAACTGGTCGACGTCAACGGCGAGGCGATCGGCGACGGCATAACGCTGCCGCTTGGCGGCTTGCGCCTGCAGGACATGGCGAAGAACTCGCTGACCCAGGCGGCCAAGATCACGCGTGACGAACTGTCGAGGGCCAGGCTGTTGAAAGGCGGGCAGGGCAGGCCCTTCTACGCGGTCGGCGGCACCTGGCGAAATCTCGCCCGGCTGCACATGGAAATGACAAATTATCCGCTCGGTGTCATGCACCATTACGAGATCAGCGCCGACAGTGCGACGAACTTCCTCAAGCAGGTGGCCAAAGCCGAGATCGAGAAGGTCAAGGGCATCGAAGGCGTTTCGAAGAACCGCCGTTCGCTGCTGCCTTATGGCGCCATCGTGCTGCAGGAGATCATGGCGGCGATGCAGCCGTCGAAGGTCATCGTGTCGGCGCTCGGCGTGCGCGAGGGCTTTCTCTATTCGCTGCTCGATGAGGCCGAGCAGAAGGCCGATCCATTGATTTCGGCGTCGGAGGAACTCGCCCGGCTGCGCTCACGCTCCGTCACTCATGCGCATGAACTTGTCGACTGGACCGCCAGGACCTTTGCCGCCTTCGGCATCGACGAGACCGAGGACGAGGCGCGCTATCGCCACGCCGCCGCATTGCTAGCCGATATCGGCTGGCGCGCGCATCCCGAATATCGCGGCAAGCAGTCGCTCAACATTATCGCGCACGCGTCCTTCTTCGGCGTCGACCATCCCGGCCGTGCCTTCCTGGCACTGGCCAACGCCTATCGTCACGACGGCATCTTCAACGAGGCCATCGCACCCGAGATCAAGGCGCTGGCTTCGCCGCGTTACCTGGAGCGGGCACGCGTGCTGGCGGCGATGATGCGCGTCGTCTACCTGCTCACGGCATCGATGCCTGGCATCATGCCCCGGCTGAAATGGGAACAGCGCGGCAACGGCGTGCTGGCTCTGGTGCTGCCTGCATCTCTGGCCGACCTCTATGGCGAACGGCCGGCTGGCCGCTTGGCGCAACTGGCAAGGATCACCAACCGTCGGCTGGTGCTGGCCGTCGAGGGCGGCCCAAGCGTTTCGGTGAAATAGAGCGTATACGTCAAATAGGCCTTACGCCGAACCACGCCCGTCGGCCGACCAGGCACCCGCGCCGGCCATCGCCAGCGCCAGGAAGCCGCCTGATATGGCGATGTCCTTCATCAGCATCTGCGAATGCAGGAAGGCAAGCATCGCGTCGTCGCCGCCCTGGCCGTAATGGCCGATGAAACCAGCGACAATGCAGAAGGCGGCGAGCAGCAGCGCCGTGATCCGGGTCTGGAAACCGGCCAGGATGAGCAGCCCGGCGATCAGTTCGAACAAGCCGGTGCCCCAGGCGGCGAGCGTCGGCAGCGGCAGGCCGAGGCTGGCGAAATAGCCTGTCGTGCCGACAATGTCGGAAAGCGCGTGGAAGCCGGAGGGTACGAACAAGGCGGCAAGCAGCAGCCGGGAAAGCAGAAGCAGTGCATTACGAGGCATGCTTGTCATCTCCGTCGTCAGTCCGGCCGGCTGGTCCTGTTGCGCATCTGAAGGTCGATCCTACCAGCAATGCGGGCGTAAATCCCGGCTGGCAAATCGGGACATGGACTTGTGCACCGACAACGAAAAAGCGGCGCGGAAAATTCCGCGCCGCTTTTGTTTTTCGTGTTCTGGCTGTGGATCAGCCGCGCTTGGCATCAACCGAGTAGGCGCCGGCACCCGAGGTGGCCAGCACGATGAAGCCGCCGGCAATCCCCAGATTCTTGAGGAAGTTGATCATCTGCATCTGATCGGCCCAGCCGGTGTGGGCGACCAGCGCGGTGGCGACGGTGAAGATAGCGAGCACCCAGGCGGCAATCCGGGTCTGGAAGCCGACAAGTATGGCGGCGCCGCCGACAAGCTCGATCAGGCCGACGATGATGGCCGTCGCGGTCGGTACGGGCAGGCCGAGGCTGCCGAAATAACCGGCTGTGCCGGCGATCGCGGTGAGCTTGCCGAAACCTGAAAGCAGGAAGATGGCGGCAAGCAGGACGCGACCGAGGAGGATGGTGGCTGAGGCATTGGAAGCGCCGGAACCGGCGACTGAAGTGTTGATGGACATGGTGGCTCTCTCTGGGAAGGGTTCAATGCAACCCAGATAGAGCAAGCTGACTGTTCACCAAAGCCGCCAGACTGGCGACACATTGTTCACAGTACTTACGTTTCCGTGAGCGGGCGGCTTACGCAAAATTCGCGTCGAGTGAGGTCGCGACGCGAGTAATTTTTTTCCCGTCGCCAAATCTCTTACCCCGGGTGCGTCATGTCCTCCGGCCGCACCAGCCGGTCGTAGTCGGCTTCGCTGACCAGCCCGGTGGCCAGCGCTTCCTCGCGCAAGGTGGTGCCCTTCTTGTGCGCGGTCTTGGCGATCTTGGCGGCATTGTCGTAGCCGATGGTCGGCGCCAGTGCCGTCACCAGCATCAGCGAGCGGTCGAGTGCCGCCTTGATGTTGTCTTCGCGCGCCTCGATCCCGACGACGCAATTGTCGGTGAAGGAGACCGAAGCGTCGCAGAGCAACTGCACCGACTGCAGGAAGTTGTAGGCCATCAGCGGATTATAGACGTTGAGCTCGAAATGGCCCTGGCTGCCGGCGAAGGTGAGCGCGGCATTGTTGCCGAACACCTGCACGCAGACCTGGGTCATTGCCTCGCACTGGGTCGGATTGACCTTGCCCGGCATGATCGACGAGCCCGGCTCGTTCTCCGGCAGCGACAGTTCGCCGAGGCCCGAACGCGGGCCGGAACCGAGGAAGCGGATGTCGTTGGCGATCTTGAACAGGGCGGCGGCGCAGGCGTTGATCGCGCCGTGCGAGAACACCATGGAATCGTGGGCTGCCAGCGCCTCGAACTTGTTCGGCGCGGTGACGAAGGCGATGCCGGTGATGGCGGCGATGCGGTCCGCTACCCTCTCGGCGAAACCGACGGGCGCATTGAGCCCGGTGCCGACGGCGGTGCCGCCCTGCGCCAACTCCTGCAGGCCGGGCAGCGTCAGCTCGATGCGCTTGATCGACGAAGCGACCTGCGCGGCATAGCCCGAAAATTCCTGGCCGAGGGTGAGGGGGGTTGCATCCTGCGTGTGCGTGCGGCCGATCTTGATGATGTGGGCGAAAGCCCGGCTCTTGGCGTCCAGCGCCTTGTGCAGGTGCTTCAGGGCCGGCAGCAAATCGTGCACGATGCGCTCGGCGCAAGCGATGTGCATGGCCGTCGGATAGGTGTCGTTCGACGACTGGCTCATGTTGACGTGGTCGTTGGGATGCACGGGCTTCTTCGAGCCCATGACGCCGCCCAGCATCTCGATCGCCCGGTTGGAGATCACTTCGTTGGCGTTCATGTTGGACTGCGTGCCCGAGCCGGTCTGCCAGACGACCAGTGGGAAATGGTCGTTGAGCTTGCCGTCGATAACCTCTTGCGTTGCCTCGACGATGACCTTGCCGATCGCCGGATCGAGCCGCTTCAGTTCCATGTTGGCTTCCGCCGCGGCCCGCTTGACGATGCCGAGCGCGCGCACGATCGACGCCGGCTGCTTCTCCCAACCTATCTTGAAATTCGCGAGCGAACGCTGGGCCTGGGCCCCCCAATAACGATCGGCGGCGACTTCGATGGGGCCGAACGTGTCGGTTTCGGTTCTGGTCTTTGCAGCGGTCACGGGTCTCTCCTTGTCGAAGTCGGCAACGGCGTATCGCGTTGCACAAACGGCTTCAAGCGGAGATTGCGGGCAGGACGGATGCAAATCGGTTGAAGCGCTTGCCCCCTCGATGGGAGAGCCGGGACGCTTACCCGGCCGTGTAGCCGCCGTCGATCGCAAAGACGCCGCCGCTGGTCCAGGCGGCCTCGTCGCTGGCGAGATAGACCGTGATGCCGGCCAGATCGTCGGGGCGGCCGATGCGGCCAAGGGGATAGCTCCGCTCGACATAGGCCGTCAGCTCCGCCTTTGCCTCGGCCGGCAGGTAGTCGACCGTGCTGCGCCGCATGGCGGTGTCGACCGTGCCGGGCGCGATGGCATTGACGCGGATGCCGCGCGGCCCGAGTTCGAAGGCCAGCGATTTGGTCAGCGAGTTCACCGCGCCCTTCGACAGGGAATAGAGGCTCGACGGCCGCTTCGGGATCATCTTGTTGGCGAAATAGGACGAGATGTTGATCACCGACGCGCCTGCTGCCAGATGCGGCAGCAGAGCCTAGGTGAGGAAGAACACCGCCGTTACATTGAGCGCGAAGGATTGCTGGAACTGTTCCTTGCTGACGGTCTCGAACGGCACCAAGAAAGCCACCCCGGCATTGTTGACGAGGATATCGAGCGGCCGACCGGAATGTTTCACCTACCCGGCCACCCCTTCGATGCCGACGCTGGTGGCAAGATCGGCCGACAGCGTCTCGACATTGCCGCCGACGTGCTTGGCCGCGGCGTCGAGCTTTTTGGTGTCACGGCCGACGATCAGGACGTCCGCACCTTCACGCGAAAAGGCCTCGGCGATCGCAAGGCCGATACCGTCCGATCCGCCGGTAACCAGCGCGCGCTTGTCGTGAAGTCTCATTCTACGCTCCGAGGCAGCTTGGCCATCGAGAGCACCGCATATAAGCGGCCGCGGTCAAGCCATCGGCCTATCCGACGGTATGAACTTCGACCGCCGGCTCTCGCATGGGTTCCCGAATGGCGAGCCGTCCCGCGACATAGTTCTTGACCTGGCGGACCGCCTGTTCGCGCGAGACGCTGCCTGGCTGCAGGCCGAGCCGCAGCCAAAGCCCGTCGATCAATGCGGTGACGCCAAGCGCGATGTCGTCGGCATCCGCCGGCGAGGCAAGGCCGCGCAGGCCGGACAACAGGTTCGAGCGCATGCGCGCGTGGATCACTCTCTGGATACGCGCCATCTTCTCGTCGCGCGGCACCTCGGCGCAGAGCGAAAGCCAAGCATGGCACAGAGGCGGTTGAAAAAGATGCGGTTCGAAATTGCCCTCGATCACGGCATCCATCCGCTCCATCGGGGTGATCGCCCGGCGAAGGCGCGCAATCACCGCCTGGCACAGGACGGCGTTGGCTTCGCGCATCGCGTGCTCGAACAACTCCTGCTTGTTGCGGAAATAGTGCAGCACGATTCCCTTCGAGGCGCCGGCCTGGGCCGCCACCTTTTCCAGCGTCGCGCCGGCAATGCCCTCGCGCTCCAGCACCGCGAACGCCGCCTGCCGCAGTTCCTTGCGGCGTATCTCGCTGAGACGCTTGAGTTTCACCGGATCGATCCATGCATTGCGATTCCACATTGACATTTTCGTCCGCGCAGATCAACTATTGACCAATGGGACAATAAAAAGACCAATTGGTCAATTTTCGAAAAATGAGGAGAACCGAAATGTTCCGCATCCTTGCGAATGGCGTCTGTCTCGCTGCCCTGGCGTTGGCCTGTTCTGCGGCTGAAGCGGCCGAGGCCGAACAGTGCAGGGCGGTCCGTATGGCCGAACCCGGCTGGAACGATCTGGCCTTCACCACCGGCGTTGCCAATGTCCTGCTGGGTGCACTCGGCTACCAGCCACAGAGCTCGGTGCTAGGCATCAACGTCATCTATGAAGGCATGAAGAACAACGATCTCGACCTGTTCCTCGGCTATTGGAATCCGGCCATGGTCACCTATTACGAGCCCTACAAGAAGGATGGCTCGGTCGAAGACGTGCGCGTCAATCTGGAAGGCGCCAAATACACCTTCGCCGTGCCGACCTACGTCTGGGACGCTGGCGTCAAGGATTTTGCCGACCTGCACAAGTTCGCCGACAAGTTCGGCAAGAAAATGTACGGCATCGAGCCCGGCTCGAACCAACTGATGATGGATGCCATTGCCGATCCCTCGCTTGGCCTAGACGGCTGGCAGGTCGTCGAGTCGAGTGAAGCTGGCATGCTGTCGGAGGTCGGCTATGAGATCAAGGAAAAGCAGTTCATCGTCTTCCAGGGCTGGGCGCCGCATCCGATGAACACGATGTACGATTTCAAATATCTCACCGGCGGCGACAAATTTTATGGCCCCAACCTCGGCGCCGCGACGGTGACCACGCAGGTGCGCAAGGGCTATCTGCAACAGTGCCCGAATGCCGGGCAATTGTTGAAAAACCTCACCTTTGACATCGATTTCGAAAATGTCGGCATGGGCTACCTGATCAATGACGGCATGAAGCCGGAAGACGCGGGGCTGAAGGCGATCACGCTGAACAAGGATCGTCTGGACACCTGGCTTGCCGGCGTCACCACATTCGACGGCAAGCCCGGCCTTGCGGCGGTCAGGGAAAAGCTTGGCCTGTGAGACCGGCAGCATTTGATGCCTTGCCGATTGCTTGGGCGGAACAGGACGGCTGGGCTGGCCGCAAGAAATTCGTCAATAGCGGCGATCTTGACATCGCCTATGTCGAGGTCGCCGGCGCCGAGCCGGCGCTGCTGTTGGTGCACGGCTTCACCGACACCAGCCGCAGCTTTTCGCTCTTGGCGCCGCACCTGGCCGGACGTCGGCTGATCATGCCGGATCTGCGCGGCCACGGCGGGTCGCAAACTGGCGAAGGTTGCCGCATCGCCGATTTCGCAAGTGACATTGCCGGAATGATCGTCCACTTGCAGCTTGACCGGCCGGTGCTCGTCGGCCATTCGCTGGGCGCCATGGTGGCTATCGCGTTGGCCGCGCGGCATAACGAGCTCATCGGCGGGCTGGTGCTATTGGCCGGCACGTTGAAGCCCGACCTGGCGCAGAACCATCCACTGGTCATGGGCGTTCAGTCTCTGCGCGACCCGATATCACCGGTCGACCCGTTCTATGCCTGGTGGCATGCCTGCCGGCCTAGCGTGCCCGAGTCCTTTCTGGCAGGCCTGGCCAAAGACGCCTCGGAGATGCCGGTGTCGCGCTGGCAAGCGACCTTGAAGGAAATTCTCCGCACCGATCTGAGTGACCTGGCGCGAGCCGTGCAGGCTCGAACGCTGATCATCGCCGGCGAGCACGACCCGCTGTTCGGCGAGGCGCATCAGCGGGCGCTGTTGGATGCCCTTGTTGGGGCAAGCCTCGTGCACGCCGAGGAGTGTGGCCACAATCCTCATTGGGAGGATCCGGCATTTGTTGCCAGCGCCATCGGTAAGAGTTTCGGGTTCGATTAGCGCCCGAACAATGCGCGTGCCGGTGGCACGTCCTGCCGGGCTTAGGCACCATCACTATCCCTGATCAAGCGGACGGTTACCCAAGCCGCGAAAGCGAGGTCGGGGACAGACGCAAAGTCTCGGTTGGTCTGGTCAGATCCTGCTGGGCAGCTTGCCAAAACGCCTGCGATGCAGCCGAACCGGCCAGCGTGGCCTCGTGGCGGGCGTGTGTTTCCGGGCTGTCAAATCCCATGACGCTGATGAAGACGTTTTCGGTCGCCCGTATCGGCAGGCGCGGAAAGCTGTTTTCGGTATGCTCGGTAACGAACGCGGCGAGCATGCGTGCGCCGGGTGCGGTCATCAGCGGCGCCATTTCGGTCTCGAAGCGACTGGCAAAAATGCCCTCGGCGCCTGGCCGCAAATGATGAATCCGGATGACAACAATGCTCGTCAGGGGCCTGTTCTGGCTCGACTTTTGGTCAGCAGCCAAGCTAGCCCGCAGTGTGCCCGAGAGGTCGAAACCGGCGCCTGGCCATGCCGGCTTGAGCAGCAACACATCGTCGGAATCGATCATAGTCGCATTGGCCGCATTGCTGTGCGCCGCCCAGATCGGCCCGCCATAAAAGGCGGTCAGGGCATGCTTGCGCGCGTCCATGCCGTCAAAACCCCGCATCCAGACGAACATGTCCGGACGATCGAGATCCCGGAACTGGCCGATGATGGTCATCCCGGCGTCCTTCTGGCCCTCGATCAGCCTGCCGTCGAAGATGTCGATGAGCGTGTCACGCTTGCCGGGCTTCAGCGTGTACTGCCGCAGCTCGACCACAGGCGAGGCGAGCACCGCGGGTTGCTGCGTGGCATTCAGGGGCAGGTTCATCCGTCAGCCTCCAAAAACAGGGTGATTGTCCTGTTTATAAAAAGACCGGTTGTCCTGTTTTGTCAACATGCTATTGTTCGGCAATGTCAGCAGAGATCACAACGCGACCGAGGCTTCGGTCGCGAAAACGCATCAACGACCCCGAAGGCATGCGCAACAAGGTGCTCGATGTCGCGGAGGCGGCGTTTCAGGCGCGCGGCTATCATGCCTCCAGCCTCGGCGACCTGATGGCGGCGGCAGGTGTCAGCGGCGGCGCGCTGCATCACCATTTTCCGACCAAGAAGGCGCTGGCACTGGCGGTGATCGACGAGCGTGTGGCGGCAGCGGTAGAAGCGACATGGATCGCGCCGGTGCGGGCGGCGGCTTCGGCACGCGAGGGCGTGCGCGCGGTGTTCGAGGCCGTGGCGGCAGAACTGGAACAACAGGGTTTCGTGCGCGGCTGCCCGCTCAACAATCTGGCGCATGAACTGTCGCTCGCCGATCCGGATTTCCGGGCGGCACTTGCCCATATCTTTTCGGCATGGCGCCGGGCGATCGCCGACAAGGTCAGGGTCGACCAACAGGCGGGCAGGGAACAAGGCACCGACCCGAAGCGCTTTGCGACACTTGCCGTAGCCACCTATTCCGGCGCCATGTCGATGGCTAAGACGGCGCAGGATGCGGGTGTGCTGCGCGACTGCCTGCCGGCGCAGGGCGAGGCCTGGAAATGATCCCGAAACGTGATCGAGCAGTTCTGTCACGCTGTTGTCGCGATGTCGCGCGTTGAACTGGACGGCCGGCCGCTCTCCATGCTGAAATTCACCTCATGATGAATCGCCGCTCGCCTGGTTTGTTTTCTCGACGCAGCTTTCTGGCCCAGGCCGCGGGATTTGCCGCGGCCGGCGCGTTGTCGTGCCCGGCACGCAGCCAGACCGGGCAGCGGGTCCAGCCGATCGACGCCACCTTCCTGTTCATCGCAGATGTCCATGCCTGTCGCATGGCGAGCGGCTTGAGCCCCAACTGCCAAAAGGAAGGCAAGACCGACGCCGCGCTGCTGCGCAACATCGCAGCGCTGAACGCCCTCGGCGACAAGGATTGGCCGGCCGAGATCAACGGCGTCGCCACCGGTCTGCGCTCGGCCGGCAGCCGTATCGGCACGCCGCTTGGCCTCGTCGTCGGCGGCGACATCACGGACGATGGCGGCGGCCAGATCACCCAGCCGAGCGAGGGTACCCAGCTGCTCCAATTCAGCCAGCGCTACCAGCAAGGCGTCGGTTCCGATCGCGTGCATGTGCCTGTCTATGTCGGGCTCGGCAACCACGATCTCGACCAGAACGGCCCGCCGCACCATGTCGACTGGTACCGGCGCGAAATGCGCGACTATGTCGAGGTCAATCACCGCGCCGGCGTATTCTTCAAGCCGCCGGTGCCGGCCACCGACTACGACGTCGACAGCGATTGTTATTCCTGGGACTGGGGAGGCCTGCATCTCGTGCAGACGCATCGTTTCGCCGGCGACACCGGCCACGGCGCCGACAGCGGCCTGCCATGGCTGAAGCAGGATCTGGCCACCTACGCTGCGGATGGCCGCCCGGTCATCCTGTTCCAGCACTATGGCTGGGACACCTTCTCGATAGAACGGTGGGATGCCGCCAAAAGGACGTATGACGATGACGGTGCCGGCGCGCCGCACTGGTGGAGCGAGGCCGACCGGCAGGCCCTGCTGGCGGCGCTGAAGGGCTACAATGTCGTCGCCATCTTCCACGGCCACAAGCATGACACACCGCTGATCTACCGCGGCGACGGGCTCGATCTCATCAAGCCGAAGGCTGCCTATATGGGTGGCTTCGCGCTGGCCAGGGTGACTAGCGACGCCATGGACGTGGTGCTGGGCGAGGCGACCGGTGATCATGGCGAGGTCGCCTTCACCAACGCCTTCAGCAAGGACTGGAGCACGTGAAAAAGGCGGCCCTGGCGGCCGCCTTTCCCAGGCAAAAGCGATACCCGATGGGGATCAGAGCGCCTTCTTGATCTTGTCCTTCACGTCGCCATAGGCCTTCTGCACCTTGCCGGCGATCTTGTCGGCCGTGCCTTCGGCTTGGGTCTGCCTGTTGCCGGTCGCCTTGCCGGCAGCTTCCTTGACAGAGCCCTTTACCTGCTTGGCCATGCCCGCGACCTGATCCTTGTTCACCATTTTCCGCATCTCCTGGGAGTTTGAATTCGGGGAATTCGTCCGCGGAGGCTAACGAGCCGGCGTCGGTTAGGTTCCAAGCTTCCCCAGCCGCGAATCAAAGTTGCGCAACCGCTTTCGGCGGTAAGGCTGGCAGGCTAAAGGACTTCAGGACAATCGTGCGCTCGGGGAGAAAAATGGCTGAATTCACACTCTATATCGGCAACAAGTGCTTCTCCTCATGGTCGCTTCGGCCCTGGGTGGCGATGAAGCATCTGGAGATTCCGTTCGAGGAGGGGTTCGTGCGGCTGCGCACGCCCGAGACCGCGGCCAATCTCGGCAAGATTTCGCCGACCGGGCTGGTGCCGGTCTTGAATCACAATGGCAGGATCATCTGGGAAACTCTTGCCATCCTTGAATATCTTGCCGACCTGTTTCCCGAGAAAAATCTCTGGCCGGCCGATATCGGCGCCCGTGCGCTGGCGCGCTCCGTGGCGACCGAAATGCATTCCGGTTTTCGCGAGGTCCGCTATGGCTGGCCGATGAATTTGCGTCGCACGAAAGGCCACAAGCCTCTCGACGCCGAGGGCGAGGCGCAGCGGGAGCGCATCGAGGCCCTGTGGCGCGAGTGCCGGGAAGGACAAGGCAAGGGCGGCCCGTTCCTGTTCGGCCACTTCACCGCGGCTGACGCCATGTATGCGCCGATCGTCACCCGCTTCGACACTTATGGCGGCACGCTGGCGCCCGACACCAGAGCCTATGTCGATGCGGTGCTTTCAACGCCAGCAATGCGTCACTGGTACGCGGAGGCCGCCAAGGAAACCTGGCCCGAGCCCGGTCCGCACGAACAGGACTGACCTGGCACGCGGGTTCGAGCCGCGCAACCGCAAAATATGGTTTCAGGCGATGCTAAGGGGTGCCGGCCGGTGCTGGTCGATGAAGTCGGCTACCCCTTCCGCGATTATCTCCCAACCCGGCTCTTCCTGCGGCCAGTGGGCATGACCCTTGCGGATGTCGGCGGCAACGCCAAGCGTGTCTGGCTTGGAGTGAGGCAGGCTCCACATGCGTCCGGAATCGGCTGCGAACGGGAATTGACCGGAACGGCAATTCGGCATAATACGTAACCAAATGGATACGTATTATGCCGCAGGCTGACCCCGACCGTTCCGTTTTCCGCGCCATTGCCGATCCGACGCGGCGCGCGATCCTCGACCGCTTGCGGCAGGGACCGGCGCCGGTCAACGAACTTGCCTCGGCCTTTTCGCAGAGCCGGCCAGCGATCTCCAAGCATCTCAGGGTCCTGCGCGAGCTCCGGGTAGTCTCCGAACAGAAGTATGGCCGCGAGCGGCTCTACCGGCTGGAACCGGCGGAGTTGAAGGACGTGGCCGACTGGATCTTGCCATATCGCGATTTCTGGCAAGCGAGCCTCGGCAACCTGAAATCCTACCTGGAGAATGAATGATGGCCAACAACGACAGACCGCGCGCTATCGCCGATGTGTCGGCGGGCACGATTCTCGCCACGGTAACGATCGCGGTGCCGCCCGAGCGAGTGTTTCGCGCGTTGACGGCGGACGACCAGATACCGCTCTGGTGGGGGTCGGACGAACTCTACCGGACGACGAGACATACCGCCGACTTACGGCCGGGCGGGGCGTGGCGATCGGAAGGCAAGGGGGCCGACGGCCAGGACTTTCATGTCCAGGGCGAGTATCTCAGGGTGGAGCCGCCGCACCTTCTGGTGCTGACGTGGAAAGCGCCATGGGACGGCGACAACGTCACCACCGTGACCTACATGCTCGAGGCGGTGGGTGCCGGAACGCGGCTGACCTTACGCCATGAAGGGTTTGGCGTCCGTCAAGGTGCATGCCGCGATCACGCCTCCGGCTGGGAGCGCGTGCTCGGCTGGCTGACAACTTTCCTCACCGATGAAGCCGGCAGCAAGCCGCAAGGCGTGTTCCACTGCCGGCTGATCCCGCCCCGGCCCGACTTTGCCTTCACCCTGACCGATGCAGAAAAAACACTGATGAAGCAGCACTCTGACTATCTGCGCGGCAAATTGGGTGAGGGGGGTGTCATCCTGTTTGGGCCGGTCGCAGATCCTGCCGGTCCCTGGGGGCTCGGTATCGTACGTGCCGTCGATGAGGCCGCCGTCCGGGCGCTGACCGAGGCGGACCCGACGGTTCGTTCCGGGTTGGGCTTTCGATACGAGATCCTGCCGATGATGACCGCCGTGATGTGAGGGCAAAAACAAAAAACGCCCCTCGCGCCTTTTATCGCGCGGGAGGCGTCTTTTGCCGTCAACCTTTCCTTCGATTGCTCTCATGAACTGCTGACGACACAGCTAAAATGCACCGGCGCCGATCTGGTTCCCGGCAGGTTGCGGTTTTTTGGAGCGGCGACGTTTCGTTTCCTTCTCGCCGGACAACTTTGCGCCTGATCTCGATGGCGGCTAAACCAGAAATTGACACGGCGCAAAAAGAAGCCTACAAGAATTTGGTCGATATTTGTTTGACCGACTTTTGTTATCCGCGCACGCATGCGCGCCTTTGACGAACTTCCCCATCAAAAATCGAGACAAAAATCGTTGTGCATTCGCACCGCGATTAACGAATATTTGCCATGGAAAGGGTTCGTCATGAGCACCGGCACAGTTAAATGGTTCAACGCCACCAAGGGTTTTGGTTTTATTCAGCCTGACGACGGCTCGGCCGACGTTTTTGTCCACATCTCGGCCGTAGAGCGCGCCGGCATGCGCGACATCGTCGAGGGCCAGAAGCTCGGCTACGAGATGGTCCGCGACAACAAGTCGGGCAAGATGTCCGCCGACCAGTTGAAGGCGGCCTGAAAACAGAATTCAGCCTTCCCGGTGACCACGGATGTACTGGCACCGGTGAACGGCGAATTCGGGCGCTTGGCCGCGGAGACTTGAGTTTGTACGGCATGCGCATGTGAAGGGCGTTGCCTTGCATCCATTGGATGCGCGGCGCTCTCATGGGGAGGTCAGGCGGTGCCTGGCCTTTTTCATTTTGCGCGTCTTGCCGCCGAAAGTGCACTGCGCGTCGGCCTGAACGTGCTAAGGGACGCTCCAGCAATTTGAATCCGCTGCCGTATTGCTTTGTGCGTGGTCCTGACCGAAGACCCGGTCTCGCCATGTCTGCACCAGCTCCTGACAGGAGAAAGATTTTGACCGCCAATTCGAAGACAGCCCCTGATCAGGCCGTGTCCCTGTTCAGCAAGACGCAGACCCAGTCGATGTCACTCAACCGCATCATTTCCGAGCGCGATGCCGTCAGCGAGGCGCGGGAAGCCAAGACCGCGCGGCTACGCGAACAGCGCCTGGAGAAGGAGGCCGATGAGATGGCCGCGGCCGCGGCTCTCGCCGCTTTGCCGAAACGAGTCGGAAAACGCTGATGGCCACCAAGCGCGTCCCGCCTACGCCGATCGCGACCGATGCGACCATTGCCGACATGGTCGAAGGCCTCGACAAGCCGGTCGAATATGTCCGGCGCGTGCTGGAAAAACTCGAACGCTGCAAGCGTGCCCATGGCGACGCCCAGGTGCGCGTCGGCGTGCGTGGCCGGGCTGAGTGCCCGAACTACCTAATCGAGTATGTCCGCGAAGACACCAAGACGCATGAGCGGGTGACTTATCAGGATGCCGCCTACAGCGGCAGCACGCATCGCGAACTGGCGTCCCACCACATCGAGGCGGTGAAGAACTGGTCGCCCGAGGAAATGAACATCACGGCGGTTTCGGCGCTGATCGGCCGCTTGCGCAATCCGCGCGCTCCATCATCGCGTTTCGCCGACGAGGACTGACATGGCCATAAAATTCTCCGCCAAGGACCAGCCTGCAACGCCAGCTGCTGCAAAATCGGCCAAGCCGGTTGCGGCGCCGAAAGCCGGCGAAGCCGCGACCGATCTGTTCAAGTCGCCGGTGGATGCGCCAAAGGGCAAGACAGGCAAGAAGAAATAACACCTTGCCGCAAGACGCCGATCACAACCCTGCCGAGCCGGGACTGTTCGCCTTCGCGGCCGCTGCAAGTCTTTCGTCGTCGCAACGCAGCACCGGCCCTGTCTTCAACTGCCAGAGCTGCGGCGCCTGCTGTTCCTATTCGGCGGAGTGGCCGCGCTTTTCCACCGAAGATGACGCCCATCTCGACCGCATCCCGGAAAAATATGTGGCAGCCAATTTGTCCGGCATGCGCTGCGAGGGCGTGCGCTGCTCAGCGCTCTCCGGCCAGATCGGCAAGTCGACCGCTTGCGGCATCTACGAAGTTCGCCCGGATGTCTGCCGCGCCTGCATGCCGGGCGACGACGATTGCCTGATGGCGCGCCGCGCGCACGGATTACCGACGTCTTAAAGTCCTTTTTTCGCGCGGGTTGTCGCAAAACCGCTGCGCGCTTTTGGACGACACGCACCGGCGCCGACTGCCGGCGGCTTGTGTGCAACCTCCTTGCTGGCTACGCTGCGACAGGGCAAGGCGCCGGAGGAAACCACCGTGAGCATCGAATTTCTGTTGACGTCGCTGATCGTCGTGGCTTCGCCCGGCACCGGTGTTCTCTACACGCTGAGCGCCGGCCTTTCGCGTGGCGCGCGCGCCTCGATCATCGCCGCCTTCGGCTGTACGCTCGGCATCATTCCGCACATGGCGGCCGCCATCACCGGCCTTGCGGCGCTGCTGCACACCAGCGCGGTTGCCTTCGAGACGCTGAAATATCTCGGCGTCGCCTATCTGCTCTATATGGCCTGGAACACGCTGAAGGAGAAGGGTGGCCTGAGCGTCGAGCAGGATGTGACGCCGCGCTCGGCCGGCAAGGTGATTGCGACCGGCGTCCTCGTCAACGTGCTCAATCCGAAACTGTCGATCTTCTTCTTCGCCTTCCTGCCGCAATTCGTCAGCACCACCGAACCCAATGCGCTGTCGAAGATGCTGGAGCTCAGCTCCGTCTTCATGCTTTTGACCTTCGTTGTTTTCGTCGGCTACGGCATCTTCGCCGCCTCGATCCGCAGCCATGTCGTGTCGCGGCCGATGGTGCTGACCTGGATGCGCCGGACCTTCGCCGGCGCCTTTGTCATGCTCGGCGCAAAACTGGCGTTGGCAGATCGCTAGCGCCGAGTGGCCAAGGGCGGCTATCCCTTGACGTACCCCATCGCTTCGACGATCAGCCCGCCCTCGACGCGCATCAGATTGACGCCGCGGATGGAGTTGCCATCGGCGAGCCAATAGCGCCAACGGATCGTCGCCCGTTCGCCCGCAATGAATGTCTCCTCGAGGTCGAATCGCGTGCCGGGCTGGGTGGCGATCGTCGACCACAGCTGGACGCACGCCTCCCGACCGACATGACGGGCGCCGTCCGGTGCCGGCACGGTGTTTTCGATCACGCAGTGTTCGGCGACCAGGCCTGGCAGTGCCGACGGATCATGAAGCTGGAACACGTCGTTGAAGCGCTGCATGATTTCAGCTGTCTGCCTGGACTGTTCGTCTGGATGAACGGTCACGATGCTGTCCTGTTTCATATCATCCTCCTGATTTCATTGTTGCGTGGCGGCGGTCGCGACGAGCTCGGCTTTGAGCGTGATGGTTGCCACCCCGGCCAGGGCGCGCGACACAAGGCATGCCGCTTTCGCCGTTTCCGAAAGGTTCTGGAACTCGTCCGGGGCAATGCCGGGGATCTCGGCTTGGGTCTCAATTTCGATGCGGGTGATCGTCGGCCCGGCAGCGGTTGCGCCGAGATGCACCTTGGCGATCGTGTTGATGCTTGTCGGGATGTACTTGGCGCCGCCCAGTATGGCGCTCAAAGCCATCGAGAAGCAGCCGGCATGCGCTGCCGCGATCAGTTCCTCCGGGTTCGTGCCCGGACCGTTTTCGAAACGCGACGGAAAGGAATAAGCGCCTTCGAACACACCGCTGCCGAGCCGTAGCCGTCCTGAGCCTTCCTTCAGCGTGCCTTGCCACTCGGCCGAAGCTTCACGAATTGTCATTGTCTGCACTCCTTGGTTCCGAGAAATGGATGGGTCAGGCGCCGTCGACGACCACTTTTCCGAAGACGTCGCCCTGCTGGAAATAGCGGTACGCATCACCGGCTTCGGTGAAGGCAAAGACCTTGTCGATGACGGACCGCAGCCGGTGATGTGAGACAGCGCGCAGCATGGCTTCGAGATTGGTCCGGCTGCCGACGAACAGGCGGCTGATGGTGGCGAGGCTACGCTGGTAGAGCGCTGCCGGCATCTCGATTGACCTGCCTTGCTGGTCCTGCAGCGTCAGCAGCACGATGTGCCCGTAGAGCGTGCTGGCGATCAGCGATTGCGCGAATGTCGCCGGGCCGCCGGTTTCGACAACGAGGTCGATGCCGCCTGTCTGGTCGCGGACAGTCGCACCCCATTCGGGCATCTCCGAAGTCGAGATCACAAGGTCGGCGCCCAGCATCCGCAGCCTCTCGGCCTTCTCGCCACGTGAGGTGACGGCGACGACGCGGCAGCCGAGCAGCTTCGCGAACTGTAGCGCAAACAGCGAGACGCCGCCCGAGCCTATGACCAGAACCCACTGGCCAGGCTTCGGAATTCCGGCGCCGGTCACCGCATTCCAGGCGGTCAGGCCGGCGCAGGTCAGCGTTGCTGCCTCATGCCAGTCAAGATGATCTGGCAGGCGCGCAGCCCATTGCTCGTCGAGAACGGCATATTCGGCCAACATGCCGTCCAGCGTGCAGCCGAGCTGGTCGATGAGCCCGGCGTTGATACGGCCGTCGACCCAGCGGGCGAAATAACTGCCGGTGACGCGATCGCCAACGGCAAAGCGGGTCACGGCATCGCCGATGGCGACGATCTCGCCAGCCCCGTCGCTCAGGGGAACGACGCCCTGGCGCGGCGTCAGCGGATAGGTGCCGTTGAGGATCATCGTGTCGCGTCGGTTGAGCGAGGTGGCGCGAACGCGCACCACGATCTCATGCGGTTTCGGCTCCGGGCGCGCTTCGTCGCGCATCACCAGGCATGCCGTCCCGCCGGATCCTTCAAGACGATAGGTGTTCATGTCGATCTTCCCAATATGTAGACTGATCTACATATTATGTAGACCGATTGTCATATTTGATGCAAGGCCTATAATGATTGCTACTGACAGAGGTTGACATGGCCAACGGCACCCGCACCCGCATACTCGAGACGACGGCACTGCTGCTCAGGCAGCGCGGCTATCACGGCACCTCGCTCAACGACATTTTGAGCGCCAGCGGTGCGCCGCGCGGCTCGCTCTACTTCCACTTTCCCGGCGGCAAGGACCAACTGATCATCGAGGTGACGCGTGATAGCGTCGACAAGGTGACGCAAAGGCTGGGCGCGGCATTGGCCGCCGAGCAGGATCCGGCAGTGGCCGTCCACCACATCTACCAGGAGGTCGGACACATGCTCGAGGAGAACCAATTCACGCTCGGCTGCCCGATCGCACCCGTGGTGCTGGATTCGCCGACCGATGTGCCGGAGCTGGCCGAATTGTGCCGATCGGCCTTCGAGCAATGGATCGGCTTGCTGCGAGAGGCCTTCGTCAGGGCAGGGGTGCCCGAGCGCCGCGCGCATGCTTTGGCGCTGCTGGTCGAATCGTCGCTGGAAGGGCTGATGGTGATCGCGCGCGCCACCCGCGACCGCGCCCCGCTGCAGGCGGTCGCGGACGAAGTCGCGGCACTGATTGAAGGCGCGGTGCTGGCTGGAGAGGCACGGCGACGCGCGGATGCCGCAGTCTGAGGCCAGTCGAGGCGCGACGATTTAAGGTACACGCAAACAGAAAGGGCGCCTTTCGGCGCCCTTTCCGCATCTGAAGGCTGGTAGGGGCTGGATTAGAAATCCATGCCGCCACTCAAGCCCGCTTGCGGGCTTGAGCAACTTGGATTCATGGGCGTGCTTTATGGACTTTTTAGAAGTCCATGCCGCCCATGCCGCCCATGCCGCCGCCGCCCATGCCGCCAGGCATGCCGCCGCCAGCCGACTCCTTCTTCGGAGCCTCCGCGATCATGGCTTCGGTGGTGACGAGCAGGCCGGCGACCGAAGCCGCGTCCTGGAGAGCCGTGCGCACGACCTTGACCGGATCGACGATACCCATGGCGATCATGTCGCCATACTCGCCGGTCTGGGCGTTGTAACCGAAGGTCGCGCCCTTGTTCTCAAGGATCTTGCCGGCAACGATCGATGCTTCCGCACCGGCGTTGGCCGCGATCTGGCGGGCCGGAGCCTGCAGCGCACGACGAACGATGTTGATGCCAGCGGCCTGGTCGGCATTGGCGCCGGTGGCCTTGATGTTGGCCGAAGCGCGCAGCAGGGCGACGCCGCCGCCTGCAACGATGCCTTCTTCCACGGCCGCGCGGGTCGCGTTGAGGGCGTCATCGACGCGGTCCTTCTTTTCCTTGACTTCGACTTCCGTCGCACCGCCGACGCGGATCACCGCAACGCCGCCCGCGAGCTTCGCGAGACGTTCCTGCAGCTTCTCCTTGTCGTAGTCCGAGGTGGTCTCTTCGATCTGCTGCTTGATCTGGGCAACGCGGCCCTGGATCTCGGCCTTCTTGCCGGCGCCGTCGACGATGGTGGTGTTCTCCTTGGAGATCGACACCTTCTTGGCGCGGCCGAGCATGTTGAGGCCGACGTTCTCGAGCTTGATGCCGAGGTCTTCCGAAATGACCTGGCCACCGGTGAGGATGGCGATGTCTTCCAGCATGGCCTTGCGGCGATCACCGAAGCCCGGCGCCTTGACGGCGGCGATCTTCAGGCCGCCACGCAGCTTGTTGACGACCAGCGTGGCCAGAGCCTCGCCTTCGACGTCTTCCGAGATGATGAGCAGCGGCTTCGAGGTCTGCACGACGGCTTCGAGAACCGGCAGCATGGCCTGAAGGTTGGAGAGCTTCTTCTCGTGCAGGAGGATGTAGACGTCCTCGAGCTCGGCAACCATCTTGTCGGCGTTGGTGACGAAGTAGGGGCTGAGGTAGCCGCGGTCGAACTGCATGCCTTCGACGACTTCGAGTTCGGTCTCGGCGGTCTTGGCTTCCTCGACCGTGATGACGCCCTCGTTGCCGACCTTCTGCATCGCTTCCGCGATCATCTTGCCGACCGACTCGTCGCCATTGGCCGAGATCGTGCCGACCTGGGCAACTTCCTCGGAGGTCTTGATCTTCTTGGCAGCCTTGCCAAGCGCCGCGACGACTTCGGTCACGGCCAGATCGATGCCGCGCTTCAGGTCCATCGGGTTCATGCCGGCGGCAACCGACTTGTGGCCTTCCTGGACGATCGACTGCGCCAGAACGGTCGCGGTCGTGGTGCCGTCGCCGGCAATGTCGTTGGTCTTCGAAGCAACTTCGCGGACCATCTGCGCGCCCATGTTTTCGAACTTGTCCTCGAGCTCGATTTCCTTGGCGACGGTGACGCCGTCCTTGGTGATACGCGGGGCGCCGAACGACTTGTCGATGACGACGTTGCGGCCCTTGGGGCCGAGCGTGACCTTCACCGCGTCGGCG
Organism: Mesorhizobium sp. P2_D5; assembly: GCF_056404355.1. Taxonomy (NCBI): domain Bacteria; kingdom Pseudomonadati; phylum Pseudomonadota; class Alphaproteobacteria; order Hyphomicrobiales; family Phyllobacteriaceae; genus Mesorhizobium; species Mesorhizobium sp. P2_D5. The sequence goes on from NZ_JBFUEE010000002.1 coordinate 1,243,371, forward strand.
AGGATGTTGACGCCGCGCAGCATGCGCTCGCGGGCATCACGGGAGAATTTTACGTCTTTGGCAGCCATTTTTAACTCCTGGCAAGGGCTTGGATTGAGCCCGGGAATTCAGTTGACGGAAAGTGCTGATATCAGCCGATGATGCCCATGATGTCGGATTCCTTCATGATCAGAAGGTCTTCGCCATTGAGCTTGACTTCGGTGCCCGACCACTTGCCGAACAGGATGCGGTCGCCGGCCTTGACGTCCAGCGGAACGAGCTTGCCGGCTTCGTCACGAGCGCCGGAGCCGACAGCGATGATCTCGCCTTCCTGCGGCTTTTCCTTTGCCGTATCGGGGATGATGATCCCGCCGGCGGTCTTGGATTCGGATTCGACCCGGCGAACGACCACGCGGTCATGAAGCGGGCGGAACTTCGACTTTGCCATTTTTTCTTCCTCGATGAGAACGGTGAGAACAGTTCCTCCGTCCGGCGACGCCGGACATATGGTTAGCACTCACCAATGGCGAGTGCTAACGTGGCGCTGAAATAGGCCGCCGGCCTGCCAGAGTCAAGGCGCGACACGCTGTCGAAACACGCGAAATTCGCATGAGGCGGCGGCTAGAGAAAGAGCCGCAACTGAGTGTGGATGATCGACCGGTAATCCTCGATGGTTTGCCGACTTTCCGCTTCGCCCTCGGCAAGTGCCAGGCGCACCACACCACCGGCTAGCTGGAAGATCAGCAGAACGATGCGTTCGAACTGCTCGCGCTTCTCGGGGGCGAGCAGGGGACTGACGCGGTCGCAGAACATCTTGGCTTGATGCCGGGTTTCGGCGATGTCGAGATTCTTGAGCGCCTTGTCGGCTTGGATGGCGTTCTGCAAATCCTGGATGGCCGGATCGCCGGCGACACGGCTGTGATAGTCGTCAAGCAGCCGGTCGGCCGCCACGATCACGTCCTTGGCCTCGCGGATGTCGCTGATGATCGCTGTCAGCCGCGTGCGGCTGACCTCGGAAAACCGCTCGTAGAGCATTGCCAGGATCGCCGACTTGTTGGGGAAGTAATGGTAGACGGTGGCGATCGGTCCGCCCGCCAGCATGCCGACCTCCTTCATTGTCACGGCGTCGATGCCCTTTTCGCCGATCAGCCGCATGGTTGTCGACAGGATCGCGTCAATGCGCTCGCGGCTGCGCTCCTGCTTGGGTTTGCGCCTGGGTTCGGTGGCTGTTCGCGTTGCTTCCATCATGCACGGGTCTTTCGCACGAGTTTCCAAATTCTGATTGACAAAAAATATGATCAAGTATCAGCTTCTGAAATGCTGACAGGTTGTCAGTTTTTTTGCCGCACGGCAAGGACGTTGGGAGGCGCCTTTGACTTCGACAGATACCGGGCACACCGGAAGCGGCGACTGGCTGGTCGGCAATCCCACCGGCAGGCAGCTCGCCTCGGCCTTGTGGATCGGTTCGGTCGGCCTGCTCATTCTCGGACTGCAACCGGTGCTGCTCGGCGCCCTTTTCACCGAGGGCCATGTCAGCGGCGATGAGCTGGCGCTGGTCGCCACCGCCGAGATGATCGCCATTGCCATCGGCTCGGCAATCGTGGCGATGCTGCTTTCGGCCCACAACATGCACTGGAAAAGTGCGGCCCTCCTGCTCCTGTTGGCACTGGCGAATGTTTGGACGGCCTATGCCGCCGGCGCCAACATGCTGATTGCGGCTCGCGCCCTGGCAGGCCTAGCCGAGGGCGGCCTGGTGGCGGTCGCCACCGAACTCATTGCCCGCTCGCGGCGGGCCGAGCGCATCGGCGGGTATTTCGTCACCATGCAAACGCTGGCGCAATGCGCGCTTGCCCTAATGCTGGCGCTCTATGTCATCCCGGCAGCTGGGTCGGCGGGCGGCTTCATCGTTCTCGCCGTCGTCTGCGTTGCCTCGGTGGCGATCGCCTTCACCGTTCCCAGTGACTATGCCGATCTGCCCAAGGAAGAGAATCTGGCCAATGTGCTGACGGTCCCTTCGATGACCGCGCTGCTGTCGGTCTTCTGCTACTTCATGTTCTTCGGCGCGGTGTGGGCCTTTCTGGAGCCGCTTGGCGCACAATACGGCATCGATGGCCGCACCGTCGGCCTGATCGTCTCGGCCAGCCTCGCGGTTCAGGTCCTGGGCGCGATGACAGCGACCGTGTTCGAGGCGCGCATCGATTACCGCCTTGCCATCGCCGCGATCGGCGCCGTCGCGTTTGTCAGTTCCCTGGTCCTCGCCAGCGGACCTGACCTCATCACATTCTGGGTTGCCGCCTTGGTCATGGGTTTCATCCTCTTGTTCATCGTGCCCTACCAGATACGGCTGGCGATCACCGCCGATGAGACGCGCACCGCCGTGCTGCTGGTGCCGGCTGCGCAGCTTTTTGGCCTGGCGATCGGGCCGGTCGCGGCGTCGCTGCTCATCGACGGCAAGGATTTTCGCCCCGTGCCGGAATTCGCCGCCACCAGCGCCATTGCCAGCGCGGCGCTGCTTGGCCTGTTCATCCTTGTGTCCCGGCGTCGCCGCGCCGTTGCCTGAGGAGGCAACATGTCGAACACCTGGAGCAACTGGTCCGGCTACGTCAGCGCTGAACCGCAGCTGATTGCCACCCCAACTGACGCTGGCGAACTCGGTGATCTCGTTCGCACCGCACCCGGTCCGGTCCGCGTCGTCGGAGCCGGCCATTCCTTTACGCCGCTGGTGAAATCCGAGGGGACGATCCTGTCCTTGGAGAGACTGGAAGGGCTAGTCTCGCACGACGTCGAAAAACATCAGGCAAGCGTGCGGGCAGGAACCCGGCTCGGCCCGCTCATGCACATCCTGCAAGGCATCGGCCAGGGCCTGCCCAATATGGGCGACATCGACCGCCAGGCGATCGGTGGCGCGCTCGGCACCGCTACGCATGGCTCTGGACCGACGCTCGGTGCCTACCACACGCAGCTTGAAACGGTGCAGTTCGTCGACGGGCTTGGCAAACTCCGCGACTTCAAGCGGGCAGGGGATCAGGAGATGATCCATGCGGTCGGCGTCGCGCTTGGCGCCTTCGGCGTGATGACCGAGGTGACGCTGAACAACATTGCGACCTACCGGCTGCGCCGCCGCAAATGGGTGCTGCCGATCGCCGACATGCTGCGCGATTTCGAAACGATAATGGCCGCGCATCGTTCGGCCGAATTCTACTACATTCCGTTTTCCGGCTATGCGCAGTTCATCGCCAGCGATTTTAGCACTGCGGCGACCACCACGCGCCCGACCGAGGATGACGAGGGCGGGTTGAGGACGCTGCGCCGGCTGCGCACCGGGCTCGCCTGGCTGCCGTCGCTCCGCCGCCGGCTGATCCGCGGCGCCGTCGCGAAAGTGCCTGCCGAGGACTATGTGCAGGACTGGCTCAACGTCTATGCCAGCGACCGGCAGACCAAGTTCAACGAGATGGAATATCATCTGCCGTTCGAGGAGGGGCCGAAGGCGCTGGCCGAGATCATCGAACTGACGGAACAGCGTTTTCCCGAGGTCTATTTCCCGATGGAGGTCCGCTCCGTCGCACCGGACCAGTTCTGGCTCTCGCCATTCCACAACAGGCTGACCTGCTCGATCGCCATCCATCATGACGCGGCGAGCGATCCACTGCCGTTCATGCGGGCGGCCGAGCCGATCTTCCGCAGGTATGGCGGCAGGCCGCATTGGGGCAAGATGCACAGCCTGAAGGCGGCGGACTTGAAAAAGCTCTATCCGCGCTGGGACGATGCCATGGCGGTCCGCCGCGACATCGACCCGCAAAACCGACTCATCTCGCCATACATGGCCGACCTGTTCGGCATCGACCAATGAGCGCCTATTTCGTCGCTCTTTCGGACGCGTTGAAGCAAGCCGGTATCTTCCAGCCCTGCCTGCTGGTTGATCGCGATCGGCTGGACCGCAACATTGCCCTGGTGAAAGAGAGGCTTGACGCCGGCCTTGCCGTGCGGCTGGTCGACAAGTCGCTCGCTTGCCTGCCGCTGCTGTCGCACATCGGCAAGGCTCTAGGCACCAATCGATTCATGACTTTCCATCCGCCGATCAGCGGAGCGGTGTTGAAGGCATTTCCAGATGCCGATCTGCTTTATGGCAAGCCGATGCCGGTCGAAGCGGCAAGGGCGGCACTGGTGAAAGGGGACGCCGACTGGTCGCGTGTCTGCTGGCTGATCGATACCCAGGAGAGGCTGGCCGAGTATGGCGCACTCGCGGACGAACTCGGCGTCGAGCTGCGTATCGCCTTCGAGATCGATGTCGGGCTGCATCGCGGCGGCTTTGCCAGCCCGGAGGCCTTGTCGAAGGCATTAAGCGCGCTCCCGGCTCATCAACGGCTGCATTGCGAAGGCGTCATGGCTTACGAGGCGCATGCGCCGCTCATCCCCGGCCTGTTCGGCGGGCCGGCCAAGGCGTTGGCGAAAGCTTCGGAACGGGCCACCGCCTTCGTCGCGTGCCTCGGCGCCGACCAGCGCCGCATCCTCAACATCGGCGGCAGCAAGACCGCGCTGCTACACCATCGCAGCGCCGCCAACGAGGTGTCGATGGGCTCGGCCTTTGCGCTGCCGAGCGATTTCGATACGCCCGGCCTCGAAGGCTTCCAGCCGGCGGCCTTTATCGCGACGCCGATCCTGAAAGTGGTAGAGCCGAAGCTGCCCGGCCCGCCGGCCGTCACCCGCCTGCTGCAGGCGCTCGGCCGCTTTCCGCGCAAGGGCTGCTATCTCTATGGCGGCAAGTGGATGGCCGAGCCGGTCTTTCCCGAAGGCATGAAGACGAACGGCCCGCTCGGCCTCTCCTCGAACCAGCAATTCATGGGTCTGCCGGCTGACGCGACCGCAAGGCCCGGCGTCTACGCCTTCCTGCGCCCGACGCAGAGCGAGGCGGTGCTGCAGCAGTTCGGATCGATCGCGGTGTTTTCCGGCGGCAGGATCGCCGAGCGATGGCCCGCTCTGCCGATGGGATGAACGACTACGCCTTGACCGGTATCCAGATCTCCAGCCCGCCATTGCCGCTGCGCGGATCGAATTCGGGGCCATAGCGCTCGAATTCGGGAGCATCCGCAATCTCGTGGCCGGAGGCCGGCAGCCATTTGTTCCAGATCGTGTTGACGGTCCGGCGGATGGTCGAGATGTGCTCGCGATGGGCAAAGACGGCATATTTTTGCGCTGGCACGCGTACCCGGCTGAGCTCCTTCGGCAGGTCGGAAAAATCCGACACTTCGACGCCGGCGATGTAGTCGAAATTGCCGGCATCGTCGCCGTTGACGCAGACGCCGTAGGCGACGTCGCCGGTCTCGCCCGGAATGTTGCCGATATAGGGGCCGAAGCGTTGCCACTGCATGGGAATGGCGGCGCTGGTTTCGCAGCTGTAGCGTTCGCCGAGGCCGGCGATCAGGAACGGCCGGCTGGTTTCGAAGCGTGGCGGTTCGAGGTTGGGAAGGAAGGACTGGTCCATCAGGATCGGCTCCACGAGATCGAGGTTGTCGAGCGTGCGTCGCGCGCGCACCAGTTCCGGCGTGGTGCCGAACTGGTCGCGGAAGGCGCGGGTGAAAGCCTCATGCGAGTTGTAGCCGGCGTCGAGCGCGAGCGAGAGGATGTCGGGCGCCCCGCCGGCCAGCTTGCGCGCCGCTTCGGTCAGCCGGCGTGCGCGCATGTAGCCCATCACCGAGCGGCCGGTGGCGGCCCCGAAAGCCCGCGTCACATGAAAGCGCGACACGCCACTGCTTTGGGCGATATCGTCGAGCGAGACCGCCTCGGGCAGATGGCTCTCGACGAACCACAGCGCTTTTTCCGTCGGATTCATCGAGTTCCTTCCCGCGTTGGCCAGATCATCTTGCTGTCTCTCCAAGCGGCCAGTTTGATCGAAATTGCGCACTGGGCAATAATGCACCAAATCCCGTGCCGCGTTGATGTGGGTTCGACGCGGCATGATGTGCAGTGTCCGGGGAGGGGTCCCAATGACGACGGCGACTGCCGGTCAGCTTTTCCGGTTCGGCGGATACACTCTCGACCTAGACAGGGGAACGTTGCGTGGCGTCAACGAGCCGCTGTTCCTGCGCCCGAAGGCCTACGCGATGCTTTCGCACCTTGCCCGCAACATGGGCCGCGTCGTTCCGAAATCGGAACTGATGGATGTCGTATGGCCGGGTGTCTACGTCACCGAGGATTCGCTGACCCAGTCGATCCGCGAAATCCGCAAGGTGCTCGGCGATGACATGGTGCGCACAGTATCCAAGCGCGGCTATATGCTCGCCGCCGAAGCCGAGACTGCGCCGGAGATCGGGGCGCAGCCGGTCGTGGCCGTGATACGCTTTCGCAACGACAGCGGTGATCCGGCCGACGAGGCGGTGGTCGACGGCTTTGCCGAGGATATCATCAACGGGTTGGCGCGCTTTGGGACGGTCACGGTGCTCGCCCGCAATTCGAGTTTTTCGTTCGCCTCCTTCGGACGCGACGAGTGGTCTCAAATCCGCGCCCGCATCGGCGCCGATTATCTTGTCGAAGGATCGCTGCGACGCCAAGGCGAGCAAGTGATAACGGCCGTGAACCTGGTCGATATCGCGACTGCGAGCCAACTCTGGGGCGACCGCTACCAGTCGCAGGGCACAGGCCTGTTTGCGATCGAGCATGAGGTCGTTGAGCAGATCGTCGGCAGGCTGGTCACGCGAGTCACCAATGCAGGGCTGCAACAGGCATCGCGCAAGCCGGTCACCAGCCTTGCCGCCTATGAACTGGCTTTGCGCGGCTTTGCGCTGTTGCGCGATCCAGCCCAGACCGACCAGAAAGGTGCGGAGGCAATGTTCGAGGCGGCAATCGCCAAGGATCCGAACTATGGACTGGCCTACACTTATCTCGCTCTGACGCGGGCGCTGGATGGAGAATTCGGGCGCGCCAGCGACGCAGTGCTGGAAAATGCGCGCGATCTCGCCGACAAGGGCCTGGCGTTGTCGCCGGACCAGCCGACCGGCCACCGTGTGCAGTCATTGATCAGGCTGTATATGCGCGACCATGAGGCGGCCGAGCATCACATGCGCATCGCGCTGCAGCTCAATCCCTACGATGCCGACTGCATCGAGCAGATGGGCATGCTGCTCACCATGCGCGGCCGGCCGCTCGATGCACTGACGTGGCTGGCGCGCGGCATCCGCATCGATCCCTTGCACCCGCACTGGTACCAGTTTGACCGGGCTCTGGCGCTCTACATGATGGGCGAATACCGGCAGGCGGCGGAGGCGCTGGAGTTAGCCACGCGTCCGGCACCCTGGATACGCACCAGGCTGGCGGCCTGCTATGCCCAGATAGGCGACATGGAGCGGGCGCGGCGGCAGATCGCCCTCATCGAGGAGGGCGATCCGTTTTCGCCGATCGACTATGCTCTGCGCGGCGTGCCGTTCGAGAACAAGGTCGACGCCGAGCACCTTGCGGAAGGCGTCAGACTCGCCCTCGGCGAGACCACGTCCGAGGCCGGTCAATCGACGACCACCACGATATAGCGGCCCTGATAGGCACGGTAATATGTGCCGCCGCAACGCCAGACATCGAAGCCGTTGACCTTGGTGCGCACGCAGCCTGTCGGCAGTGTGGCGACCCAAGCCGTGGTGTGTCTCAGCACGCGCCATGCTGTGGTCCGCCGCGCAACGCCTGCGGCACTGCGGGGCGTCCAGGGCTGACCGATACGCGCTTCGGCCTGGCTGACGAATGACAGCGCCGGCAGGGTGCTGCCGATGATCTCTACGGCGAGGCCAATTGCGGCCGCCGTGGCGATCAGGCTGATTTTATTCACGGATTCTATAGGCATTTTCTCTCTCCTGATTTTGGTCATGATGAAACGTCTTTTCAGTACGTGCGAATGCGCCGCCGTTGGGTTGGCGCATTCAAGCCAGGCTGTGCATGGTGCCCGAGATGCGATAGGGCGCGCGCTCGGCGATCCTCGGCCTGATGGCGAGGCCTGCAATGTACCGCTGGAAGGACGCTGCCTCCTGGACCGGCGAGGCCAGCGCGACATGGCCGTCCGGCCTCACCAGATAGGCGCCGTCGCGCTGCAGGCCAGCGGCCTTGGCCGTGTCCGACCAGGCGAAGGCATGGATTGGGATACCGGCGGGCGCAAGCATCGCCCGGAACTCGGCATTGAGTTCTCCATAGACATGCACCTGCCAATCCAGCGATCGCAGCGGCTCGAAATTGTCGTCCCTGGTGCCGGCGATATAGGGCAGGCGGTCGCCACCCTCGATCTTACCGGCCTTGCCGCTGCTGATCGGACTTTCGCGGTAGCGGATGCGGGTCTGCGAAATCAGCCCGAAAAACGCGCGCGATCCCACCGTCGTCCCGAGCACTATGCGCAGGATCTTCGGCATCAGGTAGCGGCGGAACAGCCCGACCAGCCGCGAGCGGCTGGCGGCGACCCGAAACGCCTGGTCGGTGCTATCGATCAGCTTGCGGGCGAAGGCGATGCGCTCCGGCTCGTAGCTGTCGAGCAAGCGCTGGTCGGCGCGCCCCTGAACCACGGCGGCCAGTTTCCAGGCGAGGTTAACCGCATCGCCCATGCCGGTATTCATGCCCTGGCCGCCGGCCGGGCTGTGGATGTGGCCGGCATCGCCGGCGAGGAACACCCGGCCTGTGCGGAAATTCTCGGCGACTCGATGATGCACGCGGTAGGTCGAGAACCAGTTGACCTGATGAACCTTGACGCCGGTGTCACGCTCGACATCGGCGCGGATCGTCTCGAAGGTGATCGACTCATCGGCCTCATGCGCTTTCGGCACGATGCCGATCAGGCGCAGTGAGCCCGATTGCCGGACCGGCATGACGATGGCAAAGCCATAGGCGCTGATGACAGTGTCCATGCCATTGCGTGTGACGTCGCCACGACCGTCGACGTCGGCGACGTAGAAGGACTGTTCGTATGTGCCGCCGGGAAAGCCGATGTTCAGCCCGTGGCGCACGGCGCTGCGAGCGCCATCGCAACCGGCCAGGTAGGCGGCACTGACCGTTTCAGTGCGGCCGTCCCTGTTCAGGGTAACGACGACAGCATCGCCCTTGTCCTCGAAGGCGACCAACTCCGTGTCGCGCTCGACCTCGACGCCGGCACGTTCCAGGTGCGTGATCAGCACGCGCTCATGGATGTCCTGCGGCAACGCGAAAGCGAACGGGTAGGGGCTGATGCCGCGGCCGAAGTCGGCCAGCGGCAGCCTGGCTGCTATGCCGGCCGGCGTGTGCACGGTGAGCTGTTCGATCCGCACGCCGGCGGCGAGCACGTCTTCGACGATGCCGATCTGCCGATGGAACTCCAGCGTCCGTGCCTGGACGGCCAGCGCACGCGAGGTTTCGCCCGGGCCGGACGCCTTGTCGAAGATGCGGACCGGCACGCCGAGCCGCGTCAACCAGAGCGCAAGCGTCAGCCCGGTCGGCCCGGCGCCGGCAATGAGGACCTTGGTCTTTGACATGCTCATTTTTCTTCTCCTTGAACAGTGCGACTTTTTCGCCAGCCGCATGGTCTTGCGATGTCGGGGCCAAAAAATCCCGATTCGTTTCTGAAAATTTTCCGATGTTTGGTTGAGTTGGTCGTCTGCTTGTGCAGGCATCGCCACCGCCTCGAGCTATCGGCGCGGCAAGGACCGCGGCACGGCGGGCCGGGAATGTTGCCTTGAGTGGATAAGCCTCGGCAGAGCGTCGCTTGACAGCGCCAAGGGATATCCCAGTCAGTTTCATCGAATGCGCATCGAGCAAAATCGAAACGAAGGTGATCGGCCGATCCTGCAAGACGCCCATCTTTTGAGGGCGACGAGAATTGGGCCGGAAAAGGCTATCGAAGCGATTGCGCAAACGTTTCGATGGTCCTATGGTTTCCCAAAATCCGCCAAGACCAATGAGAGCGGACTGGAACGCATCATCAGGGAGGAGCGCTTGCCAGCACTCCGTTTGAGTCACCATGCCGACAATGGCTGAGGTCGCGCGCCGCGCCGGCGTGTCGGTTTCGACGGTTTCGCATGTTATCAACCGCACCCGCTTTGTCTCGCCGCAGAAGGCGCAGCTCATCAATGATGCGATCGCCGCCATGGGTTATCAGCCCAACGAGCTGGCGCGATCGTTGAAAGTAGCCTCGACCAACAGTGTGGGCCTGGCGATCTCGGCGATTTCCAACCCCTATTTCACCGACATCATCTGCGCGGTGGAGGCCGAATGTGCACGCCTTGGCCTCATGGTCTTCCTCTCTGATACGCAGGAGGATCCCGACCGCGAGCTTTCGGTGGTGCGCGCCTTCCACCAGCGGCGGGTCGACGGCGTCATCCTGGCGCCGTCGGGCGCGCCGCAGCGGGCCATCGACTATCTGGCGGAGAAGAAGCTGCCCTGCGTGCTCATCGACCGCTTCGCCGACGACCGCTTCGACCAGATCGGCGTCGAGAACCAGTCGTCGATGCGCGCGCTGATCGATCACGTCGCCTCTTTCGGCCACAAGCGCATCGGCTACATCGCCGGCCAGCCGGATCTGGCGACGACGCGCGAACGCATCGACGCCTTTCGCGAGTCGCTGGCCGCCAATGGACTCGAGTGCCTGCCGCACTATGTCTCGCCGGAGAACGTCGACACGGCGGGCGCAACGGCATCGACCCACGCTATCCTGTCATTGCCTTCGCCACCTACGGCATTGGTCACCGGCAACAACATGACGACGATCGGAGCGGTGCGGGCGATCCGCGAACGAGGCCTTTCGATCCCGGCGGACCTTTCGCTTGCAGGCTTCGACGATTTCGAATGGGCAGACTGCTTCGAGCCGCGCCTGACGCTTGTCGCGCAGCCCTGTACCGAGATCGGACGACAGGCGGCTGCCTTGCTCTGCGCCCGCATCGCATCCACCGGTTTGGAGCCGCAGGCGGTGCGGCTGCAGGCCGCGCTGCAGGTCCGTCAATCCTGCGCGAGGCCGGCATGAGTGCGCCACTGCTGTCGGTCACCGGCGCGGTCAAGCGCTTTGGCGGCGTCCAGGCGCTGCGTGGCGTCGACTTCGACCTCAAGCCCGGTGAGATCCACGCGCTCCTCGGTGAAAACGGCGCCGGCAAGTCGACCCTCATGAACCTGTTGTCTGGTGTCTATGCGCCGGACGAGGGCACCATCCAGATCGACGGCAAGCCAGTGCGCTTCAACAACCCGCGTGAAGCGCAGGCGGCCGGCATCGCCACCATTTTCCAGGAGCTTGACCTGGTGCCAACGCTCGACGTGGCGGCCAACCTCTTCCTTGGCCGCGAACTGATGCGGCCGGGCGGCATCCTTGACGTGCCGGCGATGCGCAGCGAGGCCCGCAAACGGCTCGAAGCCATAGAGCTTGCCATCGATCCCGCCAGCATGGTGGCGAACTTGTCGATCGGCCAGCGCCAGGTGGTGGCGATCGTCAAGGCGCTTTCCTACGCGTCGCGCGTGCTGATCATGGACGAGCCGACGGCAGCACTGACGGTGGGCGAGGTCGAAAGGCTGTTCGACATTATGCGCAAGCTCGCCGCCAGCGGCGTCGGCATCGTCTATATCTCGCATCGCCTGGAAGAGGTGCCGCAGATCGCCGACCGGGTTACGGTAATGCGCGACGGTCGCGTCGCCGGCGTCACCGAGCCGCATGCGCCGCAGGCCGAGCTGGTGCGCCTTCTGGTCGGGCGACCGCTGGATGAGCTTTATCCCGAACGCGCCCGGGAGGCCGGCAAGACGCTGCTCAGCCTGCGCAATGCGAGTTTCAGGCTCGCCCATGAAAGCGCTGGATGGCAGCCGCCGACAGGCATTTCGCTCGACGTCAAGGCGGGTGAGATCGTCGGGCTGGCCGGCATCATGGGGGCAGGGCGTACCGAGCTCTTGAGCGCGCTCTACGGCACCGGCCTTTCGGGCCGCTGGGAGGGTGATGTTGCGGTCGACGGCCGCCCGGTAAAGCTCGATTCCATCAAGGCCGCACGCGACGCCGGCATCGCCTTCGTCACCGACGATCGGCGCGGCAGCGGCTTGATGCTGAGGATGGCGGTGGGCCTCAACCTGGTCATGTCGGTGATCCGGCGCATCTCACCCTTCGGGCTGATGTCGGCGCGCCGGCAGGCGGACGCGGTGAAGCAGTCCTTCGGCCAGTTCGATATCAGGCCGAAGAATCCCGACATCGCCGTCGGCGCGCTTTCGGGCGGCAATCAGCAGAAGGTGGTGCTCGCCAAGGAGATCCTCGGCAATCCCCGGCTGCTGCTGCTCGACGAACCGACGCGCGGCGTCGATGTCGGCGCCAAGGGTGAGATCTACACACGGCTGCGGCAACTGGCTGCACAGGGCCTCGGCATCCTGGTCGCTTCCAGCGAGATGCCGGAGCTGATCGGCCTGTGCGACCGCATCGTGGTGCTGCGCCAAGGGCGCAACGTGGCGGAATTCATCGGCGGCGTTGACGAGCACACGGTGCTTGACGCGGCAAATGGCAGGGAGGCCTGATGTCTGAGCAGAAGATTTCGGCGGCAAGCGGCCCAGTGGCCGCAGCACCGGTGCATCGCGATCCGCTAGCCTTGGTGGTGCGCTTCCAGAGCCTGATCGGCCTCGTCGTTGTGGCGATCGGCGGGGTCATCTTCTCGCCGCGGCGGCATGGCGAAATCTTGTTCCTCAATCCCGACAACATCGCCAACATCGTTCGCGCCGTGTCCGAGACCGGCATCATCGCCATCGGCATGACCTTCGTCATCATCACCGCCGGCATCGACCTTTCTGTCGGCGCTGTGCTCGGGCTCTCCAGCGTCGTCACCGCATCGATGATGATTTCGGGCGGCTTCGGGCTCATCCCCACCATCCTCGCGGTGCTCGTCATGGGCATCGTCTTCGGCGTCATCCAGGGCACAATCTCCAGCCGTTTCCGGCTCGAGCCGTTCATCGTGACGCTCGCCGGCCTGCAGGCGGCGCGCGGACTGGCGCTGGTCGTGTCTGGCAATCAGTACATCAACATTTCCTATGGCGACGGGCCGGGGCTGGCGCCGCCGGTGTTCGCGGTGCTGGGTGAGCGGCTGTTCGACAACACCGTGCCTGTGGCGACGATCGTGTTCATCTTCTTTGCCGCGATCGCCACGATCGTGCTCAACACCACACGTTTCGGCCGCTATGTCTTTGCCGTCGGCGGCAACGAGCGCGCGGCGCGTATTTCCGGCGTGCCGGTGTCGATGGTCAAGATATCGGTCTACGCCATCACCGGCTTTGCCGCCGCACTTGCCGGCATCGTGCATGCTGGCCAGTTCAATTTTGGCAGTGCCAATGACGGCATGGGCTACGAGCTTACCGCGATTGCCGCCGTGGTCATCGGCGGCACCAGCCTGTTCGGTGGCGCCGGCTCGATGGTCGGCACCGTCGCCGGCACCATTATGCTCGGCGCGCTCGCCAACATCCTTCAGCTCAACAACATCACCCCCGCCATGCAGCTGCTCGCGACCGCCGCGATCATCGTGTTGGCGGCAGTGCTTCAATCCCTCGTTCGTCGCCGCGAGGGTTTGGGTCGTTAGGAGGTTGGCGGCAGGAAGTCGAAGTCAACCAAGGTCTGGCCCCGGCCCGACGAGGAGGAGAGTGAGTATGAAAACCACAAGACAAAGGCGTGCCCTCAAGGCAGCACTTCTGGCAGGCGCTGGCCTGTGCATCGCGGGAGCCGCCCAGGCTGCCGATCCCATGGTCAAGGCCTGCGCCAAGGACGGCCAGTTCATCATCGGCTTTTCGCAAGCCAACAATGCCGAACCCTATCGTCAGCACGTCAATGACGAGCTGACCGCGGCGGCCAAGGAAGTGCCGGGCTTCACGCTGCAGATCGCCGACGGCGCCGGCAACGTCAACACGCAGACCTCGCAGGTCGACAATTTCATCACCCAGAAGGTCGATTTGCTGCTGATCTCGCCCTTCGAGGCGGCACCGCTGACGCCGGCGGTCAAACGCGCCATGGATGCCGGCATCCCGGTCATCGAACTCGATCGCAAGACGGTCGGCGATCCCGGCAAGGACTACACCGCTTTCATCGGCGGCGACAATTACAAGATCGCGCTCGAGGCGGGTAAGTATACCGCCAAGACCTTGCTGCCCGATGGTGGCGAAGCAGCCGTGCTCGAAGGACTGCCAAGCTCCACGCCCGCGGTCGAACGGCTGAACGGCTTCAAGGATGGCGTCAAGGAGAATGCCAAGATCCAGGTCGTCGCCGAGCAGGCCGCCGACTGGGTGCCGGACAAAGCCCAGACTGCCTTCTCGGCCATGCTGCAGGCGCACCCCGACATCAAGGTGCTTTATGCCTCGAACGACATGATGGCGGCCGGCGCGCTGCTCGCTGCCAAGGGTGCCGGCAAGGACGTCAAGATCATCGGCACCGACGGCTTGCCGGGACCTGCCGGCGGCATCGAGGCGGTGGCGAAAGGCGACTGGGCCGCGACCTTCACCTATCCGACCGGTGCCAAGGAAGCGATCGAAATGTCGAAGAAGATCCTGCTTGATTGTGCGACGTCGGTGGATTCGACGGTGACGGTGGAAACGACTGCGATCACGGCGGAGAACGCCAAGCAGCTCGCCGGCAAGTAAGCTCTTGTAGACTGTCCAGGGCGGGGTCCAGACCCCGCCCTGCGCGCGTTCGCAACCCTCACCGGCAAGTCGACCGGCTCTGATCGCGGTGGGCAAGAGTTCGCTGGATCACACGGGGCGCGTGACGTCACGGACGAAGATAGCGATATCGCTACGACGACTGTCCGGAGGAAGGGTGTGTGTCACCCCTTCTGCCTCGTCAGCCGCTCCAGCGCATCCACGATCAAATCGCAGAATTTTTGATGGTCGAGCTTCATCGCAACGGTGTGGCGGAAGTCGACCTGCTCGCTCGCCGTGCCGCCGAAATGGTGCATGCCACCCATCTTCTCGAAATTGCAGACCGTCATGCCCTTGGTCCAACGGCCGGCAAGCTCGACGCGGATGTCGGCCTTCTCGGTGGTGAAGACGGTCGGGTCGATCATCGCCGCGACGCAGCACGCGTCATGGATGGCAGGATACTCGATCTGCAGGAGGCCCCCATGCGTGGTCGCAATGAACTCCCAGATATCGAGGATGAACTTGGCCATCGGGCCGCCGACGGCGCGCACCCTGTCCTGAAGTCCCTTGGTGGCCAGCGCCTGGTGCGTGAGATCGAGCCCCACCATGGTGACGTCCCAGTTGGCCCGGAACACCACGTCGGCGGCTTCCGGGTCGGCATAGACGTTGAACTCCGCCGCCGGCGTGATGTTGCCTCTGGTATAACTTCCCCCCATCGCGACGACCCCTTTCACCCGCTCGACGATGCGGGGGTCCTTGCGCACGGCAAGTGCAATGTTGGTGTACGGACCGACCGGCACCAGCGTGATCGTCTTCGGCTCATGCGTCATGACTGTGTCGATGATGAAGTCGACGGCATGGCGCTTGTCGAGTTCGAACGAGGCGGGCGGCAGTACGGGGCCGTCGAGCCCGGTTTCGCCATGGATCTCGATGGCCAGCACCTGATCGATGAGGAGCGGACCGGGAGAGCCCTTCGCCACCGGCACCTTGATGCCGTAGGCGGTGCATACCGAAAGGGCATTGCGCGTGGTGTTTTCGACATTGTGGTTGCCCGACACCGTGGTGATGCCGAGGAGATCGATCCGTGGATTGCCTGCCGCCAGCAGGATGGCGATAGCGTCATCATGCCCAGGGTCGCAGTCCAGTATGATCTTTTCCATGTGGCACCTCTTTTGCCGGCCGAGCCTGTCGGGACAAGAGACTGCCGCACCTACGCCGTCAAGCGTCTGGCGCTCAGCCGACCCAGCGTAGAGTTTCCAAACAGGCGCTCACACCGTCCAGAAATAGCGCACGATGTGAAAGAAGACCGGGGCAGCGAAGACCAGGCTGTCGGTGCGGTCCATCATGCCGCCATGACCTTCGATCAGATGGCCCCAGTCCTTGACGCCCTGGTCGCGCTTGATGGCCGAGGCGACCAGCCCGCCCAGAAAACCCATTGAGCAGGCGACGAAGGCCACGGCTGCCGCCTGCAGCGGCGAGAACGGCGTCACGAATGACAGCAGCGCGCCGAGCAGGCTCGCCGACACCAGTCCGCCGATCAGGCCTTCCCAGGTTTTCGACGGCGAGACGTTCGGCGAGAAGCGGTGTTTCCCGAACAGCTTGCCGAAGATGTATTGCAGCACGTCGCTGCCTTGCACGACGATGATCAGGAAGGCGATCAGCAACAGGTTGCGGCCTTCGAAGCCTGGCACATTGAGGGTCAGCAGCGCCGGGACATGGCTGACGCAATAGACCGAGATCATCACCGCCCATTGCTGGGCGGCGATCCGCTCGAGAAAGCGTTCGGTGTCGCCATGCAGCGCGGTGATGGCCGGCATCAGCAGGAAGCAGTAGACCGGAATGAAGATGACGAAGAGCCCGTACCAGGCGGTCCACACCAGCCAGTATTGAAACGGTATGATGATGCCGAACATGCCGAGCAGCACCCAATGGTCGCTGCGGCTTGTATGGGTCAACGTCACGAATTCGCGCAGCGCCGCAAACGAAATCAGCGCGAACAGGATGGTCATGCCGTCGCGGCCGAAGAAGAAGGCGACCGTTATCAACACCACCATCACCCACCAGGCGTTGATGCGCTGGGTGAGGTTGACCAGCGTTGAACTGAGCGGCTTCGGCGCCCGCGCCGAAAGTATGGCGGCGACGATGCTGGCGGTGGTCAGCACCGCAAGCAGGCCGATGATCAGAATGGAGATTTCGTGGCGCATCAATCGTCTCGCTCGGGGCGCGGGTTGAGCGCCAGAAGCGTGGCGTGGGCGCGCTCGAGAAAGGCGCGGCGTTCTTCGCCTGGAGCCACAGCCACAGGCGCGCCGAAGACGACGCGGCACAGCAGCGGCACCGGCAGGAACTGGCCCTTGGGCAGCACGCGCGACATGTTCTCGATCCAACAGGGGATCAGCTCGACCTCAGGCCGTGCCATCGAAAGATTGTAGAGCCCCGAGCGGAATGCCAGCAGCGGCTCTTCGGTCATGTTGCGCGTGCCCTCGGGAAACAGGATCAGCGAATGGCCCTGGTCGAGAACGGACAGCATTATCTCGATCGGGTTTTCTTCAGGTCTCGTCCATTGCCGGTTGATGAGCACCGACGACAGCATGTCCTCGGCGATGAAGCGGCGCAGCCGCGACTTTCCCCAGTATTCGCCGGCGGCAACCGCGTGAGTGACGGCGCGCTCTTTCTCGCTCAGGCAGGCCGACAGCAGGATGAAGTCGCCATGGCTGGTGTGATTGGCGAAATAGATGCGCTGCCGGTCGGACGGCAGGCTGCCATTCCAGATCGGACGCACCCCGGTCACCACCCAGGCCAACGCCGAGAGACCGACGGAAGTTACTGTCTGCAGCAAGGTGAAGGTCGTGAGCGAAAGCTTGTTCATCGCGGCGCCTAAAACCCCGCCGCCAGAAGCGCTGCGGCAAACAGGGCGAGCGCGGCGCGCTGTTTGAAGAGCAAGCGGCGGGTGCCGGCCATGCGGTCATCGAGCGGGCGTGTCGTCGACGGGGAGGGTTTCAGGCGCATGCGCGCCAGTATGTCATCCACCGCGGCACCACCGGAAGCCTCGTCATCGTGACTGGCCATCAGCCGGAACAACAGCGCGTCGAACACCAGGAGCGCCGACAGCGCCAGCACGGCAACCGCGCTCGCGGCTGTGACCGACAGCGCGATAGCCGCGGGCAAGGTCTCAAAGGCACCGCGTGCCGAAGCAGCCAAAGGCGCAAGGATATTTGCGGCCACGACAGTCGCGGCTGGCCATGCGGCCTGCTGCATCAGCGTGCGGGCGAAGCGACCGGCGCGTTCCTGTTCGGCACTGCCCGTCATGACGCCGCCCGCTCCTTGGCCTCGGCAAGACGAACCGGCCGGCCGGTGGCCATCAGCATCTCGCGGGCAAGCGTCGGCGTCCTGGCCCTGCCGGTTGCCACCAGCCATTCGGCGACAACGCCAGCGCTGCGCTGGAAACCGAGCGCGCAGCAGACCAGCACCGTGCCGTCGCGGCGCGCGCTCTCCAGCGCACTGGCTGCCTGCTCAAGCATCGTCACGGGCGGCGGCAACAGGTCGATCATCGGAAAGCTGATCCAGCGGCAATCTGCGGCCGCCGGCTTTTCAAGTTCGGCGGCGAGGTCGATCACGGTGCCGAAGCCGCTGGCCTCGCTTGCCGTCGGAAAGCGGCCGAGAAACACACCGTCGCTGACGGCCACGAACGGCGGGAGCTTACGCGTCCAAATCGCGGCATTCACCCCAGCGCCCAGCCGGTAGGGCCAAAGCAGGACGCGGCTTGCCAGGGACACATGACCTTCCGCAGTTTTCTGGAACACCTTTGCGCCGGCCCCGGCATAGCCGAAGGCGACGATGGCCAGCGCCAATGCCGGCCAAAGCAGGATGAGTGCCGTGGCGAAAAAGAAGGCGCCAAGCGCGGCTCCGGCCAGCGCAAGGACGGCCCCCAGCGCATAGAACAGCGCCAACCGGCGCGCCTTGGTATCGCTGGTCAGCCGGGCGCCTGAAAACGGCAACTCGCCGGCGCGCGGAAACAGCCACAGGGCAAAAAACCCGAGCAGCGCGCCGGTCGGGATGTCGATGAAATGATGTTGCCAGGTCGTCAGCACCGAGGCGCCGATCAGGAAGCACCAGCCATGCCAGAGCGGCAGGAGGAGGCCGCCGAGCCGGTGGCGCCAGTGATCCCAGATGATCACCAGCAGGGCGATGTGCAGCGAGGGCGCCTGGTTGAACGGTTTGTCGAAACCGCCAAGCACGGCAAACAGGAAGCCCGGCAGGCCGCTCGTTGCAGGCCGCACGAACGTCAGCGTTAGCGGGAACAGGATGAAACAGGCAACGGCGACGATCTGCGCGGTGAGATAGCGCCCGGCCAGGCGGTCGACTCCTTGCCTGCTGTCGTTGAGCAGCAGCGACAGGCCGTAGAACAGGTTGATCGACCAGTAGGGCACGATGGTCCAGGCGAGGAAGGGGATGCTGTGCTCCCAGGCGAACACGATGCTGCCGACGTCGTCGCGCCGCGACGACAGCCAGTTGGCGAAGCCGTAGCTGAGGTAGAAGAACGGCGCCAGGAAGGCCAGCCAAAGGGCTGCCCTGACGACCACCCGGCCATAAGGTTCTGCGCGCACCGTGGATGCAAGCGATGACGCCATCCTGTTCAGCGGCGCCGTGCGACCGAGACGGTGAAGATTCCCCATTGGTCGATGCGCTGCTCGAGCTTGTCGAAACCGGCGGCTTCGACGAGCTGGTCCATCTCGCCTTGCGTGCGCCGGCGCATCACCCAGGCCTGGCCGCCGCGATGCGAGGTCAGGCTGCGGGCGATCATCTCAAGCTGCGGATGCCAGGGCTGGTTGGTGTAGAGCAACAGGCTCCCCGGCTGCATGGCGCTGGCCAATCCACCGAGCGAGCGGGCGATCATCGCGTTGTCCGAGAACAGTTCGTAGAGGCCGGAAACGATGGCGAGGTCGGGCGCCGGATCGATCGAGGCGAGCATGTCGGCGTCGAAAGCGTCCGCGCGCTGAAACGAGACGCTCGCCGGCAATTGCCGCTCGGCGATCAGCTTGCGGCCAAGCTGGACATTGAGGTCGGAGTAATCCTGCAGGCGCACGCTCGCCGGCTGTTCGGGGCTCTTCACGATGGCGTCGAGAACATAGCGGCCATGGCCGGCGGCGATGTCGAGAATGTGCGCTGGCCGTCCAGTGGCCTTGAGCGTCGCCAGGCAAGAGCCGATCAGCTCTTCGAGATGCAGCTTGCGCTGGCGGATGCCGCGCCAGCCGATGGCTTCCAGGAAGATGCGGTCGACGAAGCGGCCAAGCGGCGTAAGACCCCGCGCGTCGTTCTCGTAGACATAATCCAGCGTCGAGCCGGAATCGAAGCCGGTGGTGACGCCCGCCTTCATGCCCGACGAGACCCAGGCGCCCATGAGGATGGAGGCACGGCTGAATGCCCAATAGAGGCCCTTCGGCGACAAGAGGTCGAGCGGCGACGCAAGCCTGTCGGCCTCATCGCGCGTGTACCCGGCGATATCAGCCTGCTTCAGGTCGACAGGCGCATCCGGCGAGGCGAACTGCTTTTCTAGGAACGGCCGGATCAGGTCGAGGGCCTGCGCCCGGTCGCGTTCGCCCAGCGTGTCGTGGAAGAAACCCGGCAACACGTGGCGTTCCTTTGTGCGGCTGCCGAGATTGACGAAAAACGCGTGCTGCGGGCCGTGGCGCACCACCCAGTCGCTGCCGGAAAGCAGAAGCTGCGTCGGCACGGTGATGGCGCGGGCGTCCGCAACGATGCGTGCCGCGTGCTGGTAGAGTTCGACCAGGATGTTGGAGGCGATCGGCCGCGTGATCAGGGGATCGCTCTCGAAGGAGGCGATGCGCACGGGATCATGGGTCAGGAACTTCGCCTTGACGTAGGAATTGACGAAGAAGCGGCCCTTGATGTTCTGCCAGAGCGCGATGCCTTCCTTGGCGAAGGGCACGTAGAGCTTGACCGAAAAGGCTGGTGAAGCCAGCACCATGGCACGCAGCTTCGGTGCATAGTCGTGCACCCAGGCCGCAGTGAGCACGGCGCCGAAGGATTGCGCGATCAGTGCAATATCCTGCGTGGCGAAGCCATCCCGGGCGGCGATCTCGCGCATGAAACAGTCGATGTCGCGCACCAGGGCCGAGAAGGAAGGGGCATAGCCGCGCTCGCCGGACGAGCGGCCATTGCCGCGGGCATCCCAGGCATAGAAGGCGTGGTCCGGCATCCGCAATTCGTCGACGAGATGGGCCATGCGACCGCCATGCTCGTGGCCGCGGTGGAAGAGCACCACCGCGCCCTTGGCATTGGCGGAAGCTGCCGGCCAGAAGCGGTAGAAGATCTCCGTCCCGTCATGGCTGCGGAAGACACGCTCTTGCGCTTGCCGCTCAAGGCTTTCCGCGGCGATCGGTTCGTGCATCATGGTCTCTCCCTCGGGCGGCATGGCGAAGCCTCGATGCTTAGCTGGCGCTGCCAATAAGGCCAGCGCGTATCCGGTTTATGGCGGTCAACAGTGAAAGCGTTGCCATGGCAGGAAACACAAGCGGCGCAATGGAAGCCGGCCAGAGTCCGGCGGCGCACAACACTGCGACCACGCCAAGCGCCAGCGCCCTGTCGCTCTTGCCGAACGGCCCGGCATAATTGCGCCCGATCCCGGCAGCGATGCCGAGCACGCCGGCGAATTCGGTCAGCACAGCGGTGAGGGCGAAGGCGACGACGCCCCATGGGCTGAACTGTGGAAAGACGGCGAACGGCAGGATCAGCGCAAGGTCCGAAACGACGTCGCAAAGCTCGTTCAGATACATGCCGAGCGTCGAAGCCTGCCCGTGTTCCCGCGCCAGCATGCCATCGACGGCGTTCAGCGCCATTCGCACGAACATCACGACGGGAACGAGCAGCAGCGAGCGCCATTCATGCAAGATCGCGATGGCCGTCCCGGCCGCGATCGACATCAGGGCGGCAAGGATGGTTATGCTGTTTGCTGTGACCCCGATCGCCGCCAGCCGATTGACCAGCGGCCGCAGCCTTCCCTGGAAGGCTGGCTTGAGAGCGTAGAGCGTCGGCATTTCGTTGATCCCCCGATCCTGACAGCGGCTGTACATCAATCTGTCACACTCGACCAGCGGCACGAAGCGGCGCCTCTCTAGCGCGCACATCCTGATGTGGTGGACGCGGTGGTGCCGACTGCCATGGCCACCGACCAGACGTTCACCACCCACTAACCATGATTGCGAAGCACGGCCGTCATGCACATTTGCCGGTTTCTGGTGCAACCCGGCATCTTGAATAATAAGCACGCTTATTATATATGCCGCTCATGGTTTCTGATGGCATAGACAGATTGGGCTTCTTGATCCACGACGTGCAGCGCCTGATGCGCAAGCGCTTCGAGGCGAGGGCCAGTGGCTTGGGGCTTTCTTCGGCGCAATGGCGGCTTCTGGTCCGCGTTGCCAAGGAAGATGGTGTCGCGCAGGCGCGGCTGGCCGAACTTCTTGAAATCGAGCCGATCAGCGTTTCGCGCCTGGTTGACCGCATGGAGGAGGGGGGCTGGATCGAGCGCCGCCCCGACGCAGCCGATCGCCGTGTCCGCATGATCTTCCTGACGCCCAAGGCGAGCGACGCCTACGCCGTGATCAAGAGCATTGCGGGAGAAGTCTATGAAGAATCGCTGGTCGGCGTGAAACCGGAAGCCCGTCGCGTCCTGATCGAGGGACTTGAGGCGATGGTCCGCAACCTGACTGACGACGAGACGCCGTCCGTTGAAAAAGTGAAGAGTGCAGAAGGCGCAGCAGCATGAACGCGGTAGCCAAGATAGACGAGAAGGTGACCGAGCTGGAAATGGACGCGCCGGCGCAGCCGGCCGCGGCCCCGGTGGCGGTTGCTCCTCCGATGCAGCCGGCCCCGGCGCCGGTGAAGAAGAAGCGCCGGCTGGGCCGCTCCCTGCTGATGGTTGCGCTGCCTGCGGTGCTGGCTATCGGCGGCGGTTACGTCTGGGTCACCGGCGGCCGCTACCAGGAGACGGAAAACGCCAATCTGCAGCAGGCCAAGGTGTCGATCGCTTCCGACACGGCCGGTCGCATCGTTCAGGTCGACATCGCCGATAACCAGCTGGTCAAGCAGGGCGATGTGCTGTTTGCCATTGACCCGGAGCCCTACCGGATCGCGCTGGCCCAGGCCGACGCCGCAGTGGCGGGCGCGCGTCTCAATGTCGAGCAGCTGCGCGCGGCCTATGGCCAGTCGATGGCACAGCAAAGGTCCGATGCCAGTGAGGTCGACTTCGCCCAGTCCCAGTTCGACCGTGCCGCCGACCTTGCCCAGAAGGGCATCAACGCCAAGTCATCGCTCGACCAGGCCAAGAACGATCTCGACAAGGCAAAGCAGCAGCTGGCCGTTGCCGAGCAAGGCATCATCAGCGCCAAGGCAGCCCTTGGCGGCAATCCAGACATCGAGACCGACAAGCACCCGACCGTGATGGCCGCGCTCGCCGCGCGCGACAAGGCGGCCTACGATCTGGCGCAGACCACAGTCAAGGCGCCGGCCGACGGCGTCGTCAGCCAGGCCTCGTCGTTCAAGGTCGGTCAGTATGTCGGCTCCGGCACACCGCTGTTTTCGCTGGTCGAGACCGGCGACACCTGGATCGACGCCAATTTCAAGGAAACCCAGCTGACCCACATGAAGCCCGGCCAGAAGGCCGAGATCATGGTCGACACCTATCCGGGCAGAACCTTCGAGGCGACGGTCAAGGCAATCGGCGCCGGCACGGGAGCCGAATTCTCCCTGCTGCCGGCCCAGAATGCGACAGGCAACTGGGTCAAGGTCACGCAGCGCATTCCGGTGCGCCTGGAACTGACCGATGCCGACGCCAAGATGGCGTTGCGCACCGGCATGAGCGCGACCGTTACCGTCGACACCGGCGTTGCCCGCGGGTTTCCCGCCATATTCGGCCACGCTACGGCGGGCTAGGCGGCGGAGTAATATCGGCGCAAGCCCGTGGGGAACCAAGCGGGTGCAAGCCGGTAGCAGGATTGGTCTGATGGAGGAGTGGAAAGAACCAGCGTTTGGTTGGAGCCGCGTCGCGGATGGACCAGAATCTGAAATCTTCCACACGGACCCCTCGGTCCTCATGTTTCCGGGCGGCAGGCATCCGCTCATCAGAGACTTTCGGTCGATGTAACCCCCACATCGACCATCGCGTCCCACCGCGAATGAGGGTCTCTCAACGGAAGGCCATGCCGCCCGGAAACCTGTTCTACACGATTTTGTTACCTGCCGGAAGTTCCGCATCATGAGCACGCCCGAACCCTTCAAAGAAGTGCCGCATCGTGGCCTGATCACGGTCGCGCTCATGCTGGCGACGATCATGCAGGCGCTCGACACGACGATCGCCAACGTTGCGCTGCCGACCATGACCGGCGATCTCGGCGCCTCGCCGGACAACATCAACTGGGTGCTGACGTCCTACATCGTTGCCGCCGCCATCATGACGCCGGTCACCGGCTGGCTGGCCGACCGCTTCGGCCGCAAGGAACTGTTCCTGACGGCGGTGGTCGGCTTCACCGTGTTCTCGATGCTGTGCGGCATCGCCTGGAGCCTGGAGAGCATAGTGTTCTTCCGGCTGATGCAAGGCGTGTTCGGCGCCGCGATCGTGCCGTTGTCGCAGACCTTCCTGCTCGACATCAACCCCAGGGAACGCCACGGCCAGGCGATGGCCATCTGGGGCGCCGGCATCATGCTCGGGCCAATTCTGGGCCCGACGCTCGGTGGCTGGCTGACCGAGAATTTCAACTGGCGCTGGGTGTTCTTCATCAACCTGCCGGTCGGCATTGTCGCCTTCCTCGGCATGGCCGCCTATTTGCCGGCTGTTGCCCGGCGGGTACGCGGTTTCGATTTCTTCGGCTTCGCCATGATATCGCTTGGGGTCGGCGCGCTGCAGCTGCTGCTCGATCGGGGCGGCGAGGTCGACTGGTTTTCCTCGAATGAGATCTGGATCGAGCTTGGTCTTTCGCTGACCGGCTTCTGGGTGTTCATCATCCACACGGTGACGGCCGAACATCCCTTCATCGATCCCAAGATATTCCTCGACCGCAATTTCGTCACCGGGCTGGCGTTCATCTTCGTCATGGGTGTGCTCATCCTGGCGAGCATGTCGCTGCTGCCGCCAATGCTATCGACCATCTTCGGCTATCCGACCATCACCATTGGCGTTGTCCTTGGGCCACGTGGTATCGGCACGATGATTTCGATGCTCGTCGTCGGGCGGATCATGAGCAAGATCGACGCCAGGATCCTGGTCGTCATCGGCTTTCTGCTGACCGCGCAATCACTCTACACCATGTCCAGCTTCACGCCTCAGATGGACAACTGGCTGATCATCAGCTCCGGCGTCATCCAGGGCCTGGGAATGGGAATGGTGTTCGTGCCGCTTTCGACCGTGGCCTTCGCGACGCTTGACGTGCGCTTCCGCACCGATGCCACGGCCTTGTTCAGCCTGGTGCGCAATCTTGGCTCGTCCATCGGCGTTTCTGTCGTGACTGTTCTGATGGTGCGCAACACGCAGGTCAATCACACCGAGCTTTCGGCCTTCATCAATCCGTTCAACCCCAATCTGTGGGCGGTATCGCCGGCGGCCGCGAGCGGCGATCCAATGGCGCTTTCGGAGGTGGATCGCATGGTCAATCTGCAGGCGATGATGATCTCCTACGTCAATGACTTCAAAATACTCATGGTGATGACGCTAATTTCCATTCCGTTTGTTTTCCTGCTGCGCAAGCCAAAGCAGGCGCCGGCCGGTGGCGCACCAGCCGCACACATGGACTAGATCGTCGCCCTCGAAATTCAAGGCGACGACCTATCGGGGAGTGCCGCCTTACCTTCCGAGCACTAGGCTCCAGTAGCGCAGGGCGCCGTCGCGGCCGTCGCGCACATAGGCGAGGCCAAAGCGGGTGAAGCGCGGGTCGAGCATGTTGCGCCGGTGCCCGGGCGAATGCGCCCATATGTCGAACAGCTTCTGCTGGTCGAAGCGGCCCTCGGCAATGTTCTCGGCCGCGGCGCCGTCAATGCGATTGTCCTTGACGCGCGAGGCGAAATCCTTGCCCCAGCCGGTGGTGTGGCTCATGCGGCCACGCTGCGCCATATAGCCGGCCTGCTGCAGGGCGGCCTGCTCGAGTTGCGGGTCGGCAACCAAGGGCGGAAGCCCCGCCGCCGAGGCGCGGATGCTGGCCAGTGTGCCGGTGGCGGACGAGGAGACGCCGGCGCCTTCGCCGGTCGGCAGCGAAACGGTGCTACAGGCGGCGAGCCCGGCCAGGGCGGCAAGGCCGACTGCCTTGAGCCATTTGCGCCTGTTCAGGTTCGCGATCTCGTCGTGTTCGATTCCCGAAGTGGTCATGCCTGCCTGAGATAGTCGCGATCATGGCTTTTGCCGGGCAGGGCGGTGGAAATCTGGAATCGAAACGGCAGTTGCCCGCTCATTTCACCAGGGTGATGAGGCGGCTTGCATACATCTCGCGATTTCCAAGCACGGCTGTGCAGTCGGTCTTGATGGATGAGTTGCCGGTCATCTGCACGGTCAGGCCAACAAGCCTCAGGCAGTCGCCTTGACCGCTCATATCTGAGTTGCCGGCAAAGGAAATGGGCGCGTCGGGCGCATAGACGAACCCGCTGATCACGGAATTTGCGCCGCCATTCAGCGTCAAGGCCGAAGTGTTGCCATGACTCTCGAAAATGGTAATGCCAGCGTATGGACCGCTGGTGGGAGGGGAAAGGTTCACCATTTCATTTGCATTTATGTAGGTCTGTGCGCCCTCCATGAGGAATATGGTCACGCCTTGGCCGTTCAGGCTGCCGTTGCCGCCCGGCTTTATGGTGGTGCCGCGCAGGATGTAGACACCTGGATTGAGCGTGATGTTTCCCGACAAGGTCTTGTCGCAATACGTGCCGGGCGACAGCGTGTAGGTTTTGCCGTTCGGCACGGGCAGGCACAATGTGTAGGGGGGTGGGACGACGTCCGCCAGTGGATCGAACGACGCATATTGATGTTCGAGCGGCGCACCGCAGGTAAGATTGGCGTTGGGCGGCGAAAGTCCGGAAGTGCCGCCGACGGTCGAGACGCAGCCCGCCGACACCTGCGCCGAACCACCTAAGCTGGCAGCATCGGGCGCATCCGAGTTTGCCGCGATCACGCAACTGCTCATAGAGACATCGGTCGAGCCCTGCAGGCTCACGGCGGCCGACGCATGTGGATCGAGCGCCAGCACACAGGCCTGCGCGCCGGGATTCATCTTGACCGTGGCCGAGCGGTGGGCTGGCCAGGGGGCCGCGCCATTGATGAAGCTCGGACGGTTGATGCTGGACGAAACCGAGATGTAATAGGCACTCGGGTCGCCGCTGGCGCTTGCCGAAAAGGCGGAGACACTGCCCGAATACTCCTGCTGGTCGGCGACGCTCATATTGGCCGTAAAGAATGCCAGCCCAAGGTCCTGCACATCACTCGCGGTCATGCTGGGTAGGTACTTTGTGCCGACGGCAAGTCCAGCCGCGTCCAGCGAATTCTGCAATTGCGCGGCGTCGTCGCTCGTGCCTGTCAGATCGATGGTGCCGGCCACGACAAGCATTATCGGCAGCATTGCTATGGCGGTCGCCATGGCAAAGTTGCCGCGCTCCGAAGACCAGAAGCCCTTCAATACGAACATCGCCCCTCGCCAAAACCTGTAAAGCCCAAGTGATACGCCAAGGGTCTCTACGCGCTATTTCAGTAATTACTAAAATTTGTAATGCTTAAATGCAGCAAGATGGCCGACCAAAACGAAAGCCTGCCAACGCACGGCCATATGAGAGGTGACAGCGAGAGATGAGCACGAGGAGCAGCTTCAAGCTATTGACGCGGCGACAACCCCTGGCAAATCGGCTATGGTGCTACATCTACTAGTGGCAGCTGCGGGCGGCCATCCGGGCGGTGACCGTCCCCGACACACGGGAGGAAGGTTATGGCCGGCTTTCATGTCATGGCGGACGCACACGGGGCGCACGTACAGCCCACGGTGCGCAGCATCACCACAGCGGATCTCAGGGATGCGCTGCGCCTCGGCGCCGAGGATTTCTGGGCAAAACCATCGCACTACGTGTTCCTGTGCCTGATCTACCCCGTTGTCGGCCTGATCCTGACGCGATGGACGTCCGGCGCCAATGCCATCCAGCTCATCTATCCCCTGATGTCAGGTTTCGCGCTGGTCGGCCCGTTTGCCGCCATCGGTCTTTACGAGATCAGCCGCCGCCGCGAACTCGGCATGAACACCTCCTGGCGGCATGCCCTCGATGTGCGTCACTCGCCGGCAATACCGTCGATCGCGGCGATCGGTATCATGCTGGTGGCGCTGTTCCTGTTGTGGCTCTACACCGCGCAGTCGATCTACACCGGCCTGTTCGGCGACCAGCCGCCGGCATCGATCGGTGACTTTGTCCGCGAGGTGCTGACGACCGGCAAGGGCTGGACTCTGATCCTCGCCGGCAATGCCGCCGGTTTTGTCTTCGCCGTTGTCGTGCTCGCCACCACTGTGGTTGCCTTCCCGCTGTTGCTCGACCGCGATGTCGGCGCTGTTTCGGCCATCGAGACCTCGGCGCGCGCGGTGATGGCAAACCCGCTGCAGATGGCGCTGTGGGGGTTGATGGTCGCCGTGCTGCTGGTGATCGGCTCGATCCCGCTGTTTGCCGGGCTCGCCGTGGTCATGCCGGTGCTCGGCCATGCCACCTGGCATCTCTACCGCAAGGTGGTCGAGCCGGAGCGGGCGCAGAAAATCCGGCGGCCGATGTAAGGAACCACTCTCAGCGCTGTGCGTCTGTCGCCATCTTCAGCGCGAGGGCCATCAGCACGGTGCCCATCATCCAGCGCTGGATGACCAGCCATAGCGGCCGGCCGGCGAGGAAGGTGGCTATCGAGCCCGCTGTCACCGCGATGATGGCATTGACGCTGAGGCTGATCGATATCTGTGTCGCACCGAGCACCAGCAGCTGCGACAGGACATGGCCTTTGTCCAGGCTGATGAACTGCGGCAGCAGCGACAGATAGAGCACGGCCACCTTCGGATTGAGCAGGTTGGTCATCAGGCCCATGGCGAACAGCTTGCGCGGCCGGTCCCGCGGCAGCTCGCGCACCTGGAACGGCGAGCGTCCCCCCGGCTTCACAGCTTGCCAGGCCAGCCACAGGAGATAGAGCACGCCGGCAAAGCGCAGCGCGTCATAGGCATAGGGCACGGCAAGCAGCAGCGCGGTGATGCCGAATGCCGCCGCCAGCACATAGAAGACAAAGCCGAGCGCGACGCCGCCAAGTGAGATCAGCCCCGCCTTTGGCCCTTGCGACAGGGAACGCGAGATCAGGTAGATCATGTTGGGGCCCGGCGTCAGCACCATGCCGAGGCAGACCAGCGCAAAGGCGAGATGGTTGGCGGTTTCGGGCATCTGTTCGTTCCCCTGCGCACCCCGGTGCGGAAGCGAGCGGCCAATATCTGCCCGCACCGGCAGGCGTCCGCAAGGGCATGGCGCTGCCAGCCGTTGCGCCAGATGGCTGCCAGTGCCTCCGGATCAGCTGACGACGCGCAGGTTCGACAATTCGTTGCCGATTTCCTTGAAATCGTTCGACAAGGTCGCGCCAGTGGCGTTCCAGAACAGCTTGGCCGGCTTGCTCGGATCCGTCGGGTGCTTGCGGAAGCGCGAGTTCGACGAGCAAGATTTCAGCGCCGCGATCGCCGCCTGATCGCTGGTTTTGGTCGTGGACAAGTCGAGCGCCACCGTCATCACCATGATGTTGGCTGCCTTGGCGTTGTTGCAAAGCGTCGCCATCTGCTCGTTGAGCGCGCTCGTGTAGTTGCCGTTCGAGTAGTCGAACTGGCCGATGGCGCTCGATGTCCCCAGAAACATGCGGCCGACCGAGGTACCGTTGTAGCCGGGGTTGAGATAGCCGTAGGACGCGTAGGTCGACTTCGAATCGGCGGGATCGGAATAGCCGAGCGACGCAGGCGTGTAGTAGGTGTTGGCGCCGTCGGTCAGCACGATCACGACCTTGTCGTTGCCTCTTTCTGTTTCCGGGCGTCCTTGCGTGAACGGCTCGCCGCTTGAGACCACCCGCCAGCCCCAGGCCATGCCCTCGGGAACGCTGGTGCCGCCATTCGGCTGCATCAGGTCGATCGCGGCCTTGATCGAGGTCAGTCCGTCGGTGACGCTGACATCGGTCAGCGGTGTGATCGGGTTGGTGGTGCAGCTGTAGTTCGGGCCGTTTCCGGCCGGCAGCGCCGGCGCATCGATCGGCCGCGGCTGGAAATATTTGGCCATGTTGCGCAGCCGGGATTGGCCGGTGCTGCTCGTCGGGTCGTCATTCCACCAGCTGTTCACGGCGCCATAGGTCGTCGGCATGGCCTCATCGGGATCCTGGGTGAGCTTCCAATGATTGCCGGGTTCGTCCGGAGCGAACATCGGCACGAACATCGTCGCCGGATCGCCGACCCCCATGCCGGTGTTCGACGAGCCGCCGGACGGCGGCGCGTCGTTGACATTGTAGGGGTAGGGCCGGGCTTCGACGCAGCCTTGCCAACTGGCGAACGGGCCATAGGAATCGATGTAGTCATACTCGTCGTGGCTTCGTTTGCAGGTGTTGTTCGAGTTGTACTCGTCGCACACCACGCGTTTGCTGTTGGTGACGCGCTCGTGGTTGGTGACGACCTTCATGTCGCGGTAGAGCGAAAACCGGGTCAGCATCTGGCCTTCGTCGGCACCCCATCCGGAGCCGCGCTTGTACCAGATGCCGCTGGTCTGCTGGGCGTATTTGTTGGCCGTGTTGAGCGTCGACCAGTCGAAGTTCTCGTTCGATACCGGCGACAGGCCTTCGGTGTCCATCCACGATGCGTTGCCATTGCTGGCACCGACATTGACCGAGGCAGCAAAGGGCACGAGGCCGAATTGCACCGGCCTGTCCACCTGCTTGATCATTGCCGCTTGCAGGGCCAGCGTGTCGACAAGCTGCTTGGCCGCAGTTTTGAGAAGATCGATGCGCCTTTGCCCCGAGCCAGTTCCGGTCGTGGTCATCGATCCGGAATTGTCGAGTACCAGGGCAACTTCCAGCGTGTTCTTCAGCCGCACTTCCGAGTTGACGTCGAAGCTGATCTTCTGGTTTGCGTCGGTTTGGGATTTGCCGATGAGCTGGCCGAAGGCAGGAAAGAAATAAGGCTTGTAGTCAAGCCGCGCGCTCATCTTGAGCAAGCCGCCGCCGCTGGCGTTGCTCGGCAAGGTGACATTGAGCGTCGTGTTGGCGGGATCAACGCTGTTGAGGTTGGCGTTGAAGAAATCGAGCGCATAGGCTCTCAACTGGTCGTCGGTCGCACCTTCCGTCAGCCGTCGCGCCGTGGCGAAGTTGGCGGCATCGAGCGCATTCAACACCGTCTGCTTTTCACGGTTCATCTCGGTGTAGTCGACCGCCATCGCCAGGCCGCCCATCAGCGGAACCAGCGCAACGACCGTCATAAGAGCATAGTTGCCGCGTTTGTCGCGGCAGAACCGACGCCAGAGTTCATGCATGTCTTGCTGCGGCCCCCGCCGGCGGATTCTTGATCAGGCGCCAACTTTCCACAAAACGCTGAAGGACGGGTTTGGGAAACCGCTCGATTGCTTGGTCCGCGCTTCACCAACCGCTAACCAATCCGGCATCCGGGCGAAAGCTGGTGACAGGCCGGGGCGGTTCGGTTAATCGGAACCGGCTGCGGCGAACCGTCGGCCGCGGCGCTCGCAATGATCATGACTGAAGGAAACGGCATGGCGGATTCGCCTGAAATCATCGGCTCGCTCGAAGACGTGTCGAAGCCCTATTCGGCAATCCTGTGCGATGTCTGGGGTGTGGTGCACAATGGCGAGACGCACTTTCCTGTCGCGGCCTCGGCGCTGGCGAGGGCTCGCGAGGCACAAATCCCCATCGTCCTGATTACGAATTCGCCGCGCAGAAGTGCCGATGTCGTGGCGCAGATGAACGCGATCGGCGTCCCGCCATCAGCCTACGACCGTGTCGTGACGTCAGGCGACGTGACCCGCGACCTGATCGCCGAGGGCCCCCGAAAGATCTTCCATATTGGCGCCGACCGCGATTTCACCCTCTATGACGGTCTCGACGTTGAGCTTGTCGAGGAATTCGAGGCGTCCGGCGTGGTCTGCACCGGCCTCTTCGATGACGAGGTCGAGAAGCCCGAGGACTACACCGAGCTTCTGCGGCGGTTGCGCGCCAGGAACCTGCCCTTCATCTGTGCAAATCCCGATATCGTGGTCGAACGCGGCGAACGCATCATCTGGTGTGCCGGTGCGCTGGCACGCGATTATGCCCAGCTCGGCGGCCGCACTTTTGTCGCCGGAAAACCTTACGCGCCGATCTATAACGTCGCGATGAAGGAGGTTGCCGAGATTCTTGGCCGGCCGATCGAGCGTTCGCAGGTGCTGGCCATCGGCGACGGCATGATGACCGACGTGAAGGGCGCGGTCGACAATGGTTTCGACGTTCTCTATGTGTCCGGCGGCATCCATGCGCGCGACTATGGCGATGCATTGCAACCGGATCCGGCAAGGCTGGCAACCTTCCTGGAAAAGTATGGGTATCGTCCAGTGGCTGTCATTCCCAGACTGCGGTAGGTGACGATGGCGGCCTTCCAGCACATTTTGGCAACCGCGCCGCTGCCTGCGGATTTGCGTGGCGGCGTGGTGGCGATCGGCAATTTCGACGGTGTCCATCGCGGCCATCAGACGGTGCTCGAGCGAGCCCTGGCCGAAGCCGGTCGGCGCCAGGTGCCGGCCCTGGTGCTGACATTCGAGCCGCATCCGCGCAAGGTCTTCAAGCCTGACATGCCGTTGTTCGTGCTGACGCCGCCGCCGATGAAGGCGGGGCTCCTGTCGTTGCTGGGTTTTGCCGCGCTTGTCGAGCAGCCGTTCACGCGCGACTTCGCCTCGCTGTCGGCGGAAGCTTTCGTGACCGACGTGCTGGAAAGGAACCTCGGCATTACCCACGCCGTGACCGGGTTCGATTTCCATTTCGGCAAGGACCGTCAAGGCGGCCCGGCCTACCTGATGGCAGCCGGCGAGCGTCATGGCTTCGGCGTCACGCTCGTCGACGCCTTTCGTGACGAGGGCCACGAGGTGGTGTCGTCAAGCCGCATCCGCGGCTTGCTGAGCGAGGGCGCGGTGGCCGAGGCGGCCGGACTGCTCGGCTATCGCTTCACCGTCGAAAGCGAGGTTGTGGGCGGCCAGCAGATCGGCCGCACGCTTGGCTTTCCAACCGCGAACATGAGGCTTTCCACGGAAGCCGCGCTCAAGGAGGGCATCTATGCCGTCCGCTTTCGTCGCGCCGATGGCACGCTTCACGACGGTGTCGCCAGCTTCGGCCGCCGCCCGACCGTCGACGACAACGGCGCGCCGCTGCTGGAAACCTTCGTCTTTGATTTCTCAGGCGACCTCTATGGCGAGGTCTGCCAGGTTTCCTTCTTCGGTTTCCTGCGCCCGGAGGTGAAGTTCGAAGGGCTCGACGCGCTGGTCGCGCAGATGAAGCGCGATGAAGCCGAAGCGCGCGCGCTGCTTGCCGGCGTTACGCCGCTCTCCGAACTCGACGCGGCCATGGCCTTCTAGGCATGGTCCCGAAAAGTGGGAACCGGTTTTCGGACAAGATCGTGCCCAGGCAAAATTCACTTTTTCAGCGCCAGGCCGACGGCGATGAAGGTCCAGCCCTGGAAGATCAGGTCGATCGCCAGAAACAGCCCGAGCACCCACAGGCTGTTGACGGGCCAGCCCATGGCGATGATCAGGCCGGCAAGCGCGCTGATGACGCCGGCGGTGACGATCCAGCCCCAGCCGGGTTCCGGCCTGTGGCTGTAGCCGACCCAGGCCCGGAGCACCCCGGAAGCGATCAGCGAGATCGCCAGCAGGAACGTTAGTACCGCCGAAGCCAGCAGCGGATTGTCGAAGGCGAAAAATCCGGCGATGGAATAGAGCAATCCGCTGAGCAGCCAGTAGAAGAAGCGGCCCCAGGTCTTGACGCCGAAGGCATGCACGATCTCGATGACGCCGGCCATCAGCATCAGCCAGCCCACGACATAGACCGAAGCCACCGTGGCGATGAACAGATTGCCGAAGGCAATGCCGCCGAAGATGAGCAGCAGCACGCCAAGCGCGACGAACCACCCCCATTTTGTCCGTGTCTGTTCCATCGCGGTTCTCAAGGCGTCGCCATGCAGGGTCATTGTCGCGGTCTCCATCTGGGGCTGCGGGATACTGCCAGGCGGAGGTTAATCCCGGCGCTTGCCAACGTCCAGTCGATGGCCGAAAGCTGCAGCGCCGCAATCCGTGATCGGACGTCTCGGATTTAAATCAAATTTTACCAAACGGCCTTCAAAGCTGTCATCGGTAAACAGTGCGCGTTGTGTTAGTGGAGTGGCCATGAGTCCGGTCGGAAGAATCTCTGTGGTGTTGGCTGCTGCGCTGCTGGGTGGCGCGGGCGCAGCCAATGCGGGCGAGGGCAGCTGGCTGTCCGGCGACTGGTATCTGACCGTTGGCGCAACCGGCATGATCGCGCCGGACTTCGAGGGCGGCAAGAAATACCTGCTCAGCGCCTCGCCGATCATCTCGCTGGGCAAGGCCGGACCGGCGGCCCGCTTCACGTCGCGCAACGACAACATCTCGCTGGCCTTGATCGACGATGGCGGCGTTCGCGCCGGCGTGACCGGCAAGTTCCTGTTTTCCCGTGATGACGACAATGCCGATGAACTGAAGGGCCTCGATCCGGTGCGCTGGGGCGGCGAGGTCGGCGGCTTCTTCGAATTCTATCCGACCGATTGGCTGCGCGCACGCGCCGAGCTGCGCCACGGCATCCGCGCCCATAACGGCTTTGTCGCCGATATCGCCGCCGACGCTTTTTATGATGTCACGCCAACTGTCCGGATTTCTGGGGGACCGCGTGTGTCCTTCGCCTCGGAAAAATATTTCGATGCCTATTATGGCGTCGACGCACAGGAGGCCGTGGCCTCCGGGCTCAGTGAATATCATCCCGGCGGCGGCCTGAAGTCGACCGGCCTCGGTGGCGCGATAACCTGGAAGGTGACGGAGCCGATGACCGCCAGCCTGTTCGGTGAATATGCGCGCCTGATGGGACCGGCGGCCGATTCCAGCCTGGTCAGGGAACGCGGCGACCGCAATCAGTTCATGATCGGCGTGTCGACCAGCTACCGCTTCGATTTTACGATGTAACGGAATCGAGCGAGAGACACTTTATTCCTGCGCCTATCTCCGCTAAAAGCCCACCGATGACGAGCTTTTCGCGCCTTCACGCGCTGACCATACGAATTACCGGCCCGGTGTTCCGGGCGGCCTGAGGGGTCGCCGGAGCCGCCGGGAATTTTGCGCGCGGCCTCTCGCGCTTTTTCCAGATCATCAACGCATATCGCCCAAAAGTGGCTTCGGTTTTGGGAAAACGATATGCGTCAAAGCAACGACCTCACGCCCGAGCCCTTCGCGGCCGGGTAATGTAGATGGCAGACCAATGACCGACAAAACGTCCAATAATTCAACAATCGACTATTCCAAGACGCTCTATTTGCCGCAGACGGATTTCCCGATGCGCGCCGGCTTGCCCGAAAAGGAGCCGCTGCTGGTCCAGCGCTGGCAGGACATGGACCTCTACCGCAAGCTGCGTGAGAGCGCGGCCGGCCGCACCAAATACGTGCTGCATGACGGTCCGCCCTACGCCAACGGCAACATCCATATCGGTCACGCGCTGAACAAGATCCTCAAGGACGTCATCACCCGCTCGTTCCAGATGCGTGGCTATGACTCGAACTACGTGCCGGGCTGGGACTGCCATGGCCTGCCGATCGAATGGAAGATCGAGGAGCAGTATCGCGCCAAGGGCAAGAACAAGGACGAGGTTCCGGTCAACGAGTTCCGCCAGGAATGCCGCGAGTTCGCCGCGCACTGGATCACGGTGCAGGGCGGCGAGTTCCAGCGGCTCGGCGTCATCGGCGACTTCAAGAACCCCTATACGACGATGGCCTTCCATGCCGAGTCACGCATCGCCGGCGAGCTGCTGAAGTTCGCCATGTCGGGCCAACTCTATCGCGGCTCCAAGCCGGTGATGTGGAGTGTGGTCGAACGCACGGCACTTGCCGAGGCCGAGGTCGAGTACCAGGATTACGAGTCCGACACGATCTGGGTGAAGTTCCCGGTCGTCAGCCTGGTCCAGCCGGTCGATGACGGCGTGACCAAACTGACGGAAGGGGCGCTGGATCTGTTGCAGGCCCACGTCGTCATCTGGACGACGACGCCATGGACGATCCCGGGCAACCGCGCCGTCAACTACTCGGCTCGCATCAGCTATGGCCTCTACGAGGTAACAGCGGCCGAGAATGCGTTCGGCCCGCAGCCGGGCGAAAAGCTGATCTTCGCCGACGCGCTGGCCGACGAGTCCGCTGCCAAGGCCAAGGTCACCTTGAATCGGCTTCGCAGTGTTTCGCCGCAAGAGTTTGGAAGGCTTACGCTTTCCCATCCGTTCAAGGGTTTTGGCGGCGGCTATGAGTTTCCCGTGCCGATGCTCGCCGGCGACCATGTCACCGACGATGCCGGCACCGGCTTCGTCCACACCGCGCCCGGCCATGGCCGCGAGGACTTTGATGCCTGGATGGATGCCGCGGCGGATTTGCGCGCGCGCGGCATCGACAGCGCCATTCCGTTCACCGTCGACGATGGCGGCTTCTTCACCAAGGACGCGCCGGGTTTTGGCCCGGACCGCGAGGGCGGAGCCGCGCGCGTCATCGACGACAATGGCAAGAAGGGCAACGCCAACCAGGCAGTCATCGATGAGTTGATCAAGCGCAACGCGCTGTTCGCACGCGGCCGGCTGAAGCACTCCTATCCGCATTCCTGGCGGTCCAAAAAACCGATCATCTTCCGCAACACGCCGCAGTGGTTTGTCTATATGGACAAGGATCTCGGCGATGGCTCGACGTTGCGCAGCCGCGCGCTGAAGGCGATCGACGACACCCGTTTCGTGCCAGCCGCCGGCCAGAACCGCATCCGCGCCATGATCGAGGAGCGCCCTGACTGGGTGCTGTCGCGCCAGCGCGCCTGGGGCGTGCCGATTGCCGTCTTCGCCGATGGCGACGGCAATGTGCTGAAGGACGAGGCTGTCAACCAGCGCATCATGGACGCTTTCGAGCAGGAAGGCGCCGATGCCTGGTTCGCCGCCGGCGCCAAGGAGCGTTTCCTGGGCAACCACGATGCATCCAAGTGGAAACAGGTGATGGACATCCTCGACGTCTGGTTCGATTCGGGCTCGACTCACGCTTTCACGCTGGAGGATCGCCCGGATTTGAAATGGCCGGCCGATGTCTATCTCGAAGGCTCCGACCAGCATCGCGGCTGGTTCCACTCGTCGCTGCTGGAAAGCTGCGGCACCAGGGGCAGGGCGCCTTACGACACCGTCGTCACCCACGGCTTCACCATGGATGAAGACGGCCGCAAGATGTCGAAGTCGCTCGGCAACACCGTCGTGCCACAGGACGTCATCAAGCAGTCGGGCGCCGACATCCTGCGCCTGTGGGTGGTGACGACCGACTATTGGGAAGACCAGCGTCTCGGCAAGAATGTGCTGCAGACCAACATCGACGCCTATCGCAAGCTGCGCAACACCATCCGCTGGATGCTGGGCACACTTGCCCATGACGATGGCGAGGAGGTGCCGCTCGACAAGATGCCGGAGCTTGAGCGGCTGATGCTGCATCGGCTGGCCGAGCTGGATGAGGTGGTGCGATCGGGCTACGACGCCTTCGAATTCAAGCGCATCACGCGCATGCTGCTTGATTTCATGGTGGTGGAACTGTCGGCCTTCTATTTCGACATCCGCAAGGACGCGCTGTACTGCGACGCGCCGTCGAGCGTTAGGCGCAAGGCCTCGGTGCAAGTGGTGCGTCATCTCTTCGAATGTCTGGTCAAATGGCTGGCGCCGATGCTGCCTTTCACCATGGAAGAAGCCTGGCTCGACCTTCATGCGGACGCCGTCTCGGTGCATCTCGACCAGTTTCCGCAAATCCCGGCGGATTGGAAGAATGAGGCGCTGGCGGAAAAGTGGCGCAAGGTGCGGCAGGTGCGACGCGTCGTCACCGGCGCGCTGGAGATCGCGCGCGCACAGAAGGTGATCGGTTCGTCGCTGGAAGCGGTGCCGGTCGTCACCATCGACGATGCAGCGCTCGAAGCGGCGATATCCGATGTCGACATGGCCGAGATGGCGATCACCAGCGATCTGGTCATCGCGCATGGCGAGGTGCCGGCTGGCGCCTTCACGCTCGACGACGTCAGGGGTGTCGCCGTCGTGGTCGAGAAGGCCGAGGACCGCGGCCTGGTGAAGTGCGCGCGTTCATGGCGCTACACCGCCGATGTCGGGCAGGACGTTGCGTTTCCCGACGTTTCGGCCAGGGATGCGGCGGTGCTGCATGAGTTGAAAGCGCTTGGCCGGCTTTGACAGGCCGGCCGGTCAGAATGGCTCTATCGGTGCACAAATACCACGCCGGGCGGGCGAAAACCGCCCGCGCGTTGCCCTTAACGAGTGGTTGAGGTAAACACGCGAAACTCCGGAAGACAAATTGTCGCCGGATTTCCGTCGCAAGTGCTTGGACGACGGGGACCGGACACAGGGCCGGTGGCAATCGAGAGGCTGTCTAGAGTGGGACTTTTTGGCATGACCGAGAGATATAACGTGCGCCTGGCGCTGCTGGCGCCGCTTGTCGCATCGGGCCTCGCTCTGTCCGGCTGCATGAGCTCTCCGACCTATGGCACCGACAAGACCGCCGGTGAACAGCTGGCCGGCGATATTTCAAGCGCCTTTTCGATCGCGCCGAAGCAAAAGGAACGGATCGACTACAAGCCGCGCCCGACGCTGGTCAAGCCGGCACCTGGCCAGAAGGAAGTGTTGCCGGCGCCGCAGGACAGCATCGAGACGGCGAGCGCCGAATGGCCCGAATCGCCGGAGCAGCGTCGCGCCCGCCTGCGCGCCGACGCGACCGCCCATCAGAACGATCCGGCTTATCAGTCAGAGATCGTCGACGACGTGCAGTCCGATCCAGCATCGATCAAGAAGGCAATGGCGGATTCAGGCTCGAGCCACCCGCCGGCGTGGAGCCCCGCGGATTCGGACAAAGGTCGTGCCGCCGAGATCCAGCGCCGCCTTGTCGAAAGCAAGCAGGGCGATCCGAACACCCGTAAATATCTGAGCGAGCCGCCGGTGCAATATCGCGTCGCCTCCGACACCGCGCCGCAGAACGAGCTTGGCGAAGACGAATACAAGAAGGAACGCCGCCTGAAGAAAGAGGCGGAGGGCAAGAAGGGCAGCGGCTGGTTCGACTGGCTGCCGTCCCTGTAAGAACGGGCCACGCTTCGTTGCCTTTGCGGTGCGCCCGGTTCAGTCGCGCCGCTCCCGGAAAAATCCTTTGAGCAGCAGGGCCGCTTCGGTCTCGCCCATGCCCGGATAGATGTCGGGCGCGTGGTGGCAGGTCGTCGAGGCGAAGAAGCGCGCGCCATTAATCACCGCGCCCCCCTTGTCGTCGGCGGCGCCGAAATAGAGCCGGCGCAGCCGGGCGAAGGAAATGGCGCCGGCGCACATGGCGCAAGGCTCCAGCGTCACATAGAGATCATAGCCGGTGAGCCGCTCGCTCGAGAGCTTGCGGCAGGCCTCGCGGATGACCAGCATCTCGGCGTGCGCCGTCGGGTCGGCAAGCTCGCGGGTGCGGTTGCCGGCGCTGGCAATCACTGTGCCGCCGCTGGCGATCACGGCGCCGACCGGCACTTCGCCGCGCAAGGCGGCGGCCTCAGCCTCTTTCAGCGCCAGCGCCATGAAATCCGGCCGCTTCACGCGATCTCCATTCCGATTATCTCCTCGCCACTCGCTGGAGCAAGTCCGCTTCCGAATGAACCACACTTGCTCCAGGCTTTTGATTTTCGTTTGTCTTTTCGGAAAAAGCCGGTCTCCACTTTTCCCTGACAAACTCTGGTGATCCTGTTATTGAGCGCATAACCCCGAAAATCGGACTCGGTTTTCGGAAATGATCATGCGCCAAATCAAAAGTGCTACAGCGTTCGTTGCGCGCCCAAAAGGATGCGCCACGCTGTAGCAGCGCAAACGGACAAAGGCCACATGGACGACAACAACAAGAAATTCCGACCCAAAAAGGGTCCGGTCAGGAGCGGCTCGAAAGCTGCCGGACCGCGCAGCCGTGATGGCGCCGCCGACAAGGGCGGCAAGCCGTCCTTTGGCGCCAAGAAACCTTACGCCCCACGCGGAGATCGGCCGATGGCTGCTGAGGGCGAGCGGCCGAAGCGCGACTTCAAGGGTGGTGACAAGCCATTCGGCAAGGGTCCGCGCTCCGAAGGCAAGCCCTTTGAGAAGCGCGAGGGACCACGCAAGCCCTACGCACCGCGCGGCGATCGTCCGATGGCCACCGAAGGCGAGCGCAAGCCTTATGAAAAGCGCGAAGGACCGCGCAAGCCCTACGCACCGCGCGGCGACCGCCCGATGGCCGCCGAAGGCGAGCGCAAGCCGTATGAGAAGCGCGAAGGACCGCGCAAGCCTTATGCGCCACGTGGCGACCGTCCGATGGCGGCCGAAGGCGAGCGCAAGCCGTATGAAAAGCGCGAAGGACCGCGCAAGCCTTATGCGCCACGTGGCGACCGTCCGACGGCGGCCGAAGGCGAGCGCAAGCCGTATGAAAAGCGCGAAGGACCGCGCAAGCCTTATGCACCACGCGGCGACCGTCCGGCTGCTGCGGCGGCGGAGGGCGGCGAAAAGCGCTTCGAACGTCCCAAGCGGGATTTCAGCGATCGCGCGCCGCGCGACGCCGGCGATCGTCCGAAGCGCGATTTCGCTGACCGTCCCAAGCGCGACTTCGCCGATCGCCCCAAGCGTGACTTCGGTGGCGACCGTCCCAAGCGCGACTTCAGTGATCGGCCGCAAGGGGCATCGGGTGCTGGCTTCAAACCGCGTCCGCGTTCGGCGGAAGTGACGGAAGAGGCAGGCGAGCGCATCGCCAAGCGGCTGGCGCGCGCCGGCCTTGCTTCGCGCCGCGATGCCGAGGAACTGATCGCCGCCGGCCGCGTCAAGGTCAATGGCCGGGCGCTGACCTCGCCGGCCTTCAACGTCATGCCCGACGACATCATCCACCTCGACGGCATGGAAATCCCGCCGATCGAGCGCACACGGCTGTTCCTGTTCCACAAGCCTGCCGGTGTCGTCACCACCAACCGCGATCCCGAGGGCCGCAAGACCGTCTTCGACGTGCTGCCGGCCGAATTGCCGCGGCTGATGACCATCGGCCGCCTCGACATCAACACCGAAGGCCTGCTGCTGCTCACCAATGATGGCGGCTTGTCGCGCGTGCTCGAACTGCCGGCCACCGGCTGGCTGCGCCGCTACCGCGTGCGCGTCCACGGCAAGGTCGAGGAAAGCGCGCTCGCCGGCCTGCGTGAAGGGATTGCCGTCGACGGAGTCTTTTACGGCGCCATCGAAGCGACGCTCGACCGCGAGCAAGGCACCAATGCCTGGCTGACGATCGGCCTGCGCGAGGGCAAGAACCGCGAAGTCAGGAACATCCTCGGTTCGCTTGGCCTGGATGTGACGCGGCTGATCCGCATTTCCTACGGACCGTTCCAGCTCGATGACCTCGCCGAGGGCCATGTGCTGGAGATCAAGGGCCGGGTGCTGCGCGACCAGCTTGGCGAGCGTCTGGTCGAGGAATCGGGCGCCAATTTCGATGCCGAGATTTCAAAGCCGTTTTCCAACAAGCCGGTGCGGCGCACCGAGATTCGCGAGCCGGAGCCGGAGCGGCCGAAGTTCACCAGAGATGGCGAGCGCCGGCCGATCGGCGAGGGCGGGCTGATCAAGAACCGCAAGCGCCGCGAAGGCAGCCGCGACGAGGCACTGGGCAAGCTGTCGACAAGTCCCGACAGAAGCGCCGGGCCGGAAAAGAGCTATGGCGAGCGCGGCCCGCGACCCGAACGCAGCTTTGGCGACAAGCCCCGTGGCGGCTTTGGCGACAAGCCGCGCGGCAGTTTTGGTGGCAAGCCGGGTGGTGGCAAGAAATCCGAGCGCGAGCAGCGGCCGATCGAGCCGCCTGGCCAGCGCAAGGCCAATGTCTGGATGGCACCGGGCGCGCGGCCGATCGGCAAGGGCAGGGCTGAGGCCGACGCCGCCAAGGCGGCCGACGCCAAGGCGCGCAAGGCGTCGTTCAAGCCGTCCTATGGCAAACCGGCAGGCGCCAAGCCGTTCGGCAAACCGCGTGGCGAGCGTCCGGGCGGCGCCGGTGGCGGCGAACGGCCGCGCAGCGGCCCCAAGGGTCCCAGGACGAAATGAGGCCCGGATTGGAATGAGGCCTAGCGCAAGATGAGAATCGTCGGCGGTGAGTTTCGTGGGCGACCCCTGGCGACGCCCCGCAGCAGCGCTATCCGCCCGACGACCGATCGCACCCGCGAGGCCGTCTTCAATGTGCTGGCGCATCGTTTTGCGGAGCAATTGGACGGGGCGCGCGTGCTCGACCTGTTCGCCGGCACCGGCGCGCTCGGCCTCGAAGCGCTGTCGCGCGGTGCCTCCTACGGCGTCTTCATCGAGGAATCGGCGGAAGGCCGTGGCCTGATCCGCGACAATGTCGAGGCCTTCGGCCTGACGGGCCGCACCAAGATCTTTCGCCGCGATGCCACCGGCCTTGGCGAGGCCGGCACGCTCGCGCCGTTCGGCCTCGTCTTCGCCGATCCGCCCTACGGCAAGGGCCTCGGCGAGCGAGCCTTGCAGTCGGCCAAGGCCGGCGGCTGGCTTCGTCCCGGCGCGCTATGCGTGGTCGAGGAGGCGGCTGTGGCGCCCTTCGAGCCGGGTCCCGGCTTTTCCGTGCTGGATGAGCGCAATTACGGCGAGACAGTGATCCGGTTTATCGAGGTTGCGTGATGCGCCTTGCGTCGATGCCGGCCTCTTTGCGGCCGCCTTTGCCGGCAACATGACCAACAATTCACTATGCTGTCGCCAGCGCCTTGCCTATCGTCCTGCCTGGAAATTGGAGCCATTGATGACATCTAGGGTTGAATGGCGCGCAACACTGCTGGCGACATCGCTGGCTATCACCATGACCGGCCCGGTCCTGGCCGACAGCACCGTGTTGGCCAACGCGAAGCCGGACGCGTTCAAGGTGACGGATTTCCTGCTCGACAACGGCATGGAGGTGGTCGTCATCCCCGACCACCGCGCGCCGATCGTCACCCACATGGTGTGGTACAGGATAGGCAGCGCCGACGAGCCGCCCGGAAAATCCGGCATCGCCCATTTCTTCGAGCACCTGATGTTCAAGGCG
The DNA here is from genome assembly GCF_056404355.1 of Mesorhizobium sp. P2_D5. Taxonomy (NCBI): domain Bacteria; kingdom Pseudomonadati; phylum Pseudomonadota; class Alphaproteobacteria; order Hyphomicrobiales; family Phyllobacteriaceae; genus Mesorhizobium; species Mesorhizobium sp. P2_D5. Next base: position 1,286,288 of record NZ_JBFUEE010000002.1, read on the forward strand.
ACGACCCACCATGTGGCCGGCGAGTTCGACCGCGCCATCTCCGATATCGGCGGCTCCAACAACGCCTTCACCTCCTACGACTACACTGCCTTCCACGAGACGGTGGCGCCGTCGGCGCTTGAGCTGATGATGAGTTTCGAGGCCGACCGCATGCGCAACCTCATCCTCACCGACGACGTCATCAAGACCGAACGCGACGTCATCCTGGAGGAGCGCCGCTCGCGCATCGACAACAATCCCGAGGCGGTGCTGGACGAGGAAGTCGACGCCACGCTGTGGCAGAACCAGCCTTACCGCATCCCGGTCATCGGCTGGATGCAGGAGATGGAGCAGCTGAACCGCACCGATGCCACCGCCTTCTATGACAAATATTACCGGCCCAACAACGCCGTGCTGATCGTGGCCGGCGATGTCGAACCGGACACGGTGAGGGCCCTGGCCGAGAAAACCTATGGCAAGGTGGCGCGCGGCCCCGATCTGCCGCAGCGCATCCGCCCGGTTGAACCCGAGCAGAACACCAAGCGCACGGTCACGCTCTCCGACGCCCGCGTCAGCGTGCCGAGTTTCTCCACGCAGTGGGTGGTGCCGTCCTATCACTCGGGCAAGCCGGGTGAGGCCGAAGCACTCGACCTGCTGGCCGAGATCCTCGGTGGCGGCACCCGCAGCCGGCTCTACCAGGCACTCGTCGTCCAGCAAGGCATCGCGTCCAACGCCGGCGCCTATTTCCAGGGCACGATGCTGGACGACACCAATTTCACCGTCTATGGGGCCCCGCGCGGCGACGCCAAGCTCGCCGATGTCGAAGCTGCGGTCGATGCCGAGGTGGCGCGCATCGCCAGGGACGGCGTCACGTCGTCGGAGCTCGAAAAGGCCAAGGACCGCTATGTGCGCTCGATGATCTTTGCCCGCGACAAGCAGGAGTCCATGGCCAACATCTATGGCTCGACGCTGGCCACCGGTGGCAACGTGCAAGACGTCCAGCAATGGCCGGAGCGCATCCGCAAGGTGACAGCAGACGAGATCAAGGCCGTCGCCGCGCGCTATCTGGTGCTCGACCGGTCGACGACCGGCTATTTGCTGCCGCAGCAACAGGCGGGGAATTGATGATAAATTCGATCCCCATGAGCGAGACAGCCCCCTCATCCGGCCGCTTCGCGACCACCTTCTCCCCACTGGGGAGAAGAGGCTGGCGCCAGCGCTGGCAAACTCCTCTCCCCAACGGGGAGAGGTCAGCCGAGCGAAGCGGAGGCTGGGTGAGGGGGAGCGCCGACTTCCGTAATTGGTCGCTGCCGACGATTATTGCATGGCGCACCCTCGCAACATTCTTCCTCTCCATCCTCTTCCTGATCCTGCCGGCACTCACCGCTCGCGCCATGGACATCCAGTCCGTCACCTCGCCAAAGGGCATCACCGCCTGGCTGGTCGAGGATTATTCGGTGCCGGTCGTCGCCATCCGCTTCGTCTTCGGCGGTGGCTCGACGCAGGATCCGGTTGGCAAGGAGGGCCTGGCCAATCTGATGACCGGCCTGTTCGACGAAGGCGCCGGCCCGCTCGACTCAGAAGCCTTCCAGATCAAGCTCGACGACGCCGGCGCCGAGATGAGCTTCGACGAAAGCCGCGACGGCATCTACGGCTCGATGCGCATGCTGGCCGAGCAGCGCGACGAGGCGTTCGACCTGTTGCGGCTGGCGGTCAACCAGCCGCGCTTCGACCAGCTGCCGATCGACCGTATCCGCGCCCAGATCCTGTCCGGCATCATCGCCGGCGAGAACGATCCCGATACGGTCGCGCAGGACAAATGGGCGCGCGCACTCTATGGCGATCATCCCTATTCCCGCTCCGACCAAGGCACCAGGCAGAGCATCGCCACCATCACGCCGGATGATTTGAAAGCCTTGCACAAGGCGGTGTTCGCGCGCGGCGGCTTGCATGTCGCCGTGGTCGGCGCCATCGATCCCGAGACGCTGAAGAAGAAGCTCGACATGGTGTTCGGCGACCTGCCGCGGAACCAGGCGCTGAGGCCGGTGGCCGATATCGACCCGAAGCTGGCGCAGCATGTCGAGGTCGACTACGACCTGCCGCAGACCTCGCTGCAGCTCGCCTATCCCGGCGTGAAGCGCAAGGCGCCGGATTTCTTTGCCGCCGTGCTGATGAATGAGATCCTCGGCGGCGGCACCTTCACCTCGCGTCTGTTCCAGGAGGTGCGCGAAAAGCGCGGGCTGGCCTACAGCGTCAACTCCTCGCTGATCAACCAGGACCATGCCGACGCACTGGTCGTCAGCACCGGGACCCGGTCGGACCGGGCGGCCGAGACGCTGGGCATCGTCCGCGACGTGGTCAAGCAACTGGCCGAGGAAGGCCCGACCGAGGCTGAGCTGGCGGCGACCAAGAAATACATGATCGGCGCTTACGCCATCAACAATCTGGACTCTTCGAGTTCCATTGCCTCGACGCTGGTCGAGTTGCAGCTCGACGATCTCGGGATCGACTACATGCAGCGCCGCGCTGGCTATATCAACGCGGTGACGCTCGATCAGGTCAAGGCGGCGGCGAAAAAGCTGCTGTCGACTGAGCCGACCATCATGGTCATCGGACCGAAACTGGCCGGGGCCGGCAAGGGATGAGCCCAAGGATGAGCCCGACCTTCGGCATCGCCTTCGGCGGCGGCGGTGCGCGCGGGCTGGCGCATATCCATGTCATCGAGGCGCTGGACGAACTGGGCATCAGGCCGGTGGCCATTGCCGGCTCGTCGATCGGCGCCATCATCGGCGCCGGCATGGCCGCCGGCATGACCGGCAGGGACATCCACGACTACGCCCGCTCGATCCTCGGCCGCCGCTCCGAAGTGGCGAGCCGCATGTGGCGGGCGCGACCGGGCACCATCGCCGAAGCCGTGCAGAATGGCATCCGCGTCAGCCAGTTCAACGTCGAGCGCGTCCTGAAGGCCTTTTTGCCCGAGGCTATCCCCGAGACCTTCGCCGAGCTCAAGATCCCGCTCAAGGTGACGGCGACCGACTATTTCGGCCACAAGCTCGCCGTGTTCCATGACGGCGACCTGCACTCGGCACTGGCCGCCTCGGCGGCCATACCCGCTGTGTTCCGCCCGGTGACGCGCGACGGAAGGCTGCTGATTGACGGCGGCATCTACAACCCCGTGCCGTTCGACCTGATCGAGAACGATGCCGACATCATCATCGGCGTCGACGTGGTCGGCGCGCCGGAAGAAGCCGACCGCAAGCACCCGACCTCCGTCGACCTGATGTTCGGCGCCACGCAATTGATGATGCAGTCGATCATCGCCAACAAGCTGAAGCAGTGCAGCCCCGACATCCTGGTCCGCCCGGCAGTATCAAAATACCGCGTGCTCGATTTCCTGAAGATCGACGCTTTGATGAACGATACGGCCGACATAAAGGATCAGCTGAAGCGAGAGGTCGAGCGGGTGGTGGAGGCTAGGAATGGCGCTGCCGTCAAGGGCAGGCGGAGGAAGAAGGCCGGGTGAAGGCGGGGCGACGTCGGCAATTGATCGTCCAATGCATGTCGCTCAAAAGTGGCCCCGGTTTTGGGACAACGACATGCATGAAAACAAGGGTTTAAAGTCGAGCGCTGTTGTCATCCACGAAGCCAACTACGACTTCGCCACCGGCACATATTCCAGCGACAAGACGCCGTTGCTGAACGGCGTCGCCGAAATCAGCTCGAGCGCCACTGGCTCGCCGACGGGGAACAACGGCTTGCCCTGGCCGACAGCGCCGGGGTAGCTGAGCAGCCTGACGCGATCGACCAGGCCGTGGCGCAGCAATTCCTGCGCGACGCTAAGGCTGCCATGCACATAGATGTTGCCACCGCTGCCTTGCTTCAGCGCCCTCACCGCTTCCGGCAGGGCTCCCTTCAGCAATTCGGCAGGCTTCCAGTCGAGCGCCTTCAGGCTGGTCGATGCGACATATTTTGGCAGCGCATTGAACCGGTCGGCAAAATCTCCCGTTTCCTTGGGCCACGAGCCGGCAAAAATCTCATAGGTCGTGCGCCCCAAAAGCATGGCGCCGCTGTCGGCAAGCTCGTCCTCCTTGAACCTGTTCATCTCGTCGTTCCAGGTCACGCCGGGCAGCTTCTCGACCTCGGCAATGCCATCGACGCTGATGAATTCGGTGACGATCAATTTTCTCATGGCGTTCTCCTTCTTCCATCAGAGGACGAACCATGCGGGCCTTGTGCGACACGCTGCATGAAAAATCGGGGCGCTTTGTCAGAAAGGCTTTCAGCGCGAGCTTACGAAAGACCGATACCACGGCCAGCGCGCCCGACGCCGGTACCTGATCATCGATGATAGCCCAAAGGGTTTGTGAGCGAAGGCGCTGTTCTCAGTCCTTCGCCCGCTCCACATAAGCGCCATCCGCCGTCATCACCACCACGCGGGTGCCGGGGGCGATGTGCGGCGGCACCAGCGTGCGCACGCCGTTGGAAAGTACGGCCGGCTTGTAGGACGACGAGGCCGTCTGTCCCTTGGTTGTCGGCTCGGTTTCCACCACTTCGAAGGTGGCGCGCTGTGGCAGCACCAGTGAAATGGCAATGCCATTGAACTGTGACAACTGCACGGCCATGCCTTCCAACAGGTAAGGCGCCATGTCGCCGACCACAGCTTCCGACACCGCTACCTGGTCGTAGCTTTCCGGATTCATGAAATGATAGCCTTCGCCGTCGGCGTAGAGGAAGGTGTGCTCGCGCTCTTCCACATAGGCGCGCTCCACCTGCTCGGTGGTGCGGTAGCGCTCCGACACCTTCACCCCGTCGCCGATACGGCGCATGTCGAGCTGGGTCACCGGCGTGCCCTTGCCTGGGTGGATGTTTTCGGCAAAGAGGATCACATAAAGCTTGCCGTCCTTGTCGACGACATTGCCTTTACGGAGCGAACTGGCGATGACTTTCACCACGGCTTACAATCCTGAAATGGTTGATTGGTACAAATCGGCTTCAGCAGCCGTCCGCTGCGAACTAGCGCATCTTGGCCGCAACCGCCAGCCCCCATTCCATATGATCTGAGCCCCATGAACGTTACGTCGCCCGATGCCTCGCCCTGGTGGACGCCGCATGTCCACGCCGACCGCCGCCCGCGGCTGATGCTGCGCAACGCTATCGCCGCCAGCCTGCGCGACTGGTTCGCCGCCGAAGATTTCGTCGAGGTGGAAACGGCGGCCCTGCAGGTCTCGCCCGGCAACGAGGCACACCTGGCGGCTTTCACCACGCAAGCGATCGGACCGGACGGCACGCGGTCGCCGCTTTATCTCCACACCTCGCCGGAATTCGCCTGCAAGAAACTGCTTGCCGCCGGCGAACAGCGCATTTTCAGCCTCGGTCCGGTCTACCGCAACCGCGAGCGCGGCCCTTTGCACCATCCCGAATTCACCATGCTCGAATGGTACCGGGTGGGCGAGGCCTATGAGAGCCTGATGCAGGATTGCGCGGCCATGTTGGCGCTGGCCGCGATAAGGGCAGGGGCGACGCGCTTTTCCTTCCGGGGCCGCGACTGCGATCCGATTGCCGAGCCGGAACGGCTGACGGTCGCGGATGCCTTCACCCGCTATGCCGGCATCGATCTGCTGGCCACGGTCGCCGCCGACGGCGCCACCGACCGGGACGCGCTTTATGCCGCCTTGGTCCGGGCCGGCCTGCGCACCGCAACCGACGACAGCTGGGCTGATTTGTTCAGCCGGGTGATGGTGGAAAAGATCGAACCGTTGCTCGGGCAAAGGCGGGCGACCATCCTGTGCGAATACCCGGCGGCCGAGGCGGCATTGGCGCGGCCGAGCCCCAGGGATGCGCGCGTCGCCGAGCGCTTCGAGCTCTATTGCTGCGGCGTCGAGCTCGCCAACGGCTTTGGCGAACTGACCGATGCCGATGAGCAGCGCCGGCGCTTCATCATCGAGATGGACGAGAAAGAGCGCATCTATGGCGAGCGCTATCCACTGGATGAGGATTTTCTCGCCGCCCTCGCCATCATGCCGCAGGCCAGCGGCATCGCGCTCGGCTTCGACCGCCTGGTGATGCTGGCGACGGGCGCGCAGAAAGTCGATGATGTCATCTGGACGCCCGTTGCGGCGTCCTGAACCACAGGCTCGCTGCCTGCCCGGCGCCTCAGTGCGCGAAAACCTGCTCCAGCGAGCGAAAGCCCTTGAATTCCAGCGCATTGCCGGAGGGATCGCGGATGAACAGCGTTGCCTGTTCGCCGGGCTCGCCCTTGAAGCGGACCATTGGCCGTTCCAGCCAGTCGATGTCGCCGCGCGCCTCCAGCCGCGTCGCCAGCCGCTGCCAGTCATCCATCAAGAGCACGGCGCCGAAATGGGGGATCGGCACGACGATGCCGTCGACCTTGCCGTCGCTGGCGGCTGGCGTGGCCTGTGGCCGCAGATGCGCCGACATCTGGTGGCCGTAAAGATCGAAATCGACCCAGGTCGCCGATGAGCGGCCGATCGCACAACCCAGCACCTCGCCATAGAAAAAGCGAGTTTCATCGAGATCACGGACCGGGAAGGCGAGATGGAAAGGCGTCATCGAAAATGCTCCGAGCGGGCTGCGGACCGGGTTGCCATGCCTCGGTTCGAGATCTGAACCGTGAACCGATGCATTTTGATTGAAGCCTATGCCATTGCACAAGCCGGACCGGAACAATAGATGGTGGCTGCGGCCAAAGCTCGCCGCGCCAGCAGGATCACGCGCATGACCGATATCACAGATGCAGCAAAATTGACCGACCGTGTCGCTGCTTTGGTCGAAGCTGCCAAGAAGGCTGGCGCCGACGCCGCCGATGCGGTGGCCGTGCGCAGCCGCTCGACCGGTGTGTCGGTGCGGCTCGGCAAGGTCGAGGGCACCGAATCGGCCGAGAGCGAGGATGTCTCGCTACGCGTCTTCGTCGATGGGCGTGTGGCCAGCGTCTCGGCAACCGCAGCATCCGATCCTGCAACCCTGGCCGAGCGTGCCGTGGCGATGGCGAAAGTGTCGCCACAGGACCCCTATCAGGGGCTGGCCGACCCGGCATTGCTGGTGAAACAGACGCGCGATCTCGACCTGTTCGACGCCACCGAGGTGTCGGCCGATCAAATGAAGGAAGCGGCACTTGCGGCGGAAGCGGCGGCCCTTGCCGTCAAGGGCGTGACCAATTCGGCCGGCGCCAGCGCCGGTGCCGGCCTCGGTGGCTTGGTGCTGGCCACCTCGCACGGCTTCCTCGGCCACTATGTCGGGTCGCGTTTCTCGCGCTCGGCCAGCGTCATTGCTGGCGAGGGCACCGGCATGGAGCGCGACTATGAATTCTCCTCGCGCCAGCATTTTGCCGATCTCGATGCGCCTGAAGACATCGGCCGCAAGGCCGGCGAACGTGCCGTGCGCCGTATCGGCGCGCGCAAGGCGGCGACCGGGCCGATCGACGTTGTGTTCGACCCGCGCGTCGCGCGCGGCATCGCCGGTCATCTTGCCGGCGCCATCAACGGCGCCTCCGTCGCGCGCAAGACGTCGTTCCTGCGCGACATGATGGGCAAGCAGGTGGCCGCCTCCGCGATCACCGTCACTGACGAGCCGCTCAGGCAGCGTGGCCAGGCCTCGCGTCCGTTCGATGGCGAAGGCATCGAGGGCGAGAAGCTGTTCATGGTCGAAAAAGGGGTGCTCAACCACTGGTTCCTGTCGACATCGGCCGCGCGCGAGCTTGGTCTCGTCACCAATGGGCGCGGTTCGCGCGGCGGCTCGTCCGTCTCGCCGTCCTCGACCAATCTCGCCATCGAACCGGGCGACCGGTCGCCCGAGGATTTGATCAAATCGCTCAAGACCGGCTTCTACGTCACCGAAGTGTTCGGCCAGGGCGTCGACATGGTCACCGGCGAATACAGCCGTGGCGCCTCCGGCTTCTGGATCGAAAATGGTGCGCTGGCCTATCCCGTCGCCGAGGTTACCATCGCCTCGAACCTGAAGACCATGTTCCTGAACATGGTGGCGGCTGATGACCTCGACCGCAATTTCGGCACCGCCGCCCCCACGCTTCTGATCGAAGGCATGACCCTTGCCGGAGCATGACCTGATCACTGCCAGTGCTACCGAGGATTTGCCTTTGCTGCGCGATGCCGCCCGCGAGGCCGGGGTCATCGCCATGCGCTATTTCGGCAACAACCCGCAAGTCTGGATGAAGGGCGGCACATCGCCGGTCAGCGAAGCCGACCATGCCGCCGACGCCTATCTGCGGCAGACGCTGCTTGCAGCACGGCCCGACTATGGCTGGTTGTCGGAAGAAACAACCGACGATCCGGTGCGGCTTTCGGCGCGCCGCACCTTCGTCGTCGACCCGATCGACGGCACGCGCGGCTTCCTGGAAGGCCAGCGCACCTGGTGCGTCAGCGTTGCCGTCGTCGAGCGTGGCCGCACGCTTGCCGGCGTGCTGGAATGCCCGGCGATGAACGAGACCTATTGGGCGCTGCCCGGACAGGGCGCTTTCCGCAACGGCAAGCGCATCGCGGTGCGCAAGCTGCCGGATACGGCCGAGATTTCCGGGCTGAAGCAGTTGACCGACCTGATGCCTGCCGACTGGCAGGTGCGACTGAAGCGGGCGCCCTACAGCCCGTCGCTCGCCTATCGGCTGGCCATGATCGCCAATGGCGCGCTGGATGCCACTTTCGTCAAGCCGAACGCGCATGACTGGGATATTGCCGCCGCCGATCTCATTTTGCGCGAGGCCGGCGGCCAGTTGCTCGACCGGCATGGCCGCTCGCCGCTCTATGCCGGCGAGGTGACCCGCCACGGCGCGCTCGCCGCCGGCAGCGGTGAACTGCTGGCCGTGCTCGCCGCCGTCATTGCCGGGCTGGATAGGTGAAAGCGTTTTCGAAGGTTCCAAAGTCGACGGCTTTGGTCTAGACCTGTCACAAACTCACGATATGTGAAGGACCGACATGGCCGCGGAAGACGGAAAAAAGCAGCTTTTGCACCTGGTGTTTGGTGGCGAGCTGACGAAGCTTGGCGGCTCCGAGTTCCGCGATCTCGACGGGCTCGACATCGTCGGCATCTATCCGGACTATCAATCCGCGCACACGGCGTGGAAAGCCAAGGCGCAAGCCAGCGTGGACAATGCCCACATGCGTTATTTCGTCGTTCATCTGCACCGGCTGCTGGACCCCGACAACAAGGCTGTCGGTTGACCTCGATGGAGCAAGACCTGGCGAAAGAGCCAGCCACTGAACCCACGCCCGCGCGCAGGGGGCGCAGCCGCACGACTAAGGCTTTCTGGCGCAGGATTCGCGAACCGCTGGCGCAGTCGCGATTCGTCAAGAACGCCATCGCCAGCCTGTTCGCCCAGTTTGTGCGGTTGGTGCGCCTGACCAATCGCGTCGTCGATGGGTCGGCGCGGTTTTCGAGCAGCGCCTATGCCGAATTCGAGCCCGGCATCATCGCCCTGTGGCACGGCCAGCACCTGTTGACCCCAGCCTATTATCCCAGGCGCAAGCCGCTGGTCGCGATGGTCTCGCGCAGCGCCGATGCCGAGCTCAACGCGCTGATGCTGGGGAAGTTTGGCATCGAGGCGGTGCGCGGTTCGGGCGGGCGTGACAACGCCAGGCATCTCGACAAGGGCGGGGCAAAGGCGCTCATCGCCCTGAAAAAGTCGCTCGCCGCCGGCAAGAACGTCGCCATGATCGCCGACATTCCCCACGGCACGCCGCGTGACGCGGGGCTTGGTATCGTTCTTCTGGCACGCCTCTCCGGTCGGCCTCTGCTGCCCGTCGCCATCACCACTAGCCGCCGCAAGGTGCTGGAGAAGAGCTGGGACAAGACCACCATCAACCTGCCGTTCGGCCGCTCGTCGATCGTCATCGGCGCGCCGATCTTCGTGCCGATCGGCGCCGACGAGGCCGAAATGGAGCGCAAGCGCCAGGAAATCACGGTCGCGCTCAACGCCGCGACTGCCGAGGCCTACCGTCTCGTGGATGGTCCGCAATGAGCGGTCGCTGGGCGCGAACCATGTTGACGGCATACCGTTTCGCCGGTGCCGCCGCCTATCCGCTGGTCGGGCCCTATGTCGCCTGGCGCACCTCGCGCGGCAAGGAAGACCGCAGCCGCCGCCGCGAGCGCTACGGCGTCGCTGGCCGACCGCGCCCCGAGGGGCCGATGATCTGGATCCATGCGGCGAGCGTCGGTGAGACCCTGGCCGTCGTGCCACTGGTCGAAAGCATACTCGATTACGGCGTCAACATTGTGCTGACGACTGGCACGGTGACCTCGGCGCAGGTCGTCGACGAGCGGCTCGGCGATCGCATCATCCACCAATATGTGCCGCTCGACCTCAAGCCGGCGGTCAGCCGGTTTCTCGATCACTGGCAGCCGGATCTGGCGATCATCGCTGAATCCGAGATCTGGCCGATGACCATTCTTGAGCTTGGCGCGCGCCGCGTGCCGCAGGTGCTGGTCAACGGCAGGCTGTCCGACCGTTCGTTCACCTCGTGGAAGAAACGGGCCAACATCGCCGAGGCGCTGTTCGAGAATCTCGCCCACGTCGTTGCCCAGTCCGATGTCGATGGCGAGCGCTTCCTTGCGCTCGGCGCCCGCCCGGTGACCGTGTCGGGCAACCTCAAGGTCGATACCTTGCCGCCGCCTGTCGACGAACGAGTGCTGGCGACGCTGCGGCGTCAGATCGGCGCCCGCCCGACCTGGGCGGCGATCTCGACCCATGATGGCGAGGAGGTGGTCGCCGCCGAGGTTCATGCGACGCTGCACAAACGCCATCATGGTCTTCTGACCATCGTCGTTCCGCGCCATCCCGATCGCGCCGAGGCGCTTGCCGCACAGATTTCCGGCATGGGCCTGACGGTCGCGCGGCGCAGCACGGGCGACAGGATCGCCGCCGACACCGACATCCTGCTCGGCGACACGATCGGCGAGATGGGGCTCTATCTCAGGCTGACCGAAATCGCCTTTGTCGGCCGCTCGCTGACCTCAGAGGGTGGCCAGAACCCGCTCGAGCCGGCCATGCTGGATACCGCGGTTCTTGCCGGGCGCAATGTGCAGAATTTTCGCGAGGCTTACCAGCGCCTGCTCGACAGCGGCGGCGCCAAGCTGGTGCGCGACCGCGATATGCTGGCCGGCGCCGTCAATTTCCTGCTGACCAACGAAGTGGCGCGTCACGAGATGATGGCGGCGGGCGTGGCGACCGTCGACGAGATGCGCGGCGCGCTGGCGCGCACGCTAAAATCGCTCGAACCCTATATCCAGCCGCTGGTCATCAAGTCGCGCCTGAAGGGCGCGAACGGCCGCTAGGGTGGCTTCCGAAGCACCACCATTCTGGTGGGAAAAGCCGGACTGGCGGGTCCTGGCACTGTCGCCGCTGTCGGCCATCTATGCGCTCATCGCTGGCCGCGGCATGCGGCGCGCCCGGCGCGAGAAGATCGAGGCGCCGGTTCTGTGCATCGGCAACTTCACCGTTGGCGGCACCGGCAAGACGCCGGTGGCGATCGCCTTGGCCGAACAGGCCAAGCGCATGCAGCTCAAACCCGGTTTCCTGTCGCGCGGCCATGGCGGCTCGTTCGCGGAGCCGCATGTCGTCGATGCCCATCATGACAGCGCCAGGCATGTCGGCGACGAGCCGCTGCTCCTGGCCGAACACGCGCCGGTGGCGGTGACGCCGAACCGCGCCGCCGGCGCCCGGCTGCTGCTGGAAAGGCATGGCTGCGATTTCCTGATCATGGACGATGGTTTCCAGAGCGCGCGCATCCATATCGATTATGCGCTGGTGGTCGTCGACGCGCGCTACGGCATCGGCAATGGCCGCGTCATTCCGGGCGGCCCGCTCCGGGCCAGGATCGTCGACCAACTGGTCTTCACCAGCGGGCTGTTGAAGATGGGCGAGGGCACCGCCGCCGACGCCGTGGTCCGCCAGGCGGCACGCGCCGCCCGGCCGATCTTTGAGGCCCACACCAAGCCAAGCAGCAAGCAGGGGCTTGCCGGCAAGCGGTTCCTGGCTTTCGCCGGCATCGGCCATCCCGAAAAATTCTTCGACACGGTGCGCGAGGCCGGCGGCGAACTGGCGTTGACGCGACCGTTTCCGGACCATCATTTTTATGGTGAGGACGAGCTTGCCGAACTGGCGGCGACGGCACGCGCCGAAGGGCTCGGCCTCATCACCACGGCCAAGGACGCGGCCCGGCTGCGGCATGGCGCCCCACAGGACTTTCTCGACCGGCTCGAGGTCCTGGCAATCGACACGGTTTTCGAGCTCGAACGCGTGCCCGAACGCATCATCGACGAAACGCTGGATGCCTGGCGTCAACGCAAGCTGAAGGGCTGACCTGTCGTCGTGAAGTGCGTTATCGGCTTGCGTAAACGACTCGCGCAAACATCAACGCCGGCTGCGTAGCTCCGGCTGCACTTCGATTTCGCGGCGCAGCGAAGCGGCAGCGTTGATGTAGGGCTCTTGCCTGGCGACGCTCCAGTATTTCAACTCATCAAGCGGGATGCTTTCGCCGGTCACCGCGCAGCGCACGAAAGCGCCCGGGCTGGTAACCTGGAAGTCGCCATCGAGATAGCGGATACGGGCTTCCTTGCCGCCAGGGCCTTCGAAACGGTTCATCATGCAGCGGCGCCGAGGTTCATGAGGATTTCATCGCCACAAATTGGCGGCTAGGTCAAGCATGTGACAAGCCTGAGACAATGCTGCCCCCTTAATCTTTCGCGGAAAAATGCTGTTGTCGGGGCACCATGGACATTTCCTCAGTTCGTCTTGCCGCCTTGCTCAGGGAAGCGATGACGCCGCAGGCCGTGCCGTCGGCAAAGGCCGATCCGGTCAAAACGGCACTGGTGAAGGCGCTGGTGGCGCCGCCGGCACCTTCCGGCGCACCCGTGCGACCCGTGGCGACACCGACTTTGCCGGTGCTGTCGCAGGCGACAGCGATAAGAGCGCAGCAGACGGCCTCGGCCGAAATCATCCAGGCCTATCTGGCACTCGCGGAACCGGGCGGAGAAGCAGCCGGCGATGCCATACCGGTGGCCAATGCAGCGAGGAGGCCAACTGACGGCGAGACTGCGCAGCGTGGCTTGGCGGTGCCTTTGGCAAGGGGCGATGAGGGTGCCCCGGAAAGGCCGGCGACCTTGCCATGGCTCCCGCTTCTCGCATCTGAGCTGTTGCCGTTACGCCGCACCCCAGCCAGCAATGCCGTGGCCAGGCGAGAACGTGCGACCGCCGGGCCGAGCGAAGCGGCCAGGCCTGAAAACAGGCGGACGAGTGTCGGGCTGATGTCGCTGACTGCCGGGCTGCTGGCGGCGGCGGTCGTCGGGTTTGTTCTGGTGGTGCTGCGCTAACCCTCAGCCTCGATAAAGGCTTCCATCTTTTCCGATGCAAGTCCTGCCTGCACCGCGATACGGCGCGCCAGTTCTGCCGCTGCCGCACGTGGCCGTCCCATCGGCCGGTCGAGCCAGTAGGACACCGGATTGAGCGCGGTGCGCTCGTCGACGGCGGTGATGCGTCCGGCCTTCAATTGATGCCCGGTCAGGGGTGGGCGCGCCAGCGCGATGCCGAGCCCATAGGCTGCGGCGTCGAGCACCAGATTGTAGTCCTCGAAGCGCCGGTCCTGCGGGCGCGGGCGGTAATCCATGCCTTGCGCGGCAAACCAGGCACGCCAGGCCGAAGCATCGGAATCGTTGATCAGTGGAAATTTGAGCAGCCGGGCAGGGTCGCCGCGGCCGATCTCGCGGGCAAGTTCGGGCGATGCGACGGGAAAAACATGTTCCTCGAAAAGCTGCACCGAGACACGACCCGGAATGCCGCCGCGGCCACAGCGGATCGACAGATCGATGCCCTCATCGGCAAGGTCGGCCTGACGGATATCGACGTCGAGTACGATGCGCAGCTTGGAGGGATTGTTCTCCAGCGCCGCCATGCGCGGCATCAGCCACAGCCCGCTGACCGAAGGGATCGAGGTCAGGCGCACCACCGCGGTGCCGCGCGGCTCGACCCAGCGGTCGGAATGGGTCGATATCAGCGCGAATGCTTCCGCCGTGCGCAGATGCAGCCTGTTGCCTTCGATCGTCAGCGAGACACCGCGCGCGCCGCGATCGAACACTTTCAGCCCCAGCCAGTCCTCGAGCTTGGCGATCTGCCGGCTGACGGCGCCGTGGGTGATGTTGAGCTTTTCAGCTGCCGCCGAAAAGCTGCCCGTCCGCGCCGCCGCGTCGAAGGCGCGCAGCGTTTCGAGCGGCACCATTGTGTCTGAGCTGTGATCCATAGTCACAGCTGATCCTCGATTTGGTCGTTTGTCAACTGGCCCGAAAAGGCGTTTTCTGCATTTCAGGGCACGAGAATCACGAGGACAGTGAGATGAGCGCAATGACCAGCACGTTGAATCCGACACAACGGATGGACACCACGGCAGCCATCGCGGTGGCGCTCACGGTGGTCGGCTGGGCCTCTGCCTTTCCGGCTATCCGCGCTGGCCTTGCCGCCTTCGGGCCGCTGGAACTCGGCGCGCTGCGCTTTGCCATCGCCGCGGTGCCGGCGGCGATCTTCCTCGCCGTCAAGCGTCCGGCGCTGCCGAGGCTGGATGAATTGTGGCGCCTGGCCTTTGGCGGCGCCATCTTCGTGGCGCTGTACACGGCAATGCTCAATTTCGGCGAACTGACCGTCTCGGCCGGCGCTGCCGGCTTCATCATCAATGTCAGCCCGATCTTCACCGCCATCATGGCGATGGCGCTGCTTGGCGAACGCTTCTCCGGCATGGCATGGGTTGGCACCGCCATTTCCTTCGCCGGCATCGGCATTATCGCCATCGGCGACGGGGACGGCCTGCATTTCAACGCCGGGGCGCTGCTGGTGCTGGGTTCGGCGCTTTGCTCGGCTGTCAACACCATCGTCCAGAAGCCGCTCTTCGCCCGCCACCACCCGCTGACCATTTCGGCCTCGAACATGATACTTGGCGCTCTCTGCCTGTCGCCCTTCCTGCCGAGCGGCCTCGCGCAGGCAGCGGTCGCCGACACAGCCGGCCTCGGCGCCGTGATCTTTCTCGGCATCGTGCCCAGCCTGATCGCCTATGCCGCCTGGGCGACCGCGCTGTCGCGCCTGCCGGCCGCACGTGCGTCGAACTTCCTCTATCTGGTTTCGCCCATGTCCGCCCTGATCGGCTTCTTCTGGCTGGGCGAAGTGCCGACACTGCTTGGCATGCTCGGCGGCGCACTGGCGCTGGGCGGTGTGATCGTGGTGAATTTGAAGAGGTAAATCAGAGGGTCGGGATCATTCCTCTACTCGACAAGAGCCGCTGCAAAGCGGCTCTTTCCAGTAAGTTAGGCTACTCCGAAATAGTTGCGGTAGTGGTTCATGTGATTGGCTGGCAAAAAGTCCTCGAAATCGCCGGCCGCTTCGCATTTTTCCAGATATGCAAGGGCGTCCGTGGCCACTTCGCCGGGCTGCTTGCGCAAGAAATCCTTTGCATGGGCAAGGCCGCCACCGCAAAGCAGTTGAACGTCCAGATAGCAAAACAAGTCGAATCCGGACGATTTGGCGTCCCAGATCCGCAGCACGTCTTCATCATGGCCCCTGCTGAAGAGCTGAACGCTGCAGAGCAGTGCAAGGTCTGCCTGCCGGTCGCGACCTCGTCCTGCACGTTCGAGATCGGCCTCGTGAGCTAGCAGATCTCGAATCTTGGATAGATCTTCGTTGCGTGGAACGAGGCCAAACTGTTGCAGACAATCGTCGGTGTTCATCCCTGAGCCTTCACCGCCTCCCAAACAGCCTCTCGATATCCGCGAGCTTGAGTTCGATATAGGTCGGCCGCCCGTGGTTGCAGGTGCCGGAGCCGGGCGTTGCCTCCATCTGGCGCAGCAGCGCGTTCATCTCCTCGGCCTTGAGCAGGCGGCCGGAGCGTACCGAGCCGTGGCAGGCCATGGTGGCCGCGATCTTGTCCAACCGCTCCTTCAGCGTGTCGACCGTGTCGTTGTCGGCGATCTCGTCGGCAAGGTCGCGCACCAGTTGCTGGACATTGGTCTCGCCCAGCATCGACGGCGTCTCGCGCACCGCGACCGCACCCGGGCCGAAACGCTCGACGCCAAGTCCAAAGCGGGCCAGCGTCTCGGAATGCATCGCCAGCCGTTCGGCGTCTTCTTCCGGCAGGTCGACGATTTCCGGCAGCAACAGCATCTGTGATGGCACGGCGCGCGAATGCAGCGCGTTCTTTAGCGCCTCATAGACCAGCCGCTCATGCGCCGCATGCTGGTCGACGATGATGAGCGAATCCCTGGTCTGGGCGACGATATAGTTCTCATGCACCTGAGCGCGTGCCGCACCCAGCACCGCGCCAAGCAGCGTCTCGGCCGCTTCGCTCTGCCCGGCGCGTGCATCGGCGCTGGCTAGCGGGCCGGCATCGAATGCCGCCTGCTCATTTTCGCGCAAGCCGCGCTGACCGGGGCCCTCGAAACCCGCCCCTTCGAACCCCATGTCGAGCGGCCGCTGCGGCGAGCGCGTCGGATCAAAGCCGGCTGGGCCGGAGGCATGGTAGGATGCTTCATAGCTGCGGTGGCCATTGGCGGGCCCGCCGTGGCCGTAGGATGCCGCACCAGGCCGGAACGCCGCCATCATGCCGGCGGCGCCCGTGGTGGCGGCGCGGATGCCGGCATCCGCGAGTGCTTGCCGGACAGCGCCGACGATCAGCCCTCGCACCAGTCCGGGATCGCGGAAGCGCACATCGGCCTTGGCCGGATGGACGTTGACATCGACGACGGCCGGATCGAGCGTCAGGAACAGCACCGTCACCGCATGGCGGTCGCGCGGCAGGACATCCGCGAAGGCGCCGCGTATGGCGCCGGCAATCAGCTTGTCGCGCACCGGCCTGCCATTGACATAGGCATATTGCTGCAGCGCGTTGGCGCGGGTGAAGGACGGGATCGACACGTGACCGGTCAGACGCACGCCTTCGCGCATCGCGTCGATGGCAATGGAATTGTCCGGAAACTCGGCGCCCATCACCTGGGCGACGCGGCGCAGGCTGCCTTCCGGACTGTCGTCCGTCGCCGGCAATTCCAGGGTTGAGCGATCCGAACCCGCCAATGTGAAGCGCACGGCGGGGAAGGCGATGGCGATGCGCTTGACCACGTCGCTGGTAGCCGAGCTCTCCGCGCGCTCGCCCTTCATGAATTTCAGTCGGGCGGGCGTGGCGAAGAACAGGTCGCGCACCTCGACGGTGGTGCCGCGATTGGCCGCCGCCGGCCTGACGGGCAAGACGCGGCCGCCCTCGATGCCGATCTCGGCGGCGCTTTCGCTTGTTGCTGTCCGCGATCGGATCGACAGCCGCGACACCGAGCCGATCGACGGCAGCGCCTCGCCGCGAAAGCCGAGCGAACGAATGTCGTTGATGTCCGCGGTGAGCTTGGAGGTGCAGTGACGTGCGATCGCCAGCGCCAGCTCCGGCTCGGAAATGCCGGAGCCGTCATCGGTGACGCGGATCAGGTTCAGCCCGCCGCCGGCGGTGACGATCTCGACCTTGCCGGCACCGGCATCGAGCGCATTCTCGACCAGTTCCTTGACCACGCTTGCCGGACGCTCGATGACTTCGCCGGCGGCGATCTGGTTGATCATCGTTTCGGAAAGCTGGCGAATGGGCATGGAGATACTATAGGCGGATTCGGGGGGCGCGGGAGAGGCAATATCGCGAGGTCGGTGGATCAAGTTGCGGTGCGGATTTCACGCACGCCCTTGTGTAGCCGCCGGCGCAACAGATTGCGCAGCGTCACCCCGTCGCCATAGCCGACCTTCGCGGCGATCTCATCGACACTGTCGGATGTGGTCTTCAACAAATGGACAGCCTGCTCTACCCGCAGATCCTGAAAATAGGACAGCGGTGTCTTGCCAAGCACATCGTTGACCCGCCGCGACAGCGTGCGCTTGCTGGCTCCCAGTGCCGCGGCCGCTTCGTCTAGGTTGAAGCCGGCTGCGAGATGGCCGCGCGCCCATCGCTCGAAACGCTCGACCAGCGGGTTCGAATGGGCGAGATGGTCCGACATGGCATAGGCCGATTGCAGCGGCCGGCTGTCGACGATCAGATATTTGGCGGTCAGCGCCGCAAGTTCCGGGCTTGTCTGGCGGATGACCATCAGAGCGAGGTCGATGTGGCCGAGTGCTGCTCCGGCGGTTGCGAACTGCCCGTCATTGATCAGCATGCGCGAGGCATCGAGCCGCACTTGCGGGTAGCGTTGCCGGAACATCGGTGCGAGCCACCAGGTCGTGGTTGACGGCCGACGGTCGAGCAGGCCGGTTTCCGCCAGGATGAAAGTACCGATACAGGCCGCCCCGATTCGCGCGCCGGCATCGGCGGCAGCCCGCAATGCCTTGGTCGCCTTGGCAATGTCGCTTCGCTTCAGCGCCTCGCCAAGCGGGCCTGGCATCTTCTGGCCGATCGCGGGGATCACCAGCCAGTCGGGCTCCGGCTCGCTGCCCATCGAGACGACCGGTACCTGAAGGCCTTGCGCGGTATGGACCGTGTCGCTCACCCCGACAATGGTCACGGCAAAACAGCCGGGCGGGGATGCCAGCATCCCTGCCAGCTCATTGGCGGTGCCGAATACGTCGAGCATCGTGGCCAGCCCGGTGTCGAAGACGCCATCAAGCGCAAGGACGGAAATGTTCATGGCAATAATGATATCAAAGATGTCATTTTTGCCAATACGCTTTCCGGTTCGATGCTGCGACTGTCGCTTCGACGGCCGCCTTGGCCGCACAACGACGAGGAGAAGAAAAATGATCAAACTTGCATTGTTCGCACGCTTCGAAGCCAAGCCCGGCAAGGAGAAGGATGTCGCCGCGTTCCTCAATACCGGGCCGCAACTGGCCAATCAGGAAGCCAGGACCCCGATCTGGTTCGCCCTGCAGCTTTCGCCAAGCGTCTTCGGCGTGTTCGATGCCTTTCACGACGAAGCAGGGCGGCAGGCGCATCTCACCGGCGAGATTGCCAAGGCGCTGATGGCCAATGCCGAAACGCTGTTCGTTGGCCCGCCGACCATCGACAAGATCGACGTGCTCGGCCTCAAGAACGACGGCTCGGTCTGATCCTTCAGCATGCGAAACGCAATCCGGTCACGCGCCGGATTGCGCTGGCGAGCCTACGCCTGCGCCACCAGCCAATCCCTTACCTTGCGCGCATTGTCGCTGAGCTCGCGGTTCTTTGGCCAGATGACGTAGAATCCGATGCCGGTCCTCAGCACATGATCCGTCACCGGCACCAACAGGCCTGATGCCACGAGGCGCTCGACGAGATGCCGCCAGCCCAGCGAGATGCCTTGTCCCTCCATGACCGCCTGAATCACCAAGGCATAATCATTGATGCGCAACCCGCGCTCGGCATTACGGAGGCTGGTTCCGGCTGCGGCGAACCATTCGTCCCAGTTCGGGGCCTCGCGGTAGGGCTCCTCGAGATGGATGAGCCTATGCATGGCAAGTTCGGCGACGGTCTCTGGCAGCCCAAACCTCGCCAGATAGCTGGGGCCCGCGACCGGGAAGATCTCCTCGTCTGCAAGCAACAGCGAATGATAGTCCGGCCAGTCGCGCGGCACGCCGCCGCGCACGCCGAGCGGGATGCCCTCGGCGATGATGTCGAGGTCGCGGTCGGCGGTCTGGATACGCAGATCAACGCCCGGCAGTTCGTCGCGGAATTGCTGTAGGCGCGGCATCATCCAGAACGAGCCAAAGGCGGTCGAGGCGGCCAGCGTCACATGGCCGCCGGTCGCCTGCAGGCGCAGATCCTCCGCCGACTTGCGGATATGCGACAGCCCGAGCGAGACGTCGGCGTGGAAGCGCTCGCCGGCCTCCGTCAGGAGAACCTGGCGGTGGCGGCGCTGGAAGAGCTTGGCGCCGAGCTGTTCCTCCAGCCCGCGCACGGCGTAGGATACGGCCGCCTGCGTCATGCCGAGCTCGCGCCCGGCGGCGGTGAAGCTCGACAGCCGGCCGGCCGCCTCGAAGACGATCAGGCTGCCGGCGGAGGGCAGCAGGTGGCGCAGGCTTCGCATAAGGAGAGTTTATACAAGAGATCAGGATTTTCCAGCGTCACAGCTATATTCCGTCTCGCTAAGTTGACGGGCTGTTGGAGGGATGAGTTGCCATGAATGAACCGGCCGTTGCAGTGACCGAACACGCCAACCGCAGAAGCGGCGGTCGCCTGGGGCGCAAGGCGATACGTGGCGCTCCCATAGCCTCGTTTCCTACGCTGGTGCGCCAGATCCCCGCCTATCAGATGGTGCCTGACGAGGCGGTGGAGTTGATCCACCAGGAATCGCTCTTGATCCTCGAAGAGGTCGGTTGTGAATTCCGCGACGATGAGGCGATCGCCCTGTGGAAGGCCGCCGGAGCCGATGTATCCGAGACGCGCGTCCGCATCGACCGTGCGCTCTTGATGGAGTTGGTCTCGAAGGTCCCGCCGGAATTCACCCTCAATGCCCGCAACCCCGAGCGTACCGTCCGCGTCGGGGGCAAGAATTCCATCTTCGTGCCGATGTATGGCGCGCCCTATGTGCGCGACCTCGACAACAACAGGCGGTACGGTTCGCTCGCCGACCTCAGCAATTTTCACAAGCTCGCCTACATGGCGCCGGCGCTGCACTCGTCGAGCTCGGTCATCTGCGAGCCGATGGAAATTGCGGTGCCCAAGCGTCACCTCCACATCATCCATTCGGCGCTGAAGCACTCCGACAAGCCGTTCATGGGCATTGTCACCTCGAAGGAACGCGCCGAAGACACGATGGCGATGGCCGGCATCGTTTTCGGCGAAGAGTTCGTCCGCGACAACCCGGTGCTTGTATCGATCACCAATTGCAACTCACCGCTCGTGTGGGACGCCACCATGCTGGACGCCATGAAGGTCTATGCGCGCAACAACCAGCCGTTGATCCTGGCGCCCTTCGCGCTGTGCGGCGCCTCGACCTCGGCCTCTGCCGTCGGCGCGGTGGCGCAAGTCAATGCAGAAGCACTCGCTGGCGTCGCCTTCACGCAGCTCCTGCGTCCGGGGTCGCCGCAGATCTACGGCCAGTTCATGGTGACGGTCGACATGAAGACCGGGGCGCCGATGGGCGGCACGCCGGAGGCCGCCCAGATGATGTACCTGATGGGCGCGCTGGCGCGCAAATACCGACTGCCTTGGCGCACGTCCGGCTTCCATGTCGGCTCGAAGCTCAATGACGCCCAGGCCGGCTACGAGGCGAACATGCTGATGCACGCCGCCATCCTCGCCGGCGCCAACTACATCTGGCACTCGGCCGGATGGCTGGAGGCGGGGCTCACCTGCGGCTATTCGAAATTCGCCACCGACTGCGAGCAGCTTATCGGCTGGTACAAATATGCAGGCGGCCTTCCGTTCGACGATTTCAAGGAAGCGATGGCGGCGATCCGCGAGGTGGGGCCGCAGGGCCATTTCCTCGGCACCCAGCACACGCTCGAACATTTCGAGTCCGCTTTCTTCATGCCCACCATCATGGACTTCAATTCGTACGAACAGTGGAAGGCCGAAGGCGCGAAGGACCACGACACGCGTGGCCGCGAGAAGGCGCGCAACATGCTGGCCGACTATGAGGAGCCGAAGCTCGACGAGGGCATCGCCGAGGGTCTCAAGGATTTTATCGCGCGGCGTGAGGAAAAACTGCCGAACAGCGTTAGTTGATGTGACAGGCGAAGACCTGACGGAACAACCAAGGGAGGAAAACATGACGCTCTTCAGAAGCAATGGCGACCGCGTGCCGGGCGCTATCGAGACAATGGCGAAAGAGACGCGTGCAGGCCGCATGGACCGGCGCGAATTCCTGGCGCTGGCCAGCGCCTTCGGCGCGTCGACGGCTTTCGCCTATGGCATGATCGGCCTTGCCGCGCCGACAAAGGCGCTGGCCGATGAACCGAAAAAGGGTGGAACGCTGCATGTCGCGATGTCGGTCAAGGCGCAGAAGGATCCGCGCACCTATGACTGGACCGAGATGGCAAACGTCACCCGTTGTTGGCTGGAGCCGCTCGTCCGCTATACGCACCAGTTCACTTTCGAGCCGGTCCTGCTCGAAAGCTGGGACGTCAATGACGACGCCACCGAATACACCCTGCATCTGCGCAAAGGCATCACATGGAACAACGGCGATGCCTTCAACGCTGATGACGTGGTCTCCAATCTGAACCGCTGGTGCGAGAAGGGTGCTTCCGGCAATTCCATGGCGGCACGCGTCGGCGCGCTGATCGACACAAAGACCGGCAAGGCCAGGGATGGCGCTATCACCAAGGTCGATGACCTCACGGTCAAGCTGAAGCTGACCGAACCCGACATCGCGATCATACCGGGCTTCACCGACTATCCGGCGCTGGTCGTGCATCGCGACTTCGATAAGGATGGCGCCGACCCGATCAAGAAGCCGATCGGTACCGGACCTTTCGAGTTGGTGTCTTATGCAGTGGGTTCGAAGGCGATCGTCAAGCGTCGCGAGAACGGCAAGTGGTGGGGCGGTGAAACACCGCTCGACGGTGTCGAGTTCATCGACTACGGCACCGACTTCAACGCCACGCTGAATGCCTTCGAATCTGGCGAGATCGACCTCGATTTCGAAACGCCGGCCGACTTCATCGACGCCCTCGACAAGATGGATCTGGTGAAATCGGAGGTCGCGACGGCGACCACGCTCGTTGCCCGCACCAACATCACCCACAAGCCCTATGACGACCAGCGGGTGCGCAATGCGCTGCAGATGGCCGTCGACAACAATGCCGTCATGCAGCTCGGCTACGCCGGGCTCGGCACGGTTGGCGAGAACCACCACGTCGCCCCGATCCATCCCGAATACTATCCGCTGCCCAAGAAGACACGCGATGCCGCCGCCGCCAAGAAGCTGATGGCGGATGCCGGGCAGGCCGACTTCGAGCACGAGCTGATCACCGTCGAGGACGAATGGCAGAAGAACACCGGCGATGCGATCGCCGGCCAATTGCGCGATGCCGGCATCAAGGTGAAGCGTACGGTGCTGCCGGGCTCGACCTTCTGGAACGACTGGACGAAGTATCCGTACTCGATGACCATCTGGTACATGCGGCCGCTGGGCGTCCAGGTGCTGGCGCTCGGCTATCGCTCGGGCGAGGCCTGGAACGAAACGGCCTATGCCAACCCCGATTTCGACGCCAAGCTGAAGCAGGCGCTTTCGCTGGCCGATCCTGCCAAGCGCAAGGAGGTGATGAAGGACGTCGAGCAGATCCTGCAGGATTCCGGCGTGATCATCCAGCCGTTCTGGCAGAAGCTCTACTGCCACATGAGCAAGAAGGTGAAGAACTACGGAATGCACCAGACCTACGAAATGGACTTCCAGAACGTTTGGCTGGACGCCTGATTTAACTCCCGAGACCTACAAGCAAATGCCGCCGGCACCTATGACAAAGGTGCCGGCGGCCCGCAAATCACTGACAAGCAATTGGCGCAGGCAAAATGTCCGACGACGAGATCATCCTTTCCGAACTTTCCGACGACGAGTTGGTGCAGCAGATGCACGACGATCTCTATGACGGGCTGAAGGAAGAGATCGAGGAAGGCACCAACATCCTGCTCGAGCGCGGCTGGGTGCCTTACAAGGTGCTGACCGAGGCGCTGGTCGAAGGCATGCGCATCGTCGGCGAGGATTTTCGCGACGGCATCCTGTTCGTTCCCGAAGTGCTGTTGTCGGCCAACGCGATGAAGGCCGGCATGTTCATCCTGCGTCCGCTGCTTGCCGCCACCGGCGCGCCGAAGCAGGGCAAGATGGTCATCGGCACCGTCAAGGGCGACATCCACGACATCGGCAAGAACCTCGTCGGCATGATGATGGAAGGTGCCGGCTTCGACGTCATCGACCTCGGCATCAACAATGCGGTCGAGAAATATCTCGATGCGATCGAACAGCACCAGCCCGACATCATCGGCATGTCGGCACTGCTGACCACGACCATGCCCTACATGAAGGTCGTCATCGACACGATGAAGGAAAAGGGCATCCGCGACGATTATGTCGTGCTGGTCGGCGGTGCGCC